>NZ_BAAHWY010000009.1:0-1066 GCF_054784955.1 Enterococcus salsurae | reverse complement strand
TATCGCTGACGATTGCGGAATTATCAGTCACTCTTCCTCCTGTTCCAAAGCTCTAGCATTTTCTAGAACGTTGCTAAAAAGGTAACTAAGATTTTCTGTGTCAAGTTCATCAGGATAATTCCACCCAGTAACTTCAACAGAACAGTCAGACATTTCAAGATCAATCACAATCTGCTGATTCTCGTTGAGTTGCGGTTGTTTTTCCTTCAACAATTCAATCCAGCCAAGTAAGTCATCTTTATACATGGAGAAACTATCTGGCTCATTCAAAATTGATTGTTCTAATCTATATAACACTTCACTCACATTCATTCCTCCTGTTCCAAAGCTTTTTTAATAAAATCCCCAATCAAGACTGCGTTCCGGTTTTTCCAGTTTATTTCTGTAATGTCTGTGTTTCTGATTATTTGGCAAGGAAATGCATTAGGGTCACACTCGTTGACGTATCCCCAGATTTCTAAATCCATGTATTTTTTTGGTTTCAAAGAAAAAAGCACCAGCCATTCGCCTTCTAAATCACGTACAACATATCTGAAGCCACGATCAGAATACTTTTTCAATTCTTTTAAAGTATCCGCCCGATTTTTTAGTCGTACAGATTCCTTAACCCGATCTTCCCAATCCATTTTCATTCCACGCTTTCTTCTTCAATTGCAGGACGCACAACAAGAAATGTATATGCGATATCTAACTCTGCATCACCGTCTTCAACAATCTTTGCGGAAACTATTGTTCCATTAGAATCGATTACTCCTATATCCATTCCGTCTGGATACGATTTAAGAAGTTTTCTTAATTCTCCTACCGTCATACTCATCCTCGCTTTCTGCTATTTCGTCGGATAACTGACTTGGTAAAATGTAAAATATGTTACAATACCTAAAAGGAGGTATTGCTTTGGGAACTTTTTTAGCTTTTATTTGGTATATTTTTATAGGATTTATGCTTTATGGAATCATCAGATTGGCAGTTAAACACGGAATTTCAGATTCCAAAAAAAATAATTTATGATTCTGTTGCTACTCTTTTAGGGTAGTTTTTTTATTTCCACAATTTTGGTGGATAG
>NZ_BAAHWY010000008.1:3489-5159 GCF_054784955.1 Enterococcus salsurae | reverse complement strand
TTTTATGAGCTTAACGATCCTTTGGATCGTTCAAACAAATCATTATGAGAGTTTGATCCTGGCTCAGGACGAACGCTGGCGGCGTGCCTAATACATGCAAGTCGAACGCTTTTTCTTTCACCGGAGCTTGCTCCACCGAAAGAAAAAGAGTGGCGAACGGGTGAGTAACACGTGGGTAACCTGCCCATCAGAAGGGGATAACACTTGGAAACAGGTGCTAATACCGTATAACACTATTTTCCGCATGGAAGAAAGTTGAAAGGCGCTTTTGCGTCACTGATGGATGGACCCGCGGTGCATTAGCTAGTTGGTGAGGTAACGGCTCACCAAGGCAACGATGCATAGCCGACCTGAGAGGGTGATCGGCCACACTGGGACTGAGACACGGCCCAGACTCCTACGGGAGGCAGCAGTAGGGAATCTTCGGCAATGGACGAAAGTCTGACCGAGCAACGCCGCGTGAGTGAAGAAGGTTTTCGGATCGTAAAACTCTGTTGTTAGAGAAGAACAAGGATGAGAGTAAAACGTTCATCCCTTGACGGTATCTAACCAGAAAGCCACGGCTAACTACGTGCCAGCAGCCGCGGTAATACGTAGGTGGCAAGCGTTGTCCGGATTTATTGGGCGTAAAGCGAGCGCAGGCGGTTTCTTAAGTCTGATGTGAAAGCCCCCGGCTCAACCGGGGAGGGTCATTGGAAACTGGGAGACTTGAGTGCAGAAGAGGAGAGTGGAATTCCATGTGTAGCGGTGAAATGCGTAGATATATGGAGGAACACCAGTGGCGAAGGCGGCTCTCTGGTCTGTAACTGACGCTGAGGCTCGAAAGCGTGGGGAGCGAACAGGATTAGATACCCTGGTAGTCCACGCCGTAAACGATGAGTGCTAAGTGTTGGAGGGTTTCCGCCCTTCAGTGCTGCAGCAAACGCATTAAGCACTCCGCCTGGGGAGTACGACCGCAAGGTTGAAACTCAAAGGAATTGACGGGGGCCCGCACAAGCGGTGGAGCATGTGGTTTAATTCGAAGCAACGCGAAGAACCTTACCAGGTCTTGACATCCTTTGACCACTCTAGAGATAGAGCTTCCCCTTCGGGGGCAAAGTGACAGGTGGTGCATGGTTGTCGTCAGCTCGTGTCGTGAGATGTTGGGTTAAGTCCCGCAACGAGCGCAACCCTTATTGTTAGTTGCCATCATTTAGTTGGGCACTCTAGCGAGACTGCCGGTGACAAACCGGAGGAAGGTGGGGATGACGTCAAATCATCATGCCCCTTATGACCTGGGCTACACACGTGCTACAATGGGAAGTACAACGAGTTGCGAAGTCGCGAGGCTAAGCTAATCTCTTAAAGCTTCTCTCAGTTCGGATTGTAGGCTGCAACTCGCCTACATGAAGCCGGAATCGCTAGTAATCGCGGATCAGCACGCCGCGGTGAATACGTTCCCGGGCCTTGTACACACCGCCCGTCACACCACGAGAGTTTGTAACACCCGAAGTCGGTGAGGTAACCTTTTTGGAGCCAGCCGCCTAAGGTGGGATAGATGATTGGGGTGAAGTCGTAACAAGGTAGCCGTATCGGAAGGTGCGGCTGGATCACCTCCTTTCTAAGGAATATTTCGGAAGACTACACATCGTTTGCCTTTGTTCAGTTTTGAGAGGTCTACTCTCATCTAA
>NZ_BAAHWY010000008.1:0-3264 GCF_054784955.1 Enterococcus salsurae | reverse complement strand
AGTATTGTTCATTGAAAACTGGATATTGAAGAAATCAAAACAAGTAACACACACCGAGTTGAACAAAAAAGAGTTTTTTAATAAGTTCAACGCTTATTTTAGTCAAGCAACCTTCTATCGCTAGAAGAAGTACTTGAAAAACCGACCGTAAGGTCAAAGGTTAAGTGAATAAGGGCGCACGGTGGATGCCTTGGCACTAGGAGCCGATGAAGGACGGGACTAACACCGATATGCTTTGGGGAGCTGTAAGTAAGCTATGATCCAGAGATTTCCGAATGGGGAAACCCAGCATCTTTTATAGGATGTTACGTCTGTGTGAATACATAGCACAGTCGAGGTAGACGCAGAGAACTGAAACATCTAAGTACCTGCAGGAAGAGAAAGAAAATTCGATTCCCTGAGTAGCGGCGAGCGAAACGGGAAAAGCCCAAACCAACAAGCTTGCTTGTTGGGGTTGTAGGACTCCGATATGGTAGTTTATTCAGATAGTCGAAATACTTGGAAAAGTATGTCAAAGAGGGTAAAAACCCCGTAGACGAAATTTGGATGACACCTAGGAGGATCCTGAGTACGGCGGAACACGAGGAATTCCGTCGGAATCCGGGAGGACCATCTCCCAAGGCTAAATACTCCCTAGTGACCGATAGTGAACCAGTACCGTGAGGGAAAGGTGAAAAGCACCCCGGAAGGGGAGTGAAATAGATCCTGAAACCGTGTGCCTACAACAAGTTAAAGCCCGTTAATGGGTGATAGCGTGCCTTTTGTAGAATGAACCGGCGAGTTACGATAGCATGCGAGGTTAAGTTGAAGAGACGGAGCCGCAGCGAAAGCGAGTCTGAATAGGGCGATTGAGTATGTTGTCGTAGACCCGAAACCATGTGATCTACCCATGTCCAGGTTGAAGGTGCGGTAAAACGCACTGGAGGACCGAACCCACGTACGTTGAAAAGTGCGGGGATGAGGTGTGGGTAGCGGAGAAATTCCAAACGAACTTGGAGATAGCTGGTTCTCTCCGAAATAGCTTTAGGGCTAGCCTCGGAATTGAGAATGATGGAGGTAGAGCACTGTTTGGACTAGGGGCCCATCTCGGGTTACCGAATTCAGATAAACTCCGAATGCCATACATTCATATCCGGGAGTCAGACTGTGAGTGATAAGATCCATAGTCGAAAGGGAAACAGCCCAGACCACCAGCTAAGGTCCCAAAATATATGTTAAGTGGAAAAGGATGTGGGGTTGCACAGACAACTAGGATGTTGGCTCAGAAGCAGCCACCATTTAAAGAGTGCGTAATAGCTCACTAGTCGAGTGACCCTGCGCCGAAAATGTACCGGGGCTAAACATATTACCGAAGCTGTGGAGTGCACCATAAGGTGCATTGGTAGGAGAGCGTTCTAAGGGCGTCGAAGGTAGACCGTGAGGACTGCTGGAGCGCTTAGAAGTGAGAATGCCGGTATGAGTAGCGAAAGACAGGTGAGAATCCTGTCCACCGAATGACTAAGGTTTCCTGGGGAAGGCTCGTCCGCCCAGGGTTAGTCGGGACCTAAGCCGAGGCCGAAAGGCGTAGGCGATGGACAACAGGTTGATATTCCTGTACCCGTTGTTTTTGTTTGAGCAATGGAGGGACGCAGGAGGCTAAGAGATGCAGACTGATGGATATGTCTGTTCAAGCAGTAAGTCTTGATAGGAGTCAAATGCTTCTAACTACACGGACAAGCTGTGATGAGGAGGGAAATAATAGTACCGAAGTCTCTGATGTCACACTGCCAAGAAAAGCTTCTAGTGAGAAAACAATGGCCCGTACCGCAAACCGACACAGGTAGTCGAGGAGAGAATCCTAAGGTGAGCGAGAGAACTCTCGTTAAGGAACTCGGCAAAATGACCCCGTAACTTCGGGAGAAGGGGTGCTGCTCTAACGAGCAGCCGCAGTGAATAGGCCCAAGCGACTGTTTATCAAAAACACAGGTCTCTGCAAAATCGAAAGATGAAGTATAGGGGCTGACGCCTGCCCGGTGCTGGAAGGTTAAGAGGAGTGCTTAGCGTAAGCGAAGGTACGAATTGAAGCCCCAGTAAACGGCGGCCGTAACTATAACGGTCCTAAGGTAGCGAAATTCCTTGTCGGGTAAGTTCCGACCCGCACGAAAGGCGTAACGATTTGGGCACTGTCTCAACGAGAGACTCGGTGAAATTTTAGTACCTGTGAAGATGCAGGTTACCCGCGACAGGACGGAAAGACCCCATGGAGCTTTACTGTAGTTTGATATTGAGTGTCTGTACCGCATGTACAGGATAGGTAGGAGCCGTAGAGATCGGGACGCCAGTTTCGATGGAGGCAATGGTGGGATACTACCCTTGCGTTATGGCCACTCTAACCCGCAGCCCTTATCGGGCTGGGAGACAGTGTCAGATGGGCAGTTTGACTGGGGCGGTCGCCTCCTAAAGAGTAACGGAGGCGCCCAAAGGTTCCCTCAGAATGGTTGGAAATCATTCGAAGAGTGTAAAGGCAGAAGGGAGCTTGACTGCGAGAGCTACAACTCGAGCAGGGACGAAAGTCGGGCTTAGTGATCCGGTGGTTCCGCATGGAAGGGCCATCGCTCAACGGATAAAAGCTACCCTGGGGATAACAGGCTTATCTCCCCCAAGAGTCCACATCGACGGGGAGGTTTGGCACCTCGATGTCGGCTCGTCGCATCCTGGGGCTGTAGTCGGTCCCAAGGGTTGGGCTGTTCGCCCATTAAAGCGGCACGCGAGCTGGGTTCAGAACGTCGTGAGACAGTTCGGTCCCTATCCGTCGCGGGCGTTGGAAATTTGAGAGGAGCTGTCCTTAGTACGAGAGGACCGGGATGGACTTACCGCTGGTGTACCAGTTGTCTCGCCAGAGGCATCGCTGGGTAGCTATGTAGGGAAGGGATAAACGCTGAAAGCATCTAAGTGTGAAGCCCACCTCAAGATGAGATTTCCCATTTCTTTAAGAAAGTAAGATCCCTGAGAGATGATCAGGTAGATAGGTCAGAAGTGGAAGGCTAGTGATAGTTGGAGCGGACTGATACTAATCGATCGAGGACTTAACCAAAATTAAAGTAAAACTCGGAAGAGTTTTGATTCTTCAATCCAGTTTTGAGTGAGCAACACTTACTCAATTGAATAGTGTGGTGGCGATAGCAAGAAGGATACACCTGTAACCATGCCGAACACAGAAGTTAAGCTTCTTAGCGCCGATTGTAGTGAAGGGTTTCCCTTTGTGAGAGTAGGACGTCGCCACGC
>NZ_BAAHWY010000007.1:0-63753 GCF_054784955.1 Enterococcus salsurae | reverse complement strand
TTTATGCTTTATGGAATCATCAGATTGGCAGTTAAACACGGAATTTCAGATTCCAAAAAAAATAATTTATGATTCTGTTGCTACTCTTTTAGGGTAGTTTTTTTATTTCCACAATTTTGGTGGATAGCGAAATCATTCTTTTGGTGATAAGACCCATTGACTGAAAATAATTAGGACTTTAAAAGATTCTTCCTCAGATAAGCAATAAAAATTATATATTGTTTCTTCTTCAAACATCTGGGTGTCTTTATCAACCAAATAGTAGAATAAATCCCAAGCATGGCTATGTTGCCAACTGTAAACATGTTTTAAATCATCTAGTAGCTCTTGCTGCTTCTTGTTGAGTTCTGATTGACTCTTCATTGATGACTCTCTTTTATCAATCAGATCACTAACATCTTTTATAGCTTCTTTGTATCCACGTACATATTCGCCCATATTTCCCCTCCTAGTTTGCTATCTCTGTCACTAGTTGACTGCTCCTTGCCAACTTGCAACGTGTATTTCTTCAGTTGAAACGCTCTGTAGATATCTTTCACGCCCTCTATCTATTACTCGTAAATCGTAGGGCTTTAGCCATTCTGATAAAGTTTCATTGTCTTCCCATCCATGGAAGATACAGGCACCTAATTTCCCATCAGCTTCAATTTCATATACATCGGCTTCGTAATTCCATGCGTTGTGAATAGTTTCAATTACATTTTTTTCAGATACAAGATCTATTTCACCGTAAGAATCCATTACTCTAAATTTATCGCTCATTTTGTTTTCTCCTATTCCGCTATCTCTGTCACTACTTGACTGCCACAAACATTTTTTCGTTGTATTGTTCTTCTATAATTTTATTAATCAACTCTATCACTATCAGATCGCCAGAATGATATAGTTTGTGTACTTCTTTTGAGATTGTAATTAGATTGCTTTCGTGATCTGAACCGCCTTGAGAAATCAAAATCAAATGGTGGATCTCAATATTCCTATTACTCGTTGGAATACGAATTCCATGCCCATTGTAATAAGCTAAATCTTCACCGGTAACTCGGCAATAGTATTTATCTCTAACAGCTATCTTGTAGGGTAAAGCAGCCATTCCTCGCTCCCAAACACATACTTTGCCATATCTTTTTGAGCATGTACCACTGCAAAATGAATACCTTCTTCCTTCTAACGTTTGACCACACCATTTACATGTTTTTTCCTTCGATCGCAAATCATTTTGGTAGCATTCGTCGGGAAGTTTTTCTCCGAAAACATCCTCGTATTCATAAAGAGAAAGCCATCTTCGAACGTACTTATCCTTTTGAGAATCAAAACGCAACTGACTCCCCATAGACTTATAATTAAATTGATCGCCAATTTTCAATTAATCACCCTTTCCGCTATCTCGTCCGATTACCAACTCAATCCACCTGTTCAAACAAAATGGCGTAGTCGTCAATGTCCAGAATCTCAGCTATTTCTTGTGCCTTTTTCAGCCTTATAATCAATTCTAAGTGGCTTTAACATTTTCTCGACTTTTGTTACTCGAATTTGAAACAAAATCAACGTACGATGCTTGAGGTGCACCGTGAACGTTGATTCTATTATTGTCTTATTGGATAATTGTGATTTTATTCTTGTTGATTAATTCCGAAAGTGCATCTGAAAGATAATTTTCTATAGACTCTTTTGCATGATATTTCCATAGGCCTCCATCTGCTTCAAAGAGAGCACATTCACCTCTGTCGTTGATTCGGAAGATGAACTGACCTTCTGGCTGCTCGACCTATAAGAAAGTACGATATGGACGTAGGGCTGCTGGACTTGGCACCCTTCCTTCTGCGACGGTTTTGGCGCCCGTTTTCACTGTTGCTGTCTGAGTTACTCCGTTATCTGTGACATCGGCACTATCATCGATTCGAATTGCACTAGCGAAGCGTAAGACCGCTTCTGCATCATCGGTACGATCAAACAAGGATTGAATATTGATCACAAAACGCTCTTGATCCATAAAACGATCATATGGGTATTTCTGCAATTCAGCTTGAGCGACAATCA
Source organism: Enterococcus salsurae (assembly GCF_054784955.1). Taxonomy (NCBI): domain Bacteria; kingdom Bacillati; phylum Bacillota; class Bacilli; order Lactobacillales; family Enterococcaceae; genus Enterococcus; species Enterococcus salsurae. Next base: position 61,716 of record NZ_BAAHWY010000007.1, on the reverse strand, counting down.
AAACTGCAAACTCTGATAGGAAGATTAGTTTAGACGATAAAACAATAACAGTACTAAAAAGATGGCAGTTAAAACAGAAAGAACTACTGTTAAAAAATGGGATTAAAAATAAAGAACTAGTTTTCACAGATATCACTGGTAAAATGATTTACAGAACTGACATTTATCAGCGTTCAAAGAGAATCGCAGATAAATGTGGTTTACACAATATTGGCAATCACGGTTTTCGCCACACTCACGCATCACTACTATTCGAGGCCGAAGCAAATTTTAAAGATGTACAGACTAGACTTGGCCACTCTTCGATAGACATCACGATGGACATCTACACACATGTCACAGAAACAACCGAAAAGAAAACAGCAGATAAATTTGCAAGCTATGTTGGCTTCTAATTCGTTTTTTGACCTAATTTTGACCCACAACGAATCTCATAATCCAATATTTTCTGGTTTATAGTCGTTGGAGAAAAGTTGTCATCTCGCATTCTAACGAACTTAAGCCAGCTCTGATTAGGTCGGATGTTTACACCGCGAAACAAAATAATTCAATTAAGAAGTTCGTCCAAGCTGATAACCAAAGTTTGGACGAACTTTTTTTGTTCGCTTTACAATACGAACATTTGTTCTTATAATTGGAATCAGAGGTGATAAAAATGGGTGGTTTTAATTATGAAGAAGAACCAAAAAAAGACATTTTATTTATTGACGTCAAAAGCTTCTATGCCTCTGTTGAATGTGTTTCTTTGGGATTAGATCCGCTAAAGACTATGCTTGTCGTCATGTCTCATTCAGATAATACAGGCAATGGACTAGTTTTAGCGGCCTCCCCCATGGCAAAAAAAGTCTTAGGCATCACCAATGTCAGCCGCAACGACAACATGCCTGTACATCCAGATTTGATCAAAGTACCACCAAGAATGAGCTTTTATATCAAAGAAAATACCAAGGTCAACAATGTGTTTCGCAAATATGTGGCAGAAGAAGATCTCATGCTGTACTCCATCGATGAATCGGTGATGGATATCACCCGTAGTATGGATCTTTTCTTTCCCGATCCCACCTTTTCGCGGACAAAAAAAAGGTGGGAATTTGCACGAATGATCCAACAGGATATTTATCAAACGACGAAACTATACGTGACTATCGGTATCGGTGATAATCCCTTGCTGGCTAAGTTGGCATTAGACAATGAGTCCAAACACAATCAACACCTGATTTCAGAATGGACGTATCAAGATGTTGCCAATAAAGTATGGCAGATTGCTCCTATGACTGAATTTTGGGGTATTGGCCACCGGACTGAAAAGCGCCTGCATTTGATGGGGATCGAATCAATCGAACAATTGGCGCAAGCAAGTCCTGATTTTTTGCGCAGTCGCATGGGAATCATTGGCGAACAACTCTATCATCACGCCAATGGCATCGATCGCACGATTCTTTCTGAACCGGCGCCACAAGTCCTGGAAAAAAGTTATGGCAACAGCCAAGTCTTGAACCGCAATTATTACTTGCAAGAAGAAATCGAGATCGTGATCAAAGAAATGGCCGAACAAGTTGCGGCCCGCATTCGCCGTCATCATTGTCAAACTGCCTGTATCCATGTGTCGATTGGTGTCGCTTTTGGAGAAACGGCCAACGGGTTTTCACGGCAAATGAAAATCCCGCCGACAGACAATTCTCGCAAACTGATAGCACATTGTTTATTTTTATTTCGCAAATATTATACCGGGCAAGTCACTCGACATGTGGGCATCACCTATTCTAAACTGTTGTATACCGAAAATATCCAATTAGATTTATTTGACAATGCCGAAGAACAGCTGCAGCAACGCAACTTAGATTTGATCATAGATAAGATTCGTGAAAAATACGGCTTTACCGCCATTGTACATGCCAATAGTCATTTAGAAGGCGCCCGAGCGATCGCCCGCAGCAAATTGGTTGGGGGCCATGCTGGCGGGATGGACGGCATCTCGAATGTCGGACCGGAGAAACAGATCATGTGATTGTGGAAGGATCCAAGTCCTCCCTTCCGTTTTATTTGTCGATTATTTATCGAAAAACCAAACCAAGCCAAAGTATTTTACTTATTTTTTAAGATTTTGGAAAAAATGAGCAATTTGATTCTTTCACGATTCTTTCTAGGGTATCTTAGATATGTAAGGGGTGTGAGCAGAGATGAAAATAGACAAAATCGAATACAAGCGCGTGATCAATAATGCAGGACATCTTGAATATGATTTACTGCAGTTTCTAGAAAAGAACCGAGGCAGCGCTGCTGCTCAAGAATTGAAACAATCAGAAATCGACTATTTATTGTCAGAAGATATCCAACATCGGGTCATTCAGCAAGCCCGCAAAAGTCTTTTTGGTGATTCAATCATTATTAAAGACCATTTAGCCGAAGACTATCTTTTATTAAAAAAATACACGGATATTTTTCAACAATCATTATAAAAAAACGCAGAACTCAATGTTCTGCGTTTTTTGGTGCTTATTTTACTTCTGTTTCTGATAAATGTTCGCCATATACGTCTTCCACCGTTTGATTCGGATCGATGACGATATACAAGCTCTTTGTTTTTTCACTGATTTTGGTTGATTGGTAAACATTGTCCAATCCTTCAGTGTCTTTGTCTTTATAAGGGAAGTACACCAAATCAGGTGTGCCGTTGCGATAAAGGATTTCCATTCTTTCGATGTCTTCATATTTCAATGCCCGAGCAAACATGCCCAATTCCAGGCCGCCCAGATTGATATCATGTGTGGCTACATGATCGCCTTCTTGGAAAATCTCGATCTTGAACCCAGCACAAGGATGAATCTCAACGAACTCACTACCGTGGATACGACCAAAACTTGTTGTGATTTGTTTGATCCACAAGTCACCGATATAACGACGTTCGATCGTCCATGTTTCTCCATTACGGAAATAGAATTTTAAAGCTTTCATATCTCTAGCCATGACAAAACGCTCCTTTTCATTAGTATTACATTTTAATTCTAACACATTGTCTGCATTGGTACACAAATTTACTTTGCTTTTGACTGACTTTTTTCAGCGTGCTCCAGATAAGCTTGGGCAAACAACAATAATGCCTCTTGTTGATTGGCAATGTCTCGTTTCACAACCGACGCTTCCAACTGCTGCAGCACGTCTTTCAGCCACGGACCCGATGGCCGGTCAAATGCCCGTAATAAATCGCGGCCATTGACGGCTAAATCTTGTAGCTGGTGAATCGGCAATGCCTGATAGCGTGCTTCAACATCATTGAGACAGCCGTCTTGTCCGATAAAAGGCAATAGGCTTTCCACAAGTTCGATCGTAGTCATCCCTGCTTGATACAATGTACTGTCTGTCCAATCACCCGCTTTTCGCATCAACAAGAATTGGTAGCCAGCTTGGACTTGTCGAATACAAGCATTAGAACATTTCCACGCTTTTAAGAAAGGCCGTACTTCATGGGCATTTAAATGCAATTGATCAAGCAGTAATACCCACGCCGCCTCTTCTTTGATCAACGGTAAGGCAGGCAGATCGGCCATACGCAGCAGTGCCTCGCCATAGGGACGCAAACCAGGACAATATTGATAACATTCTGTCGCCACAAAAGCTTTTAATGCTTGATTTCGATGGGTACCCAATAACAACTTCACAAATTCGATCATCACTCGTTCTACCGATATCTTCGCCAGCAAGGCATGATTTTCTTGGATCGCAAGAAATGTCCGTGCCTCTAGTTCAAATCCTAATTGACTGACAAAGCGCACCCCTCGCATCATCCGCAATGCGTCTTCATGAAATCGTTCTTGGGGATTGCCCACTGCACGCAGCACTTGATTGTCTAAATCCGCCAGTCCATCAAACAAATCAATGATTTGGCCATCTTTTTGCAGCGCCAATGCATTGATCGTGAAATCACGCCGCTTGAGATCTTCTTGCAAGGAACGGACAAAGTCGACTTTGTCTGGTCGACGAAAATCTTGATATGCTGCTTCTGTACGAAACGTCGTGATTTCATATTGTTCTTGCTCCCATAGAACAAGAACGGTGCCATGCTCGATCCCAATATCGATCGTGCGAGGAAATAACGCTTTGACTTCTGCTGGAAAAGCGCTGGTAGCAATATCCACATCATGGATCGGCTGGTTCAAAATCGTGTCCCGCACGCTGCCGCCGACAAAATAGGCTTCAAAACCTGCTTCTTCGATTTTTCGTAATAACGGGGCTGCCTGAACAAAGGCCTCAGGTAGATTATTCAGCTTCATATGCTTGCCCATCTTTTCTTTCAAAGCGATAGCTGTCCCGTTGATTGAACTTTTGCATATTCGCATGGAATACTTCTGTTAAATCAATATTTAAAGAATTCGCCATGATCATGGTCACAAAGAGTACATCGCCCAATTCTTCGGCAACCGTTTTTTCAGCTTCATCCTGTTTCTTGCTTTTCTCTCCATAATAATGATTCACTTCTCGCGCAAGCTCACCTACTTCTTCTGTGAGCCGTGCCATTTGCGCGAGGGGGCTAAAGTAACCAGCTTTGAATTGTTGGATATATGCGTCGACTTCTGCTTGCATCGACGACAAGGATTGTTTGTCTGTCATTGTCTTCACCCTTTCTCTGTTATCTTACCAAAAGATTCTGCCCCTGACTAGACACCCGTCTTTGGGTCTGTTATTGTACAATCCTCCATTTCGTGCTACATTGATACTTGTGAATTTATAAAAAACGGAGGATAACAATTTGCGTACTTTATTTTCATGGCGAACAGTTCGTGATATTGTCTTGATTTTATTTGGCACGAGTATTTATGCCTTTGGTCTTGTTTATTTAAATATCCCAAATGACTTAGCTGAAGGCGGCGTGACGGGGATCACCTTGATCATGCGGGCATTATGGGGAATCAATCCAGCCATTAGTACATTGATTTTGAATATTCCCATCATTTTGATTGGCGGCAAGATTTTAGGTCGACGCTCGTTGATCTACACCATATTAGGCACCTTTGGTCTATCTTTTTGGTTGGCTTTTTGGCAAACGATCCCTTTTGCTATCGATTTGCAGCATGACTTGCTGATCGTTGCCTTGCTTGCCGGCTTAGTCGCCGGTATTGGTAGCGGTATTGTCTATAAAGTTGGTGGTACCACGGGCGGTGTCGATGTTTTAGCACGGATTTTAGAAAAAAACTTCGGGATCACGATTGGCCGCTCCTTACTGATTTTTGATGTCTTTGTCTTACTGCTTTCCTTATCTTATATCGATTTGAAACGGATGATGTATACGTTGATTTTCTCCTATGTCTTTTCTCGCGTGATTGATTCGATCCTTGACGGCGGTTATTCAGCCAAAGGGATCTTGGTCATCAGCAATCATACAGAAGAGATGACACCCGTACTCATGGATGAACTGGAACGGGGGGTGACCTTCTTGCACGGAGAAGGCGGCTACTCTCGCGTAGATAAACAAATCATTTATATGGTCGTCAGCGGTAGAGAAATCTCAGAGGTCAAACGAATCGTCCATGACTTTGATGCCCAAGCATTTGTTTCAGTCATCAATGTCCACGAGGTGGAAGGTGAAGGGTTTACTTATTTACGACCTAAATCACGCTTTTTGCAACGCAAAACAAATACACCTAAAACAAAATAAAAGGATTGAAGAATCATTGCTGATTCTTCAATCCTTTTTGCTTTTAATGACTTCCTTCTTTTTGTTGCAGCAAGTAGCGATTGACTTCGTCTGATAAAGCCAAAAAAGCATCTCGATCGCCATCTTCTAGCGCCATATCGATTTGCCGATATAAGGTATCGATCTTGGTTTGTGTTTCTTCTTCCGAAAGGAAACGCTGTACATTTTCGGCCATTTCCTGATCTAAGTGATCATTCCAGCGATCATTGGGGTTATCTTCTAAAACCGCTAGATAAAAAGCATGGCTCCACGCATCGGGAAACAGACATTCCAAATATAGAGGTTTTTTCCAATTCATCCGTATCTCATGAAATATCTGATCGATATCAAAAAACGTCTGCTCAGCAATCGTCAATACAAAAGGTTCCCCACCGATTTCAGTGCTGCGGACACTCAAACCGCGGTCGGTCAACGCAGCCCCTTCAACAAAATGAACATTGTTCAAGATCGCCTCGTGATTTGCTAAATAGTTCAATACCCATGACACTTCGCGCCGGCTAAAAGACACAGTCGAAACAAGCCAATTCAGAAATTTTTTCTTTTCCTGTACATTGATGTTCATTTCTCTCACCTATCTTTCCAGAAGGTCCTCCAGAATGGATTGTACTTCTAAATCACTGGGTTCGTGGGCCAAATAATGCTGCAATACCTGTTTTGCTTCTTGCAATCGTCCTTCTTCTCTCAAGAAAAGACCATATTCTTTCATAAAGGCTGGTTCATGATGCAGGGACTCATTGGCTTCCTCGTAATATTTGGCAGCCAAATCAAAGTCTTCCATTGCATGATAAGCTTGCGCCAGATTCCACAATGCATGGGGTTGTTCATTGTCTTCCATTTTTTCAATGGTCAAAACAGCTTCTTGCCAGCGTTCTTCATTTAGATACAGATTGCTGAGGGTCAATAAGGTTTCATCTTCCTTTTCACCTGTTTCCAAAGCTTTTAATAAATACTGCTCTGCACTATCGCTATCATGCAGGCGATACGCATTCTCAGAAGCAAAATGATAAAAATCGACTTGAAACGGATCTTCATTGATGCCCTCTTCAATGACCCGCTGTGCTTCTTCTAATTGTTCTTCTTCTTGTAAGGCTTCCGCTAAGTAGAGATAGACTGCACGATATTGAGGATTCATCACCCGCAATTGCTGCAAATAGCGAATCGCCTGTTCATTTTCTTTCAATTGCAAGTATACCAATGCGGTTTGGAACAATCGTTCATCTGTCTGATTGTCCGCCAAACTCGCTTCAAAATACTCCACAGCTTCTTCAAATCGTCCTGCCATGCTCAAGGATGTACCCATCCGTTCCACCACAGAAATACCAGATACATCTGACACATCATCCGTTAAGAGCCCTTGGTAAAGATCTACAGCCTCTTGGTAACGGTCGGTGGTCATCGCCAACTCTGCCAACGCAAAGCGAATCAGCGCTTCTTCAGGCAGCAACGCTTGCGCTTCTTTCAATTTTGCTTCACTGACTTCCGGAATGCCAATCATTTGGTAAAGATCCGCACTCAACAGCAACGCTTGTACATACGCATCGCTGGTTGCCGGAATTTGATCCAGATAGGTGAAGGCTGTTTCGATATCATCGTTTTCCATCGCAATTTCTGCTAGCGGTAACAACAGTGCCTCGTTGTCAGGGTATCTTTGCTGCAATGTTTGATAGAGTGTTTTTGCCTCTTCTAAAAAGCCGATTTCAAGTAACTCTCCCCCAAGGGCATCTAATGTTTCATCCTCATCGTTTTGCAAGGCTTCCGTAAAGTTCAACTGTGCTTCTGCTAAGTCTTCAGCAGCCAAAGCTTTTAACATTTTTTCGCTATATGTATCCATTTAATTCCCTCTAATCTGCTTGATTAATTGCTCATAAGACGTAAGTGTTTGAACTAAGTCTTCTTCATTGACAGCAACTCTGCCCCCTATTGTACCAACTTTTGACAAGAATAACAGTTTTTTTTCTTTCTTTTGCAAATCCAACACGTGGGTCAAGTAATCGCTGATTGAAAAACTTTCCGGCAAGGCAACAGGATAACCCAAACGATAAAGCCACTGCCCAAACTGCACGAGATCAACAGTCAACTGCTGCTGATTGACTGTCCAAATAAAATGAAACAAAAAACCATAAAATATTTTCATCGTATCAGATAACAAGTGGCCATTTTCGGTTTGATACAAGGCCTCCGTAAACAGTTGCCCAAATTCTTCCAAATACGCGCCTTGCTGCTGATAAAGTTCAATGACTTTATCTGTATATGCTGCGAAGGATTGTTTCATCATGCTCGATTGATCAGGATAACTTCGATATAACGCTTTTATGAACTGCGGATCGCTGACGATGCCACAGCGGATCAAGAGTAAGAAATCAACGATTTTCCCCTCCTGCTGCTTGTCGGCAATCGTTTGATCATAGATCACATAACCCGGCGCATTCGGATTTTCCAACATAGGAATATCCGGTTTTCTGACCACGATTGCCCGCTCTTTGACACTCTTAGCCAACCCCCGCAGCGAGACAGGAATCAACCATAGCGCTGTGTTCAATACAGCTGTTGCATGAATAAAACTGCTCAATGCCATGATGCCTTCATTGCCAAAGCCTACGATCAGCACGCGGCTTTGTTTAGGATAATGCCCTAAAAAATCCATTCCATGCGTAAATTCAGTAAAATTATTGCAATACACTTGATTGGTACAAATATACCAGCTAACGGCTTTAGGCAAGAATAAGCGCGTCAGCTTTTCATAAAAGCGATCATAGTAACGCTGATTCGTAAAGATGATCACTTGCTCAGCAACTACTTTCTGTTCTCGTAAAACAGAGGCCAACGTTTCACCGTATAAAATCACTGTTTCCTGTTGCGCCCTAGAAAATAGAAACTCCATAGATTGGCCTCCTTTCGTATGCATCTATTATACCAAGAAGGCGCTTAATCACCTACTAAATCGCAAACCTATGCGAAATCATACTGCCTAGACAAAAAAAGTGCCTCATGACTGACAAGCAGCACAAGACACTTCTGATAACATGTTTAGACAAGCAACGAGTATAATGATTGGTTGTTCTGCAGATTGATATATTGCGCATCAAACGCGGCAATCCGTGCCAACAAGGCATCTAGATCAGATGTCCGTTTTAACAAGATGCCCAGCATGACCGGTCCTGTCCCACGATTGATTTTTTTGGTGTACTCGAAGCGTGTGATATCATCATCTGGACCTAATACATGACTGACAAATTCTTTGAGCGCGCCTGGGCGCTGCGGAAAATTGATAATAAAGTAATGCTTCAACCCTTGGTAAATCAAAGACTTCTCTTCGATTTCCGCCATTCTAGAGCTGTCATTGTTGCCCCCGCTGATCATACAGACAACGGTTTTTCCTTTAATTTGCTCTTTGATCAACTCAAGAGCCGCTACACTTAAAGCCCCCGCAGGTTCAGCAACGATTGCTTGTTTCGTATAAAGTTCGAGAATCGTTTGGCAAATCGCCCCTTCTTCGACGGCTAGTAGGTGATCCACATATTCTTTGGTATGTTGATACGTAAGCTGACCGACTTTCTTGACAGCCGCACCATCAACGAATTTTTCGATCTGCGACAGCGCAACTGGTTCCCCCTGATCAAAGGCTGCTTGCATTGAGGCGGCACCGATTGGTTCCGCACCAATGATTTGAATATTGGGTCGTTTTCCTTTTAGGTAAGCCGCGGTACCGCTGATCAAGCCACCGCCGCCGATAGCTGCCACCACGATGTCGATATCATGATTTTCTTTGTCTGCATCTGCCAATATTTCAACTGCTGCGGTTCCTTGTCCTGCAATGATGGCTGGGTCATCGAATGGCGCGATGAAAGCCATCTGATTGTCCGCAGCATACCGCTGGGCTGCTTCAGCCGCAGCGTCAAAAGTATCGCCAACCAATTCGATTTTAACGAAATCCCCCCCGAAAAATTTCACCTGGTTGATTTTTTGTTGCGGGGTCGTCGTCGGCATAAAGATCACTGCTGACAATTGCCGTTCTTGACAAGTATAGGCAACCCCTTGCGCATGGTTGCCCGCACTGGCACAAACAACGCCACGGGCGACCTTTTCCTGATTTGCAGCAATCGCATAATAGGCTCCTCTGAGTTTGAAAGAGCGGACTATTTGCAAGTCTTCTCGTTTCAGCAGAATCGTTGCTTGGTATTTTTCAGACAAGAAACGATCATATTGCAGGGGGGTATGACTCACGACAGGTGCCAATTCTTGATAGGCTTTTTCAATCTCACTGACAGTCACAAACAAATTACTCCACCTCTAGTCTTTTGACACGAAAGGCATCATTTTTCTTAATTCACTGCCTACTCTCTCAATTTGATGGTTGCCATTTTCTTCCCGCATTTTATGGAATTCAGGGAAACCATTTTGATTGTCGGCGATAAAGCCTTTCGCGAATTGTCCATTCTGAATATCTGTTAGTACAGCTTTCATGTTGGCTTTGGCCTGATCGGTGATCACGCGGGCACCGGAAACATAATCGCCATATTCTGCTGTGTTAGAAATGGAATGACGCATTTTTTTGAAGCCGCCTTCGTATATCAAGTCGACGATCAATTTCATTTCGTGGCAAACTTCAAAATAAGCCAATTCTGGTTGATAACCTGCTTCAACGAGTGTTTCAAAACCAGCTTCGATCATACTCGTCAATCCACCGCATAACACCGCTTGTTCCCCAAATAGATCGGTTTCTGTTTCTTCTTTAAAGGTGGTTTCTAAGACACCCACGCGGGTAGCACCGATACCCTTTGCATAGGACAATGCCGTATCTTGCGCTTGACCAGTGGCATCTTGATAGACAGCAAATAATGCCGGTACAGCAAAGCCTTCAGTAAATGTCCGGCGCACCAAATGTCCCGGTCCTTTAGGTGCAACGAGGAAAACATCTACATCTTTTGGTGGTGTGATCACATCGAAATGAATATTGAAGCCATGAGCAAAAGCTAAGGCATTGCCTGCAGAAAGATTCGGTTCGATTTCGTTTTTGTACAAGTCACCTTGGATTTCGTCTGGTGCAAGGATCATCACCACATCTGCTTGTTGCACAGCTTCCGAAACAGGGTACACAGCAAAGCCATCATTTTTCGCCGCATCGGCTGATTTTCCTTCTCGAATCCCGATAAAGACTTCATGTCCGGTATCTCGCAAGTTCTGTGCATGGGCATGACCTTGTGATCCGTACCCGATAATAGCGATTTTTTTTTCTCCTAGATTGTCTGTGACTTCCTCGTTATAATATACTTTTACCATAGCTGTTTCCCTCCGAATTCTTTCTTTATTAAAGCAATAAGATTGCGTTTAACCTCTTGTAAAGCCAGTCACACCTGTCCGTGCCAGCTGTTTGATGCCGTAAGGCCGTAACACATCGATGCAGGCTTCGACCTTCTTCGTATCGCCTGCTACTTGGACCACGATCGTTTTCAATGCTACATCTACGATATGGGCACGAAAGGGATCGATCACGGCTTGGATCTCAGAACGGGTAGTCGTTGGCGCATTGACTTTGATCAGTACCAATTCCCGTTCGATGTGGGGCTCTTCTGTGATATCCGATACTTTCATCACATCGACTTGTTTGTTCAATTGTTTGATGACTTGTTCGGTTTCTGCCAACTGATCCACATGGACAATGATTGTCATGCGGGAAAAGTCTGGCTGTTCTGTGACACCAACTGAGATACTTTCAATATTGACTTGTCGCCGATTCAATACGCTAGTAATACGACTCAATACGCCAGCTTCATTGTGAACGATTGCGACCAATGTACGTCTCATACTCAAACCCCCATCATTTCATGATTCTCTTTGCCTGGCGGGATCATTGGCAAGACATGCTCAGAAGTTGAGACCATCACTTCAATCAGTTGTGGTCCTTTTTCGGCAAATGCTGCTTCTAGATCCGATGTAAGCTTGTCGTTGTCCGTGATCCGTATGCCTTGGACGCCATAAGCCTCAGCTAATTTGATAAAGTCTGGTTGTTGGCTGAACACCGAAGCAGATCGCCGTTCACCATGGAACGTTTCTTGCCACTGACGGACCATACCTAGGGATTGATTATTCAGCAGCACGAATTTCACGTTCAAACCGTATTCATTGAGGATCGCAAATTCTTGATTGGTCATTTGAAAACCGCCATCTCCTACGAACACCACGATTGTTTTATCTGGATAAGCAAATTGAGCACCAATACCAGCAGGAATGCCGTAACCCATCGTTCCCAGTCCTCCACTAGTAATCAATTGTTTGGGAAATTGGAATGGATAGTATTGTGCGACCCACATTTGATGCTGGCCCACATCCGTCACAACGTAAGCTTCTCCTTTTGTGATACGGCCCACTTCTTCAATGACCCGTTGCGGTTTGATTTCTTCTTGTTGTGTGCGGTCATAGCGATAAGGCTTTTCCGCTTTTCGGGTTTGGCAGCAGTCGACCCAGTCATGCCATTGATTCGGACTTGGTTTGTAGCGCAGCATTTGCTGCAGCGCGGCTTTGGCATCCCCTACGATAGGAATCTTTGTTGCAACGATTTTACCGATTTCAACAGGATCGATATCGATATGCGCCACAATGGCTTGCTTACCGAAACGACTGCCCGCCGTTGCCAAACGATCGTCAAAACGTGAACCGATATTGATGATCAAATCAGCTTCTGATAAAGCCATATTTGCTGCATAGGTGCCATGCATGCCCCCCATCCCTAAAAACAAAGGATGCGCCACTGGCAATAAACCTAATCCTAACAGCGTTGTGACCGTCGGTATTTGGTATTTGCCGACAAAACTGTGCAACTCTGCTGCCGCTTCTGCCGCGATCACACCGGCACCAGCTAAGACAACAGGGCGTTTGGCCTTACTGAGGACTTGCATCAGTTTCTCTATTTGCAGGATCGAAGGATCAATGGTCGGTTGATAACTCTTTCGCTGCACCGGCAATGAAAAACGGGCGGCTGTTTCTTGCAGCGTGATGTCTTTAGGCAGATCAATCACTACTGGCCCCTTACGGCCAGTATCTGCAATATGAAAAGCTTCCGCGATCACTTTGGGCAAGTCATCCACGCAGCGTACTTGGTAATTGTGTTTTGTGATGGGCAATGTGATCCCCAAAATATCAGCCTCTTGAAATGCATCCTTACCGATACCTGCAGTGGCGACTTGTCCTGTGATCACGACTAAAGGCACTGAATCACTCATGGCATCAGCGATGCCAGTCACAACATTGGTTGCACCAGGACCGCTTGTCACTAGCACAACCCCCACTTTGCCAGTGGCTTTGGCATATCCTTCAGCTGCATGGATCGCGCCTTGTTCATGTCGCGTCAATATATTCGGAATAGCCGCATCGTAAAGTTGATCATATAAAGGCAATACAGCACCGCCAGGGTAACCGAAGATCATTTCCACACCTTGGTCTTGCAGACTATCGACTAAGACTTTGGCACCTGTCCTCAAAAGATTGGGTTGATATTCGATATTTTCCATTGCTATTCCTCCTCTGGCACGCGCATCACGCCGCCGGTATTTGCTGATGTGACAAGTGCTGTGTATCGTCCCAGCCATCCATTTTTGACTTTGGCACGAAACTTTGGTCTAACTAAAGCACGTTGTTGCAAAATTGCTTCTGATACGTCTAAGTGAATAGAACGTTGCTGCAGATCGATCACGATCGTGTCACCGTCTTCTACGAGGGCTAACGGTCCGCCAGCAGCTGCTTCCGGCGAGATATGCCCGACCGCAATCCCCCGTGTTGCACCAGAGAAGCGGCCATCTGTGATCAAGGCAACATCTTTGCCTAATCCTCTACCGACGATACTTGAGGTAGGCGCCAACATTTCAGGCATGCCTGGTCCACCTTTCGGTCCTTCATAGCGAATCACCACTACATGCCCTTTTTGAACAGTATGATTATCAATGGCAGCAACGGCGTCATCATGAGCGTCAAAACAAATGGCTTTACCTTTAAAGACTTGCACACTTGGATCGACTCCGCCAACTTTGATCACACTCCCTTGTGGCGCGATATTGCCATAAAGGATCGATAGACCACCTACCGGACTATACGGATTTTCTTTTGGGTGGATCACTTCTTCATTGTGGATGATCGCATCTGCAACGTTCTCTCGCAGTGTTTTTCCAGTGACTGTCATTCGGTCAGGATGGATGGCCCCCTCGATATCGATCAGTTGCCGAATGATAGCAGATACACCGCCAGCTTCATGGACATCATGCATTGAGTATGCGGAGGACGGTGCGATTTTTGATAAATAAGGGACCCGTTCCGCAATATCATTGACACGCTGCAAGTCGTAATCGATCTCTGCTTCACTTGCGATGGCCAATGTATGCAAGACGGTATTGGTGGACCCGCCCATTGCCATATCTAACGCAAAGGCGTCATCAATGGCCTCTTTCGTGACGATGTCACGAGGCTTGATTTGTGCTTTGACCAAATCCATCAGATGAAACGCTGCTTGACGCACAAGTTCTCGCCGTTCTTGGGAAACAGCTAAGACCGTCCCATTACCTGGTAAAGCCAATCCGAGAACTTCCAACAGACAGTTCATAGAGTTGGCAGTGAACATCCCTGCACAAGACCCACAAGTAGGGCAGGCATTTTGTTCCATAAACTCAAAATCAGCCTTTGACATTTGACCATCTTTGTATGCACCCACAGCTTCAAACATAGAAGACAAGGTGGTTTGATGGCCTCGTGGATCGATTCCTGCTTTCATCGGTCCCCCTGAACAAAAGATCGCTGGTACGTTGGTACGCATCGCAGCCAAGATCATTCCTGGTGTGATTTTGTCGCAATTTGGTATATAGAAAACACCATCAAACCAATGGGCATTGATGACCGTCTCGGCCGAATCAGCAATGAGTTCGCGACTAGGCAGTGAATACCGCATGCCGATATGCCCCATGGCGATCCCATCATCTACCCCTATCGTATTGAATTCAAAGGGAATACCTCCCGCTTCTCTGATCGCTTCTTTGGCCACATCGGCTAATTCTCTTAAATGAACATGTCCAGGAACGATATCAATATACGAGTTGCAAATAGCAATAAACGGCTTATTCATATCGTGGATATTTTTTACCTGCCCTGTGGCATACAGCAAACTTCTCGCTGGTGCGGCATCAATGCCTTTTTTGATCTGATCACTTCTCACCTTTACCATCTCCTGCATTCTCGTATAAAAAAAAGCACCCCGGTTATAAAACCTGGGATGCTTTGTCAGAATCCCATTTTACTTACGCAAATAGGACTAAAACAAACGGATAAATTTTGCTTCCGTGTTCTAAGTCCTGGTATCAATAATAATGACTAATAAATATTGAGTGTAATTGCGCATGTAAAATGGCTCCTTCATGAGAAAATATGTTGTTGTTGTAATTGTTTACCAATATACCGCTTAGAAAAACCAAAGTCAACAAATTTTCAGAATTATTTTTCAATGATTACAGAACCAGACGGTTATTTTTCGGCGGTTTCGTCATTTAAGATGATAGGAATATACGGTTAAAACCCTACAACATAAACTGTTCCTATGTACTTGCATTCAAAACTATCTAGTTAAATAGTTATTTTATAATAACAAAAAAAACAGTGCATAAATGTGAATTTTCTGACTATTCAAAGGAAAAGAACAGCAAAAAAACCCTTGATTTCTCAAGGGTTTCATCAGACGAAATTATTTCACTGCGTCTTTAAGAGCTTTACCTGGTTTGAATGCAGGTACTTTGCTAGCAGGGATCTTGATTTCTTCACCAGTTTGTGGGTTGCGTCCTTTGCGTTCCGCACGAGAACGAACTTCAAAGTTACCAAAGCCGATTAGTTGAACTTTTTCACCGTTAGCTAAAGCCTCTTGAATTGTAGAGAATACAGCATCAACTGCTGCAGTTGCGTCTTTTTTAGTTAAATCAGTAGCTGATGCAACTTTTTCGATTAATTCTGCTTTATTTGCCATGGATGGTTTCACCTCCTGATATTTTTTTTGATGTCATACATCAACAAAAATCTTGAGTGGTCCAAGGTTTTTGTCAAATATTGATTACCATCAATATTCTGATATAACGTTATCATAAGAACCTTGTAATATCAAGGATTTTAACGTTTTTGAGCTGCTTTTTTTTGGTTTTTTTGCTTTTTTCTAGAAAAGAATAGATTTCTTTGTAAAAAGAAACAAAGTGTGTTAGAATCCTTACTTTCTTTTGCGTGGAATAATTCGGATCGGTGTCCCTTCAAAGGTGAACGCTTTGCGAATTTGGTTTTCCAAGAAACGATTATAAGAGAAATGCATCAACTCTTCTTCATTGACAAAAATAACAAAAGTAGGTGGTTTGACCGCCACTTGTGTTGCATAAAAAATCTTAAGGCGTTTGCCTTTGTCTGTTGGTGTTGGGTTGATTGCAACGGCATCCATGATGACATCATTCAACAATGCCGAAGGAATGCGCAAGTTTTGGTTCATGCTGACTTCCTCGATCAATGCTGGTAGTTTATTCAATCGTTGTTTGGTTACCGCAGACACAAAGATGATTGGTGCATAATCCAGATACTGGAATTCTTCTCTGATTTCTTCTTCAAAATCTCGTAGTGTATTGGTTTCCTTCTTCAATGTATCCCATTTATTGACCACAATGATGATCCCTCGACCAGCTTCATGGGCATACCCGGCGATGCGCTTGTCTTGTTCACGAATGCCTTCTTCTGCGTTCAAGACCATCAAGACGACGTCTGAACGTTCTATGGCACGCATCGCACGCATTACGCTGTATTTTTCGGTTGACTCATATACTTTCCCTTTTTTACGCATACCTGCGGTGTCGATCATGGTGAATTCTTGTCCTGAATCGCTGGTAAAATGGGTATCGATCGCATCACGGGTCGTCCCTTCAATCTCAGAAACGATCACCCGTTCTTCACCTAGAATCGCGTTGATCAAGGAAGATTTCCCTACATTCGGACGACCGATCAAGCTAAACTTGATGATTGAGTCATCTTCTTCTTCTGCTTCATTGGTAAAATGTTTGACAGCTTCATCAAGAACATCCCCAATACCCAATCCATGGCTCCCGGAAATCGGATATGGATCACCCAATCCTAAAGTATAAAACTCATAGATATCGGCCCGCATTTCTGGATTATCGACTTTATTGACAGCTAAAATCACTGGTTTGTTGCTCTTAAATAACATACGAGCCACCATTTCATCGGCATCTGTCACACCTTCTCTGGCACTCGTAATCAAAACAATGACGTCTGCTTCGTCAATGGCAATCTCTGCTTGATGCTTGATCTGATCCATAAATGGCTCATCGCCTAAATCGATCCCGCCAGTATCGATCACACTAAATTCTCTGCCTAACCATTCGCCAGTTGCATAGATACGATCTCTGGTCACTCCTGGAGTATCCTCAACGATCGAAATTCGCTCTCCAGCTATCCGGTTGAAAATGGTCGATTTACCCACGTTCGGACGTCCAACGATCGCTATTGTTGGATTTGACATTTTTTACCCTCCATTAAAAAACTGCATCTGTACTTGCTTGCAGTTTTGTATTCAATCTTACTTAGTTTACCTAATGCTGCGAAAAGTTGCAAGCTTTCTAAGAAAACAAAAAACCAGCTTATAACAAATTCAACTATCGAATCGTTATAAGCTAGTTGGCTATTCTTACTCTTCGTCGCTATCCTTTAAAGCATCACCTAAAATATCACCCATAGTGAATCCAGTTGACTCTTCAGGTAATTCATATGTGTCATCAGTTGCTTCTTCTTGGGCATCTGCCTTGTCATTTTTTTCAAGGGCTTTGATACTCAACGCGATCCGATGTTCTGCAGGGTTGACTTCAAGCACTTTGACTTGCACTTCTTCCCCTTCTTGCAAGACCTCATGCGGTGTTGCAATGTGTTTGTGGGAAATTTGGGAAATATGGATCAATCCTTCAACACCTGGGAAGACTTCGACAAAAGCCCCGAAGCTAGTCAACCGTTTCACGATTCCAGTCAATACGCTGCCGACTGCTGCTTGTTCTTCAATGTCGTTCCAAGGTCCAGGCAATGTGTCTTTGATAGATAAAGATACACGTTCTTTGTCTGCATCAACAGATAGTACACGGACTTTGACACTGTCGCCAACTGACAATACATCAGAAGGTTTGCCTACATGGCCATGAGAAATTTCTGATACATGGACTAAACCATCAATACCGCCTAAATCAACAAATGCACCAAAATCAGTCAAACGAGCAACTTTGCCTTCGATTTCTTGGCCTTCATATAAATCAGCCAAAATGGCTTCTTTTTGTTTTGATTTCTCTGCTTCAACAACCGCCTTATGAGAAAGGATCAATCGGTTTTCTGAAGGTTCGATCTCTACGATTTTAAAGGTCAATGTTTTGCCTTTATATTCTTCAAAGTCAGCTACAAAATGATCTTCCACCATTGAAGCTGGCACAAATCCACGCACACCCACATCGACGACTAAACCGCCTTTGACAACATTCGTCACAGGTGCTTCGATGATTTTGCCTTCTTGGAAGTCTTTTTCGATATCTTCCCATACTTTCTTGGCATCTAAGCGGCGTTTAGACAATAGGTAGCTGCCGTTTTCTTTGTCTTTACCGATGGCTGAGATCACAACCAATTCCAAGACATCCCCCACTTTGACTACTTCGTTGATGTCTTCTACAGGTGCAGTAGATAGTTCTTTCGCTGGAACAACACCTTCAACGCCGGCACCTTCGATACCAACGATAGCTTGGCGATCTTCAATGGCCAATACCTCGCCCTTTACGATATCCCCTACATTTACTTCTTGGAAATTATCTAAAGCAGCTTCCATTGACTCATTTCCGTTATCAACCTGTTTATTTTCAAAATCTGTCATCACTCGTGTCCTCCTAACCAACAATTCTGCATAATTGCACTACATCTTTTAGTTTAAATTAGAATGTAAAAAAAATAAAGCGATTTCGCTTATTTTCATAAAAAACTCTTATCTTTTCCCCTTAAAAATCTATTCAAATCAGTTTTCGCAAGATTTACACCATTTTTCTTTCTGAAAATAAAAAAACAGCGGGGAACACCCACTTGTTTTTTTAATATCCTTTTTTTGCTATTGTCTGTTTGATGGCTGAGACAACCGCTTCGATTGACATGCCTGACGTATCGATGCGTACGGCATCGGCTGCTTGTTTCAAAGGTGAAACAGCCCGATGAGAGTCTACGTAATCTCGTTGCTGGATTTCTTCTTTCAATACCTCAAAGGTCGTATCGATTCCTTTTTGCTGATTCTCTTTGAATCGACGGGCTGCTCGTTCTTCCACACTGGCAACTAAGAAAATCTTGACTTCTGCTTGCGGTAGGACTGCGGTGCCGATATCGCGACCGTCCATCACGACGCCGCCATTTACAGCAATCGCTTGTTGTTGTTCAACGAGCTTCTTTCTTACAGCCGCATGGGCTGAAACCTCAGACACAGCATTTGTAACGGCGGGTTGACGTATCGCCTCTGTCACTTCTTCAGAACCAACGAAGACTGATTGGCCATTCGTTCCCAGTTTAAAGGTGATGGGATATTGGTCGACCAAAGTGGCAATAGCCAGTTCATCGTTCAGTGCACAGCCGGTTTTTAGTGCCATATAAGTAATGCTTCGGTACATCGCTCCTGTATCGGTATAAATAAAGCCTAAATCGTTGGCAATGATTTTCGCCACGGTACTTTTGCCTGATGAAGCCGGTCCATCAATCGCAATATTGATTTTTTTCATTCGTTGATCGCGCCTCGTTTCCTTGCAAAGAACATCCATCATGTCATGCACTTTGCGTTACTAGATTCTTTCAAGAAAAAAAACCGCCAAAGCGGTTTTTTATTTAATTCGTAACGTGTCTCCTGGATACAGCATAAAGTTATTCGGATCGATGCCATTTAATTCATACAACGTTTCCACTGAGATGCCGTTACGGGCAGCTACTTGCTCTGGACCTTCACCAGATTGAACCGTCGTATATTGTTCGGTCGTCCCTTGATCCGTCTGTGTATTATCACCAGCGGCGTCATTGTTTTGTGCTTCAGAAGATGCACTGCTTGATGGTGTTGTCGCTACACTGCTGCTTGATGATGTGCTGCTTGATGCACTAGACGAGCTCGACGAACTTGAAGATTCACTTGTCGATGAACTGGTAGACTCAGTCGTGGATGATTCTGCCGTCGATGACTCTGTTGTTGAAGATGCAGTCGTACTTTCAGAAGAACTGCTATCAGCGACTGCTGCAGAATCATTGTTATGATTCAAGACCCAGATTCCTGCGCCTACTGGAATCGCAACGATCAAGAAAAGCAAAACTAACACGATCGTCAAAAAGAGTGAATTCCCACGTTTTTGTTGTCGATGTTGTGATCTTGATGCAGAATCTTCAGACTCTGTATCATAAATTGGTTGTTCCCACGGTTCTTGATTGTCTGAATTGTAGTTGTTGTCTTTCTTACTCACTCGTATTCCCTCCTAGTATCGTTCCGATGTATTATACCATAGGACAATGAAAACTGTCCTGCAAAATCAAAATCAATTTACATCTTTAAACATTTTTAGTAAAAGAGTTTGCCAGGCATCCTGCTGACCAGAAACGTGGCTTTCTTTTTCTTGGTCGATCACCAATCCATCGTTATCACAACACGGATCGATTGTTTGACTATTTTCGCCAAAATACTGCAACAAAAAAGTACGGCGACAGGTTGTCAGATTGATATAACGCAGCATTTCTCTCAGTTTTGCGCGTTTGTTTTGCTCATTTTGCTCGACGGTTTGCTGCCATTGGTCGGCACCGATCTTGCGAGATTTTTGCAGCCATTTTTCTTGCAAAGGGGTCCATGGGACACCCTGGTCGACCTCAGACCGCTCAATAAGCTGATTGATTTGTTCTTGGGTTTCCCGCTGAAAAAAATAATGGATTTGTTCGTCATGTGTTTGATAGAGTAATATCGCCTGACTCGCCAATCCATCCCGACCCGCTCGGCCAATCTCTTGACTATAATTTTCTAAAGAGTCAGGTAAATCGTAATGGATGACAAAACGAATATCACTTTTATTGATCCCCATCCCAAATGCATTGGTTGCTACCAGCAACGTCAATTGATTTTGGGAGAACTGCTGCTGGAGCATTTTCCGTTGGTCACTCGCAAGTCCGCCGTGATAAAAGCCGATGGCATAACTGCTCTTCAACGATTGGTAGACTTCCTCTACTTGATTTCGTGTGGCACAATAGATAATGCCCGCCCCATTCAATCGTGCCACGTAAGACCGCAGTGTCGCCATTTTATCTGTCGTCTTTTCTACGATCAAACCTATATTGCTGCGATTCATCGAGTAGCGGAAAACAGCAGCTTCGCCTGGCAACAAATAGCGGCGAATATCTGCTTCTACTTCTTTCGTTGCTGTGGCCGTCAAAGCCAATGTGGTCGGACGATGTAGTTGTTGTCTTGCATAGGCTAAATCAAGGTACTCCGGACGAAAATCGATCCCCCACTGAGAAACACAATGGGCTTCATCGACTACAAATAAAGCAATCGGTACTTGGCTCAGGCGATTGAGCACTGCCTCTTGCAACAGCATTTCTGGACTTAAAAATAAAAACTTATAGGCATGCAAGTGGTGCAGTACATACTGACGATCAGTACCTGTCAGCTGACTATTAAAGGCAATGCCGCGCTTTTCTCCTTGCTTTTGTAAGCCAAATACTTGATCCTCCATTAAAGAAACCAACGGTGAAACGATCACGACCAATCCCTCTAGTAAATAGCCAGGCAACTGATAACACAGGCTTTTCCCGTTACCTGTAGGCATGATCGCTAATGTATTCTGCTGATGCAGCACACTGTCGATCACTTCTTTTTGGCCAGGACGAAACGTCGCAAAACCGAAATACCGCATTAAGTCGTTTTCTAACATATAATCCCTCGTTTTTGTGCAATTTGAAAGAGGCGGATCGGCAGAAAATCTGCACCCAGCAGTTGTTGCAGGTCTTGATAGCGATACTGCCAGGAGGATGCGGGCAATAGCCGATATATCTGACGATCAAAACGTGCATAAGGGAAGTTTTGATCTAATAAGGCCCACTCAATCAAATGGTCATTGACTGTGCCTTCTTTTAAATTCCTTTGGTGCATGATCTCTTTAACGGATAATCCCTCTTGGAACAACCGCTGTGTTTCTAGCATACTTTGATTGGCATTTTGCTGCAAAAACGGTGCTATACTACGATAGAGAACCGATTCTTGCTGCGCCTCGACCAATGCAATAAAGTGTTGGATCGCAGCAGCTGTATAAAGGTGCTGCCACGGTTTCTCCTGATAGTCTTCTGGTACTAGCTGAAAGAATGTCTTCCCTAAAACATGTGGTCCTGTCAAGGCACCCGCTAAAAAGTCGGCCTTTTCTGCCGGCATTTGTTCAAAGATTTGCCATAATTCTTGAAATAGTTTATCTTTTGCATTTGGCACTTGTCGCAAAATCTGTCTCACTGGCTCTGTATACATCGGTGTGTTCTCGACCGGTATGTATTGATTGGTGACCCCTTGATAGCTGGTGGCTTGGATTAACAGGCGCAGCAAGCGCCAAACAGATTGCCACGTTCGTCCATAACGATAAAAAGACGCAGCTGCCAATATGTCTGTATAACCAGCGCGTGTATCCTCTGCTTGATCAACGGTCTGGATCAACCCTGTTGGATCCGCTACTAAAGCACCTTGCCGCAGCATCTGATCGATTTGCTGCTGAAATGCTTCTTCTGTTAAATCAGGCAAAGCTTGAAAAAGACCCAGACGGTCATAAAAACAGCCATAACTCAACACTGAACTCGTTCGTTTGCCTGCCAACAACTGATAAAGTGTAGACGGGCGCAACTTGTCAGTATGCGCAAATAGCGCTAAAATAAATACATCCATGTTTGCCTCCAGAAAGGAAAGTCTGATGTCACAACGTTGTAAAATCATCCCAGAACGGTGTATTGCTTGCGGGCTATGTGCCCTCTATGCACCAAACACCTTTGATTATGATGAAGACGGAATCGTCTTATTTATCCAAGAACCCAACGCTCGTCAACAGTTTATCATAGATGCTGAACAAGCAAAAGTCCAAACCGCCTACCGCAAATGTCCCACACGGGCGATTCTTTTAGAAAAATAAGCCATAAAAACCCGCAAAACATCGCTGTCAGCGACATTTTGCGGGTTGCTTTGTTTCATTGGATCAATATTATTTTCGAACAGTTGCATGATTGGGCTGTTTTCGAGCCAACCAAGGCAAGAGCTTGGCATGAAGGACCAAAAAGACCCCGCTGACGATCGCACCTTTGATGATATTGAAAGGAAAAATACCGATCGCAACATAACGTGCCAAAGACATCCCTAAGAACTGATCCGCATTCATCCCAAAGAAGTGCAAATATAAAGGGGTGATCACAAATAAATTAGCGATACTCATAAAGACAGCCAATGACAGGATCCCGCTTATGACACCTACTGTTTTATTTCTACGATGGATCCCTTTACGGAAAAAATAATACATCGGTAAGGTAAAGGCACAAGTAGCAAAGAAACTGGCTGTATCTCCTACTAAATCAGTTGGTGAGAATCCAGATAAAAACAAATGCAAAACTGAGCGCAATAGCGCTGTTAAAACACCACTAAATGGACCAAAAAGGAACATAATGATCATCACTGGGATGTCACTAAAATCGATTTTTAAAAAACTAAACGCTGGAAAGATCGGAAAAGCAATAAATTGCAATATCGTCCCCATTGCCGCACACATAGCGATTGTTACCATTCTTCTTGTCTTATTGTTCATCAATACAAAATCCTCCTAAGTTCAGGATTCCTCTTCAAACGAACCTATTAAATTTCCACTGGCATTTCTTGTCGGCGCCTGACAAAAAATGCCCTCTTTTTTCCACAGGGAAAAAAGAGGGCATTCGAAATAACCATAGGCAAATCAAATACGCTCTATCTTCTTTATCCAGACTATACTGTCGGTATCGGAATTTCACCGATTCAGCTATTTCTAGGAAATAGGTCGTGGACTTTAACCACCGGTCGGGAATTACACCCTGCCCCTGAAGACGAACCTTTATTTTATGTTACACCAATCATTATACACAAAAAATATCATTTGACAAATTCTTTTGTTTCCAAAAAAAGGTCATTTGATACTATTTTTCAGCTGGCTCACTTCTTTTTTTGACAATTCACGAAACTCGCCAGGTCTTAAACCTTCTAAAGTCAATGGTCCATATAGTTCACGTTTCAATTTTTGCACTGGCAATCCAACAGCTTTCAACATATTCTTGACTTGATGATTGCGCCCTTCATGGATCGTCAATTGCACAATGCTGGTTTGTGCAGTCATATCTGTCGAGAGAATATCAAAGCGTGCTGGCGCCGTTTTGCGCCCTTCGATACGGATACCTTTTGTTAACGGCAGCAATTGTTTTTTATCTGCAACGCCTTTCACTTTAGCCACATAGACTTTATCCACTTCATGTTTGGGGTGCATCAATGTCTGGGACAATTCACCATCATTGGTCAACAATAGTAGACCAGACGTATCATAATCCAAACGCCCTACTGGATAAATACGGGCAGTCACACCTTCAAAATAATCTAGGACCACTTTTCGTTTTTTATCATCACTGACAGCGGAAATGACTCCCCGCGGTTTGTAAAAGACATAATATACATGTTGTTCTTGTTCAATTGGTACACCGTCAACTTCTACAGTATCTTTGCTGCTGACTTGCACCCCTAATTCTTTGACTACCTGACCATTGACCCGAACACGGCCGGCGGTGATCAATTCTTCTGCTTTTCTTCTCGAGGTGATTCCTGCATGTGCAATCACTTTTTGCAAACGTTCCATCATCATTCTCCTTCTACTTGCTTGTAGCGGTCATAAAAAAGATCAAAAGGCGCATCTTCTTCTAGTTCATCTTCCATTGATTGGATATCTGGCAACTCGGCCAAACTTTTCAAACCAAAATAATCCATAAAATAATCGGTGGTCCCATATAAAATCGCACGTCCTGGACCATCGACACGGCCTTTTTCTTCAATCAAACGTTTGGCAGTCAATTTTTGCACAGAACCGCTGGATTGGACCCCGCGAATCTCTTCGACTTCCATTCGCGTAATCGGCTGCTTATAGGCAATGATCGACAGTGTTTCCAGCGCTGCTTGCGACAGCGAACTGCCTATTGGCGATTCCGCATATTTTTTGAGTAATGGGGCAAACACCTTTTTGGTAGATAGGATAAAATGATTGCCGACTTCTAAAATATGCAGTGCTGTCAGCTCATTTTCTTCATATCGTTGATTCAATTCTTGCAGTTGTTGATAGACATTGGCCGTATTGTCCTTGACGAGATAGCTTAGCTCTTCAAGTCCGATGCCTTCGTCCCCAACAACAAATAATATGGCTTCGATCTCACTTAATTTATTCATTCACTGTACCTGTTGGGTAGAGCATGATCGACGAAAAATTGTCGTCTTGTTCTACACGTATCGTTCCTTTTTTCATTAATTCCAACAATGCCATAAAGGTCACAACGACTTCACTTTTGATGTAGGAATCAAAAAATGAATCAAACGGACGGCCTTTTTTGGCACTAATATGCTGCATTTCCATTTGGATTGCAGCCATTTTCTCATCAATCGTATTTTCATCCGGCGTGATCTTTGTTTCCAATACTTGCCGGTTTTTCTTTTTGGCGATCATTTTTTGAAAAGCCATGAACAAATCGATCGTATTGAATTGATTGGCTGTCAAATGGTCGTCTTGTGCTTTGTATGCATCGACATCCATTGGGTCCTTTGTATAATACAGACTGCGCTCTTCTGCTTTTTCTGACAGTTGTTCCGCAGCATATTTATACTTTCGATACTCCAATAATTGGGCCACCAGAACATCGCGGGGATCTTCTTCATATTCTTCGATCTCAACAGCTAGTTCTTGCTTCGGCAACAGCATTTGACTTTTGATTGCCATCAAAGTAGCGGCCATGACTAAATACTCGCCTGCCACTTCTAACGCCAAAAATTTCATGGTATGGATATAAGCCATATACTGTTCGGTGATCGCTGCAATGGGAATATCATAGACATCGATCTCTAATTGTTTGATCAAGTGCAGCAGCAAATCCAGCGGTCCTTCAAAGACAGCCAACTTAATATTGATTTCTTCCATCTTTGTCCTCTTTTTCTATGCACGGGGAAAATGCTGTTTGTAAACTTCTGTCATTCGTTTCTTTGTGATATGGGTATAAATTTGGGTCGTTGAAATATCTGCATGGCCCAATAATTCTTGAACTGTCCGCAGATCGGCCCCATTTTCCAACAAGTGGGTGGCAAAACTATGCCGCAACGTGTGTGGTGTGACATTTTTGTTGATCCCGGCTTGACGAACAAGACTTTTGAGATTTTTCCAAATACCTTGCCGTGACAAGTGACGGCCGTGATTATTGACAAACAAGTGCGGCTCATCGGTATTTTTCCGAGTCAAGTAAGGCCTAGCTTCGCTCAAATAGGTTTCGATCCATTGGATCGCCAAATCTCCCAATGGCACGATCCGTTCTTTATCGCCTTTACCAGTTGTTTGCAACAAGCCCATACTGAGGTGCAGATCATTCAATTTCAATCCAATCAATTCACTGACCCGCAAGCCGGTGGCATACATGACTTCCAAAATCGCACGATCCCGAATGCCCAAAACTTCCCGTGTATCTGGCGATTCGATCAAACGTTCTACTTCGTTCAAACTTAATGTATCTGGTAATTTTTGTTGTTTTTTTGGTGAATCAATATGCTGCATCGGATCATGGTCCGTCACCCTTTCTTGTCGCAAGTATTGATGAAACCGTCTTAAACTCGACACCATGCGAATGATTGTCGCGGATGACTTTCCAGCAACTTGCAAACTTTGTAAGAATGTTAAGACAACGACTCGATCCACTTGCTGCCAATCAGTCACCTGTTGTGTCTTCAAAAATGCAGCGTACTGCATAAGATCCCGTTGATAGCTGACGCGAGTGTTTTGAGATAAGCCGCGTTCGATCGTTAAATAATGCAGATAATCTGTGATTTGTTCTTCCATCTCGCACCCCTTCGTTCAACTTTCTTATCATATCAAATTCTTGCCCGTTATGCTAGGTGATTGAGGCAATCCCAAGTGAAAAACAAAAAAACCAGAAACACAGGGAGAATCGTGCTTGCAGCAAATGATCATGCTGCAAAGATCCACCTATGTTCCGGTCACTAACTGCCGTGATGCCCCTAAGGGAATTACTGTTTGTTCTGACAATTTTGGCAGACACCATGAAAAGTCAAACGATGGTCTTTGACCAAAAAATGATACTTCTGTTCAACGATTTCTTCTACACTGCCTAAAAGATCTTCTTCGACCTCTTCAATATTGCCGCACTCTAAGCACAGCAAGTGGTGATGAAAATGTTTGGCGCCTTCTTTACGCAGATCATAGCGTGCCACGCCATCATTGAAACTGACTTTATCAACAATCCGCAAATCGGTCAAAATTTCCAATGTTCGATAGACTGTCGCTAAGCCAATCTCAGCATTTTTTTTCCGAACAAAAAAGAAAATCTCTTCAGCGGATAAATGGTCTTTCTCATTTTCTAACAAAACCTGCAGTGTCGCTTCACGCTGCGGGGTCAATTTAAATCCTGATTCATGCAATTGTTTTTTGGTCTTTTTTAAAGCTGCTGTTGTATTCATGGCTGCCTCCACACGAAACTAATTTATAATTATTACAATCTAGGCAGAAACCACCTCGATGTTTATTGTAATCATTATAAATTAGAACGCAAAAAGATACAAGCATTCTCAATTAGGTTTTTTGATCAACTTTGTAACCCCATCTTTTTGTTCGATCAAACGTTGTTTGAAGAGATTGCCTATCGCACGTTTAAACTGACCTTTACTGATACCAAAGGTTTGTAAGATTTCTTCTGGTGTCGATTTATCTGTATATGGGATTTGATGATCTGCCGCTCGTTCTAGGAAAGTCAAAATCATGGCTGCATCATCTGATATAGCTTCATATGCCCGAGGTTTCAAGGATACATTCAGCACACCATCTGGTCGCACACCAATCACACGTCCTTTGACCACTTCCCCTAAGCGAGGCTCTTGATACCGTTCTGATGGATGCACAAAGCCAACATGAAAGTCATCCGTCAATAGATAACTGCCCGCCAATTTCAAACGATAGACCGTGCCAGTGATATCTTGATTTTTCATGGCTTCATTGCCATTTTTGCTTAATGCTTTAAAGATTTTCTCGTCTGCTACTGTTGCCCAGATCCGTTCTTTCTCATCTACTCGAAGGCTGACCATCAAACGATCGCCTTTTTTGGGCCACAATTCCCGAATCGTTGGCAATTCATCTAAAGAAACCACCATATCTTTGTCTTTCAATCCGATATCAACGAAAACACCTAAATCCCGACGACTGCCCGTCACTGTGCCAAAAGCATAATGCCCTTTACGGCTCTTCGGGATAATTGTCGTCAGTACATTTTCCTGTTTTTGGTTTTGATAACCAAAGCCTTCCACCGCTTCCCCTAAATGATGTTCGCCTTCTTCTTTTGCTAAGCGAAATGTCACACCGCTTTTTTGAACAAAATAATTTTGATCATTTTCATCGATGATCAGTCCGCTAAAAACGGACGCTAATAAATCTATCATGTGTTCCTCCTTCAATTAAATACAACGTTGGTCAAGGAAAGACCAACCGAATCAATGCCATGGTCACGATGCCTGTCACAACGATTTTCATCAGATCTTTCGTATAATAGCCAACGACAAGTGCTGGCAAACAAGCAATCGTTTCTTTGATTTTCAACAACGGCAATTGTCCTTCTCGAAAAACCAATAGATTCTGCACAAGCAGCGCGGCCAAAATACACAAAGGCAAGTAGCTCAAAAATACCGTAAAAGTTTCAGGAAACGCCATTTTTTTAGAAAACATAAACGGCACTACCCTAGGTATCCAAGTGACGATGCCGCAAGCTATCATCAGTATAACAAATTCACCCATGATGTGTCACCGTCCCAACCAAACAACCGGCAAGTGTGGCAATGATCACTGCTACCTCGGCCGTAGTCCAAGCCATACAGACCATAAGTGTCCCTATGACGGTCGCCAGGATCATGAGGGTTTGTTTTGTTTTTTTCTTCAGCGGCCGCTCGACTTGAAATAAAAATAAACCGATAAACATAGCCACGAGGGCGAAGTCCAACCCTAGTAATTCTGGATCTGGAATAAATGAACCCAGCAATCCTCCTAGGAAAGTTGCCACGATCCAACTCAAATATGCCATGACATTCAGCCCATGGGTCCATTTGGCTGTCACTGGTTTATTTTGTTGCAGCGCAGTCGTCAACACACCATAAGATTCGTCTGTCAATAATGAGCCGATCCCGATTGCTGACAAAAAGGGTGTTTGCTTAAAATAAGGGGCAACCGATAGACTCATCAAGAAATGGCGCAAATTGACCAAAAAGACAGTTGCCACGATCGTGGTCATCGGGGCATGGATGGCCAGAAGAGCACAAATAATAAACTGCGCGCTGCCAGCATAAACAATAATGGACATGATAATAATTTCTGTAACCGATAACCCAATGCCTTTTCCTACGACACCCATCGCAAATCCAATACCTAAATAGCCTAGAATAGTTGGAATACACGCGATCACGCCGTCTTCAAAACGATCATACCTTTCTATTTTCTGCACACAAAAACCTCCTTGTTCGAACGATTATCTTCCATCATATCGAAATCAAGGAGGAGAAACAAGTGTTTTTCACATCTCTATGGTAGCTCTAGATTGTCTGTTGCCGATCATTAGGCGTTAGCGAACGGTATGGTCGTTCCCATTGCCTCTAAAGTACCCTGTTTTGGCATTCACGGTAAACAAGTACATTGGCAATGCAGCGTCGCCTGTTCCTTTTAATAAACTGCCTTGGGCGTTGGTAGCATAGAAATTATAATACCCTTCGCCATCAACGATGCGCACGCGCTCAAACGTATACCCGCCTTCAACGACATAGCCTCGGGCGATGGCTGTTGCAATGATTTTTTCCTTCACGCCATCTCCCCAGTTCCATGCACTATTGTTGGTGTCTGCCAAATCACTTTGGCGTGCAGGAATGATCGGCTGGTTATTGGTATTTGTTGGTGTGTTCGGCGATAAAATATAGTCTTCTTCAGAAGAACTTTGCGCAGTGCTGTTGCTTGCACTTTGGGCAGCTTCAGTGGCAGCGGCTTGTTCAGCAGCAGCTTTTTCTGCAGCGGCCTTCTCGGCAGTTTCTCTTTTGGTCAAACTGGTATCGACTGTCTTGAGCGCTTCAGTCAAAGCCGTTACCTCTGAATCGATTGGCAGTGCTTGGACTTTCTTCACCAAATCATTGTAGTTCGATCGGGTCACACTGTCTGGTACCTCACCGTCTTTGATCAATGCAGTCATGCTTTTGACAGCATTTTGAACTTCTTGTATTTCTTGGTACTGAGATTGTCCCATGGTGATTGCTTGATTGATCAATGTATCAAAATCATCATTTTCTGCTCTCTTGCTCATTGAAACAGCTGTAGCTTCTTTGAGTGACACTTGATTCAATTGGTCCTCGACAACTGCTGGGTCTGTAAAGTAAGCATTGATCTCATCCAATGCAGCTATTTTATCTGAGAGTGCCGCAGCTTCTGCCGACAAATCTTGGTAACGATCACTTTCCTTGAACGCGTCTAATTGTTCCTGCAATGCTTCCACAGAATCTGCCGTCACATCGCTGTTCAAGTAAACGTGTGCTTGGCTTGTATACATATCGTTCAGAGCTGACTCAATTTGATCCAACTCAGCTGTATCTTGTGCCGCTTTAGCTTCTTGGGCTTCTTGGGCTTCTTGGGCTGCGGTTTGTTGTTGCTGATAATACAGCCAGCCACCGCCAGCAGCGATCAAACAAACAGCAGCGGCTAGATAAACGATTCTCTTTGATTTTTTCTTTGGGGCTGGTGATCCTTTCGCCGAGTTGCTGTCATTCGTTGCTTCTACTGCAGGAACTGATTGCTGAGGAACTGTTTCCTCTGTATCTATTCTCTGGGTTTCCGCAATCGGACTAGTTGGATCTTGCACTTTTGCTTCGTTTTGTTTCTCTATTTCTGCTTCGGCATCAGGGGGCGTAAGCTGTTGTGCGGTTGTATCCTTCGTATTAGCGGGCGCAACTTGATCCGCATCCTCTGCTTCCGCCGATTCGTCCAATTCCCCTTTGTGACGACGGATATAAGCAGACAAAATTTCGGCATCATGCGCGGCCAACATCTCTGCTGTTTGCTCGTCAGTTGTTTCGCTCGTCACTGGGTCTGCTGTTTGTTTATGGGAAAATACCGACGTGTCCTCAGGGTCTTCATCGACAGCTTCATCTTTTGGCTGAAAACCAGTCACACGGGAGGTCGTTTTATTTTTTTCTTCTGGGTCACGGTGCGCTTCACCAAAGTGTTCTTCCATTTCACCGATCGACACGTGTTTATAATCTGACCAGCGAATATCATCATTTTCACGACCAAGTTGCTCATCCCCGATGGGTGCACCAGTGGACGGATCTTCTTTTTCTGCCCATTTAAAACCACAATTAGGACAAACTGGGGTTATTTCACTTGCTTTAAATCCACAATTAGGACATATCTTTTCCATATGGCTGCATTTGCTCCTTTTTACATCTGAATAAGACGAAAAATTGAATTCACAAATTTAAATTTATCATATTCTGGTCCATTAGCCAACACTTGCTTAGTTACGTTTTTATTAAGTTATCTTACAAATGATCGGTTTTTTTATAACAAATAAAATCGGACTTTCCAAAGCATCGCTTTGAAAAGCCCGATCATTCTTGGATTATTCCAAGAAATCTTTCAATTGTTTTGAACGAGAAGGGTGGCGTAATTTCCGCAACGCTTTTGCTTCGATTTGTCGGATCCGCTCTCTAGTTACCCCAAAGACTTTACCTACTTCTTCCAATGTCCGTGTACGGCCATCATCGATCCCGAAACGTAAACGCAGTACGTTTTCTTCACGGTCAGTCAAGGTGTCAAGAACGTCTTCTAATTGTTCTTTCAACAATTCATAAGCCGCATGTTCAGCTGGACTTGTCGCATCTTGGTCTTCAATAAAATCGCCTAGATGTGAATCATCTTCTTCACCGATCGGTGTTTCCAGTGAAACCGGCTCTTGTGCGATTTTAAGGATTTCCCGGACTTTTTCAGTTGGAAGATCCATTTCAGCACCAATTTCTTCTGGTGTAGGTTCTCTGCCTAGATCTTGCAGCAATTGACGTTGGATCCGAATCAATTTATTGATGGTTTCTACCATATGAACTGGAATACGAATCGTCCGCGCTTGGTCAGCGATCGCGCGAGTGATTGCTTGACGGATCCACCAAGTGGCATAGGTCGAAAATTTGAATCCTTTGCGGTAATCAAATTTTTCTACAGCTTTCATCAAGCCCATATTGCCTTCTTGGATCAAATCTAGAAATTGCATGCCCCGACCAACATAACGTTTGGCAATACTGACAACCAAACGCAAGTTCGCTTCTGCTAAGCGTTGTTTGGCTTCTTGGTCGCCTTCTTCGATTTTAAGCGCTAAAGCAACTTCCTCTTCCGCAGTCAGTAACGGCACACGGCCAATTTCTTTCAGGTACATCCGGACTGGATCATTGATTTTGACACCTGTTGGCGCAGATAAATCTTCTTGAGGTTGGGTATCTTGTCTTTTTTCATTGCTCTTTAAGCTATGAACAGACGGTTCGCCATTTTCATCAACCACACTGATACCAGAATCTTCTAGCTTTTGGATCAATTTGTCCATTGACTCGGCATCTAAGGTATAAGGTGTCGCCAAACGATTAGAAATATCGTCATATACCACTTGTCCTTTGGTTTTGTTTTCTCGGATGTAATCGGCAACTGCTTTGTCGTACGTTTTTTTTGTTTCTTCTGCCATGAAAGAAAGCCCCTTTCAGTTCGCTATTTAGCTTGTTTCAATCGTTTGGTCAATTCGATGATCTCAATTGCAAGTTCAAGTTCCAATTGCTGGTTTCCTTTTTGCCGGGCCTCTTGCTGCTGGATTCTTTTTTGGTTGATTTCTTCAGCAATACCCGATTTTTGGAAGACCTGCAGAATGTCCTGAAATTCCTGTTCAGTGCCTTCATCAGAAACTTTCATATCGGCAATCTCGATCACCATGTTTTTCATTGTTGTTTCTTGTAAAAAATCTAAGAACTTTGCCAAGACAAATTGTTCTTCTGTTTCCATAAATGCATCATATAATAGATACAATTGTTGGTATCGATCATGGATAAAGGAAATACCCGTCCTGCGAAACCGGTGGTTCAAGGTTTCATCGTGAAACAAACGATAAAGCAGCAATTCTTGTGCTTTTTCCACTTGTGTTTTGACTTGTTGCCGTACGGGTGGTTGAAAGACCATTGTATCCGTAGGCGGCGGTTGGACTTGTTGGACCGGCTGTGATTTGCGGGATTGCCGCAATTGTTGCTGCAGCGTTTCACGACTAATATGAAATTCTGTCGACAATTGCGTCAAGTACCGATCTTGTTCTAATAATGAATCGACTTTCTGCAACTCTTGCAGCACGA
Source organism: Enterococcus salsurae (assembly GCF_054784955.1). Classification (NCBI taxonomy): domain Bacteria; kingdom Bacillati; phylum Bacillota; class Bacilli; order Lactobacillales; family Enterococcaceae; genus Enterococcus; species Enterococcus salsurae. Next base: position 28,276 of record NZ_BAAHWY010000007.1, on the reverse strand, counting down.
CCTGTACATAGTCCAATTGTTCTTTTTCATTCGCTAAATTCCGGTTGATCCGATGATAATCCATTTTAAAGGCAAAAACCGTTTCCTTGCCATGGTTCGCCAATTTAAAGAATGCTTCAGGACCGTATTTTCTCAGATACTCATCAGGATCTAATCGCTCCGGTACACGAACGATCGACATCCGCAAACGGCTATTGCTTTGCAACAGGTCAATGCCTCGGTTGGTGGCTTCGATACCTGCTTGATCTCCGTCGTAACACAAGACAACTTCTTCAGCTGCCCGTTCGATCGCTGCGATCTGCTGATTTGTCAAGCTGGTACCCATTGAAGCAATCCCATTTTCGATCCCTGCCTGCCATGCGGCGATCACGTCCATGAATCCTTCAAATAGAAAGACTTGCCCGTCTTTTCTCATCACGCGTCGCGCCTTATCAAAGTTGAATAAAACCTCTCGCTTATTGAAAAGCGGCGTTTCCGGACTATTCAAATACTTGGGTTGATCTTGCTCTCCTACCGCTTCGCTGGCTAACCACCGCCCGGAAAAACCAATGGTCTTTCCTTGCGGGTTGCGAATCGGAAACATGATCCTTTGATAAAAACGATCCGCTAGCGAACCATCATTTCGCTGGACGAACAATCCAGTATCAGGAAAAAATTCAGCATTGGCTTTTTCGTTTAAAAAGACTTTTTCTAGAAAAGCCCGCTCATTTGGTGCAAAACCGATCTCAAAGGTGTCGATCAGCTCCATCGTCAAGCCTCGATTTAACAAATAATCCAACGCTTCTTGGCCTGCAGCTGTGTTGACGAGCATGTGATGATAGACTTCAACAGCTTTCTCGTGCAAAGCAATCAATTGGCTTGTTTGCGAGCTGTTGCCATCCACCACTTCTGCTTGTACATAAGATGGGTCCAGAGGGATATCATTGAGGGCAGCCGTCTTCACGACTGCTTCCGGAAAACTGATCCCTTCTAATTCTTGCAAAAAACCAAAGATATTCCCACCACGTCCGCAACCAAAACAATGAAAAATCTGTTTGTCTTCTGCAACAGAAAACGAAGGCGATTTTTCATTATGAAAAGGACACAAGCCGAAGTAGTTTTTGCCTGATTTTTTTAATTGTACATACTGACCAACGACATCAACGATGTTGCTGCGTTCACGAATATCATCGATCACAGTTTGAGGAATTCTTGCCATCCACTCACCTCCAAATTGGTAAGCATCCATATATCACTAGGTAAAAAATCGCACCAATTGACATTAGTGCGATAAATAATTAGACGGAATCACTCATAATGAGTGTACCATATCCAGTTTAAATTTCAAGTATTTTCACTTTATTTTCATTCAGTCTACTCAATCAAAGAAACGCGCAGTTGCTGTGACTTTCCATTGATTCATCTTGACTAGATCGGCATAAAATAAATTCCCGCCATTATGGTACAAATAACCGCCATTATAAAAGAAAGACTGAATCCCCCAGTAGCGATACATTTCTTGGTCATCGTTGCCTAACAGCGGCGACAACACTTCTTTCGAATAGGACTCAGCTAACTGCAATGTATTTTGACCACCATTTTCAGCAACATAATCGATATAATCTGTGCCAAAATTGTACGCTTGGACAGCTGTCCACAAATCACAGCCTTGCTGCTCTGCTTTATCTATCAACTCTGCCAAGTAGGCAACACCTTGCGCAATACTTTCTTCAGGTGAATCAAATTGATTTTGCTGCCCATACACACTCTCCGAGCTTTGCATGGGATCATCGCCTTGTCCTTTTGATTCAGTCAACATGATCGCCAATGCCAAAGAACTGTATTCAGATATGTCATTGTCAGCTGCTTCTTGTGTAATCAGTGCTTCATACGTATAGACCTGCTTTAATGCTGTGTAGTTGCGATAGCCCCAAAACAAGGCAGCACATACCACTAAAAGTAAGATCCCTGCCAGCATCACTTTAAGGAAACGTCGAATTTTTTTCATCAAATACATCCTATCTTTTTGTGATTCAGCATCTATCGTACTATGAATTTTTATAAGTGACTAGCACTTTTTAATCTGCCAAAAATACTTAATAAAATCACAAGATTATTTAGAAAAAAACAAGACAGTGTTTGTCTATATTCGTTTGAGAAAACTGCTGCAATCAAAAACAGTGCTCCCGAAATTCCGGAAACACTGATAAAAAAACTTATTTTTCGATCGCAGTTACGATACCAGAACCGACTGTTCGGCCACCTTCGCGAATCGAAAAGGTCGTGCCGTTTTCAACAGCAATCGGATGGATCAATGCCACATCGATCGTCACGTTATCTCCCGGCATCACCATTTCTGTTCCTTCAGGCAACGTAATATTGCCAGTCACATCAGTCGTACGGAAATAAAATTGTGGGCGGTAATTATTGAAGAACGGCGTATGACGGCCACCTTCTTCTTTCGTCAATACATAGACTTCTGCTTGGAATGTCGTATGAGGCGTGATCGATCCTGGTTTTGCCAAGACTTGTCCTCGTTCGATCTCATCCCGCGTGATCCCCCGCAACAATACACCTACATTGTCCCCAGCTTCTCCAAAATCCATTGTTTTACGGAACATTTCCACACCAGTCACAATTGCTTTATGGGTTTCTGGTTTAATCCCAACGATTTCAACTTCATCGCCAACTTTGACCATACCTCGATCAATACGTCCAGAAGCCACGGTCCCACGACCGGTAATCGAAAAGACATCTTCGATTGGTAAAAGCAACGGTTTGTCTGTATCCCGTTCAGGTGTTGGAATATAGTCATCAACTGTATCCATCAACGTAAGAATCGCTTGTTCTGCTTCGGCATCTCCTTGCAGCGCCTTTAAAGCCGAGCCTTTGATCACTGGTATATCGTCACCTGGAAAATCATATTCATTCAGTAATTCTCGAACTTCCATTTCCACAAGATCAATCAATTCGTCGTCATCGACCAAGTCGATTTTATTTAAGAAAACGATCAAATGTTTGACACCCACTTGTCGTGACAACAAAATATGTTCTCTCGTTTGCGGCATAGGCCCGTCTGTCGCGGAGACTACCAAGATTGCACCGTCCATTTGCGCAGCACCCGTGATCATATTTTTGACATAATCCGCATGTCCTGGCGCATCGATATGGGCATAGTGCCGTTTTTCCGTTTCATACTCTACGTGCGCCGTGTTAATCGTAATGCCACGTTCTCGTTCCTCTGGGGCCGCATCGATACTTGCATAATCTTGCGGATTGGCAAGTCCTTTGTTCCCCAGCACCGTAGTGATTGCAGCTGTCAATGTCGTTTTTCCGTGATCGACGTGGCCAATCGTGCCGATATTAACATGTGGTTTGGACCGATCATAATGTTGTTTTGCCATAATTTCCCCTCCTAGAGAAATGAGTCCCATTGACTCGATTCAAATGATTGTGCTTCATCAAAAGCCGTTTACTTATCTTTTGTAAGTTTGAAGCTATCTCTATTATAGGTCAAAATTAGTCAAAGTCAAGAAAGACGCATCACAGGCTAAACCCTAAGTTTTTCTTTTGTTTTTCTTAAAGATTGGACGTATTGATCCTCCTAATGAATAATAAATAATGAGGTGAATTTCGTTGAAAAAAATATTAGCCAGCATATTGGTCGTTGCCATCTTCATTGGCGGCTCTCTATTCACGTACCACTATTATTATGGCGGCACCGCCTACTATACGCAGATCATATCAAGTGGAGAGCACGATACGGATATCTCTGATGACGGTGTTGTCAATGACATCTATCGCTATGAACAAACGGCTTATAATGATGATGGTGAAAAGAAAGTCGTTGAGATGGCGGAGTATCGGTCCACCTCTTTGAAAGAAGGCGCCTATTTAAAACTGATCGTTAATCCCAATAAAGGTGTTATGCGCTGGGAAGAAGTGACAGCTGAGGAAGTACCGCAAAAAGCCTTGACGAACATCACAGAGTAAGACAAAAACTGCGTTTAGATCATCTATTGAATGGCCTAAACGCAGTTTTTTTTACATACGGTTAATCACTTCTTCGACATTTTTGATGGTGACCGAGATCGTCCCATCTGGATTGTTGATAAATTCAATCAAATTGGGATCACGGTATACATCTAACGGTACGATCAATTCAATTCCATTGGATAATTTCAATTTTTGTTTGCCGAACTTTTTCTCAGAAATCTCACGGACATCTCTTAACATCGGTGCTTGATCGACAAATCCTTTTTCTGTGACTTCTTCCTTAAAGCTCATTTGGGCCGTAATATTATCTTTAAACACTTTCTCAGCGATTTCTTGCACATCGATATGGCCTGATTCTTCAATCGTATCATAGACTGCTTCTTTCAAATCAGCGACGACATGGTAAGACGGGGTCTCAAATTTTTGACCAATCTTTTCAGCAACTTTTTTGATGACTTTGACATTTTCTTCTAAAGACGGCAAGGGTTCTGCTTCAATGACTTTTGTTGAAAAATACAATTGCTTTTCCCCAGAAAAACTATATTTTTTCTCAATCAACTCAAAGGTCAAGTTATGGACATCGATCGTGATCCCCTCATCGGCTTTTTGGGTTTTCCCTGCCAAAATTGCCCGATGAAGAATCAATGTATTTTCGATCCCCGCTTCTCCATTGTCGATAAAATGGGTATAGCCATCTTGGTAATTGACTTTCAAAAATGCAACTTGCATCTGGGTATCTAATTCATACAGCACCACGAATGCATCGCAACTCGGCGCATCTTCGCTTTCTTTGTATGCGTCATACCAGCGTTGCACGATTCCTTCACTAGCAGCAGCGAAATTGGCTTCTGCTGATTTGACCAACTCAGCGATTGCTGATGTTTCAACCAATTTTCCTGTCTTTGTTTGCGGGTTAGCTAATTTCTGAATTTTTTTGGTCAAATAATCTCGTACGTATTCAGTGGTCAAATCTAACTCGACTTGAGAAAAAACCGGATCACCTGTTTGCCGATCGACAATATGTAAAATTGCATGCTTTAAGTATATATCCATTGTTATCGCTCCTTATCCATTTGTCTAGTGTACAAAAAAAAGTGCGGCACTGACAAGTAAATCTGTAAAATAAATCAAGAGCTGCTTGGAAATCAAGGTTGCTTCCGTTGGAAAATGACGATACCTCTGCTACACTTAAGATACCAACAAATAGGAGGAGAAAAGATGAACAATTACACATTATCAAACAATGTCACTATTCCGGAACTAGGATTTGGCACTTGGCAGACACCTAATGGCGAGGTAGCCGTCGATTCTGTCAAAAAAGCCCTTGCAGCGGGGTATCGTCATATTGACACCGCACAAGGCTACAAAAATGAAGCCAGCGTTGGTCAAGCCATCAAAGAAAGCGGCATTCCTCGAGAAGAGATTTTTTTGACAACCAAATTGTGGAATGGCAATCATTCCTATGATTTGGTGATGTCTTCCTTTGCGGAATCGTTGGAAAAACTGCAAACAGACTATGTTGATCTATTCTTGATCCATTGGCCAAACCCAGTTGCCTTTCGCGAAAACTGGCAAACAGCCAATGCTGAATCATGGCGTGCTTTTGAAGAGTTATACGAAGCCGGCAAAATCAAAGCGATCGGTGTCAGCAATTTCTTGCCCCACCATTTAGAAGAATTGAAAAAAACCGCCACTGTTTTCCCAATGGTCAACCAAATTTTCTTAGCACCAGGTGAATTACAGCCGGAGGTTGTCCAATACTGCCAAGCGCATGATATTTTATTGGAAGCTTACAGCCCACTAGGTACTGGAAAAATTTTTGATGTACCGGAAATGAAAGAACTAGCGGCAAAATATAACAAAACAATTGCCCAAATCGCTTTACGCTGGTCTTTGCAGCACGGTTTCTTGCCTTTACCAAAATCAGTCACACCTAGTCGGATCGAAGAAAACTTAGCTGTTTTTGATTTTGAACTATCTCCAGAAGATCTGCAGACCATCGATCAACTCGATGGCGTTGTCGGCAAAGCATCTAATCCAGATACCACAGGGTTCTAAAAAGAAAGAGAAGGAGCACTTATGGCGAGACGCGATTTAGATACATTACCGCAAGCTGTGAAACAAGCCTTTCATCCAGATTTTGTTTTCTTGATCTATCCAGACAAGCTGCAGCATTTTCCTGCGCGGCAATGGACTGAAAAGGAGTATCAGCACATGCTGCAAGAACAATTGGGTGCCAATCCTTCTTACTTTGTTTGGCAAGGGATGTTGGTGGCTCAAGGCACAACAGATTTATTGGTGTTGATGCCCAAATATCAGCATACCGACACTTTCAGCAAAACACCTCATCAGCTTGACTGACGAGGTGTTTTTTCACAGATAAAGTAAAGTTTTTTGATTTTTTCATGATAATCTCTGTTCATTTGCATCAATTTTCCTTATAATCGATAGTGATCGAGAGGAGAAGATTATGAAAAAGAAACAATTAGCTAAATTGAAACAACAATTCCGCCCTTCTTATGAAACGGCGCGTCAGCAGCTATTTGCTGCTATCGAAAGCAAAACGGCTGCCAATCATGACTTGCCAACAACTGTTTATATCAATCCAAAAAATCAAGACGAATTATTGATTGAGTTGTTGAAAGACACCACGAAAGAGCAAAAAATCGCTGTACCTTTAGATGAAAATTTCAAAATCGTAGTCAAACGGATCCAACGCCAAGAAGCTGGTCTATTGGATCGTTTTAGTGATAACTTAGTTGACGAAATTGCCGCTTACTGGGTGCCAGCTGCTGCGCAACCTGCTGATGACACTGACACGACACAAGAAAAGCACGCATCAGAAGCGAAAACAACTGAACCATTCATTGATGCGTCCTCCACAGCAAGTCAAGGGTTAGACCCGCAACAACCTGCATCCGCCGGCCTGACATTTGCTGATTTTTCAGAAAAAATTGCTGCCTTTCCTAAATTCAGTGTGGAAAAAACCAATGGTGAAGCCACCGTTGTGGAAGCAACCCCTAAAGAACAACGAATTTTAGCCACGATTTCCGAAGACGCACCAGGTCAATTTGAGATCCTGCCTGCTTTGGAACGCAAATATAAAATCAAATTAGATGTGATTCCTTTGATTGAAGCATACGCAGCTACTTCACTCGATCAACGTTAATCACGCGATACAAAAACACCCGAACCAAAATTGGTTCGGGTATTTTTTATGTGATTGATTGTCCTCGCAGCTGTTCAAGAAGCGACAATGCTTTGGCTTGATCCATCTTTTCTCCTGCCAAGGCCTGCGCCACAGTATCGATCTCTGTCCCAGCAGCCCCTACAGCGATTGCTAAGGCTCTTGCTTGCATACGCATATGCCCTTGTTGGATTCCTTCAGCGACAAGTGCCCGCAAGGCAGCCAAATTTTGCGCCAAGCCAATGGCTGCTGCTACTGATGCGAGTTCAGCAGCTGACTTCACGCCACTCAAAGCCAAGGCAGCAGTTGCTTTAGGCAAAATGCGGGTCGCTCCCCCAACTGTTGCAATAGCCAATGGCAAAGTGATTTCTCCTACCAGCTGCCCGTCTTCGATATGCCAAGTGGCCAGTCCACGGGTTTGCCCGCTTCTTGCTGCATAGGTATGACAAGCAGCAGATACAGCTCTTGTGTCATTTCCAGTAGCCAAAATCAGCGCCTCTACCCCATTCATGATTCCTTTGTTGTGGGTCGCAGCTCGGTAAGGATCCAGTTGGGCGAAGTCTGAAGCATGACAAATTTTCGTTGCAATCGCGGCGCCATCGCCTATTTTAGACAAAACAGAAAATGGCACGACACACGTCGCTGTTACCAATGATTCGGTCGCATAATTTGTCAGAATACTAAACAAAATCTCCACATCGGGAAACCAAGTGCGTAGATTGGACGTCACACCTTCTAAAATCGTATTGATGATGTTGGCACCCATGGCATCTTTGACATCCACCAGCAAATCAAGGGAGATATAATTGGTATCTAACCCTGAGTCAGCAGCCAGAAAAGCCCGGTGCACTATTCGCCGCAGCCCGCCGCCTCGTTTGACGATCGATGGATAGCTTTCTTCCGCAGTTTTGAAGATGGCTGCTTCGGCTTGTTCGATTTGGGCGGCAACCTTTGCAATATCCTGGACATCCATCAAAACGATTTGTCCCCGCAATAACCGTTCTTCTGCCGTAGTGACAATCTCGCCTGCCATCCTTGCACCATTGCTCATCGCAGCAATCACCGATGGTTCCTCTGTTGCCAACGGCACTGTGTAAGTTTTCCCGTCTACTTTCAGATTTATGCCTACGCCCAATGGGATTTCGACTTCACTGATTTGATTTTCGATCAAGTTATTGGCAAGATCAGTGCTTAATGCCATTGACTTGAAAATCGCTTGTTCTTCCGATGTGATCCGTTGGTCATCAACCAGTTGTTCAAGACGCTGCTCAGGACTTAAGGTGTAAAACTTGGCTTTTTTTTTTGACGAATCATGTGCTGGCTGACGATCTGCGGCTGGGTTTTCTAACAACATCGCCAATCCAAGCCCACCGCCGACACATAAAGATGCAACACCCCATTTTTGTTGGGTATCTTGCAATTGATAGGCCAATGTTGTCGCAATTCGTGCACCTGTGGCCCCTATCGCATGCCCCAACGAAATACCCCCGCCGTAGCGATTGACTTTATTTGGATCTAACCCAAGCTCTCTTTCAACAACGATCGAAGAGGCTGCAAAAGCTTCGTTGATCTCAAAAATAGCAATGTCTTGCATTGAGACTTTCTGTTCTTCTAATAATCTGCTGATTGCCTTGATTGGTGAAATGCCCATGATCTCTGGATCAAAGCCCACTTCTACGATGCCTTTGACGATCGCTAGATAAGGAATTTGATGGGCTTCACAATAGGATTTAGAGGCCAACAACACCATCGCCGCTCCATCATTGATTGTTGAGGCGTTGCCCGCAGTCACCGTGCCATTTTCTTTGAAGACGGTTTTTAATTCAGCCAGTTTATCGATGGTCGTTCCAGGCCGAATGCCTTCATCTTGCGTAACAAGCCCATCTTCCTTCGGTAAAGGCACGATTTCTTTGATAAATTTGTTGGCTTTTTGGGCAGCAACTGCTTTCATTTGTGAAGCATACGCATATGCATCTTGTTCTTCACGAGAGACGCTGTATCTCTGAGCTACATTTTCAGCGGTCAGTCCCATCGGTTGACTGCTGAAGGCATCCGTTAACCCATCATGCATCATGGTTGATACCGGTTTTGAATACTGATTTTCTGCTTTATCATAGAAACTAAATAACGGCGCATTGGTCATGCTTTCGATCCCGCCGGTCAAAACGACCGAAGCTTTGTTGAGTTGAATTTGTTCCATCCCCATCAACATTGCCTTCATGCCTGAACCACATACTTCATTGATCGTTGAGGCCGGGATCTCCGCAGATAAACCGCTTTTTAGTGCGACTTGTCTGCCAGGATTTTGTCCATTCCCAGCTTGCAACACATTGCCAATGACTACTTGATCAATTTGATCTTGCATTCCTTGGTTACGCGCTAGGATTGCTTTGGCAGCAAAAGTACCTAAAGCAACTGCTGAATATTCTTTTAATGACCCATGGTATTTGCCAATTGGCGTTCTAATTGCGTCGATTATGACAACTTCTTCCACGTACGTCACCTCCTCTTGCAATATATCATTAAATGCGCGAAAAAAGAATACCTCAGCCGCCATCCTGTCGGCTTTTTTCGATTCTTTAATAAAGTTTAAATTCTAATCAAATCTTTTTTTATTTTTTCACAAAATGTGATAACTTAAAGAGAGTGAGAAAATAACGCGAAGAACATAAAGGAGCGTCAAGATGAACGTTGGTATAGATAAACTTAATTTTTTTGTTCCACCTCAGTATATAGATATGGTTGATTTGGCTCATGCCAGAGACGTGGATCCAAACAAATTCACAATCGGTATTGGGCAAGACCAAATGGCTGTCAGCAAAATGACGCAAGATATCGTTACATTTGCGATGCATGCAGCACAGCCTTTATTGACTGCAGAAGATCTAGCTGCGATCGATATGGTTGTCGTAGGGACTGAAACTGGCATTGATGAGTCAAAAGCATCTGCTGTCATCTTGCATCGATTGTTAGGTGTCCAACCTTTCGCCCGTTCATTTGAAATCAAAGAAGCTTGTTATGGTGCAACTGCGGGTATACAGTTTGCAAAAAATCATATTCAGGCCAATCCAGAAAGTAAAGTTTTAGTCGTTGCTTCAGACATTGCGCGATATGGCTTAGCCTCAGGCGGTGAACCAACGCAAGGTGCAGGCGCCGTTGCGCTCTTGATCACTGCGGATCCGCGGATCCTGACCTTCGAGGATGACAATGTCATGCTGACACAAGATATTTATGATTTTTGGCGGCCAGTCGGCCACCAATATCCAATGGTAGATGGTCATCTGTCAAATGAAGTCTATATCAATTCCTTCAAACAAGTTTGGCAAGAAAACTGCCGCAGAAACAAACGAACAGCTGCTGATTATGCAGCAATCTGTTTCCATATTCCATACACAAAAATGGGCAAAAAAGCCTTATTGGCTGGCTTCGAATCTGAGGAGCAAGCACAACAAGACCGGTTGTTGGCTCGCTACGAGGAATCAATCACATATAGCCGTCGCGTTGGCAATCTCTATACCGGCTCTTTATATCTGGGCTTGATTTCATTGATCGAAAACGCAACGATCCTCAATGAAAATGATCGGATCGGTCTTTTCAGTTATGGCTCTGGTGCCGTCGCTGAATTTTTTAGCGGCCGCTTGGTCAAAGGTTATCAACAACAATTGAATAAACAAGGCCACGAAGCATTGCTCGATGCCCGTCAAAAATTATCCATTGAGGAATATGAACAATTATTTGATGAAAAAATAGATGTGGATGTGAATAAGACGTTCAATGATGATTTACTGTACAGCATCCAAGAAATCAGAGATACAATTCGTTATTATAAGGAATCGAATGAATAATTATTGATAAACCTTTGATTTCCAACAAGCATAAACACTTGTTGGATCAAGGTTTTTTTTATGTATACCTATCCTTCTAAACCGCTAACAAAAAAAGGAGCGAAACAAACTGTTATTCCAAAATTTTCAGAAAATTGCTATTTCCCGTTGACAGTCCTCTTTTTTTTGACTATACTATAAACAATTCAAGTTTGGAGGAACAATCGATGTTATTATCAACCCGTACCCCACAACTGAATAGTTTTTACTTTAGCTACTTTAGATAGTTTGTATTCATATTCATTATGGATGCAAACCAAAAAACGATTTTTGTTTGTATCTATGATGGCTAAAGCATTTTAACTTGAACTTGCAGCCATGTAGAAATTCTTCTAAATGGTTGCCATGAATGTCATTCTTATTGGTATGTTCACATCCATTTAGACGATTGTCTGAATGGATTTTTTTGTTCAGGTCATGCTAAAAAAGAACATTTTAGGAGGAATCATCATGAACATGAAAAAGTGGATCACATCAGGAATTTTAGCAGCGAGCGTACTTGCATTGGCTGCCTGCGGAGACGGAAGCAACGAATCATCTGGAGATGACAATATGAAGACCGTCGGTGTCTTGCAATTAGTCGAGCATGGCTCACTAGATGCTTCGTACGAAGGATTTAAAGAAGGTTTGGCTGAGGCTGGTTATACTGAAGGTGAAAATGTGACATTTGACTATCAAAATGCCCAAAACAGTCAAGACAATCTAAAAAGTATGAGCGAAAAATTGTTGAAAGGTGATCCAGATCTATTGTTAGGGATTGCAACACCTGCTGCCGTTTCATTGGCAAATGAAACAACAGACGTCCCAATCATCGTAACAGCTGTCACAGATCTCGTTGAAGCAAAATTGGCAGATTCAAATGACGCACCCGGACGCAACATCACAGGTACTTCTGATATGGTGCCAATCGAACAACAAATCGCACTTCTATTAAGCATCGTTCCTGACGCCAAAACGATTGGTGTTATGTATAACGCTGGTGAAGCCAACTCTAAAATCCAAGCCGATCTTGCGGAAGCGGCCCTGAAAGAAGCAGGCCTTGAGGTTAAGGTATTAACGGCCAACACAACAAATGATGTCCAACAAGTTACCACAAGTTTAGCCAAAGATGTCGATGGCATCTATGTACCAACTGACAATACCTTTGCATCTGCTGCAGCTATTGTTGGAGAAGTAGCCAAAGAAACCAAAACACCAATCGTTGCGGGTTCTGTTGATCAAGTCAATGATGGTGCCCTTGCAACTTATGGCATTGATTACAAATCACTAGGTATCCAAACGGGTAAACTCGCTGCCAAAATTTTAGATGGTGATGCTGAACCTGCAACAACACCTGTCGAAACAGCTGAAAACTTAGAATTGGTGGTCAACGATGAAATGGCTGAAGCGCTAGGCATCGATCCTGCCAGTATCGTGGCTCCAGAATAAAAATTAAACCATAGATTTGAGGAAACAATATGAATTTGTTAAACACGTTCTTGGTCTTGCTCCAATCCGCAACTTCTCAAGGTGTCCTTTGGGCATTGTTGGCGATTGGTGTCTACCTCACCTTCCGAATTTTAGATATCGCTGATTTGACTGCTGAAGGGAGTTTTCCTTTGGGGGCAGGAATCGCCGCGATCAGTATCACAAATGGGTACTCGCCAATTATTGCAAGTTTGTTCGGTTTTTGCGGCGGACTTTTGGCGGGTCTGGTTTCCGGACTGCTGCACACAAAACTAAAGATTCCTGCCCTTTTAGCTGGGATCATCACGATGACTGGTCTTTATTCGATCACGAACCGTGTAATGGGGGCACCAAATATTGCCCTATTGGGACAAAAAACAGTCTTTACTACTTTTCAAGACATGGGATTTGCTAAGAACAATGCGGTGATCATCGCAGGATTTCTATTTGCTACCATCGTGATTCTTCTCCTATTTCTTTTCTTTAGAACAGAAATAGGATTGGCACTGCGCGCGACCGGCGATAACTTGGCTATGAGTGAAGCCAACGGTATCAACACCGATAATATGAAGATCATCGGGTATATGATCTCTAATGGCTGTATTGCACTATCCGGTGCTTTACTGGCGCAAAACAACGGCTTTGCCGATTTGAACTCCGGCATCGGAACGATCGTGATCGGTCTTGCTTCGATCATTATCGCTGAAGTGCTTTTTGCAAACAAATCATTACTTATTCGCTTGATCACCATCGTGATCGGTGCGATCATCTATCGCTTCATTTTGGCCGTTGTCTTTGAGTTTAATGTCGAAGCGAATGATATCAAATTGGCTTCAGCGATCGTTTTGGTCATTTGTCTGTCATTGCCTCAACTGCGTACAAAACTCGGCTTGCAAAAAATAGGACCCAAACCAAAAGGAGGTCAATCATGACACAGCCTGTTTTAACGATTGATCAATTACACCAAACCTTTGAAAAAGGAACAATCAATGAAAATCATGTGCTAAAAGGAATCGATCTTACCATGAACCATGGTGATTTCATTACGATTATCGGGGGCAACGGTGCCGGAAAATCGACCCTGTTGAACAGCATCGCAGGGACGATCCCAACCAATCAAGGTCGAATTACATTAGACGGTAAAGATATCACGCGGTTATCAGTAACGAAACGGTCGAAAGCAATCAGCCGTGTTTTTCAAGATCCTCGTATGGGTACCGCGGTTCGTTTGACTGTTGAGGAGAATTTGGCTCTGGCTTACAAACGAGGTCAGGCACGCGGTTTTTCAACTGGCGTGAAAAGCAAGAACCGCGCGTTCTTCCAAGAAAAATTGGCTAGCCTCAATCTCGGTTTGGAAAATCGGCTGACAACTGAGATTGGTCTGCTATCTGGTGGTCAACGGCAAGCGATCACGCTGTTAATGGCGACCTTGCAGCAACCTAAATTGATTTTACTAGACGAACATACTGCGGCATTGGACCCGCAAACATCTTTGACAGTTATGGCGTTGACGGATCAATTGATTCGGACTCAGCAATTGACGGCTTTCATGGTCACCCATGATATGGAAGATGCCATTCGCTATGGCAACCGCTTAGTCATGCTGCATCAAGGGAAAATCGTTGTGGATATTGCCGGCGAACAAAAGCAACACTTAACGGTACCAGAATTGATGGAGATGTTCCATCAAAATAGCGGCGCTGAATTGAAGGATGATCAACTATTATTGAACGCCTAATAGAAAAGACGCTTTACCAGCCAAATCAATGGTTGGTAAAACGTCTTTTTTTTAATAGTGTTGATCGGCTTCATTCTCAGCAATGATATCTGTGACTTTCATCAAGCGTGTCAATGTCGCCCGCTCATCTTCAGCCAGATTGCTTTCAATATATTGGATCGTTTCCGTTAATTTAGGAATCGTCATATATTCCAACGCATTCACACGACGTCGCGTCCGTTCAATCTCATTGGCCATCAATTGGCACGTTTTCTCGATCTCAGCCAATTGCAACATTACTGGCAGCATTTGATCCAAATGGGACAAAGAAAGATCCAATTCACTCGTAGTGCTGACAAATCCGTAAGAAAAATCATCATCAGTTGTTTCATCTTCATAGACTGGATTCAGCACCGGTACATCCATATTCATGATCGTACGGCTTTGTATATCTAATGTCACCTTGTTTAAAGGAATCATAAAGGCTTCTTGCAGCACGACATCTGGAATACTGCTGGAGGCCAAAACATATTCGGCCATTCCCGCTTGCAAGGCTGCCTCCATCTTTTGGCGCAGCGCCTGATTCTTCTTAACTAGCTGAATGAATTGGCGGACCAGTTCATCTTGTTTGTCCTTTAATAATTTGTGTCCTCGCGTTGCTGTGGTCAGCCGCTTTCTTAAACGACTCAACTCCATACGCGTAGGATTGACATTCAAAATCGCCATTAAGCATTCACATCCTCAGTGCTGGGATAGTAGGCGTCGATATATTCTTCCTTGATACGGCTCAATTCTTGTTTCGGTAATGTGGCCAAAAGTTTCCAGCCTAAATCTAATGTCTCTTCAATCGTTCGATTGGTTTCAAATCCTTGATTGACATATTCTTTTTCAAAAAGATCTGCAAAGCGGGCATATTTTTTGTCCATATCAGACAATGCAGATTCTCCTAAAACGATCGATAATTCCTTCGCGGCTTTTCCATCAGAATAGGCTGCATAGATTTGGTTCATTGTTGCTGCATGGTCCCCACGGGTCTTGCCCTCACCAGTCCCCTTGTCTTTCAACCGTGATAAGCTCGGCAGTATATCCACTGGCGGGTTGATATTGCGCTTATAAAGATCACGAGATAAAATGATTTGCCCTTCTGTGATATAACCAGTCAAATCAGGGATAGGATGGGTTTTATCTCCATCTGGCATGGTCAAAATCGGAATCTGGGTGACAGATCCCTCTTTCCCTGTCAAACGTCCAGCCCGCTCATATAAGGTCGCCAAATTAGTGTACAGATAGCCGGGATATCCTCGGCGTCCAGGTACTTCTCTACGGGCAGCAGAGATTTCTCTTAGGGCCTCACAGTAATTGGTCATATCTGTCATGATCACTAACACATGCATGCCTTTTTCAAATGCCAAATATTCAGCTGCTGTCAGCGCCATTTTAGGCGTTGCGATCCGTTCAATGGCTGGATCATTGGCCAAATTCATAAATAGGACCGAGCGATCTAAGGCCCCTGTTTTACGGAATTCATCAACAAAAAACTCAGCTTCTTCGAATGGAATACCAATAGCAGCAAAAACGATCGCAAAGTTGCCTTCTTGACTTGGTACCGTTGCTTGGCGTGCAATTTGGGCTGCGATTTCTTTATGGGGTAAGCCAGAAGCAGAAAAAATCGGCAGTTTTTGGCCACGCACCAATGTATTTAAATGATCAATGGTAGAGATGCCCGTCTGAATAAACTCATCTGGAAAGTCCCGTGCCATTGGATTGATGGCTTCTCCATTCACATCCAAGCGTTTTTCAGGTAAAATCCTCGGTCCATTGTCTTTGGGTTTTCCGATACCGTCAAATACCCGGCCGAGCATATCTAGGGAAACACCTAATGTCAATCCATTGCCTAAGAAACGCACTTTACTCTCTTCCGCACTCAAATTACTGGTTCCTTCGAAAATCTGAACAACCGCTTTGTCATCACTAACTTCCAATACTTGACCCTGACGGATTTCGCCAGAATCCATCCGAACTTCTACTAGTTCGTCAAATTTGACGCCCTTGACGTTTTCAACCACCATCAACGGTCCAGCAATTTCGGAAACTGAACGATATTCTTTTAACATCAATGAACACCTCCAGTTTCAATGATTTTTTGCATGATTTCTTTGATGTCTTCTTTGACTTTGTCTATTCGGTCCAATTCTTCTTCAGGCACGTATTTGCTGCGGGCGATTCGCTCACGCAAATCAACAGTTCCTTTGATGATCTCATCAAGATAAGCCCCTAATTGCAAGGCCCGCTTGGCTTGCGCATCAAACAGCAAAATATTGTCTAACATCTTGAATTGTTTGGTTCGAGAAGTATATGTATCGACATCATCAAACGCATTTTGCTGTAAATAGTCCTGCCGTAAAGAACGTGCTGTCATCATCGTCAATCGGTCTTTTTGCGAAAGAGAGTCCATCCCTACCAACTGAACGATCTCATCTAAACGACTTTCCTCTTGTAAGATAGACATCGCCTCATTGACCAACTCAGACCAGCGACTGCTCAACAATTGATTCAGATAGGTATTGATTTGATCCTCATACAAAGAGTAGGAGTTCATCCAATTGATGGATGGAAAATGACGTTTTTGGGCCAATGTACTGTCTAGCGCCCAGAACACTTTAACAATACGCAATGTATTTTGCGTGACAGGTTCAGAAATATCTCCCCCAGCCGGCGAAACTGCACCGATTGCGGTGATACTGCCTTCTCTAGGTTGCGTGCCTAATGTTTGGAAACGCCCTGCGCGCTCATAATACTCTGCGATTCTGCTGCCTAAGTACGCTGGATAGCCTTCATCCCCAGGAATCTCTTGCAGACGTCCGCTCATCTCCCGCAAAGCTTCTGCCCAACGTGAAGTTGAATCAGCCATGATCGCCACGCTATAACCCATGTCCCGGTAGTATTCCGCGATCGTGATCCCTGTATAGATCGACGCTTCTCGCGCAGCTACAGGCATATTCGAGGTGTTTGCAATCAAAACTGTCCGTTCCATGATCGACTCTCCGGTATTGGGATCGATCAACTCAGGAAATTCATTCATGACATCACGCATCTCATTGCCACGCTCGCCACAACCTACATAGACCACGATATCCACATCAGACCATTTGGCGATTTGATGTTGTACCACAGTTTTTCCCGCGCCAAATGGGCCTGGTACTGCCGCAGATCCACCTTTTGCAACAGGGAAGAACGTATCGATGACTCGTTGTCCTGTAACTAGCGGCTCTCCAGGATTTAATTTCGTGGACACCGGACGCGGTTTTCGTACAGGCCATTTTTGGACCATAGTTAATGCTGTTTCACCTTCAGCTGTATCCAACCGGCAGATCACTTCGGTTATGGCAAAGTTTCCTACCATGACTTCTGTCACCTTGCCGCTTTTTCCGGGTGGAACCATGATTTTGTGCTCAATGACCGATGTTTCTTGCACCAAGCCGATGATATCTCCTGCTTGTACGTCATCACCAACTTGGACTTGCGGCACAAAAGTCCATTTCTTTTGTCGATTCAATGGATCGATCGTCACGCCACGTTCCAAAAAATCACTTTCTGTTTGACTCATAAACGTATCTAATGGACGTTGAATCCCATCAAACATCTGTGCCAATAACCCTGGTGCCAATTCGACTGATAAGGGTGCCCCAGTCGTTTCTACCGGTTCTCCTGGACCAATCCCGGCCGTTTCTTCATAGACCTGGATCGAAACCAGACCTTTTTTGATTTCAATGATCTCTCCGATCAGACCTTTTTCGCTGACTTTGCATATTTCGTGGATTTTTGCTCCGCTTAATCCTGAGGCGGTGACCAATGGTCCCGAAACTTTTTCAATAGTGCCAAATGCCACATTCATTCCTCCTAGCTGGCTAGCTGGTCTGTTAGGAATCTAAAATATTCATTCCTACAGCCTTTTCTACATTTTGCTGAATCCTTGCCATACCGATTCCTAAGCTGCCAGTACTGCTGGGGATCGGAATGATCGCGGGTGTCGGCATTTCTTCAAAACGGCGAACGATTGATTCTAATTGCTCGATCAAACGCTCCGTGAGAAAAATCACACCATACGCTTCAGCCATTTCTTCTAATTGCTGGGCTGCTTGTTCCAGATCGTCCACTGGATAGATATCGATTCCTAGTCCCTTGAACGGTAGAATCGAGTTTTTCCCACCCATCATTGCAATTTTTTTATTCATAACTATCACGCACCCGACTTCTTAAAATCTCCTCTGGTACTTTATTGATTTTGCCAATCAAGAGAATCCGCAAATTTTTGCTTTCGATTTCTTTTGCATACAAATAGCCAATCAATGCCGCTGGGCCAAAGGGGACGATTTTTTGTTCTTTTAACTTTCCCATCAAGAAATTGTCTTTGCGTAAATCAAATGTATTCAAGGTTTTCTTTTCAATCAACTCTTCGTAACTCGCGTTGATCAATACTTTATACGGTGTATTTTGCAAATAGGCAACAAATGCTTCTAATGAAGTCGTGATCTCCGTCAACAGCTCCTCCGCTGGCAAGCTGCCATTGTCTGCGAGGACGGCACTGATAAACCCGCGTTTTCGCTTCATGGCATAACTGCGCAAGACCGTTGAAATATTGAAGATATCGATTTGTCTCTTGATCAGCTTTTGCAAAACTTCATCTTCATAATCCTTGCCTAATGCCCATAAATGCGCCCAATAATGATTGTCGAAAATAATATCGATCGATTGTACTTCATGATAATTTTCGATATAGGAATAGACCTCTTCAATACACGCCACCATTTCTGAAGCGACTTGATTGCTTTTTCTTGTCGCCACCAACTCTTTCAAGACGGCTAACGGTTGCGTCCCGATGGGTACCAAAAATGAAGAAAAATCAGCTTGCATATAACTGGCCTTGACCAGTACTTTCAAATTTTGGTAATCGTATTCTAAAGCAAAATAATCAATGATCCTGCGATCTGGCGCTAAACGATACATGTTTTCATAAACACGCTTCAGTTCTGCCGTCAATACTTGTTCAAAATCGTGGACACGGTCATCCTCATTGATAAAATCACCGTATACAGTTTCTTGGAGCATCCCATAAATCTCCTCTGCAGATTGCGCATTCAGCATGCGCTCATAGCGGGTTCGATCAAATAGTTGCGACTCATAGGTGCGGATCCGTGTATTGAGGGTGTTGTATTTGATGTCATTCATCTTATTCCACCTACTTACTGTTCAAAAATCATTTGCAGTAATGTATTGCTCAATTCTTCTTTGTTGGCATCAAGCAATGCATCGAATGTAAAATTCAATTCGATCGCCTCTTGACGCAGTAAAAAGCCGCCTTTGTGGGGCAATTTTTTTGCTGCGACATGTAATTGTCCATTGGTAACGGATGCTTGCAATTTTGCCAATGCGGCATCATCTAGAAGATTAGCCGTTTTTTCACCTAAGATTAGGTCGATGTCGCCGGAAAGATTGGCTTGCTGCATGCCATTTTCCACAAAACGAACAAACGCTGGTGTATCCATTTGATTCAAACGTACCAACGCTTCTGCAAACAGTTCATCCAACACAGCTTGTTTGGCTGCCAAAACTTTGTTACGTGATTGGATATGCACATCAGAAATTTCTAAGAACATCGCTGCTCGTTTTTCTTTTTCATAAAAAGCCATTCTTTCAGCCAATTCTTCTTCTAGCTGGCTGCGACGAATCCGTTCTTGATTTTCATTTTCTTTTTTCGCTTCATTGATTTGAAGCTGGTACTTCTTCTCGGCGTCAGCCTTAATTTTATCCGTCAATTTTGTAATATCAGACATGTATTTTTTCCTCCTCTTAATTCAAGACAAGCAAGAAGGAAATAACGAACCCTAAAATACAATACGTTTCCATCATCGCCACAAAGATAATCCCTTTGGTCACATGTTCTGGTTTCTTAGCCAAGATCTGCATCGCTGCACTCGCCGCACGCCCTTGCCACTTTCCGGCAACGATCGCTGTCAAAGCAATCGGTAAAGAAGCGATAAATAGATACAATCCACGGTCCAGTGAGATACTTCCGCTGATTTGTCCGAAGATCATAAACGAAATAACGAATCCATACAATCCTTGGGTACTTGACAGCAATTCTAAGATCAACGCTTGTCCAAATTTTTCTGGTTGTTCTGCAATCAATCCGGCTGCCGATTCACTGGTCATACCGACACCGATCGTTGAACCGATCCCACCGCAGATCGTGGCTGTTGCCACACCTAAAGCTGCAAAAACAATACCACCATATTCATAAAAGAAACTAATCCAATTTTCCATTCTATTCCTCCTGTATCTCATGCTCTGAGATAACTTCTACATATTTTTCGTTTGATTTAAATGGGTCGAAGGCACGTCCGCCTCCGGTGAAAAACTTACCAAAATACTCTAAATACTGTAAACGGATCCCGTGCACATAGGCACTCAGATAACTTAAAAAGATGTTCAAGCCATGCAAGGCCACGAAGAGCAAAATACCGACTGTAAATCGAGCGGGTACTGGTAAATAGCTGATGATCAAGTTAAAAGCCGAAGCAATACTACCGCCAGCTACACCCAAAGCCATCAGACGTGTATAACTGATCAGGTCGCCTACATAATTGGTGACATCCATCAACCCATATAACCCTGAGCCGATTTTGCCTACCAATGTATTGCCTTCAAAACTTCCACCCACTACGACCGCCAATAAACTTGCTGCCAATAAGAACAAGCCGATTGTTTGCATTGGTGTATCTGGGAAGAGCAACATGCCTAAAGCAACGAAAACGACACTAACAAGGAAGACCATCCATGAGCCAGCTTGGAACAAGGCTTGCAGCTTTTGATCTTTCTTCTTCCAGAGTACATAAAATTTCAAGGCCAATCCGAACATGATTTGGATGTAACCAAAGATCACGGAAAGGACTAAAATTTGATTGACATCATCTTGGGCAGATAGTAACTGGAATGAAAATTCAAAACCAAAGAAATTGCCATAGATCAATCCCCAAATAATCGTCGGAATCGAGCACAATTGGAACAATGTCAAATTCTCAGCAAGTCCTTTGCTCAAATGAAAGACTTTTTTTCCAATCAATGTTGCCAGGAACAAGAGCAGGCCATAACCGAAGTCAGCCACCATCATACCGAAAGCTACCATATAAAAAGGCGCCATAAATGGTGTCGGGTCCAGCTCATCGTATTGCGGTAAGCTGTACATCCGAACGAGCCCTTCAAATGGTTTGATCCAGCGGGTATTCTCGAGTAATATCGGTACATCTGCGATTTCTTTTTCCATCACTTCTTGGTATTCAAGGTAATAGTTTCCAGCAGTGCCTTTTTGGATACGCGCTTCCAGTGATTTGGCCGCATCGACAGGAATCCATCCTGAAATCGATACTGCATGAGCTGAACGCAATAACAAGCCATTGCTTTTCGCCCGTTTGATCGCGCCATCTAAATATTCAGCAACGATGTTCAACTGTTCTTGTTCTGACACCATCGCTTCTAAAGTTGCTTTGATTGCGTTTTCTTCATCTAATAAGATCTGGGATTTATTTTTTAAAGCCGCTAAGTCTTCCTCTGGCATTCCGTCATAAGGATAGATATATTGCTCGAAAGCTGCTTTTTTCAAAAGGGTGTTGGCTTTGTTTTTGATGTCTTTATGAAACAGAACCAATACATAAGCTGTTGATTGAGATTGATAAATCGTTTCGACATAGAGGAGCGGCATTTTTTCACTTTCTTGGAGGAAAGCATCGATTTCTGTATTAGGGATCATCCCTAGTTGTCCGCCCGCCTTCTTCAACTCATTGAGTACGCTAGGTCGTTCTTTAAAATACTGCCAAATCGATAACTCTGCTTCTTGTGCCAGTATATCTCGTTTTTCTTGATCGATCAGTCGAAGACGTTTGTCGTGTTTACGAAGGGTTTGGCAAAGATCTTGCCATGGATAGGTGTGGGCGACGTGCGCCAATTCTTGAATGGTGTATTGTTTGATTGGCTGACGCAATTTCGCCAGCATGCTTTGTTTAGGTACATATTCTTCGATAAAATTTAAACTCCAGTTGACTTGACCAAACTGGTTTTCAAGTTCCTCCGCCTGTTCCTCGCGTACAGGTGCCAATACACCTGTCGTTTCTTCAGTTGCATAATATTTCTCTGAAGCGAGCAATTCTACACCTTGAAAGTCTTGCAGCTGTGACAAAACAGCTTCTTTCTGCTCGTAAAAGGTTAGCAGACTGAACTTTTGCATTTTTGCAATTGCCATTTATGTCACAACCTTATTTATTATTATTGCTAAAGCTTCTTCTTTCAATGAATCAGGAATTGTTCGCAGTGTTTTTACCTCCGCTTGTGTTTTTTCCAATAAAGGTTCCTTTGATTGGATCAGTTCAGCGGCGATCTTCTCTTTGATCAACGCTTTTTGTTGTACTTCTTGTTGGGCCAATTCCTCTTGAAACGATTTTAAGCGAAGCGATCTTTCTTCTGATAATTGTTTTTTATCCGCTTCTGCTTCTTTATTTTTTGTTTCCGCAAATTGCTCGGCTTCTTGTAATAAACGAATTGCATCGACTGCCATTTTCTCACCTGCTTTCTCTTTTTTCCCGCAAAAAAAAACCACTACAAATCATGCATGTGGCATTCGCTGTGCGTAAGCTGTTCAAAATTAATAAGTGGCAAATACCTTCACCTATTCATGTTTTCTAATATAACCGTAACATAGATTTCTTATCAGAACAAGGTTTACTCTGTTTTTTTATAGTCTTTACATATAAAAGTCATAAAAAATACATAATTCCACTCAAAGAAACCCTTTTCTTAAAATAGGTAGGTATTTTAATATCAAAAAAGAAAGATGAGAAAAGCAAATGCAATTCAAATCTTTCTTTTAGTAAATTCTATTTTATTTTTAGTCTAGTTTGCTTAACAATAGTCATCTCACTTTTAAAATAACGTTGTCTATTGTTTTTCACGGATAAAAGGCATGCTCATACACCGTGGACCGCCTCGCCCTCTGACCAGCTCACTGCCAGGTATTTCGTTCAATTGGACGCCCGCTTCTTTTAGTAGGCGATTCGTCACGACATTTCGATCATACACAATCACCTCTCCAGGGGCAATCGCCAAGGTATTTGAGCCATCGTTCCATTGTTCCCGAGCAGCAGCTGTCAAGTCGTTACCACCGCATCGGATCAAAGCTACCTCTGGCAAGTCTAAGTATCGGCATAGAATATTTGCCAAAGTATCTCGTTCCTCAAAAATTTGGACGCCCCCTTGATACTTGCTAATGGAATAAACTGACAGTTCGCCTTCTATTTCAGGATGGATCGTAAACTTATCAACATCCACCATCGTGAATACCGTATCTAAATGCATGAATTTCCGTTCTTCACCAATATTGAAAGCCAGAATATGTTCGAAACTTGGTTCTGTATCAAAAATCGTTTGTGCGATTTTCTCAATTGATGCCACTTCTGTCCGCTGAGAAATGCCGATCGCAACCAACTTATCAGATAAAACCAATTGATCGCCCCCTTCGATACGGGTCGTATCGTCTCTATGATATAGAAAATTGATTTTATTCTGAGTAAACATTGGATGATGATAAAAAATTTGATTGCCATACAATGTTTCTCGACGGCGTGTGGGCGCATACATGCGGTTCATTGACACGCTGTTGCCTATCGTCGCAAAAGGATCACGGGTAAAATAAAGGTTGGGCATCGGATCAATCAGAAATGGATAATTTTCTGCGACAAGCGACGTTAAGTTCAAACGTTGTGGGAGCGCCAACTCATTTTTTTTCAGTCCAGCCATCGTATGATCAATAAATGCCCTAGGGTCTTTGATCGACATAAAGAAGTCGAACACTTCATTGCGCATAAAATCATCATGGATCATCGTTTCATCTAAATAACTATTTAAAAAAACTTCTTTGTCTTCCGCACTCTGTAAAGTCTCTGCCGCCAGATCTTCAAGGTATAAGACCTCAACCTTATTCTTCTTCAATGTTTCAGTAAAAAAATCATGTTCAATTTGCGCTTGCTGCAAAAAAGGAATATCGTCAAACAGCAACCGATCTAAATAATCCGGCATCAAGTTTTCTAATTCAGCCCCCGGTCGATGCAGCATGACCGTTTGCAAACGTCCGATTTCTGAAAATAATTGGATAGGTTTGTTCATTTTGTAAGCTCCTTTGATAGAATAACTGGGTGATTCTGTGTCATCATCAGTTTTAGTTCATACATATTCATGTAAAAGCGCATAAAACAAGTATGGATAGACCAGCTTGAATAAAAATAGATCCTACATAGGTGATGATCGAATTAAAATAACGATAGCAAAAAAACTAAAACGATAAATAACTTTAAATAATCTATTATAAACCATTTTAACTTGCAAATAAAAAAACAGCAAACCAAAAGAGTTATAAGGCGTCTGTTTCGCCTTTTCACGGCGCTTCACTTCAATTTTTTTTGAACAATTTTCGTATTTTTGCAAAATTTAAAGCATTGCTTTGTTAGCGCTAACAACAAATGGTTTGTTTTGCTATCATGAACTTATCAACTATCTTTCCTATGAGGTGAACAAAAAATGAAAAAGCAAACCCAGATGTATTATGGTGCCGATTATAATCCCGAGCAATGGTCAAAAGAAGTCATATTAGAAGATATGGTATTGATGAAAGAAGCCGGTGTCAACTACGTTAGTATCAATATCTTTGGCTGGGTCTCGATTCAGCCGAATGAAACCACTTTTGATTTTGACTTTTTGGATTGGCTGATTGATTTGCTGTACAAGAACGATATCATGATTGATCTAGCCAACGGTACTGCGTCTCCCCCAGCCTGGCTGGTCCACAAATACCCGGACATGATGCCAATGACTGTTCATGGCAATCGTCTGGTTCATGGTTCAAGACAACACTATTGTCCGACTTCAGATGTCTATCGACAATACGCTGCTGCTTTATCAAGTGAAGTGGCCAAAAGATACCATGATCATCCCGGCATTGTCATGTGGCATATCAACAATGAATATACTTGCCACATCCATGAATGCTATTGTGATCGTTGCCGTTCAAGATTTCAACAATGGCTGAAAGAAAAATACCAAACCATCGCTACCCTCAATAGTGCTTGGTCGACAACATTTTGGAGTCAAAGTTATGGTGACTGGCACGAAATCTATTTACCTGAAGAAATGCCTACCTTCAAAAATCTAGCGCAGCAGCTAGATTATGCCCGTTTTATTTCGGCAATGAATCTTGAGATCTATCAAATCGAAAAAGCAGCGATTGCTGCTTACTCAAAAGAGATTCCGTTTATGACAAATCTAATGGGGCTGCATAAATATGTCGATGGGTTTAAATGGGCATCCGAAATGGATGTCGTTAGTTGGAACAGTTATCCCAATCCGTTTAATGAGATGCCCTATCCACAATTTTTAGCCAACGATTTGACACGCAGTTTGAAGAAAAAACCGTTTTTGATCATGGAGCAAGCGCCTAGTGCCGTGAACTGGCGGGCCGTCAACGGGGCAAAAAAAGCAGGTCAAATGCGTTTGTGGAGCTATGAAGCCATTGCCCATGGTTCTGATGGCATCATGTTCTTTCAATGGCGGCAATCCAAAGGTGGCGCGGAGAAATTTCATAGTGCTGTTGTCCCACACGGTGAGCCAAAAGAAAGCCGCGTCTTCAAAGAAAGTTGTCAATTTGGCAATGAGCTAAAGAAATTACAAGCCGTTGTTGGCACAACATTCATTGCTGATGCAGCGATTGTTTTCGACTGGGAGAATTGGTGGGCGCTGGAATTAGACGCAAAACCACGCAAGTTAAAATATATTCATCAATTGAGCCGCTTATATGAAGCTTTGAGCGGTTTAAATCTAACGGTCGACTTCGTACACCCAGATGAAGACATCAGCAGCTATTCATTTGTCCTTGCGCCAAACCTATATTCCGCCTCATCAAAATTTGGTGAAAAAATCGAAGAATACGTTACAAGTGGAGGTATCTTCTTAACCAATTTCTTTAGCGGCATCGTCAATGAACATGATCAAGTGTATTTAGGCGGTTATCCCGGTTTATTCAAAGACGTATTAGGTCTCACCGTAGAAGAATTCTATCCATTAAAAGATCCTATGAATGGGCAAATCAGTTATGATGGGCAAACGTTCACCACTCACTTATGGGAAGAAGTCATCCATTTGGATCATGCCACAGCTCTTGCCCATTTCAACAATGATCACTTGCCTGGTGTTCCAGCGATTACAAGTAATCATTATGGTGACGGCTATGCTTACTACATTGGCACAGAATTAGCCCCCGCTGACTTAGCTATTGTTTTGACTAAGATCATTCAAGACAATGATTTACACAAAGCCACAGAAGAATTCATTGAAGGAACGACACCTGTATCTGTGACCTGTCGCAAAGGAAAGGACTATTCACTGCTTTTCTTACTCAATCACACAGATTCTCCTCACCAAATCGTTCTTAAGAAAAAGGGTTATTCTATTCTCGATGAAACAAATGTTACTGAATTCGAGGTAGATGCAAAAAATGTACAAATCATCAAATTTTCTTATACATCGGATCATGAATAATACATGCTTACCAGTCATTTTATTATAGCCAAATTGGACAAAAAACCATTGTCCAATTTGGTTTTTTGTTTTTTAAAATACCAATGAATGCAAAAAAAAAGATGTATCAAATCTTCTAAGAAGACTGATACATCATCGATACCGGCGGCCGGGGTCGAACCGGCACGCCCTCAACGGGCACTGGATTTTGAGTCCAGCGCGTCTGCCAATTCCGCCACGCCGGCATGTTGAAAGTGTATAATTTAGTACGAAGGCGGTAACCGGATTTGAACCGGTGATGAAGGTTTTGCAGACCTCTGCCTTACCACTTGGCTATACCGCCATTATACTATTGTTGCGTTATACAATCAAGTAAAGATTGTAACTGGGGTAGCTGGATTCGAACCAACGCATGACGGAGTCAAAGTCCGTTGCCTTACCGCTTGGCTATACCCCAATAATGAAAAGGGCGAATGATGGGAATCGAACCCACGAATGCCGGAGCCACAATCCGGTGCGTTAACCACTTCGCCACACCCGCCATGATGTGAAATCTGCTTAAAAATATATAATGGCAGGGGCAGCAGGAATTGAACCCACACTAACGGTTTTGGAGACCGCTGTTCTACCTTTAAACTATGCCCCTAAGAATGGAGGAGAGTGGATTCGAACCACTGAACCCTAAGGAACGGATTTACAGTCCGTCGCGTTTAGCCACTTCGCTACTCCTCCATGGTGGCGCGGGACAGAATCGAACTGCCGACACATGGAGCTTCAATCCATTGCTCTACCAACTGAGCTACCGAGCCATATAGTATATATATAAGATAAGCTTTACAAAAATAATGAAAAACGGTCTGGACGGGACTCGAACCCGCGACCTCCTGCGTGACAGGCAGGCATTCTAACCAACTGAACTACCAAACCGTAATGGGGGTTAACGGGTTCGAACCGCTGACCCTCTGCTTGTAAGGCAGATGCTCTCCCAGCTGAGCTAAACCCCCAGGGTTGTTCATTAAATTGTAATGATCCGTACGGGACTCGAACCCGTGTTACCGCCGTGAAAGGGCGGTGTCTTAACCACTTGACCAACGGACCAATGTTTAAACGGAGAGTAAGGGATTCGAACCCTTGAGACAGCGTTAGCCATCTACATGATTTCCAATCATGCTCCTTCGGCCACTCGGACAACTCTCCAGGCGTAAAGAAGCTCAATACCCTTGTTTGTTTCTCTATTAGAGAACTCCGGCAGTAGGACTCGAACCTACGACATCATGATTAACAGTCATGCGCTACTACCAACTGAGCTATGCCGGAATGATACAGCGTGGCGACGTCCTACTCTCACAAAGGGAAACCCTTCACTACAATCGGCGCTAAGAAGCTTAACTTCTGTGTTCGGCATGGTTACAGGTGTATCCTTCTTGCTATCGCCACCACACTATTCAATTG
>NZ_BAAHWY010000006.1:0-209193 GCF_054784955.1 Enterococcus salsurae | reverse complement strand
ACGCCGCCAGCGTTCGTCCTGAGCCAGGATCAAACTCTCATAATGATTTGTTTGAACGATCCAAAGGATCGTTAAGCTCATAAAATTAAAACTTTGCTAGCTATTGCTTGCATGTATTTGCTTCATATAAATGAAGCGTCCTACACATTGGTTCGTTTGCTTGCTTTGTTCAGTTTTCAAAGGTCTACAGTGTTGCGTTAGCAACTTTTATATCATATCAGAGTGACAAGTGATTGTCAACACTTTTTATAAAAGTTTTTTCGCTCGTTGTTTTGCAACAACGTGTCGGATGCCTTAGCAACTTAATCATAATAACAAATGATTTGTTATTTGTCAACAACTTTTTTTCAATTAATTTGTTGTTATATCAACAACGATCCATCAATTTATTTTTGCGACTTCGTTATAATATCATCTGTTTTATCGTGCGTCAACCTTTTTTTCAAAAAAGTTTTTTTGATTGTGTCGGTCATTTGGCACATGTAATAATATACCAACTAAACGGCTATCGGTCAATCATTTTCTATTTATTTTTATGGATATTTTCCAAAGCCGTTCAATGACTAATTGACGCTTTTTATCGTTCGCTATTCATGCGTTTTCTCGGTACAAATATCCTTTGACAGCCGTCTCAACTTGCTTTTTCAATAAAAACAAAAACCAACGCCTTTTTAAAAGACATTGGTTTTCGACTGATTATCGCATCGTTGGGAATAATAATACATCCCGGATCGATTGGGCATCTGTCAAGAGCATGACTAAACGATCGATACCGATACCTAGCCCTCCGGTTGGCGGCATACCATATTCTAGCGCTTCTAAGAAATCTTCATCCACACCATGGGCTTCATCATTTCCAGCTTCGCGTTCTTTTTCTTGTGCTTCAAACCGTTCCCGTTGATCGATTGGGTCATTTAGTTCTGTAAAGGCATTGGCAAATTCTCTACCAACAATAAACAGCTCAAAGCGATCTGTGAAACGACCGTCTTCTGGATTTTTCTTCGCCAAAGGAGAAACTTCGACTGGATGTCCAAAGACAAATGTTGGTTGCTGTAAGGTTTCTTCAACAAACGTTTCAAAGAATTCATTGATGATATGTCCTACTGACATAGCATCCGTTATTTCGACATGATGGGTTTTAGCCAATTGACGTGCTTCTTCGATGCTCATTGGTTGCCAGAAATCAACTCCGGTTTCTTTCTTGATGGCATCTACCATATGGATCCGGGCAAAATCACTCGCTAAATCAACTGTTTGTCCATCATATTGGATCGTCGCAGTTTGCAGTACTTTTTCTGCAGCATGACGAATAATGCCTTCAGTTAAGTCCATGACATCTTTAAAATCCGTATAGGCAGTATACGCTTCTAACATCGTAAATTCAGGGTTATGGGTCGTATCGATCCCTTCGTTTCTGAACACACGACCGATTTCATAGACTTTTTCCATGCCGCCTACGATCAATCGTTTCAGATGCAACTCTAGCGCAATACGCAAATACAAATCAATATCTAATGCATTGTGGTGCGTAATAAATGGACGTGCCGCTGCACCGCCTGCTTGATTATGCAGTACTGGTGTTTCGACTTCTATATATCCTTGACCATCTAAGTAACGACGGATTTCACTGATGATCAAGCTGCGTTTCATGAATCGATCAAAACTTTCTTTGTTGCTGATCAAGTCTAAATAGCGTTGACGGTATCTTTGTTCAATGTTTGTTAGACCGTGATATTTATCTGGTAAAGGACGTAATGCTTTCGATAAAATGACGATTTCTTTGGCTTTGACTGTTACTTCGCCGGTATCTGTCTTCATGATTTCCCCTGACACACCAAAGAAATCACCTAGATCTGCATGTTTGAACACTTCATATGGTTCATCTCCAACTTGATCTTTGCGGATATATATTTGGATTTGGCCTTCGCGGTCTTGAAGATGGGCAAATCCAGCTTTCCCTTTGCCCCGTTTGGTTACAATTCTTCCAGCAATACTGGCAGAAAGATTCATTTCAGCTAATTCTTCTTTGGTTCGTTGATCAAACAACTCATGCAACTCGGCAGAATTATGGGTGCGCTCAAATCGCTTCCCAAAAGGATCGATACCTTCTTCCCGTAATTTGTCCATCTTTTCACGGCGAACCAGCATTTGATCGTTTAATTCTTCTTGTGTTTGTCGTTCTTCTGTCACGAGTTTTCCTCCATTCTTAACTTGTGCTTCCTTCTTATAATGCCAATGAACAGCCAAAAAATCAAGCCGAACTTTTGAATCAGCTTGATTTTACAGCTTATTTACGAAAGTTTTATCGCTTCTTGCGCTTCGGTTTTTTCTACAAAAGCATCTAGCAGATCAAACATGGTTTGTTTGTCCTCCGCTTGATTGATCGCTGCTTTGACTTTCGCCGCACGAGAGGTACCTTTCAAATAATAGGCGGCATGTTGCCGAAATTCTCTGGAAGCCACTTTCTCCCCTTTCAAATCAGCCAACCGCTCTAAGTGCAGTTTTGCCGTCGCGATTTTCTCTCTGGCTGAAGGTTCCGGCAATAGTTCCCCTGTTTCTAAATAGTGTCGGGTTCGATGGATCATCCATGGATTGCCTAAAGCTGCTCGGCCGATCATCACTGCATCCGCCCCCACTTCTTCCAACATACGTTTCGCATCTTCCGGCGTCCGGACATCCCCATTCCCCATAAATGGAATGGTAAGATTCTGTTTGACACGCTTCAACACAGACCAATCAGCTGCACCTTCATACATTTGTACTCTAGTTCGTCCATGCATCCCAATAGCCGCAGCGCCGGCGGCTTCTGCAGCTTGGGCATTTTCAACCGCAAAGACATGTTCGTCATCCCAGCCAATCCGCATTTTGACAGTTACTGGTTTATCGATTGCGCTAGACACCGCATGCACCATTTCATAGACTTTGTCTGGATCAAGCAGCCACTTCGCTCCAGCCTCTGCTTTGATGATTTTGTTCACTGGACAGCCCATATTGATATCGATAATATCAGCCGTCGTATGCGCAGCAACAAATTGCGCTGCCTCAACCAAAGAAGCTTTATTGCCGCCGAAGATCTGAATACTCAACGGATGTTCTGTTTCGTCGATGAATAGCATATCTAAGGTTTTTTTGTTTCTTAATTGAATCCCTTTATCACTGATCATTTCACAAACCACTAAACCCGCACCAAATTCTTTGACGGTCACGCGAAAAGCTGAATTGGTGATTCCCGCCATCGGTGCAACAACAACGCGATTGGGGATCTCAACGTTCCCAATCGACCATGTATGTGTTTCTTTCAATTATGCACTCGCCTCTTTCTTTAAATCAGCTAGTTCCATTTCGTCAAAATGATATTTATTGCCACAGAAGGCGCACACTGCTTCAGCACCATGGTCTTCATCGATCATCGCTTGTATTTCTTGCGCGCCCAGCGTAATGATTGCTGTAGCAAACTTTTCTTTGTTGCAATCACACTTGAATTGAACAGGCAGCTTCTCTAACACTTCTACACCAGCTTCTGGCATCAAGGTCATCAATATTTCTTCAGGCGTTTGTCCTTCATCGATCAAGGTAGAGACGCGAGGCAATTCTTTCAGTCTGGCTTCAATTGCTTCGATGATTTCCTCACTGGCACCGGGCATGATTTGCAGCATAAAGCCGCCTGCTGCACGAATAGAGTCGTCTGTTTCCACCAAGACACTCAATCCTACTGCCGAAGGAATTTGTTCTGAAACAGCTAAATAGTAAGTAAAGTCTTCACCTAATTCACCTGATACGATCGGCGTTTGACCGGAAAACGGTTCTTTAAGACCTAAATCTTTAATGACCGTAAAAATACCTTGGTCACCGACAGCACCTCGCACATCCAATTTTCCAGCAGCATTTAGCGGTAAACTGATATGCGGATTTTTTATGTACCCTTTAACGTCCCCGTGGCCATTGCTATCAACAATGATCGCTCCGGCAGGACCATTTCCTTGGATTTTTACTGTTAATTTGTCTTCGCCTTTTAAGGTACTGCCTAACAAAAGGCCGCCAACCATGCTGCGTCCTAATGCAGCTGAGGCAGTGTTCCACGTTTGATGACGTGTTTGCGCCTCCGCTACTGTATGGGTAGCTGATACGGCATATCCACGGACATACCCGTCATATGCCAGGGCTTTAACTAGATAATCTTTCATCTTCAATCTCCTTTTTTTCCATTCATTAGTGAATCATACTAGGAAGTATCTTTTTTTTCAACTGTCTGTATTCGATTTAAGAAAAGCCTATTTCTTCATAAGAAAAAGCACCGAGTTTCCTCGATGCTTTTCAGTGCTTATTGATTATGCTTTGTCATCTGGTTCATGTGTGTCTTCGCTGTTGCGTCGAACATCTTCCAGTTGTTGATCAAAGTCTTTGCCTTCATGATCTTCGTGATGTGCAGTTGCTTTTTCGGCAGCTTGTTTTTCAGCGTCTTTTTCTTCTAACGCACGTTTTGCTTCTTCAAAAGTCTGTGCTTTTTCACTTGGATATTCTGAATCCTCAGTACCTTCAGGCATTTTACCTTCTTCAAACAACGATTTGATTGCTTTAGCATCCAATGTTTCGTGTTGAAGTAGTTTTTCAGCGATCAACTTATGTTGCGCACGATGTTCTTCGATGATTTCATGGGCTTTTTGATGTGCATCCATTAAAATCTTACGCACTTCTTGGTCGATTTCGTATGCTACTTGTTCAGAATAGGCTTTTGTTTGACCATAATCGCGGCCAACAAATACTTGGTGGTTGCCTTCGTATTGAACTGGCCCCAATTTGTCGCTCATGCCATATTCAGTGACCATACTTCTTGCTAATCCAGTTGCTTGTTCAAAGTCATTTGACGCCCCAGTAGATTGTACACCGAAGATGATTTCTTCTGCTGTTCGTCCACCTAACAAGCCAACGATTTGTTCAAACATATCTTCTTTGGTCATCAAGAATTGATCTTCTTTTGGTAAAGCAATCATGTAGCCGCCAGCGCGTCCTCGAGGGATAATGGTTACTTTATGCACCACACGGGCACGGCTCAAGACCAAACCAACGATGGTATGACCCGCTTCATGGTATGCTACCATTTCACGTTCACGTTTATTGATCACACGGTCTTTCTTCGCAGGTCCGGCAATCACGCGGTCTTCTGCTTCATCGATATCCGATGCATCGATTTTTTTCTTGTTCCGGCGCGCAGCAACCAATGCTGCTTCATTCAAGACATTTTCCAAATCAGCACCGGCAAAACCTGGTGTTTGTTGGGCAACGACTTTCAAATCAACATCATCTGACAATGGTTTGTTGCGGGCATGGACACGTAAAATCGCTTCACGACCTTTCACGTCTGGACGACCAACTAAAATTTGACGGTCAAAACGACCTGGACGGAGCAATGCTGGGTCTAATACATCAGAGCGGTTTGTTGCAGCGACGACGATCACGCCTTCATTGCCATCAAACCCATCCATTTCAACCAACAATTGGTTCAATGTTTGTTCACGCTCATCATGTCCGCCACCCATGCCAGCGCCACGTTGACGGCCGACAGCATCGATTTCATCGATGAAGATGATCGCTGGCGCATTTTTCTTCGCTGTTTCGAACAAGTCACGGACACGGCTTGCACCGACACCGACGAACATTTCGACGAAATCTGAACCAGAGATCGAATAAAACGGCACGCCTGCTTCTCCGGCTACTGCTTTAGCTAATAGGGTTTTACCTGTCCCCGGAGGGCCTTCAAGCAAGACACCTGCTGGGATCCGGGCGCCTAATTCGACGAAACGTCGGGGATCTTTTAGGAATTCCACAACTTCTACAAGTTCTTGTTTTTCTTCTTCTGCACCGGCTACATCTGAGAACCGAACACGGTTGGCTTTTTTGTCGGCTTCTTTGGCTTTGGATTTACCGAAGTTCATCACTCGGCCACCGCCGCCACCGCCACCGCCACCTTGTTGACTCATCATCATATAGAAGAAGAAGATAATGATCACGATTGGTAAGAAGCTGATCAATAGTGACAACCAAATCCCACTATTTGACTCTTCTTCAATCGTGGTTTTCACCCCTGCGGTTGATGCAAGGCTGGTTACTTCACTCAATGTGGAGTCATTTGGCAACACAATGGTTGTAAATCGAGTTGAGCTTGATGAAGAATTTCCGCCTAAAACGGATAAACTATTGTCATTGCTGACTGTCTGTTCTTCGTTGTACTCTCCTACGATTCGATACACACCATTGGCGGGTTGTACAGTAAACTGTTTGATTTTCCCGTCTTTCAGTTGTTCTGTAAATGTAGAATACTCAATCGTTGGTGTTTGCTGGCTGCCATTTCCAAAAATGAAATAAACGACCATGACCATCGCCAACAAGACGAGTACATAATATAAGGTATTTTTTACCATACCGTTATTTTTCTTATTCATGCGTACCTCCCTGGCTATTTTGTTTTATCAATCCTGACCATTTGATTGTATCACAATTGATTTAGAACAGTCACTAATTTGACTGATAAACACTTGGTTTCAATACACCCACATAAGGCAAGTTGCGGTATTGTTCTGCGTAATCTAATCCATAGCCGACCACGAACTCATTTGGCACATCAAATCCGATATAATCAGCTTCAATATCAACCACTCGGCCTTCTGGTTTGTCTAGCAGTGTAACGATTTTCACCGATTTGGCTTTGCGGTATTTGAATAAATCAACCAAATAAGCCAATGTACGGCCACTGTCGATAATATCTTCCACAATCAGTAGATCTCGGCCTTCAACATTGGTATCCAAATCTTTGACGATCTTGACCTCTCCAGATGAAATCATGGCATTGCCATAACTGGATACATCCATGAAGTCAATTTCTAAGTAACAATCCATCTCACGCACGATATCTGCCATGAATGGGACTGCACCTTTCAACACACCAACAACCAACGGGTTCTTATCAGCATACGCTGTTGTTAGTTCTTGACCCAACTCAACACAACGATTTCTGATCTCATCACGTGTAATCAAAACTTTTTCAATGTCTTTATCTAGCATAAAGTTCTCCTTCCAACTCTTACTCCTGATATTTATAAAGAAGTATGTAGTGTATTTTATCAGTTTCCGCCGCAATACTCAAATAGGAAAATACGTAAGGGATCAAGGCTACGACTTCTTGCCCAGGGGTCGTGACGACCCAACTTTTTTCCCGCTGTTCATTTGGTACTTTGCCGTCAATGAAGTAACGACTGATTTTTTTGCGCAGATTGGCTTGCAATTGAATCCGGTCTCCCGGTTTTCGTTTACGAAGGATCAGCTCAGATGAATAGTTTAGCGGTAAATCTTGCGAAAACTCCGACCAATTTGTGATTTTTTTGGGAATTTCGATATGATCACTGCGGAAAAATCCAATCCATTCGTTTTCTGACAAGAATAAGGAACTGCCAATTCCCACGCGCATTTCTTGTTTCCACGACACCGCCGTTTCTGAAGGGACTGGTTTTTGTTCCAATATCACGACATCATAACTGCGGCGCATCTGCCAACGGTCCCCCATGTCGATCTGCCATTGTCCTTGCGGCGTGTCCAATGCGTCTAGAACTTGTTGCAGTTGTTTATGGTTCAACGCCCCTTGCTGGCTATTGGTTTGTTGCAGCAAGCCTGCAAAAAACCAATACCTGGCCGCCTTAGACAAATCCGACAGTTGCTCCAGCCAAACGATTTGCTGATTTTCTCTGCGCTCGACATAACGGGACAACCATTCTTTTTGCAGGTCAGCGATCAATTCTTGCCCGTAAATCATTTCTTCAGATAATTGTTGGAAATGCGGAATGGTCTGTGCATTTTCTTTTTTCAACGTCGGAATGATGTGATGTCTGATTCGATTGCGCAAATAAAGATCTTGTTGATTGGTTTCGTCCTCAAAATAAGGGACTTGATTTGCCGCAGCAAATGCATGAAGGTCTTCTTTGCTCAGTTTTAGCAACGGTCTTAGCAAGATACCCTGGCCAAAATGTTGCGTTTGCCGCATACCAAAAGCGTTATGCAGGCTGCCATCTCGCACCATTTTCATTACCATGGTTTCCGCTTGGTCGTCTCCATGATGGGCCGTCAACAAGATGGGGTAGTGGTCATGTGCCATGATTTCTTTAAAAAAATCATATCGGAATGCTCTGGCGGCCGCTTCCACTCCAACTGCCAGACGCTTTTCCCATGTTCTTTCGAAATACACTATGCCCCGCGTGGCACAATAGGCGCTGAGGAAAGCTGCTTCTTCTTTGGACGCCGTCCTTAATTGATGATTGACATGTGCGACAGCAAAGGGTTTATCCTTTTGATCAGCGAATAACTTTTCCATCGCCGTCAACAAAACCATCGAATCTACGCCTGTCGACACAGCCAACAAATAGCGCGGTCGCGGAATCGATGTGCAAGATGCCAATTGCTGCCGAAGTGTTTCAATGACCATCCGCTTCCCTCCTTTGATCTGTACTCAAGAAAGAAAGCTGAAACAAAACAATCCAATGGTTTTGTCCCAGCTTTCGTCTAACTTGCTATTCACCTTTTAGTTGCGTCGACCGCCTCGGCCACCGCGTTTTCCTTCAGTGTTGCGACGTAATGATGACAGACGATCATCACTATCTTTAAGAAAAGAACTCATCAATGAATCGAAGTCTTGTTTATTTGTATTGGCAGGTTGATTGCGTGAAAAAGATTTCTTCGGATTCGGCCGATTGAATTCTTTTTTCGGGTACTCGCGTTTTTCCTCTGGTTTGTCTTCTGCTTTTCGGATCGACAAACCAATTTTCCCATCATTCCCAATGGCTGTAACTAGCACAGTGACTTCATCGCCAACAGTTAATACATCATGGATATCTTTTACAAAACCATTTGATACTTCACTGATATGTACCAAACCAGTTTTCCCCTCACCCAAATCAATGAACGCACCAAAATTTGTAATACCTGACACTTTGCCCTTTAGTTTCGCTCCAACTTCGATTGACATATAAAAAATGTTCCTCCTAATTTTAACCCATTTGAAATTCATTCAAACTACTCGATCGAGTAGGTATAACCTTGCTAATCTTGTGATGCTGTTGTCGACTCGGTACTGTCCTCAGTCGCATCCCCTGTTGTGTCTGTTTCATTGCTATCCGGCAAAACAGGATAAATCTTCTCGTCGTCCTTTGAGTAGAACAGACGGCTGCGGGCTAATTTCGCCACGTATTCATCATCTTGCAACAAAGCTACATCTCTTGCTAAATCGGCGTTTTCTTTTTCAGCAGCTTCTTGTTTTGCAATCGTTTCCGCCTTGTATTCATTCAACTTCTGCAATCGCACTTGATCATTGAATAGCTGGATACCGACAATGGCAAACAGTGCCAATGCTGCGATGAAAAAAACGGCGAGTCGGCGTCGGCGAAAAATAACTTGACGCCGTTCTTTTTCAAACTGCGCAAATTTTTCTTTTGCATAATCCGTTTGCAGCAGTTCTATTTTGTTTTTATCTTTTGACAATTGAACTCGCTCCCGTCGTTACGCTTGTTTTTTACATTATACCAACATACACATAGCTTGTCTAACTGAAAATGCCGTAAAAATCAAGCATTTTCTGAAATTCTTTCTTCTGAAATGAGCTCATACATTTTGGCAGCGTCATCTTTTTTGGTTGACTCGTGCAATTCTCTAACTTTGATTTCCAAGACTTTATTGCCAAACTGGATGCGCACAGTATCGCCTACTTTGACATCCGTACTCGACTTCGCTAGTTTACCGTTGATTTGGATACGTCCTTTGTCCGCAACTTCCTTCGCGACTGAACGACGCTTGATGATTCTTGAAATTTTAAGGAATTTATCTAATCTCATGTTTTCCACCTCTTAATATTTTTTTCCCGAATGGGACGAGCAGCCATTCTCTGACTGTTAATAAATTGATTTTGAGCGCTGTAAAGATAAAGATGCCCCCTCCGATGATCACACCACCGATACAAAAGAGAAACGCTTGCCAGCGATGTGCCAATGTCCCGTTGATCAAAATAGAGATACCGGCATAATACATGAACAATCCGCTCGTCATCGCAGCTAAGCAGGCAAACAACTTCTTGCCGTATTTCCCTTCAAACCAGAACTGATTCAAGTTACTTGCTTTCCCACGGTGTTCTGACCAGACAAAACAGGCAAGCGTGGCCGCTAAGCCCAGCAATGTACTGAGACTTGCACCTGCTGTACCCAAATAGACCGTTAACGGCCACATTGTTGCACCTTTCGTCAATAAGCCAACCGCTGCGGCAATCAATCCAAAACGAAAGACATTTCGGCTTTGCTGGATACTCTGATAGGCTTGGATCGCAGCCATCAACGCCACGGAAAAGACAAACAAGACCAATGTCGTATTGCCTGATCCATCCTTAAACAACGCAAAATTGATATAGGGCAGCAAAATAGCCAAACCGACAGCCGAAGCCGAAGCAATACCGATCGTGAGCCGTAAATACATTTTGGCCGACTTCTCAAAAAGTCTATGATTTCTGACTGTCAGATATTTGGTCAACGTGGGCAAGAACGTTGAACTTAAAGCCATCGCAATCACCAATCCCAATTGAACCAATGGTTGACCGCGATCATAGATCCCTTTAGCAATACGGGCACTTTGTGCAGGCATGCCGCCAGCATCCAAGGCATTCGTCAACAAAAAAGAATCGATCAGCTGAAATAAAATCAAGAAACCACTATAGACCGTCAGCAGGCCACCTTCCAGAAAAAATCGCTGCCGCAGTTCACCCGCCTTTAGACCATTGCTTCTGCTGCTTCTCAGTGAAATCGTTTTACCTTCGATTTGCCGACTATAATAGCTTAAAATCCGCCATGCCGCAAGTCCGCCTATCAACGCCCCAGCCATTGCCAAGGTGCCTGTTTGATAAATCGTCCAGCCAAACCGTTGGAAGCACATCGCTGCAAATAGGATCACACCTACCCGCAACAACTGTTCCACCACTTGCGAAACAGCAGTGGGTACCATTTGCAGATTGCCTTGAAAGATACCGCGATAAAATGTCAACGGCGGCACGAACAAGAATGTAAAAGAAACCACCCGGATCAAATTGGCCAATTGCGGATCGCCCATAACTTGTGCGATAGGCTCGGCAAAGGCAAAGGTGCCGAACCACAAACCGACTGAGGACCACATTACGTAAGGGATCATCACCTGTAGTTTTTCTCTGCGTTTCAGAGGATCGATTTCTTCCGCCACGATCCGAGAGATAAATTGCGGCAGCCCTGACAAGGCCAACGTCATCGCCAATCCATAGATCGGATAGACTTGCTGATAGACATAAAATCCTTCATCCCCCACCAAATTCTGAAAAGGGACACGGTAGATCGCACTTAATATTTTCGCGATGAACGATGCGATGGTGAGAATAAATGCGCCTTCCATCGTGCGTTTCAATTGTGATTTCGGCATCTCATCGGACCCTTTCCCTTAGTTTGCTGCTTGATACTTTTGTTCTCGCAACGCTTTGACAAAGTCTTGTACTTCTAATAACCAAGCACTATCTTTCATTGTTGGCGGAATCTGCAATTTGATCGTCATCTGTTCTCGCTCAACACCCATGGTGGCTTTAAGTTTCGTGGCGCTTAACGCTTCAAACAATTGTTCTACTGAATATTGCTTGGTGCCCACTTTGCTCAGGGTAAAATGAATCGATTGCTGTTGCTTGCGAATCGTATCCAACAAGGCACGCTCTCCGTTCATCTTGATCTCACCCACAGTCAGCAAATGAACCACTTCCGTCGGGTACTCGCCGAAACGATCCAACAAGTCATCTTGCAACTCATCCACCGCTTCTTGGGTATCCAACTCACGAATACGTTTGTAGATTTCAATTTTTTGCCGTTCATCTTCAATATAAGTTGTTGGCAAGTAAGCATCGATACCGAGATCGATTTCGACGGTTGTTTTTTCGGTTTGGGCATTTTTGCCTTGCTTGCGGGAAACCGCTTCTGAAAGCATTTGTGAATACATATCAAAACCGACCGCATCGATGAAGCCATGCTGCTGCGCACCCAACAAGTTCCCCGCACCGCGGATCGATAGATCCCGCATGGCAATTTTAAATCCAGAACCTAGTTCGGTAAAATCTTTGATGGCTTGCAAACGCTTCTCACTGACTTCATTTAAGACTTTTTGTTGTTCATACATAAAATAGGCATAAGCAACCCGGTTGCTGCGCCCGACCCGTCCCCTTAATTGATATAAGGTCGACAAGCCCATATAATCGGCATTTTCCACAAACAACGTATTGGCATTCGGAATATCGACGCCCGTTTCAATGATCGTGGTCGTGACTAAGACATCAAATTGACCTTCAATAAAGTCAAACAGTGTGTTTTCTAATTGAATTTCTGTCATTTGTCCGTGGGCATATGCAATGCGTGCTTCTGGAACCAAGGCTTGAAGTTCTTCTACTTTTCGTTCAATCGTATCCACACGATTGTACAGATAAAAGACTTGACCACCACGTGCCATTTCTCGTTGGATAGCTTCCCGAACCGCCCCAGGATTCATTTCCATCACGTATGTTTGGATCGGATACCGATTTTCCGGCGGTGTTTCAATGACAGAGAGATCACGCACCCCCAACATCGACATATGCAAAGTACGCGGGATCGGCGTAGCGGTCAGCGTTAAAACATCTACTTGCGAGCGCAACTGTTTTAATCGTTCTTTATGTTTGACGCCAAATCGTTGTTCTTCATCGATCACCAATAAGCCTAGATCAGCAAAGACTACGTCTTTTGACAACAGCCGATGGGTGCCAACTAAAATATCCACTTGGCCTTTCTTGACTTGTTCGATGGTTTCATTTTGTTGCTTTTTGGTTCGAAAACGGCTCAAGACACCGACATTGACTGGGAATCCTTCAAAACGGTCCACCATGGTTTCATAGTGTTGCTGCGCCAAAATCGTCGTTGGCACAAGGAAGGCCACTTGTTTGCTTTCTTTGATGGCTTTAAAGGCCGCTCGTAATGCGACTTCTGTTTTCCCGAAACCAACATCTCCTACGAGCAAGCGATCCATTGGCTTTTCTTTTTCCATGTCTCGTTTGATTTCTGCGGTACTCCGCAGCTGATCATCGGTTTCTGAATACGGAAAGGCATCTTCGAATTCTTTTTGATAGCCATCATCCGGTTGAAAAGCAAACCCTTTTTCTGATTCGCGTTTGGCATACAGCAAGATCAGATCATCTGCAATATCCTCAATTTTCGCAGTGACTTTGCGTTTGGTTTTTGCCCATTCGCTGCCGCCGAGTTTATTGATTTTTGGTGTTTTTGATTCTGATGCTACATACTTTTGAATAAGATTCAATTGCGTGACCGGAATGAACAGTTTATCTTCATTTTGATAAAGGATCGTCATATAGTCTTGATGGACTCCATCGACTTCTAACGTTTCCATGCCAATATATTTACCGATTCCGTGGTTTGCATGTACCACATAATCTCCGGTCTTCAATTCGTTATAACTCTTTAAGCGTTCCGCATTGGTGACATTTTGGCGACGGGTCCGCTTTTTGTTCATTTTTTGGAAGATCTCTTTTTCCGTCACGACGACTAGCTTGTCTTGCGGCATTTCGAACCCACTTTGTAACGTCTCAACCACGATTTGTGTCCGACCTGTAAAGAGCCGTTCTTTTGATGTTTGGACAGCATATATGTCATGATCACGTAAATCTTGTTCCAACTTTTTGGCCCGCTCTAGATCGCTGACTAGGAAAATCACCGTTTGCTGTTGTTTTTCCCAGCGATCGACTTCCACTTTCAACAAGCCCATTTGACTGAAAAATTGCTGCATTGGCCGATATTGAAATTGGTGGATCGCTTGAAAACGGATATTGCCCATCCCTTTTTGGAACAACGAGAAAAAGCTTGTCACAAACGTTTCTTTTTGAATCAATTGGTGCACATCGATGCCGAAACGCTGCTCGGAAAAGACCCGTAATTCGGCTAGCTTTTGGGTGTGCCATTCCGCTTCCTCGCGTTCAATTTCACGATTGGTTTCCATAATACGCGCATAATCATCAATCATCAGTAACGCATCTGGTGCGAAGTAGTCTAAAATCCCAGTTTCCTTACTATATAAAAGATCTGCATAAAAGCGTGCATTTTCGCCGGGGATTCCTGCTTGCCACTCCGCCGCTAACTGACCGAAATAATCCTGCAAGAAGTTGCGGTCCACTTCCTCTTTGGTAACGGCCAATCTCTTGGTCAGTAATTCTTGGATGCGGACTTGCCCCCCGGCTAGATCTTGCCCAGAGAAGACGAGTTCGGAAGTCGGCAAGATCGTCACCTCTTCTAAAGCTTCAACTGAGCGTTGTGTTTCCACGTTGAAAGAACGCATCGAGTCGATTTCTACATCGAACAACTCGATCCGTATCGGATAAGCGGCACTCAAAGGGTAAATATCTAAAATACTGCCGCGGATACTGAATTCTCCAGGTTTGCCAATCATTGACTGGCGTTCATAGCCCATCAAAACCAACTGCTGCGGCAGCGCATCTAACTCGATCTCATCACCGACACGCCAGTGCAATCGGTTGGCTTGCCATGTTTCTTTAGCAGGCAAATATTTTCTCAACGCTGCAACTGGCAAGACGTAAATACCAGCTTTTCCTTGTGCAACGGCATTGAGGGCAGTCACCCTTTCTTCTCGCGCTTCTGGAGAAGAAAAAGCCATTTCTGCAGATAAGACTTCATCTACTGGAAAAACATAGACGTCTTCGATCACATTACGCAGATCTTCCGCCAATTGATTGGTGTAGTATAAATTAGGCGTCACCACGATGACTTGTTTATGAAACGACTGATAAGCGCCTGCAATTGCTAACGTTTTGGCAGATCCTGCCAAGCCCGTCAGCAATTGCCGCGGTGCTTGGTCTTTCAGTTCTTGATGCCAAGCAGCGACAGTCGATACTTTATTGATTAATTCGATAACGTCCATTTTGGCCTCCTTAATTAAATCGATTCATTGTGGCAATGAAGTCGCCGTTGGTCAAGTAATCAACACTGGCATCAACCGCCTGATCAATACCACCAAGAACAATAGGTAAATCATCCTTGCCAAACGGACTCAGTACATGATCCACGACTGTTCGCCCAGGCAAAGGACGATCAATCCCCACTTTGATGCGGTCAAAGACTGTCGTATTTAAATGAGCGATAATACTCTTGATACCATTGTGACCACCAGCGCTGCCTTTTTGCCGTAAGCGGATTTTGCCTAACGCCAAGTCTAGGTCATCATAGACAACGACCAACTCTTCCGGGTAAACACCGAAGTATGTCATCAAAGGTCCTACCGCACGGCCAGATTCGTTCATAAATGTTTGCGGCTTGACCAGCAAAATCTTTTCTCCGTTTAAAAAAAAGGTCGCCACTTCTGCTTCAAAGGCCGATCCTTTGAATGAGGTCTGGTGCATTTTTGCTAACGCATCCACCACCATAAAACCGATATTATGTTTTGTTTTTTCATATTTTTTGCCGGGATTGCCCAAGCCAACGATCATTTTCATTTAGGCATACACTCCATTAATTCGCATCATCTGCAAGTCTATTTTGTTTATTTTATAATTTTTTTGCGCCAAACACAAAATACTGGGCACAATTATATGCCCAGTTGTTCTTACCAGTTGATTATAACACAAAACTGACTGTTATGGTTACGCTCTCTTGCTCAGTTTTTA
This sequence comes from Enterococcus salsurae, assembly GCF_054784955.1. Lineage (NCBI taxonomy): Bacteria > Bacillati > Bacillota > Bacilli > Lactobacillales > Enterococcaceae > Enterococcus > Enterococcus salsurae. Next base: position 193,445 of record NZ_BAAHWY010000006.1, on the reverse strand, counting down.
TCTTTCTTAACAAATCTTAATGAAAGCTTGATATATAAAGATTTTGACGTAATAACAAAGAAAGCATTTACAACTAAAACAGTAATATTTTGTGTAATATTGTTGTGCAAATCACATGACAAATGTTGTTGGAAGTGTTAGGATATTAGCGTGTAAAACAATTAAGTGGAAGGAATGATACACAGATGACTGCAAAAACGAACAAAAAAGATCACCAAAAGGTAATTCTTGTTGGAGACGGTGCGGTTGGTTCTAGTTACGCATTTGCGTTAGTGACACAAAACATTGCGCAAGAAGTCGGAATCATTGATATAAATACAGCAAAAACAGAAGGCGACGCAATTGACTTGTCACACGCTTTGGCATTTACTTCCCCTAAAAAAATCTATGCGGCTTCATACGCTGATGCCCACGACGCTGATTTAGTCGTTATCACAGCAGGTGCGCCTCAAAAACCAGGCGAAACGCGTTTAGATTTAGTGCATAAAAATTTAAAAATCAATCGTGAAGTCGTTACGCAAATTGTTGACTCAGGCTTCAATGGTATTTTCTTAGTTGCAGCGAACCCAGTTGATATCTTGACTTACTCAACTTGGAAATTCTCTGGTTTCCCTAAAGAACGCGTCATTGGTTCAGGTACATCATTAGACTCTGCACGTTTCCGTCAAGCGTTGGCTGAACTTGTCGATGTCGATGCACGTAACGTCCATGCCTACATTTTAGGCGAACACGGCGATTCAGAATTTCCAGTTTGGTCACATGCCAATGTGGCTGGCTTGCAAATTTATGAGTGGGTCAAAAACAATCCAGATATCGATGAAGAAGCGATGGTCAACTTATTCTTTAGCGTTCGTGATGCCGCTTATACGATCATCGAGAAAAAAGGCGCGACGTTCTATGGTATCGCTGTTGCCTTGGCCCGTATCACTCGTGCCATCTTAGATGATGAAAATGCAGTATTGCCATTGTCTGTTTATATGAATGGTGAATATGGCTTGAAAGACATCTATATCGGTGCCCCTGCTGTCATCAATGCGCAAGGTATCCAAAAAGTCATCGAAATTCCACTAACAGATGCAGAACAAGATCGTATGGCTGCTTCTGCAAAACAATTACAAGATATTTTGGACGAAGCTTTTGCAAAACTTGAAGCTGAAGAAAAAGCATAAATTTTGCTCTCTAAGCGATTCAGCACGAGGGGTACTTTGGTATCTCTCGTGCTTTTTTCTATGAGCTGGCCACCAGAGCACTTACTTTAAGATAGTTTAAGATTTCTCTATTTTTCAAGAAACTTTCATGTGCCTAGTTCGCTTTCATCCTAGAATATGGTATTATTTAAACGTTCTTATTGTTTATTATGACATGGAAAAAAAGGAGTAATTGAATGACTCGTTCGAACAAACATAGCAATACAAACAGCAAAACGAAGAAGATCATTCTGATCGTCTTAGCAGCTTTGCTTGTAGTGATTGCCGGCGGTTATACCTATCGGAGTACATATTATGCCACACGATTCTTGCCTAACACCAAAATAGATGGCGTCGACATGAGCAATAAAACCGTTGCCGAGGCCAACACCTTGCTGCATGATCGTTATTCTCAAGAAGATTTCACCATCAAAGACGGAGATAGCGAATGGAAAACCGTTAACCTGGCACAGTTCGGTTTGCAAACAGACTTTACCGATGAATTGCAATCGATGAAGGATGATCAGAATCAGTGGCGCTGGGGGATCTCGTATGTATCCGCTGCGGAAGAAAAAGACTTAGGCAATGTGTCTGTTGATCAAGACACGTTGACCACTGAAACAAAAAAAATCCAAACTGAATTAGAAACCTTGAATGAAGACCGGACCAAATCTGCAGATGCGACCTTAGAAAAAGGCGAAGATGGATTTACGATCAAACCAGAAGTCGTCGGTGATGCCATCGATGTTGATCAAGCCATGACAGATTTGCAAGAAGCCATCGTTAGTGGTGAAAAAGAGTTGGATTTGACTGCGTATGAAACGAAACCAACAGTCACTTCAGATGATGCAGATTTGACCAAAGAAATGGATGCATTGAATAAAATCGCCCAAGTCACAGCGACTTATTCGATCAATGGTTCAACCTTCCAGATCCCTACGGATACAATCATGGACTGGTTGTCTTTTAAAGACGGCGAAACAACGATCGATGAAGACAAAGTACGAACTTATGTCAGTGACCTAGGTGACAAATACAATACCAGCACCAATTCGTCAACATTCAATAGTACCAAGCAAGGGGAAGTCACTGTTCCGGCTGGAACACTGAGCTGGACGATCCAAACAGATACCGAAACTGCTGCGTTGATCGACGCTTTGAAAACAGGGGAAGACTTCACCCGATCACCAGTTGTACAAGGCAGCGCTGATGCAAGTGGGCCATTATTCGGTAATACGTATATCGAAGTCGATCTGAAAAATCAGCATATGTGGTATTACAAAGATGGCGAAGTCGTCTTAGAAACAGATATTATTTCTGGGAAACCAAAGACCCCTACCCCAACTGGTGTCTTCTATGTCTGGAAAAAAGAAGAAGATGCAACTTTGACCGGTGAAGATTATGCCTCTCCTGTTGATTACTGGATGCCAATCGATTGGTCAGGTGTTGGGATCCATGATTCCGACTGGCAAACTGAGTACGGCGGCGACCTTTGGAAGACCCGTGGTTCTCACGGCTGTGTCAACACACCGCCAGGCGTGATGAAAGAACTTTATAGCAAAGTTGAAGTGGGTACACCTGTTATCGTGATTTAACAAAAAAACTTTCGACATTTTGTCGAAAGTTTTTTTAGTATCTATTTTGACGCGTCACCGTGATTGCCAACACCGCGATCAAAATCACAGACACCAGCCAAATCGTACGATGGAACATAATCGTCCCTAGCAAACTACTCAAAAGCGCTCCTAGAAAAAAGCCGCCGATGATCAAAGCAATCGAAATGATTTTCGGTGTCACAGTCGTATCTTTCTTAAAAAGTCTCAGATACAGATAGTCGGCCAACGAGCGCAAATTGCCCGTGGTCATCGTCGTAGCATAAGGCATCCCAGCTAACTTGCGATAGGCAGCATATTGGATGGCGGCAAAAAAAGACAAGCCTGCATCGACCATGACATTGGGCAAACTTTGGGCAAAGAAGCCTAAAATGAAAATGCCGATGGCTTCAAAAATCAGCGCCGCATTTTGCCAAACGATCCAGCCTCCCGTTGGAAAATGATGCTGCAAATAATTGGTCACCATGATCCCAATCAAAAACAATGTGATCGGCGGCACATAATGCATCGCTTGAGCAACATTTCCCGTTGAAAGATTGATCCCCAGTAAAATGACATTCCCCGATTGCATACTGGCAAAGACTTCGCCATGAAAGAGAAAAGTATACGCATCTAAGAAGCCCCCTGCCATGGCGAGAAGGATGCCGACAGGCAAACTCTCATGGACAACCAATGTCGCCTCGTTTTTTGTTCCCTTACTTATTTGTTTTTGCATCATTCTTCCCTCTTACCTTTTCAATGGTAGATGTTTCATTCCTCAGATAGGAATTATCGTTTACGCTTTTTTTGACGCCACAAGCAACAGAGCCAGCTAATCAACCCGGCTGTCAATGCGCCAGCAGAGTCCAACATCACATCTTGGAACAACGGCGTCCGACCACCAGTCAGCATTTGATGATACTCGTCGATCCCAGCATACCCTGTCGCTGCCAACCAAGCAAAAAAGGCTGCCAACCACAGAGGCACTCGTCGATAGACCAACACAAAAAACAAACTACCGCTCAATACGAAATAGGTAAAAAAATGCGCCCCTTTACGGATAAAAAATTCGACAAACGAAAAATAGCCCTTAGCTGCAATACTCACTTCTGAACCCGCATAAGCAAAAGAAATACCTGACAACCAATCTTTCAAGGGTTCATTTTTCAAAAGGCGCGACAATAAGCCAATCTGAGATTGCTGCTCATAGGTTTGAGAAGAGCTAATAAACAGCACCAAGATCACTGCGACGGCCACAAAAAAATAAAAATTTGAATCTTTCAGTAACTTTCTCATCATTTCCACTCCTCATTTTCTTATCTTACCATTTCCATTGATCGATGCAACCACTTTTATTGAGTTATGCTATACTTGAATAGGTTCACTATTATAAAGGGGGTTTGATAGGTATGACCTATTCAATCAATTGGAATCTTGAAACGATTTTTCCAGGAGGCAGCCAGTCTGAAGCGCTGCAAGAACGATTAGCACTTCTGACAGAGCAAATTACCAACTATCGGACACAAGTCGATGGATGGACACCTGGTGGAGAAGATACCGCCGCTGGTTTAGCGGATCTACTCGATTTATCTGCAACCATTAGCCAAGGCTTTTCTCAATGCGGCAGTTTTATCAATGCGCTATTGTCAGCCAATGTCAATGACAATCAAGCCAAGTTATTATCTGGCGATCTGTATGCCAAACTACCCGCACTGCAAGCGGCACAAACCGTTTTTTCAAAAAAATTGACAGAAATTTCTGAGGATGACTGGCAGACATTGATGACCAACCCATCTTTAGCACCCGTTGCTTTTCGTTTAGGTGAAATTCGCCGTGATGGCAAAGAATTATTGTCCGAAGCAGAAGAAAACATCATCAATACCCTCAGTCTGGATGGTTTGAATGCCTGGAGTCAGCACTACGATACGATCGTGGCAAGTGTTGAGATTCCATTTAAGCAGGCGGACGGCACAACGATCACCTTATCAGCTGGTCAAGCCTTCAACAAAATGATGGGGGATCCCGATGCTGAAGTGCGGGCACAACTATTTGACACTTGGGAAAAAACCTGGGCAGAAAAAGAAGACCTATTCGCTGATACGTTGAATCATTTAGACGGCTTTCGTCTATCTACGTTCAAATTACATGGTGTGACTGATTATCTGAAAGAACCTTTAGACTATAATCGTCTGCAAAAAACAACACTGGATGCCATGTGGGGCACGATTCAAAAAAATAAACAACCGATCGTTGATTTCTTGACCCGTAAAGCCAATCTTTTCGGCAAAGAGAAAATGGCTTGGCAAGATCAAGACGCACCGATTATCTTAGGTGATATGGAAGAAAGAACTTATTCTTTCGATGAAGCAGCCGACTTTATTTTGACCAATTTCCGCAAATTCAGTCCAAAAATGGCTGATTTTGCCAAAAAAGCTTTTGAAAACAGTTGGATCGAAGCGGAAGATCGTCCCGGTAAACGCCCTGGCGGTTACTGCACGAGTTTACCTGAAACCAAAGAGTCCCGGATTTTTATGACCTATAGCAACTCCGTCAACGAAGTAGCCACGTTAGCCCATGAACTTGGTCATGCTTTTCATAGCAGTGTCTTATGGGAACTGCCGGAACTAAACCGGAACTATGCCATGAATGTAGCCGAAACAGCCAGTACCTTCGCTGAATTGATCGTGGCAGATGCAACATTGAAAGAAGCGACCACTAAGGAAGAAAAAATCAACTTGTTAGATGCCAAGATGCAAAATGCGATTGCGATGTTCATGAACATCCATGCCCGTTTTATCTTTGAGAACAGCTTCTACCAAGCACGACAAGAGGGATTGGTGTCACCTGCACAAATCACAGAAATGATGACAGCGGCCCAAAAAGAAAGTTATGCAGACGGGCTTTCGAGCTATCATCCGCATTTCTGGGCTGCAAAACTGCATTTCTTTATTGATGATGTGCCGTTCTATAACTTCCCTTATACCTTTGGTTATCTGTTCAGTATGGGTATCTATGCCTTTGCCAATCAAAAAGGCGCAAGTTTTGAAGAAGAGTATATCGCACTTCTACAAGATACTGCCTCCATGACTACAGAAGAATTGGCCCAAAAACATTTGGGCGTCGATTTGACCAAGCCAGATTTTTGGCAAGCAGGCATCGATATGGTCTTGCAAGATATCGATACATTTATGGAATTGACCGAAGAATATGTATAAAAAAGAGACCGTTGCAGTGTATGACTGCAACGGCTTTTTTAGGTATTCAGCAAGGTCAAACCAATCGTGAGGTATCCAGCGTACAGACACCAAATCAAGTAGGGCACAAATAGGTACATCGCTTTCTTGTCCACTCGGGCAAACAAAACCAAACAGATGACCACAGATAAGATCAGCAAAATGATCACGACCGTTCCTGCCCAATAAGCTTGCCAGCCAAAGAAGACAATACTCCACAGAAAGTTCAGCACTTGTTGGATCCCAAAAAAGAGATAGGCTTGTTTCTTAAAGATGGGGTTGCCTTTTTCGGTGAGCAAAAAATAGAGCGCGGTACCCATCAAAGCATACAAAAAGGTCCACACAATACCAATGATACTACCTGGAGGTGCTAAAAACGGTTTATCCATTTGTCCATAGACACCTGCGATATCCCCTGCAAATACACTAGAAATGATACCAGTTGCTTCAATACCGATGACACAGACGAGCCAGAGAATCAATTTCATTTTGGTCACTCCTTCTTTAACCTAATGGTACCATTGAAAGGACTAAAAGAAGACACTGCATGCTCACAGGCCATTTTCGGCTTTTCGCCGAGTGCGGTCGATATATTTGTACAAAGCCCCAAAACGCCCGCGGTAACTTTTTTGCCATGGTTTGTCTTTACCGCAAAAATGCAGCAGGGCAGTATGTTCGATCACCCAATCTAGACGCCACTCACCCAAACTGATCGTTTCGTAGGTTCGATTTTTGCGTACATCGTAATTATAGATATGGTCTGGTATGGCAATGATCCGATCTCCATATAAGCCATTCAGAATATCTTGATCCGGCAAAAACAAATTCAACTGATTTTTTTTGATAAACGCCGCTATCTCCGCTTCTTTGACTTCATTTCTTAATTGCCGCAAATTCATCAGCAAGACGCCTGAATTAAAATACCCTTCAGACTCATAGTTGCCTAAACGTACTTTATTCAACACTGTCGTCATTTCTGTTAATTTTGCATGGCTGGCTGCGGCGTAAAGTGATTCGCCTAAAGGCAGTTCGTACAGCGGCAGCAAATCATTGATGCATAGAATATCTGCATCCAAATATAAAATGCGGTCTAAATCATTGGGCAAATAGTTTTGTGCCAGCAACCGGTAGTAGATAGATTCAGGATAACGATCACTGACCGGTGCTTCTTTGAAGATCGAGCCCGATCCGATCACCACAGGGTGGTACTGGATATCAAACTGCTGACAAAAAAAGTCCAGTTCATCTGTTTTGAGCAAGGCCTGCTCTTGCAAGACATAGACATGCATGTCTTCAAGATTGACATGCTGTTTGATAGAATACAAGGTCGTTTTTAATTGTTCGATAAAGCGATCATCGATAGAAAAAAGCAAATTCATGGCAATCACTCCACTTCTAGATTCAGCTGTCCCCCGAAAGTGTCAGCGAACTTTTGACTCTAGTATACATGATTTATGTGATTTTTCTAAATCATAACAGCACAAAAAAAGATGACAGTTTCTTGAACAACCCCAATTTGAGCCATGATACTTGACGTCCTCTGGTTCAATTTGTTCACTGATCCTGTCATCTAGCGCATTCATTAAAATCCATTTTGGTCGGATACTTCTTTAAACCAATGCCCCGACTTCTTGATCGTACGTTTGGCATCGTTTGCCAAATCGACTGAAATAAACCCATAGCGATTTTTGTAGGCGTTGGTCCATGACCAGTTATCCATACAGGTCCACATATGATAGCCGACACAATTCGTGCCTTCTTGAATCGCTTGATGGACATACTTTAAGTGATCCTGGACAAATTCGATACGATAGTCATCTTCGATCACGCCTTGCGCATTAACAAAGCGACCTTCTCCTTCGACACCCATCCCATTTTCGGAAATATAGCATTTGATATTGCCATAGTTCTCCCGCGTATTGGTCAAAATATCGTAAATGCCTTTTTCGTAGATTTCCCATCCACGATACGGGTTCATTTTTTTGCCAGGCATGTCATAGGTATCAAAATAATCATCTGGCATCGGTCCATGGCGATGATCAACAGCGGATTCTTTGGCTTTGATCCGTCTAGGCTGATAATAATTGATGCCTAACAAATCTACCGTGTTCTCTTTGATCGTCGTCAGATCTTCTGCTTCCATTTCGGGAACCATATCTAGATCTTTGATAATGGTGACTAATTCTTCCGGAAATGTTCCTTTGACGGCAGGGTCCAAGAACGAACGGTTGAAGAAGGCATCTGCGATCGCCGCCGCTTTGACATCTTCAGGATCATTCGGGTTTCGTGGATAGCTTGGTGTCAAATTCAAAATAATACCGATCTCTCCGCCAAGATCCATTTGATGATAAGCTTCGATAGCTTTGGCACTGGCTAAATTTTCATGAAAAGCTACTTGGACAGCATGCTTCAGATTGATCTCATTGGGATAATGGAATTGGTACAAATATCCTGCTTCGACTGGCACGATAGGTTCGTTATGGGTGAACCACTTTTTGACACGATCGCCAAATAAAGTGAAACAAGTTTTAGCAAATTCGACATAGGCATCTACAGTTGCACGGTCCAACCAACCGCCTTTTTCTTGTAATGCCATTGGCATATCAAAGTGGTATAGGTTCATAAACGGTTCAATCCCATTGGCGATCAACTCATCGATATACGCATTATAAAAAGCGACGGCTTGCTGATTGACCGCGCCTGTTCCCTCAGGAATCAAACGACTCCATTGGATCGATGTTCGGAAAGAATTGTGTCCGGTCGCTTTCATTAATTGAATATCTTCGCGGTATCTTTTGTATACTTGCGAAGTCTTGTCTGGTCCAACCTGATCAAAAAATTTCTCAGGCGCTTCTTGATACCAATGATCCCAGATACTTGGACCTTTGCCATCTCCTTCAAATGTGCCTTCTGTTTGCGGACCGCTGGCAGCTGATCCCCACCAAAAGTCTTTTGGAAATTGATATGCCATTTTCGTCACTCCTCATTCTTTGTTACCTTAAGCATAAAGGAAGCCTTTACAAAAATCAATCCTTTTTAAACAAAATGTATAGACATTTAAAATAAAACGTGATACATTGTTTCGTGTAATCGATTGCAATAAAACATTTTAAGGAGTGGTAGTAATGAATGGTTTTATGGATAAGCTTTCTGAAAAGATTTTGCCGCTAGCCAACGCGTTGGGGCAAAACCGTTATTTGACAGTGTTAAGAGATGCATTTATGCTGTCGTTTCCGATCACCATGTTCGGATCAATCGTTGTTGTCCTGAATAATTTACCTTTTTTCAGTGATGCAACCAAAGGAACTTTGGGTACACTGTTTGGGAATGGACAAAATGCAACAATGAGTATTATGACCGTCTTTGTCACCTTCGGTATTGGCTATTATTTATCGAAATCTTATGATGTGGAAGGCATCTTTGGCGGTGCTGTTTCTTTTGCAAGTTTCTTGATTTTGACCCCGTTCTTTATGACAACTGAATCTGGTGAAACGATTTCTGGTGTGTTGTCCTTGGATCGTTTAGGCGCAAAGGGCATGTTTATCGGAATGATTGCTGCATTTCTTGCTGCTGAGATCTATTGTCGTGTCACCAAACGCGGCTGGCAGATCAAGATGCCTGATGGTGTACCGCCTGCAGTTTCGAAATCATTTGCAGCGTTGATTCCTGCCATCATCACATTGACGGTATTTTTGGTGATCAATGCGATCATGACTGGCGTCTTCAATGCCAATCTGCATGATGTGGTCTATGAAGTCATTCAAAAACCATTGACTGGTTTAGGCAGCAGCTTGCCTGCCACTTTATTGGCACTCTTCTTCGTTCAATTCTTATGGTTCTTTGGCCTTCATGGTCAAATCATCGTCAATTCTGTGATGGATCCGATTTGGAATACCTTGATGTTGGATAACTTAGAAGCTTACCAAAATGGTGATGCATTGCCGCATATCGTCACTAAACCATTTATGGAAACCTTTACTGTCGGTTTAGGCGGCTCAGGCATGACTTTAGCCGTTGTCATTTTGATGGCTTTTGTGTTAAAGAAAAAACAATACCGAGATGTGGGTCGTCTGGCCTTAGCTCCTGGTATCTTCAATGTTAATGAACCAGCAATTTTCGGGATGCCGATCGTGTTGAATGCCACGATCTTGATTCCTTGGGTCGTAGCACCTTTAGTTGTAACGACCTTCAACTATTTGGTGATGGCGGCTGGATTGGTTCCTGCACCTACTGGTGTTTCTGTCCCTTGGACAGTACCTGTTGTCTTTAGCGGGGTTCTTGCCACCAACTCATGGTTAGGCGGGTTGTTGCAAGTGATCGATGTCGTAATCGTTGGCTTGATTTGGTACCCATTCTTGCGGGTCTTAGATCGTCAAGTTGAACCTAGTATCGAACAATAAGATGTACCGCAAGCAATCGCGATTGTTTGCTTGCACCCCTGCCGACAAAACCTTTTTGTCGGCAGTTTTTTTATCTATTTTCAGGAAAAAGCAGTCCGCGATTGTCGAAACCGTTTTTTTCCGCTATACTTCTCTCGAGGTGATCAGATGCCAAAATACCAAGAAATTGCGGATATTTTGCGAAATCGCATAAAAAATCAAACCTATCCCCCAGATAGTTTACTGCCCAATCAAATTGATCTGGTTGCTGAGTTTGGTGTCAGTCGAATGACAATCAAGAAAGCCATCGGCATCTTGGCAATGGAAGGCTTGGTGTACGCACAGCGAGGCGCTGGAACCAAAGTGCTGAACCATCCCTTTGTCAACAAAGATACGACAGCTTTAACGATCTATGAAGGACTCTCAACCGAAATGGCAAAAGCCGGACGCACCCTAACAAGTACAGTCATCGACTTTCAAGTGACTTTCCCTGATGTAACGATCCAAGAGAAACTGATGTTAAAAGAAGAACAACCTGTCTATATGATCGTCCGACTGCGGGTACTTGAAGATGAACCATTTATTTTGGAGCACACCTATATGCCGGTTCATCTTGTGCCCAATTTGACCCGCAGCCATTTAGAGCAATCGATCTATGCATATGTCAAAGGAGATCTAGGGGTGCAATTTGCAGGTGCCTACCGCACGATTTCCGCCGACAAAAGTTCCGCCTTTGATCAACAATATCTCCATTGCGAAACAGATGATCCGGTCCTTGAGATCCAGCAAATCGTTTACCAAAAAGATGGACAGCCCATCGAGTTTTCCCGCAGTCGTAATCGTTATGACAAACGTGCCTATTCTTTCTTAGATGTTCAGAGTTAAAAAAAACGACTTCGCAGTCATCAAGCTGCAAAGTCGCTTTTTTTATTTTACCTGAGATAAACGCGGCAACGTCACCAATTCTGGCAGCGTGGTAATGTCTGGCAATTGATATGCGCCGGCTGAAAACTGGTCTTCTATCAATTTGTTGACCGCGAATACTGCTACTTCTGCAGTCATGTTCGCTTCTTCTTCACCAAAAAGCACGATTTGATGCGGATCATCTTTCCCACCATCAGAAATTTTGACGACAAATCGTTGACTGCCAAAGAAACCTTTTTGCATCACCCAAATGAGCATGGCCATGATGGCGCGTTGCTTGAACACACCGGCCATCCCTGCTTTTTTGATCCAGGCCAGCAAAGCAGTGACACTGTTCTGATCAAATCCAAGATATGTTGTGTATGTTCTGGAAGAATCATTCCTTTGCAACATGTGTTGATCTGCAAAATCAAAGTTATAGCTGCGCAGCTGTCCCAAAGACTGGCCAAAGCTGGACTTTTTTCCATACAGGAAGTTTTCTGTTTTTTCTGACCATTTCGGATGTTGATAGGTCCGATTGAGTTGCGCGAAAGTCCATTTGACCGCGGCTTCTCCATGTTTATCGCCTAGTCCGAGGAGAATATCAATGTCGATATCCTTGACCTCTGGATGTTGACTCGCATATGTGGCTGCTGCCACATTCGTAATACCCGGCGCTAAGCCCAACCCAATCAAGCGGCGACTTGTTTCAGGTGCAGGCAGTTGCGCAACTGCCTGCAAAAAATCACTATTGGCGCTGATGTCCAGGTAATCAATCCCCAATGCTTGGCATGTGCTGACAAATTTGGTGTTGCTTTGATCCAAACAAACGATGACCATATCGATTGCTGCCAATTGTTCTGGCGCGATCTCCTTTGTGAGATCTAGTTGACGTGTGGCCAATATCGGCGTGAACGTGTGGGCAAACGCGTCCATTTTTCCTTGATTTCTACCCATCAGCACAATTGTATAACCTTTCTCTATCAATCCTTTGACGATCACTTGACCAACTTGTCCATGACCGCCGATGACTGCGATATTCTTCATATGTTTTGTTCCTTTTATTAGGGATTGATTGATTCAAAACAGTAAAAAAACAGACCCTTGACGACCACTGTCTAAGGGTCTGTTAGCTGCCTTTATTTTATTGACCCAACTCAGGCTTTCGTTGGTTTGAATCGCTTCAAGCGCAAGGCATTGAGTAAGACTGACACTGAGCTGAAACTCATAGCAGCGCCAGCGATCATCGGATTCAACAAAGGACCGCCAAAAAGATGCAGCAAGCCCATCGCTACAGGTATACCTAATACATTGTACGCAAAGGCCCAAAAAAGATTCTCTTTGATGTTTTTGATGGTGGCCCGGCTCAGCTCAATAGCAGCTGGCACATCCATCAAATCACTGCGCATCAAGACAATATCTGCAGATTCGATCGCGACATCTGTACCAGAACCAATGGCCAAGCCAATATCCGCTTGTGCCAATGCGGGTGCATCATTGATCCCATCCCCCACCATAGCGACTTTCTCTCCATTCTGTTGCAAGAGGGCCACTTGATTGGCTTTGTCTTCTGGCAAGACCTCACTGATCACTTGATCGATACCTACCTGTTTCGCGATTGCGGCAGCTGTGGCCGTATTGTCCCCCGTGATCATTGCAATGTGCAATCCCATCTCATGCAGACGCGCAATGGCTTGCTGGCTGCTGGCTTTAATGGTATCTGCCACTGCAATCAAGCCAATTGCTTCTCCATGGCGGGCAGCATACATCGGTGTTTTGCCGTTTGCTGCCAACTGTTGTGCCTGTTGCACCAAGCCAGCAACTGATATGCCTTTTTGCTGAAGCCATTTTTGGTTCCCTAGTAAGACTGTTTCGCCTTCAACTACACCTTGAATCCCGTGACCAGGAATAGCTTCAAAATCTGTGGTAGGCAATAATGTCAGCTGCTGCTTGTTGGCAGCTGCGACGATTGCTTCTCCTAAAGGATGTTCAGATCCTTTTTCAACAGATGCTGCAATTTGCAGCAACTCTGATGCCGTATGTCCAGAAATAGGCAATACGTCTGTAACTGCTGGCTTGCCTTCAGTGATCGTACCTGTTTTGTCAAAAACAACTGTTGTGATACTTCTGGCGGTTTCCAGCGCATCTCCGCTCTTGATCAAGACGCCGTTTTCAGCACCTTTCCCGGTACCAACCATGATGGCAGTAGGCGTTGCTAACCCTAATGCGCAAGGACAAGCGATCACCAACACAGATATCGTGATCGTTAATGAAAAAATCCAGGACTCTTGCCCAAGGAAAAACCACGCCAAGCCAGCCGCAATCGCAAGAACGATCACGATTGGTACAAACACACCAGATACTTTGTCTGCCATCCGCGCAATCGGGGCTTTCGACCCTTGAGCATTTTCAACCAACTGAATGATTTGTGCCAATGTGGAGTCATTGCCGACCTTTGTCGCCTCATACTGAAAGGTACCATTTTTATTCAAGCTCGCGCCGATGACTGAATCGCCTACCTGTTTTTCGATTGGCAGGCTCTCACCGGTGATCATCGATTCATCTATAGCAGAGCGGCCGGAAGTAATCACACCATCTACCGGAATCTTCTCCCCTGGTCGAACGACGATGAGATCGCCAGTGACCACTTCGGCAATGGGCACTTCGACTTCGTCGATAACACCAGCTTCTCTTCGAATCACTCGGGCTTTTTTCGGTGCCAGATCCATCAATTTTTTGATAGCTTCTGAAGTTTTGCCTTTAGAGACAGCTTCCAGATATTTTCCTAGGGTAATCAATGTCAGAATGACGGCAGCTGATTCATAGTAAAGATGCATGGCATAATGGGTCGTTCCTAAATAGACCATAACCGTGCCATACAAACTGTATAAGAAAGCTGCACTCGTACCTAATGCGACCAATGAATCCATATTGGGATGACCCTTGATCAAGGCTTTGTACCCCGTTACAAAAAAGGGACTGCCTAAGATCATCACGGGAATAACCAGTATAAACTGCAGCGTCACAAAGGTCGCCGGATGGGCCATCGGTGACAAAAAACTTGGGATAGGCAAACCCACCATCTCGCCCATTGCCAAGTAGAACAAGGGCACTGTAAAAATAGCAGATAGCCAAAACCGCCGCCACAAGTGCTGCATTTGGCTTTCTTTATCCTGTTGTGTCGATTCAGAAACAGACTGTGCGTCGTACCCTGCCTCTTTGACAGCCGCTTTGATGGCTTCTGGCGTGATGGATCTCTCATCGTAAGCGACAGTCAGTTTTTCTGTCGCCAAATTGACAGCAGCAGATTGGATGCCTGACAGCTGCTTGACTGCGTTCTCTACTGTTTGTACACAAGAGGCACACGTCATGCCTTTGATTGCAAAGACGGTTTCTTGTTGCGAGCCAATCAATTCGTATCCTGCATCAGCAACAGCTTTTGCCAACTGCGCTTCATCTACTTGCTGCTCATCATACCGGATATGCAACTTCTCTGTTGCTAAGTTCACGTTGGCCGTTTCCACACCGGTCAGCTTCGCAGTCGTTTTTTCCACGGTTTGCGCACAAGAGGCACACGTCATGCCTTTCACAGCAAAATTGGTTTCGATCATGGTGTTCCTTCCTCCTCTAACGATTGGGGTTCGATGATGCTGTTCACTTTTTTGTTTACAACTGTAATCATCCTTGTCTATACTTTACCTGTATCGTTTACACTTGTCAACGATTTTTGTTCAAAAAAAGCACGTTCACGAAGAACGCACTTTTTTCCTTGCTGTTTAAGCGTTTTGGCCATTTTCTTTGATCAAAGATTGGTACCAATAGAAACTATCTTTCTTGATTCTATCTAAACTACCATCTTGATTTTCATCTTGGTCGACATAGACGAAACCATACCGTTTTTGATACCCGTTCAACCAACTCAACAAGTCCGTGAAGGACCATGTGCAATAACCTAAAACTTCGGCTCCATCGCTGATTGCTTCTTTGATGGCATGGACGTGTCCGGCTAGATAATCGATCCGATATTGATCATGGACTTGCTTGTCTGTTGTCAACTTATCGTATTCTCCCAGACCATTTTCTGTAATAATGACCGGGATCCGATAGCGGCTCGTGAGTCTTCGCAAAGCGACACGCAGCCCTTGCGGATCAATTTCCCAATCCCAATTGGTGCGTTCAACAAATGGATTCTCCGCTTTTTTGAACATTCCTGGTGTTCCTGTTTCTTCACTGCTGCCTTTTTTCCCTGTGGTATTCATTTTCCCTGCACCAACACCATCCAATGGGTTAAAGGCATTGGTCGATGTTTGATAGTAATTGATACCTAAAAAATCTGGTTTTGCAGAACGCAGCAAGTCCATATCCCCTGCTTCAATGGTTGGGGCAATACCTTGCTCGACCAAATAGTTGAAGGCCGCCTTTGGATATTCTCCCCATAAGTAGACATCCAGCCAATAATGGGCCATCAAGTCTTCCGCATTCTCCGCTGCTAAGATATTTTTTGGATCACTATTGATTGGATAATTCGGTGAATAAGCGAAACTAGGACCAATTTTGCCCGGCATATCCATTTCATGGAACGTGTTGATCACTGTCGCATTGGCGAGGTTGGCGATGTGATTGACTTGGTACATCCGTTTTGGATCAGTTACGCCTGGTGGATGTGCCGCCAACAGATAGCCCAATGACGTAAAAATATTTTGCTCATTCAAACTGACCCAATAGTTGACCTTGCCGCGAAATGCCTCAAACAAGACCTTTGCATAGTTGTTGAAATCAGCAATGATCTCACGTGATTCCCAACCGCCGTATGCTTCTTGCAATGCTTTAGGCAGATCCCAGTGGTACAACGTGACCATTGGTTCGATCCCTGCAGCCAATAATTCATCGATCAATGCCAGATAAAAATCGATCCCTGCTTGATTCACTTCCCCACGACCTTCAGGGAAAATACGTGTCCAAGCAACTGAGAAACGATAGGTTTTCAAGCCTTGTTCTTTCATCAGTGCAACATCTTCTTTAAAACGGTGGTAGTGATCCACTGCCACATCTCCGTTGGTGCCTTTAAATGTTTTGCCTGGGATCCGTACAAAATCATCCCAAACTGAAACACCTTTGCCGTCTGCTTCCCAAGCACCTTCCACTTGATAAGCAGCCGAAGCTGAACCCCATAAAAAATCGGCGGGGAAATCTTTTAACTGTTTATGATCCATTGTTTGCCCTACTTTCTGATTGTTGATAACCCTTACTTCTCTAGTATACCGATTATCTGCTGTTTTGTCTTGAATTATCCGAACAAACACAGTCGATCAAGTAAGTTTGGGCTAGTTGGTGCGTGGGGTCACTACTCAAACTGTGCTTGATACAGTGCCGCATAGCGTCCGCCTTTTTGCAATAAGGCATCGTGGGTGCCTTGCTCCACAATATTGCCTTGTTCCACGACCAAAATCAAATCAGCATGGCGGATCGTTGACAGGCGATGGGCAATAACAAAGGATGTTTTGCCCTGCATCAATTCTGTCATGGCTGATTGGATCAGCAATTCTGTTTGGGTATCCACATTTGACGTTGCTTCATCAAGGATCAGCAAGTCAGCATCTAATAACATCGCTCGAGCAATCGTCAGCAATTGCTTTTGTCCTTGCGAGATCCCCGCACCGTCTTCTGAAATGATCGTTTGATATTTATGGGGCAATTTGTCGATAAAATCATGGATATGCGCCGCCTTTGCAGCTGCTTCTACTTGCGCCAAAGTAGCGTCGGCTTTCCCATACGCAAGATTTTCAAAAATCGTTCCTGTAAATAGCCAGGTATCTTGCAAGACCATCGCATAACTGCCTCTTAGACTCTTCCGCGTCGCTTGACGAATATCATGACCATCTAAACGAATCTCCCCACTATCCGGATCATAGAAGCGCATCAGCAAATTGACAATGGTCGTTTTGCCGGCCCCGGTCGGTCCAACGATCGCCACTAGACTGCCGGGGGGCACGGTCAATGATACATCCCGTATGATCGGCCGATTCCTTTGGTAGCCGAAAGACACATGGTTTAAAGCCACCTCACCCGCGACTTCTTTAAACACATAAGCATCCGACACATCAGAAACCTCTGGTGCTTCATCTAACAAACGGAAAATCCGCTCTGCCGCCGCTAAGGCTGATTGCAAATCGCTGAAGATATTAGCCAGTTCATTGATTGGTCCTGAAAATTTCCGTGAATACAATACAAAAGATGATACATTCCCTAAAGACAAGTGACCAAATAAAAAGAGCAAAGCGCCAAAAATACTGATCAAAGACAAAGAAATATTATTGATAAAATTGATGGAAGGTCCTGTCATACTGCCGTAGTATTCAGCATTGTAATAAGCATCGACTGCATCCTGATTTTTTTCATCAAAACGTTCAATGATGGCTTCTTCTTGATTATACAATTTGATCGTTTGCTGACCAGAAATGATTTCTTCCACAAATCCGTTCAATTCCCCTAGTTTGCGGGAACGTCGACTGAATAGCGGTTGAAATTTTCCCATCAAATAGCGGGTCAACAAGACTGATGCCGGAACCGTCACCACAAAAATCAAGACAAGCACTGGTGAGATCAAAAGCATCATTGCGAAAGAACCAACGATCGTCACTATACTGCTCAAAACTTGGATGGCATCGCTGGCTAACGAGGTATTGATCGTATCGACATCATAGCTGACGCGACTGATGATGTCCCCTGTCGCCACCCGGTCGAAATAGCCAATCGGTAGTTCAGTGATTTTGTCAAAAATATGCTTGCGCATCGTTGCAACGACACGTTGGCTCAAACGAATCATCAGTAGCGAGATCACATAACTCAACACAGAAGACGCGATATAAAAGACCAGCATCAACCCACAATAAAAGAAGACTTTATCGAACAAAACGTTTCCTGGTCCTAATTGAATGGCATCGATCGCATAGCCGGAAAGCAGTGGACCGACTAAAGCAAATAGATTGCTGGCCATCATCAAGAATGCTGCTAAAAATAAAAGACCTTTACTATCATAGAGATACCCCCACAAACGCAGCAGGGTTTGTTTACTATTCTTTGGTTTTTCGGCAACTTTTCGATTAGCCATTGACCGCACCCCCTGTCTGTCCTTGATAGATCTCTTGATAAATCTGATTTGTCGCTAGTAACGATGCGTGCGTGCCAAACCCATTGACGCCACCATCTTCTAGTACCAAAATTTTATCAGCATGCTGAATTGAGCTGATGCGCTGGGCGATCAAGATGGTTGTTGTTTCGCGAAAATCTTCTTTTAAGACCCGGCGCAAACGAGCATCGGTTTGATAGTCTAATGCACTGGCTGAATCATCTAAAACCAATATTTCTGGTTCTCCCGCCAAAGCGCGGGACAGCAGCACCCGTTGTTTTTGCCCGCCACTGAGATTGCTGCCTTTGGCATGTAATTGATGGCCAAAACGTTCAGGTAATGTTTCAATAAATTCTTTGGCTTGTGCCCGTGCTGCGGCTTCTTCCAACTGTTCTTTCGAAAAACAACGCCCAAAAGCAATATTCTCCGCAATGGATTCGGCAAATAAGATATCTTTTTGCAGGACGATCCCAAAAAGTTGATGCAGTTCCTCCGAAGGAATCGTTCGCAGATCCCGGCCATCGACGCGAATCTGTCCGGCAGTGGGATCATACAGACGCAATAATAACTTCACGATCGTGGACTTGCCGCTTCCTGTCGCTCCGATGATCCCCAGAGTCTCTCCAGTCAGTAAAGAAAAATCGATCTCTTTCAACACTTGATTGCCATTCGGATACGTAAAGGACACATGATCGAAGACGATATGGGCTACTTCTTTTTTCACTGGACCATCAAGCACCCGCATATGCTGCGGCAATTGCAAAACCGCTTGAATCCGATCCGCCGAGGCCAATCCTTTAGAAACAATCACAAAAATACGGGTGATACTCAACATCGCATTCAAAATGATCGTAAAATAAGTCAAAAAGGCAATGATCACTCCTGGCTGGGTCAACCCTTGATTGACGCGAAACGCACTGACAACGATCACTAGTGTCAGCCCAATATTCAAAAAAAGGTCCATCAAAGGTGGCGTGGCGGCCATTGTTCGATTGGCATGGGTTTCAGTAGCGACCACGCCGCGATTGACTTGATCAAAACGGGTTTTCTCAACGTCGGCTTTTGACAATGCTTTGATCACCCGAGCCCCAGTCACATTCTCTCGCACAGTCCGAACCAGTAAATCCACTTGCTGCTGCAAAGTGGCAAACAAAGGAATCCCACGTTTAGAGATCAAGACCGCTGCCATCAATGTGAAGGGCAGCACACCTACCAATACCAGCGTCAAGACTGGATCGAGCGTCGCAGTGATCATGATCCCCCCCAGCAAAAGAATCGGTGCGCGGATACCTAGGCGCTGACTCATCCCTACCGTTTGGTGAATATTGTATGTATCGGTTGTCAAGCGGGAAACCAACGATGGCACACCTACCGATTCGATTTGCGGAATCGATAAGTAACTGACTTTGGCAAACAAATCATGGCGGATATGTCCTGTTGTATCCCGGGCAACACTCGAAGCCATTCGATTGGCCACAATGTTGGTCACAACGGCAATCACAGAACAAATCAGCATCACCCCGCCCCAAAGAAAAATCTGAGGTACTTCCTTGGTAGGAATCACCGTATCGATAATATAAGCCAAGATCCAAGGCAAGAGCAGATCCATCAATGAACCGAAAAACTTGATACTTACACCAAGGGAGATGCGACCGACATAGGGTCTGATATATTGTTTGAGTAAATTCATTCCCCCACCTCTGCTTTCTCTAGCAATTGTTGGGATTTTTCTTTGACCACCGCCAGCTGGTCTAGTAATTGTTTTTGTTCTTCGGCGGAAAAATCAACCATCACTTGGGCATTCCATCGTTGCAAAATGTCTTGGATCACAGGTATGAGTGCACGCGCATCTTCTGTAGGGTAAACCAGCAATTGCCGACGGTCTTCCTGACTGGTTTGCCGTGTAACAAATCCCTTTTCTTCCAAAACCGCTAGTTGACGGGCCACATTGCTCTTATTGACAAAAATCAACTTTGCCAGTGCCTCTTGGCTAATCCCAGGCTGACGGCAAATATTCAATAGATAGGTGTGGTGCATCGCCCCTAAACCATATTTTTTCAATTCTTGTTCTCGATATAAAGTCGCCATGCGGGCGATATGGTTGATTGAACGAATAATGGCTTCCATCTTATCTTTCCTCTCTGCTGTTCTGACTTTTTGCTTGCTTTCTAGTATAAAGAAAAATCGTTGCGAACGCAACGATTGGTGTAGTCTGCCATCAATGGTCAATAGCACATCAAACAAAGAAGAAGCCTCCGCACAAATTGGCAGAGGCTTACATTGTTATTTGATTGCTGTGCTTGTCTTTTTCGACCATCGCCACCACCAAGCGGCATACCCAATCGGTAATATCAGCCATGCTGCCATCGTAAGCCACAAGGCACTATCAAAATACCATGGCGCATCGTAATCTACTACTAAGACATTCGATCCCACTTTCTGCTGCACAGTCACCACACCTATCGTACTTAGTTGGATATCCTCTCTCATAAGGGGCTTTTCGTTCAGCGTCAGTTCTGTATACCGGTAATTGATGATCGGTATTTGTACCCAGTCAACAGTATCTCCTTGCCAACGTACCGTCAGCTTACCATTTTCTACCGTCTTTATGACAGTAGTGTTGCCTTCTATGATTTGCTCCCCATAGGCATCATATTTATTTTCAGTGGTTTCTTGGTAAATCGGCACATAATCCGGTGTGGAGCGTTGATAAAGGTCCAACGCTAAGGATTTGTCTGTGACAAAATAAGCGGCTTTCAATTCAGCGGCAGAGTCTGTACCTAAATAAGTATGATTGCGTAAAGTTACCGCTGCTTCATCTGATTGCCATTCTCGCATTTTGTTCGTCGTTTGGATCAGCACTTGACCACTACTCAACAGCACCAATAAGAGGACCCAAACTGGTTTGACCAACTGCTGACCTTGGTAATAAGGGATCAGCAAGCATAGACCTGCAATGATCAACACCGTGGCGGGTACAAAAAAGCGAAATGGGAACTGGATCAATGCAATCAATCCATTATCCAAACTGCCCAGCCATGTCCAAGGCACAAAATTGGTGGCTAAAATGAAAAAAACCGCCGCCACCCAAGTCAGTAACTTGAAGTCACTGGTCAACTTGGACCATACTTTCAACGCACCACAAAAGAATAGGGCACAGAGGATCGGCAGCAGTACCGGTGTTGACCACCAGTAACTACTGGTGCCAGTAATCGTATTGTTCTGCATATTATGGTTGACGAAAGGCGCCAAAAGCTGGTTATTCAAATACAGATCTGCCATCCCCACCCAAATATTCGCTGTCAATACCATAAAAATTGCGATGGCACCCACCAATTTGATGATCAGCTGACGTTTGGCCTGCGGTTCCTCGTTGCGAAAGAACGCACGAATAAAAAAGGGCCCGTACATCAAGACCAGCAAAATACTTGAGAACACATGGATTTGAAACAAGACAGCGACCGAGACACCCACAGCAAATGGCCGCAACCTTTTTTCTTGGCCTAATGCAATCAACGGAATCAGACATAAAGGTAAAACTGCCGCACCCCAAGCAGAGAATCCTTGTCGTTCGATCCAGTATTGGATCGAATACGTCGACATATAAAAAATCCCCATTGCTGTGGCCAACCAGCCATTTACCTTGAGGTGCCGTAACAGTCCATACATCGAGAAGCCTGCCAACAGATACAACAAGCCATTTGACAGCAATTGATACGCATACCAAGAAGGACTCAACAGAACCAATAGCCCTTGAAAGTAAGCAAAAAAAGGGCCATACAATGCATTGACGATCCGCCCAGATTGCTGGAACCCATAGATCGATAAAAAGTACTGGAAATTGCCTTCTTTGATTTGCTGACTGGTTTCATAAAAACGATTGAAGTGAAAGACCACATCGGACCCTAAGATCATGCCTTTGCCAATGATTTGCGGCAGCAAAAAGACGACACTCATACCAATCAATAGCAAAACCTGCCCCATCAGCGGATGCTGTTTTATTTTTTGCATAAAAAAACCTCCTTGCACCTTTTCTAGTACACTCATAAAAAGAGTACCAGATAGTCGCATGGAGGTAAAAAATTAGACTCAATGTAAAGGGATACATGGGGAAAATTTAATCATTTGTCGGTTATTTTTCATTTATCCATAGATACCAATGGTTTTTATTGGGTGATGGTTTGCCAACTTTCCAACAACTCTGACAACAAACTTGCTACCTGTGCTGCAGGTTGTGGATCTTTGCGGACATTGGCTTGGACCAATTCATCATACATATAACCGTATAGTTGATCCAAATCTGCTGCGATCTCTCCACCTTGTGCAGCATCCAAAGCATAGCGCAATTCCAATAGAATATTTTGGGCTTTGGTCAACTGCTGATGGGCTTTAGCTGGCTGTGCCTCAGTGATGGCGATCTGCCCTAACTTGACGTGTTTGACAGCTGCTTGCAACAGCATTTCTATCAATTTATTGGGGGAGGCGCTCATCACTTGGTTTTGCAGATAATTGTTTTGCATTTGCTGATAATTCATTTCTTTCTCCTCACTTATAAATCAAATTCCACGAAAGCTGCACCATCTTCTTGTTGCAGATAGGTTTTGACCAAATTGTTCGGCCGATTCAACCGGGCCAATTCTTGTTTGATCACTTGCTGCTGTGCTTTGAGTTGGGCCAAAAAATCTTGATAGGCATTCATAACTTGTTGGGCTAACGCCGCTGTTTCAGGACTATGCAATGAATCAGTGGTCACCCCATCAAGCAACGATTGGTTTTGTGTCATCAAGGCTGCCGCTTCTTCAACGGAGCCTTGCCATTGATTGAACCCTGCCAAAATGTGGGTCAAACGGCTATCAAGTGTCTCAAAAGTGTCCATCTCTCGATCCTTTCTACGTAGCATCCTATCCGTATTTCATTAGCTGCTGGAGGTTGTTGAAAATTGACTCGTTAAATAGCTCAATTGACTCTCAGCTTCCATCATGACCGTATCTAGTTTGGTAAACATCGTGACATATCGTTCTTTTTTCATCGCCAAAATATCGTCAAACCGCTCGATCTGCTTATTCAAATCTTTGATCGTGGTATCATAGGTCGCCGATTTTGTTGCAATCACGCCTTTATTGGTAGAGGTATTGACGACATAGCTATTGGCCAATTCTTTCAACGCCAGTGTATAGCCGCTTTCTGTCGTGGTAGATGTTCCATCTGCTGCTTTGGTCTTGGTCGACGCATAAAAGAAGGATTTGACTGCTGACGGATCCGCCGCGATCGCTTCTTTTAATTTGGTCGTGTCTAGACCTAAAGTGCCTTCATTATCGACATTGGAGATACCCAACTTGTTAGGCGTCAATGCTGAGCCGCTCACAGACGGGATCGTGATCAAGTTTCTTAATTGAGCTTGCAACCGTGTCAACGCACTGTCGCCGACTAATGCGCCGGTAGTGTTGTCCTCGCTGCTGGGGTCCCCGACAGCCAACTTTTCGCCGATAAAGCTCATCAAACTGTTGTACTGGTCCACCAATCCTTGGACGGCATCAACGATTTTAGACGTGTCATTGGTTAGCGATAGGGTCACATGTTCATCACTTTTTTTGGCCAATGTCAACGTCACGCCATCAATAACGTCCGTCACACTATTGCTATCTCGAGAGATAGCCAGTCCATCCAGCTCAAACAACGCTGGCTGACCTTGGGTCGTGGTTGCTGTTGCACCAATGCCTAATCCTTCGACAGCGTTGCCATCGATTAAGAAGGTTTTGTCCCCCATCTTGCTATTGGTCAAAATCAAGCGATTATCAACAATACTTGCCGCAATCGAGGTTGTTTTGGTTTGTTCATTGATTTTGGCTGCGACGTCTTTCAGGGTTTGTTCACTGCTGATTTCAATGGTCGCAGTGATCGCTTCCCCTTTGTCATCTACTTCAGCACTCGTCAAGGTCAGTTGTCCACTAATATTCAAAGCTGTCGTACTGCTGTCAGCTACTTTAGTCCCAGTGACTTTGGTCGCTGTCGCCAATTGATTGACTTTCAGATCATAAGTGCCTTCTGGCGCATCGGTCGTTCCTGCGATCGACGCAATACTGCTATTGGACGTGGTCACCTTCTTGGTTTGATAGGCATCAACTTTTTGCAACGCCTCAACTTTGTTCAGAAAGTTGGTTAAACGGGTACTGATATCACTCCATGCTGTCTTTTGGGCAGTGATCGTGGTGATTTTGTTTTGCGCCCGGGTCTTATTGACGGAATCAGCCGCCAATAAACTCTCGATATCATCTGATGTGATCCCTGAATAACTGCCTAATGTAGTACTGATACCTGAACTGCTGGTGACACTTGCCATAGTTTCATCCCTTTCGATCGACAGCAATACCCATGTCATCCCAAATCTTGCCGATGACATCTAACATATTGGCTGGCGGTATTTCCTTGATGACTTCTTCCGTTCGCATATCAATGAGCCGAACCATGGTACGACCAGTTCGTTCATGGACTTCGTAAGCCAATTTCATGTCTTTGCCTAACAATTTGTGGTTCAACGTTTCCACCGAAGCCTTGATCGATGCTTGGTCTTTTTTCGAGAAATAATGGATCTCTGTTTGCTTATCCTGTGCTTCGTTTTGGTCATTCGCCGTCAGCACTTGGCTGTCTTTGATTGATTCAACGGGTAGAACCGGTGTGATTTTAGCCACCCCATCTAGTGAAATCGGATCGATCGCCATACAACATGCCTCATTTCTGATTTAAGTAAAAGACGAAAGCGGTATTCTATGTAAACAAGAACTGCCCTTCCCCCAGACAGTTCTTGTAAGTAAAGATAAGAGCAAAGGTGCTTATCCTTGAAGCAAGCTCAATACGCTGTTTGGCATAGAGTTTGCTTGTGCCAACATGGACGTTGCTGCTTGAGAAAGGATATTGCTCTTCGTAAAGCTCATCATTTCTTGTGCCATATCCACGTCACGAATGCGTGAGTTGGCTTCAGAGATGTTTTCTTGGGTTGTACCTAAGTTGTTGATTGTATGTTCTAGACGATTTTGTGATGCACCTAATTCCGCACGTTGATCTGAAACTTTTGAAATAGCAGCATCAATTTTTGTGATAGGATTATTTGTAGCTTCTTTCTCTTTAAAAGCTTTCAAAGCCTCTTCGTAGCCCTCTGCTCCTGCCGCTATTGCACCATCATAAGCCTTTGCAAGTTCCGCATCACTTTTGGCTGCACCAAGAGTTAAGCCTTTCACACCAAGTCCGTCAGAACCAGATCCCATATTTTTAATTGAAACTGAAACGGTTTGATTGGCATTTGCACCGATTTGAAATGTAAACTCTTGTGCCTCTCCTGCAGTATCAGCGCCAGACAACAAACTTTTTTTATTGAATTCAGTTGTTGTGCTGATACGATCGATTTCATCTGTTAAAGCTGTGTATTCTTTTTTAATGGCATCGCGATCGTCTTGGCTCAAGGTACCATTTGAGCTTTGTACTGCCAAGTCACGCATACGACCTAAAATGCTGTGGGTTTCGTTCAAGGCGCCTTCTGCAGTTTGGATCAATGAAATACCGTCTTGGGCGTTGCTTTTTGCTTGTGATAAGCCGCCGATCTGGCCTTTCATTTTTTCTGAGATGGCTAGTCCTGCTGCGTCATCGCCGGCTTTGTTGATTCGTAAGCCTGAAGATAATTTAGATAGGGATGCACTTTTTGATGCATTGGCGCTGGTTAAGCTTGAGTACGTATTTAATGCTGAAACATTCGTATTGATTCTCATGTATAGTTCCTCCTAATTGTGTGTATTCGCTAAGGTTTCCCTCTGATACTATCTATCGGCAGAATGTGGCGTGGGTTAAGTCTTTTTGGCGAAAAAAATAAAAAACTTTCACCAAAAGTGAAAGTCGCTGGTTCTAGATTTAGTTGATATAATCCAAAATCGTCATTTGCATGATTTTGGTTCCCATGGCCAATGTGGCTTGGTACGCGGTCATTTGATTTTGATATTCCATGTATTTTTCGGCAACATCCACATCTTGTTTGTTAGAGAGGGTTTCGGTCAGATTCAAATTCTCTGTTTCATTCCGATCTGCGGCGGCCTCCAGCCGATTATACAATGTGCCGATTTGGGCACGGACGTTGACAATGTTATTGGCATACGTATCGTGGGCTGCCAATAAATCGCCGCTAAGGGCATCCTTATCATCGCTGCGTAATGCAGACAGTAAGTCATTGAAATAGGTGCTCAAGTTTTCAGGATCTGTTGCCGTACCGGTTTCGTTCATCAGTCGACCGCCGTCTGCCATCAGATTCACTGACACACCACTGGCAATTTCTCGTGGCAAATCTTGACTGGTGCCGTTATATTTGATGCCAACGATGGCATCATTGTCTTTGATCACTTCAAAGGGGGCAGTTGTGGTGTTGGTGCCACTGAATAGATAGCGTCCATCAAAATTGGTATTCAAGGATTCGACGATACCACTGATTTCTTGTTCGATCTCAGACTGGTTGGCTTTTAACTCATCACTGCCAGCCGTGGCATTCGCTGAAGACTGAATCAACGAACGGATCCGCAACATCGAGGTACTGACACTGTCTAACGTTGCATCTTGCGCTTTTGTCCAGGAGATGCTATCGGCGATCGTATTGCTGTAGGTTTCATTTTTGCTCAATGACACATTGAGATCCATGATTTTCGACACCAGCAGTGGATTATCCGAGGATTTACTGACTTCTTTCATGCTAGAGATCTGATTCAAGGTCGTTTGGACTTTAGAGGCATTGGTGCTTAGATTTCGCATGAAATCACTATAGGTAATATTATTTGAAATACGCATGATGTTACACTCCTGTCCGGTTGATCAAGGTATCTAGCATTTCAGAAACCACTGAAATGAGCCGCGCATTGGCTTGGAATCCTTGTTGAAAGCGAATCACATCTGACATCTCTTCGTTGATCGACACGCCAGATACAGATTGGTTCTTGTATTCTAATTGGTTCAGCAAGGACAACTGTGCACTGGCTGTGTTGTCGGCTTGCTGTTTTGAGATTCCATTCTTGGTCACGATACTATTGAAGTAGCTATTGACTGTCATTCCTGATGTTGCATTGCTGAAGGTCAATGTTGCTGCATCAAAGGACGCCAGCGTTGTTTCAGAAAGAGGGAAATCTAGTTTGGTGGTGCTTAATTTCGCCATGGCAGCAGCCAAAGTGCCATCTCCCGCAGCGTCTGTCATCCCGGCTTTGACTAGGCTTGGATTGTCCAACAAGGATTGGCTGACACGGATCGTAGTGGCCGTGCCGGTGTCGTCGGTACTTAAGTCAAATAAGCCGCTGGTACTTGACGCACCGCCAGTAAAGACCATATTCATGGCTTGGGCAATTGTGGTCGTGAATTGGTTCAACTCATTGAGGCGGCTGCTGATTTCAGTGGCTGAAGCCTGCAATCCGCCAATCGCGCCTTCCTTGATCGGTAGTTCCCGATAAGTTGTTCCTGTGTTTGACGCCTCACTCAACAACACTGTCCCGACTGGATAGGTGCCACTGATGGTTTCCGAAGGATTTAATGGATTGCCATCTTTCGATACCACGGCCCCTGTATCAGATTGACCGACGACGACACTCAAGGTATTGCGGGTATCTGCATTTAAAATCGTTTGCCCGCTGATTGAAACAAAGCCGCGACCGTAGACATCGGTCGTTGTTTCGATACCTGCTAATCCGGAGAGGTCCTTCAATAAGCTATCACGCGTATCCAATAAATCATTGGGCGTTCCCCCGCTCGTCGTTAAGCCATAGATTTGCTCATTCAGCGATTGCAGGGCTTTGACTTTTTCGTTGAAATCTAGGACCGATTTTTCGATCGTGTCCATCGTATCACTCTGTAATTGCGTCATTTGAGTTGCCATTTGGTTGACCGTATCAGCAAATGTACTGCTATTCTCTAATACCAATGTTTTGGCTGTGTCCAATTCGGGATTATTGGCCAATGATGTCCACGAATCAAACATTGTCGCCAACTGGCTAGACAATCCATTGTCTGAGGGTTCATTCATGATGCTTTCTAATTGTCCTAAGATATCTGCTTTTTGTTCATAATATGTATAGTTGGAATAGGCATTACGCACTTGGCCAATCACGAAGTCATCGACGATGCGTTCGACGCTGCCGACTTTAACGCCCATGCCAATACTGCCGACACCCGCGATATTATACGAAGCTTCCGCTTGCAGATTGACCCTTTGTCGTGAGTAGCCGTCTGTATTGGTATTGGCAATATTGTGACTGGTCGTTTGCAGCGCTGTTTGGTTGGCGGTCATCCCCCGTGTGGCTGTCCCTAAAGTACCAAATAATCCTGTCATCTTTCTACTCCTTACATATCTTGGTCAATGATTGCGGTGGAAACGCTTGGTTTGGTTTGATATTTTGAATAGGTATTGGCGGGTGTTTTGATATTGTCTTTCACAGCTTCCATCAACACTGTTTGAAAACTGATAGCTTGTTGCGTCAACAATAGATTCTCCTGTTGCTGGATTTGGATATCCGCTACCAACGTTTGAATGGTTGCTGTGATTTCTCCTTCATAACTAGATAAAATCGGTACAAATGCTGATTTTTTCTCAACCAGTCCTGACAATTGGGCTGCTTGATTTTTGATCAAAATATCTTTTTCTTTTTTGAGCAGTCGTGAAAACTGCTGCAGTTGGCGTTCAAATTCACGACTATTCATCTAATCAACCTGCTTGTCTTGCGCCAACATGTTGTCAGCAATTTTTTCGGCTGAAACTTGATAGGTCCCAGCTTTGATTGCTTGTTTCAATTCAGCGACCCTGGCACTGCGACTGGTTTCTTGGCTGGCACTTTTTTGCATCGCTTGGGCTGTTTCGGATAATTGAACATCGACAGTCTTCTTGACTTCTGCGGTGGCTGGTTTGCTTTGTTTGACAGCATCTCTTTGGATGGCTTTGTCGGTATATTCGGCATAACCTCTTTCGATTTTCATAGATTCTCCTCCGTTCTCGTTCTTCTACCCTATACTATCGGACAAAACACAAAAAAGTTAAACCATTTTGTTTCACTTTTTTGTGTTTTGTACAAATTAATGTAAATTATGGATCCGTTGTTTTTGGGAAAGAATATTGGTGATCCGAACACCAAAGTTTTCATTGATCACGACAACTTCACCGGTAGCGATCAATTTGCCATTCAATAAGATTTCTAATGGTTCGTCCGTCAACTTGTCTAATTCAATCACGGAACCGGTATTGAAAGATAAAATTTCCTTGATCGATTTTTTGCTGCGGCCCAAAATCACACTCAAATCAAGTGGGACATCTAAAATCAAGTCTAAATTGTCCCCCTCATTGACGGATTTTGTTGCAAGGGTTTGGAAAGCTGGCTTGCTGACTTCAACTTGTGCTTTCTCTGTTATCTGTGCTGCTTGAGGTGTAACGGGTGCTGCTGGTGTTTCTTCAACTGGTGTTTCACGTGTAACAACAGTGGCCTTATCCGATAGCATCGCATCGGCGATATCATTGACGACATGGTCCGTGAAAATTTGCATGATTTCACTTTCGATCAACCCTTCAACACGCAGCGAAAATGAAATGCAATAGATTTCTTCTTCGGCGTCGATAGCCGCATATTCAATATTGGCGGGTGTTTCCCATAATTTGACGATTGGTGGCAAGATATCGACTTTCCGGCTGATCATCGTCGCCATTGATGTAGAGGCAGTCCCAATCATTTGGTTCATCGCTTCAGCCACAGCACTTAACTCTAATTCAGTAAATTGTGTGTTGGCTGTTTCGCCTGTCCCGCCCATCATCAAGTCGGCGATCACAATGGCATCTTTGACTTCCAGCAGCATCAAATTGCTCCCCAGCAATCCTTCTTTAAACTCAACAGTGGTCGCCACTTTCGGTGCGGTCAAATCTTGCAAAACTTCACCAAATTTGATTTTCGCTACCCGAGGTGTCGTGATACTGACGCGACGGTCTAAGATCGAGGACAAGGTGGTGGCCGCTTGGGACATCGAAATATTGCCGACTTCACCGATAATATCAACTTTTACTTGTTCTTCAAGACCGGCTGGTTGTGTTGGCGCACTTTGGCTCAACAAGGCATCGATCTCTGCTTGGGTCAAACTTTCACTCATTATTCTTGCTCCTCTTCTAACTTGTCTAGTAATTCAATGGCTAAGCGCTCGTTTTGCTGACCTGGTTTGGCCCTAAAAAAAGGTTTGCCGTCAATATATGTATCTAATGGCTCACTGATTTTTTTGTTCAGTTGGATCACGTCCCCTGCTTCTAAGTGGATAAACTCGGATAAGCGCATCTGGGCATGTCCCAATAACACTTCCACATTCAAGCCTACTCCATTCAAACTCCGCTGCAATTCGAGGCTGTCTTCTTGGCTGACGGGCTGATTGCTGTCAAACCAATTGCGGAAACTCAGCTTGTCGATAATGCCTTCAAAGAACACGTAGGGCACACAAAGATTGATAAAATGTTTGACATCAAAAATTTTCATGGTAAAAGTCACCAGCACAACCGGTTCATTGGGTGACATGTTTTGCAGCAATTGCGGGTTGGTGTCTAATCCATCCAAAACGGAATCCAACGCGACGATATCATGCCAAACATTTTGATAAACTTGCACAAATTGGGCAACGACTTCTTCTAAAATAGCCGTTTCGATATCGGTAAAACTCTTTTTGTCGCCTAGATCCATCTCAATCGGCTTGTTTTGATAAACATCTAAGCCACCGCAAAGCAATTCTACTAAAAGCATACACAGTTGCGGATTGAGTTCGATCAACTGCAAGCCGCTTAAAGGTTGTGAATGAAACAGCCCTAACAAAGTAAACTTCGGGATCGAATGGATAAATTCGTCGTAACTGACTTGTTCGATCGCCGCAAGTTGTAAAGATACGTTCGTCCGTAACTGGGTAGACAACATGCTGCTGCTGAGTTTCGAAAAATCTTCGAAGATCATGTGCAGGGTATTGACGTATTCTTTCGATAATTTCGTTGGCCGCCGAAAATCATAGGCTTTCACTTTTGGCTGTCTATCTTCTATTTCAATGATCTCCTGATCGATCTCGCCGGTGCTCATCGCATTCAACAATAAATCAATCTCTTGCTGCGTCAATACCTGATCCACATTAATCCCCCATTTTTAAAAAATCATCTGATCGATGCTGATGACACTTGCTACAGATTCACCCAATGACACGATGCCAGCTGAATAAGCAGCCTCTTGTTTGCTCAATTGGATGGCTTCTGGCAAGACGTCGATCACTTCGATCACTTCTTCAACTAAAACACCTTTACGTTCATCTGCTTTTTTCATGATCAACACATTTCTTTCGTATCTTGGCTTTGTGATTGGGATCAACTCTGCCAAACGGATGACCGTTACAACGGATCCCCGCAGATTGATCAAGCCTTTCACCCATTTTGGTGCCAGCGGCACAGGGGTAAATGTCGGCGCATCGATCACTTCCTCGACAGTATCGGCAGAGATCAAATAATGCTGCTGGTCCATTTTGAACAGGATCATTTGCATGATATACCCCTCCTTGGCTACGCGAATGCCTTATCGATGGCTGTGATCACGCGGTCTGTATCAAAAGGTTTAACGATAAAATCGACAGCTCCTGCGCGAATGGCATCCATAACCATGCCTTGTTGCCCCATCGCACTGCACATCACAACTTTCGCGCTGGCATCAAAGGTACGGATCAATTTCAATGCTTCTAAACCATCTACTTCCGGCATCGTGATATCCATCGTCACCAAATCAGGTGCAGTCGCTTGATATTTTTCAAATGCTTCTTGGCCATTTTGGGCTTCTCCCACCACTTCATAGCCGTTCTTTTCTAAGATATCCTTTAATTTCATCCGCATAAAAACTGCGTCATCAACGATCAATACTTTTTTTGACATTGTATGTGCTCCTCTCAAATTCCTAAAGATTGAAAAATTCGTTCTAGTACACCGGTTTCCGGAATCAGAAACAGGGATGCGTCTAATGTTTCTTCGGCATAGATAAATTCATTTCTGATCACCATCACTTGATCATCATATTGATTCATGGCCAGATATAATGAACTGATCACTGAACCAAAGAAGTCATAGTGGGCTTGTGGAAGAGACGCTGTCAGCTCTACTTCCAGCAATTGACTGACGGCCATCAAGAAAGAATTGGTGATGATGTTGGTCACTTCATTGATCATGGATTGCTTGACTTCTGGCGACACCGGACCTTGGATCATCAACTGCTGCAGTTTTGCCACCGCGGCTTCGGACAGCACGAACAATAAGATCCCTTCAAATGCGCCTTCGATTTGGCTGATCCCCACATGCACCTCTTGGTCTTCAGCAATGATCTGCTGATAAAGCGCCTCATAGGACAACACCGTTACTTCCGGCACCCGCATATCGATGGGCTGTTCCACCATTTTAGATAGACTCGTCGCGGCATGTCCGCCGCCAATATTGATCATTTCTCGTAACGCATCAACTTGCAGTGCATCGTATCTCATCGTGTGTCCACCACTTTTTCTTGACAAATTGCATGAATATCCAAAATCAATGCAATAGAGCCATCCCCGAGTATCGTTGCCCCTTGGTAACGATTGAGTTTTTGCAACAGAGGATCGATTTTTTTGATGACAATCTCTTGTTGCCCAATGAGTTCATCCGCTAAAATACCATGGAATTGCTGCTCATTGTTGACAATGATCGCAAATTTCTTTTCCACTTGATCTCCTTTGATGCCCAACAAACTATCTGTGCGCACGATTGGAATCAGTTCTTCCTGATAACGATAGACCTCATCTGATACGGTATGGATCAAGTCGCTTTCTTGGATCATGACCACCCGCTCGACTAAGTTCAACGGGATCGCAAAGACCTCTTGGCCAACACGAACCATCAATGCTTGGATGATCGACAAGGTCAATGGCAATTTGATCAAAAACTGGGTCCCTTGATTCGGTTGGCTCTTCATATCGATCGTGCCGCCTAGTTGTGTGATCTTTGATTGAACGGCATCCATGCCAACACCCCGGCCAGAGATATTCGTGACCGCTTGGGCTGTAGAAAATCCGGGATGAAAAATCAATTGTTGTAGTTCTTCATCTGAAAGACCTGCAGTAGCCAAGCCTTTTTTCTCTGCACTGGCTTTGATCACTTGTGGATCCAAACCTTTCCCGTCATCTTCTAACGTGATCATCACGCGATTGCCTTCCTGAGAAGCTGCCAAGCGGATCGTTCCTTTCCGCGGTTTCCCTAATGCTTCTCGTTCAGCTGGCGATTCGATGCCGTGATCGACGGAATTTCGAAGTAAATGCACCAGTGGTTCGCTTAGTTCAGAAACCACCGTTTTGTCTAGTTCCGTTTCCTCCCCTTCGATCACCAAATCCATTTCTTTTTGCAATTCATTGGATAGATCTCGTACCATGCGTGGGAATCGGCTAAAGACCACATTGACCTGCTGCATGCGGATGCGCAATACCAAATCTTGCAGCTCGGAGGTCAAACGAGATACATGTTCTAGTGGTTCTTTTACAGCTTCCAACTGTTCTCGCTCACTGACATCTTCCAATTGATTCCGATAGACCACCAACTCAGACACCAAATCTAAAAATGAATCTAGTCGATGCAAATCGACCCGAATCGATTGATTGCTGGCTGTTGAATGGGCTGCCGCTGTTGATCTGCTGGCTTGTGGCGCCACTGCATTCGGCTCAGTCGCTGCGATAGAAACGGCCGTATCTTGTACCTTCTTGGCAGCATAGGGTTCGACCAAGAAAGACGCGATCTCACTGTTGCTGGCGATATTCTTTTCAATCTCAGCTTCAGACAGCTGGGTCAAAAAGATGAGGGAAAAATCAGAAGCAAAGGCTCCTTCTTCGATTGTTTGCGCATCGGGATTCGTGTAAAGGATATCCCCAGCCTGACCTAATTTTTCCATGATCAAAAAGGCTCTTGGTCCTTTCAACAACGACTGTTCATCTAAGCGTACAGCGATTTGCAGTGCATGGTAGCCATCTGCGACGGCTTGTTCGATGACATAGCGGTCTGATTCATCGATCCTGTCTAGCTGCGGCTGCAGCATTTGCTGCGATGCTGGTGTAAGATCCTTAGCGCCCGTTACAGCAGCCATTCCGGTTGATCCCTGCTCCACTTGATCCAGCTCTTGCAGCAAATCAGTAATTTGCGCAGGCTGCAGTGTGCGTTCTTCCCGCAAATCTTCTACCAATTCAGATAAGCGATCTAGACACTTGAATATCAGCGATATCCCTTGATTTGTGACAGGCAGCGCACCTGTCTTGAATAAATCGAAAATATTTTCCATTTTATGCGTCAGCTGTGTCATGACATCATAGCCCATTGTAGCTGCCATCCCTTTTAACGTATGGGCTGAACGAAAAATGTCATTTAATAGATCCATATCTTGCGGGTTGCTTTCTAGCAATAGCACATGGTCATTCAACTGAGTCAAATGATCATCGGTTTCTTCAAAAAACAGCGTTCGGTAAACACTATTGTCGTCCAATCAGATCCCTCCTTTTCGAAGTTATATTTTCTGGTAAATGAATGAATCGATTTTCTTCAAGCCAAAATTTTCAGCAAAATTGATCGTTTCGGTTGCACCTGTAAACAAGATACCTCCTGGTACCAATGCATCGCTGAGCTTCTGGTAGACGGTATCGCGGGCATCACTTTTGAAGTAGATCGTGACATTTCGGCAGACAATGACATCAACATTGCGTTCATAACGGTCTTTCAACAAGTCATGCTGCTTGAAAAGAATCTGCCGCTTTAGCGCCGGCTTGATTTGAAATTGATTTTTTTCCATGGGGGTAAAATAGCGTTCCAATTCTTCCGCCGGAACATTCCGCAATTCATGCGCTCGATAGATGCCTTGTTTGGCTTTGTTCAAAATCACTGTATCGATATCTGTTGCCAATACATTGGCAGTTGTTACTTGTTTTTTCGCTAAGATCATCGCGATCGTGTAAGGTTCCGCACCAATTGAGCAAGCCGCACTCCAAATTTTTGGACTGGTGTTGGCAGGCAGGATCTGCGTAGTCAAAATCCGCTCGAAAGCATCAAATAAGACTTTATTGCGGTAAAATTCTGTCACGTTGATCGTGATATGGGATAAAAAGGCCGCTTTAACTGTTGGATCTGCGACGATCAACTGCTGATACTCTTGTAAATTGTTGGCGCCGCTATGGGCCATGATCGTCAAGATACGACGCTGCATTTGATTTTCTTTGTAATCCGCCAATCGAATCCCTAATGTCTGTTCGACCCATGTATTGAATAAGGAAAATTCAGTATCCATCATTTCACCTAACCATCTGTGCAATTTTTGTTTCAATGCTTGATAAAGGCAAGACCTCATCAACCACCCCTTGTTCTATGGCATACCGGGGCATGCCGAAGACTGTACAGCTCTCTTTGTCTTGAACGATCGTATAGCCGCCTACTTCTTGAATACTGCGCAAGCCTGCTGTTCCGTCTTTTCCCATGCCGGTCAAAACCACTGCCGCCAATTGCTGGGGGTACGCGCGGGCTGCTGAGTGAAACAGAAAGTCCACTGCCGGACGCGTACCGTGTAGTTTTGGCTCTTGATTTAGGTATAAAC
The DNA here is from genome assembly GCF_054784955.1 of Enterococcus salsurae. Classification (NCBI taxonomy): domain Bacteria; kingdom Bacillati; phylum Bacillota; class Bacilli; order Lactobacillales; family Enterococcaceae; genus Enterococcus; species Enterococcus salsurae. The sequence goes on along the minus strand of NZ_BAAHWY010000006.1, from coordinate 157,374 downwards.
GCCCTTGTTGGATCGTCATGTGATAATCCCCAGGACATAGATAAATGTGATTGGTGATCGGCATGCCATCTACGACCTCATGGACGGGGGTCTGGGTTTCAGTATCTAACCGTTTGGCAAATGATGCAGTGAACCCAGCCGGCATATGCTGAACGATAAAAATCGGACAGCGCAGCCGAGCAGGCAATTGCCGAATGATCCCTAGCAGCGCCCGCGGCCCGCCGGTAGAAGCACCAATCACCAACGCCTGCAAAGCCGTAGGCAGTTGATGCGGTGTCAATTTGGTCATAGCTGCGGTAGATCTGGCTGGTGTCGCAATCAGCGGTTGATCGATCGACGCGATCTTTTGATGAAATTCCTCGATCCATTCCGCTTGGATGGTCGATAAATTGAGGGGCTTTTCCACAAAGTCACGGGCACCTAGCGCCAATGCTTCAATCGTCGTTTCTTGATTGCTTGAGGCACTCAGCATGATCACTGGCGTACTTGAACTGGATTTGATCGCCTTCAAGGTATCCAATCCATTCATGACTGGCATTTCTACATCCATGACCACCAAATCGAAGGATTCTTTGGCCAGGAAATCAAGGGCTTGTTTGCCATTTCGGGCAGCAGCTGCTACTTCAACATCTGGCATTTGATGCAATAGATCCGTCACCACTTTGCGCATAAATGCCGAATCATCGACGATCATCACTTTTTTCATTTTGACGTACTCCTTTTATAAATAAACGATTTCCTTGTTTGCTTGACGAACCACCGTCTGGAAATCTCGTAAATCAACGATCATTGTTCTGCCAGCTGAACCACCGACATGTTTTCCGACGATCGGGATGCCCAATTGGGCCAGAATCCCTTCGACAGCGGCAATATTTCTTTCGCCGATCGTTTCTGTTTCTTGGATATGTTTAAAAGCAAACATATTGGCGCCGCCAACAATCTTTGCTTTCAGTTTGGCGTCTGGCAGCAGCCGTTTGAGTTCCGCCACCATCGCCGGCAAGGCTAAATCAGCGAATTTCTCGATTTTGACCGTCTGTCGATGCGCGAAGGGTTGACTATCTGGCAACATGATATGACTTAAGCCGCCAATCTGATTTTGACGGTCATAAACGATCGTGCCGATACAAGAACCTAGACCGACAGTCATGAGCTTTGCTGGTGCGGCGGCAATTTTATACTCAGAGATGCCCACATGGACTTCTTCACTCGTCGTCAGCATTTGCGCCATCGTCATCATCCCGGTAAGCATTGATGCCTGCCAGCAATGCTGCTTCTTCTTCATAGCTGAAGAGAAAATCTAAATCTAATGCCAGCACTAAGGCATCTTCTTTCTGTAGAAAAGCTGTGACATAATCTTGTTTCAATCCAGTCACTGCAAGATCTTGCTGATTCTCGGTTTCTGACAACGGCTGGATACCCACGATTTCCTCGACATAAAGACCAATTGACTTGTCTTTCCACTGACATAAGAGAATGACATTTTGTCCGGAGTCTGCGGTGAAGGAGTGGAATAACTTCTTGCGGGCGTCAATGATCGGTACCATCGCAGATTCAATTGATTGCACACCCAAGACAAAATCAGCAACTTCAGGCAACGGGGTGAATGTACTTGCTTCAACGACCCGCACCACATGTTGGATCTCAATGGCAAAAAGCTGTTGATGACTTTTGAATATCACATATTGCTCCATCTTAGCCATTACTCCCTTCGTCAAAATGTAAAACTATCTACTTGGAATTTTAGAATCGTCGCAATCGTTTCGATTTCTTGGACGTTTTGTTCAAATTCTTCTACCACCAAATAGAAATCTTCTAAGTTGGCAGTCACCTCTTGGGTGCCGGCCGAAGTTTCTGAAACAGCTGCCGAGATATTGCTGACGGATACTTGAACCATATCCTTTTTCTCAACGATTCCCGTGATGTGGGCTTCTACTGCTTGAATACTTGACACTAATTTTTCCACAACATCCGATATTTCATTGGCAGATTCGATGGCTTTGTTGATATTATTGGTTTGCTTTTCGCCGCCTTCAAAGGATTCTGTTACAGCAGAAACGACTTTTTCTGATTTCTTGCGAATCGCTTCGATGATACTGCGAATACTCTTTGTCGATTGACTGCTTTGTTCTGCCAAACTACGTACTTCTTCAGCGACAATGGCAAACCCGCGGCCAGCTTCTCCCGCCCGAGCGGCTTCGATGGACGCATTCAAAGCCAACAAATTGGTTTGATCTGAAATATTGTTGATCAATTGGACGATTTTTCCGATACTTTGGATATCTTCATTCATGTCATTCATGCCTTCAACCAATTCTGCTTGGTTTTGGCGCTCGATTTCCCAGCTTTCAAAGACATGGAACATCATTTCTGAGTTATGGATATTGCTATTTTGTGATTGTCCAACGTAGCCGTTCATCAATTCGATCTCTTTGTGGATCTCTTCGATGCTCAACGCCAAATCATCCATATCGAAAGACGTTTGTTCTGCTTCCGACGCTTGTGAACTGGTGGCATCCGCAATGGCATTCATTGTCTGACGCACATTTTCAATGGAGTTTTTGGCATTTTTTGATGTACTTGTCAAATCCCCCACCATTTTTCCCATTCGACTGCTTTCTTCATGCATCCCAACGATAACTGCTTTGAACGTATTCAAAACACCTTGAAATCGATTTTGTACTTGGCCAAAGGTCGATGTTTGATCGTCAGTGCCAATGTCTTCGATATGCGAAAGATCCCCTGAACTCACAGTTTCTAGTTCGGATAAGAGGGTGTCCATTCCGCTAGTTGCTTGTTTTTTGATGAGATAAGCCATCGCTACCAGCAAGATGATTTCTAATAACAGGACGATAACTGAAAATAGGATGAAACTTCTGGCGATTTGTGCATCTCCATGTCCATGGATGACAAAAAAGTAACAGCCCAGCAACACCAGCAACGTGAATCCGATAGGAATCAGTGCAGCGAGGCGGATTTTTTTGATGGCAGTTTGTATCTTTTTCTTCATGACAGTATCCTTTCCTTTGCAAACTACGCAGTTGTGGTATTGGTTTTATCAAGATTCGCTCTTCACTTGATACCCCATGTTTCACTCCCTCTTGATCCGATTATGAAAACAATCTTCTAGTTCCTTAATCGGATCATTTGCCAGAAAAGTTAAGCTGTCTTACCAGACATATGTATCTTTTGGGTCTGCATATTTTGTATAGCCACCTTGCTGCTCGTCACGGACCAAGCGGCCATTGTTGAATTCTAAGACACGGTTGCGGACTGAATTGACCATTGTACTGTCATGGGTAGCCAATAAAACAGTCGTTCCCAGTTGATTGATGCGCAAAAACAGCTTCATGATCTCGACAGCGGATTTAACATCTAAGTTGCCAGTAGGCTCATCCGCGATCAAAACAGCAGGGTCAGTCACAATCGCACGGGCAATGGCAATTTTTTTGCGCTGTCCGGCAGATAATTCTTCCGGCAGACGGTCTTTATACGGGAGCATGCCCACCAACGCTAGTGCTTTGGTGGTTTTTTCCTGCCTGATTTTTCTTGAAAGGCCCAGAACACGCAACGCGTAGTCGACATTTTGGGCACTCGTCAGATATGGCAGGAGCAAATCTTCCTGTCCAATCACGCCAACTTGACGCCGAATCATATAGAGCTGGCGTTCTTTGACTTGTGATAACAGAACATTGCCAATCTGGATCGCCCCTGTTGATGACTCCTCTTCTTTCAGCAGCAGTTTGAACAATGTCGATTTACCGGCGCCGCTCGGACCAACAACATAGATAAATTCACCTTGTGGGATCGACATTGAAATATCCATCAATCCCCAAGTCCCATTCTTGAATTGTTTGCTGACTTTAGTTAAGCGAATCATCCTTCTTCTCCTTTAATCGGTAAAGCGGTTCACGACCGCCCACATATCATCTGTTGTCTGCATGGCTTTTGTGTTCAAGGCGTAAGCCCGTTGTGTCGTCAATAATTCTGTCATGGACCCAGCCAGATCCACATTGGCGTCCTCCAACTGAAATTGGTTGATCGTACCGAAAATATCTGGTGTCGTCTGAGAGGTCATGAGGGTCTGGCCTGTTGCTTGATACAGTTGATCTCCCATCGGCTGTAACGCATCTGTGTTTTGCGGTTGATATAGCGTCAATTGGCCCAAAACCACCGTTTGGCCATTTTGTTCCGTCGTAAGCTGCCCATTGGTGCTGATTTGGATTTGATCCGCCGATGGCCATTGCCCATTAGCGACCGTCGTTGTCATGGCCACTGGATAACCTTGGCTATTCACCAATTGTTTGGTGTCGCTAAGGTGGAAACTGCCGGCCCGCGTCAACAACAGTTGGCCATCGGCTTGGACACCGAAGAAACCCGACCCTTGAATGGCTACATCTAAAGGTTGTGCACTGCTTGTCAAATTGCCTTGCGCAAAACTGGTCGTAGTGGTGGCTGCTGACCCTGCAGAGGTCTGATAGTCATCAATATTCCCGGTAAATAGTGCTTCTTCAGCGCCTAGTGCATTATCTATCAACCCTTGAAAATGGGTGGTTTGTGCTTGATAACCCGTCGTATTGACATTGGCGATATTGTTGGCCGTATTATCCAAATTGGTTTGTAAGCTTTTAAGTCCTGAACGACTGATTTGTAATGTCCCATTGATCGTCATCGTATCATCCTCAAATCTTTCCTAATTCATTGACTGCTTTTTGCAGCGTTTGATTGGTGGAACTCAACACTTTCTGGTTGGCTTCAAATTCACGAGAGGTCTGGATCATGGCGACCATCTCGTCAGATACTGAGATATTGGCTTGCTCCAAATAGCCTTGTTGGAGGTTTGGTTCAGCCACCAGCGTACCGGCTGCAGTACTCATCAGATAGTTCTGTCCATCACTGGTCAATGTCTCTTGATCAAAGGCCCTGATTTGAAAATCAGCAGTCCCCGCTGCATCAATAGCTTGTCCATTTGCTCCTATGACTGTATAGCCTTCTTGGGTCACCAATTGATTTTGTTGATTGACAGTAAAGTCGCCATTTCTAGTGTACAGTTGTTCTCCTGCTTGATTGCGGACCACAAAATACCCTGCTGATTGCAGCGCAAAATCCGTTTGATTGCCAGTTTCTTTCAAAGGTCCTTGGCTTTGATCGATGGCGGATCCTGACAATTGGTTGCCTAACGCTAAACCGCCAATATCTTGCCGGGTATCAGCCTCGCTGCCGCCTTGATAATTATGTAAACCGACTTCTGCCAATGTGGATTGAAAAAGTTGTTTGGCTTGGTAGCCGGTTGTGTTGACATTGGCGATGTTGCCGCTCGTTGTTTCCTGTCTTTTTTGTAAAATAGCCATATTGCGAGAAATAATATCTAGTCCACGGATCATGCAAGTTCCTCCTCGATCAATCCCCTTAATTTGGCAATCGTTTTCCCATGGATCTGTGAGACCCGCGGAACCGATACTTCCAATATTTCGGCGATTTCTTTTAATGTCAGCTCTTCTGTATAATACAGACTGAGAACTAGCTGTTCTCTTTCTCCTAACCGCTTGATGCAAGCGACCAATGCTGCCTTTTGTTCGGCTTTTACCAACGTATCTTCAACATGCTCCGCATCTTGATCACTGATCATGTCTTTTAAGGTTAGCCCTTCTTCTTGATACGCAAACAAAGTATCTTCCAAAGATACACTGGCTAAAAAGTGTAGACTCTCATAAATATCCGCCAGTTGGCTGCGATTGATGCCTAATTTTTTGCTGATTTCAGCATCCGTAGCTTCTCGTTTATACTGTTGTTCTAGTTCTTGCCGTGCTTGATAAAACTGATTGACCGCTGCCATTTTATAGCGAGAGATTTTGGCATGTTTGCGGACTTCATCAATGATTGCGCCTTTGATGCGGATCGCAGCATAACTTTCAAAGGGCACTTTTTTGCTGGCATCGAATTTATGCAGTGCATCCATCAAGCCAATCACACCAATATTGTAAAGATCACCTTGCTCGTAATCAGCGGTCTTGATCGACAGTCTTTGAACGACGCGCTCAACTAAGGGCAAGTATTTGATGATCTCTGCTTCACGATCTACTTCGTACACAGGCTACACTCCTTTCTTCGACTAGCGGTCTAAATTTCGATACTTCCGACGGTTTCAATTGCCACTTCGTTGGGAATTTCGTTCAACGATAAGACCGCCACATCAGGAAAATTGAAGGCAATCATTTTTTTGAAAGATAATCTGATCTTTGGCGAAGCCAAAATCACAAAACTGATATTTTGCGCAATAGCCGCATGTTGGATCGTATTGATCGAGTCCAAAATCTTAGTCACAGTGTCTGGTTTCAATACCGGATAGGAACCTGTCGCTGTTTTTTGAATGCTTTGGGCAATCGTTTCTTCCAGTTTTGGTTGAATGACTGCAACTTGAACGACTTGATCTTGGGCATATTTTGCCGCAATCGTTCGCTTCAACGCTTGCCGCACATATTCAGTCAAGATTTCAATATCTTTCGAAACCATCCCATAATCCGCCAAGGTTTCTAAAATGGTTGCTAGATCATTGATTGGGATCTGTTCTTCTAAGAGATTTTGCAACACTTTTTGCACTTCCCCTAAGCGCAAAATATCCGGGATCAACTCATCGATCACCACATTGTATTGCTCTTTGATCCCTTCCAGCAGCTTCTTGACTTCTTGTCTGCCCAATAGTTCTGGTGCGTGGGCATAAATAATTTCTTTCAAATGCGTCGCAATGACCGTTAATGGTTCAATAATCGTAAATCCTTGCAGATCCGCCATTTCCCGGTCATGCTCATCGATCCACATAGCATCCAAATGAAAGGCTGGCTCTTTGGTGGCGATTCCTTGGAAAGGAAAAGGCTCTTCGTTGGGGCTGATCACCATGATTTTGTTTGGATAAATATCACCGCGTCCGACTTCATTGCCCCGAATTTTGATGACATAGTCATTGGCATCTAGATATAAATTATCTCTGATCCGAACGGGGCTGACCAAAATACCCAACTCTCGGGCGCTTTGTTTGCGGATGGACACGATTCGATTCATCAGACTATTGTCGATGGAACTATCGACGATTGGAATCAACCCATAGCCAATCTCAATCGAAATCGGCTCCACTTGGAAGGAAGCGACAGAATCGTCCTCTTCTTGGGCTTCTTTTTTGCGCTCCAATGCCAGTTTTTGCGCCCATTGCTTTTGTTCGACCCGTTGTTTCTCTTCCTTTTGCGTCACAAAGAAACTTGCGGCAAACAACAAGACACCAACCAAGGCAAAATAGAAGAATGGGAACCCGGGCACTAGCGCTAAGACGAATAAGATTCCACCAACGATTCTAAACAGTTGCGGATTGCGCATGACGTCTGCTGCAATATCCAAACCGAAAGAACTGTCATTGTCAGAGCGGGTCACAATGACCCCTGAGGCAATCGAAATCAATAAGGAAGGAATCGAACTGACCAAACCATCGCCAATCGCCAATTTACCGAATTGAGCAAAAGCTTCCATAATCGTCAGCTGACCAGCCATTGAAAAGATGATCGCACCGCCAAGCAAATTAATCACTGTGATCAAAATACCTGCAATCGCATCCCCTTTGACAAACTTGCTGGCTCCATCCATTGAACCAAAAAAGTCTGCTTCTCTTTGCAGATCTTTCCGGCGTTTGCGGGCATCTGCTTCCGTGATCAATCCCGCATTCAAATCAGAATCGATGGCCATTTGTTTACCAGGCATCGCATCCAGTGTAAATCGAGCCGTAACTTCAGAAACTCGGCCAGCACCATTGGTCACTACCACCAATTGAACAACCATAATAATGACAAACAAAATGATCCCGACGATATAATTGCTGCCAGCTACTACATTGGCAAAGGCATCAATCACATGTCCGCCATTGCCTTGCGTCAATATCAAACGGGTAGAAGACAAATTCAACCCTAAGCGAAACATGGTTGTGATCAAGAGCAGGGTCGGAAATGTTGCGAACTCCAAGACTGAACGTGTGAATAATGTGATCAGCAAAATATTGATTGCGATCGTTATATTGATAATGATCAATAGATCCAGCAAGGCTGCTGGCAAAGGAATAATGATCAAGCCGATGATGCCCAGTACAATGACTGAAATCAAAATATCGGCGACCCCTAAGCCTTTTTTCGGTTTTTCGGCAACCTCGTTCATCTTACTTCCTCCTGTATGCTCTATATCTTCCCTTGTTGTTCTTCTTCTAATTGATAAACTAGCGCAATAATCTCAGCAATCGCTTCATACAATGCCACTGGAATCAAATCTCCTGGTGAGACTTGTTTATACAATGCGCGCGCCACAGTCCGATTTTCAATCTGAGGAATATTGGCTTTCCGCGCTTCTTCTTTCATCCGCTGTGCCAATTCATCTGTGCCTTTGGCCAATACCCGCGGAACTGCTTCATTTTCCGCATCGTAGCGAATAGCGATCGCAAAATGGGTCGGATTGGTGATCAGGACAGTCGCTTCCTTGACACTGGCGATACTATTTTGGGTCATTGAGCGGTACTTGGCTTTCCGTTGCGCTTTGACTTGCGGATCGCCTTCCATTTGTTTGAATTCTTCTTTGACTTCTTGTTTGGTCATCTTCAACCCTTTGCGATGACTGTACCTTTGATAGGCATAATCTGCTAAAGCCAATACAACTAAAAACAAGGAAATTTGGAAAAACAACGCTTTCGTGCGTAAAATCATAAAATAAATGGTTTTTTGAAGACCGATCTCACTTAGCCCCAATAAGACTGGGACCGCTGCAACGAATTGCCGCCAGCAAAGATAAACGACAATGCCAAATTTCGCCAATGTTTTTGCCAAATTCGCGAGGGAACGGGTACTAAATTGCTGTTTGATGCTATTCAATGGATTGAGTTTTTTGACATCTGGCTTCAAGGGCTTACCTGAAAACAGCAAACCAACTTGCGCATAATTGGTCACAAGTGCGATACCATACCCCACTAGAAAGACGGGTGCGCATAAAAGCAGCAATAGCAAGATACTCTGAATCCCAATTTTAGACAACTCAGTGAAGCTGTTTTGATAATTCGCTAATTGCGAGAAACTCCGGGAAAAGTAGGGTAAGAAAGTTTCGGCAAAAAATTGCCACAATGACAGCAGCAAAAAAGAAAAAACCAACAAGGACACCGCCGCCGTCAACTCCTGGGTTTTCGGTACCTCACCTCTTTTGCGGGCATCCCGCAATCGTTTGGCACTGGGTAGCTCTGTTTTCCCATCCTTGTCTGCCATTTCCTCACCTCAGTTTCATTGAATCCTACATCAATCCACCCTTATTCGAAAGAATGGATAAACTCCTGTACGTAACCCACCGCATCCGGCAATTGCTTGCCCATAAAAGATATGACATTCGGCAACAGCATCAAGAAAATCACAAAGCTGATGGCTGTCTTCATCGATAAACTCATCAACAAAACGTTGATTTGGGGAATCGATCGAGAAATGACACCTAAGACCAAATCAACCAAAAGCAATGCAACAATCATCGGTGCTGCTAAATTTAAAGCCATCACCATCATCTGACCAAATAATTTTACGACCCCCTCCACAGTTGTTCCTTCAATCACGATCGTCCCTAAAGGAACGACTTGAAAGGACAACAACAAGGCTGAAAGTAATCGATGGTGCAGATTTAAGGCAAAGAAGACAGCGATCGTCAACCAGTAATAGGTTTTGCCATATTGAGAGGAACTCATCTGCATCGTAGGATCATATGCTTGTGCCATTGAAAAACCGACTTGAAAGTCGATCAATTGTCCCGCGATCTCAACCCCTGTAAAGACGAGTTGGCTCAAATACCCCATCGCCATCCCGAACAAGACTTCTTTCAGCACAACAATAGCAAAAAGCAAGGACGACAGTTCAGTAATTGCGGCTGTACTTGGCAAGCAAAGGATCGTGAGTGCTGTACCAATCACGATTTTTGCCAATGACGGGAAATTTTGCTGCGAAAAAATCGGACAAAGGACTACAAAAGCCATGATCCGACAAAAGATCAAGATCATTGCTTGGATCGTTGCCATATGTTCTGCCTCCTCTATAACGCAGCAATCATTTTAAAAATCATTTCGGTAAATTTCAACAGTCCATTCAGCATAAAGCTGCCCGCCAAAATCAATGTGATGAAAATCGCCACCAGCTTCGGGACAAAACTCAATGTCTGCTCTTGGATCTGAGTGGTTGCTTGGAAGATACTAATGACCAGACCCACGATCATCCCCACCAGCAAAGCTGGACCCGAAATCGCTAAAATGCGGATAAAGGCTTCCCGTAAGACATCAAGTACCATTTCTACTGTCATGTTGCGCCGCTCCTTTTTACTGAACTATTGAAAACTCTTGATCAGTGATTCTACGATCAAATACCAGCCATCCACCAACACAAACAGCAAAATTTTGAAAGGCAATGAAATCATGATCGGCGACAACATCATCATCCCCATCGACATCAAGATGCTGGATACCACCAGATCGATGATCAGAAAGGGAATAAAAATCAGAAAACCAATACTAAATGCCGTACGCAATTCACTAATAATAAACGCCGGTACCATTACCGTCAGCGGGACATCATCAGATGACGCATACTTTTCTTCCCGACCGTCAGCTTCTGCAAAAAGCGCAATATCTTTCTCCCGGGTCTGGATCATCATAAAGGTTTTGATCCGTTTTTCCGAACGATCAAAAACCTCTGCTTGACTGATTTCCTGCCGATCATACGGCTCGATCGCCTGCTGATAAATATCTGTGTAAACAGGCTTCATAATGAAAAAGGTCAGAAACAGTGCTAGCCCGATCAAGACTTGATTTGGCGGGTTTTGTTGCGTACCTAAAGAACTCCGAACGAAGGAAAGCACCATAATGATCCGGGTAAACGAGGTCATCATGATCAATAAAACCGGCACCAAGGACAACAATGTCAGCAACACAAAGGTATTGATGGTATCATTTGAGCCGGTACCATTCGACAGTAAATTATTCAGTGTCGTACTGACTTCACTGGTATCTAGAGCATAGGCCTCTCGCGGAAACATCAAACCTAGACACACCAGACCACTAACTCCTTTGATGTCACGCCCTTTGATACTCATTTCTGTTTGCCCCATTTCTTTTCCAGTTGACTTTTGGCTTTGCCAACCCATTCTGAGAAGTCAAGGGCTGCTTGCGGTGTTGCTGGATCTGACAGCTGTGCCAATAATTGTGCAGCTTCTTCCGTCGTCAATTCTTTCAGAATTTGATTTTGCTGTTCAGAAAAACTCATCACATAGCAGCGATCCAAGATTTGCACGATACCAATAGAAGACGATTTGCTAACGGCCACTTTTTGCAAAATACGCAATTGGGTATTTTGCTGACTGGTATAACGATTCAAATATTTCAGACTGAGATTGATCAAATACAAAATCAGGATCAAAAACCCAATCAGTTTGACCAGTGAAAAAAATGTGTCCATCAACATGCCTCTTCCTATTGGATCACTAAATCGGTCACATATACTTCTTTGGCGATCGAAGATCCATACTCTTTATTGATTGCTTCTTTTAACGCTTTTTTTAAATTCGGTACACTATCTGCTGCACTTAAAATATCGCTTGCTTTTTGTTGTCGCAATAAATTCACCACACTGTCGCGAATCACCGCAACATTCTTGGTGGCTTCTGCGCTTTGATCTTCGTCCGCAACGAGAATCGACAAATTGACCTTCATATATTGCTGTTCTTGGCCATTTTCTTTTACCAGATTGACCAGAAACTCATCTAACGCCACGATCGCTTCTTCAGAAGAAATTTTGCTGCTTTCTTTTTCAGTTTCTGCAGATGCTGTTTTTTCACCTGTCAGAAAATGATTGGTCAAGATCGTTCCGCCGATACTGCCACCCACGGCGATCAATAATAATACCGGGATCAAGATCACCAGATTCAATCCTTTTTTCTCTTTGTTCTTTTGTGCTTCTTTTGCCATCTATCCCACCCTTTGCTGATTTAATGCCGATGAAGCCCTTGATGATAGTCGATCACTTTCTGGGCAACTTCTTCAGCAGATTCAGTGACGACCAACGTTTTGCCATCGGTCAATGTGATCAAGGTATCTGGCATTTCCTCAATCCGGTAAATCAATACCGGATTCAAATAAAATGCCCGCCCATTCAATGCCGTTACTAAGATCATCTGCATGCGCCTCTTTCTAAAAAAATCGCTTTTATCGTTTCAAGTTCAATAATTCTTGCAGCATTTCATCCGAGGTCGTAATACTTCTAGAGTTTGCTTGATACGCTCGACTGGCAATGATCATCTCAGTAAATTCAGTCGATAGATCCACGTTTGACATCTCTAACGATCCTGATTGCAAGGTGCCCGCACCATTGTTGCCTGCACCGGCAACGATCGCGGTACCTGAATTGCTGGTTTCGATATAGTTATTGCCGCCAACTTTTTCTAACCCTTCAGGATTGTTGAAGGTAGCTAAAGCAACTTTTCCCATGACAAAGGTTTGGTTGCCATATTTGGCAGTCACCAATCCATTGGCATCGACAGCCATAGAATTGTAACTCAATGTTTCATCATTCACCTTCAATGTGCTAGGAATCTTTAGTGGAGAAACATCCCCTTCAGCACTCAGGGTTGTATTTTCATTGTATTTGTCATCATAGACCACTGGTTCTGTGCCATTTACACTACGGCCCAACACTTGCATGCCATCGCTATTGGTCAAAGTGCCATCGCTGTCACGTACAAACGCGCCGTCACGGGTATAATATGTTTCACCATTGGCACCGGGTCCTTGAACCATGAAATAGCCTTGTCCGCTGATATAGAAATCCATGCTGCGGCCAGTTGATTGCGGTGCACCGACCGTATTAATGGTATCGATCGAGCCGGTTTGTACCCCTAAACCTATCTGCGTCGCATTGATACCGCCTAACCCATTTCCTGGCGCCGTTGCATTGCTGGTCGTTTGGCTCATCATATCTTGGAACAGTACCCGACTCGATTTAAAGCCAACTGTATTGACATTGGCAATATTATTGGACACCACATCCATTTTTGTTTGTAAGTTTTTCATTCCACTAACGCCCGAGTATAATGATCGTAACATTTTATTTTTCCTCCTTTTGTTTGGTGTATTTTCATCAGTCAGTCAGAAAATACAACAGCCTCTTTTCAGTCCAGCTGTTATTTGATAAATGTCGCACTGTCGATATTGGTCACTGTGTGCAATTCATTCATGCCCATCGCTGTGATAATCGTGCGAGAGTGCACGTCTGCGATCAGACCCATATCTTTATAAACCAATAATGATTCTTTGCTTCCTTTTTCTTCCAATTCAGTCAAAGCCGTAGCAATCGACTGATAGTCATCTTCTTGCAGTGATAATTCCCGGTCTGTCAAACGCTTCTGTGCATGATTCGATACATTGATCGCAGTTTGCTTTTGTTGGATTAGCGCTGCGAAATGTTGCTGGTTTTTTGTTGATCCGGTTTGTTTTGACTCTGCTTGAATGTGACTTGTGGTCTGAATCGCAGCCAAATCTGGGGACGTACTCATTGTGTTTCCCCACCAATCTCTTGAATCGCACTCATGCTGTATTCATTGCCTGCGACAACGATCGTGGCATACCCATTGGAAAAGCGCACTTTATCGATCGTTCCGGTGATCGTTTGTGTGCCATCATTAAGGGTCACTTCTTTATTGATCAACCCAAATGCTTGCTGTTGTTGTTGCAGCATCACTGAAGTCGTCAAAGTTTCACTCAATTCATTGAGTTGTTCTAGGGTTGTGAACTGAACAAGTTGTGAAATATAATCGGTACCGCTACTGCTGGATGAATCCCCACCACTGATTGACGGGTTACTCATAGAAGCAGCCAAAATCTTCAAAAAATCGTCCATCGAGATATCCGATGATTTGGTGGTCGTCAATGCTGTTGTATCCGCAATTCCTGCTGCTGCACTAGTGATTTCATTTGCCATAGTTTGCTCCTTGCTTACGCCAAAATACTGACTGCATGCATTGTTTGTTCTAGCGGTGTTTCTTCTTCTGCAATCATATACTGGTCCATTTTTTTTGTTGCTTGCTGTTGCTGCATAAATCGTTGTTGACTGTCACTGCTGTTGCCATTTGAAGCAAATGACAATTGTGGTTGCGATGAAAGATCAATCACAGGTGCGGCTTCTTTTACCACAAAACTTTCTTGTCCTTGTTTCAGCAACACTTGTGTCAATTCATGTTTGATCGACAACATGACTTCTTTGGCTTGCGATTGTTCAAATGCAAATTCTAAACGGCTGCCTTCTGCATGCTGCGCAAAGGTTAATTTCATGGTACCCAGTTTCTCGGGCATCAATTGCAGCGTGATCTTTTGCTCTTGCGGTGAAGATTGATTGGCGCGTTGCTGCATGAGTTTTTCGAAAGGTGCAACGACGGCTGTCGGTTGTATACGATCTATCGTCGGTCCTGAACCGTCTGCTTTGGCTTGATCCATACTTGGAATCATCAGTTGATTACCGAGAGGTAACAGCGTTTCTGCATTGGAATCGGGTGCTGCTTCTGGTACAGACAATGATTTCATTGCATCTTTTGCCGGTGCTGAAGGTTCATTTACCTGCGTTGATTCACCAAATGCTGTGACAGAAGATGCATCTTGTTGCAGTCTAGATCCTGATGAAGTATTGGTGTTGTCCTCAGGTACACTATCCTCTGCTGTCTGATTCGTGCGTGGCAACGTACCAACAGCAAAATCACTACTTAAAGCACCAATGTCCTTAACGTGAGTAGCTGTGTCGAATGACCCATCAGGTATCTGAGACTCCGCCATTTGGGTAGGATCTGTTTGTTGTATTGGCATCTGCTGACTATTCGTTGATAAAACGGATTGTTCCGCTATTGGCTGCCGCAGTCCAGCGGGCACTGGCTGGCTCAAAAGGTCCCTTGCAACTATTGGTTGTATCAGTAAATCACTACGTGCTGTGCCTTGATTGACAACAGATTGATCGGTCGTGTTGTCCACCGGCACATTGTCCATTCCCCCATCAATCTGCGATGCAAACAACGCGGTCAAAATAGGGACTGGCGTATCCTGTATCTTTAGCTTGTCCTCACGCTCTCTTGATTGAAGCGTATGGTCTTTTTGCTGATCAGCAGACTCGTCTGGCACAGCGGCTACTTCTTCTTCAGTTACTGAGGTAATAGTTGATATGCTACTATCAGGTATCGCTTCAAAGGACGTTTTGTCTTCCTTCAGCAAAGGCGCACTATCGCTTGTTGCTTCTGTTGGTACATTAGCGCAGGTAACGTTCGATAGATTTGCTGCTTCACTCATCAGCGATGAACTACTTGCTTGCATACTTATCCGTATCGCTTCTTCTTCCTCCAACAAGGGCGCATTGTCGCTTGCCGCTTGTGTTGGTACAGCCGCTATCGTTCCCTTTTCTTTTGTCTGACCAGCAAGCTGTATAAGCATTTGCTGGAATACATCAGCACCGACACTAGGGGCTTCAGCCATAGGGCTCGATAGACTTGCCGTTGTATAGGTTTTTCCGATCTCGTTCATTTTCCACCCCCTTTCAATGGTTTCTTTGATCCATTATGAAAATAATGGACGATTCGCAAACTCATCGAGTTGTTTTTGTTCCTCTTGCTGACGTGTGTAGCTATATTCAGCAAACTTTTTTTCTCGTAATTTTTCTACGACTTTACGCGCTTGCTGTGCTTCAATTACTTGGTCCAAAGATGCCGCCAACTCTTGCTTCACGTGAAACAATTTGGTTTCAGCTTCGTCTATCGCATTGCTTAACGCCATGACATAACGCTGTTGGACTTGCATGCGGCCAATCGTGTGTTCGCTGATTTCCAGCAACTGGGCTTTTTCTTGCTGGAGTGCCGTGCAGGCCGTTTCTTGCGCATGGACGGTTTGTTGTAATTGACCATATGCCCGCATCGCTTCTTCTTCGCTCATTTTGCGATGGTCTAACACTTTTTCTAATGAAAAATGAAATGCTTGCATAGATGATTCTCCTTTGATTACCTCAGTGATCGTTGACGCTCGATCAACGCTTCCTCACTAAACAAGTGTAGCAACGCTGAGACCGTATCTGGATAAGCGACACGCTCAGCTACTTTCTGTTGTAGAAAATGCATGATGGGATGATGCAAAGTGATGGCTTGATCCGTTAATGCGTTGCTCCCTGACTGATATGCGCCTATATCGATCAAGTCTTTGGCATCGGCATAAACGGACATATTTTCTTTCAGTTCACCTGCACGGGCATAGTGTTCCTCGGTGACCAACGATTTCATCAATCGACTCAAACTGTTTTGGACATCGATCGCTGGATAATGGTTTTGGCTTGCGATTTTGCGGGATAACAAAATATGGCCATCCAAAATCCCCCGCACCGCATCTGCAATAGGCTCATTCATATCATCCCCTTCGACCAAAACAGTATAGAATGCAGTGATCGATCCTTTATCAGACATCCCGCTGCGTTCAAGCAATTTCGGCAGAGCAGTAAAGACTGACGGGGTGTACCCTCTGGTAGTTGGCGGTTCTCCAGTGGACAAACCGATCTCCCGCTGTGCCATCGCAAACCGCGTGACTGAATCCATCATCAACACAACTTTCTTGCCTTGATCCCGATAGTACTCAGCGATTGCTGTTGCCACATGGGCCCCTTTCAGCCGAACAAGTGGTGGCATGTCAGATGTGGCACAAACCACCACTGACTTTTGATATCCCTCGGAGCCTAAGTCATTTTCGATAAACTCTTTGACTTCCCGTCCCCGCTCACCAATCAATCCAATCACGATCACATCTGCATCGCAGTATCTTGCCAACATACCTAGCAAAGTGCTTTTCCCCACACCACTTCCTGCAAAAATACCGATGCGTTGTCCCTGACCAACCGTGAGCAACCCATCGATCGCTCTGACACCAGTCGGCATAATATCCTTGATGCGCCGCCGTTGAAAAGGATCTGGGGAGTCTTGACTGACCGGATATTCTTTGGCATTGTCCAAATCTAATGGCATGTCCAATGGCCTACCTAAGCCATCAAGCGTGTGTCCTAACAGATTGTCATTGATTTTGACGGTCAATGACTTGCCTGTTGGCCGAACCAAGCATCCTGGACCAATACCTTCAAGTTGATCTAATGGCATCAATAAAACTGTTTTTTTGACAAACCCTACCACTTCAGCTAATGCCGATTTGGTGCTATGGGGAATTTCCACCACACAAATCTCGCCGATAAACACAGACAATCCTTCTACCTTGATCAATAAGCCGACGACTTCACTCACTTTGCCAAAGACAGAAAAAAAAGCGTGGCTCTGGGCTATTTTTTCTGTGGATTGGACTGGAAGCTCAATCATTGTACGTTCCTTCTCTTTCCATGACTTTTTGGCGGAACCGTGAAATTTCTTTATCCAATTCGAATACAGCTAATGCATGGTCGGATTCGATATGGAAATCAAACGGGGCCATTTGCGCATCTGGCAGTAAAACATAGCGAAAATGGGCAATGGTTTCTTTTTTGTTGTCTAGCAATTCTCTTAATGCCTCCACATGTGTTGTGCCGCAACGGACAGTGATAAAGATATCCGGCTGCTCAAATTGCCTTAACACCGACTCAGCAAAACCCAGATAGGCTTCCTGGTTTTCTGTAAAACGCTGTTCAATCAGGGCTTCAGCAATACTGACTCCATATTGCACCATATCTTGCTGTTTCTCCTGACGAAACAAATTGACTTCTGCCGTTGCTGCTTTGACCGCCACTTCTGCTTGACTCAATAAAGCAGCAGCATCAACTTGAGCAGCTGCGAGCCCTTCTTGATAGCCTTGCTGGTAGCCCGCTTCTTGCCCGGCAGAATAGCCGGCTTGCTGTGCTTCTTCTCTGATTTGTGTTGCCTGCGCTTTGGCATCATTGATGAGTTGCTCTTTTAATGCTTCCATCTGCTCTAAATGCCGCATTTGTTCTAATTCCCGCGTACGACGCAAGACCTCAGTTTGATGGTCCGTCATGTCCGGATATTTGACAGCTGGGGTTGTATCCGTCATGATACTGCGCGCCGAACCCGCTTCTTTGACGCTTTGTTGCTTTAGCAAGGGACTATTTGACCACTGCATCTTGATCGCCCCTTCCGATGTAGATCTCACCGGTTTCATCTAAACGACGAATGACGGCGACCACACTTTGCTGCGCTTCTTCCACTGCAGATAAGCGTGTAGGCCCCATAAACTGAATCTCTTCTTGCAAGTTTTCCACGGCACGAGAGGACAGATTTGAGAAAATGAATTGCTTGATATCTTCCGTCGTTCCTTTCAACGCCAAGACCAAGACATCATTTTGGACATCCCGCAAGACTTTCTGGACGTCCAAACGATCTAAGGTCACGATATCTTCAAAGGTGAACAGACTTGATTTCACCTCATTCGATAACTCTGGTTGGCGTTTTTCTAAATCACTTAAGATATTTTTTTCTGTACTACGGCTCACTGAGTTCAGTATTTCGACTAAGGTGTGGACGCCGCCAACATTTTCCGTATCATTCTCAATATAATTTGAAAATTTATTCTCGATCACTTTCTCGATTCGCTCGATCACCAAGGGCGACGTACTAGAGATCGTACCGATACGTTCAGCAATCTCCACTTGCAGATGACCAGGAAATTGCGAGAGGACACTGGCTGCTTTATCTGGTTGCATATAACATAAAATCAAAGCCACAGTTTGCGGATGCTCACCAATCAATAGGTTCGTCAATTGTTGGACATCTGCTTTACGGGCAATATTGAAGGGCCGTTCTCTCAATTGGATTTGCGTCAATACATCGATGACTTCTTTGGCTTTTTGTGGACCTAAGGCTTGATTCAGCAAATTTTTGGCATAATCGATCCCACCATCTAACACATATTTCCGCGCTGTCGTTGTATGAGAAAACTCCTCCAGCACTTGATCTCGCTCTTCTGGACGAACAAAATCTATATTGGCAATCTCATAACTGACCTTTTGAATGAAAGTTTCAGGTAAAAGTTTCATGATTTTCGCCGACGTGTCTGATCCTAATGAAATCAAAAGGATCGCGGCTTTCTTTACACCATCCATTGTATCCATGATCTTCCCCCTTTATTTCTCTTTCATCCATGCTTTGATCAGTTCAGCAGCGACTTCAGGATTGCTTTCCGCATAATGTTTGGCAGATTGATCAAGTGTAGGGTGTTCTGAAAAGTCTTCTGACCCTTTCTCATCTGCTGGTTGTGGGGTATCTTTTCCTGCTGGCTGCTTCGCTTCATTGACGCCTAATCCACCAAATACGACCTCTTGCGCTGGCGTGCGCGGATAATTGCTGTTAGCAGCTGAAGGCTGACTGAATGCTGCATCATCCGTGACATCCACATCGAATGAATCCTCTCCCCGTCTTCTGCGCAAAAGCCCTGCAATCAAGACGATGACCAACAGCAACGTTAAGGCAATCCCGCCATATATCGCGTATTTGATATAATTTTTAGCCGCTGATAACTGTTCTGTCACTGCTGGTTCGTCTGTTGCTGCCACTTCTGTTTGGGCAAAATCGAAACCTTGGATCGCAATTTGATCGCCCCGCGCAGCGTCGTAACCGACCGCACTAGCAATCAATTGTTGTAGTTCTTCTTGATCCGCTTGCGATAGATCCGCATTGACGACGACCGAACTCGTCATTCGTTCGATCATCCCTGGCGCGCTGATCGTCGTGGTTGTTTCAGTATCTAATTCATTTTCAACTGAACGACTATACGAATTACTTCCCTCAGCATCATCCCCCGTGACATTCGACACATTGTCATCGACGGTGCCAGTTTGGGCTTCTTCAACAGCGCCTGCAGAACCAGACGCTTGCACTGTTTCACTTTTGATTTCCGGATCATCATAGGTCACTTTTGTTCGTTCGATTGAATCAAAATTCAGATCCAAATTGATTGATATTTGGAATTTATCTGCCCCATAGATAGGTGCCAGCAATTTGGCGACCTTCTCTTCTAAGGTCTTTTCGTATGTATCTTTGATTTGGATATATTTGCTGTTCAGCCCACTTAGCTGTCCAGTTTCATCTTCTGTCGTTGTCAAGGTATTCCCTGCGCTATCAACGACTTTCACATTTTCAGGCTTTAAATTTTCAACAGCGCCTGCGGTCAATGTGACGATGCCTTGAACGGACTCCGCTGAGATTTGTTGGCTTTTTAAAGTTAAAACGATCGACGCGGTGGGGGTACTTTCTTCAGAAGCAAAGACACTTTCTTCCGGCATCACCAAGATCACTTTTGCTGTTTGGACTGCGTCGATGGTTTCGATTGCGCGTTGCAACTCACCGGTCAATGCGCGTTGATACATGATCTTTCGATCTTCATCCGTTGTCATGATACTGGTATCATCAAACAACTCAAAACCTGTACTGGTATTTGGCAGTTTATTGTCAACAGCCAAGTTGATACGATAAGTATCGATTTGTGTTTGATCGATCATGATCGTCGTTCCATTATCTGTTAATTTGTAGGCAATTTGCTGTTCATCTAAATCTTTGGTGATCGTTCCAGCATCCGCGTCGCTTAAATCACTGAACAATACCCCGTATTCGATCCGTGTATTTAAATAATATGTAGTCGCAGCGATACCGAGAATACTGATAACAGTAAGGACTACGATTAATTTCTTTAAGGTACTTTGTGTTTGCCAACGGTCCTTGATCTGCTCTGCCCAGTCGTTCACTTTTTCCATCATTTATCCTTATTCCCTCACCAACTGCTAAAACTGCATATTTTTGACATCATTGTACGCTTCCAAACATTTATTTCTGACTTGGACCGCCGTCTGCAAAGCCAACTGTGCTTCCGTCATCCGAATCATGACATTGCCTAAATCACTTTCATCCCCTGTGATCAGATTGACCGTATCTTGATCCATCGTTGCTGTTTTTTGATTCAATTGATCAACCGCATCGGTCAAATAGTTGCTGAAACTGTTGCCGCTTGCCACCGAATTTGTTTCTTGATCAGTTGTACTGCTGGTACCCAATGTGCGCAAAGCACTTTGATAATCAGTTAATCCTTGTGTCGTCAAAAGTCCATCCATCTATGTCTACCCCTTTGAGATTTCTAATGCTTTTTTGAGAATCGTTTTATTCATTTCAGATGCTGAAACATTGGCTTCATACGT
The DNA here is from genome assembly GCF_054784955.1 of Enterococcus salsurae. Lineage (NCBI taxonomy): Bacteria > Bacillati > Bacillota > Bacilli > Lactobacillales > Enterococcaceae > Enterococcus > Enterococcus salsurae. Next base: position 136,141 of record NZ_BAAHWY010000006.1, on the reverse strand, counting down.
GCGCACCGTTTGGATCATTTGCACCATTTCATCTGCCATATCGACATTGGATTGTGCGACATAACCATTTTCATCTGCCGCTTCATTTGTCGGATCGTAAGCGAGTTTGACAGAGTCATCCGTATCGATTCCAGTGACTTTGACACCTGCACTTTCACTGGATAAACCATTTTGGCTATTTTTCAAATTTTCAGAAAACTGAACGCTCTTTTTTTGATACGCTTCTGTATCCGTCGTCTGGTTTGTATTCACATTTGCGATATTTGCAGATATCGTATCTAATTTCAGTCTTTCCAATGCCAACCCACTGGCATTGATCGTTAACCCATTAAAGATCCCCACTCGTCATTCCTCCATCAGTTGCTTAAGACCATGTTCATCATTTGCAAACGGCCATTGACTTGTGCAGTCAAGGCACTGTAATATAACCCATTAGCAGCTTGGTCCAGCATTTCGACTTCCAAATCTACATTGTTGCCGTTGTCTTTGATACTGGTACTTGCATTTTCTGTGATTTGCGGTTTTACTTGAGAAGCTGCTGTCGATCCATTCGTCTCGAGGGCTTGCTTCAGTTCACTTTCAAACACAATTCGTTTGGCTTTGTAGCCATCTGTATTGACATTTGCGATATTCGAAGAGATCAATTCTGCTCTTTGTGAAGAAACATTAAGGGCAGTTTTTAGTAATTCATATGTATCCATCAGCGCAAGAACTCCTTTTTACTTCCTGTACCAATACAGTTTTTCATTTGATAGAACAGAAACTCATGATTTTCATTATTTTTTTGCTAATTATTAAAAAAACAAGAAGACGTGATGTCATTATAGTAGAATTAAATTTATTTTACAATTTGATTTTTTAATGTTTACGGTGATGACATTTGCATTACAAGTTTGCTCTGTTATTTGTTAAACGCTGTTTCATAGGGATTTGAGGAGAAGTTATTAAAATTACCAAATAAATATAAAGCGGTTTATAGATTGGATGAGGATGATTATTTACCAAGGATTCATTAATAAAAAAACATCCTTTATCCAAAATAACCATTATTATTGTTTTATTTGATGATAATCCCATTAGTATCTAAGGAGGAAGCCATTTTTAAAAAAACGTTATCACAAGCTAGAACACTTTAGGAAAACAAACTACACCATTTTCAAATTTTATGTAATTCACAAGAATAAACAACAAAATATTATTAAAATAAAAATATAATTTAGTTATTTTTCACAAAAAATTTTTTTTACACTTAACATCGGTCATTTCCTGCCGATAGAAATAAATAGGTAAAAAATCGTGTGGAATGACGCTAGGAGGATACAAAGGATGGATTTTTTCTTACTGATCGGTATTGTTTTAGGACTAGTATCAGTTATTGTTGGAATGATCGTTAAAGGCGCCAATGTGGCGGTGTTGATCAATCCAGCCGCCGCGATCATTATTTTTGTCGGCGTAGCTGCAGCAGTCGTAAACTCATTTCCTAGCAGTGATATCAAGCGGATTCCCAAAATTTTTGGGGTACTCTTGCGCAATAAAGAATATGACTTAAAAACCACGATCACTGATATCGTGGATTTAGCAAATAAAGCCCGTCGCGACGGGCTGCTCTCTCTTGAAGGTGCTATTCAAAACTTAGAAGATCCGTTTTTGAAAAAAGGATTAGAGATGGTTGTAGATGGCATTGCCGCTGAGCAGATTCAAGAAATCATGGAAAATGAGATTTACGGTATCGAAGATCGACACCGTATTGGCGCCTCGATCTTTAAAACGGCCGGCACAAGTTCTCCCACGCTTGGGGTATTAGGTGCCGTGATCGGGTTGATTGGGGCTTTAGGAAATTTAGAAGATGTTGAGGCCCTCGGTCATATGATATCAGCCGCTTTTGTGGCAACCTTGTACGGGATTTTCTTCGGCTACGTCCTTTTTATTCCCTTCAGCGCGCGATTGACCTTGAAATCTGAACAAGAAGTGCAGGTCATGTCAATCATCGTAGAGGGTGTATTGGCCATCCAGGCTGGGCAGTCGCCAAAAAGTATCGAGAAAAAATTGTACAGTTTGATCGAACCAAATAAGCGGGCAGAATCTTAGGGAGTGCACATGCTATGAAACGAAAAAAGAAACATGAAGAGCACGTAGACGAGGCTTGGCTCTTGCCATACTCAGATATGTTGACCCTTTTACTGGCCTTATTCATCGTGATGTTTGCCATGGCAAAAGTGGATGATGAAAAGTTTCAAGAAATCAAAAGCGAGTTTGGCACCATTCTTTCTAGCCATCATAGTTCGTCTTCAGTGATTGGTTCAGTCATCGATATGGGTACGACAACCAATAAAAAAGCGACAACTTCAGCCGAAGCACAAGCGCAAGAAGCCGCTACCCAGGCCCAACTGGAAAATCAGCAACTCCAGACCATCAGTACGCAATTGACCCAAGAATTGGCAGATTCCGGCTTAAAAGACCAAACCGAAGTCAAATTGGAATCAGATGGTTTGCATATCACCCTTGCCAGCAGCATTCTTTTCGCTTCAGGCAGTGCCGATATGACAGCAACTACGAAACAATCATTGGATCTCTTGGCTACTTCTTTGAAAAAATTAAAAGAAAATAAAATCATTATTGCAGGTCATACCGACAATGTTCCCGAAAAAGGGACTGGCCGTTATCAGTCCAATTGGGAGCTAAGTTCTGCCCGTGCGATCACGGTGATGAATTACTTTATATCCAAGGGCGTGATTCTTGAAAAGAATGCAGCGATCCAAGCTTTCGCCGATACCGAGCCTAAAGCAGACAATCAAACTGCGCAAGGCCGTTCTGAAAATCGGCGTGTAGAAATGATCATCCAACGAACGAACACAGAAAATGAATAAGTACTTTTTTCACATTCATCCTTTAGCCATGTGCACCTGCAGCTTGGCTAGAGGTTTTTTTAACGACAAAAGAGCCATTGCTGCGGGATAGATGCCGCGGCAATGACTCTTTTTGGTTTAGTTGGATCAATCTAGTACATCAAACTTGTTCGTTAATTCTTTCAGAGATTCGGCAATATCTCTTAGATCAGCTACATGATTTGTAAACTCATCCATCGTGGCCATCACTTCTTCAGCATTGGCTGAAACTTCTTGTGTACCCGCCGCGTTTTCTTCTGTTGAAGCAGAAATATTTTCCAAATTCTCTAGCACGCTGTTTTGGATCGTCTCGATCCGAACACTCGCTTCTTCGATATGATGGATCCCGTCGATCATAAAACTGCTGCGTTGAAAGACTTCTTTTGATGAAGAGATTGCTTCTTTGATCAGGTTGGTCTGACGTTCGCCGCCTTTTAGAGATGCGGTCGTTTGTTTGACCATTTGGCTTGATTGATCTCGGATCTGTTCAATAATTGCTTCGATTTCTTTTGTGGAAGCTTTACTTTGCTCAGCTAACTTACGAATCTCTGCCGCAACCACTGCAAATCCTTTGCCAGATTCCCCTGCACTAGCCGCTTCAATGGAGGCATTCAATGCGAGTAAATTGGTTTGATAGGCGATATCATTGATCACACCAATGATCGAATTGATATTTTGAATATTATCATTCATGCCATTCATATTGTGCATCAATTGTTCCATATGTGCCAATTCTTGACGCCAGCTGTCATCGACCTGATCCATGATGGTCAAGTTTTCTTGATTGATTTTGGTTGATTCTTGAGACTTACTGCTCATTCCACCGACATTTTCTCGCAATTCCTTCACGACATGAGAAAGATTTTGCATTTGCGAAACACTGTACTCGGTTTCTTGCGCTTGAGCGCCCGTCACTTCAGCAATACCCGTGATCGTCTGTGACACTTCTTCAGTGGCAATATTGGTTTGCTTGGATAGATCCAATAGCGAATCCGACATATTGGCCACACTGCTGCTTTCCTTTTGGACTTTTTGGATCAGCGAACCTGTACCCTCGATCATATAATTGTAATTGTCTGCCATTTGCTGGATCTCATTGCCTTCTTGATCTGGGTAGACCATCTGTCTTGCCAATACATGGAAGGATATTTTTTCATCCTGTACTTTTTTCTTGCGGTGCATTTTTTCTAATTGTCCGTCGCCCACTTTTTTGAAATAGTGATTAAAGTGGTCGATGATCGCCCCAACGATTTTTGTTGCTGCATAGGCCACCAGCACAACGAATACCAGCATAATGATGGTAACAATGATCGTTGACCATACAAGCGAACCTAGTTCTTTTTCTAAATCATTGGCTTGGACTTCTGAATACGCCCATACATTTGAATCGGATGATTTATCATAAAGAATATCATTGACTTTGTTCGAATCTGATAATTGGATCATACCGGTTGGACTCGTTGCGGCTTTGATTTTTTTGAACACTTCTTCGTCTTTGATATTTTTGCCGATTTGCTTGGTATTTTTCGAGATGACGACAACACCAGTTTCTGAGACCAGAGACACATTTCCTGTTCGTCCAACAGTAAAGGCAGATAAAATATTTTGGATGCCTTCGTAAGAAACATCTACGCTTAATACGCCTACTTGGTTGCGGGAATTCTTGACCATGATCGATGCCGATGTAACGAACTGATTGGACACTGTATCTAAGTATGGTGCTGTCCAGTACACTTTCCCTTCAGCTTTGATCGCTCCTTTATACCACGGACGAATCGTGGGATTGTAATCGTCTGGCAGCGGGTTGAAAGAAATATATTCCGCATCTTCAGTCCCGAAAGTCGTAGTCAAAAAGCTGTTTGTCCCGGCAATCGCAGAGGCTAAATCTGTACGAATCCTTCCCATGCTGAACTCATTTTTCAAAGCAGGCAATTCAACAAGGGATTTCAATTTATCCTCTGTAGACTTCCGCAGATTTTTCTCCTCTGCCAAAATAAGATTCACTGCACTTTCTTTGTTCAAATCATTTCTTTCAATCAATAAGTTCTTAGTAGTCAAATAGGAACTTGTCAGCATAACAATGATTGGGATCACTGCCACCAATACTAATGTGAGCATGACATAGAGTCCTATACTCTTCTTTCTTTTTTTCACGTCCGTGCCACTCCTTTATGTCTAAATTTCATTTATCAACAGAGTATCTTGTTCTGCAGACACTGCCTAATACTCCTAATCGGTTGTTCTATGTAAAAATTAAGTCCTCAGTTCTTGATCTTGGACAGAAAAAAACACTTAGAACGCTAGGTCCTAAGTGTTTGAAAGAAATGATTTACAAACCTTTGATGATTTCTTTTTCTTCATCTGTCAAAGAAAAATCAAAGATGGCTAAGTTTGCGGCTTGATGTTCGGCTGAATGAGATTTAGGAATCACCACCACACCTCGTTCGATTTGGTAGCGCAAGACCACTTGGCTCCATGATTTTTGATATTTTTCCCCAATCACAGTGAGTTGTTCTTTGGCTGAATCAGAGATCCTCGAAAGTGGTCCCCAAGCTTCAGGCACGACTTGATTTGATAGAGAATAGCCAATGATGCCATCACTCCATTTCCCTGGATGAGATTCTATTTGATTGACAGCAGGTTTGATCCGACTATGTTCTAGTAAGTAGCCTAGTTCTTTTTCTTGGAAATTAGATACACCGATAGATTTGAGGATCCCGCGGTCAACATAGGCCTCCAAAACAGCCCAGACTGCAGCGATTTCTTCTAAATTGTCCCACGGATGATGGATCAAATACAAATCGATGGTTTCCGTTTGCAAGGCAGACAAACTCGCTTCCACACCGGATTTAACTGCGGCTGCATCTTTCGTATATTCTGGTGTGCCGGGAATTTTAGATGTAATGAAAAACGCGCTTCGGTCGATTCCGCTTTCTTTGATAGCTTTCCCCACGACTGCTTCATTTCGATAAGCGATGGCCGTATCGAAATGTCGATACCCTGCAGCGATCGCTGCTGCTAATTCGGTGGTATCATTGTTGATCGTTCCTTGATAGTCTTTATTCTCTTTACCAAAAGTATTCGTACCGCTGCCGATCACAGGAATCTGGATACCCGTATTTAGTTCGATTGTTTCCATGATACTTCCCCCTTATCGTTGATGATTTAAGTCTATCAAAAAAATGGCCAAATGATAACCGAGAACACTTTTTGCAACAACAGCCGTCTCTTAATCATGGTCGCATATGTTTTCTGTAGTTGCATTTTTATGCAAAACTTACTATACTAAATAGTATATCACATTAGAGAATGGGAGTGACACATTGGAATTAACATCAAGACAATTGAAAATGATCGAGATTGTCAAACAACATCAACCCATAAGTGGAGAAGCCATCGCCAAGCACTTTGGGTTGAGTCGCGCCACCCTGCGAAATGATTTATCCATCTTGACCATGACTGGTTTATTGGACGCTCGACCGAAAGTCGGCTATTTCTATACCGGCCAAACAGTCGAACCCTTACTATTTGAAAAACTATACCACGTCAAAGTTTCAGAGATCATGATTCCTCCATTGATGATTCTCCAAACTGTATCTGTATATGAAGCAGTCACTACTTTATTTATGTACGATGTTGGCTCGCTGTACGTCAAAAATGAAGCCGAGGAATTGATTGGTGTTCTTTCACGAAAGGATTTGCTGCGCTTTTCGATCAGTGCTCAAGCACCAGAAAAAACGCCTGTCGCTATGATCATGACTAGAATGCCCAACATTGTCACCATCACGCCCGAAGAAACGATTTTGACAGCAGGCACGCTACTGAGCAGACACGAGGTCGATACACTGCCAGTCATCGATCCAGCAGCACCAAAAACAGTCATTGGGAAAATCACCAAAACAAAAATCATGCACTTCTTTATTCAAGCTGGACTTGAAAGTGAAAATCAATCATTTTAAAAAAGGGGTAAACATATGAAAAATATTCGGTTGTATTTGATTTCAGATTCAGTTGGCGAAACGGCCCAAAAACTGATTACAGCAGTTTCTGCACAATTCCCAACAATTGATTTATCCGACATTCAGTTGTTTCCATTTATCAAAGATGAAGACAGTTTGACAGAGATTTTGAAAGACGCATTACTTGAAAAAGCCATCGTAGTGACTACGTTAGTGAACAAACACTTAGTCGCTTCCGTAGAAACATTTGCTCATCGTACGGGGTTGAAGTATGTGGATCTGATGTCACCTTTGACCCATTTGATCGAAGCCAGCTTCGGGGTTCCTGCGGTCCAAGAGCCTGGTGCGATCCATCGTTTGAACCAAGCATACTTTAGCCGCGTCGTAGCCATGGAGTTCGCAGTCAAATATGATGATGGCAAAGACCCCCGTGGTTTTCTTGATGCCGATCTGGTTTTATTGGGGGTTTCTCGGACATCGAAAACACCATTGAGCTTGTACTTAGCGAACCGTGGTTATAAAACAGCCAATCTGCCTCTGATTCCAGAAGTGGCGTTGCCGCAAGAAATCGCTGCACTAGACTCTAAAAAAATGGTCGGTTTGACAACGAGTGCTGAGGCATTGGCTGCCATTCGCCGCTCTCGGATGCTCTCGCTGGGGTTAAAGGAAGATACCAACTATACAAGTTTGGAGCGGATCAAAACAGAACTTGCTTATGCGGAAGACTGGTTCCAAAAATTAGCCATTCCGATCATCGATGTAAGTCAACGGTCAATTGAAGAAAGCGCCTTATGGATCGAAGAAGGCCTCAAAGGCAACCACTATGACTGACGCAGAGAAACTCGCCTATTTGACAGAGATCATCAATTTGGCTGCCATCCAACAACTGCCTAAAGCAACTGAACATTTCGTCAGTGATCTGCATGGCGAATATGATGCCTTCGACCATATTTTACGCAATGGCTCCGGTCGTATCCGTGAAAAAATCACTGCTTTGTTCGGTGATACATTGTCTGCAAAAGAGCAAACTGAACTGTGCTTTCTGATTTACTATCCCGAAGAGCTTTTGCAAGAAAAACAATTAGATGATCATGGTTGGCAAACGCTGATGGAACAATTGGTGACAGTTGCCCGCTATACATCCAGCAAATATACTCGCTCAAAAGTCCGAAAAGCTTTGCCGCCTGCCTTCGCCTACATCTTGGAAGAGCTGCTGTACCAATACGATGCGAACTTCAATAAAGAAGCCTACTACAATGCCATCTTTGAACAAATCATTTCTTTAGATACCGCACCGCTTTTTTGTCAAGAATTGGCCTTTTTGATTCAACGTTTTGTCGTTGATCATTTACATGTCTTAGGTGATATCTATGACCGCGGTCCCGCACCTGATAAAATCATGGATCGTCTAATGACATTGCCTTCTCTTGATATCCAACTGGGCAATCACGATATCCTGTGGATCGGCAGTTATTGCGGCTCGCTTCCTTGTTTAGCCAATGTGCTGCGTATAGCAGCGCGTTATGGCAATTTAACATTATTGCAAGAGGGATATGGCATCGATTTGTCTGCTGCCATTGCATTTAGTCGCAAGCATTATAGCGAAAATCCCGCTTTTTATCCGCGAGATGCGGTCGATGCATTATCTAGGGAACAAAAACAAGATGCCATGCTGCTGCAACAAGCCTTTACGATCATTCAATTTAAACTAGAAGCTGCAGTCATTCAAAGGCATCCAGAATTTAATATGCACGATCGCTTGTTGCTGCACTTGATCGATGCCAATCGGCGGACTATCCACATGGATGAAGATTATCCTCTGATCAACGCATGCTTTCAAACAGTAGATAGCAAAGAGCCCTATCGTTTGACCACTGACGAAGAAGCGGTCATCAATGATTTGATGATGCAGTTCCATGCCTCTCTAAGATTAAAACAACATCTCCATTTCTTAGCGGAAAAAGGAACACTGTTTCACCTATCCAATGGCAACCTGCTCTTTCATGGCTGCATTCCTTGTCAAGAAAATGGTGCATTCCTCCCCTTTACCTTTGGTGAAAAAAGCTACCAAGGCAAAGAATTGCTGCTCTTCTTTCAAAAGTGTATGACCCAAAGCTTAGCCGCACCTCACATTCAAGATGACTTGGCAACCGATATGATTTGGTATTTGTGGTGCGGGGAAGGTTCATCCTTATTTGGCAAAAAAGCGATGAAGACATTTGAACGCTACTTCATTGCCGATTCTGCAACCCATCAAGAACAAAAAAATGCCTACTATACTTTGCGAGAAGAGGAGAATTTCTGTTGTCAGCTATTAGAAGCTTTCGGTTTGGCCGCAACGGGGCATATTATCAATGGCCATACACCTGTCAAAGTGCGTATAGGGGAAACACCGATCAAAGCCAACGGCCGGTTGTTGGTGATCGATGGCGGATTGTCCCGTTCCTATCAATCCGTCACTGGCATCGCCGGCTATACATTGTTGGCAAATTCTTTCGGTATGACCTTGGCTGCCCATCAATCGTTCACAAATCGCCAAAAAGCGATCGAAGAACGCATCGATATCGTGAGTCAAAAAAGATTGGTTGTCCGTCAAAGCGAACGAATATTGGTCGCGCAAACGGATATCGGTGCGCAATTGCAAAAAGAAAGCACCGACTTGCTGACTAAACTAAAACAGCAGCACCACCAAACATAACTCGTTGGTGATGCTGCTGTTTTGTTGTAGACAAAGATGCGTTTACAGCTCCTTAGAACTGTGAAAAGCTTTTAGTTTTTCCAATGCTTGTAAAACAAAAATCAATACCAGAATAGCCAGTGCCAAGAATAGTGTTTCTAATCCTTTTCCTTGTGCCAATAGCAGTTCTCTTAAAATCGCTGTGATACTGATCAAGATCAAATATCTGACCGGTATATGGTGTCCTTCTTTTACGTATCGCAATAACATCAAAATGATTTCTAATAAAATAAACAATGTCGCAATTTCTTCGATCAATAAGGACAAATCGCTCACTTCGCTTAATGGAATGACATGGAGCACGATTTTATAAATGGCTTCAGCCATTACGACCAAAACAAGCAAGACCAATAATCCCAGCATAATATCAACGATCACACTGATCATTTTTTCAAAATGTTTAAAATACCTTCCCATACGACGCCTCCTTTGAGATTATTATAGCGAAAACTACGCAATTTCATTCTAGATATGCTTACAAATCAATCGATTTTTTCCCGTCAAAAAACACCTTACCGGATCACTTCTTACCCATTGACTAGATGCAACGACAGAAAGGATCACCAAACGAGGTGTTTTCTTATTTATTTACATTTACGACTGCTTCATGCTGATTCTTTGTATTTGATGATCCTTGCTCAATTGGATTTTCGATTGCCAAATCAGAATTGCCCGTATTTTCTTCCTCTGCTTCTTCACTACTTGAAGTGCTTGTCGAAGATTCTGAACTCGTGCTGCTGGAAGAACTAGATTCAGAAGAGGTTGTATGTGTTTCTGATGTACTTGAAGAACTGCTGGATGTACTGGATGTTGATGATGTACCAGATGATTCTGAATCAGATAGACTACTAGAAGAGGAGGCGCTGCTCTGTACTTCTTGCGAAGATGATGTGCCCTCTTCGACCGTCGACTGACTGATTGACTCTGAAGACACATTCGATGATGATGCCTCTTCACTTTGCGGATTTGTACGGATTTCACTATATGTACTAACACTTGCTTCATAGTAGATGCTGCTGGTGTTTGTTGTTTCAGCAGTCGAACTGCTTGCCGTTTGGACAGGGGCTTCAGAAGAACTGCTGGTCGCATTCCGCACGAAAGGTGCTGCTACGAATGCATTCGCATTTTGATTGATGGCCATACTTAAGAAAACAGCAACGCCACAACTGACAAGCGCTGATTGTAAATTAAATTTGAATTTCATCGTCTGCCCTGCCTCTCTCCATTTTTGATGGCTAGATTTCATACAACAAACTATCTTCTATCTATATTATACAAAAAAAGACCAACGTCAACAAATTAAGTTTTGTTGTCAAAGATGTCAAAGTTTTATTGAAGGTTTTTTTCAAAAAAAAATCAAGTATCTGAAAACCATCTGACGGCTTGCAGATACTTGATTGCTAGACATAGTCGCTTCAATCAACTACTGGCGCTCAGTAATTGATCATAAATTACGCAAATGATTCGGGTCATGGATCGGCGCTTCGATATCACTATCTCCGAAACGTGGTGCAGGTTCAACCGATTCATCAGGGAACGCTGTCTCTCCCGGAAGTGGCGTATCGATTGTCATTGATGCATCAGAATCGCCTACTTTATCCATTGGTCGGTAATCATAGACCCCTACAATTAGTTTGTTTTGTTCAATATCACTCCGATAACCAAATAAAGGATCGTCTTCGTTCTCAAAGTCATGATTCCCAAAGGAAAAAGCATCTTTGATTTTTTCCCAGAGTGAACGGTCATGTTCATTCGCTGCTGCTTCTTCTACATCTACATCCGTTATCGTATCTAAATCAAATTGATCAATCACAGCCTGGTTGGCATATAGCATGATGTCATCTTTGCCATACCCTTCATTTGTCAATTGTTCAATCACCGGCAATGCTTCTGTGCGCGTATCGTAACTACCAATAATCGTTAGGTTTCTCTTTGTCATTTGAAATCCTCCTTATTATATTTACGTTTCGCTCGCTAAGATGTATGAGTGATCCGTTGTGTCATCAACTGAATCTACCTCTTTATTGTAACGCAGGATAATAAGATGTCACAAATGATTTGATTGCGCTTACGACCCTTTGTAAAAAGATCAGCCGTCCTCATGCTATAGGTAACTCCCTTCATTTTCTCCCAGTAATGCTGTTCCACGGTATACCTTAACGAAAAAAAGAGCTTAGTCAATGACTAAGTCTCTATATGCGTCTTTGTTAATACATTTTTTTTGATCTATGGATAAGTGATAAGTTTTACTTCGCTACAATCAATTTCTGCCCGACATAAATCACGTTGCCACTTAGTTTGTTCCAAGAAGTGATGTTGCTGATACTGGTATTATATTTTTGTGCTAAAGCCCATAAACTGTCACCCGATTTAACAGTATAATAGGTCGTTGTTGAACTGGTTGAAGCATTTGATGTACTAGTTGAGGCGGAAACCGTTGTTAAATAGGCACCGCTGACCCAACCTTTGCCAGATACATAATACCATTTATTTGTCCCGTTCACGGTTGTCCCCGTCTTGGTTGCTGTTACAGTAATCGTCGTCCCCTTCGTTAGAGAACCAGCAATTGAACTGCTAGTGGAGGCATCTGAACGAATATTCAATGTATCCGTGGTTTTCATTTTTTGATTGATCGATGAGGACGAATTAGATGAACTCGATGAATCATTTACGCTTGTCACGTAGGCCCCACTGATCCAACCTTTGCCTGACACATAATACCATGTTTTGTTGCCATTGACGGACGTCCCTGTTTTCGTATTCGTCACGGTCACAGTTGCACCTTGTGTCAAGGTTGCGACAACACTACTGCTAGTTGAAGCAGAAGATCGAACATTTAATGCTGCCGTCGTCTTCATTTGTTGATTGGTTGTTGTACTGCTGTTATCGGAACTGTTTGATCCACTGCCTGATCCGCTATTAGAGGTATTCGAAGATACTTCTGTAAGATAAGCACCACTGACCCAACCTTTACTCGACACGTAGTACCAATTTTTGTTGCCGTTGACAGATGTCCCTGTTTTTGTCGCTGTGGCAGTCACTGTCGCGCCATTTGCAAGAGCGCCTACCACCGTGCTAGTAGTGGAGGCATCTGAACGAATATTCATTGCCGCTGTCGTCTTCATCTGCTTATTGATTGCTGTGTTGCTACTCGTATTATTACTTGATTCGCTGTTGTTGCTGGATGAATCACTGCTGACTTTGGTTAAATACGCACCGCTGACCCAGCCTTTACCCGCAATTTTGTACCAAGTCGTATTACCATTTACCGTTGTCCCCGATTTTGAGGCAGTGACTGTGATGGTTGTATTTGCAGCCACAGAGCCAGTGATGGTTGCGCTAGTGGTGGCATCTTGGCGTATATTCATCGCTGCGGTTGTCTTCATTTGTTGATTGATAGCTGTTTCATCTGAAGCCACATTATCGTTGCTGCCACTATTACCACTGCTGCTTCCCGTATCATATTGCGTCAGATTATACGTACTGATCAAATTATTTAGTTTGCTTGCATAAGAAGTATCGGTGGCATATCGCCCTTGAAGCCAAGCAGTTGCTTGTGTGTAAGAAGTGGTATTGCTTTTCCAAGCGCCACTATAATAGTAATTGCCACTTGAAAAACTTGTGTTTCTCAAGACATAAGCATTGTCTTGAAATGATTCCTTCAGTGAAGGATATTTGCGGAATTTGGCACTGATCAAATAATAATTGCCTGATCCATCGTCTTCATATGTATTCATCGTTACTGACTCACCATTGTAACTGCCCTTGATACCAAACATATTATTGGCAGTAGTTGTCAATGTCGATGTACCCCAACCAGATTCTAAAATGGCTTGTGCCATCATCACAGAAGCATACAAACCATTGGCATCCGCTACCTCGGTTGCATAACCGCAAATCTGCGCAATAAACCCCGTGGTATCGATGGCTGTCCTCGCTAAAAGCGCTCGGCTGATCGCTGGTACGGTCGTTGTTTCAGTCGTATCAACTGTATCACTACTTGTTTCTTCCTCAATTGTTGCGGTTTCACTTGATTCAGTTGTTTCAATCACCTCAGAGCTGGTTGTTTCATTCTCGTTGTCGCTTGTTCCTGTCACTTCGGACTGATCGGTAGTCTCAGAAACGACTGTTGATTCTGTTGTATCGACAGCTGACGTGTCCGTCGTTTCTACGCCTTGTGCAGCAATTTCTGCTTGGGTATCTTTCGATCCGGTTGTGGCGCTTTCAGCCGCATGTCCTAGTGTTGGGATAAAGGTTGACCCCGCAACGAGAGTGGTAGCAACTGTGATACTTTTTTGGGTATATTGTGTACGTTTAAGACGTTGTTCCAATCGACGTCGTTCTTTGCGTAATGTCATTTGATCCCTCCGAAAATTTCATTTTACTCATCCTTTCCATTGTAACATGATTTATTAAAAAAAGGTGGTTTAATATGAATAAATGATGAAGGCCATTTGCCATCTTCTCATACTGAAACAGTGCTTATTTTTTGAAGAAAGACTGTTTTTTCACTGTCGATCCGGACACTTTAACAATCAAAAACAGCGGTACCCGCTAGGATCACCGCTGTTAAATATGCTATTCAATTCTGACTGCAGGTTTTTTGGCTTTCTTGAGAATGGCATAAAAAATCGTTATAGCAAGCCCTGCCACTGCTAAAAAGATTGCCGTGTAGAAAGCTTTTGTAAAATCACCCTGATTGTTGGCTGCTATACTGGCTGCTGCGCGAGGACCAAAGAAAGCGGCGGTAGAATATCCAATAAATACAATACCATAATTGACACCCTGATTGGCGGCTCCATAGTTTTCCATCACGATTGCCGGAAAGACACCCATCACACCACCAAAGCATAGACCTAAACCGATGATCCCGACGGTGAAAATCGGGGTGGATCGTCCAATCGTTAAGATGAATAATGACAGCGCAACAACACCATAAATGATCATCAATGTTTGGGTTCGGCCGATTTTATCAGAGACAGTGCCCCATATGACCCGACCAAGACAATTGCTTAATGAATATAAACTGACATAAATAGCTGCTACGGCAGGCGTTAAGCCATACATACTTTGACCGATCACAGAAGCATTTGACGCAATCATCAAGCCGGAGAATGCCCCAGCACACATCATGACGAGGACGAAATAAAAAATAGGGGTTTTCAACATTTCTTGCCAAGTATAATTGATTTGCTGCGGTTTGGCCGCAACCGTAACTTGCCAACCAGCAGGTTGAAAATCAGCGGGTGCTTTTTTGATAAATATCGTAGCTGCAATAACAACCACAATATAAGCAATCCCTAATAAACGAAAGGCAAAAAGTACATCATGACTTTCAATCAAACGATTGGCAATCGGTGCTGCAAGAATCGCTGCACCACCCATTCCAGCTGTGATCAACCCCGAAGCCAATCCACGTTTATCTGGGAACAGACGAATCGTGTTACTAAGACAAGCCGAGTAAGCAAACCCTTGTCCCAGACCTGCCATGATTCCATAGGTGACATAAAGCATCGTTGGTGACGTAGCAAAGCCCGTCAAGAAGAAGCCCAATCCAAACAACACGCCGCCAGATGCTATCACCCATTTAGCCCAACCACGGTCTGTCAATAGACCGCCTAAAATCATCGTGATCGGTCCAACTGCGGCATTGATCGTAAAAGCCATCATAATTTCTGGCATTGTCCACCCTTTTAACTGACTAAGAGGCGCTGCAAATACACTAAAGGCATACACTGCCCCTGTACATAGCAGCACCGCTGTTGATGCCGCCAAAATTCTCCAACGATGAATCGTGTTTTCCATATTTTATCCTCCATTCTTTGTGTTCCATTTTCATTGTTCGTTTCTTCACAAATACACATTGAAAGAACGTACGCAGATGTCAAACTGCGTACGTATTTTCCTATTTACACATGTTCTGCTACGGCTGTATTCCCTGCAATGCGGCCGAAAGTAAAGATATCTGTCAATGAATTTCCGCCTAATCGATTGCCTGCATGGATACCGCCAGCTACTTCTCCTGCCGCATATAGTCCTTTGATGATCTGTCCATCTTCCGTCAAGACATGGGTTTGCGGATCGATTTTCAAGCCTCCCATGGTATGGTGGACGGCCGGTTTGCGTGGTGTGGCATAAAATGGCGCTTGAACAACTTTCAAATCAAAGACATCTTTGCCAAAATCAGGATCTTTTCCTGCGTCGACATAATGGTTATAGGCTTCGATTGTCTTGACTAAAGTATCCGGTTCAACCTTGATTTGGCGCGCCAAATCTGCCAATGTATCTGCCCGGAACAAGGTACCTGCCGCAACTTGCTTGTCGATTTTTTCTTGGTTTGTATTATAAGCGGTTTTTTTGATTGCTTCATCTGCAATCAAATAGAACAGCCCGCCATTGTCAATCGCTGCTTGCGTCAAGACATCTCGGCTTTCATATTCATTCACGAAACGTTCGCCTGCTTGATTGACCATCACAAAGTTTGCTGGCGGCACTTGCAAACCGCTAAATAAAGCACCCGTATTCGGATCGGACACAGGCATCATTTGTGAAAAACCCATGCCTACTAAAGCTGCACCAGCACGCTCGCCTAACTTGATCCCATCGCCTGTGATTGCCGGTGAATTAGATGTCTTGATGTCATCTTCAATGTTTGTCCAGTAGGTATTATACTGCTTCAACATTTGCGTATTGGCACCAAAACCACCTGATGCGAGTACAACAGCCTTCCCATAGATCGTCACCTTTTGGCCATTTCGCCCTTCTCCAACGATGCCTACGACTTGACCCTCTTCAATGATCAAATCTTTTACAGGTGTATCTGTCAAAATTTGACCACCATGAGCATCTACAAAATCATGTAGCGCGGAAACAAAGGCGTACCCTTCATTTTTGACAGGTTTATGTCCTCGGCGCCATTTGGCGCCTACCGGCATATCCACATGTTTGGTATCAAACTCAACACCGATTGCTTCCAACCATTTCACAGAAGCCAATGCTTCATCCGTTAGAATTTTGACTAGGTTGTAGTCACCATAAATAGGTCGGCCAGACAAATCTTTACGTTTGCCACCCAAGTATGTTTGGATTCGATGCCATAAAGCAGAATCAAATAAGTATTCTTCTTCTGGCGTTGTTTCAGATAAATAATGTTCGATCTGCGCTTTCAACAATTGAACATCAGCAAGATATTCTGCATCGATTTCTGATTCATCCAGCGTTAAGATTTCTTCTAAGGCACTTCGTTCCCCTGGCAACGCAGCAAAACCGTTTTGCCAGGTTGGATCTGCAGCATTCATCGGTCCACCTGTGCGTACAGTATTCCCACCTATAGCTGGGAATTTTTCGACTACGATGACGTTCTTTCCTGCTTGCAGCACGCTGGCCGCCGCACTTAGTCCAGCACCACCACCGCCTACAACGATGATATCTGTGGTATAGGTCTCGTCTGCTGTTTGCAATGCACTAGCCGCTTTTGGCCGTTTGCGCAATACATCAGGATTGGCTCCCGCCATTTTCACAGCTTTGGCCACACCATCCACCACACCATTGCTTGTCACAGAAGCGCCTGAGATCGCATCGACATTTAAAGTCTGACCTTCGATGATTTCTTGCGGGATTCTGACAAAAACAACATCAGCGATCCCTTCTGATTCACCAGAAGTATCAATATCGATTGCTTCGATCCGTTCTTCACTCACAGTAACCACCATTGGCAAGTCACCGTTATGTCCCGGTGCCGTCACTGTATATGCTCCTGGTTGATAAGACACTTCTTCCGGTACATTTAAAATGTTCGCCACTTCAGTAAAACGAATAAATTTGCGGAAACAACTTTCAAGAAAATCGATCGTGCGCTGCTCCTTCAGATTCCCGTCTTCATCAAAAGCTTGATGGGCACGGCCTAATAAGAACTCATTTCCTGGCATAACTGTCGCATTGACACCCGGTGCATCTAAAATTTGTCGCAGATGTAATTGTGCCCGTGACGATCCTTGGATATCATAAGAAGCACCTACGATCATCACAGGTTTCCCATCAAAAGGATGAATGTTGAAAGAAAGCCATTCTAACACACTTTTTAAAGCCGAAGGAATGGAGTGGTTGTGTTCTGGAGTAGCAATAATCACACCATCTGCCTCCATAATTTTGCTGTTCAGCGTTTGGATCACAGGATGATTTGTTTGGTCTTGTGTTTCATTGAACATAGGTACATCTTTAATTTCTAAAATCTCAATTTCGGCAAGGGAAGAAAACGCCCGCTGCATAAACGCGACTAATTGCCGATTGGTGGATCGTTTGGCATTGGTACCGATCAAACCTACAAATTTCATGGATGATTCCTCTCTTTCTATGCTTGTTCCCAAGAAAATGTCGTGGCACGTTCTTTGGCGGTTGAGTAAGCATCAACCAGCTGATTGGTAATCTTAACGAACAGAAGAAATTCATTGAAACAATCGTCGAGCTCTGCAACTTTGTCTTGATCTATCAACTGTCCCTGATCATCAAACGCTTGCATCGAGTGACCCAATAAGAATTCAGCACTCGGCATAATCCGTGCTTTCACTTCTGGTGCATCCAAAATTTGGCGCAAATGGGCTTGTGCTCGTGATGACCCTAAAGCGCCCAATGACGCACCAGTGATCATGACAGGCTTATCGATCAAAGGACGCGTGGTATACGATAGCCACTCGATTGCACTTTTTAAGACCGCCGGAATCGAATGATCATATTCAGGTGTACTGATGATTACTCCATCTGCAGCAACGATTTTGTCTGATAAAGCTTGTACTTCAGCAGGTGCTGTTTTATCATCAGGTTCATTGAATGCCGGTAAATCAGCAATTTCACATATGTCGATTTCCGCTTGTTCTTTAAAATGCGCCTGAATGAACTGCAGCAACCTGCGATTGGTCGAACGCGTTGAGTTGGTGCCAACGATAGCGATTAATTTCATTATCATCTCTCCTATTTGTGAATGTATTAACAATATTAACTAAAAAAAAGCAATCAACAGTCTAGCCTCTCACTGCCGCTTCCCCAAGACTCTTTGTAACAATGAAAATTTGACTTTTGATATCAAGGATTACATGTTGTTGCTCTGAAACTGCCCTTGCACATGTTAGTGTATGCCCAAAATAATATTTTGTGAAATATTTATTTAACTATTCAACTATAACAATTTTGTTATAATGGAAGAACAAAGGAGGGATTTCGATGGCACTAAAAGATTCACATCTGATGCTACAATATTTGGACAGCCTTTTAAAACATAGCAATTATACGAAAGCAGCCAAAGACCTGTATATTTCTCAACCTTATTTGACCCAGACCATTCAGCGATTAGAACAAGAGTTAGGGGCTTCGATCATCAATCGGCAAACAGGGCATTTTCAATTGACAGAAGCCGGAAAACTCTATTACCAGTACCTTGAAACGTTAGAGTCCGAATCAGCAAAGTTGAAAAACCGTTTATCTTGGTATACGAATGCAGAAAAACATACATTAAGACTAGGAATATTGCCAAGTTTGGGTGCTTATTTGCTGCCTCACTTTTTACCTGCTTACCAACAACTGTTTCCAGAAGTCAATTTCTTTTTGCGCGAAGATTTACCGAAACAAAACGAACAAAAACTGTTGAACGGACAATTGGATTTCTTTATTGGTCAAAATCCAGAAACAATTGCGCCTAACCTAACAGTCTATAGTACAAATAAAGAACGCTATTTAGCGATCATCCCTGCCACATCCCCCCTCTATCAACCAAATATCCGGTATTTAGCTGAAGAAACGCTCACGGTGAAAAAGGTATTACAGCAGCCTTTGATTTTAACAGGGAGTGGTTCTGCCATTCGCCGGCAAATCGATCAATTACTGCAGAAATACAAAGTGGAGCCAATGATCATGCTAGAAAGCAGCAATGTCTATACCGTCGCTGCTTTAGCGGAAAGCGGCTTAGGGGTCGCTATCGTTCCTGAAAGTGTCTTACAGGCAGCGATCCCTACTGACTTTAACTTGTACCCTTTGCCAGAAGAGCAATTGTCTTTAACCTATTTTATTACCCATCAAGCAGCGCGTGCTTTATCTAAAAGCGAACAATCCTTGATCGATACCTTTATAAGGAATATATAGAATAACAAATATTTCAAACCGCTTTTCAATTAAATAACACCCCCAGCGGATTTTCGCATCTGCTAGAGGGTGCTTTTCTATCCTACTGTTTCTATCAAGTTTGCCATTTCCCTCGGATAGAGCAGCTCTCCTTGCTTGGTGATGAGCAACCCCGTGATTCCTCTCAAAGAAGACAACGTTGACAAAATCTGCTGGGGTGATTGTCCAAATAGGCGGGTTGTCCAAATTTCCCCATCCACAGACTTGTCTGAAACGATGGTCAAACTCGCTAATTCCGTCGTCAATGGAAAGCCGGTTTGACGGTCAAAAATGTGATGATACGTTTTGCCATCCAACTGAAAAGTGCGTTCGTATACGCCTGAAGTAACAACAGACTTATTCTGCACCTTCAATGCGGCGGCAAAATTCCCCCGTGGCAAAAACGGATTTTGGATACCCACGCGCCACGAATGATCAGCATGCCGCGGTGCATCGCCATAGACTAGGACATTGCCACCCAAATCGATCAACGCAGCTTTCACATCTGCTTGTTGGAAATAAGCCATCAATTGATCGGCAAAGAAGCCCTTCGCTACGGCGCCTAAATCAATTTGCATACCAGCCTGTTTCAATGCCACTGTTTGCTGTCTATGATCTAGAATGATATTCTCAGGATCACTTAACGGCAGCAGGGTCTTGATTTTATCCGTTGCAGGTAAATGTGCATCGGCAAAGCCAATTCGCCACTCCTGCACCAATGGCCCGATAGCAATATTCAAATAACTGTCAGGTGCCAGACTATGTTGTCGTGACAAATCGATCAATGCAAATAAATCAGCTGGCACCCAAACGGCCTGTTTCCCAGCTTGTTGGTTGATGCGACTAAGGGTCGCTTGAGGATCATTGGCACTAAATCGTGCTTCAAACAATTGGGCTTGTTTCTGTGCTTCATCTAAGATTGTTTCAGGTGTCTCGTGCACCACTTCGACCGTTATCACAGTCCCCATTCCGCGAAAGACTCTTTTCTGATGTTCCATCTCACTTCGCCCCGCTTTCTTCCTTGCTATGATAGCAGTTTTCTTGAAAAAAAAGTAGCCTGATCTTGCCGCTTTCTCCTTACGCTTTTTTCGTAAGATCGCGGTGAGATTTCAAAGCGCACAAAAAAAGGCTGTCCAGTATGGGCACAGCCTTTCGTTGTTAGTGTCTGCTAGCGACTCAATGATAAAAGTCAAAGCGTCCTTTCGCTAACACTTCTTTCACACCACCTGTTTGATACAAGGAACGGTCCATAATGGCTTTTTTGACAAAAGAAGCTGGATAGCCCTTCACAGCCATTTTCCCTACTAAACCAAATGCATGGGTATTGCCAATCGATGCCACAGAGCCTAAGGATTCAAAATGGAAATCAGTAGGCTGTTCACCATTCATTTGACGTAGAATATTCTTCGCTGCATGATGACCCATTTTTAATGCAATTTGAGCGGTGGTAGGATACGGACGATTGGTTGCTGGATCTAATACAGCGGACACATCTCCAACAACATAGACTTCTCCATGATCAGGATCAGTCAAAGTTTGATCCACCATCACACGGCCACGACGGGCAGAAAAATCGGAAGCAGCCATGACATGACTCCCGCTGACACCAGTTGTCCAAATAATCGTTTTGGCACTAAGCGCTTCTGTGGCACCAGTTTCTGCATCCGTTTGATAGATCACAACACCTGGTTTGATTTCTTTGATTGGCTTGCCTGTCAAGAAATTGACGCCCCATTTCACCAAGTTGTTGATACCATAATCAGACAGCTTTTCTTCAAACATAGGCAACAACCGCGTAACCGCCTCTACGCAATACAATTTGATTTCTTCTGGTTTGACACCCGCTGCTTTCGCAAACGTTTTGCGGTTCTCTACGAGAGAGCCTAACAACTCAACGCCTGTGAATCCTGCACCGCAAACCACGATTTTCAATAAGTCTGGATCTTTTGTTTGTTGATAGTCTTGCATTTGTTTTAGTAAATGATGATAAATGGCTTCTGCCGAATCGACATCGACCATTTCTAAAGCATGTTCTTCCACACCTGGTATCCCAAATGATTCTGATTCAAAGCCTAAAGCCACGATCAGATAATCATAAGTGCGGGTCGTTTGGTCTTTGAAGGTGATCACTTGTTGGTCACGGTCAATCGTTGCGACTTCTTTTTGGACAAATGTCGTTTTATTTGTCTTCACAACATCCATAATAGGATAACTGATACGATCGCGGGGTTGCGTGCCCGCAGCAACTTCATGGAGATCCGTTGCTTCATAATGATAATCGTTTTTGTCGATCAGGGTGATATGAAAATCCCCTTTCGCTCCTTGTAATACGTGTAAGGCACGCAAACCAGCGTATCCTGCGCCTAAAATGACAACTTCCTTCATGTTTCTTTACTTCCTTTCTTTCTTGTAAAAATTATAAAATCAAACCAAGCGCGAACGTGATCACTTGTACAAAAGCACCGACAGCTAAGATCCGTACTGCACAAATGAAAGTTTCCCTTTTGACTTGTTTTTCCATTAATCGTTTTGTCTGTTGCCAGACAAAAGGTGCCGCTAAGAAGGTCAGAACCACTGACCAAGGGGCAATATCCAAGACTACAGCAGCAAGGATCGCCACGAAAGCAAGGATATTCATCACCGCAAAAAGCCGTAGTGCTTGAGGCTTCCCTAGATAATGCACCAGTGTATAGCGATTGTTCTTTTCATCTTCGTCCAAATCGCAGATATTGTTGGCCAACATTAAGTTGGCGATCCACAATGTATTGGGTAAAGAGACTAAGAAAATACTGCCAATGGTGGCAACATTCCATTCAAATACCTGATAGGCATTTAGATACACACAAATCAGTGAGATCATGAATCCCATCGTAAACCCTGAAAAAAACTCACCTAAAGGTAAACTTGATAAGGGACGAGGACCCGAGGAATAAAAAATCCCCACCAAGTAACAATACAACCCCATCCAAAATAATGGCCAGCCAACCACGATTGCTAACCCAATACCCATCAAGGCTGAGAGGGTGATCATCGATACCATCAACCAAAAAACCAACCTGACGGATAACTGTTCCCGACCGATAATATTGGTTTTTTCCTTGTAATCATGGACTTCTGTCGCGTGATGGTAGTCATTATAGTTGTCTAAAATATCAACAGCCATATTGAAAATCAGCATCGCCGCAAAATAAAGCAATACATAGCCCAAATGAATCGATTGATAATTGTACCAGCTATAGCAAATTCCGATAAAAAAAGGCAAAATACTGGCAGTTTTTGCTTTAAATTCCACAAGTTCTAAAAATACTGAGAGTGTCACAAATTCACCTCCTTTAAAGAGTGCATTAAACTAGTCAATCCCTCGTCTTTAAGCTAGAATAAGGGCTGAATGACTGTTAGAAAGGGTTATACTATGTTTGACTTTTGGAACGATTATCCGACGATCGATGAACGATTAAAAAAGGTTTGTGCGATCATCGAAGAACGCGTAACTGTACGGAATAAAGAGATACAAGATGTTTTGATCGACTTTACTTATTCAGGTGGAAAAATGCTGCGGCCAGCGCTCTTTTTATTGTTTGCTGACTTAGGCGATCCCCATTATAAAAAAACCGACCAATTAACAAAGATTGCTGCTTCCTTGGAAATTTTGCATATGGCGACCTTGATCCATGACGACATTATTGATGATTCACCGTTGCGGCGAGGCCGGACCACGGTTCAAGCAAAATATGGCAAAGACATTGCAGTGTACACGGGTGATCTTTTGTTCACCCAATTTTTTGAGTTAGTGATTGAAAGTATGAACGGATCCGAGTTTCTGATGACCAATGCCCAAGCGATGAAGCAACTGCTTTTAGGTGAATTAGACCAAATGCACACACGGTATAACGTCAATGAAACCATTGATGAATACTTGCAAAGTATCAACGGTAAGACGGCTGAGCTATTTTGGCTCGCTTGCTTGGAAGGCGCGCACTTCGGTGGTCTATCTGAAACAGACCAGCAACGCGCAGGCAAGATTGGCCGTAATATCGGCATTGCCTTTCAAGTCTTTGATGATATCTTGGACTACACTTCAGATACAAGCACCTTGAAAAAGCCAGTTCTTGAAGATCTCGCACAAGGGGTCTACACATTGCCTTTGTTGTTTGCCAAAGAACAAGCACCCGCAGCTTTTGCTCCTTATCTGAATAAAAAAGAAACTCTTTCAGTGGATGAAGCACAAGCAGTCGCTGACCTTGTCAACACCTATGATGGTGTGAAAAAAGCTACTGATTTTGCGGTAGCCTATACACAAGCAGCGCTTGATGCCATCGATCAACTTCCCGATAAACCAAGCAGAAAGAAAATTCGATCATTGGCTGAATTGCTCCTACAGCGCGCCTACTAATCAAGGAAGCGTCCATCATAAATGGACGCTTTTTTTATACGTCCTTACATACGTCCTTGATCGATTGCCAACAATTGTTGGAAGTGTGCATTTTCAGCAGCCAGTTGCGCTGGTGTGCCACTCATCGCCAACTGACCGTCTTCAATAAAAATGACACGATCCATCATTGAGATTCCTTGTAAATGGTGCGTGATCCAGATAATCGTTTTATCATTCAACACGTTAAAGAAGGTTTCTAATACACTTTGTTCAGTGATCGGATCTAGGCCAACCGTTGGTTCATCCAATAAGATGATTGGTGTATCTTTCAACAAAATACGCGCAAGTGCTAACCGATGTCGTTCTCCTCCAGAAAAACGCAGCCCCGCTTCATCGACCATCGTAGCCAATCCTTCCGGCAGCGCCGACACCATTTCCTTCAGACCCACTTGTGCCAACACTTGCCAAACCTCGGCTTCAGAAGCAGCTTCATTCCCAATTCGCAAATTATTCAAAATCGTCGTATGAAACAAGTAAGGGCTTTGGTTGATGACCCCAATGACATCACTGATACTGTCACCAAAATCAGCAACAGGTTGCCCATTGATCAAAATCGTACCTTTAGTCGGTACTAGATCCCCCCGAAAGAGTGAAGCAAATGTACTTTTCCCTGAACCACTACGACCAAGAATCGCTAATTTTTGATGTGCACCAATGGTCAAGTCAAAGCCATGCAAAACTTCTTTTCCGGACGGATAATGAAAATGTAAGTCACTGACCGTCAGTTCAATTGGTCCATCAGGCTTGTCAACGACCGTTCCTGATTCACCCATTTGCTCATTTGGCAATGCATTGAAACGATCGATCGAATCTTTATACACATTCGTTTCTTGAGCAGCAGCGGGTAAAGGTGCAAAGGCATCGATCAATGGGAACACACACAGCACAAAGGCGGCGATCCAATTGGCCAGCCCACCATAAACACCTGGGAACCGTCCACTGGCCCAAACCAGCAGCGCTACTGCGATCACGCCAAAAATCCCTTGCAATAAGAAATCCCGTCGGCGGTCGAATGCCTTGATTTTCTCATCTACTTGATGTAGTTCAGTTTCTAGTACTTTGTGTGCCTCCACGTATTCCGTTCCACGTTGGGAAAAGACCCAATCTGACACACCTAATACATTGTCCGTCAATGTCGTATACAAATGGTTTTTCATTTGTTTTTGTTTTTCTTGACGGGCACCATTGATGACCACAGACCATAGCGGCAAAACAAATACCACGATCCCCAGCAACAGCAACATGACCAAAGCAAACCACACCGAAAAATAACCTAAGCCAATAATCAAAAAGATATATAAGATCCACGCAATCACTGTTGGGAAAATCGTGCGTAGATACAGATTTTGGATATGGTTGATATCTTCAGCCAATAAACCGAGGATATCCCCTGTACGATGGGCTTGTTTAAAGAAGATCGCATCTTTTTCAACCACATTGTATAACTTCAACCGCAGATTTGACGTCATACGCAATACCCAACTATGGCTCGTCAATCGTTCTAAATAGCGAAATACCGGTCGTCCAATCCCGAATGCCCGTGTCAATACAATGGGAATATAAACCAGCAAGATATTTTCAGGGATCGAAGCAGATCGACTGATCAAGAAGCCAGAATTAAACATCAGAGCGCCGCCGCAAAAGAAGGTCAAAAAGCCCAAAAACAAAGCCAAAGCCAAGACATTCTTATATTTCGTCAAGAATGGTTTGACCCACGTATCGGTTTTCAACGACTGAAATAACCCAATTTTATTCAAGCTGTTCCCTCCTCATGCCACGAACCAAGTCCGTAAATGCGCCTTGTTTTTCTTGTAGTTCTGCGCGTGTGCCTCGCTCAACAATCTGCCCTTGATCCATTACAATGATCTCATCCATCTCTTCCATCCAGTGCAAGCGATGCGTGGCAAAGAAAACCAAGCGGTTCTCCATCAAAGGCAGCATACGTGCCTTTAGTGCAACTTCTGTTTCAATATCTAGATGCGCGGTTGGCTCATCAAAGAGCAGCACTTTTCGCTCCTGATCTAAGAAGGCACGGGCTAAGGCAATCCGTTGCGCTTGTCCCCCGCTAAGGTGACGTTCTCCTTCACCGAGCATCGTATCCAAACCTTGCGGCAACTCTTCCAGCAGCTCAGTCAGACCAGCAACCTCGATTGCCGCTAACACTTGTTCCTTCGTTGCAGTAGGTTGGTAGAAGGCCACGTTCTCTTGGAGCGTCATCCGATAGATATAAGGATTTTGCGGAATATAAATCAATTGTTCTTGCCAATCAGGTTGGCGTAGTGCTGTTACATCAACGCCATCAATGTCTATCTGACCTGAAGCAGGAACAAAAAAACCACTCAAAAGATTGATCAACGTGGACTTTCCAGATCCGCTTAAACCGATGATACCAATTTTTTTAAACCCTGTGACAGACAAGTCAATGTCAGACAACGCCGTTTTTTCTTCGTAATCAAAGGACACGCCTGACAGGGATAGGTTGGTTTGTTCTTGCCAGCGTGGGATTGAAACGGCATCGATTTCTGCTTCTGGTTGATTCAAAATTTCCGTAACTGCCGTCATTGCATTTTTGCCATCTAATGTTGCATGATAATCACTCGAAAAATCACGAATCGGTAAAAAATACTCCGGTGCCAAAATCAGAATCGTCAATGATGGAAACAAGAAAATCCCTTCATTGATCAGCCGCAACCCTAGTAAAACAGCAACGACTGCAATAGATAAGGTGGTAAAGAAATCCAATGCAAAGGTCGATAAAATCCCGACTTTGAGTGAGTCCATGGTAGCTTTTCTAAAACGTTCACTTGAAGCAAAAATGCTTTTGCCATATTTTTGACTCACACCAAACAACTTTAATGTATCGATTCCTCTCAACGTATCAATGAAATGGTTGGACAATAGTTGAAACGTGCGGTATTGTTTTTCGGCTTTGCTTTGCGCGGCATAGCCCAAGATGATCATGAAAATAATGATCAAAGGAAAGACCAACAGCAAAACCACACCTGATTCCCAATCAAGGTAAAAAACCAACGCCAAAATCACCCATGGAATGATGGACATATTCATGATCTTCGCCAGAATCAATTGCAAGTAGTTCTCTACTTGATTGATCCCTTCCAAAAGCATCGTAGTGATATTCCCTGTCCCTTGTTGCTGCGCAATTTGAGGTCCTACACGAAAAAGTTTTTCTAAAAGTTGATCTCTCAAAGCGGCAGATTGTTGGTAACTATAGGTATCTAGCTTTTGTGAACGTAGATAAATCACGCCTTGCCGAGCAATAAACGAACAAAAGAACAGCAGAATCCAGCCCCACTGTTCCTTTAAAGGATGTCCTTCCCATAAGCCAGTGATAGCACTTGCCAACCCATAGGCCTGCCCAATAATGAAGAGTGCTTGCAAGAAAGATAATCCTGCAAGCAAACCCAATAACTGCTTCATTCCAGGGAGTTTCATGATTTGTTTGTCAATCATTTATATCCCTCCAACGCCCCCGTATGCTTGATCCGTTTCCGGAAAATGTAATAGCTCCAAGCTGTATACGCCAATACAAAAGGCAAAATCGTTAATGATAAATAGCTCATGATTTTCAAGGTATACCGACTTGAAGAAGCATCTGCTATCAGCAAGTCATAACTTGAATCTAG
Organism: Enterococcus salsurae; assembly: GCF_054784955.1. Classification (NCBI taxonomy): domain Bacteria; kingdom Bacillati; phylum Bacillota; class Bacilli; order Lactobacillales; family Enterococcaceae; genus Enterococcus; species Enterococcus salsurae. The sequence goes on along the minus strand of NZ_BAAHWY010000006.1, from coordinate 108,335 downwards.
GGAACTAATCAGCACACGGGGGAATAATCCCGTGAAAATCAAGACGACTAACGCAATCAACGTAAACCCACTGGCTAAAAATGCGGTCATTTCCATCCCTTTGAAGACACTGAAGTTCGCTAAGATAGTCAACAACACGATCACGATCAGCAATCCTAGTGTCGTCGCAAAGTGAAGGTCAAAGAAATCTGTTTCAAAATAGAGCATCACAGCAAATACGATCAATCCTGCATACAAAATACCATAAAAGACACTCGCATAATTGCGTGCCCGTGCCCGAATCGGTCCTTCCGTTTTCAAGGCAATATAGTTCAAGCCATGCAAGTAGCACAATAACGTCATCGCAATACCGCCTACCACAGAAAATGGATTGACATAATCTGTAAATGTCGCTGTCATATTGCCATCAGCATCCAAAGGCATCCCTTGTATCAACGCAACAAACATCAAACCGAAGAAGAAAGGCACCATCGTACTACCGATCGTCAACGTCCAGTTCCAGATGTTTTTGCGTTCTTTCGGGAAGTTTGCCCGAAACTCAAAGGATACGCCGCGAATGATCAAACCGACCAAAATCAACAATAAAATCAAGTAAAATCCACTGAACAATGAGGCATACCAGTATGGAAATGAAGCGAACATTGCCCCGCCTGCCGTCAGCAGCCATACTTCATTGCCGTCCCAGACAGGCCCAATCGTTTGCACGATTTGGTCTTTCTCATCTTCATTATGGGCCAATGTCTGAACAGACATCCCTACACCAAAGTCAAATCCTTCTAAAAAGAAGAAGCCTGAGAATAAAATCCCAATCAATGTAAACCACAATAATTGTAAACCTGTCATCCTTAAAACGCCCCCTTGTCAAATGGATCATCATAGTCATTTTGACTAATTTCGCCAAAGGCGTCTTTTTCTGGACCATGGTTCATTTCACGTCGGACAAGATAAATCATCGTTGCACCCAATCCAGTAAACAATAAGAAGTAAACGATATTGGAAATCATTAATGAAGTAGCCGATACATTTGGCGACACACTATCTTCAATAGTAAACAACCCATAAACAGTCCACGGATAGCGTCCCAATTCTGTGATCAACCAGCCAGCAGTGTTGGCCAAGAATGGTGTGAACAGCGTAAGGCCAGTCACCCAAAGTAGCCAGCGCTTCTCAAAGAGCCAAGGTTTCTTCTTACGCGTGAAGAACAGTCCTAAACCGGATACCAGCAGCATCAATGCCCCAAATCCAGCCATCACACGGAAACTCCAGAATAATGTATTCACAGGGGGATAATAATTCCGCTCCCCATAGCGGGCGATCAAATCTTGATTGACAGTATCCATCCCATCGATCGATCCGAACGGTTCATTAAAAGCCAAAATACTGAGCATATAAGGAATAGACACACCAAACACTTGATAATGCTCAGCCTCATTCGCCCAAGCCACCACAGTCCAGGCAGCCGGGCTGCCAGTATCTTCATACGCACCTTCCATCGCCGCAAATTTCATTGGTTGTTCTTCTACTAGATACTTCATTTGTTCATCTCCAGCAAGCAACACCGTAAATGAACCAAATAATGCCACGGCAAAACCAATACGCATTGATTTTTTGAAGAACTCGCGGTCGATATCTTGGTCTTTTTTCAACAAACGAAAAGCTGATAAACCTGCTACGATGATCCCGCCCATAGCGATTGCGGCCGTGATCACGTGAAAAAATTCATACCAAACTTGCGGGTTGGCTAACAAAGCGCCAAAATCGGTCATTTCTGCCCGACCGTTATTCAATGTATATCCTACTGGATGTTGCATAAAACTGTTGGCAGCCAAAATCCAGAAGGCTGACAGCATCGATCCTAAGGTAACCAACCAAAAGAACGTCACATGCACTTTCGGACTCACACGATCCCAAGTAAAGATCCATAATCCTAAGAAAGTCGACTCCAAAAAGAACGCCAACAAAGCCTCTAAAGCCAAAGGGGCACCGAAAATATCCCCAACAAATCGTGAATAATCAGACCAGTTCATCCCAAATTGAAATTCTTGAATGATTCCAGTCACCACACCAACAGCAAAACTCAATAGAAAAATATTGCCCCAGAACTTCGTCATGCGTTTATATTTTTCATCTTTTTTTATCACATATAGTGTTTCCATAATTGCTACAACAACACCCGTACCAATAGAAAAAGGCACAAAAAAGTAGTGAAAAATCGTTGTCATGGCAAACTGGATCCGTGCTAATGTCACATAATCCATTTTACATCCTCCTAAACTCTAACCAAATAAATGATAATAATTCCAATGAAAGAAAAATTCCAATTACGAATATACTCCTCTCATACTAAAAAAAGAAGCAACTTGCTTGCTATTATCGATTTTTAATCACTTCCTTTCTGATTCTTAAACATAAGGCGGCTTCATAGGCTTGTCAATCATTTTTTTGCAAAAAAACCTACTATTTATGTTTATATTTTACCACCAATAATTGGTTAATACCAATTATTGACACTTTGTCACCCTCTGCTTATTTAACACTCTTTTCACACAGAAAGCAACGGGTCATTTAATAAAAGACCTGGAAAATTATCTGTCAGCACCAATTGCTTGAGTTCTCGATACTCAGCCAATTGTTTTTTGAACCCTAAACGTTCCAGCCAGAATAGTGTTTCATCCATACGTTCTTCTGCCAGGGCTTCCCCTTTTAACCAAGCCACCCAACCTTCATAAAAAGGCAAAAAAACAGCTTCCTTGACATGTTCTTCTTGCGCGACCCGTGTGCGCCAAAGCAGGAAGGTTTTTTCAGCATAGTCGCTTTCCTTCAATAAACAAAATATCGAAAAAATCGCCGTCAAGGTTTCATAGAAGATATCCTGATTTCCTGGCAGTTTGGCAAACTGATCACTTTTCTTGATAGCAACCTGGAGACAACGCCACAACAAAGGCGCTTCCATAGAAACCCCCACACGTGCGAATAGCCGCAGTTCATAGACACCCCAAGTATCGGTGTTGAGTAAATATTGTTTTGCGCCAGATAGACAGGCACTATACTTTTCGCGCGCTGCCAACGATGGCAATCCACTAAAAATATCTTTCTTCATACAGTAGTCAAAATGAAATAATTGCAGCAAATGGTCGATCTCTAGTGAATAGTGTTGTTGCTGGTATAGGCATAATGATCGATATTTCTCTGCTAATCCTTGTAATTCTCCTACGTCACTAATCTCACCCATCGCCGCTACATAATCTAGGATCTCAGCCTGTATTGGAGAAAGGGTTTGCCCCGTTTGCAACAACTGAAACTCATCAAAACGGACTTCAAGTTTGTCCAGCAAACGATGAAAGCGTTCGCAAGATATCGTGGTTTTGTCATTCTCAAATTGCGACAACAACGACAAAGATAACTGTTCATCCACCAGTTCCTTCAATAATAGACCTTTACTCTTTCGGATTGCTTTGATTGTTGCACCATAACTTTGCATGTAATCCACCTTCTTTTTCAATATATTGAATTTTAGACATCCTCTATCCTATTAGGCGGTATGCTCTAATTATCTTATAGAAACGAGGAAGAAGCTATGGTAACCCCTATAAAAAAGCAAATGCTTCACGTGAAACATTTACAAAAAAGCTTCAAAGACAATACCGTTTTGGAAGATGTCACCTTTGACGTCACTTCTGGCGAAGTTTTTGTCTTACTAGGGTCAAACGGCGCTGGAAAAACTACTCTAGTCAAAATTTTGTCCACCATCCTACCTTTTGATCAAGGAACCGCGTGTATCAACGAGATCGACTTGACCAAAGATCCGGCAGCGATTCGCGAGAAAATCAGCCTGACAGGTCAATTTTCCGCCGTCGATCAAGAACTGACCGGCCGAGAAAACTTGCTGATGATCGCTGCTTTGCGCCATGTCAAAAACAAACAGGAGATCGTGGAAGATTTGTTAACGCGTTTTGATTTGGTGGATGCCAGCAATCGATTAGTCAAAGATTACTCGGGCGGAATGCGCCGGCGCTTAGACATCGCCATGAGTTTTATCGGCGAGCCTGACCTGCTCTTTTTGGATGAACCAACGACAGGTTTAGACCCGCAAAACCGCTTAGCCACATGGCACATGATCAAAGAGATCGCAGCGCAAGGACGAACGATTTTTCTGACGACCCAATACTTAGAAGAAGCTGAATTTTTAGCAGACCAAGTTGCCATTTTGCATGAAGGGAAAATCATCTTGCAAGGAACACCAACTGAACTAAAAAAACTGCACCCTTCGCAGACGATGGAAATCAGCGTACTGACGAAAGAGCACTTGCAGACATTGCGTCAGCATCTTTCTGACGTTCCATTACAAGTCAATGTGTCCAATCTCTCTCTGACATTGCCCGTCAGCCAAGACTTCCATCATGCCTTCACACTTTTACAAGATCTCAACCAATTACCGATCACCATCACCAGCTTTAGTCAAAAGAACGTTTCTTTAGAAGATATCTTTCTGACACTTGTCCAAGGAGGAACCCAATGAAAGCTATTCTAGAAACCAACACCTTATTCAAACGTAATCTCTTGCTATCGATGCGCAGTATGGAAACCTTGCTGAGCGGTATTTTGACCCCAGCGATTTTAATGATCCTCTTCGTCTATGTCTTTGGCGGAGCCATGCACGTCGGCGATACCGCTTATGTCGATTTTGTTGTTCCCGGTGTCCTCGTTCAGTGTATCGCCCAGAGTGCCTCCTCCGTTGGGGTAACTGTTACGGAAGACTTAAAATCTGGCATGGTGGAACGGCTGATGACCTTGAACATTTCTAAATCAGCTTTTTTAAATGGCCATGTCTTCGCCGCGACGCTACGGAGCTTGATCAGTACCTTGGTCGTGTTGAGCGTTTCTCTGCTCATCGGTTTTCGCCCACAAGCCACAGTTGCTGGGTGGGGGCTTGCAGTCCTATTGATCTTTTGCTTCACCTTCGCCTTTACTTGGATCTCAGTTTTGGTTGGACTCATCGCCAAAAGTCCCGAAATGGCTGCTTTGTTCACTGTCTTGATCACCCTTTTGCCCTACTTAAGTTCCGGTTTCGTCCCAACGGAAACCATGCCGCGCCCGTTAGCCATTTTTGCTGAATACCAACCAATGTCGCCAATCATCCATGCCCTTCGCGCCCTGATGATGCAACAACCACCTGCTCCATTGCTTCAAGCCTTCATTTGGTGCGGTGGAATCACTATCGTGAGCTGGTGCACGGCAACTGTTATATATCAGCGCCGCGTGTTACGGGAGTAGCCATTTTTTATGACACCTATAAAAAAAGAAGCAACAGTCCCTCGACCGTTGCTTCTTTTGACACTTATTTAATCTAAATTCTCACCATTTGTTGCAATCACTTGCTTGTACCAATCAAATGATTTTTTCTTCGAACGATCCATTGTGCCGTTGCCTTCATCATCAAAATCAACATAGATAAAGCCATAGCGCTTGCTCATTTCACCGGTTGATGCACTGACAAGGTCAATACAGCCCCATGGGGTATAACCAATCAAGTCTACACCATCTTCAATCGCTTCACCCATCGCTTCGATGTGGCGGCGCAAGTAATCGATGCGGTAATCATCTTCAATCGTCCCATCTTCAGTGAACGTATCGATAGCCCCTAATCCATTTTCAACAATGAACAATGGTTTTTGATAACGATCATACAACTCATTCAAAGCAATGCGTAATCCCTCAGGGTCGATCTGCCAACCCCATTCGCTCGCTTCTAAGAATGGATTGCGCACACCGCCTAGCAAATTGCCTTGCACTTCATCCACTTCCTCAGTGGTCACATCTACAGCAGAAGACATGTAATAACTGAAGCCTACATAGTCCACTGTGTATTGTGCAATCAAGGCCAAATCTTCTTCCGTAATGTCAAGATCCGCACGATCAACACCATATTCTTTGTACAAACGATCTGTGAATGCTGGATACTTCCCACGGACTTGAACATCTGCACAATAATAGTTGAAGGCTTGGTTATGAATCAATGTTGCCGTTTGGTTGATTGGATTTGCATCGATACTATACGTTGTTGCATAAATGATCATACACCCAATTTGTAAATCTGGATTCAATTCATGACCGATTTTCACCGCTTTACTGCTTGCTACAAATTGATTGTGCCAAGCTTGAATCACATTTGTGAAGTTGTCCGCCCCTGTACTGTTGACCATCCCTTGGCTCAACGCAGAGAAGTGAAAAGCTGAATTGATTTCGTTGAATGTCATCCAATATTTCACTTTACTGTGGAAACGTTCCAATACCACCTTGGCAAAATGTTCATAAAAATCGATCAAAGCCCGATTTTTCCATCCACCGTACGCTTTTGCCAAATGCAATGGCATTTCATAGTGAGAAATCGTGATCACAGGTTCAATCCCATACTTCAAGCATTCATCGATCAAGGCATCATAGAAAGCCAATCCGGCCTCATTCGGTGTGGTTTCATCTCCTTGCGGAAAAATACGTGTCCAAGCAATCGAAAAACGATAGCTCTTGAAACCCATTTCTGCAAACAAGGCAATATCTTCTTTAAACCGATCGTAATGGTCAATACCGCGATGATTTGGATACGTATATGTGTCTTCATCGATCGTCCAGTCAAACGTATCACTGCCTAAAATGGCTAAACGCTGTTTGCCCCCAGGCATTGCGTCTGCTACAGATAGTCCTTTGCCATCGCGATCAAATGCACCTTCTAATTGATTGGCAGCCGTAGCACCGCCCCATAAGAAATTCTCTGGAAATTTTGACATTTTCTCTACTCCTTCACTTATCTTATTTTTTAGTCAATACACAAGTGTCGCCTCATATTGACCGTTTCAACCATATAAAAAGCCCAGATAAACATAAAAAACCTAAATAAGAGCCGCTGCAAAGAGCGTTATCTTATTTAGGTTTTGCCTGATCGAGTCAGTAACAATCCAACGTGGGTTTTCTTGGATTAACTATACCATGAAGTATAAGGCTTGTCATCTTAAAATCGCTTACTTTTCTTTACAAATCAATGATGCTCTTATCAAATGACATTGCGCAACAATTTTGACTAAACAGTCTCTGTTGTCGTACTAACCGTTTCAACTTGTGCTGCTTGTGTTACAGCTTCGGCCGCAGCTTCTGATTTTAATTTTTCCTTATCTAAGATTTTAACAAAAGGAATATATAAGACGCAGCCAGCTAGAACACAAACCACTTGCAAGACAGCAATCTGCCAACCACCGGCTAAGAATCCGTTTAGAAAAATTGGTGTCCCAAACGGTACTTGCACGCCACTTAGGCGAGGTGCGATACCGCTCCAAATAGCTAAATAGGCAACTGACACCTGAACCAACGGTGTTAAAATAAACGGAATTGCCATGATTGGATTCAAAATCAACGGTAAGCCAAAAATCATTGGCTCATTGATTGTAAATAGACCTGGGACTGCACTTAGATTTGCGACTGTTCTTGATTGTTTGGACTTCGCAATCAGTAGAATCACAATAACTAACGATAAAGTTCCACCTGCGCCTCCAATACCTGCAAATAGATCATAGAAAGATTTGCTCAAGATATTTGGTAACTCTGATCTAGCTACACCTGAAGCCAAGGCGTCCATATTCTCCACATCCATCGGTAAATATAAAGCTGTAATAAAACTCCCAACTACTAATGAACCATGGATGCCAAAGAACCAAAGAGCCATTTGGATCAAGACGATCACTAACAAAGAGCCAACACTTGAAGATAAGCTTTGTAATGGCAAGGCTAAGATTTGATAAATAAAGTCAGAAAATGAGCCATAGGCTGTAAAACTAAAAGCCCAACTAATGATAATCGCAATGAATCCAGTAATGATCGCAGGAATCAGTCCAGCAAAAGTGTCCGTCACAAACTGCGGTACTCCTGCAGGCATTTTGATTGCAATATTTTTTTCTAAAATAAAACAATAGATTCTCGCAAACACCAATCCACAAATCATTGCGGTAAAAAGACCTTGCGCACCTAATTTACTCATATCCAAAGTGGTTGTGTCTTCTAGCGTGATTAAAGGTGTCATCATTAAAAAAGCAAACAATGACACGATCCCTGCTGGAACAGCAGATTGCTTAAATTCCGTTGCTAGTCGATGACCAACTAGAAATGATGCATATACCGAGATGACGCCTACAGTCATACTATACCCAACAGAAAAATACCCGCCAATATTGATAGATGTAATAAAATTAGTCCAACCCTGAATAGGTAAGACGGCGAGCAATAAGGCAATCGATCCTATAATATTAATAGGTAATGTTGCCATCAATCCATTTGAAATAGCTTTTAAATAGCGATTATTTGAAATCTTATCAGCAAAAACTAGGACATTATCCATATATTTTTCCATTTTTTTCACTCCTTATTTTGTATGATCAACAGGACATCTTCTTGACACATATGCGGTTTGAATATAGTGACACTATCTGAAACAGTATAACTAGGCTTGAAAAAACGTCTTTCTTTTAAATCAACGAGTGTCACATTTATAATCGATACATCTCGAAGACAAATTTTTGTATTGCTTGGCAGATAGATCAGAGAATACCGTTGATCTTCAGTAATTGCCATCCGAATCTGGGCATGTGTATCAATCAAATGTTGTTGACACGGAATCAATTGATGGATTGATAGCAATTCAAATAGTTGCTTGATATAGCCATAATCATTAGCACCCGGAAAATGCAGTGCCTCTTGCCAAATCATCGGACTGTCAAATGCTTCCCCAATATCTTCAGCAAATGCAGATTCTTGTGTTTGCCAACTCCAAATTCCATGCGCCCCATAGGTGATACCAGCCGATCCGCCGGACAAAATAGATTGCCATGCCGCTTTTCGAACATCTCGTTGCTCGAAACGACCGTAAACCTGTCTGGCAAATCCCATCTGTTCATAACAAGGTTCTGAATTGATGATTGGTAATTGTGGTTCTAAATGATAAAAGTGTTCCGCAAGGGTGAACGGCATATCTAAAAATGAATGATTGTGCCCTGATTGATATAAAAACAGATCCAAATGAGAAACAATGGATGCTGGAATGTCTTTGAACCTTCCTTTGATATGGATCGTTTTCAATGTTTCTGGCGAATGTGCTTCAAAATAATCAAACGCTTCCAAATAAGTGTCGATCGTGTCTTGTGTAGGGAAATCTGTATCCCCTCCAATAAAATATAATGGCTGAAACGCATCAAATGTATCGATGACTTGTTTGTAGTATATTTGTCGTTCTGCTTGGGAAATTATATTGATACCACCATCAAGATCACTGGCCCATGTATCTGCCACATAGTTTGACCATAGTACAACGAGCGCTAACGTGAAACCTTTTTCTTCAGCTATTTGACATAGTTTATGTGCTCTTTCAAAATATGCAGTGCGTACTTGTCCAAAATCAAATTTCTTTCCATCAATTGGGTAAGGCAGCATATCAAAAGTGCCTTTACTGCGATCCCATTGAGGAAGAATGTTGATTTGAACGGTATTAAAACCTTGTTCTTTACGCTTATCTAAATAGGTGATCCAGTCATCTTCTTGAATGCTGGTAAAAGCACTCCAACAAGTATCTGCAAGATAAAAGAAATGATGGCTATTTCTTTGTAAGGTACGATTATTTGGGCTAACTGTTAGTTTCACTTATCTATTCCCCTTTCTCATGAATGCGTCTTAATCAGGCGTATCAATATAGGCATGAAGCCACCCTTCACAAAGGGTAAACCATTGCGCCACATGCGGATTGAGATGACTTGCCTTTCGAGCAGTAGTGCGATCCCCCAGCGCCAATCCATGTTCTCCTTTTTCGAAGATATGCATTTCAAAAGGACGTTTTTTTTCTCTTAATTTAACACTCAATTTGAGAGAATGGTCAACATCTACTAACACATCTTCTGTGGTATGCCAAATGAACATCGGTGGTGTCCATTCATCCACATAATGCAGCACATTCATTTGTTGGATTATTGTATCAGTTGGCTCTTTCGTGCCAAAGAACCGTTCATTGGCCGTCAAAGGTTTATCGATCAAAGATGATGCAAACCCTAAATCATCCGGCTCAAATGCTTGATCTTGATAGACGAGCGGATAACCAGCAATCGCTAAATCAACTTTAAGATGGTCGCTGGTCACACCCAATATATCTGAAAGCATAGGGTCGTGCCATCTTGTTGCCAATTGCAAAGCCAGATGACCACCAGCAGAAAAACCGCAGACAATAATCTTTGTTTCGTCTACAAGCCATGCATCTGCCTGTGCACGAATATATTGAACTGCTTGTGCCGCTTCTATAAGTGCATTTTGCGGCACATGTTTTACTTGATCGCCTGTCGTGTACCAAAGAACGACACTATGCAAGCCTATACTATTGAATTTTAACGCAATGGCCTCTGCTTCTCGGTCACTTGTGAAGGCATAGCCTCCTCCTGGACAAACAATCACTAATGGCTTTTTTTTACCAACATTGAATTCTTGCGATTGGTGCAGCAAATATGTATCCACATATGCCGTATCATTGATTCGAAATCCTGTTGTATCCATCTTCTCTTTACTCCCCTTCCAAAGCTACAGACAAATCAATTAACCGTTTCCATTTTTCATATTTCAAACGAATCGTTGCTTGATCAGCTTCCGGCTGGATACGTTCTTGCCGCCAAGGATGCGCCATTTGTTGTGGTCTTGCCAAGGTCATTGTGCCAATCGCCGAGAATTCTTCTACTTCACTCACGATCACCTCTTTATGCAGCAATGTTGCCAACATGGTCATCAATGGGTGATTTTTTGACATCCCTCCATCGATCATGACGTGATTGATCATGCGGCCAGAGACTTCTTCCATGACATCGATGACTGCTTTGATCTGAAAAAGAATACTTTCTAAGACGGCCCGCAGTAAATCTTGCTGTGTCGTCGTACGTTTCATCCCTAAAAAGCTGGCTGTCAACTGGTTATGCCAAAATGGTGCCCCCATCCCTTGTAACGCTGGCACAAAATAGATTGCTTCATCTGTATCGCGAACCAATACTTGATCGCAAATCGAGGCAACGTTTGGCAATGGTGCAATCTGTTCACTGAACCAGTTGATGGCATCGCCGCATGAGCGAATAATACCTTCTAATGCGAACGCACAGTCTTTTTCTGTTTGCCAGGCAGTAGTGGTCAAAATGCGTTGATCCCTTAACTGGTTTTGCTGCTGTACTTGCATCATGATCGAGCAGCCTGTACCCATAGTGATTTTGACATCGCCGACTTCTTTGCACCCTTCACCAAACAATGCAGCCTGTGAATCAGCCAATACACCTACGATCGGAATCGTTTGATAATACCCAAAAATGGCATCTGCCGGGGTCAATTTGGGCAGATCTATCACGTCAATCCCAAATAATTCGATCAATGCCGGATCCCAATCCATCGTCGAAATATTATACAATAATGTCCGACACGCATTGCTTGCTTCAGTAGCAAAGGTTGCCCCTTCAGTCAAGTTCCATAGCAGCCAACTATCCATAGTGCCAATCGCCAAATCACCGCTTCCCGATTTTTCTTTGATTGCATTGATTTCTTTGACCAACCAGTTGATTTTGGTTCCGGAAAAATAGGGGTCGATCCTTAAACCGGTTTTTTGATTGATCATTGGTTCAAGACCTTTGGCAATCATCTCTGCGCAAATCCCAGCACTGCGGTTGCACTGCCAGACAATGGCATTATACAAAGGTTTGCCGGTACTACGGTCCCAAGCTACGATCGTTTCTCTTTGATTGGTGATCGATATTGAGGCAACCTCTGCTGCTGTAATTTCTTTTTCCGTGAATACATCACTTAAAAGTGTTTGTACATTGTGCCAAACTTCAAGCGGGTCATGTTCGACCCACCCGACCTTGGGATAAATCTGCTGATGTTTCTTGTCTTTGCGATAACCTATCCGGCCATTCTCAAACAAGAGCAACTTGGTACCAGACGTACTTTGGTCTAAAACAATTTGGTACGGTTTCTCCATATCACCCTCCAATGAACGCTCGCGCTGTTTTGGCAATCGATGCGCCATCTAAGCCATAGTGCGCAAACAATTCAGGTCCAGAACCGGTGATCAGTGCCTCGTCAGGAAAAGCCACGATTTTTTGGCGAATTCCGGTTTCTGCAGCCAGCACTTCCGCCACTGCTGCCCCTAAACCGTTATACAGGCTATGTTCTTCAACTGTGATTACGACACCTGTTTTTTTGGCTACTCGCAGTACGGCTTCTTGATCGAAAGGCTTCAAGGAATGGACGTTCAAGACTGTCGCTTCGATCCCTTGCTCAGTGAGTAGTGCGGCAGCATCTAATGCTTGTCGCACTGTTTCACCAGTGGCAATCAATGTGACATCTGCGCCAGTGCGCATTTCCACAGCTTTTCCAATTTCAAAAGAATAATCCGTAGATGGATAGCAATCTTCCACGGGATTTCTGCCCAAGCGAATATAGGCAGGGGCATCTGATTGTGCCAATGCTTTGAACATTTGAATGGTTTCAAAGCGATCTGCTGGCAGTAACACTTGCAAATTAGGAATGGCGCGGGCAACAGCAATGTCTTGCAAAGAATGATGACTCATCCCTAGCGCACCATAACTAACGCCGCCACTGATCCCTACAAGTTTGACATTTTTGTTTGAGTAGGCGACATCGACTTTGACTTGTTCGATACTCCGCATACTTAAGAAACAAGCGGGCGATGCGACAAATGGCCGTTTGCCCATGTGGGCCAATCCAGCAGCAATGCTGACAATATTTTGTTCCGCGATCCCTACTTCAACGATTTGTTCAGGTAATGTATGAGCAAAATCCGCCAATGAAGCGGAGCCGCGAGAATCACTGGTTAAGACCGTGATGGCTGGATTCTTTTTGCCCTCTTCAATGAGCACATCACACATTGCTTGACGGTTTGCTATGTTATTCTTTCCCATTGCGTAAGACCTCCATCTGCGCGTCAATTTCTGATACAGCTTGCGCGAGTTGTTCTTCAGTTGGCACTTTATGATGCCAGTGGGCTTGATTCTCCGCTTCTGAGTACCCCTTGCCTTTTACTGTTTTGGCAATGATCATTTTGGGTTTATCTTTTTGATTTGGCTGTGACAAAACTTCGACCAAAGCGACCATATCATTGCCATCAACGATATGGACATCCCAACCAAAGGCACGCCATTTCTCGTCCAATGGTTCAACAGACATGACATCTTCAGATGCACCTGTAATCTGCAACCCATTGCGGTCGATAATTGCCGTCAAATTATCCAGTTTGTAATTTGCTGCAGCCATCGCGCCTTCCCATACTGACCCTTCAGCGAGTTCTCCATCTCCCAATAGCGTGTACGTGTGGTAAGGACGCTGATCAAGCTTCCCAGCTAAAGCAATCCCAACAGAAACTGGTAACCCATGCCCTAAAGAGCCGGTATTCATTTCAACGCCATCAACTTTATTATTGGGGTGACCAATCAAACGTGAATGGAGTTGAGAAAAAGTGAGCAGTTCTTCTTTTGTCAGAAAACCTTTATCTGCCAAAACAGTCCACAATACTTCCGCCGCATGTCCTTTGCTTTGTATATATTGATCGCGATCGATCATATTTGGTTGTGTCGCATCAACATGCATGACTTGGTAATACAGTGCGACGAGGATATCCGTACAAGATAAATCTGATCCTGTATGTCCAGTTTTGGCATGATAAATCAACTTTAAGACTTCTTTACGGATTTCTAATGCTTTCAATTTCAGTGCTGTGATCTCCATGGTCAATCTCCTCTCAAATATGCTTTCACATCTTCTTCGATTGGATCATAAAAGTCGGGTTGAACCCCTAAATATTTACATGCTTCATATAAAATCGGGACTACGTTTTTTCTAACTGCCGCCACATGATGGATATATGGTCCTTCAACTAATTTGAACTCTAATCGATTGAGATTTTCAAATTCTAAATACAAATAGGTCCCTTGATTGTATGGTCCATCAATGCCCTTACCTGTGCCCATCAATAGTGAATAGGCCCCATTGTCCCCATCAAAACGACATAATGTATACTCGTCTTTGATCGCGCGAAATGCCACGGATCCCGGATAATCAAAAACAAAATGACGTTGTGGTAAAATCGGTTTTGTTTCCGCTGTTGAATATGCAAAGACCCCTAGATGCTGCAGCAATTCGCCGTTTTCATTTTCAGGATGACGACAATTTACATCGGCGAAAATCGCCCGATGTTCTCCCAAAGAAGCCGCCTCAACCAATAACTCAGAAATCGCGCCATGGACATCTGTTTCACAAACAAATGGTAAACCCTCTTCTTGTAACAAAGACAATGAAGCATAGGGTAAAATACCAATTTCATCTTGTAAAGCTGTCCAGCATTGAATAACACCTGCATTACAGCCATAGGTTTGACACAAACTTTGCAAAGCGACTTTTAGCGCAGCAACCATCTCTAAGTCTTTCCCAGAGATTTGAACTTCGGTATTGGTTTTGAAATAGGTAATGACTGCTTGCACGTCATCTGCTTGCGTCTTTTTGACTTTTTCGATTTCTTGGACCAATTCTTTGATTGGAACTGGTGACAACGAAATATTGAATCTTTCCAATAACTCGCCTTCATTACAAATCACTGTCCAAAAATCAAATGGACGTGGCCCTACTTGCAAAATACGGGTTTGCTTAAATGTTTTGACGACATTACAGACTTTGATAAAATCTTGTAAACCGCGGGCGAATTCTGGTGAATCGATATCCGAATTTTTGACATACGTAAAAGGGACTTTGAATCGACGCAATACTTTACCGATCGCGAATAGTCCACATTGTGTATCTCGCAGACGGGAGCCATCTGCCGCTGGTGTTTCATCTTTCGGGCCCCATAACAAAACAGGGACGTCTAGTTTTTTGGCCAATCGTGCGCAAGTATATTCTGTCCCAAAATTTTCATTGGCGATAAATAGACCATCTATTTTTGCAGCTTTAAATTTTTCAGCGATTTTTTCAACACCTTCATCATCATAAAGCAGACCATCTTCATTGATGTCCAAAATATCAACATAATCAATCGCTAGTTCATCCATTTTCTCACGGGTGAGATTGGCATATTCAATCGCTGCTTTTGCACTGAATAGATTTCTTCGTGTTGGTGCAAAACCGATTTTTACTTTGTCCATAAAAATCCTCCTAAAAATTTAGTTGTTTAGCTAAATGTTTATTTCATCAATAACTCTTTGTAACCGTCGTGAGCGAAATTCTTCTTCCGTTAGCAAAATAATGTGCTTATCTGGAAATGCTGATGCGACTTTATCTTGATTGAAACGTGTATGCGGTGCCAATAAAAGACAATCAAATTCTTTTCCCGTCATAAAAATTTCTGAGAAAGGCGCGGAATGAATGATGTACGCTTCATTATTTGCACCTAATTGTTCTTTTAATGCTTGCACAAGAAGCGCAGAGGATAATCCTGTCGTGCAATATAGACCAATAGTTGTCATTCTGACACTCCTTAAAATGAAATCCCTTACTTTTACACCTTCACTATATCATAAGCTAAATATTTTGCAATACTTTTAGATAAATATTTTTGTAATAAAACTAAAAAAAGACTAAACACTCCAAAAGTGTTTAGTCTTTCCTATTGTATGCTCTCGCGTTCAACGATTGTAGTCCCCACGAGCATTTTCATATGATTGGTGTCTTCTGTAGTAATTTTTTCAAACAAACGTCTTACTGCCTGGCGACCAAGATAGACTTTATCCACTTTCACTGTGGTCAAAGGCGGACTGCAAAACTCTGCCAAAGGGATATCATCGAAACCAACAATCGTTACGTTTTCCGAAGATTGCGTTTCTTTGATGGCCTTCATAGCACCGATTGCAATATTGTCATTGACCGCAAAAAAAGCCGTCGGTAATTGGCGATCGTGTGCAATCATTGATTCTAAATACACCTTCATATCCTGATAGGAACCTTCTAATGTTGGTTCAACCAAAGCTTCCGTTTCTTCATAATGAATCAAATCATGCTCTTGAATGGCTTGGAGAAATCCTTGTTTGCGTTCACGAAAATTATTGATTTGAAAAGTAGAATTGATAATGCCGATATCACAGTGCCCTTTGTCGATCATTTTCTCCACGATTTCATATGCACTGTCCCGATTATTGATTGCCACAAAATCAAAGTCTTGTGTGTTGAAAATCGTATCTAAAATCACTAATGGAACGCTGATTGATCGAAAAGCCTCCAAATCCTTTTTCTCTAACTCCGTACCTAAAAGCAATAAGCCATCTGCTGCTTCCGGCCGAATCGTTTCTAGCGGATCTTCGTTTGAAGCCAACGTGATATGAGAGATAACCAGTTCATACCCTAATGTACTGCACTCCATTTCGATCCCTCGTATGAGTTCAGAAAAGAACGGCGTATCTCCCACTACATTTCCTTGCTTATTCATCACGACAAATTTTATTTTTTGATTCTCTGTTTTTTTGATTTCCCGTTGATCAAAATAGCCCATATCTCTAGCGATTTTCAAAATCGCTTGTCTTTTTTGTTCACTGATCCCTTTGCGATTATTGATGGCATTGGATACTGTACCACTAGATACACCAGCTTGACGGGCGATATCGGAAATGACAACTTTCATCTATCCACCACTTTCTCATGTCTGTTCTAATAAAATTATATCAAAGCTGGCATCTTTTTACTACAAAAAAGCTAAATCAAACTAAATATTTTAGTTTGATTTAGCTTTTAAGCTATTACCCTTTATTCGCCACGCATTTTCACCCATATCATAAAGTGCAGTGGTGCAATGACTGTATCTTCCGCTGGGCGACCTTCAACCCCAGCACCAGTTTGATCAGCAACTAGAAGCCATTGTTCATTTTCTGCAGTTTTTGGTAAAGTCAATGTCCAATGATCTTCGCCGCTATTTGCCGCAACGATCAAGGATTGCCATGGATGCGTTGGTTCGGCATTCGGTATTTCATAAGCCACGATATTGTCAGATTGCGTGTCAAAGAAATGCATTCTGGCAGCAGTGCCCGTCGTCTTATCGCGCAACGGTGCAAAGTTTTGACGTATTTGCCAAAGACCGCGATAGAGCGCACGCAATTCTTTGAACGCCTTGGCACGTTGCCAATCCAATTGGTTGATCGCTATCGATGATCGGAAAGAGTTCTCATCGCCTGCTTTGGTACGTCCAAACTCCTCACCCGCTTGTGTCAAAACCGCTCCTTGACTTGTAAAAAGAAGTGCTGCAGCTAATTTATTCCGTGCAATCAGTGTAGCGTCTTGGGTATACACACGCTGATCAGGATCAGGTGTCATCGTAGCCACCATTTTATCCCAAAGAGTCAAATTATCGTGGACAGATGCATAAGCAATCACTTGTTGGGGAGATTTAGCCCAGCGATTCTCTGCATGATGGTCATCAAAACGTGTATTGCCTTGAATAGCAGTGGTCAAGTCATGGAGATAAAACGTTTCTTTCGTTTGTGTACGTCCGTTCATACCTTGAATAAAGGCACCGTCCGTTTCTTCAAATACATCCCCTTTGATACTGTCCCGCAAATCATCACTAAAGACGGCAATTCTCTCATCCAATGCCCAGACATTGCTTTTGTTGGCTGGAATATTCGGTGCCATGATCTGGTTGCTGCCGGCATCCCATGGTTCGCCATATAAAATAACATGCTCCAAACCTTCTTCATCTAATCGCTGGCGCAATTGATTCATCGTATCCACATCATGCAAGCCCATCAAATCAAAGCGAAATCCATCAATTTGATACTCTTTTGCCCAGAACAAGACAGAATCATGGATAAACTTGCGCATCATTTTGCGTTCTGAAGCCGTTTCATTGCCACACGCAGAACCGTCCGCAAAATCTCCCGCATTATTTTGTCGGTAGTAATAATCAGGTACCGTCAAATTAAACCATGATTTCTCCGTAATGGCCGTATGGTTAAACACAACGTCCATCACAACACCGATATTTTCTTGATGCATTGCTTGAATCATTTGTTTACACTCACGAATACGTACGGCTGGATCATACGGATCTGAAGCGTACTTCCCTTCAGGAGCATTATAATTCTTAGGATCATAGCCCCAATTATACGTTGTTGATGTTTCATCATTGTCATAGTCAAACATCGGCAATAAATGAACATAATTAATACCCAATTCCTTTAAATAGGCCATACCTGTCGCTTGCTCTGGATCGTTCAAAAGATGTGTATCTGGCTCCGTGAATGCCAAGTATTTGCCGCGATTTGCTGCTGAGATGCCACTATTCGCAGCACTGCTGAAATCTTCCACATGCAATTCCCAAATATACGCATCTGTGATAGCATCAGGTACTGTATAATTTGTTTCTAGCCAGCCTTTAGGATTGGTCGTGCGCAAATCAAGAATCGCACCACGATCTCCATTGATCCCTACAGCTTTCGCATATAAATCAACGGTTTCCACCTTTTCAGTGCCACGAGTGATACGATAGGTATAAAACAATCCGTGGATATCTTGTTTCGTTGTCGCTGACCAACAGTTATCTGCTTGTGTCATCGGAACTGTCATCAACTGATCTGCCTTACCAACTTCACCACTTTGGTAAATAATCACTTCTATTGCCTCTGCTTCAGGCGACCAACATTTAAAAGTCGTTTGGCGCTCTTGAAAGGTGACGCCTAAATCATTGCCTTGATACGTGTGTTCTTCCAAAAAACCGATCCGTTGATCGATTTGTATTTTTTTTAATCCGTAAATGCCTGTTTGTTCCAATGTTTTCTCTCCGTTTCTATCTTCAACAGTTTGTCTTCGATCTTGCTTCCTTAGTCTACCTTCTCATATTTCCTGAAAAAAGCCAATAGTAAAACACAGCGCAAGTATAGCCATCCGCTGATGCTGAAAAAACAAGCACTATATAGTCCGAATATAAATAAATAGGGTGATAACAACATCAGAAAAAAAGGAAGCAGTGTGAGGCTGTGCAACAAAATAGATCTGAATGGATGTTTTATGAGTAATTTGACATCAGTGGTGAGGATAGACCGTAAACTACTGTCATACCTCGCTAAAGAGAAGAATACACATTGAAATAGATGAAAACAAATGATCGTACTGATACTTAATCCGATGATCCATCCATTAAGCAATTGATTCATTTGTATATAATACAGCCAGTTCACGCCTAATAACCACACAAATAATAGCAGTGTGATCCATACTACACTGCTCTTGACAAATGACTGGCGAAATACGTGTAAAAACCTTGGCACGATTGCTACTTCTTTCCCTTGTATAAGTTGAAGGAGAACATGAAACCCAGCTGTCTGGGCAGCACCGATCGTGACGATCGGTATACTACTCAACAAAATCAACGCGTTTATGATCAGTAGCTGCCCAAACTTAGTAAATATTCGCGCGATCCATCCTTCTGAATGAAAAAAATAAATCATTTTAGATTACTCCTTCACCGAGCCAACCACAATACCTTGGACAAAGTATTTTTGCAATAGTGGATAGATAATCAACAAAGGCACTACAGCAACGACGATTTTTGCAGCATTTAAATTACGATCAGAAACAGCCAGTAAGCTTTGCAATTGTTCTGAACTTAAGTTACCTGCCCGCTGCATCGTTTCAGCGATATTGACTGACAAAGATTGAATATAGGTCATCAAAGGATAATTTTCAGTTTTTGTCATATAGATCAAACCGCTAAAGAAATCATTCCAGCTACCTACAATACTGAACAAAGAAACTGTCGCTAAACATGGTAACGACATGGGGATATAAATACGGGTCAAAATCTGCAATGGGTTTGCACCATCGATACGGGCAGACTCCTCAAGAGACTTAGGGATACCGCGAAAAAAGTTCATCACCAAAATTACACTACCAATTGGCACTGCACTTGGCAAAATCAACGACCACACTGTATTCAACAAACCCAAATTTCGCACAACCAAGTATGAAGGAATCATCCCCCCACTGAACAGCATCGCAAAAACCATGATTCCCATCAAGACACGACGCAAGCGAAACACTTTTTTTGTTTTTGATAATGGATAAGCCATCGTAACGATCATCACCAAGTTTAATAGCAGTGAAACGACCACACGAAAAACAGAAATGTTGAATGAACGCCAGAACTGCTGATCACCCATGATCCGTTCGTAAGCCGCAAAGGTCAGATCGACTGGCCATAAACCAACGCTATTGGCTGCTACAGCGTGACTGCTGCTCAAGGACATTGCCACTACGTTCATCATCGGAATCAAACAAGAGAGTGCCAATAAAATGACAATCACATAAATGATTCCATGACGTAAGCTAAATTTTTCTTTCATTTGTTTTTTTCCTTTCCTAGAACATCACTCGATCGGTTTTCTTTTCAGCAATCTTATTCGATGTATAAATCAATATAAGACCAATCACAGATTTAACCAACCCAACTGCCGTACCAAGGCTGTAATCTCGGCCAATCAAGCCAATTCGATAAACATACGTGTCAATGATATCCCCACTTTGATAAACCACTGGAGAATATAAATTGTAGATTTGATCGAAGCCAGCATTCAAAATATTCGGTAAAGATAAAATAGTCATTAAAAGGATAAATGGCAGCATACCTGGCAAAGTAACATGCCAGACTTTTTTCGACCAACTTGCACCATCCATTGTTGCCGCTTCGTACAAGCCAGGATCGATTGCTGTAATTGCTGCTAAATAAACAATCGAACTATACCCAAAGCTTTTCCACACATCGGTTCCGATCAGTAAACGAGGAAACAATTGATTATTTCCTAAGAAGTTCAATGGTTCCAGCCCAAAATTTTGTAGAATCTGATTGATTGTTCCATCTAAGCTGAATAAATTAACAACGACCGATGCTAAAATAACCCAAGATAAAAAATGAGGTAAATAAACAATCGTTTGAATCGAACTTTTCAACCATTTCATTCGCACCTCATTCAATAGAATCGCAAATAAAATCGGAACGATTGTATTAAAGACAATTTTCCAAAATGCGATAAAAATCGTATTCTGCGTAACTAAAAAGATATCTGGCAAACTAAATAAATAGCGAAAATGTTCCAACCCGACAAATTCCGAGCCCAACACCCCTTTTGCGGGGACATAATCCTGAAAGGCCATCAACAAACCAAACATAGGCCCATAAGAAAAAATTAAAATAAATATAATACCGGGAATAATCATGCCTAGAAAAAACAATTGATCTTTAGCAAAAATGCGTTTCTTTTTCTGGTTGACTACTTTCTCAGATGAAAGCTCCATTTCTTCACTCCTTTGACTTTAACGAACTGAGTAAAACCAAAAAACCGATCAACTATTGGAAATCAGCCGCACGTAACGTCCTGTCGACTTCATTCATCTATGATCGGAAGTTTGGCAACATGATTTGATTTAAGGTACAAGATACCTACTCTCTTGCGTCAACGACCTCTTGCATTTCAGCTAGGATCGCAGCACCACCTTGGTTGTTCCAAGTTTCGACATACGTATCAAAATTGTTTAATGATTCTTCGCCAGTAATAAACTTGATAAATGTTTCTTCTTCCAGTTTACCTACCTGTGCGCCATTACGTTCATTGGCTTCAATAGTATCAAATCGTGGTGGGATCACTTCATCCAAGATACCTTGCTCTCTCACGCCACCCATCACATTATTGACCGCCAAATACCTAGAAGCAAAGCGCGTCCAATCAACTGGATCCGTATCTTCCGGCGATTCTAATGTCTGTTTGATCTTTTCGGCATTATCCTTGATAAAGAAATTAGAAATATCATCCATATCTATTTTGCCTAAGGCCGCATTTGAGGCTTCTACCGCATTATCGATTTCACTGTAAGCTTTTAAAAATACGACATTCCACGGGCGAACCGTGCCATCGACATCAATTTTGGCATAATCGTATATTTCTGGAAATTCCGCTTCTATGTCTTCTGATTGAGCGACTTCGCCATAGATCAAATTGATCATTTCCATGATTTTCTCAGGTTCTGAGAATCCTTTTCGGACCACGATATATTGACCCGTTCCTCGGTTTGCTATTGCATTGACTCTTCCATCACCATTGGCATTTTCAACAGCATAAGGCACGAACGCTGCATTCGGATCATTTTGCTTTGCTTGAACCAAACCCCAATCTGGCATATGCCATGGGCCAAAAATCACACCAGATTCACCATTGACCATCATTGCATGGATATCATCATACGTACGTGTACCAAATTGCGGATCCATGAACCCCTCATCTTGCCACTCTTTTAGCAGCGTCAACGCTTGTTTCATTTCATCTGTATTGGATCCATAATACATTTGTCCGTTTTCATCTTGAAGATATGATTTAGGATAGGCGCCAAATGCGTTCATGATCGCTGTCCCAGTATATGCTGTTCCACCATGACCCGAGGAAGAAAGCCAGAATGCGAGTGGTAGTCCTAATGCTTTGCCCGTATTCCCGAGGTCATTTTCCTGAAAAGCAATAGCTACTTCTTTTATTTCATCTAACGTAACGGCTTGATTGCCATCTTTATCTAATTCGATCCCTAGCTGATCCAACCAATCTTGACGCATCCAGACTAGATTTGGTCCAAAGTCATCGCTTGTCGAAGGAATGGCCATCAATCGATCATCAAAAGTTGCTGCCTCTAATTGAATACCATCGAAAGAATCGTAAATATCTTTCAAAAAATCATCCGCATATTCATCGAATACTTCAGTTAAGTCCTCCACTAGGTCATTGTTGACTAATTCTTCTAATTCATCGCGGCTGCCGACAATCATGGTATCTGGCAGTTCACCAGAAGCGATTGCCAAAGACACTTGCCGATCATAGTCTTCCCCATGCGCTTCAAAAGCACTTTCCAACTCAATACCCAAGCGTTCTTTGATCAATCGCGTATAGGCATTGTCCCCATAAGTATCTCCCTCAGGAAGCTTAGAGTTTGGCGCAGTTTGGCGTCCAATCGTAATGATGACATCACCATCTTCATTCGTCTTGGCTTCTTCTGAACCGCACCCTGCCAATATCGATGCTGAAGAAAATAAAGCAGCAAATGTCGCTATTCTTCTTTTCATTTTAGTCCCTCCTTATTTTTGACTCATCCACATTATACGCAAACGATTTCACTATAGATATAGCACGATTTTCAGATTTATAGCACAATCTCCAGAAAGGATAAAACGTTTACAAAATCACTGTGTATTTTCTTTCATTTATCCTTTATCATGAGAAAAGAAAACAATCCATATATTCGGTTGAAGAAAGGGAGGGAACACGGATGTATCAGTTGCTTATTGTAGATGATAGTTATGACCAAAGAGAGGTGATCAAATTTTTTGTCGCCCAGCGTGTAGAAAAATGGCTGATCCACGAAGCGAAGCATGGACGTGAAGGATGGGAAATGTTTCAAAAAGAACCATATGATTTAGTTATTACTGACGTAAAAATGCCTTTTATGGATGGACACGAATTTGCTCAGCGAATGAAAAGTAAGAGTCCTGAGACACCAATATTGTTTATTAGCGGCTACGAAGATTTTCATTTTGTCAAAAAAGCATTACAACTTCAGGCTGTTGATTATTTGCTAAAACCGCTTGATCCAGATTCCTTTAAAGAACAGATCAATAAAATGCTTGCTATCGTTCAAGCGCTGAATGATCAGAAAAAGCAAAAGAAATTAGACGATCGTCGATATTTGAAAGAGACATTGACGAAGCTTTTCCTCGGGATTCCTTGGCGAAAACTTTCTGACGAAGAGCAATCGATTGCACAATTTTTTTTAAAAAATAATGATCGTTTTACTGTGCTGCCTATACCAAAAGACAGACACAATCCAGTCCCTTTTTTGGCTGCTTTGATCAATGAACGACCCGATATCTGTTTGTTGCCTATACATTCTACACATCTCATTTTTTTCGATTCTACAGGTTTGACAAAAGAATCACCTATTAAAAAAACGATCCATGACCTTTTTTTGTCACACTTTCAGACACCTCCTACATTTGTTACTAGCGAGCCAATTAGGCATCCGATCGCCACCTACTCTATATATCATTCATTATTGATGACAGATATGCATTCTTTTTATCAACAAGAAAAGAAACAAACCTGTTTGCTGTTGCCTGACCATCACTATATCGTAAAAACGGGTATTCCCTTGAAAATCAGTACGTATATACAGCAAGGTGATATAAAAAAAATCACACAACTCATTCAAATGGTTTATGCATCCTTTGAAGCGAGTGGTAGTGAAGCACCTGCAACTGCCAAATATTACTTTGCTACGCTTTATCAAACACTTGTGGATCATGCAAATGGCTTATTGGATGCTACTTCTCTAAGACAGCAAATAAACCGAATTTTAGAAGCTGATAGCCTTGAAAAGACAATAGCCATTTTTGATGAAATTTTGTCTTTTCTCAATGAAAATATCGATCTTACTATAAATGATCATCCCAGTGGGTATGTTCGCCAAGTCAAACATTTTATTTTTTCTAATTTCCATCAGGAACTTAGCTTAGAGATATTGGCTAATGAAGTGAATATCAACCCGAATTACTTGAGTGAACTTTTTAGTAAATATGAAGGTATGGGCGTGACAAAATACATCAAGTCTTACAGAATCAAGCAAGCACAGACAAAACTAAAAAATAGCACATTCAGTATCCACTCCATCTCAAAACAGGTAGGGTTTAACCATTACTCCTACTTTTGCAGAACGTTTCGTGAAATAGTGGGTATGACACCTGATGCTTATCGAAAGAAAGGAGTCTAAATGCGCAGCAATATAAAGCAACGATTCAAAAATTTTCGTTTTCAAAAGAAAATCATTGTGATTTCCATTCTTTCCAGTATCCTCCCCTTGATTCTCTTGACTATCATAGGTGTATTTGTCATTCAATTTTTTATACAGCAACAAGAAAAAAATGCCTATGATGATAATTTAACGAGCATTCGCTATCAATTAGAAACGAGGATCACCAGTTACCAAGATAGTTTGCTCTTCTTAGCGAACAATACAAATTTGATTCAAGAGCTTTCAAAACAACGTTTCTCAAATTTTAGTCAATACGACCTATACAAAAATACAGTAGTCCCTTTATTTCAAAGTGTTACTTTTCAAAAAAATGATATTCATAAACTCACACTTTTCACATCCATGGATTTATATGATCATGGAGAGTACGTGAAGCAAATCAACGAAGAGAGTATTGTGCATGCTTTTGATCAACAAAAAACGACTGAAGTCCGTAGTTATTTTGACCGGACCAATCAGATGCTCTATTTTTATACAAATATTTTTTTAAGAGGAAATGCTATCGATACGCAAAATTTTCTTGTCTTGACGATTGAACCTGATGCGCTTTTCACACACCTTAGCGACATATCTAATGAGCCCTATGATTTGCTGGTTTATTCTGAATCAAACCACTTGCTCTTTCAATTTGACCGTCTATCCCAGCAAGAAGCGCTGCACGGCAATCAGTTGGTCAAAGCCACCTATCTACATGATGGGCCAACTACCCTAAGCAATCAGTGGCGCATTGTCTTTGTGAAGACCACTCAAACTGTGTTTAGCAGTATGTTTTATTTGATTACTGCAGCAAGTTTCATGTTTGTGATCGTATTGATCATTCTCATCCTCTCCAGCTGGTGGCTAGCCAAAACCGTAGTTCACCCCGTCAATGCTTTAACCAAACAAATGGCCGCGCTCTCCATGGAGCATTTGAAAATCGATGACTTCTATGAATCAAAGGATGAAATTGGTCAACTCTACTCGAATTTCCAGCAAATGCTCGATCAGATTCACAAATTGATCAATGACGTTTATCAATCTGAAATCAAACAAAAAAAATATGAACTACGGTCTTTACAGGCACAAATCAATCCACACTTTTTCTATAATTCGCTTGCTTTGATCAGTAATACGGCAATGATCAATCGACAACCTGAGATCAGTGAGATGGCACATCTTCTTTCCAACTTTTATCGACTCAGTTTGAACCACGGCAATAGTCGATTAACCGTCCGTAAAGAGCTAGAACTCACGGTAACATATGCCAAGATTCAACAAAAAATGCATCATCATTCTTTTGACCTGCATATAGCGATCGATGAAACGACAAAGGAATATGATATGATCAATTTATTGTTACAACCATTTGTCGAAAATGCGATTTTCCATGGCATCGATCATATAGAGGATGGACGGCGTGGTGTTTTAACTCTCCGCAGCTATTGCACAGAAGACCATTTAATATTTGAGATTCATGACAACGGACCCGGCATGTCGGAGAACCAATTGCAACTGATCACAAAAAAAACAAGCACACATTACGGTATCCATAACGTGTGCCAGCGTATCGCTTTGTATTACGGAGTTGAAGATGCCCTGTTGATCACTTCTTCACCAAAAAATGGAACACGCGTCCGCATAATGCTTCCCTTTCATTTGCCAAAAAGCTTGAACCATTCATTGATAAAATAAAAAACTGCGAAGATACGTTATCAAAATATTCTGAATCTTATCATCAACTTTGTTCAGCAACTTCATCCCACATATTTAAGCCGGCATCGATCAAAGATTGCGGAATGATGTCTTTGTACGCTGTTTTAGGGTCAACGATCCTGCGATACCAATAATCCTTGGTATCTTGTATAAATGCCGGCATATCTATCATATCGGTATGTTTAGGGTAGGTCAGGACAAGACCTACAAAAAATACCAACGCTTGATCGTGGATCATACGCAAATTTGTATCACCTGCTTTTGCAAAAACTTCAGAACGACTGACAGATTGAACAAAATACTGGTACGAAAAATCATTGACACAGTCTCCACAGCCAATATCTTCTAAAAACAATACAAAAAATAAATTCCTGTTGCGACAGGCAAAGCTATAATAACTGGACCAATAGCTATAAAGCGAATCAATTTTTTCTCCATCCGCATTGGCTCTTTGATGAATATCTGCAAACACGTCTTCAATCATCGCTTCTTTAAATCTCTGCATATTTGAAAAGTTTAAATAAATTGGTTGTGTCGATGTGCCAGCATAATCAGCAATCCTTCTCACGGTTATCTTTTTTTCATAATCCTCAGAAAGATATTTTTTAAAACACATAATCAAGTATTTCTTGGTAATTTTAGCTTTTCTCATCACTATCTTTGTCCTTTCTTTACAGCCATGTCCGCGATTCTGCTATCACCTCCTAATTGAACCGAGCTAACTTGCTGCAACGTTTTCTTCCGCCTCTTCCTCACTTGACATAATGGGACAATGCATTGTATTGAGTAATAAATTGAATGGTTACTACTACTTTATCAAAAAAGGGAACAGTATCCTATATAAAAAGTCAAATAAAATGATTTATTTTGTTTATATTGAATAATTGCATCAATCTGCACTTACATTTAGGATCTCTCATTCTTAAGACTGATTTTTGTTTTAATGGGTTGTTCCTCAATACTATGTATTGTATAGTATTGATAAGAAATGGAGGGAAAGCAGTGGATGCACAATTAAAAAAAGGGTTGTTAGAGGTGTGTGTAATGGCTTTTCTACAAAGAGGTGATTCTTATGGGTATGAAATGGTTAAGCATATTTCTCCCTTATTGCCCATTTCCGAATCAACCCTCTACCCTATCCTAAAAAGATTAGAAGCCAGCAAATCGGTTCAGACGTATACAAAAAGTCATCAAGGGCGCACGCGAAAATATTATCAAATCACAGCACAAGGCAACACCCGGATCACTGAGTTTTTGACCACAGACTGGCCGCAATTGACCATGATCCATCGATTTATCAAAGGAGGCGTTTAAAATGGAGAGAGTGGACTTTATTAAAGAATTGGCAGCGGAGTTATCTTACAAGACTAAGCCGAGGGAAATACATCAGCTGATCGACTACTATGATGAAATGATCGAAGATTTGATAGAAGAAGGGTTGTCCGAAGCAGAGGCGGTGGCGCGATTGGGCAAGCCTAAGGACCTCGTCAAAGCGTTGCATACAGAAGAGGAGATCGTAGTTGAGATTCCAAGACGTTTTCATCCTTTTTTGTATGTCTTGCTGATCTTAGGGTTTCCGTTGTGGGGGAGTTTGTTGTTGGCTGCTATCTTGTTGATGCTTAGCGTATTGCTCGTTTTATGGTGTGGACCATTTACAACTGGTATTCTAGGGATAACAGGTGTATTAAGCGGGATTGCCAGTGTCGTTTTAAGCCCTTTACTGATCACTGACGGACTCTTTCTCCTGTTCTCACAACTCGGCGTTGGCCTTTTCTTATTTGGTTTTGGGCTACTCTGCCTATTAGCGACTTATCGGATGAGCAAGTTGTTTTCAGGCCTTTCAATGGCCTGTATCTTGTGGCCAAGACAATTATTGACTAACTACAGAAAGAAGGTCATTTAAATGATTACCATCAATAAAAAATTTCTAGTCTCTGTCAGTTTGGCATTTATGTTTCTGGGTTTAATCGTAGGATTTGTCGGTTTTGCCATGAGCGGTTTTTCTGTTCAATCTTACCAATTAGATGAACGGCATTGGTACCAATTGGTGAACTTCTATACAGAATAAAGAGCAAAAGTTCAATAATTTCACAGAATAGTGAAATTATTGAACTTTTCTTTTTAGATACAACGTATTACTATAAATATACATCCTGTATCCTATTGCATAGGGTAACCGAAAAAATCCATACCATCCTATGGATTTTTTTGTGTATCATTGAACAACATAAAAACGCGACACCGACTTTTGATCGCCCATTGTACACGTCTCTCTATGTGCTCGACTACTCTTTGATTGCTTGAATTTCTTGAACTGTACCAATGGGGAACAAGCCTCGGAAAATGCCACGGATGATTGGTCCTGCTACAAAAAGCTGCAATGGCAAAGCAACGATCACGTTTTTACCAATATTGATCAACCAGTTGATCATCAGCGAATGCGTTGGATTGCCGTGCATGATCGCACCGAACAATGACATGAAGAAGACCATCCCAGCGATCATCAATGAAGAGATCAACCCGATTTTCTTCCAAGTTGCAGAGGCCGGGGTCAAGTATTTAAAAGCAAAACCTTTTGCAGGTCCCGATACGATGAACCAATCAAGAATGAATGCGATACAAAGTGCCAATGGCAGCTCATTCCAAGCTAACTGGAATGCTTCTAGAGCTACACCTACTTGGAACATTAGGTTATAAACACTCATAAAGTACACCATAAAGAAACACATCAAGGTGGTATAAATCAAACTTTCTTTTTTGTTGATAGGCATGAAACAACTTCCTTTCTTTTTGTGTTACCCGACCATTCTAGCAGAATTAAAATTTTCGTGTAAGTAAAAATTTCCACATTTTCAAAAAAAGTTTTCATCCCTTTTTAAGCACACCTCTTGACACAGTTCCCCCTAATCAGTAGAATAGCTATTAGATTAAATCGTACAGATAACAAGCGGTGACGCTTGTCGAGAGAGAGGCGGTTTCTATGTAAATAGAAACGGTCTTTTTTTCTGCGAATTTTTAGAGGTGAATTTATGGAAAATAACAAAAAACTCGTGGGGGCTATCCTCGCGACTGGACTGATGTCATTTGCAGGTGTTTTGATAGAGACAGCGATG
Organism: Enterococcus salsurae; assembly: GCF_054784955.1. NCBI lineage: Bacteria > Bacillati > Bacillota > Bacilli > Lactobacillales > Enterococcaceae > Enterococcus > Enterococcus salsurae. The sequence goes on along the minus strand of NZ_BAAHWY010000006.1, from coordinate 78,645 downwards.
AATGTCACCTTTCCAACCTTGATCCAACAATTTGGGATCACAACTTCAGATGTCCAGTGGGTCACAACGATTTATTTATTGGTGATTTCAATCATTGTCCCTATTTCGACTTTTCTTCTGAAGAGATTCCAATTAAGAACCTTATTTTTGGCAGCCAATATGTTCTTTCTAGCCGGTTTGGTGATCGATTTTTTATCGCCGACATTTGCGATTTTACTGCTGGGCCGTTTATTCCAAGGTGCTAGTACCGGCATTGCACTTCCCTTGATGTTTCATATTATTTTGACGTATTCTCCTTATGAAAAACGAGGCGCAACGATTGGGTTAGGCAACTTAACGACCTCGATCGCCCCTGCAATTGGACCAACTTATGGCGGATTACTGACAGCCCACTGGTCTTGGAATGCGATATTTTTATTTTTGATCCCGGTTTTGTTGATCTCGCTATTTCTTGGTCTATCCTCGATTCCAAAAAACACCGTCCAAAGAAGTGGTCATTTAGATAGTCTCAGTGTCTTAGCAATCGTGATGCTCTTTAGTGGTTTCTTGCTCTTCCTCAACCAATTGGGAACGATTGCTAGTCTTGTCCCACTTGCTATAGGTCTGATCGGCCTAGGACTGTTTTGGCAGCGTGCCAAAGGTCCTCATCCTTTGATTCGTTTGGATGTCTTGCAAAATCAAAGTTTCCGCCTCTTTTTGTGCGGTTTTCTTGTGTGCCAATTTCTACTTTTAGGTGTGTCATTCGTCTTACCTAATTTCGTCCAAATCGTCTTAGGCAAAGACGCCTTTACTGCTGGTTTGATCATGTTGCCAGGGGCTGCCATTGGCGCAATACTGGCACCGATTGCAGGTCGGTTGCTGGATAAAGTTGGTCCTAAAAAACCGATTTTGCTAGGAATGGTACTCATTGTCATCGGCTGGTTGGCTCTAGCACTCTTATTACGCAGCATATTCATTTGGGGATTGGTCGCAGGGCATGTATTTTACATGATTGGGATTGGCTTATCGTATAGCAATATGATGACGACGGGCTTGAATAAATTAACACCCGAATTGTATGCGGATGGCAACGCGATTTTCAATACGCTGCAACAATTTTCAGGGGCGGTTGCAACCGCTATTGTTGCAACGATCATTAATCTGTCACAACGCAATGCCGGTTATCTGCAAGGAACGATCCTTGGCTCTCAAATCGCCATGTTTGTGCTGTGGGTGATGGTATTGGTTATTCTTTTCTTTATGGTCCGCTACTTCTCCCAACCAGATCCTAAAACAAAATAAAAAAACGTCATTGGCTTCTTCGTGCTGAAGCCAATGACGCTTTTTTTTGTTCCTTTAGTTCAATGTTGCAGAACCAATTTGATCTTTTGCTTTAACCGTTCCTGTTTTTGCCAATGAAAGTTGATCGACCTTCTCTGCATTGGTGATGACCGTTAGTATATCAGTCTTCTTGCCAGCTGCTGTCACTGCATCTAGATCCATCACAGCAATCTGTGTTTCTGGTGTGACTGTATCGCCTTCGGCTACAGTGATCTCAAAAGGTGCACCTTTTAATTCAACTGTGTCTAATCCCATATGAACCAAGACTTCTGCACCGCCAGGTGTGAGAATCCCAATCGCATGTTTGGTTTCAAAAATACTGGAGATTTTTCCCGCTACTGGGGCATAAATCAACCCATTGATTGGTTGGACAGCAAAACCATCACCCATCATTTTTTGAGAAAAGACGGGGTCTGATACTTCAGTGATCGCAATCATTTGACCATCGGCTGGCGCATAAAGTGTTTCCGTAGTTCCTGCAGCTGTTGCAGGTGCTGCTGTTGCCGCCGTGTCAGATACTTGTGGCGCAGGTCCTGTCGCAGGATCGCTCTCACCTTCAACCAAAGCCAAATCTGGTTCTAATTTATTGAGGAACTTCACTTTTCTCAGGATAAGTGTAAAGACGAACGTCAGAACGATCGTTAAGGCCATTGATAAGAAGACCATCGGATAATTTTCAATCTTAAATGATAGGAATCCTGGCAGTCCGCCAACACCAATGCCTAACGCCCGAGTATTGGTTGCTGTGATCAGCATACCGCCGAAAGCTGAACCAATCATTGCTGCAACAAATGGATAAACATACTTAAGATTGATCCCGAACATCGCTGGTTCTGTTACACCCATATATGCTGAAATCGTTGCTGGCAGAGAAACTTGCTCTTCTTTTTTGTTGCCACGGTGTAAAAACCAAATCGCAAATACTGCCGTACCTTGTGCGATATTTGAAAGCATGATCATCGGCCACAAATTTGTTGTGCCGTAATCAGCGACAAGTTGTGTATCAATGGCTAAAGTTGTATGGTGCAACCCTGTGATAACCAAAGGTGCATACAAACCGCCGAAAACAAAACCAAATAACCAATTAAGTGGTGAAGTCAAACCTGCATTTACGACCCATGAAATACCAGAGCCAATTTGCCAACCAATAGGACCTAAAATCATATGAGCTGCTAAAATAGTTGGTAACAATGAGAAGAGTGGTACAAAAATCATTGACACTGCTTCTGGAATCCATTTACGGAAAAACCGTTCAAGGTAAACCAACAAGAAGCCGGCCAACATCGCTGGTATAACTTGTGCTTGGTACCCAATTTTTTCAATTGTAAAGAAGCCAAAGTCCCAAGTATAATTTTGAAGAATATCTGCGGCACTTGTAGAACTCACAGAATAAGCATTCAATAATTGCGGTGATACTAATGTAATCCCTAAAACAATACCAAGAATTTGTGTGGTACCCATTTTACGGGTAATACTCCAAGTAATCCCTACTGGTAAAAAGTGGAAGATTGCTTCACAAGGTAGCCATAAAAATCCATTTACACCATTCCAAAATGTGGAAGCTTGTGTGATTGTTTGTCCATCTAAGAAACCAAGAGGAACACCTTCTAGAAAGTTTCGAAGACCAAGCATTAGCCCCCCAACAATAATTGCTGGTAATAAGGGTGTGAAAATTTCGGCTAATGTCCCGATTGCACGCTGAACGATATTTTGATTATTTTTGGCAATCGATTTACTTTGCTCTTTTGAAACGCCTTCAATTCCAGATACATCTGTAAAATCGTTGTAGAATGTTGAAACATCGTTTCCAATAATTACTTGAAATTGTCCGGCATTCGTAAACATGCCTTTTACGCTAGGAATCTCATCGATTGCCTTCTCATCTGCTTTTGATTGATCATTCAAAACAAAGCGCATCCGAGTGGCACAGTGTGTGACAGCCGCAATATTCTCTTTTCCGCCGACATACGTTAACAGCTTTTCAGCATCATCATGATACTTACCCATCCTAATAAACCCCTTTCATATACACTTGTATATATATGTTTTTATTTCGTGATAATCATAACTTTATATTTATTATTTTGCAAGCGTTTCATGCTGTTTTTTTAGATTTCAAATCAAGAATAATTTAAAAACATTTTCTGATTTTTAGTATAAAGCTTATATGACAGCGTTAAAAAGAGTATTTTTTTACAATAAAATAATAACTTCGGAATGTTTATTTGTTCAAAAGACAGCTAAAAAAAATAAAAAAACAAGTAAGATAAATTGTAAAAGCTTACAAAATAAGATATAATCATGTTGCATGTATAGACAAGTTAAAAGGAGGATATCTACTGTGAACATCATTACAGTGTCCAATGAACAGTGGTTGCTGCGAGAGGCCCATGGCGAAACAACCTCTTTTGCTGGACCATTATCAGAACGAGTAACCGAACTGACATCTTATTTAAAGGATACACAAACCGGTGGCGTCATATCAGAAACAATTGTTTTTACCAATGAAGAAGGCACCTTTTCGCTTGACCAATGGTTAACTGAAAAATTAAATCAGCCTTTTGTCTGTGGAACTAAGGAAACATTCGATGAAAAAAGGGCTGCTATTCCTTGGACATTGGAGTATTACGGCTATACACCTGGAAAAGATGAATATTCTGTCGAATCATTACTAACTGTCGGAAATGGCTTTATTGGGTTGCGTGGAACCACACCGGAAATGTCAATCAGCGACGAAAATTATCCTGGCTTATATATTGCCAGCCTTTACAATACAGTAGAATCAGATGTGGCAGGACATACCATTCGCAATGAAGACTTTGTGAATGCACCTAATCTGCAAAAAATGTATATCATGATCGATGATGAAGTGATCGATATTGCCCACAATCAAATTGTATCTTTTAAACGAACATTGGATTTACGTACCGGGTTATTCCAATCAACGGCCGAAATTGAAACCAAACAGCAAAAACGCGTTCGGATCGAAACGAAAAAAATCGCGAATATGAAAGATATTCATCAATATAGTTTAGTTTACACATTTACACCACTGAATTTTTCAGGGGATGTGACATTGGTTAGTGAAGCAGACGGTGCTGTTTACAATTACAACGTAGCTCGTTACCGTAGTTTGACCAATCAACACTTACATGTACGTTCTGCAGATGCTGAGGAAGCCAAAGCACAGCTTGTAGCAGAAACCACAAATTCTCAAATTACAGTTGTTCAATCATCTGAAATATTTGCTTCGGCTTCTTTATCAGAGATAACCTCTGACGTAACTGCCACTGGTGTGAAGCAGTCCTTGCCGCTATCTGTTGAAGAAGGACACACCTATCAATTTGAAAAATCAGTCACTGTAGCAGCCTATCGTTCCAATGAAGAACAACCTGCTAGCCCATTGAACCAATTGGCGCTTCCACGTTTCGATGTGATGTATCAAGAGTCACAACAAGTATGGGCGCAATTATGGCAAGATGCGGCCATTGAAGTCACAGGTGATTTGATGTCGCAAAAAATGCTGAATCTGCACACGTATCATGTCTTGGTATCTGCTTCACCGAATGCCTACCAAGACTCCCTTGATGCCAGTATTACAGCACGAGGATTACATGGTGAAGCCTATCGCGGTCATATTTTCTGGGATGAGTTGTTTATTCTGCCTTTCTATATCGTTCATTTTCCAGACACTGCCAAAGAAATCTTGCGATACCGCTATCGTCGCCTAGCAGCAGCCAAAACGGATGCCAAAAAAGCCGGCTATCAAGGTGCGATGTTCCCATGGCAATCCGGACTAGATGGCAGTGAGCAATCTCAAGAACTGCACCTGAATCCGATTAGTGGTGAATGGAAGGAAGATCACAGCCGCCTACAGCGCCATGTTTCATTAGCTATCGCTTATAACGTTTGGCAATATTGGCATAACACCAAAGACAAACAGTTTATGGCGGACTACGGTTTAGAACTGATGCTGGAAATCGCCCACTTTTGGCAAAGTGCAGCAACCTGGGATCAGGAAGCACAACGCTACTTTATCGATAAGGTGATGGGACCAGATGAATTCCATGAAAACTATCCGAACAGTGAAATTGGTGGCTTGAAAAACAATGCTTATACCAATATGATGGTGGTATGGTTGTTTGAAGAGATCGATCATTTACAAGCTGAAATCGATACAGACATCTTTACAGGTATTCTGCAAAAAACAGAGTTGACTCCCGCTGACCTAAATACAATGGCCGACATTCGGACAAAATTAGGTTTAGAAATCGATGCAGATGGAATCATTGCCCAATTCGAAGGCTACTTCCAATTAGAAGATTTAGACTGGGATCATTACAAAAAAACCTATGGCAATATTTACCGAATGGATCGCATTTTAAATGCTGAAGGCAAAAGTGCTGATTCTTATAAAGTAGCCAAACAAGCAGATAGTTTAATGATTTTCTATAACTTCTCCAAGCAACAAGTCAATCAAATTTTGACTGATTTGGATTATGAACTGCCAAGTGACTATGTCGAAAAAAATCTCAACTATTATTTGCAACGGACCTCTCATGGATCAACACTGTCCCGCATCGTTCATGCACAACTAGCGGCTATGGTAGATGACCAAGAGTTGGCATGGTCGTTGTATCAAGAAGCGTTGTCTTCCGACTATCGTGATATCCAAGGCGGAACGACCGCAGAAGGTATCCACGCTGGCGTAATGGCTGCAACATTGTTTATTCCATTAACGACTTTTGCGGGAATTGATCTTAGAGAGCGACTTGTTCAAATTGCACCAAACTTGCCGAAAGCTTGGGCATCGCTGGCCTTCTCATTGCACATCCGCGGTGTGCATTACCAAATCAATGTTACACATGAAACATTGACGATAACAGTGGATCAACCGGAAACGATCCTAGTTAAAGGCAAAGAGTATCAGTTGTCCCCTCAAGAGCCACAAACAATTACTTATTAGGAGTGTTCATGATGAAAAAAGGTTTTGTATTTGATTTAGATGGCGTGATTACCGATACCGCTAAATATCACTATATTGCATGGAAAGAACTGGGTGCAGAGATTGGTATTGAGATCGACTTGAAATTCAACGAACAATTAAAAGGAATCAGTCGTATGGATTCATTAGAACGTATCCTCTCTTTAGGCAACAAAAATGATGCGTATACTGAAATTGAAAAAGAAGCATTAGCCACAAAGAAAAACACCCAATATGTCCAATTGCTGCAAAGTTTAACCCCCGAAGATCTATTGCCAGGTGTCAAAGAATTCTTAGCGCAAGCGAAAGAAAAAAATATCCCTTGTGCCATTGCTTCGGCATCAAAAAATGCGCCCTTTATTCTTGATAAATTAGGGGTGATGTCTGACTTCGCTACGATCGTTGATCCAGCCACATTAAAAAAAGGCAAGCCAGATCCTGAGATCTTTGTTCAAGCATCACTTGCATTAGGTATCGAACCTACTGAAGCAGTTGGTTTTGAAGATGCACAAGCGGGTATTGATGGCATTAAAGCTGCAGGTATGTATGCGGTGGGTGTGTATTCCGGAGAAGCGCTTCATGGGGCTGATGTCATTGTCGAAAAACTGACAGAGTTGAACATTGACGATCTACTGGCAAAATAGCAGATTGCTTTTCCAAAAATGCCTCGCTATAATAACCTGTGAGGAGGCAGTCGAATGAATAAGTTTAAAGAAATATTCTTAGATTTAGAACAAAAAATCGTGGCCAAAGAATACCCCCCACACACTTTGCTGCCAAGTGAGAATCAACTGATTCAAACGTATGGTGTCTCACGAGAAACAGTCCGTAAAGCGCTAAATCTCTTGCGTAATGCCGGTTATATTCAAAAAAAACAGGGTAAAGGCTCGATTGTATTGGATCTCAATCGCTTTGATTTCCCGATCTCTGGCCTAACCAGCTTCAGAGAGTTGCAAGAAACGCAACGCATTCCTAGTGAAACCAAAGTGGTCGAAATTCGAAAAATAGCTGTTTCCCCCAAACTACACGAAATCACAGACTGGCCGGTAGCTGCTGAAGCCTGGAAGTTAGTTCGCCAAAGAAAGATCGATGGTGAAGTCGTCATTTTAGACAAAGACTATTTAGATGCCTCGATTATTCAAGTATTACCGGAAAAACGCGCACAAGTTTCGATCTATGATTATTTTGAAAATGATCTAGGATTGGAGATTGCTTATGCTCAAAAAGAAATCACTGTTGATCCGGTCAATAAAGAATTGCGTGATTTAATGGATCTCCATCCAGATGATCAGCACGTTGTGACAGTCCGCAGCTTAGTCTATTTAGAAGATACTCGTTGCTTTGAGTATACAGAATCCATTCACCGTTTAGACAAATTCCGTTTTGTAGATTTTGCTAGACGAAGAAAAATTTGAAGAAATCCATTACAATTAAAAAGACGGAAGATCCCTTCAAAAGTGATCTTCCGTTTTTTTCAAAAAAAAGCGCTAGGCAATCATGTCCTAGCGCTTTTGGCTATTTAGCATAGTCTGTTGCACGGGTTTCCCGGATAACAGTTACTTTGATATGGCCTGGGTAATCCAGATCATCTTCAATTTTCTTACGAATATCCCGTACCAAGCGGACAGCATCCAGATCCGAGATTTCCTCTGGTTTGACCATCACGCGGACTTCCCTTCCTGCTTGGACCGCAAAGCTGGAATCAACGCCTTTGAAACTATTGGCGATATTCTCCAAGTTTTGTAGACGGCGAATATAGTTTTCAAGTGATTCGCTGCGGGCACCTGGACGAGCTGCAGACAATGCATCAGCAGCAGCAACCAAGACTGAAATGACTGATGTGGCTTCAACATCACCATGGTGAGAAGCAATCGCATTGATCACTGTCGCATTCTCTTTGTATTTGGCCGCTAATTCAGCACCAATTTCAACGTGAGAACCTTCGATTTCATGATCCAATGCTTTACCAATATCGTGTAGTAAACCTGCACGTTTGGCCAATTGAATATCTTCACCTAATTCAGCAGCTAGCACACCACTTAATTTTGCAACTTCGATCGAGTGATTCAAGACATTTTGTCCATAACTCGTACGGAAACGTAAACGACCTAAAATTTTGATCAAATCAGGATGTAATGTGTGGGCACCAACTTCAAATGCTGCTTGCTCCCCATATTCACGGATATGTTCATCCATTTCTTTTCGTGATTTTTCGACCATTTCTTCGATACGAGCTGGATGGATTCGACCATCTTGAATCAATTTCTCAAGAGTCATTCGTGCAATCTCCCGACGAATTGGATCAAAACCAGATAAAACGACTGCTTCTGGTGTATCATCAATGATCAAGTCGATACCAGTCAATGTTTCCAATGTCCGAATATTGCGCCCTTCTCGTCCAATGATCCGACCTTTCATTTCATCGTTAGGTAACGAAACAACAGAAACTGTTGTTTCAGATACTTGATCAGCTGCACAACGTTGAATCGCTAATGACAAGAGATTCTTTGCTTTTCGATCTGCTTCTTCTTTTGCACGTTGCTCTGCTTCTTTGACCATGATCGTCAATTCATGATTTAATTCCTCTTCTGTTGACTTCATGATCAGTTCTTTTGCATCATCTCTAGACAAAGCAGCAATTCGTTCAAGCTCTTGCTGTTGTCCATCGATTAAGTTTTCTACTTCTTTTTCTCGCTCGTCAATTAATTGTTGTTTCTCACTAAGTCTGCCTTCTTTATCTTCAAGTGAGCGTTCTCGTTTTTCCAAAGAATCGTCCTTACGATCAAGAACTTGTTCTCTTTGGAGTATCCGATTTTCCTGTGATTTTAAATCAAGTTTGCTTTCTTTCAACTCACTTTCAATTTCTGACCGATACTTCTGATTTTCTTCCTTAGCTTCTAACAATGCTTCTTTTTTGAGAGTTTCTGCTTCTTTCTTAGCGCTTTCGATAATCCCAGTTGCTGAATTCTGTGCGCCGTTGATTTCTTTCTCATGACGAGATTTCGTCACAAAAACTCCTAATCCAAGACCGACAATTAAACCGATGATAGCGAGGAGAATGTAAAGTAGTTCCAATGAATCCACCTCCATACTATCTTTTTAAATATTTTGTAGTTTTGATAAGTAAATGATAACAAAATTATCAATCGTCTACTGCTATGTGGAAAACCACATAAGTTTATTCTAATGTTTGAACACAAGAGTGTCAACTTTAAATGATACGTAAGTTACTTTAAAAATCGCTTTTTACAAAGAGATTCACCCTTTGTTTTCAGTCGAAGACGAACAAAAAACCAAACAACGACGTTGTTTGGTTTTTTTCTTTGATGATTATTCATCTAAAGGCAATTCATCTTGGCCTTCTTCAATCTCAATCGTTTCACCTGTACCGATACCATATGCATCCCGAACGCGCGTAGAAACTTCTTGCATCATTTCTGGATGTTCACGCATATAGTTTTTGGCGTTTTCACGACCTTGTCCAATCCGATCACCTTTATAAGCATACCACGCACCGCTCTTATCGACGATGTCTTGTTCAACTGCCATATCCAGCAATTCGCCTTCTTGGGAAATACCTAAACCGTACATCATATCAACTTCAGCTACTTTGAACGGTGGCGCTACTTTATTTTTAACAACTTTGATTTTTGTCCGGTTCCCGATGATATCAGTACCTGACTTCAATTGTTCTGCACGGCGCACTTCTAAACGAATCGTTGCATAAAATTTCAATGCCCGTCCACCAGGTGTTACTTCCGGATTACCAAACATGATGCCGACTTTTTCGCGGATTTGGTTGATAAAAATCGCGATCGTTTTTGTTTTGTTGATCGATCCAGATAACTTACGCAGTGCTTGTGACATCAATCGGGCTTGCAACCCAACATGGGCATCACCCATTTCGCCATCGATTTCTGCCCGTGGTACCAATGCAGCTACAGAGTCGATAACGACGATATCCACGGCACCACTGGACACCAATGCATCTGCAATTTCTAATCCTTGTTCACCCGTGTCTGGTTGTGACAACAGCAGATCATCAATGTTGACGCCTAATTTTTGCGCATATTGCGGATCCAAGGCATGCTCTGCATCGATAAAGGCTGCTGTTCCACCATTTTTTTGGACTTCCGCAATGGCATGTAAAGCAACTGTTGTCTTACCAGAACTTTCTGGCCCATAAACTTCAATGATCCGACCTCTTGGGAAGCCGCCTACACCTAATGCAACATCCAGTGCCAATGAACCACTTGGGATGGTAGAGATTTGCTGATCTATTTTCTCTCCAAGTTTCATCACTGCACCTTTACCATAGTTCTTCTCAATCTTCTTTAGTGCAGCATCTAAGGCTGCTTTACGATCATCTGCCAAACGGATAATCCCCCTTATATTCATCACTTTCGTGTGTCATTCATAAGATAATAATAGCCTGTCTATCATAAAATTGCAAGAAAAAACGAACAAACATTCGCATTATCTTAATAATTCCTTACGTATTCGATCTAAGCCCGCCATGACTGCACTATGCCGAATATAGGCGCGGTCACGGCTAAACGCATAACATGCGCTTTTCACCTCTGAGGCTGAAGCCAGTGCGATCCAGACTGTGCCTTTAGGTTGATTTTCTAAAGGATCTGGTCCTGCTACACCTGTAAATGAAACAGCATAATCCGTTCCTGCTGCAAGGCGTGCTTGCATAGCCATTGCTTCGGCACATTCTGCACTGACTGTACCATACTGCGCCAGCAGCTCAGGATCGATGTCTAAGAGCTTGCTTTTCATCACGGCTGAATAAGTCACAAAGCCCCCAGGAAAGACTTCAGAAACGCCAGGAACAGTGCCTAATGTCGCTTGGAACAATCCCGCAGTCAAGCTTTCTGCTGCAGTGATTGTTTTTCCCTTGGTCTTTAATAAATCAACGACGACCTCCACTAATGAATTTTGTTCACCATATCCATAAAAGAAAGTCCCCACGCGGGACTGGATCACCGCTTCCAATTCATCCAGTTGCTTGATCCCTTCTTCAGGAACCGTGGTCTTCACTGTCAAGCGCAAGGTGACTTCATTTGGTTTTGCATACGGTGCGATCGTTGGATTGCTTTGTTCATCGATCAAATCAGCCAATTCTGCAGCTAGCGCCGACTCTCCGATCCCATAATAGCGCAAGACACGGGAAATCAGCTGTTCTTTTTGAGGGAAAGCTTGTTTTAACAATGGTACGGCTTGTTCCAACACCATCTTCTTCAACTCACTCGGCGGCCCTGGTAATAATAAGTAGGCATGGGTTTCATTTTGATAAAATATACCTACGGCCAAGCCATTATTATTAGGTAAGGCAATTCCCTCTTTGAAGACGAGTGTTTGTCGCAAATTGTTCTCGGTCATGACGCCTTTTCTCGTTTTAAAAAATGTGTCTAGTTGCGCATAGCCTGCTGGATCTCTTACCAGTTCTTGTCCTAAATGCTGAGCAGCGACTTGTTTGGTCAAGTCATCTTCTGTCGGACCTAATCCGCCACATAGCACAATCAACTCACTGCGCTTCTCAGCTGTAACCAGTACTTCTGCCAAACGGTCTGGATTATCTCCAACCACACTATGGTAATAGACGTCGATGCCTAGTGCGGCCAATTCCTCGGATAAAAAAGTCGCATTGGTATTCACCACCTGTCCTAAAAGTAATTCTGTTCCGACTGCGATGATTTCTGCTTTCATGTTATTGCTCCTTCATAAACAAGTACGCACTTGATTGTTTTTATTGACAAAAAAAGTTCAGAAAACTTCTGAACTTTACGATCTTACATTGAGCCTTTAAAGACACTTGTATTTTTGATAAAATAGTCGACCCCGGAATAAATAGTGAAAATCAAGCATAGATACAACATGATTTGGTCAACAGGGATACCAATCAGTGCGAATGGCAAGTTATTGATGAATAAGAAAATGATCGCCACCATTTGTGTGGCTGTTTTGATTTTTCCTGGCCAGGCAGCAGCCATGACTTCACCGCTTTGTTCCACCAGCAATAGGCGCAAACCTGTCACAGCTAATTCTCGACAGATAATGATCGATACCACCCATCCTGGTGCTTTGTCTAGCTCAACAAGCATGATGAAAGCAGTCATGACCAACATCTTATCCGCCAAAGGATCAGCGAATTTACCAAAATTCGTTACCAAATTTCTAGAACGAGCGATTTTGCCATCTAACCAATCTGTGATACTCGCTGCAGCAAACAAAATGGCTGCTACCAAATGAGTAATGGGCAAGACGACCTCTCCAACCGTCAATGTGCCTAAATCAATAGGCAATACCAAGACCAAGATAAAAATCGGGATCATAAAAATACGTAAAACTGTTAGTTGATTGGGTAAGTTCACGAAATAAACTCCTCTCTGCCAACTATTGTACGTAAAATCAGTCAAAGGTGCCACTAATTCTGCTTATTTGTCGGCGATATAATGCTTTTTATTCTGCAACGTCTGCATAACTGATCGTCATGTTGACTGTTTTTTGCAATGATTCATATTGTGGATCTGTAAAATCAACGGGTTGACCATTTGCTTCAATCGTCACATATTGACTAGCCCCTAAAGTTAGGACCGCATTATCGGCACCTTCAGGCAAAGTGGTCGTTTGCGTTTCTCCTGCGGTCAGCGTGTATTGATAGACATACGCACCATCTACTTGTACACCGATCCAGCAACGGCCGTTTTGGCCAGTAAAGGTCAATGTCAGCGGTGATTCTGCGTCTTGGACATCAATCGTGATCGCTGATTGGGAAAAGTCGCTAGCTGTCATGGTCATCTCTTTTTCAGTAGAACGCTCAGTTGTTGATTCCACCGAACTAGAACTGTTTGTCGTACTACTGGTACTTTCAGTTGTAGTGGAAGAATCAGATGCAGAGTTTTCGACCACTAAAGAAGAACTGCCTTGAATCATGGGGGAGGCATTACGGTCTTGCCAAGCCATGTATCCGACAATACTCATAATCGTCAACGCAACCAATCCTAACAATATCATGGGCAAATAACGGATAACAAAAGAACTGTTCTTCTCTGCTACATGTTGGGCTTTTCGCGAACCGCTCACAGTTTCTGGCTGCGGTCGTTTTGGCAATGGTGCAGCCAACGTATCTTTACCATCAAACACAGCGACTAGCTTATCCCCATCTTCACCAACGGCTGCGGCATATTGGCGAATAAATGCCCGCACATAAAAGGTGCCTGGCAATTGTGCAAATTGATCAGCTTCGATTGCTTCCAAATATCTTTTTTGGATTTTGGTCATCTGCTGCAACTCAATCAATGAAATGTTTTTATCTAAACGGGCTTGCCGTAATTTCGTTCCAATCGTTGTTTCGTGGGCCACTCGCTCATCTACTCCAGTCTTTAATCATCTTTATCAAAAAATCCTTGCATATATTGAATAGAATCTTTATTTTCGATTCCGTCTTGCCTACTAAATATAACATTTTTTTCTGGATTTTTTTTGGAAAACTAGAAAAAAGTTTTTACTCCAATGCTTAAAGAATACCATAAAAGAAAACCCATGGATCACGCTGCCTTCAACTCGCAAACAAAATTTAATACTTTTTATAAAAAATGGTAACTATTCATAATAAAAAGAATATCTTGACCAACATTTGACTGGGCATAGATGCTGCTTTACGCCTTCATCCAGTGTGTGGGTCAAAGATATTCAAAAATAACGGGTTTCACTCAACAACTAAATAAACGCTCATTTTGTTTCTGTCGGATACATATAAAAACGACTAAAGGCCTTTGGATCGACAAAAGACAGCCCGGCAGCTTTAACATCTGCTAAGGTGATGGATTGGATCACTTCCGGCAAGTCAAACAGTGTCGTGTCGCCAAACAGACTTTGGGTAAATTGATTGGCAATAAATTCTAGCGAATTCAACGATTGGAAATATTTACCCAACATTTTTTTCTTCAGTAAATCAAGATTTGCTTGATTGATCTCTGGATCTTCCCCAATACCCAGCAAGATCTGTTCAATTTCCGCCAGCATGTCTTGCGGTGTTTCAGAATCTCCAGAAAAATCAGCAAAGTAAAAGCCGCGATCCAGATTGACTTCAAAACCAAAGGTATCATCGATGATGCTATCATCGTATAACCGCAGATAGTTGGCTGATGTATTGCCAAAGAGCATTTGGAATAACAGATTCAGTGCATTTTTGAAGCGCAGCAATTCCCGGCCATCAGTCGGCAGTTTATCTAGGTCACCTTTGATCCCTAGAACACCTTTTGCACGAGTGACTGGCATCTGCATGCTTGACTCTGGCATGATATCTGCTGCAGTTTCTGATGGAAATTGACGTATGATTGCTTTTGCTTCAGGAAAATCTTTATCTTTTTGGTTCTCTTTGATCCAAGTCATTGTTTCTTCTGGATCAATATTACCTACGATAAATAAGACCATGTTGCTAGGGTGATAGAACGTATTGTAGCAAAGGTAGAGGTCTTCGGCGGTGATATCTGCGATACTTGTCACAGTACCGGCAATATCGATATGCAGAGGATGTTTGGGATATAGATTTTTAATGATCCCAAAGAACTGCTGCCAATTTGGATCATCATCATACATTTGGATTTCTTGGCCGATGATGCCTTTTTCTTTTTCGACAGTTTCTTCCGTGAAATAAGGGGCTTGGACAAAATCAAGCAAGGTCATCAAATTCTTCTGGATTTGATCTGTTGCTGAAAACAAGTAACTGGTTTTGGTAAAACTAGTAAAGGCATTTGCAGAAGCCCCTTGCTGACCAAATTTCTGAAAGACATCGCCATCTTCTTTTTCAAATAATTTGTGTTCAAGGAAGTGGGCAATACCGTCAGGTACTTGTTTCAAGTCATCTAGATGATACCCGAAATGATTGTCGATCGACCCGTAATTTGTGCTAAATAGACCATAGGTTTTATGAAAATCAGCTTTGGGCAATAAGTATACCGTTAACCCATTATCTAAGACTTCTTCATACAGTGTTTCATTGATTTGCTGATAAACTTTTTTATTCATGCGTTGCCTCCTTATCTAAAAAGAACATCGCTTGCAGGTGCACTTGTTGTGCCAATCGCTTGACATCCGCGATACTGACATGTTCCAAACGCTGCATAAATGTGTCTTCGGTCATTTCAGAACCTGGCACCCATTGATTCAAGTAAGCTGTTTCGATCAATGCCTGCGGATTATCCAATGAAAGCAGATATTGATTTTTTAACATAGCTTTTGTTTGCGCTAATTCTTCCGCCGTTACTTCTCCTTGCTGCAAGCTTTGCAACTGTGCTTCAATCAACTGAAATGCTTGATCGCGGTTTTTGCCATCAATGCCTGTTTGGACGGATAGATAACCGCGAAATGTATCAATAGCGCTTGATGCATAGTAGGCTAAGCTGGCTTTTTCTCGCACATTCATAAACAGTTTAGAGTGGGGAAAGCCACCAAAAAGTCCATTGAAGACCATTAAAGCGATTCGGTCTTCTTGATCATAATAGACACCTGTCTGATAGGCCAAGTTTAATTTTGCTTGCGTAATCGGTTCTCTGACGATTTTTTCGCGAATGACATTTTCAACTGGCTGTTGATAAAAAACATCCGTTTCTTTATCTGCTCGATCCGTAAATGGCAATTGTGCAAAGATTGTCTGAATCACTGCTTCTTCTACATCACCGATCACAAAAATATCGATTTGGTCTTCAGTAAGCATTGCCTGATACGTTTGATATAATTCAGCCGCCGTTACGTCGATCAAATCTTCAGGGCGTCCAAAGCTCGGGTATTTTTGGTGCGCATCATTGGCGAAATATAACTCTTGCAGCGCCAATGAGGCTAACGCTTGCTTATCTTCTGCTACACTCTTCATGTATGAGATCAAATTGTTTTTTTCGATCGTGAAGTTTTTCTCGTCAAAAGCATCTCCTTGCGTATTCGGATGAAACAGCACTTGTTCAAGAAACGCTGCCGCTTCTGAAAACAATGTCGGATCAGCTACATATTTACCATTGACCAATGACATCGCTGCATTGATTTGATGGAGATTGCCTCGCTTATTCACATTCATACCAAAACTAGCGCCATATAATTCCGCCAATTTACTGCTAAAAGCTGTTTGGGTTGGATAGGCCAAACTTGTTGTTTCCAACATGCTCGTTAACAAGGTCCGTTTCGCTGTTTGCGCAACATTCAATGGCGCAGTGAAACGGACGAAAATACGAATCGTTTTATACTTTTTTGTTGGCAGTACCGTCAACCGGACGCCTTTTTTTAACTCGATCGTCATATGACACCCCTTCTAATAACAAAGATTATCTTCTCAATTATAGCATAGCCTGCTTGTTTTCTCCTTGAAACAAAGTTTGTCTTTTATTCGCGAGCGTTTTTTTTTATCATTCACCAGTTTTTCGCTATACTATGGGTAGAGTTTAGGAGGGAAATGTTATGATCAAAGAATTTAAAGAATTTATTTTGCGAGGCAATGTGCTTGATTTGGCGATTGGGGTCGTAATTGGGAGTGCCTTTACTGCTATCGTAACGAGTTTGGTTGAAGGGTTATTGACGCCGCTTGTTACATGGGTTCTATCGCTGTTTGGCAGCTCAGATGCCTTCGCAGGTCTTGTTTTATCACCAAAGGAAAATGTTGTATTTGACTTTGGTCAAGTGATTAATGCTCTTATTACATTCTTGATTACGGCTTTTGTATTGTTCTTGATTGTCAAAGCAGTCAATAAATTGCGCAACTTGCATCCACAAGAAGAGGAAGAAGCAGCGCCAGAAATCACTGCTGAAGATTATTTAGAAGAAATTCGCGACTTGTTAAAAGCACAAACGACTGGCTCTTTGCCAAATGAACAGTTGGATCAATTGTTTGATACAACGACAGACAAATAATCAAAAAAACACCTTTGCCAAATCTTACGAATTGGCAAAGGTGTTTTTTGTCATACTGATATGCATGATTCCGTCTTCTTCATAGGGTGTACTGATTGCTTCAAAACCATACTGTCCATAATATGCTGCCAAATGTTCTTGGGCTTCGATCCGGATGTCGCGCATTGGATAAAGAACCTGAATCTGCTGTAAGATTTCCTGTAACAAACGATGGCCTTCTCCTTGCCCTCGATGAGCAGGTGCTACCAGCACGCGCCCAAAATGAACGACCTCGTCTTGTAAAAAGATCCGCGCATAAGAGATGATCATCTCTTGATCGTCGACTGACCATAAGTGATACGCCCGCTGATCGATCGTATCGATCTCTTGATAGGCACATGCTTGTTCGACTACAAATACAGCCGTACGCACTTGTGCCAAACGGCAAAACGTATCAGCGGACATGTCTGCTAATCGTTTACATGTAAACACGCCACGTTCCCCTTTCTGAATATGTCAAATGTAATCAAACAAAAAAGAGTCAACGATTTGTCAACTCTTCTGTCATCACACTGCTTCTGATAAAAATTCAATTTCAACTGTTCTTGTTAAGATGTCGGAGTAGCTGTAAGAAACGCGTTCAAATGAATTTTCATTTGGATCCAAATCTACGACAAAAACAGAAGGATATGTTTCTGTCAAAACACCGCGACGTTCGGTTTGACGCTTACGTCCAGTTTGAGCAACCAGCATAATCTCACTACCGATACGGCATTCTAAATCTTTCTTGATTGTTGCTAAAGTTGTTGGCATCGCATTCACCTCGAGCATCATCATACCACGAATGGCAGAAAATTTCAAGTTTACCACAAAAGAATTACACTTTCAATAAGTTTTTTATTAATCCATCATAATAAGCGCTATCATCTTTGATCTACCACGATTGAAAGCGCTTTTTATTTTGTCGTAAGGCAGCTTTTCCTGGGCAGCAATTTGTTCAAGTTCTAATCCTTTGAGGAAATTCATTATAACCAATCCTTCAAGTGTTGATAATCCTTTAGGGTAATTAGGCAGCGCATCATGAATCATCATTTGCGCTTCAATCCATTCTTTTTGCCGATTATTGTCTGTTAAAAAATGGCCGCCCTCATTGGCGATTTTTTCTTCTAGCGAGCAAGCTTCAGCCTGTGCTTTTCTTTTTTGCGCTTGTTGGATGCGCAGTAAACTACAAATACGATTTTCAAAGGAACGTTTGAACAAGACACCAATCGTTGTTCCTTTATCAGGATCATACGCCTTAAGACATTTATCAAAGATGATTCGTCCCTCTTGCAGCCAATCATCGAAATCGTAATCTCTCAAGAAGTATTTCTTGTGAAGAATTTCTACCACAGGCTGATACTTTCGAAACTTCTCTTCAAAATCATCTGAATATTGCCTTTCTTTACTTGCCATTTATGTCACTCCTTTTGTATGTGTTTGACTACAAAAAGAGCGTAACATAAATGGTTCCCCCACTTTCTCATTTACCAGATCATTTTTGTCCCTAACTCAAATCATGCAGCTTCTTGTTCAATTCTGCCAACTGTTCCGCAGTCCATGGCGAATTGCGGCGAAAGTCTGTAAAAGCAAGGTCTGTTTGATGCTGGTGGATATCCTTTTCAGTTTTTTCGATACTTTTGTAAAGTTCACGGGCAGATGTCCGCAAAGCCCCTTGAGAAAAAATCACCCACTGCTCGGCCAAATCACTTGTTGCCACAGTCACTTGTGTCAAGCGATTATTCAATTCACCGGCAACGCGTTCAATATAACTATCGGCAGTTTCACCTTCTTCAGTAAAAATCACCTCTAGTTGGTACTTCGTGTAGCTTTGGGTAACACCTGGGACCAACTGCGCATCAAAGACAACGATTATTTTTAATCCTTCGTATTTTGAATAATTGGATAAACGATGGAGCAAAGCCTCTCTTGCGTCTTCTAACCGATCTTGATTTTTTAACAGCACAAGTTCCGGCCATGCACCGATCATATTATAACCATCAACGATCAGCAGGGGATTCTTCATCAAGAAACCCCATTTCGACTCGTGTATGCTTGATACATCAACAAACCAGCGGCAACACTGGCATTCAAACTTTGGACATGTCCAGTCATCGGGATCGTCAACATTTGATCAACCTCTTTTTTGAGTCCTTCTCCCATGCCGCGGCCTTCATTGCCAATGATCAGACCGACAGACCCTTGGGCATTCCAAGTACGATAATCGCTGCCTGTCATGTCGGTGCCAAAAATCCAGAAACCGGCTTTCTTTAATTGTTGGACTGCTTGGGTCAGATTGGTGACCCGTGCCACTGGGACATGCTCTACTGCACCGGTAGAGGTTTTGACCACAACTGGGGTAATCCCGACTGCTCGATGTTTAGGAATAATGATGCCGTCAATGCCGCTTGCATCTGCTGTTCTTAACATTGAGCCAAAGTTATGAGGATCTTCCAAATTATCCAAGATTAGGTAAATAGGGTTTTCTTTGGTCTGTTCCAGCAACTCATCAAGCGTCAAGTATTGGTACGGGGTAATGGCCAATAACATGCCTTGATGCACCCCTTGATCACTCATTAGGTCCAATTTTTGTTTGGGCACCCATTTTACAGGTACCGCTTGTTCTCGCGCGGCTTCTTTCAAAGTATCAATTTTTTCTCCCCGTGCATCTTCTGATAGAAACAGCTTATTGCCTCGT
Source organism: Enterococcus salsurae (assembly GCF_054784955.1). Classification (NCBI taxonomy): domain Bacteria; kingdom Bacillati; phylum Bacillota; class Bacilli; order Lactobacillales; family Enterococcaceae; genus Enterococcus; species Enterococcus salsurae. The sequence continues at coordinate 58,717 of NZ_BAAHWY010000006.1, read as the reverse complement.
CCTTCTTTTAAGGCTTCTGTTACTGCATGGAAACCGAAAACGAAATTGTCTTCAATCGCCTCATTGACTGTTTCTCTAGGACGTTCATTTTTGGGTTTAGCGTTTTTTTTGTTGGAGCGGTTTCTTTGTTGTTTTTCTCGCATCATCTTCTCCTACTTTCTTAATACACCATTCTACAAGCTCGTCTAAGCGTTCTTTTTGTTCAGTCAGGTGCAAATACCCGATCAATGATTCAAAGCCTGTAGCAATGCGATAAGTGGTTATATCGGCATTTTTTGCACCAGTATGACTCTTGCTGTTTCGGCCACGGCGATAAAAATCATGTTCTTCTTCTGTCAGTATCTCATCATCTAGCATTTTTTGGATCAATGCCGCTTGCGCTTTGGCAGAAACATAATGGGTCGCCATGTGATGCAGCTGATTGGGCCTGGTCTGACCTTGTGACACTAAATAGTCGCGGATATAGACCTCATAGATTGCATCACCAACATAAGCCAATGCAAGGCCATTCAATTGTTTATAATCTCTCATGCTTCTCTTCTCCATCTTGTTCCTTGTGCTGTATCTTCCAAAATAATGCCTTGTTCTTTCAACGTATCGCGGATTTGATCGCTACGGGCGAAATCTCTGGCTTGTCTGGCAGCGATCCGTTCATTGATCAACGTTTCAATATCCTCATCTAACAACGTATCCGTCACAAAGAAGATGCCAAAAATACTTAACCACTCACTGAATTTTGTAACTGCAGCATCTAAGATGGACAAATCCGTCGCCGGATCTTCTGTCGCTAGATTGATCCACTTCGCCAGTTCATATACGACGGTGATACCATTGGCTGCATTGAAATCATCATCCATCTCTGCAACAAATCGCGCTTCGAAATCGGCCAAAACGGGAATGTCTTCGGTGATCGTTTCATTGATATCGCTATTTGCCAATCTGAAACGCGCATTTTCATAAGTCGTGCGCAATTTTTGAAGATTGGTTTCCGCTTCTCTGACGGTGGTTTCACTGTATCTGATTGGTCGGCGGTATTGGGTCGTTGCCAAAAAGAAACGTAATACTTGCGGATCGATTTGTTGAACCATCTCATGGACAGTCACGAAATTGCCCAATGATTTACTCATTTTTTCATCTTGCTCACCGATCGTGACATACCCGTTATGCATCCAATAATTGGCAAACGTATGGCCGGTTTTGGCTTCACTCTGGGCGATTTCATTTTCATGATGGGGGAAAGTCAAGTCTTGTCCGCCCCCGTGGATATCGATTGTATCCCCTAAGTGTTTCGTCGCCATTACAGAACATTCGATATGCCAGCCTGGACGTCCAGGTCCCCATGGGGAATTCCAGGAAATCTCACCTTCTTTGGCTGCTTTCCACAAAGCAAAATCCAAAGGGTCTTCTTTGATACGTTGTTCATCGCCGGTGCGTTGACTTGCACCTACTTCTAATTCATCAATGGATTGATCGCTCAATTGGCCATAGGAAGCAAATTTGCGTGTACGGTAATAAACATCCCCTTGTACCGGATAGGCATAGCCTTTTTCAACAAGGACGGCGATAAACGCCACGATGTCTTCAATATGGTCCATCACCCGAGGGTTCATCGTAGCCGGTTTGACATTCAGCGCTGCTGTATCTTCGTTGAACGCTGCAATAAAGCGTTCTGCAACAACTGGTGCTGTTGTTTCTAATTCTTTGGCTGCGCGAATGATTTTATCATCCACATCCGTAAAATTCATCAAATAGTCAACTTCATAGCCTCGATATTCAAAATAACGGCGGATCGTATCGAAGGAAACAGTACTGCGACCATTCCCAATATGAATATAGTTGTAGACAGTCGGTCCGCAAACGTACATCTTGACTTTATTTTCGACTAATGGTTGAAATGCTTCTTTTTTACGTGTCAATGTATTATAGATTTTGATCATCTTGATTTACCTTCTTTCCTTTGATTCGTGCAACTTTTGCCGGGATACCGACAGCAGTCGCTTCTGCTGGGATATCTGTCAATACGACTGCACTGGCGCCGATTTTTGCGCCTTCGCCTATGGTCACCGGCCCTAATATTTGGGCATGTGCGGATATAAACGCCCCTTTTTTGATTGTGGGATGCCGTTTGCCGCGATCTTTACCTGTGCCCCCCAATGTCACACCATGGAACAGTACGACATCATCTTCTACGATCGCTGTTTCGCCGATCACAACACCCATGCCGTGATCGATAAAAACCCCTTGTCCGATCTGTGCCCCGGGATGAATCTCGATCCCTGTCAGAAAACGCCAAAATTGGGCAGTCACTTTGGCTATGAAATACAACCGATGACGAAATAAAAAGTGCGTCCATCGATGCCAAAATAATGCATGAAAACCTGGATAGGTCACCACGATTTCCAATGTTGAGCGTGCGGAAGGATCATATTTTTTTGTCGCTGCGATTGCTCTTTTGAACCAAGTCATCTTCTCACCTGCTTTATGCTCACTTTATGTACAAAAAAAGCGTCTTTCAAATAAGTTTCCTTATCCAAAAGACGCTTTCTTGCGTGGTTCCACTTTTGTTTGCAGACAACTTGTCTGCCTCAAAGCGGGTAACGTTCGCTAGGCCGTCTTTGACTTGCGTCAAAGCCACTCATAGGTGCATTTCCTACTCTTTTATGATCACTTCCACCACCCGTGATCTCTCTAAAATAAAAGCAGCAGTACTTCGTCTATTCTTTGTGTTTATAATACGTTATTCAAATGATCAAGGGCTTTTTCTTTCCCTAATAATTCAACGGTATCCGGCAATTCTGGTCCATGGGTTTGACCTGAAACAGCCACACGGATCGGCATAAACAAATTTTTGCCTTTGATGCCTGTTTCTTTTTGGATCTCTTTGATCGCTGCTTTGACTGCTGCAGCTTCTACAACAGGCATTGCCGTTAACTTTTCTTTGAAAGCTTCTAAGACTGTTGGCACTGTTTCGCCAGCCAATACTTCTTTTGCTGCATCATCTAATACTGGATGTTCCTCAAAGAATAAATCGGACAACGCAACGATTTGCGCAGCATAACTCATTTGCGGTTGATACAATGAAACGATTTTTTGCAGCCATTCTTGTTTCTCAGCAGCAGTTGCTTCATCGATACGTCCCGCTTTGACTAAATAAGGCACACACATCTCCGTCAATTCTTTCAAGTCCATTTGTTTCATGTATTGGTTGTTGACCCACTCTAATTTCTTCGCATCAAACGCGGCAGGTGATTTGCTTAAGCGTTCTGGGTCAAAAATCTTGATCAATTCATCTTGAGAAAAGATTTCTTCTTCCCCAACTGGTGACCAGCCCAATAATGCAATAAAATTGAACATCGCTTCAGGCAAATAACCGAGTTCGCGGTATTGTTCGATAAATTGTAAAATTGATTCATCACGTTTGCTTAGTTTTTTACCTGTTTCACTGTTGATGATCAAGGTCATATGACCAAATTCTGGTGCTTGCCAGCCAAAAGCTTCATAGATCATCAATTGTTTCGGTGTATTCGCAATATGATCGTCCCCACGCAATACATGGGTGATTTTCATATGGTGATCATCGACAGCTACTGCAAAGTTATACGTTGGCATACCATCACGTTTTTGAATAACAAAATCGCCGCCAACATTATCAGATTCAAAGACGATCTCGCCTTTGACCATGTCATGAAACTTATATTCCGTATTGCGAGAAACCCGGAAACGAATGACAGGTTCCAATCCTTGCGCTTCTTTTTCAGCTTGTTCTTCAGGCGTCAAATTGGCACAGGTTCCGCCATAATGCGGCATTTCTCCACGCGCTCTTTGGCCTTCTCTTTCCGCTTCTAATTCTTCTTCCGTACAGTAGCACTTATACGCACGGTTGCTTGCAAGCAGTTGATCGATCAACGGTTGATATAGCTCACCGCGTTCTGATTGACGGTAAGGTCCGTAAGCACCTGGTGCAGCAGGAGATTCATCCCAATCCATTCCTAGCCATTTCAGGTTTTCTAACTGGCTTTTTTCACCGTCTGCAATATTTCTTTTTTGATCCGTATCTTCGATGCGGATGATAAAATCACCATCGTTGTGACGGGCAAATAAATAGTTGAATAAAGCCGTCCGGGCATTGCCGATGTGTAGATGTCCTGTTGGACTTGGCGCGTAACGTACACGTACTTTCGTCATTGTCTTCCTCTTCCTTCATCTCATTTTCAAACAATTGCTATTGTTTGAACGCTTATTGGTCTGCTTATCACATGTTTGATAACAAACAGGACCCTCAGCTAGAATTGTACAATCAATAGCCAAAATAGTAAAGGCAACTGGCATATTTTACGCCAGCTGCCTTAGATTATTTGTCTGATTTCGTGGAATCATGGTTATCGATGCCACGTCCCGAGTGGGCTGGTTTAGCAAAAATCATTCGCCCAGCTGCTGTCTGCAACGCACTTGTGACAACAACATCGATATGTTCATTCATGTAATGTTGACCGTCTTCAACGACCACCATGGTTCCGTCATCAAGATATGCCACCCCTTGTTGACGCTCAGTACCAGCTTTCACGACGAGTACATGCATGTTTTCACCTGGGATCACTACCGGTTTGACCGCATTAGCCAACGCATTGATATTTAAGACCGGTACATTTTGAAACTCAGATACTTTATTCAAATTATAGTCATTGGTAACAACGATACCATCTAACAATTTGGCTAACTTGATCAATTTACTGTCGACTTCAGAAATATCTTCAAAGTCGCCTTCATACATCTCAACTTCAATACCATCTTCTTTTTGCAGCGCGTTGAGAATATCCAAGCCTCTGCGTCCACGAACACGTTTCAAGCTATCACCAGAATCAGCAATATATTGTAGTTCATATAAGACAAAATTAGGAATCAATAGAACGCCTTCTAAAAAGCCCGTCTTGGCTATATCATAAATACGGCCATCGATGATCACACTGGTATCTAGAATTTTATACTTATGAAAATGATCCGCAAATTTCCGTTCCAGCATTTGCTGTTCTTCTTGGGTCTCAGTTTTCTTATTTTTTGGTGCAAAAACTTTCTTCCATTCATCGATACGTGTCGTACCGATTTGGAATCCTAGATAACCCAACAAAGCCATCACCAAGATAGGTGCTATCCCGTTGATAAAGGGAATATCCCAATTATAAAAAGGGATTGAAACAATGACGCCTATCATTAATCCGATAATGGCACCTATTGCACCAAAAAGCAGATATGTGAGACTCAGTTCACTTAATTTTTCTTCAATTTTACGAATACCGGCTGCAACATATTTTGCTAATAGTAAAGATAATAAAAAGAAAATAAGGGCTCCAAGCAAACTATTAGTAATATTATTATTCAGCCATTGATTTTGGTTCTGCCCGATGGTCTGCCAAGCAATGGGCATCAATGAAATCCCCAGACTTGCTCCTGCCAGCACCATGAGTGCGGTAATGACTCGTTTCTGCATACAATTTCCTCCATACTCACATTTTTTTCCATCAAATGCCAAAGTTCCCGCAATTATTTGCTGCTATCGAAAGGGAACATCGGCCAGAATCAAGCGATAGGCTTGATTCTATATGATATTCAGATAAAATTAGCGAAAAACTTTGCGCAAGGTTTCTGACAAAGTCGATATGCCTTCTACTTCGATACCTTTGGGTGGCTTCCAGCCAGATAAATTATTTTTTGGCAAGTAGACTTTAGTGAAGCCTAATTTTTGCACTTCTTTTACGCGTTGCTCAATGGCATTTACCCGACGAATCTCACCCGTCAATCCAATCTCACCGATAAAACATTCGGTCGGACTGGTACCTTTTTCTTTATAACTAGAGGCGATACTGATTGCAATCGCCAAATCGATCGCTGGCTCATTTAATTTTACACCACCAGCTGCTTTTAGGTAGGCATCTTGATTTTGCAAAAGCAAACCCGCTCGTTTTTCCAATACAGCCATGATCAATGACACCCGATTGAAATCCAAACCAGTCGTCGTTCGCTTGGCGTTGCCAAACATTGTTGGTGTGACTAAAGCTTGGATCTCGACCAATATAGGGCGACTGCCTTCCATTGCGACTACAATAGCTGATCCAGTCGCACCTTCTAATCGTTCTTCAAGAAAAACCTGTGATGGATTGGCTACTTCTTTCAAGCCACCTTCTTCCATCTCGAAAATACCAATTTCGTTGGTGGAACCAAATCGATTTTTGACAGCCCGTAAAATTCGGAAGCTATGATGCTTTTCACCTTCAAAATACAGGACGGTATCAACCATATGTTCTAACATTCGTGGCCCTGCAATCGATCCTTCTTTGGTGACATGGCCAACAATAAATATGGCAATACCATTGGTTTTAGCCAATTTTAAAAGCTCCGCTGTCGTTTCTCGTACTTGACTCACACTTCCTGCCACGCTTGTGATGTCGGGTTGCGTCATGGTTTGGATCGAATCAATGATCACATAATCTGGGCGAATCGTATCGATTGCCTTACTGATTTCTGACATATCCGTTTCTGGATATAGATAAAACTCAGTATCGATCGCGCCCAAACGTTCTGCACGCATTTTAATTTGTTCCGCACTTTCTTCTCCTGAAACATATAGAACTGTTCCGCCAATTGCTGCCAATTGCTGTGATACTTGCAGCAAGAGCGTAGATTTTCCGATTCCAGGATCACCACCGATCAGAATCAAAGAACCCGGCACGACTCCGCCACCCAAGACACGATTCAATTCGGCTAAGCGTGTCTGCACACGCGGTTCTTTTTTCGGCACAACATCTGCGATTTTCGTGGGTTGCATCCGTTGCCCCGTCAATGTGGTTCTTACCCGACGATCCGTGTTTTCTTGGATCACTTCTTCTACCATCGAATTCCAACTACCGCAATTAGGACATTTACCCAAATACTTAGGCGAACTGTATCCACAGTGTTGACAGACAAATTGACTTTTTGCTTTTTTTGCCATCTATTTCCTCCATGATCTACATTTATCCGACTAGTTGAATGAAGCTATTGATTAGAGGAACCGAAGCCGCCTTGACGGCTATTGGTCGTCACATCTTGATCTGCTTTTAAGAATGGCAAGAAAATCCCTTGCCCGATACGTTCACCTTTTTTGATTTCCAAATCTCTAGGACCAAAATTGGTGAATTGAAACATGATATGTCCTTCATTATCGGGATTATTATAATAATCACTGTCAATAACGCCGACACCATTTGTTAATACCAAAAAACGTTTCAATGGGTTACTCGATCGATTCGTCAATTGTAAATACTCATCGTTCCCCATATAAGCCTTGATGCCCGTAGATACCAATGTTGGTTTCAGCCGTTTTTCACTTTCTTTATCAAAGATTGCTTTCACACCATCTATGAGTCCGGCTTTCCAGATACTTGGAATCACCATGTCTTCAGCTGCTTCAAAATCATAGCCAGCAGCATGATGCGTTGCCCGATGCGGCAACTGGATATTTTTTTCTTGATAATCAGTAACGATCTCAAATCCTCGTAATTTCATAGACGCCTCCAATAATTAATAAAACATATAGTTATTTTAGCATAGGACAGCTGATTTTCTTCATGTAAAACACAATTATCGGAAAGTCTTTACAAATTCTTCTCATCCACACAATAAAATGTGAAAAAAGAGCATGACGAATCTGGCTTTTGCTAGTACAATAGTAAAAATATCAAAAAAGGCGGTGACCTATGCGGGAGTCTTTACAAACCAAAAAACGAATCGTTGTCAAAATCGGCACAAGTTCATTGATTTACCCTAACGGCAATATCAATTTGTCGGGCATCGATGAATTGGCCTTCGTATTAACCGATCTGCAAAACCAAGGAAAAGAAATTATTTTGGTTTCATCAGGAGCCATTGGTGTCGGGATGAATAAACTGAACGTGAAAGAACGACCAAGAGAAATCCCAGAGCAGCAGGCAGTAGCGGCAGTTGGTCAATCAGAGCTGATGACTATTTATAATCAACGGTTTCAAACATATAGCCAGCAAACAGCACAGTTACTCTTGACCCGTGATATCATTGAGTTCCCTCAAAGCCGACAAAATGTCTGTAATACCCTAGAACAACTTATCGCTATGGGGATCATTCCTATCATCAATGAAAATGACACTGTGGCTGTCGATGAATTAGACCATTTAACAAAATTCGGCGACAATGATCAATTATCCGCAATCGTGGCCGAATTGATAGATGCTGACCTATTGATCATGCTGTCTGATATCGATGGATTTTATTCGGCAAATCCCCTCACAGACAAGTCAGCGAGACTGTATGATGAGATCCGCGAAATCACACCCGCACTTTTAGCGCAAGCCACTGGCAAAGGCAGTCCTTATGGCACCGGCGGAATGACCAGTAAGCTGAAAGCTGCGCAACGAGTACTTGCCAGCAATAGTCAAATGATTCTGGCCAATGGCAAACAACCTAAAATGATCTTTGAGATATTGGCTGGTAATCAATTGGGTACCTATTTTTATAGACTAGAGGAGGAACATGCATGATTGATTTGACAAAGATTGGCCAACAAGCCAAAAAAAGTGCCCATGAATTAGGACTGCTTTCAACAAAAGACAAAAACAATTTATTATTGCAGATGGCCGATGCGATTGAACGCAACACTGAGATGATTCTTGTTGCGAACGAACAAGATCTCGAAGCTGCGCGGCTGCAAAAGACCACGCCGACATTGTTGGATCGTTTAACCTTAACGCATGCACGCATTTTGGAAATGGCCAACGGAATGAGAGAAGTCGCGCAATTACCTGATCCAATTGGACGCGTCGATCAAATGTGGCGCAATGCGGACGATCTGCTGATCGGTCAGCAAAGAGTGCCGCTGGGGGTCATTGGTATTATTTATGAGGCGCGGCCGAATGTGACCACAGATGCGGCCAGTCTTTGTTTTAAATCAGGCAATGCAGTGATTCTGCGTGGCGGAAAAGAAGCTTTTTATTCCAATCAAGCCTTAGTGGCTGTTTTACAGCAATCTCTAACTGACAATGGTGCTTCCCCCCATGCCATTCAATTCATTACCGATACGAGCCATGAAACAGCAGCTGAAATGATGCGTCTCAATAAGTACATCGATGTTTTGATTCCGCGAGGCGGTGCCGGATTGATCAAACGGGTCAAAGAAACTGCCACTGTGCCCGTGATTGAAACCGGTACGGGCAATAATCATGTCTATATCGATCAAGGTGCGCAGTTGCCCATGGCCTTGTCGATCGTGATCAATGCCAAAACCCAACGACCCTCTGTCTGTAATGCGATCGAGACAATTCTTGTCCATGAAGCTGTAGCGGAAACTTTTTTGCCGCTTTTAACGGAACAAATAGCTGATCAAGTTGAATTACGGGGAGACGAAAAAGCCCGGGCTATTTTGCCCCAGGCTGAAGTTGCCACTGAAGAAGATTGGGCAACCGAATTTTTAGATTATATTTTGGCAATCAAAGTGGTTTCTTCACTAGATGAAGCCATCACACACATCAATCATTACAATACAAAACACTCAGAGGCCATCGTGACAGATGACTATTTTGCTTCGCAACGTTTCTTGAAAGAAGTGGATGCCGCAGCTGTCTATGTCAATGCTTCCACGCGATTCACAGATGGTTTCATGTTTGGATTTGGTGCAGAGATCGGTATCTCGACTCAAAAATTGCATGCACGAGGACCGATGGGTTTAGAAGCATTAACATCAACCAAATACGTGATTTACGGAGAAGGTCAGACCCGTTCATGATCTGGTCTTCCCCTTCGTACAACCCCCGCATTTGCCATTTAGGCTATGCGGGGGTTTCGTTACTTCGTTACGTGTACCTCTTGATTCTGGTGTACAAAAGTCAGCGGTTCAATTTTGAATAATGCCAGTAATATCTGATTGGTCTGTTCGAAGATCTGTGCCTCTGTCATCTTTTTCGGACAAATAACCGTTTGGTCAGTGGTAACAAATCGTGCATCGCGAAAGTTCTCGCTAAAGCGCACTTCCTGCGTGCCTTTTTGGTATATCAGTCCTTCCTCTTCTTCTAACCATAAACGCGTCTGCCAATGATTGACTTGAGCGATTGGCATGATCAAAGCCCCGCAGTCCAATTGCTCTAATGCATATTCACGACCGTTGTCTAGCTGCATAGTAAACGTGCGCAGTGCGAAGGGTACGCAAGCATTACAGCCGCCTTCTGTTATCACTTCTTTACTTTTGATGATTGCCTTCATTACAACTTTCCTCCTTTATTTTCTTATTCATGTTTAGTTTATCACAAATCGTCTGGCTGACGACTTAGGGAAAATTCCGTCTAAAGTTGGATGTGTGAAAAGGAAAATCTTGATATGCTAAGGATAAGTTAAAAACCATTTAGGAGGATTCACTATGAATACACAAAGTTTATTCGGAAAAATCGTTGCTATCGTGGCCGTTTTGATTTTAGCATCTGCTGTTCTATCGTTAGTTTTAGGACTGATTGGCGGCTTGATTGGCTTGATCTTCCGCTTTGGGATCCCATTACTGATCGCCATTTGGATCGTTCGCTGGCTGACTGCTGTTCGTCAACGCCCAAGAAAATATTACCGCTAATCTCTTTACACAAAAAAACCAGTGATCGCCGCAAGATTTCTCTAAGCAGCGATCACTGGTTTTTTTTTAATTATCCTAATGCAACATCCAAAATCATCATCAAAATAAAGCCCAGCATCACACCAAAGACAGCAAAATGACGCCGACTCGTCAAAGTTTGTTGCGCTTCCGGAATCAATTCTTCCACCACCACATAGATCATCGCACCCGCAGCAAATGCTAGTGCATAGGGTAAGACCGCAGACATACTTGTAACCAACAATGCACCAATCACACCAGCAATTGGCTCTACGATACCTGATGCCTGTCCATAGACAAACGCTTTTTTCCGGCTAAGCCCTTCTTGTCTTAAAGGAATCGACACCGCAGCACCTTCTGGAAAATTTTGGATCCCAATCCCAATCGCTACTGATAATGCAGCTAGAACAGCGGCTCTAGGATCATCCGCACTGGCAGCAGCACCAAAGGCAACACCAACAGCTAAACCTTCCGGAATATTGTGCAACGTGATTGAAAAAACAAGCAAAATCGTTCGTTTGAGATGGCTCGGCAGCCCTTCTGTTTCATGATTGGGACCAAAATGCATATGCGGCAGTGTTTTATCAGCAGCATATAAAAACAAGCCACCCAAGCCAAAACCAATACTCACAACCAGCCAAGGGATATCACCGTTTTCCTGAGCGCGAGCAATTGCTGGGTCCAACAGTGACCAAAAGCTTGCAGCGATCATCACACCTGAAGCAAATCCCAACATCGTATTTAATACATTTTTGTTGATTTCTTTGAAAAAAAATACCAAGGCAGCACCCAAGGCCGTCATTGCATAGGTGAATGCCGTTCCAGCCAATGCTTGTTGCCATGGAGACAAACTGACAAGCCAATCAACCATTTTTCGTCCTCCTAATAAATAGCTCTTACATTTACTCTAGCACAGGAGGTGAATCGGTTCTACTATCAAGCTAAACTATGGATGATTTTTTGACAACTTTGTTCGTGAATGCCGATTTAATCCACAGGTTTACTTGAAAGTTTCAACATTCATCGCTATAATGCTAGAAGACTCCATGTCAATCTATATAAAGTGAGGAAAAGAATTGATTACAGTAAGTGATGTAAGTTTGCATTTTTCAGACCGCAAACTATTTGACGATGTTAATATTAAATTTACGCCTGGTAATTGTTATGGTTTGATTGGTGCAAATGGTGCTGGTAAATCAACTTTTTTAAAAATATTATCTGGTGAGATCCAGCCGTCAACAGGCAATGTATCTTTAGGTCCTGATGAACGGATGGCTGTCTTGAAACAGAACCATTATGATTATGAAGAATACGCAGTGATTGAAACAGTCATCATGGGCCATAAGCGCCTTTACGAAGTGATGAAAGAAAAAGATGCCATCTACATGAAAGAAGATTTTACAGATGAAGATGGCATACGCGCTGCTGAACTCGAAGGTGAATTTGCTGAGCTTGATGGATGGGAAGCTGAGCCAGAAGCAGCGGTTCTTTTACAAGGATTGAATATCCCTGAGGAATTGCATCATCTGCAAATGAAAGAATTAACGGCCGGGCAAAGAGTCAAAGTTTTGTTGGCACAAGCTTTATTTGGTAAACCTGATGTTCTCCTGCTAGATGAACCTACGAATGGTTTAGATATCCAATCCATCAACTGGTTAGAAGAATTTTTGATCAACTTTGAAAATACAGTCATCGTTGTATCTCATGACCGCCACTTCTTAAATAAAGTTTGTACCCACATGGCTGACTTAGATTTTGGCAAAATCAAACTATTCGTTGGGAATTATGATTTTTGGTTAGAATCTAGTCAATTGGCTGCAAAATTACAATCACAATCAAATGCAAAAAAAGAAGAGCAAATCAAAGAGTTGCAAGACTTTATTGCACGTTTCAGCGCCAATGCGTCTAAATCAAAACAAGCAACCTCTCGTAAAAAAATGTTGGATAAAATCACCCTTGATGACATCCAACCTTCATCTCGCCGTTATCCTTTCGTTGGTTTCAAACCAGAAAGAGAGATCGGGAATGATCTATTACAAGTGGACAATGTCAGTGTCACCATTGATGGCAAGCAAATTCTCAGCAATATCTCTTTCACATTGAACAAAGATGATAAAGTTGCGTTTGTAGCAAATAGTGATATTACAACCACCACTTTGTTCAAAGTGATCATGGGTGAGATCACACCTGATACAGGCAGCGTCCGCTGGGGTGTAACAACACAACATGCTTACTTGCCTAAAGACACTACCACCGAATTTGATACCGACATGCCAATCGTTGATTGGTTGCGTCAATATGCTGGCAAAGAAGAAGATGACAACACCTTCTTACGCAGCTTCTTAGGTCGGATGCTCTTTTCTGGTGATGAAGTATTGAAACCTGTCAACGTCCTTTCCGGAGGCGAAAAAGTCCGTTGCATGCTGTCTAAATTGATGTTATCGAAAGCCAATGTGCTGGTATTAGATGATCCAACCAATCACTTGGATTTAGAATCGATCACTGCTTTAAATGATGGTTTAATGGCCTTTACCGGCTCATTGCTGTTTGCTTCTCATGACCACCAATTTATCCAAACATTAGCGAACCGGATCATTGCGGTTTCTAGTAACGGTGTCGTGGATCGTGCCGAAACGACTTATGATGAGTTTTTAGAGAACAAAGATGTTCAAAAAAGAGTTGCTGAATTAAATAATTAAACAAGAAAGCCAGTTGAACATTCCTGAATGTTCAACTGGCTTTCTTTATGATTGACTTTAAGCACTAGCTACACGACTTGTACCGAATGAAAAAACCGCAAGACAACCATACCCGGTATGACTAGATATCGTCGGACCTAGTGGGTAATGATAAATATCAACATCTGGAATTTTTTCACGCAAACTTGCAATCACTTTATCAGCGGCCTCATCATCGCCAGCATTCGCAATGTAGACAGTCCTTGTTTGTGTTGCTTGCAGATTGGCTATCGTATGATCGACAATGTTCTGGATTGATTTATTGCGCCCCCGCACTTTATCCACATTTCGCAGTTTTCCATCCATATCCACGGTGATGATCGGTTTGACATTCAATAAGCCGCCAATTGCCGCTGCAGTTTTAGAGATCCGTCCTCCTCGTTCCAACTGCTTCAAATCATCCACTGTCACCCAGGAATCAACTTGCATTTTGTGTTCTTCGACCCATTGGCTCACTTCCAGCAATGAAGCCCCTGCTGCTTTACGCTTGGCTGCCTCCGCAACCAAAAGCCCTTCACCTAAACTCGCTGATTTCGTATCGATCAGTGAAATATTGACTGTTTCGTATTCCTCTTTCAGTAATGCCACAGCTTGTACAGCACTTTGAAAAGAACCACTCATTCCTGAAGAAAAACCTAAATATAAAATAGGTGTTCCTACATCTACATATGGACGAAAATGTTCCATATAGCGACCTACATTAATCTGAGATGTAGTCGGTTGTGCATGTTCTTTTAATTTTGCTAAAAACCAATCTGTATCAAAAGATTGACCCATATCATCCGTATACTCTTTCCCCTCTAAAGCAACTACCATCGGAATATAAGCGACATCTAGTTCAGCCAATCGTTCCGCAGGTAGGTCACAACAAGAATCAGTTATCAATTGAAACATGATTCCACCCCTTTCATATCATTTATTATAGCAAAAAAAGCACAAGACAAAAGCATTCTCTCGCGTTGAAGCAAATGAAACAGCTGTTTTTTTGCTTTTCTGACGTGATTCATACATTATCTTGTGCTGTGCCGCTATTCGACACTGTTAGTTGTTTAGATTTGTGCCCAGACACTTTCTAAAATATTGGTTTGATTACGATCTGGTCCAACAGAGAAAGTAGAAATGCGAACACCGACTAATTCTGATACCCGATGGACATAGTTCCGAGCATTTTCAGGCAAATCTGCCAATGTTTTGCAGCCAGTAATGTCTTCAGACCAGCCAGGCAATTCTTCATAAACAGGTTTGCAGCGATTCAGTTCTTTCAAGCTCGCTGGATAGTGATAAATTTCCTCTCCGTCCAATTCATAGGCAGTACAAATCTTGACTGTATCCAATCCACTCAAAACATCGATTGAATTCAAAGATAGATTAGTGATTCCTGAAACGCGTTTTGAATGGCGCATCACAACAGTATCAAACCATCCTACACGACGAGGGCGCCCAGTTGTGGTTCCATATTCCCGACCAACTTCACGAATTTGCTGACCCGTTTCATCAAACAATTCTGTTGGAAAAGGACCATCCCCCACACGAGACGTATAAGCTTTACACACACCCACCACTTTATTGATCTTTGAAGGTCCAACCCCACTGCCGATGGTCACACCGCCAGCTACTGGGTTTGAAGACGTCACAAACGGATACGTTCCTTGATCAATATCCAGCATCACACCTTGGGCCCCTTCAAATAAAACCCGTTTGCCCGCATCCAAGGCATCATTTAGAATCACTGATGTATCTGTCACATATTGCTTGATTTGCTGTCCATAAGCATAGTATTCTTCAAAGACATCATCAAAATCAATCGGTTCAGCATCGAACATCTTAACAAATTGACGATTTTTTTCTTCTAAATTGATTCGTAACCGTTCTTCAAAGATCTCTTTATCCAATAAATCTGCGATTCGAATACCGATCCGCGCTGCTTTATCCATATAAGCAGGTCCGATCCCTTTGATGGTTGTACCGATTTTATTTTCGCCTTTTGCGTCTTCTTGCAGCTGATCCAATTGGATATGATAAGGTAAAATAACATGTGCTCGATCAGATATTTTTAGATTTTTTGTTATTATATTATTTTCTTTTAAATATGCGAGTTCTTTTACCAGTGATTTAGGATTGACCACAACCCCATTTCCGATAACACTGATTTTATCTGCATAAAAAATCCCTGAAGGAATCAAATGCAATTTATAGGTCACACCGTCAAATTTAATTGTATGTCCCGCATTGTCGCCACCTTGATAACGTGCAATGACTTCTGCGTTTTCACTCAAAAAGTCCGTGATCTTTCCTTTACCTTCGTCGCCCCATTGTGTACCTACTACTACTACAGATGACATAAAATGACCTCTTTCTTTGATTAATGCATTCCTTATGTATTGTAACAAGTTTCGCAACGGCTTTCAATCTAAAATCGAATATTTAATTCGATTTATCTATTTTAGAGGTTAAAAAACGAACTATTTTTTTCTGAATAAAAAAAATAGCATTTAAAAGCGAATAAAAATAGCACACCCGATTTCAACAGGTGTGCCATAAGACGATGTGTTTATCCAAATTCTGTGCGTGGAGAAACCGAAGAAAACTTATTGTATTCTTTGATAAACAATAATTCCACAGTACCACGGGCACCGCTCCGGTTTTTCTCGATAATAACTTCAATGACATTGTTGTCTTGCTGCTCTTCTTGGTTGTCGTCATCGCCTTCTTCGCTGCGGTAGTAATCATCTCGGTATAAAAAGGCCACGATATCTGCATCTTGCTCGATCGATCCTGACTCCCGGATATCACTCAACACGGGACGTTTGTCTTGCCGTTGCTCTACCCCCCGTGACAACTGGGAAAGCGCAATAACTGGTACTTTTAATTCTTTCGCTAATTTCTTTAATTGACGGGATATCTCTGATACTTCTTGTTGCCGATTCTCACGCCCAGTTCCTTCGATCAATTGCAAATAATCAATCAATATCAATCCGAGATTGCCTTTTTCTTGCGCCAATTTGCGACAACGGGCGCGAATCTCTGATATTTTGATCCCTGGTGTATCATCGATATAGATGCTAGCATTGGATAAACTACCCATAGCTACGATCAAATTGCGCCATTCTTCTTCAGACAATTGCCCGGTTCGCAAATGTCCGGCTTCAATCGAGCCTTCTGCACATAACATCCGATTGACTAGGGATTCAGCACCCATTTCCAAACTAAAAATAGCGACAGAACGATCTGTTTTGGTACCGACATTTTGTGCGATATTCAATGCAAAGGCTGTTTTACCCACGGCTGGACGGGCAGCAAGAATAATCAATTCTTCTTTTTGCAGCCCCGCAGTCATTTTGTCTAATGCAGGATAGCCTGTTGGCAAACCTGTGATCTCTTCATTGTTTTGCGCCAATTGATCGATATTTTCAATTGTCCGATTTAAGACATCTGCAATTGATTGAAAGCCATTGCTATTTCTTTTTTCTGATACTTCCAGAATGCTTTTTTCGGCTTGATCAATGATGGATTGAACATCTTCATCTTGTTCAAAACCTTGTGTAACGATTCTGCTGGCTGTTTGGATCAGATTCCGCAAAGTGGCCTTGTCGTCAACGATCTTAGCATAATAGGCTATACTAGCCGCTGATGGTGATGCTTGACTGAGTTCCGTTAAGTACGTTAAGCCGCCGACATCTTCTAAACTGCTGCTTTTTTCGATTTCTGCTTTAAGGGTAATCAAATCAATTGCTTCACTGCGGTCATTCAATTGAATCATTGCTTGAAAAATTATTTGATGACTCCGTCGATAAAAATCTTGCGGTGCAATGACTTCCATTGCATCAATAATCGCTTCAGCATCTAAAAATATTGCACCGAGTACCGCTTGTTCCGCTTCTATATCTTGTGGAGGGACTTGGTTCTGCCACGCTTCATTCATACCTTTCGCTCCTAATCTAGTGTCCATTTATTCTACAAGATAACCTAGTAAAGTACAAGGCACCTTTTGTGAAATCCCCTGAAAAAGACCCAACATTTGACTGTTGGGTCTTTCCCTTATTCTTGGACCGTATGCACATTGATGGTCGCAGTCACTTGTGGATGGATCTTCACTGGTACTTGCGTAAAGCCTAACGCACGAATCGGTTGATCTAACTCAATTTTGCGTTTATCCAATTTGATCTTGTATTGTTTATTCAATGCATCTGCGATTTGTTTAGAAGGGATTGAACCGAACAAACGACCGTCCTCACCTGCTTTGGCTTGGATCTTAACAACCGTTTCTTCTTTTTCAAGAATTTGCTTCAATTCTTGTGCTTCGGCTAATACTTCTGCATCTTGTTTTTCTTTGGCTTTTTGCTTGCCTTTTAATTCAGCCACACTTTCATTACTGGCTGGTTTAGCGTAGTTATTTTTGATTAGGAAGTTTTGTGCATACCCATTAGGTACTTCCTTGATATCTCCTTTTTTTCCTTTACCTTTTACATCTTGTAAGAAAATAACTTTCATGTTTTGGTCACTCCTTATTATTGGTCATGATTGATTAATTCATTGCGCAGGCGATCCTCTACTTCATCGATATTGCTGCCTTTGATTTGCGTTGCTGCATTGGTAAAATGGCCGCCGCCTCCCAGTCCTTCCATGATGGTTTGCACATTGACTTTGCCAGTACTCCGCGCACTGATCCCAATCAAATCGCCTGGTTGTTTGGTGATCACGAAAGCCGCATGGATGCCATTGATAGACAATAATGTATCCGCGGCTTTAGCTACGGTCACACTATCATATACGCGATCCTCATCCGCTGAGGCAATCACGATATCTTCTTTAAAGTGCTTGCTGCGTGATACCAACTCACTGATCATCAGGTAAGAATCTAAATCCGTACTCAGCATATATTGTACCAATGATGTATCTGCACCTTGATTCTTCAAATAACCAGCTATATCAAAGGTGCGCCCTGTCGTACGCACAGTAAAATTTTTGGTATCCACATAGATCCCTGCTAAAAGCGCAGTAGAAATAAATTTAGGCAATAATGATTTACGGGCTGCACGATATTGAATCAATTCGGCGACTAGCTCAGCTGCCGAGGAAGCTGATGATTCAATATACGTCAATAAAGGTTTATCAGGAAACTCATCGCCGCGACGATGATGGTCGATTACAGCAATCTTTTCAAATGTATCATAGACAGCTTGAGAAATCGACATTGATGGCTTATGGTAATCAACCATCACTAAGACACTTTCGTCATTTGATAGATCAATTGCTTCTTCGTCTGAAATCACAAGTCGCTGAAGGTCAGGATACTTTTTTAACTCCTCTAAAGCACGTTCAATGTCAGCAGTGATTTCTTTCGCATTCAGAATGATATAGCACTCTTTGTCACTCATCATTGCCATATAAGCAACACCAAAAGCTGATCCAAGCGCATCCATATCAGGGTAACGATGTCCCATGATAAATATCCGCTGATTCTCAGCAAAAATCTTTTTCAAAGCAGTACTCATAGCCCTAGAACGAACACGCGTTCTCTTTGGTGTGCCATCTGTATTGCCACCAAAAAATTGTGGTTTTGCATCTTCTATAGCTTCCCTGAGGACAACTTGATCCCCACCTCTGACCAATGCCACATCTAGATTATTTTGCGCTTCTTCACCAACCACTTCAAAAGATTCCTGGCCATACGCAATCCCCATACTAATGGTCAATGGCAAATCGTTTTTTTCAGCCACTTGTCGCACCCGAGTCAAAAATTGAAATTTATCGTCTTTCATTCGTTCAATATCAGAATCTTTTGCAACAAAAAGAAAACGTTCTGAATTGATACGCTTGTAAAAGACACTGTTTTCACTTGCCCAATCGGAAATCAGCGTTGTAATCAGCGAGTTCAAATAAGATACTTGTTTGTCATCTTTCTTTTCGATCAAATCGTCATAATTATCAATTGAAATCAACCCAATTGCTGCCATTATTTAACCCCTCAATATTTTCTCCCAATTTATGATCTTTCGTTATCCTATTTTACCACAGTTTAGGAAATTAGGCGATGATGCAAAAAAATGTTTCACGTGAAACGCTAAGACATATGACATGGTCCACTATATCCATTCATCTGTTATTGTAAACAAAAATAAAATAACAAATAACAAAAGATGAAAAGACAAAAAAATGACAAGCCTCTCAAGAAGCTTGTCATTTGAAGTCGATTTATTCTTCGCCTACGAATGGAAGTAATCCCATAATACGTGCGCGTTTGATTGCAATGGTAAGTTTGCGTTGGTTTTTCGCGCCTGTACCAGTTACACGACGTGGCAAAATTTTACCGCGTTCTGAAATGAAACGTTTTAATAATTCGATATCTTTGTAATCGATATGTTCGATATGGTTAGCTGCAATATAGTCTACTTTACGACGTTTGCGTCCGCCTCTTCTTTGTTGTGCCATCCTATTTCCCTCCTATCAATTTCTTAGAATGGTAAATCATCGTCTGAAATGTCGATTGATGCGTTTCCGAACGGATCGGAATTATCACGATCAAAACTAGGCATTCCTGATGGTTGAGAGGATTGAGTTTGATTGCTTTGATTGTTACCAAATCCAGAAGAACTATTTGAATTATACGTAGTGTTATTGCTGCTGCCGCTGTCAGATGTCCGTCTTTGCTCAGAAGCATTTCTTGACTCTAATAATTGGAAGTTATCAGCAACGACTTCTGTTACATAAACACGTTGACCTTGTTGGTTATCATAAGAACGTGTTTGAATCCGTCCAGTGATCCCTAGCAATGTCCCTTTACGTGCATAGTTTGCCATGGTTTCAGCTGGTTTTCTCCAAATGACGCAGTTGATAAAATCAGCTTCGCGCTCACCACTTTGATTGGTAAAATTACGATTTACTGCCAAAGTAAATGTAGCGACACCCGTGCCGTTAGAAGTGTAACGTAAATCAGGATCTTTAGTTAATCTTCCTACTAGTACAACATTGTTAATCAAAGTTCATCATCTCCTCATCGCTTTTGTTTCACGTGAAACAATATTATGCTTCTTCTTTGACAATCATGTGACGGATAATGTCATCATTGATTTTTGCAAGACGGTCAAATTCGTTGATTGCACTTGCAGTTGTTGAAGAAGAAACTTTAACGATGTGATAGATACCCTCACGGAATCCATCCATTTCATACGCTAGACGGCGTTTTTGCCAATCTTTAGACTCGATAACTTCAGCGCCGTTATCAGTTAAGATTGAATCAAAACGTGCAATCAATGCGGATTTAGCTTCTTCATCAATGTTTGGACGAATGATGTATAAAATTTCATATTTCGTGTTTTCCATTGATTCTTCACCTCCCTGTGGACTTAGGCCCCTAGTTGACTAGGAGCAGAGAGAGTGGCCTGGTTAGACTACTCACAAATAATTATTATACACTTTTTACGTTCAAATTGCAAGCTGTTATTCTAAATACAACCGACTTTGTTCCTTACATAAAGAATTACGCAAACAGATGGTGATTGAACCAAAAAAAAACGAACCAAAAGTGGGTTCGTTTTTTTGTATAATCTGAAAAAATTTATTCTTCCGTATCTGTCGCTGTATCCTGACTATCTGCTAAATCTTGAACGGCCTGATTCATTGCTGACGTATCTTCGGCTTGCGCGCGCTCTGTCGCTATGTCCAATTGCGGTTCAGGCTCTACGGTGGCCATTGTTACAACTTTGGCTTCGTTTTCCATCTTCATCAAGCGTACACCCAATGTGGCACGACCAGTTTGCGAAACAGAAGCTACATTGAATCTGATCAAGACACCTTTATTGGTGATGACCATGATGTCTTCTTCACCAGAAACAGTCGTTAATCCAGCAAGAGGGCCATTCTTAGGCGTGATATTGGCTGTTTTGATCCCTTTACCGCCACGACCTTTGACTGGGTACTCAGAGCCTTTGGTGCGTTTGCCATAGCCGTTTTCTGTGATCACTAAGACTTCACTGTCTTCTTTGATCACAGCAGCTCCAACAACATAATCTGCTTCTCTTAGACGAATACCACGGACACCAGCAGCTGTTCGTCCCATATCGCGGACCAACGCTTCTTCGAATGTGACAGAATAACCTTTAAGCGTACCGATGATCACTCTATCTTCCCCATGGGTTTCAATCACATTTACCAGCTCATCATTTTCTTTCAAACCGATGGCAATCAAGCCGTTGGCACGAATGTTCGCAAACGCAGTCACTGAAGTCCGCTTCACGATTCCTAGTCGTGTAGTAAAGAAGAGGTAACGTCCTTCTTGTGGTCCACCCGAAGCAGATATGATCGCTTCGATACGTTCGCTGGAGTCAATACCGAGCAAGTTGATGACAGGGATCCCTTTGGCTGCTCGTCCATATTCAGGGATTTCATACCCTTTGGCTTTGTAGACTTTGCCTTTATTGGTAAAGAAGAGCAGCGTATCATGTGTAGAACATGATAGCAGCGTTCGAACAAAATCTTCATCGTGAATGCCCATTCCTTGGACACCACGGCCGCCACGTCTTTGCGCACGGAATTCTGAATTTGCTACTCGTTTGATATAGCCATTATTAGTCAACGTAATAACGATTTCTTCTTCTTCGATCAGGTCTTCATCCTCAAGGCTGAGTACTTCACCTACAAGTAATTCAGTTCGGCGAGCATCTCCAAAACGTTGACCTAACTCTTGCAATTCTGTTTGGATGATTTCTAATACCCGATGCGGATGAGCCAAAATATCTGTTAAATCAGCAATCAATTCTAACAAACTTTGGTATTCATTCTCGATTTTATCTCGTTCTAAACCGGTCAGACGCCGCAAACGCATATCTAAGATCGCTTGTGCTTGACGTTCCGATAATTCAAAACGCTCCATCATGGTCGTCTTGGCAATATCATCAGAAGCTGATGCACGAATCAACGCAATGATTTCATCGATATGATCAAGAGCGATCCGCAACCCTTCCAAAATATGGGCGCGTGCTTCCGCTTTGTTTTTATCAAATTGCGTACGACGCGTCACAACTTCTTGTTGGTGCTCGATATAATTTTCTAGAATTCGTTTCAAACTCAGTATTTTCGGCACGCCTTTTTCAATGGCAAGCATATTAAAGCCGAAAGAAGACTGTAAAGCTGTCATTTTGTACAGATTGTTCAAGATGACTGATGCACTGACATCTCTGCGGACATCAATAACGATTCGCATCCCCTCGCGAGACGATTCATCCCGCAAATCAGTGATGCCTTCAATTCGCTTATCACGATGCAGTTCCGAGATTCGTTCGATCAGTTTGGCTTTGTTGACCATGTATGGCAATTCTGTCACTAAGATTCTTTCTTTGCCATTTGGCATTTCGGTCACTTCGACTTTACCACGAACAGTGATTGAACCTTTCCCTGTTTCGTATGCGCGACGGATACCTGATTTCCCCATAACGATCCCGCCAGTAGGAAAATCGGGTCCAGGCAGAACTTCCATCAATTCGCTCGTAGTTACATCAGGATTCTCCATCAATAAATCGATAGCTGCAATCACTTCATTCAAATTATGCGGCGGAATATTGGTAGCCATGCCGACCGCGATCCCCGTTGTTCCATTGACCAGTAAATTGGGGAATCTTGCAGGTAAGACAGCCGGTTCCCGTTCAGTATCATCATAGTTGCTTTGGAAGTCAACAGTATCTTTATTGATATCCCGCAACATTTCCATCGCCAGTTTACTCATTCTGGCTTCGGTGTAACGCATGGCAGCTGCGCCGTCACCGTCGACGGAGCCAAAGTTTCCATGTCCATCAACAAGCATATAGCGATAACTAAACGGCTGTGCCATACGAACCATTGATTCATAGATCGCACTATCCCCATGAGGGTGATATTTACCCATTACATCGCCGACGATCCGGGCAGATTTTTTATGTGGTTTATCTGGCGTTACACCCAATTCGTTCATGCCATACAAAATTCTGCGGTGAACTGGCTTTAAGCCATCTCGCACATCTGGCAAAGCCCTTGCAACGATAACACTCATCGCATAATCGATAAAGGACTCACGCATTTCACTCGTTAGATTGACGTCGTGAATATTTTGTTTTGCTTCACTCAAGCTGTTTCCTCCTCTGCGATTGGTTAGATATCCAAGTTTTTCACGTAATGTGCATTTTCTTCAATGAAGGCGCGTCGTGGTTCCACGCGATCGCCCATCAACATTTCAAAAACTTGATCCGCTTCGATCGCATCATCCACGCTTACA
This sequence comes from Enterococcus salsurae, assembly GCF_054784955.1. NCBI lineage: Bacteria > Bacillati > Bacillota > Bacilli > Lactobacillales > Enterococcaceae > Enterococcus > Enterococcus salsurae. The sequence continues at coordinate 35,097 of NZ_BAAHWY010000006.1, read as the reverse complement.
CGCAACATCATCCGATTTTCTGGATCCATTGTGGTTTCCCATAGTTGATGGTCATCCATCTCTCCCAATCCTTTATACCGTTGAACGGTCGCTTTAGGTGTCGCAGGCAATGAAGCGATTTTGTCTTTCAAATCTTGCTCTGCGTTCTTTCCAGGTTGGATATAATGGATATTTTTTCCTTGTTTGACACCATATAAAGGCGGTTGTGCAATATACACATAGCCCGCTTCCACGATTGGACGCATGTATCTATAAAAAAGTGTCAATAACAATGTACGGATGTGGGCACCATCGACATCGGCATCTGTCATGATGACCAACTTATGGTAACGGGCTTTTGACACATCAAAATCAGCACCAAAACCAGTCCCCATTGCGGTAAACAATGAACGAATTTCTTCATTTGCCAAAATCTTGTCCATGCTCGCTTTTTCGACATTCAAAATTTTCCCACGGATCGGTAAAATCGCTTGATATTCCCGGCTGCGTCCTTGTTTCGCAGACCCGCCTGCGGAATCTCCTTCGACGATGAACAATTCGCTTTTTTCAGGATCTTTACTAGAACAGTCAGCCAATTTACCAGGTAAATTACTGATTTCTAATGCGCCTTTTCGTCGCGTCATTTCGCGCGCACGTTTGGCCGCTTGCCGTGCTTTTGAAGCCAATAATCCTTTTTCAACGACTTGTCGTCCGACTGTCGGGTTTTCCATCAAGAATTTGGTAAAGTGTTCAGAAAACAATCGATCTGTGACTGTCCGTACTTCAGAGTTACCTAGTTTGGTTTTGGTTTGTCCTTCAAACTGCGGATCGGGATGTTTGATCGAGATGACTGCAGTCAATCCTTCTCGGACATCTTCACCGGTAAGATTCTCATCATTTTCTTTCATGACCTTTGATTTGCGGGCATAGTCATTGATTACCCGTGTCAAAGCCGTTTTAAAGCCAAATTCATGGGTGCCGCCTTCATACGTATGGATATTGTTGGCAAAGCTCAATAAATTGCTGTGGTAACTATCTGTATACTGCATAGAAACCTCAACCGTGATTCCTTGTTGTTCTCCCTCAAGATAAATTGGTTCGGGGAATAGTGCTGTTTTGCTGGCATTTAAATGCTCAACATAACTCTTGATCCCACCATCATAATGATATTCTTTCAATATCGGTTTTTCGCTGCGCTTATCTTCGATCGAGATTTTCAAGCCGCGATTCAAGAACGCCAATTCTCGAACACGCGTAGCCAATTTGTCAAAATTGAATTCTGTTGTTTCTGTAAAAATTTCAGGGTCTGGCACAAAATGGACGGTTGTCCCATGGCGATCTGTTTCATCAATGACTTTCAAATCTTCCGCGACTGCCCCACGATGATATTCTTGGTAGTATACTTTGCCTTCTTTATACACTTTTACGTCTAGTGTCGTCGACAATGCATTCACCACGGAAGAACCTACACCATGCAAACCACCAGAAACTTTGTATCCGCCACCGCCGAATTTACCGCCGGCATGTAAAATCGTAAACACGGTTTCAACCGCAGGTCGACCCGTTTTGGCTTGGATACCGACTGGAATTCCCCGGCCGTCATCAACGACGGTGATACTATTATCAGGTTCAATGATCACTTCAATACTGGTTGCAAAACCAGCTAACGCTTCATCAATCGAATTATCTACGATTTCCCATACTAAATGATGCAAGCCTTCTGAACTGGTTGAACCGATATACATCCCAGGACGCTTACGAACGGCTTCTAATCCTTCTAATACTTGGATCTGACTGGCATCATAGGCTTTGGCCCGTTCAACTAAATTTTTTTCTTCTTCTGTCATTCAGTCTATTCTCCTTTGATATGTCCTTGCTCTACATAAAAAATCTCTGCTTCTACAGACATTTTATCTTTTACATGATCTAATGTGGTCGTTGTCAGAAATGTCTGGACTTTTCCTTCAATCGTTGCCAATAAATGCAGTTGGCGGGAATCATCCAGCTCACTCATCACGTCATCTAACAACAATACCGGATATTCACCGGTTTCTTCTTTCATTAAGTCGATCTCAGCTAATTTGACACTTAAAGCTGTCGTGCGTTGCTGCCCTTGGGAACCAAAGGTTTGCACGTCCTTATCGTTGATCAAAAAATCTAAGTCATCTCGATGCGGTCCAACTAAAGTCATCTGACGAAATCTTTCTCGTTCTTTGACTTGTGCCAAAGAATGCGTGAAGTGTTGCTGGATATCTTGCAGCGTTTGACAAGTTGCAGGAATATTCGATAAGTAGTTGATCTGCAGCACTTCTTTTTCTTGACTGATTTTTTGATGAAGTGCATTGGCCCAATACCCCAGTCTTTGGACAAACTTTTGTCTAGCTAGAATGATTTTGCTGCCGAAATCAATCAATTGCTCGGTCAGTACATCCAGATAAACTTCATCAGTCTGCTTCTTTTCAGCTAATTGTTTTAAGTATTGGTTTCTTTGCTTCAAGACGGTTTGATATTGAACAAGATCATACAAATAGATTGGATCGATCTGTCCAATCTCCATATCAAGAAATTTGCGCCGCACTTGCGGACTTCCTTTGACCAAAGATAAATCTTCTGGCGCAAATAAGATGACATTCAATTGTCCTATGTAACTACTCAGTTTTTTTTGTTCAATATGATTGACTTTGGTTTTGCGCCCTTTTTTTGATAAAAATAATTCTAATGGGATCGTGGAACGTCCGCGATCTACTAGACCAGAAATATAGGCGCCGTCCGTTTCCCAGCGAATCAACTCTTGTTCGCTGGATGTCCGATGGCTTTTGGTCATTGCCAAAACATAGATGCTTTCAAGGATATTGGTTTTCCCTTGTGCATTCTCTCCTAAAAAAATGACCAAGTTTTTGTTGAAGTGCAGCGACAACGTTTCATAATTGCGATAATTCTTGATTTGCAACTCATTCAGCCGCATCGCTGTCTTCTTTCTTGACCATAAAAAAAGTACCCTCATCAGGCAGCTCGATCATCATTCCCGCATATAGTTTACGGCCTCTTCTATTTTCAGGCTCTCCATCGACCAAAACGGTTTGTTCAGCTAAATACCACTTTGCTTGTCCACCGCTGCCAATCACGCTAGCTTCTTTCAACATTTGTCCAAGGGTCATGTATTCTGTTTCCAAAAAAATTTTCTTTTTCATAATTTCCCTCAATTCCGTCACAGAATGTGTACTTCTATTATACTCTTTTTTGCCTCAGAAAACAAATTCATCGGGATATTTTTGATTCTCAGAAGACTTACTCTTTTTAGATAAAAAATAAGCAAAAATAGAAAAAAGGGCTTAAAAACGATTTTAAGCCCTTTAAATAGATTTATTCATTTTCACTACGTATTTCATTGATTTTCAAAAGACATGAAAATCAATTGGTTCTGACAGGCGTGATCAGTTGGATAAACGTGCCTTTGCTTTCTGTTGGTTCTAAAGTAAATGGACGGATCGCTGAAATAAACCGAATGACGATGCTTGTATCACCAAAAGCCCGTAAAGCAGCTTTCATATAGTCTGGATTGAAAGAAATCTCCAATGGATCACCGGTCACAGAGGCAAAGTTCAGATCTTCTTCAACTTTCCCGATTTCTGGAGAATTTCCGTATAAAACAACTGCTTCTTCAGAAATAGCCAAACGTACGATATTATTGCGCCCTTCGTGTGAAAGCAATGATGCCCGTTCAATCGCTTGCAGCAGTTCAGGGACGACAAATTCGATTTCAGTATTGAAACTTGAAGGAATCAAACGATTGGTATCTGGGTACGTTCCTTCTAACAAACGTGAATAAAATTTCATTGTTTTGGTTTGGAACAAGACTTGATTATCCATGATACTGATTTGGATCGCTTCTTCTTCATCTGTCAATGAACGAGAAAGTTCAGTCAAACTTTTTCCAGGAATCACAATATTGAAGGCCGTGTCACCGCTGTCTAGAGGGATCACACGTTGGCTCAAACGATGTGAATCAGTCGCAACTGCGAGTAGTTTTTGATCCTCGAGAACAAAATGGACCCCAGTCAAAATTGGGCGACTTTCATGTTGAGAAACAGCAAAAACTGTTTCACTTACGATTTTGTTTAGGATATGCCCCGGGATCTCGATGGCGTTTTGGCTTTCAACAACTGGTAAGTGTGGATAGCTATCTGCATCTAAGCCATTCACCGTAAAATTGGCTTTACCGGAAGTGATTGCCACTTGGTTGTTTTCTAATACTTCTAAAGTCAATGTACTTTCTGGTAATCGACGAACGATTTCACTGAAGAAGCGTGCTTGAAGAACGATCGCTCCTGTTTGTTCGATGTTCATTTGGGCTTTCTCATTGTCAGCACTAAGAAATGTTTCAATCGAAATATCAGCATTGCTGCCAGTCAATGTTAATCCTTGGTCCGTCAGTGTGATTTTGACACCTGTTAAAATCGGGATAGTCGTTTTTGTTGAAATGGCACGTTGAACAGTTTGTAGTTCTTGCATGAATTCTGAGCGGTTTAAAGTTAGTTTCATAACGGGACTCCTTCAATTTATAGTTATTAAATAAAAGTAATAGTAGTAATAGGCTTGTTAGTAATGTGGATAACTTTGGTTTAGCGTGATAGTACCAACGAAAACGCCTGTGAATAACTTGTGGATAACTTTTCACGTTTTTTTCTTATTATCCACAGCTTAGCTGAAGAGAATGTGTTTGATTTCGGCAATCTCATTTTTGATCGTAGCATCTGTTTCAACCAAATGTTGAATTTTTTCGTGGGCATGAATGACAGTTGTATGATCTTTACCGCCGAATTCACCGCCGATTTTTGGTAACGAACTGTCTGTGAGTTCTCTTGAAAGGAACATTGCGATCTGGCGTGGAACAACAATACCTTTGACGCGTTTTTTGCCTTTTAAGTCAGTCACATGAATGTGGTAATATTTAGCCACCTCTTCTTGGATCTGCAGAATAGATACTTGGGTAGACCCATGGCTTGATTTGAGTGCTTTGATGGCTTCAGCTGCCAAACTAGTGGTGATATCTGAATTTTGCATCGTTGCAAAAGCTTGGACCCTAACTAAGGCTCCCTCGAGTTCTCGGATATTCGAATCAATCTGCCCAGCAATATAACTTAATGTATCATCAGGTATCTCCAATCGCTCTGCTTCGGCTTTTTTCCGTAAAATAGCCGTACGGGTCTCTAAATCAGGTGGTGTGATGTCTACCGATAATCCCCAAGCAAAACGGGAAACCAAACGTTCTGGTAAAGTAGGGATCTCGTTGGGCAATCGATCACTGGTCAAGACGATTTGCTTATTGTTGCGGTATAACTCTTCAAACGTATTAAAGAATTCTTCCTGAGTTCCTTCTTTATTCACCAAAAATTGGATATCATCTACGAGTAAAAGATCGACATTGCGATATTCGTTGCGAAAGTCTTCCATTTTGTTTTTTTGGATCGAAGTGATGAAGTCATTGGTGAAGTTTTCACTACTGACATATTTGATTTTGGCTGTTGGTCGTTTTAGGAGCATCTGATGACCGATCGCGTGCATCAAATGGGTTTTACCTAAACCAACGCCTCCATAGAAGAAAAGCGGATTATAAATAGACCCAGGATCTTCAGCAACAACGAGGGCAGCAGCATGGGCCATTTGATTGCCTTTTCCGATGACAAAGGTATCAAATGTATATTTTTCGTTCAAAATAGTTTTAGGCGGCTCTTCAGAATTGTTGGTCGTTTTTTGCAAAGCTGCAGGTGTTTTCAGTGCTTCAGCTTCTTCAACAGTCACAAAACTAGGAATCAATTCCTCACCAGTCCTCATAAATCCCATTTCGACGATTTTGGCAGCTAGATTTTTTTCCCAATAAGATTTATGAAGATCGCTGGGTACTTCAATCAGCAGCTGATTTTTTTCAAAAGACAAGACATTGGCAGTTTCGATCCAAGCACTGTAACTGGCTGGATTTAACTCTTCTTTAAAGGATCTTTGCAGATCTTGCCAAATAGAATCAGCAGATGGCATAAATTGTCCTCCCATAACTAAAAATAGATATAACTAAAATAGCACGGATTGGAAAAGTTTTCCACAGATTAAATTAAAAAAGGTGAGAAAAAAATACTTTTCCACACCATAGGATAAAAATAAAAAAGAAAGGCACATATCCAAAATAGGGTTTTCCACAAGGATGTTCTATCTGTTGATAACTGGAATATCAGAAAGGTTATCCACACGCTAATGTATAATATAAGCGTTGGTATTAAAAGGATTTTACATACTTATCAACAGACAAAAACTGAAATGTGGATAAGTTTTATACAGGCTGTTTATTTGTGGAAAAGCAGCAAATAACTCTGAGGAAAAAGTTTTCCACAATTTTTGGTTATAAACAGCAAACACACGGATTTCACCGAGATTGTGGATAAAAGAAGCTAAATTTAGCGCAACTTGTTATTGACAAAGTAGTGCTTGACTCGTTATACTATCAAAGTATGTCTGTGCGCATAAGCAAGCTGCTAATGGAGGTGGAAATATATGAAAAGAACGTATCAACCAAATAAACGTAAACGTCAAAAAGTTCACGGATTCCGTAAACGTATGAGTACTAAAAATGGACGTCGTGTTTTAGCTAGCCGTCGTCGTAAAGGCAGAAAGGTTATTTCTGCATAAGCCACTGTTTGCCAGTGGTTTTTTTTATGCCGTTTTTTAGGAATTTAGTGCCTGATGTAGGGCAAATATGGTATGATTGACAAGTGAGTGGTTACGTATTCAAGGACGTAATAAAGCATAATCGAAAGAAGTGAAGGAACCGATATGAGAAAATCTTATCGTGTAAAATCAGAGCAAGATTTTCAAAAAGTTTTCCAGACAGGGAATTCTTTTGCAAATCGGAAATTCGTGGTCTATGTCTTGCCGAAAGAACAGCCGCATTTTCGTGTCGGTCTATCTGTTGGAAAGAAAGTTGGCAATGCGGTCAAACGCAATGAAGTGAAAAGAAAGATTCGTGCGAGTTTGATCGATATGAAGCCACGCATTTCACCAGCGATCGATTTTATCATTATTGCGCGCCCAAGCACGGCTACTTGTTCCTCAAAGGAAATTTATTCGAACTTGGCGCACGTGCTGAAACTTGCGAAAATCATACAGTAATAGAAAGGAATTAGTTACGTGAAAAAAGGAAAACGCGTCTTATTGCTTTTGGGAGTTTTCTCATTAGTAGTTGTTTTATCTGCCTGTGGTGCAACAGGTGAAGTTAATGCGCAAAGCACGGGAATTTGGGATCGTTACGTCGTGTATTATTTTGCAGAGGCGATCAAAGCTTTATCATTTGGCAATGCCGGGATCGGGATTATTCTCTTTACATTGATCATTCGTGTGATTTTGATGCCGTTGATGCATTTTCAAACGAAAAGCATGCGGAAGACCCAAGAATTGCAGCCGAAAATCAAAGCATTGCAACAACAATATGCGTCAAAAGATACTGAAACACAAAGTAAATTAAAAGAAGAAACCCAAAAATTATATGCAGAACACAATGTTAATCCTTATGCTGGATGCTTGCCTTTGTTGGTTCAAATGCCGATTTTAATGGCATTATGGCAATCGATCTCGCGGGTACCTGCCTTGCAGGAAGGGAAATTTATGTGGCTGCAATTGGGGGATCGTGATCCTTACTTCATTTTACCGATTTTGGCGGCATTGTTTACTTTTGCGAGTACGTATTTATCAAGTATGAGCCAAGTAGAGTCAAATGCGAGTTTGAAAATCATGAATTTTGCGATGCCATTGATGATTCTTTTGATGGGGATCAATATTGCCAGCGGGCTATCCTTATACTGGGTCGTTTCAAATGCCTTCCAAGTTGTACAAACGATGATTTTGAACAATCCATTCAAGATTCGCCAAGAACGTGAAGAAGCAGCCCGTAAGGAACGAGAACGGGAACGGGCTTTGAATAAAGCATTGAATCCCAAGAAAAAACGCAAAAAATAAAAAGGAGGCTGCACTGCAATGCCGATTTATGAAAGTCTTACAGTAGAAGAAGCGATTCAAGAAGGATTGCAAGTTCTTGGATTGACCAAAGATCAAGCAATCATTGATGTACTTGATGAAGGTAAAAAAGGATTTTTGGGAATGGGAAAAAAACCAGCGCGTGTTTCAATCGAAAAAGCCTTGGTAGAACCTGCACCTATAACTGATACTGAACCAGAACCAGTCATTGATCAAGTCACTGTGTCAGAGGATATCGTAGATACAGTGACTGAAGTTGATGGCCCTAGCCAAGCGCAACAGAAGACAGATCTGTCAGATGAAGAAGCTTTGGCACAATTGGGACTCTATTTGACCAATATCTCAAAAGCATTGCAGGCACCAGCCTTAGTCAAAACTGTCCGTCAAGATGGTTTGATCGTATTTCAACTGGAAACGGACAAACAAGGTATTTTGATCGGCAAACATGGAAAGACTTTAAATGCGTTGCAATATTTAGCGCAAGTCTATATCCACCGTATCGCTAAAAATAAGTTGTCTGTGGTCATCAATGTAGGGGATTATCGGGAAAAGCGCCAAGCGATCCTTGAACGTTTGGCCAGTCGCACTGCTGAAAAGGTCAGACGAACTGGACGTCCCGTTTTCTTAGAGCCGATGCCGGCGTTTGAGCGGAAACAGATTCATTCGGTATTGAGCAAAGATGCAAATGTTCAAACCCATTCTGAAGGGGATGAACCCTATCGCTATTTGGTCGTAGAACCGGCAACCAAAAAAATTTGATTTTAAACGAGGAAAGGCGCTATATCAGGCCTTTCCTCGTTTTTTGTCTCGAAACCTATTTGACAAGCCTTTTGAAAGCAAGTATTCTTGATTACAAATCATTCTTATCAAAGTCAACATACATGATGTAGGTCAAACTTTGGTAAAAAGAAAAGAGTCCTGCTGCGGACTCTTTTTTTTGACGATTTTTTCTGTTTAGCTGTTGTTAACCGCCGATCGTAGATTGAGTAAATTGTACGACTGTGCCATAGGCAAAAATTTCTAGAAAAGTTTTGTCCCCTTCAACGATACGATCATGCTCGAAATGACAATTGATGACTGCGTTGGCACCATAACGATGGGCTGTTTCTTTCAAACGCATTGTCACATCAGACATTAATTCACTAAGATCGATACTTGTATCGAAAAGATCAACTTCGATCTTGTCCGCCGCGAAGACGATATCCCGTACGATGTAAGGTCGATTGACGTTTCCAGTTGATAAAATGATTTCTTTGATACGGGCTGAAGTATCTGTGTTTTTGGTCGTATCCATAAGCGTTCCCTCGTTTCATTCTTTTCCTTTATTTTAGCGTGTTTCGGGTCTATATGCAAAATTTAAAAGTTTTCCAAGAAACTTGCGGTGTAAACGAAAATGTGCTAATCTATTCCCAGAATTTAATTGACAAGCAGTCAAAGTGCGAAGTCTACTCGTTGGGTTCAATCAACGGGTGGAGTGGGCACTTTTTTTTATGGAAAAAAATAGGAGGTGCTAGAACATGGCGAATATTACCCAAGAATTTGATACGATTGCTGCAATTTCAACTCCCCCTGGAGAAGGCGCAATCAGTATTGTCCGATTAAGCGGCGATCAAGCTATCGCAATCGCTGATCGAATCTTCACCAGCAGCAAGTCTTTGGCAGAGGTGCCAAGTCACACGATCCATTACGGTCATATCATAGACCCTGTCGAGGAACGTTTGATGGATGAAGTGATGTTGTCCGTTATGAAACAGCCGCGGACGTTTACCCGTGAAGATGTCGTTGAGATCAATTGTCACGGAGGGATCGTTGTCGTTAATCAACTTTTACAACTTGTGCTGCGCCAAGGGGCACGCCTGGCAGAACCGGGTGAGTTTACCAAACGCGCCTTTTTAAATGGCCGTGTGGATCTTTCTCAAGCAGAAGCAGTCATGGATTTGATTCGCGCCAAAACAGATAAGGCTATGAATTTAGCAATCAATCAGTTAGATGGGAATCTCTCGCACTTGATTCGCCAATTAAGACAAGATATTTTACAAACATTGGCACAAGTAGAGGTCAACATCGACTATCCAGAATATGATGATGTGGAAGAATTGACCACTCGTCTGTTGTTGGAAAAGGCTCAGATGGTCAAAGCACAAATCGAAAGTCTATTGGCTACTGCGCAACAAGGCAAAATTTTGCGGGAAGGATTGAGCACCGCAATCATTGGACGGCCAAATGTAGGTAAATCTAGTCTGCTCAACCATCTTTTAAAAGAAGAAAAAGCCATTGTGACGGATATTGCCGGTACAACGCGTGATGTGATTGAAGAATATGTCAATGTCAGAGGTGTGCCATTAAAGCTGATCGATACTGCTGGTATTCGGGATACAGAAGATGTAGTCGAAAAAATCGGTGTTGAACGCAGCCGCAAAGCCTTGAAAGAAGCCGAACTGATTTTGCTGGTGCTCAACCAAAGCGAACGGATCACCCCACAAGATCAACAGTTGCTGACCTTGACGGAAGGTACCCGACGGATCATTTTATTGAACAAGACGGATTTACCTGCCCAAATCACTTCCGAAGAGCTACGATCATACATCACGGATGAGCCAGTTTTCTCCGTATCTGTGTTGAACAACGAAGGCTTAGATCAATTAGAACAAGCGATTGCGGATCTCTTTTTCGGCGGCAAAACAACAGACAAAGATGCTTCCTATCTGTCCAATACCCGACACATCGCTTTATTGGAAAATGCTGCCTACTCGTTATCAGAAGTGATCGAGGGCATTGAAGCGGGCATGCCCGTAGATTTAGTACAGATCGATATGACACGGTGTTGGGATTATTTAGGAGAAGTTGTTGGAGACAGTGTGCAAGACGAATTGATCACCCAATTGTTCAGTCAATTTTGTTTAGGAAAATAAAGACGCCTACAGGGCGCAGAGGAGAAATACATGCAAGAATATCAAGCAGAAAATTATGATGTGATCGTTGTTGGTGCCGGTCATGCTGGTTCCGAAGCAGCACTAGCTGCTAGTCGGATGGGTGCCAAAACGTTGTTGCTAACAATCAATTTAGATATGGTCGCATTTATGCCTTGCAATCCTTCCGTAGGAGGTCCTGCCAAGGGCGTTGTCGTTCGCGAAATCGATGCCCTCGGGGGAGAGATGGGTAAAAATATCGACAAAACCTATATTCAAATGCGGATGCTTAATACTGGTAAAGGACCGGCAGTCAGAGCACTGCGGGCCCAAGCAGATAAGCATGCCTATGCAGCCGAGATGAAACGGACCATTGAACAAACAGACAACTTGACCTTGCGTCAAGGCATTGTCGAAAAATTATTGGTGGATGATGGCCAATGTCATGGGGTTGTGACTTCGACTGGTGCGCGTTATGAAGCGTCAGCTGTCGTGATTACTGCAGGAACTGCGTTGCGTGGTGAAATCATTATCGGCGAGCTGAAGTATTCTTCAGGTCCAAATAATTCACAACCATCTATTGGTTTAGCCGATCATTTAAAAGCGTTGGGCTTAGAGATCGCCCGTTTTAAAACTGGGACACCGCCACGGGTCAAATCAAGTACCATCAATTATGTTGTGACAGAAATTCAGCCTGGAGATGAACAACCCAATCATTTCAGTTATAGTACACCAGATGAACACTATAACCAAAATCAAGAACCATGTTGGTTGACCTACACCAATGAAGGCACCCACCAAATCATTCAAAACAACCTGCATCGGGCACCAATGTTCACCGGAATCGTTGAAGGTGTTGGGGCAAGATATTGTCCGTCAATTGAAGACAAGATTGTTCGTTTTGCGGATAAATCTCGGCATCAATTGTTCTTGGAACCGGAAGGCTTGCATACGGAAGAAGTTTATGTGCAAGGGTTATCGACTTCAATGCCAGAAGATGTGCAAGTGGAAATGCTGCATTCAATAGCTGGGTTGGAGAAGGTAGAAATGATGCGGACAGGTTATGCGATTGAGTACGATGTCGTCGTACCACACCAATTACGACCAACATTGGAAACCAAAGTTATTGAAAACTTATTTACCGCTGGACAAACCAATGGCACAAGCGGATATGAAGAAGCAGCCGGCCAAGGATTGATTGCTGGTATCAATGCAGCGTTGAAAATCCAAGGAAAGGATCCGTTTATCATGAAACGCAGCGATGGCTATATCGGCGTTATGATCGATGATTTGGTTACTAAAGGCACCAATGAACCGTACCGATTATTGACATCAAGAGCAGAATACCGGTTATTGCTGCGTCATGACAATGCCGACCTTCGCCTAACAGAAGTTGGTCATCAGATTGGTTTAGTCAAAGAGGATCAATATCGCAGTTACTTGGACAAGAAAGCTGCTGTAGAAAAAGAAATGGCCCGGTTGAAAAAAATTCGCATCAAACCAACACCAGAAGTCCAAGCGTACTTGACAGGTAAAGGCACCGCTAATCTGAAAGATGGTGTCCTTGCTTATGATTTCTTGCGACGTCCAGAAGTGACTTATCATGAAATGTTGGCCTTTATCGAAGCCGATGATACACTGAAACCAAAAGAAATCGAACAAGTGGAGATTCAAATCAAGTATGAAGGCTATATCAAAAAAGCGCTCGAAAAAGTCGAGAAGCTAAAACGAATGGAAGCCAAACGCATCCCAGAAATGATTGATTATGCTGCCATCAATGGTTTAGCAACAGAAGCCAAACAAAAATTGCAAAAAATCCAACCTGAAACGATTGCCCAAGCCAGCCGCATCAGTGGGGTAAATCCCGCAGATATCAGTATCTTGATGGTGTATATCGAGCAAGGCAAGATTGCGAAAGTAGCAAAATAAATAAAAAAACAGGAAGACAAACGATGCGCATACAAGTGCTCAAGCGGTTTGTCTTCCTGTTTTTTTAGTTGTCACGATAGTCGATGTCTTGCTGCTTGGTGCCATCTTGTTTATAGATCCTCAAGACAGATTGTTTGTTTTGGGCGATCTCTTTGCCTCTAGCAACGGCCTCGTCTTTTTTGTCGAACTGGTCACTGGCACGCGCAGCCCCTGTAGAACGAACTTCCCACTGTTCATCTTGATAGCGGACCGTTACATCTGCGTCCATCAATTTTTTGGCGTTTTTATTGACATCATGGGTATCATTTTTCTGGGGATTTTTTTCGTTTTGAAAGGTTTTCTTTTCATCCTCTGTTGCATGATCAAACCATTTTTCAGCTTGACTGGTGGCAATTGGAATCGCACGGTCATCGTCATATCCATCGGCTAACAGTGCATTAGCGATCGAAATGGCTTTCTTGCGGACCAACGGATCTAGATTTTTCATTGACACTGGATAATCATTTACGTTCCAAGGCATATCGATTCCTCCTAAAGGCTCATTCTATCTATTTAGTGTACTTGCTTCTGAGAAAAAGGGAAATGATATGCATTTTTTGGGGGAGTGTAGCCCTTTTATTTTTCCATAAAACAATATTGGACAGATTCTTTTTGGTTATACAAGCGTTATATTTCCCAAAAAAAATCGAATGGTTTAGAATTTTAGTATAGAACAAAGGAGGACGTACTGATGAGTGAACCTATATTGATTGATCCACGACAGATGTATCACACTGGTAAATTCAGCCAACAGGAACAGGATACGCCTGCTTTACAAGACTAGATGAGGCCTGAACCAGATTGTGGTGAAGAATCTTATGTTGGCAGTCAGCAATTGGAGAATCGCCGGGTCTTGATCACGGGTGGTGATTCAGGGATCGGTCGTGCAGCAGCGATCGCATTCGCCCGCGAAGGCGCTGATATTGCGTTGCACTTTTTCCCAGGAGAAGAAAAAGATGCGAAAGAAGTGGCTCAGTATATTGAAGAAGCTGGGCGCAAGGTAATTTTGCTGCCATATGATCTGCGAGACGAATCTGCTCCACAAGCAATCATTGACAAGGCGGTGTCTGCTTTAGGCGGATTGGATACCCTTGTGTTGAATGCGGCGCAGCAAATCACGCGACCATCAATTGCCGAGTTGCCGATCGAACAAGTGAAAGATACCTTTATGGTCAATATTGTTTCGATGTTTGCTTTGGTCAAAGCCGCAGAACCGCATTTACCTGCGGGGGGAGCCATTGTCACAACTACATCGGTCCAAGCCTTTAGTCCGAGTGCCCATTTAATGGATTATGCAGCTACGAAATCAGCCATTGCGAGTTTTACTGTCAGCTTGGCGAAACAGTTTGCTGAAAAAGGGATTCGGGTCAACGGTGTGGCACCAGGACCAATTTGGACGCCATTGCAATTAGACCATGGTCAGCCAGAGGATGCTTTACCAGAATTTGGTCAGCAAGCCTTATTGAAACGGGCGGGTCAACCAGCAGAACTGGCACCTGTCTATGTCTTTTTGGCATCGAACAAAGCCAGTTATGTGACTGCACAAATCTATGGTGTTACAGGTGGCGAAGCAATCAATTTGTAAACCCCTATGAAATAAATGAAGCAAAGGAGGAGGTGTCTTATGAGTAAAGGGTGGAAAATCGTATCAATCGTCATTTCATTGGTCTTTATTACTGTTTTATTGCCAATTGTTTTAATGAGTAATCCGTATATGCAATTGCCTTTTGGGTTAGACAGAGAGGGCAATGTAGTTTCTTATTTCTTCAATAATTTGTTTATGCGACAATATATGTTTTGGGTAGCTGCAGTCTTGATCATTTTATTCTTGATCGTGATTTTAGTGGTTTTGTTTTATCCGAAAACCAAAACGACCTTTGTGTTGAAAGAAGATAAAGGAACGTTGACCATCGACAAAAAAGCAATCGAAGGCCTTGTCCGAACGAAAGTCAATGATAAAGAATTTGTTGAAGGACCAAAAGTAACTGTCAAAGCGACAAAAAATCGTCTATTGATCAAAATCAAGGGCAGACTAAAACGGACATCCGCGTTAGTTGGAAAAACTGAAAACTTAATGGCAGAGATCCAACAAGATGTCCAACGTGTATTAGGTTCTAGTGAAAAGATCAAAGTTGAAGTCAATTATGCCAATTTCGAACAAAAAGAAACCCCAGAAAATCCACGTGTAGAATAGGAGGGCTATCATGAACGAAATCCAACAATACAAAATCCCATTGATTTTCGGCGCGATTGGCCTGATCATCGCATTGTTATTTGTCACGATCGGTTTTTTCAAAACAGTGCTGATCCTATTGCTGACATGCCTTGGCTTTTTCTTGGGATTATATGTACAACGTACCGGTATCTTAGATGATTTTTTTAATCGAGAATAAAACACCAACTTATTAGGAGGAATTATACATGAGTAACCCAAATGAATTAAACAACGAAAAACCAATTAGCGCACATCCAGATCCAGAGGTGCCAAATACAACACATAACCCGAATGAAAATTCGGTGCCAACGACAGAAGCACCTGATCCCGTAGTACCAGGAGCGCAACGTGCAGCAGATCCTAAACCAGGAGGACCAAAACCCGGTGACCATCCAGCACCAGGCAATCCGAAACCAGCTGGTGATCATCCAACACCGCCAAAACCAGGTTTTTCTGGTCCAACAGGGAACACACCGGTTGATGGGGAACTAACATATGATGATAAAGTGATTCAAAAAATCATTGGTATCGCTTTGGAACATGTGGACGGTTTACTGACTGTGGACGGCGGCTTCTTCTCAAATATTGCTGAAAAATTAGTCAATACCGACAATGTTACATCGGGCATCAGTACCGAAGTAGGCAAAAAACAAGTAGCGGTCGATTTAGATATCGTCGTAGAATATGGCCGCAATATTCCGGATGTGGCGGAGCAAGTCAAATCAGTGATCGAAAAAGAAGTCACAAATATGACGCAATTAGAAGTAGTTGAAGTCAATATCAACGTGGTAGATGTCAAAACCGCTGCAGAGTATGAAGAAGATAGTGAAACTGTACAAGACAAAGTATCTTCTGCTGCCTCAAAAACCGGCGATTTTGCTTCGCGTCAAACAGATAAAGCTAAGCATGCGGCATCAAAAGCTTCTGATCGAATCGAAGAATACAATGAACCTAGAGTAAAATAGGGCGTAAATAAAAGAAGCATCGACTTTTTGTCGATGCTTCTTTTTTGATGAAAAAAAGCCGACCAGCAAGTTTGGCAGCCTTACTGGTCGAGGAAAAATGAAAAAAGTTTTTTTGGATTGACATCACTATACTGCGTATAACTTAAAGTAAACTTAAACTGGAAAATGTATCCATTTAAAAAAGCGTAAATTCTCTTTTTTCCCATTGTCTGACCCTTGCAACAAGGTGCTTTTTGCGTTAAAGTAGGAATTAGTCTGTGAAACATTTTCTGTTTCACGAAATAGAAAGGATACACTATGCAACCTGAAGAATTTCAACAAGCGTTAGCCGAACACGGCATTGCATTAACAGCAACGCAAATGGCGCAATTTGCTACATATTATGCGTACTTGATCGAGTGGAATCAAAAGATGAATTTGACGGCGATCACGGAAGAAAAAGACGTTTATTTAAAGCATTTTTTTGATTCTGTGGCGTTGGCATTTGAGACAGATCTGACAACAGATGGTCATTTGTGTGATGTTGGATCAGGTGCCGGTTTTCCAAGTATTCCTTTGAAGATCGTCTTTCCTGAATTAGAGGTCACAATAGTTGATTCGCTGAACAAGCGGATTACCTTTTTGAACAATTTGGTTGCTGCGCTTCATTTAGACGGTGTGCATCTGTATCATGATCGTGCCGAAACCTTTGGACAGAACCCGCAATTTCGCGGACAATTTGACTATGTGACTGCTCGTGCTGTTGCCAGATTGAATATCTTGACTGAATTATGTTTGCCACTGGTAAAGAAATCAGGATATTTCTATGCCTTGAAAGCAGCCAAGAGCGAAGAAGAGTTTGTTGAAGCAAAACCAGCAATCTCACAACTAGGCGGAAAGTTCATCACGGAAAAAAGTTTTTCATTGCCCGTCAGCGGCGATGAGCGGCATGTATTGATTATTCAAAAGACCAAAGAAACACCTAAAAAATATCCGCGTAAACCAGGAACGCCAGCGAAACAACCAATCAAGTAGGAGGAAGATCAATGGCTCGTATTATATCAGTTGCAAACCAAAAAGGCGGCGTCGGTAAAACGACCACCACGGTCAATCTTGGTGCCAGCCTGGCATTTGTTGGGAAAAAGGTCCTGTTAGTCGATATAGATGCCCAAGGCAATGCCACTAGCGGTGTCGGTATCCGCAAACCAGATGTAGATAAAGATATTTATGACGTTTTAGTCAATGAAACACCCATTGTAGAAGCCATTTTACCAAGCAGCCGCGAAAATTTGGATATCGTTCCAGCAACGATCCAATTGGCCGGAGCAGAAATTGAATTGACGTCGATGATGGCCCGAGAATCACGTCTTAAATCGGCATTGAATGAAATCAATGAACAATATGATTACATTTTTATCGATTGTCCCCCTTCGTTAGGTCATCTAACGATCAATGCCTTTACAGCAAGTGATTCGATTTTGATCCCTGTACAATGTGAATATTATGCCTTAGAGGGATTGAGTCAGTTGTTGAATACAGTTCGCTTAGTTCAAAAGCATTTTAACCCAGAATTAGAGATCGAAGGCGTGTTGTTAACGATGTATGACGCACGTACAAATCTTGGTGCTGAAGTTGTTGAAGAAGTTCGTCGCTACTTCCAAGAAAAAGTCTACGAAACGATCATTCCACGGAATATACGGTTATCAGAAGCACCTAGTCATGGATTGTCGATTATTGATTATGACCCACGTTCTAAAGGTGCTGAAGTTTACCAAACGTTAGCAAAGGAAGTGTTAGCACGTGAAGAATAAAGGGAAAGGATTGGGACGCGGGATCGATGCCTTGTTTCAAGACCTGCAAGGTTTAGAAGAAGTCGACATCAAAACCGAAAAGATCGTTGAGATTCCACTCAATGAGTTACGTCCAAATCCATATCAACCACGGAAGACCTTTGAGGAAACATCTTTGCAGGAATTAGCCAATTCGATTCAACATGCAGGTGTCTTTCAACCAATCATTGTGCGCCAATCTACGGTCAAGGGCTATGAGATCATTGCTGGAGAACGGCGATTTCGCGCCTCGAAATTAGCCGGTAAAGAAACGATTCCAGCGATTATCCGCAATTTTGATGAAGAAGCGATGATGCAAGTCGCCGTTTTGGAAAACTTGCAAAGAGAAGATTTGAATCCACTAGAAGAAGCAGAAGCCTATGATATGTTGATGAAAAATCTTAAATTGACGCAAGCAGAAGTAGCAGAGCGCTTAGGAAAGAGTCGACCTTATATAGCCAACTACTTGCGATTGTTGACGTTGCCGAAACTTGTCAAAGAAATGGTGCAAGACAATCGGTTGTCAATGGGGCAAGCCCGAACGTTGTTAGGTTTAAAAAATAAAGATCAGATTTTGAAGTTAGCCAATCGTTGTGTCAAAGAAAACTTTACGGTTCGTCAATTAGAACAGTTGGTATCCGAAATGAATGATACCAAAAACGAAAAGAAAAAAGTCCCTCGTTTGATTCGCGAAAAGCCGTATTACTTACGAGAAAGCGAAGACCGGTTAATGGATAAATTTGGAACAAATGTCGAGATTCGCGAAAAAGAAGGTAAAGGCAAAATCGAGATCGAATATTTATCTCAAAAAGATTTGACCCGTATTTTAGATTTGCTGCACATTCAATTTGATGAAGCTTGAGGTGATAAAGAATGTATGATCTTGGGGATATTGTCGAAATGAAGAAACCCCACGCCTGTCAGGCGAATCGATGGGAAATCATCCGTATGGGGGCTGATATCAAAATCAAATGTACCAATTGCGGCCACATTGTGATGCTGACCAGGCGCGATTTTGATAAAAAAATGAAAAAAATCCTAGAAAAAAAAGAGAAAGAGTGAATGAATTATGGCGTTAACAGCCGGAATCGTCGGATTACCTAACGTAGGGAAATCGACTTTATTTAATGCAATCACGAAGGCAGGCGCGGAAGCGGCCAATTATCCCTTCGCAACGATCGACCCGAATGTAGGAATGGTAGAAGTACCAGATTGGCGCTTACAGCGACTAACAGAGTTGGTCCATCCTAAAAAAACAGTACCAACCACGTTTGAATTTACGGATATTGCCGGCATCGTGCGAGGTGCCAGCAAGGGAGAAGGGTTAGGCAATCAATTCTTAAGCCATATTCGTCAAGTAGATGCGATTTGTCACGTTGTACGTTGTTTTGATGATGACAATATTACGCATGTGGAAGGCCGTGTTGATCCGATCGCCGATATCGAGACCATCAATTTAGAATTGGTTTTAGCTGATTTGGAATCAGTCAATAAACGTTACACACGGGTAGCCAAAATTGCTAAAACGAAAGATAAAGATGCCGTAGCTGAATTGGCAGTATTGGACAAAATCAAACCTGTATTAGAAGAAGGCGTTTCTGCTCGTTCGATTGAATTTACTGAAGAAGAACAACGGATCGTCAAAAGCTTGTTTCTGCTGACGACTAAACCCGTTCTTTATGTAGCCAACGTCGCTGAAGATGATGTGGCCGATTTCGAAGGCAATGACTATGTCAATACAGTCAAAGATTTCGCCAATAGTGAAAATGCGGAAGTCATTGTGATCAGCGCACGTGCTGAAGAAGAGATCGCTGAACTGGAAGAAGAAGACAAAGCAGATTTCTTAGAAGCGCTAGGCATTGAAGAGTCAGGTTTGGACCAATTGATTCGGGCTGCCTATGACCTACTAGGCCTGGCTACGTACTTTACAGCTGGTGAGCAAGAAGTTCGTGCTTGGACATTCCGTAAAGGAATCAAAGCCCCACAAGCTGCCGGCATCATTCATACAGACTTCGAGAAAGGGTTCATCCGTGCGGAAACTGTTTCCTTTGAAGACTTGAACCAATATGGCACGATGCATGCAGCGAAAGAAGCCGGTCGTGTTCGTTTAGAAGGGAAAGAATACATCGTGCAAGATGGCGATGTCATGTTGTTCCGTTTTAACGTATAAAGGGCTTTCTTCCTAGGGATTTTGTGGTAAAATGTCCATTGTGAAGAAAACGCGCAGAAGGGAGAATCAATTCATGGAACCAGAAACTCTGCGAAATTATGTTTCCGAAAATCGTGAATTAGAACAACAATTAACAAAACGCAATCAACAATATATTTTTGATTTAAAAAAATCACTAGAAGCAGCCAATCTTTCTGAGGAAGAAAAAACAATTGCCTTACATGATATGTTACCGATCCTTGTACAGGAACAAAAAGGCGGCAAAACAGCGCGACAATTGTTTGGTACAGTATCCGAAAGAACAGAGGCAATCATCAATAAACCCGTTGAGCAAAAAGAATCAGGACCATTTCTGATGTGGCTAGACAACACTCTGTTGATATTAGGTATCTTTGGCTTGATGTTGGGTGTCATGGGCGTCTTTACTCGCGGACAAGCACAGCCATATGGTCTGTTGACGTTGTTCTTGATGGCGATTTTAGCTGGCTGGGTGTTCTATTTGATGTATAAGTATATGTATCAATATGAACGACCAGGCGCAGATAAAAGCAAGCGACCTAAAATGTGGAAAATCATTCTGATTTTAGTTGGGGCATTTTTACTATGGATCGTTGCGATTTCTCTTTCTGCGATGATACCAGCACCATTTAATCCACAAGTAGATCCCGTCATCGAAGCCGTGATCGGCGCAGTGGCATTGGCGGCTAAATATTACTTGAAACGTAAATACAACATTATCAGCAGCTTATCAGTCCCAAGAGGCTGATCAGTGAATCAGTTGGTTCTCTTATAAAAAGAGAGCCAACTGATTTTTTTTGCTTGACAATATATCTAAAAGACCTATAATAAGCAAGTCAATAGGTCTAAAAGACTGATATGAAAAATTGCAAAGGAGGCAATCATGTACGATTTATTATTGTTGGGCTCCCTGGTTGGCGGGGATAAAACCGGCTATAAGCTGCAAAAAATCGTTGGTTCCGCTTTACAACCGATGCGTAAAGTGTCAAGCGGTGTGTTGTATCCATCTTTAGAGAAGTTAGAAAAAGAAGGATTGATTATGTCTAAAAATCTGCAAGATGTGCGGAATACGAAGTTATGGCATATCACCCCAGCGGGTACTAGCCGTTTTGCCGAATTGATGCGAGCGGATATTCCTTCTGATGCCAAACGAAACGATATGATCCATTTCAAATTACGTTCGTTAAATAGTGTGTCTGTTTCGATTCAATTAAAAATCTTGACTGACTTTCAGGCATTTATCGAAAGTGATCTTTTATTTTATCAACAAGCGCAACTTGATATGCAAGATCATCGGGAAACATATCCTGAGCAAGCAGCTCGTTTCGATGTGATTGTGTCAGCTTATGATCTTGATATCCAATTGGCGCAAACAAAACTTTCGTGGATCAAGCAACAGATCGAACAGCGAAAAGCAACTGAATGAATATATAGGAGTGTTGAATCATTATGGAAAAAACGTCAAAAAAATGGTTTTCATTAATTGCCTTGTCGTTAGGTGTTTTTATGGGACTTTTGGATGTAACAGTCGTGAATGTAGCATTGCCTACGATGCAAAAGGCCTTTGATGCACCTTTTACGCAACTACAATGGGTATTAAATGCCTATACACTAGTTTTTGCAGTTACCTTATTGGTTGTATCTAAACTAGGAGATATGTATGGACGAAAAAAGATTTTCTTAGGTAGTTTGGTGATCTTTATCGCAGCTTCTGTCTTGAATGGTTTCGCTCCATCTTTGCTGATACTGGATATTGGTCGCGGTATCCAAGCTGTCGGCGGTGCGGGCATGATGTCTTTATCAATGGCACTGGTTGCTTCTAACTTTGAAGGAAAACAGCGAGGATTAGCTTTAGGGATTTTGGGTTCAGTTATTGGTTTGTCTTCTGCTTCTGGCCCATTAGTTGGTGGTCTATTGGTGGATGCCTTTGGCTGGGAATCGATTTTCTTTATTAATTTGCCGATCGGGATCATCGCCGTCTTGATGACCATACGTTTTGTTGATGAAACCCCCAGTTATGGCCGAGACGAAAAGATTGATCTGCTCGGGATGGTTCTTTCAACTGCGGCGTTGTTTAGCGCCATTTACGGGTTGATTCAAAAGGAAACCAATGTTGACTGGGCATGGACAGATCTAAGAGTCGGTGGCTGGTTGGCGTTAGCGATCATTTTTTTGATTTTGTTCATCATTACAGAAGCAAAAGTCAAAGACCCAATGATGAATTTAAAAATGTTCAAAAATATCAATTTTGTTGGCTCAGTTATTGTGGCATTTGCTTTAGGCTCAGGCATTTATGCATTTAATACGTATTTAACCGTTCTGATGCAAAATTACATTGGCTGGTCTGCTTTTGATACAGGCGTCCGTCAACTGGCACTTTCAGTGTGGTCGTTGATCTTAGGACCTGTTGTTGGTATTTTGGGCAACAAGTTTGCGAAAAAGTGGATGATTGCTGCAGGACTGTTGATCAGCGGAGGAGGCTTCTTGTTCTTGATTGGTCAACTGTCACCGACAATGGGCTATGCCCAACTATGGCCGACATTAGTGATGATCGGTATTGCCAACGGTATCGTCAACCCATTGCTGAATTCAGCAGGTTTAGAAGGCGTTGCACCACAAGAAATGGATATGGCTTCAGGATTATTAAATGTTTTCCGTCAGTTTGGTACCAGCTTTGGCGTGGTGATCCTAGGACTAGTTGAGGCAAATCGTTATGCAGAAGTTGTCAATGCCCAGGCAGATAATATGAACTTACCAATCAAATTAACGGATAGTTTGGTTAGTGCGGGTCCGTTTTCTGGTCATGAAATTGCGTTTTCGGACACAGTGAACCAAGCACCTTTTGCTGCTGAATTACAAAAGACTGTTGTTCAAGCGTTCGATAGCGGATTGACCCATATATGTTATGTCGCAGGTATCGTTGTCGTGATCGGGGCTATTGGTGCGACACTCTTTATGCGAGAAAATAAAACAGTAGTATAAAAAAGATTCTTCAATAGAGCACAGCATCAGCTGCTACAGTCAGAAATTTCTTTAAAAGATTTTCTGACTGTTTTTCTATCCAATCTACTGGTGGAGAAGATAGCAAACACTTGGACAAAAACTTTCAAAGAGAATTCTCTGTGATTATGAGAATTTCTGACCCATTTACTAACGATAAATAAGAAAACTGTCCGAATGGTTGACTTATGAAAAAAATTTTGCTATTTTTTTTAAAATACCTAAAAATTTTAAGGAGTGGTTACAAAAATGTCCAACTGGGAAACCAAATTTGTAAAAAAAGGGTTAACGTTCGATGATGTCCTATTGATTCCTGCTGAAAGTCACGTATTGCCAAATGATGTGGATATGCGTGTGCAGCTTGCCCCCAATATTACGCTGAATATACCAATCATGAGTGCCAGTATGGATACAGTAACTGATAGTAAAATGGCTATTTCTATGGCTCGCCAAGGTGGGTTAGGCGTGATTCATAAAAATATGAGTATTGCTGCCCAAGCAGATGAAGTCCGGAAAGTGAAACGTTCAGAAAGTGGCGTAATCATTGATCCATTCTTCTTAACGCCAAGCCATCTAGTAGCTGATGCGGAACATTTGATGAGCAAATACCGTATTAGCGGTGTACCGATCGTTGAAACTATGGAAAACCGCAAACTTGTGGGTATTATTACCAACCGCGATATGCGCTTTGTAACTGATTATACGATGGCGATCGATGATGTGATGACCAAAGAAAAATTGATCACTGCCCCTGTGGGTACGTCACTGAAAGATGCTGAAAAAATCCTGCAACAACACAAAATCGAAAAATTACCAATCGTTGATGAAGAAGGCCGTCTAAGTGGTTTGATCACCATCAAAGATATCGAAAAAGTGATTGAATTCCCACATGCTGCTAAAGATACCCATGGTCGTCTTCTCGTAGCCGCAGCTGTCGGTGTGACTAGCGATACCTTTGAACGGGCGCAAGCATTGTTAGACGCTGGTGCTGATGCGATCGTGATTGATACAGCCCATGGACACAGTGCCGGTGTATTGCGCAAAATCTCAGAAATTCGCAATCAATTCCCTGAAGCAACGTTGATTGCTGGAAACGTAGCAACTGCTGAGGGGACAAAGGCACTCTATGATGCAGGCGTCGATGTTGTCAAGGTTGGTATTGGCCCAGGATCAATTTGTACAACACGGGTCGTTGCTGGTGTAGGCGTACCCCAATTGACAGCTATCTATGATGCAGCTTCTGTTGCCCGTCAATATGGCAAAGCGATTATTGCAGATGGCGGCATCAAGTATTCAGGTGATATCGTCAAAGCATTAGCAGCTGGTGGTCATGCAGTGATGTTAGGCAGCATGTTAGCGGGTACGGATGAATCACCAGGTGAATTTGAAATTTATCAAGGCCGTCGTTTCAAGACGTATCGTGGCATGGGTTCATTAGGTGCAATGGAAAAAGGGTCGAGTGATCGTTATTTCCAAGGTGGTGTCAATGAGGCCAATAAATTGGTTCCAGAAGGCATTGAAGGACGTGTCGCATACAAAGGCAGTGTTTCTGATATTATCTTCCAAATGATCGGTGGATTAAAATCAGGAATGGGCTATGTTGGTGCAGCTAATCTACAGCAATTACGTGATGAAGCTCAATTTATCCAAATGAGTGGCAATGGACTGAAAGAATCACATCCGCATGATGTTCAAATCACGAAAGAAGCACCTAATTACTCCGTTAAATCATAATAGTTTTCACGTGAAACATTCAAAAAGACATCTATTCCTTCGCTCAACGAAGCGAGGAACAGATGTCTTTTTTAATAGTACACTCATTTAGACCATAAGAACCAATTTTTATTCATTCGATTTCAATGCATCGATCATATTGACATGGGTCAACTTTATATGCGTAACGAACATCACGATGACAGTAAAAAGAATCGTCATGCCGCCTGCTAAAGCATACGCTGGCCAATTGATCACAAGAGGAAAGACCATGTTTTCCATTGATGCTTGCATAAGAATAAAGTCGGTCAAGAAGTATCCCACAGCATAACCTGCCAAAATACCAAACAAAGTAAAGACAATATTTTCGCGAACGATATACATAGTGACTTCCTTGTTGTAAAAACCAAGGACTTTGATGGTCGACAACTCGCGAATCCGTTCGGAAACATTAATATTTGTTAAGTTGTACAACACAACAAAGGCTAATGCTCCAGATAATACTACCAATATCAAGACAATAGAGTCCAGATTGCCCATGGATTCATTTTGTGTATTGATTTGGGTAGATAAAAACGTCGTGTTCTTCACGCTATCGGTTTCCAATAACGCGGTAGAGAGGTTTTCTTCTTGCTTTTGATTCATTGTATCACTCTTGAGCAATAATGTATTTGGCGTAAAGTCGCTGTCAGTGATTGCTTCATAGGTTTCTTGCGAAAGGTACAAAGAATTTCCTAAGTAGTTCTCAGCAATCCCGCTGATTTTTACAGTAAAAGATTCTTGATCACTTGTATAGAAAGTCAGGCTATCACCTACGTTGATATCATAAAGTTCGGCATATTTCATGGTTAAAACCGCACCATTGTCATTCAACGATAACGCGTTACCCTCCAATGAGGTCAAATGTACATAGTCTGTGAAAGTATCATTGTCGGCAGGAACCATCAACGTCAAACTTTGCTTGCCTTGGTTTTCAGGACGAATTTCAATATTCTCACTGTTGACAGCTAAAGTATCTGTTACGCCCGTATCTTTACCGAGCGCAGCTTCGGCTTTTTTCAATGTGGCCTCTTTGCTGTCGGTGAGTGTAACAACTGCTTGATAATCGGTGATCGGTCCAAATTGTTTGCTGGTCACTGAACCCAAAGAATCCTTTAACCCGACACCAGCGACCATCAATCCGGTACAACCTGCAATGCCGATGATTGCCATCACCATACGTGATTTGTAACGGAAAATATTCCGAAAACTGACTTTTTGATTAAAACTTAGACGTGACCACAATGGGGTGATACGTTCTAAGAAAATGCGTTTCCCAGGTTTAGGTGCGCGTACTTGTAATAATTGGGCAGGTTTTTCCCGTAATTCCTTGATCAAAACAAACAGGCAAGCACCAAGCGCGGCAATCAAAAAGGCACTAGCGGCTAAAATGATGGGGGACCAGACATAATAAACGCGAATCCCATCTAATAGATAACGATCACTCGATAAGAAATAAATCAAGCGCGGCAACAACTCAGTGCCCAGAACGGCGCCGCTGAGGATGCCAATCGCTGAAGAGAGTAAAGCATAAATCAAATATTTGATTGAAATTTCTGCTTTTCCGTAACCCAATGCTTTCAAGGTGCCAATTTCTTTTCTATTTTCTTCCACCATTCGCGACAATGTCGTAAAGGTGATCAATGCAGCTATAAAGAAGAAGAATACTGGAAAGACATTGGCGATAGCTGCAATTCGATCAGATAAACCGCCATATTCTTGGAACCCTGGATTGTCTTTCCGTTGATTATATAGATAGGTCGGTTCTTCTAACGCATCTAAGTCTGCTAGGTTATCGTTTATCGTCTGTTGTGCGTCGTCTAGTTGTTCTTGTTGTGCATCAAGTGTTTCTTGCTGTTGTGTCAATTCCGCTTCGCCAGCAGTGACTTCAGTTGTTAGCGCTGCTTGTTGCGCTTGCGGCAATTGACTTAGTGCCTCTTTTTGAGTGGCAAGCTGTTCCTTAGCAGCATCAAGCTGCTCTTGTGCATCATCCAGTTTGGTCTGATTGTCCGTCAACTCGTCTTGCGCAGGCGTAATATCTTCCATGGCTTCTGCTTTGATTTCAGCCAACCGCGTTTGCGGTCGATCAGCAAAAAGTGCTTCAATCGTTTCTTGATGGTTGTCCATTTTCTCTTCATATGCATCCGAATAGGTTTCCAAGGATTGGACATCATCAAAGGAGAAGTAAAGAATCGATTTGACATCCATCATAAATGTGTCTTCAGGTATATAGGCAAAGTAGGATACAACGCCGCTGCCTACATTGGCATAGCCACGCTCTGCAACACTGATATACATGGGCGAATCAGCAAAACCAACGATCGTGTAACTTTCTTGCGATAAGGTTTCTGTCTGATCAAACGTATAGGTATCGCCCAATTGGTAGCCGTAGTTTTTGGCTTCTGTGTCTAACAGGATTTCATCTTTATTTTTAGGCAGATGGCCTTCTTTGATCAGCAGCTGATTCAATGTGTGGTCTTTGTTGTAAGAATTGACTTGCACAACTTCATCACTGTTTACTGCAGCATAGAACTGATAAGCAGATTCAACTTGTGCATCAGATTTTTCTGCAAGAGCAATGTCCTCATCTGTCAGGCCCATCGTGGAAGTGACTTGTAGATCTGCTAATTGCTGTCCATCGACATAGGCGCTTGCTGAATGATTTAAAATCGGGCCTGTTGCCTTAACGCCGACGAAAAGAAAAGTACCAAGAAAAATAATCAAGGTAATGGCAATAAAGCGGCCTTTTGATTGGCTGATCTCACGAAAACTGGCTTTTAAATAGGTCTTATTTTTCATCGGATTCTCCTACCAAACGATATCATCAATTGAGATCGGCTGTTTATTTTCTTCAATTGAACGTACAGTAGCATCATTGATATGGATCACACGATCAGCGATTGGTGCGATGGCACTGTTATGGGTGATGATCAATACGGTATTGCCATTTTGGCGACTAGCATTTTGCAAGAGTTTTAATACTTGTTTACCTGTTTCAAAATCCAAAGCGCCCGTGGGTTCGTCACAGAGCAGCAATTTCGGATTCTTTGCTAAGGCTCTTGCGATAGAAACCCGTTGCTGCTCACCACCGGAAAGTTGGGCGGGAAAATTATTTTTTCGATTTTCCAATCCAACTTGAGCCAATACTTCATCTGGATCAAGTGCATTAGAGGAGACCTCTGTTGCGAGCTCGATATTTTCTTTGGCAGTCAGATTCGGCACCAAATTGTAAAACTGAAATACAAAACCAACGTCTTTCCGACGGTATTCTGTCAATTGTTTGTCCGAGAATTGGGCGATGTCGACTTGATCAATAATGATTTGTCCTTCATCCGGAGAGTCCATTCCACCTAAAATATTTAAGACAGTTGATTTCCCTGCTCCGCTGGGGCCTAATATCACCACTAATTCGCCTTCCTCGATTGAAAATGAAAGGTGATCGTTGGCAGTAATCGTCGTTTCACCCATCTGATATCTTTTGCATTCATTCTTTACTTCAACATAACTCATTAAAAATCCTCCATTTATTAAACACGTGTTGATTTAATCACATGGTGTTAGTATACTAATAAAGAAAAGCGAGAGCAATCCTCAATGCTTATGATAATGTTATGAAATAAACAAATGGAAGGAATCTGTTGAAGTGAAAGGAGTATCAGATGGCTGGAGTAGCGGGAAATCGTCGCACCTTGTATTCAAAGAAAGTGATTAGACAGGCGTTTCAAGATTTATTATTAGAAAAAGACTTCACCAAGATAACGATCAAAGAAATTTCTGAGCGGGCGGATATCAATCGGGGCACTTTTTATAAATATTATAAGGATACAGCTGCATTACTTGAAGAAATCGAAGAAGAATTGGTCCATGAAATTGCGGATAATCTCCAAAAGGAAGATTTATCTCTCGATCTATGGCTTGCTAAATTATTAAAGCTATTATATGAGAACCCAAGTACGACACATTTGATTTTGTTGAACAACAGTCATTTATTGAACCTTTTGTTAACTGAGATCCGACCAGAGACATTCAAAAGATTTCAATTATACTTTACACATGCGTCAACAGCGGAGTTGGAGCTATGTTTAAGCTATTTCGTTTGCGGATCAATAGGATTGATTGAACGATGGCTGAAAGATTTTCCAGAGATGTCACCTCATGCGGTAGCTACATTACTCGTCCAAATCTTTGCTACGAATGTGTATAATCTATAATAGAAAAAAGCCGCTGATTTATTTGATCAGCGGTTTTTTGTGATTTTGCTTATTCAACGACACGTTCGTCAGACATCCCAAAGTATTGATGTAATGGTTTTTGTTTACCAGCCAATAATTGATCAACTGTTACAAAAGTATATCCTTCATCTTTCAACATTCTGATGATTCCGGGTACGGATTTAACAGATTCTGGATGAATGTCATGAATCAAGATAATGGCGCCGTTAAAAACATTTTGTTTAACGACAGCATTGATTTTCCCAGGATCTTTTGACTTCCAATCCTGTGAGTCAATATCCCATTGAATAATCGGCATACCAATCGTTTCAGCACTTTTCTGATCGATTGCGCCATAAGGCGGGCGTAAATTTCTTGGTAGACTACCAGTGGCTTTGAAAATGGTTTTGTCTGTTTTAAAGATTTCATCTTTTAAATCATCAGTGGACAATGTGTTCAACTGAGGGTGAGAATAAGAATGGCTGGCTATTTCATGACCAGATTCAGCAATTTTCTTCGCTGAATCTGGATATTGTTCTACCATTTGACCCAGCATAAAGAAAGTCGCTTTCACATCGTTTTGGTTCAAAATGTCTAGTAAGTCTAGAGTAGAAGAATCATTTGGTCCATCATCGAAAGTCAGTGCAACATATTTTTTATTTTCATCTAGAACAGGTAAAGCATCTTTGACACTTCCTGAATCAACCAAATCTGTATCGATAAAAGCAGCAATATCTTTATAGTCCAGTGTGATTTTGTCTACACCTGTTTGATTTTCAGGTAACTCAAGGGTCAATTGCTTAGGATCATAGGTCATTTTTGAATCAAAAGTAATTCGATCCATATTTAGAACGGCATCAATAATTTTATTTGGATCGTCAGCTTGTTCCAGTATTTTTTGTTGGATGACTTGTTGTACACCCAGGAGACTCGCTTCATCAGGAATCAAATCTTTGAGGGTCAATTCAGCATTTGTTTTTTCTGAAACATAGATAGAAGATTCTGTGACCGAATCTGGTTCTTGGAATTTGCCAGTTTCACGGTTCCAGACATAGCTATCAGCTTGCAATGAATAAATAGATACATTGGATGAAATAGACTTGGATTTTATTTGTGCAATCGTGACCACTTCATTTTCAGAATGTTTCTTTCCCAATTCTTCAACCATCGCTGTTAATTTACTTGTGGCATCACTGATTGGGCTGGTACTGTCATCTTTTGGATGGTAAATGATTTCTTTTCGTTCCCCATTGGCTAGAATCTGACTTTGATTGGCTAATCCGCTCTGTGCTTGTTCTTCAGAAATACTGTCGAGTAAACCACTAGCGGCTGTTTCAAATTTTGCTTTGGCTTCTTTTTCTTGTTGTTGCAGCGTATAGGCTATATAGCCTGCTGTTGCAATAATCACTATGACTAATAATGTGATCAAACCAAGAATATATTTTCCATAAGGCGTTTTCTTCTGATTTGAAGTCAAGTTTTTTGACTTATCTGAGATTGGTAATCTCTCAGGTTCTCTTGAATTTAATACATCATGATTCCTTTTTGTATGTTCAAATGATGGATCTATTTGTTTTTTATGCAAATCACTCCGGCGAGCATAAGACTCTTTATCAGACATTTGACGTACTCCCTTCAT
This sequence comes from Enterococcus salsurae, assembly GCF_054784955.1. Taxonomy (NCBI): domain Bacteria; kingdom Bacillati; phylum Bacillota; class Bacilli; order Lactobacillales; family Enterococcaceae; genus Enterococcus; species Enterococcus salsurae. The sequence goes on along the minus strand of NZ_BAAHWY010000006.1, from coordinate 4,441 downwards.
CTATCATCATAAAGTAAACTAACCGTAACATAACTGTAACATTAGCACAATGGTCACGAACTTATTCTTATTATATTTAAAGAAACGTTGCTTTTTTCTAATTATATTATCTAAAAAAAACGCATGTTGTTATATAGAGCTCTTTATGAGATGGGGAAAAAGAAGAAAAAGGTCAAAAAAAACTATGACTACGTAACAGGTAGTCATAGCAAGCTGTTATGCTTTTTCGATTTTGGTCAAACCACCCATGTAAGGAACAAGCACGTCTGGGATCGTTACACTGCCATCTTCGTTTTGATTATTTTCTAGAACAGCAGCGACGGTACGACCGACTGCTAAACCAGAACCATTCAAGGTATGCATATATTGAATTTTTCCATCAGCCTCACGGTAACGGATCATGGCACGTCGTGCTTGAAAATCTTCGCAGTTTGAACAAGAACTGATTTCGCGATAAGTATCTTGTGCGGGGATCCAGACTTCTAAATCATATGTTTTCGCTGCTGAAAAACCCATATCTCCCGTGCATAATGCCATGACACGATAAGGTAAGTTTAATTTTTGGAGAATGTCCTCAGCGTTGCTGGTCATTTTTTCTAATTCTTCATAAGAATGTTGCGCGTCACTAAATTTGACCATTTCAACTTTGTTGAATTGATGTAAACGTATCAAACCGCGCGTATCACGACCAGCACTACCAGCCTCTGAACGGAAAGATGGGCTTAATGCTGTGAAATAAATAGGGAGTTGGGCGCCATCTAATATTTCACCATTGTAATAGTTTGTCAATGGCACTTCTGCTGTTGGAATCAATGTCAAATCAGTATCTGCTAGTTGGAAAACATCTTCTTTGAATTTAGGAAATTGTCCTGTGCCAAACATTGATTGGCTATTGACGATGTAAGGCGTCATCATTTCTGTATAGCCATGTTCATATACATGTTGGTCCAACATGAAGTTGTACAATGCGCGTTCTAAGCGGGCACCCAGTCCTTTGTAGTAAACAAATCTGCTGCCTGAAACTTTAGCGCCTCGTTCGAAGTCTAAAATACCCAGATCTTCAGCAATCTCCCAATGCGGTTTAGGCTCAAAATCGTAATTTTTTGGCGTTGACCAACGACGCACTTCTACATTGTCCGCTTCATCTTTCCCAACAGGTACAGACTCATTTGGCAAATTAGGCAATGTCGTTGCAATATGTTTGATTTCTTCGTCGATCTGACCAATCGATTCATCCAATTCTTTGATTTGAGTACCGACTTCTTTCATTTGCATGATTTTATCTGCTGCATCTGCTTTGGCGCGTTTCAAAGTGGCAATCTCAGCTGAAATGTCATTGCGCATTTTTTTCAATTCTTCTGTTTTGACCAATTGCTGTCTGCGTTGTTCATCAAGTGACAAGAACTGTTCAAGCACTTCTGCTTTTACACCTCTTGTTGCTAGTTTTTGTTGGACAGTTTCAAAATTTTGACGAATCATTTTTACATCTAACATGTTTGTATCCTCCTTTTTTGTATACAAAAAATGGTTATTCCTATCCCTTGTTGCTTGGGACGAAATAACCATTCGCGGTACCACCCAAGTTCAGCTGTTGCTGCCCTTGATACTCGTATCGTGAGCCGACGATTTTTCTTTCGAAAAATACACATCAAAGAACTGGATTCTATTCATCTCATCACTGATTCTCACCAACCATCAGCTCTCTGGATAGGATATGAATATACTAGGTTCTGTGTTTTATATTATTTATCATAGCATAACGAAAAATAGGGCTTTCGTCAACCGTAGTTCTGTGTTGCTGCAAGGTTGTTACGTTTCAATGGTAAGTGAATAATGAAGGAGGTCCATTCTGGCGTTGATTTTGCATAGATATAGCCACCATGAAGCGCAACGATACTTTGTGCAATGGCCAAGCCTAAGCCAGTACCACCTGTTTCTTGGGAGCGTGATTCTTCAACTCGATAGAAGCGATCAAAAAGTGAATCTAGTGCTTGCTTAGGAATCATTTGACCATTGTTTTTTACAGTTAGAATTGCTTCGGTACCAACTTTTTCAACTTCCATACGGATCGTGTCGGCGCCTTTACCATACTTCAACGCATTGGAGAGGAGATTATTGAATACACGGACAAGCTTTTCGGTATCTCCATCCATTTCAATATGGTCTGGTCGTGTATAGGTTTCAATCTTGATTCCTTTGCGTGTGGCTTCTAACTCGAAGTCTGCTGCAAGCTGTTCGACAAATTGGGCCATATCAAAAGGAACTAAGTTAATAGGAACACTTGGTTGTCGTACCTTCGTGTACTCGAACAAGTCGTCCACCAGTGATTTCATTTGTTTGGCTTTCACATAAGCTGTATGCGTATATTTTAATAGCTCTTCCTCAGAGTGATACTGCCGATCCTCGATCAATCCCAAGTAGCCAATGATTGATGTCAGTGGTGTTCGAATATCGTGGCTCACATTCGTGATCAGTTCATCCTTTGATTGCTCAATTCGTCGTTCATCTTGAATGGCGGCTACTGTACTGTCAACGAGTACATTGATATTTGATACTACCCGATTAAGATCTCCACGCAGTTCAAAAGGGATGCGATGATCATAATTACCTTCAGCAATATAATGCAGTTCACTGATAATATGCCGTAACTGCATTTGATGGTAACGACGGATCAAGCGCCAATACAAAACGATAACATCCAATAGGAAGAACAAGGGAAGAATAAAATTTCGACCGCTTCTGAAAATATCAGTATTGAATGCATCAGTAAATGCTGTCTTCGATTCATAGATGGCTTCTACTAAAAGCGGCGAATTTTCGCGCACCGAAGTACCAACGACAATAATTGCGACATTTAATAGAAGTAAAAGAACAACAGTAATGATGCCTTCAGCAAAAAGCTCGCTGATTTCTTTAGAAGTTAGTGTAATACGTTTCTTTTTTTCGACTGGTTTACTTCGCATCTATTTTGTAGCCAACTCCCCACACAGTTTGAATGACTTTTTCTCCATCAGTTGCTTCTTCGATTTTATCTCTCAGGTGACTTACATGGACCATGACGGTTTTCGCAGAAACAACGCTCTCTTGTTTCCACACGCGTTCAAAAATCTCATCAGCACTGAATACGCGGTTAGGGTGGGAGGCAAGTAAATATAAGATACCAAATTCTAATGCGGTCAGTTGGATCTCATTGCCATCGATCGTTTTGACCTCATGAGAGTCACGGTTGATGATCAGTGAACTAACTTCTAATATTTCCGGTTGGTTTGAAGGGGTCTGCATTTTGGTCCTTCTTAGTAATGATTTCACACGAGCCATGACTTCTAAAGGATTGAAGGGTTTTGTCACATAATCATCCGCACCAGCAACCAACCCGCGAATCTTATCCATGTCAGTTGTTTTGGCAGTTAACATGATAATTGGGATTTGCGATTCCTTGCGCAATTCTTTGACTACTTGCATGCCATCCATTTCTGGCATCATGATATCCAATATAAGAAGTTCGATCTCAGCAGTGGTACGAATTTTGGACAAAGCTTCTTTACCATCATATGCCTTGACAGCTTCATATCCTTCGTTGTGTAAATAAATACTTAATAGTTCAACAATCTCTTTATCATCATCTGCTACCAATATCTTCATACGTATCCTCCTAGGAACAATATTCTTTTCTCTATTTTAGCAAATAATCAACAAAATGAACAAATTCGGACTTAAATTTATAAGAATGATAGGAATTCGAGAGAAGCAGAAAAGAAAACACGAACAATGTTTGGATGAAATGAGTGATTTGAATGAATTAACGAACAAAAATAAAGAAATAAGCATCCAATACCTTTGGAAACGCACTATCTAGAAACGTTGTTCTATCAAGCGTTTTAGGGTTGACGAATGGAATGAAAGTTGGTATATTATTACATGTGCCAAATAACTAATACATTCAAAAAACTTTTTTGAAAAAAAGGTTGACGCACAACAGAACAGATGATATTATAACGAAGTCGCAAAAATAAATTGATTGATCGTTGTTGATATGACAACAAATTAATTAAAAAAAGTTGTTGACAAATAACAAATCATTTGTTATTATGATTAAGTTGCTAAGGCAGCCGACACGTTGTTGCAAAACAACGATTCAAAAAAATTTTATAAAAAGTGTTGACAATCACTTGTCACTCTGATATGATATAAAAGTTGCTAACGCAACACAGTAGACCTTTGAAAACTGAACAAAGCAAGCAAACGAACCAATGTGTAGGACGCTTCATTTATATGAAGCAAATACATGCAAGCAATAGCTAGCAAAGTTTTAATTTTTATGAGCTTAACGATCCTTTGGATCGTTCAAACAAATCATTATGAGAGTTTGATCCTGGCTCAGGACGAACGCTGGCGGCGTGCCTAATACATGCAAGTCGAACGCTTTTTCTTTCACCGGAGC
>NZ_BAAHWY010000005.1:0-221611 GCF_054784955.1 Enterococcus salsurae | reverse complement strand
TGGGTGGAATTATCCTGATGAACTTGACACAGAAAATCTTAGTTACCTTTTTAGCAACGTTCTAGAAAATGCTAGAGCTTTGGAACAGGAGGAAGAGTGACTGATAATTCCGCAATCGTCAGCGATAGCGAACAGGAGGGATAAAATGATACCAAAATTTAGAGGTAAAAGAAAAGACAATGGAGAGTGGGTTGTAGGAGTTCCGATTCCAAATAGCTTTTGCGACGTGGTCCACATGATTCCTATTCTTTTGACAGACAAAGTAGCCTATCCGCCAGAACGACTACATGAATATTTAATTGAAATAGTGCCTGAGACACTTGGGAAATCCACTGGTTTGAAAGGGTATATGTCAGATTCACACGAAGACGATGAAGAAAAGGACGTTTATAGAGGTGACATCATTGATATCTTTTGGGAAGAGTGGCCAATGGGCTATTACCAAGAAAATCATATGATCGGTGTGGTTGATAAAGACGAAACAGGAACAGCATGGATTATCAAAGATGCCAAGTATGATTTCGATACTCCCAAACCTATACCTAGTGAAATTGATGGTATTTCTGTTTCCATGAGTTTACCTGATGCGGAAGATTTAGAAGAAATATTTTTGCACAATTTTAACTTAACATCTAGCGATATAACTATTTTAGGCAACATCTACGATAACCCAGAACTATTGGAGCAAGCCAATGAAAGTTGATTATTCTATCATCATAATACTGTTGCTGATGATCGCTGGTCTAAGTTGGCTATCCTATACGATAACTGAAAGGGGCAAACAATGAAGAATGTCTATAAAGTTATTTTGATCATATTTGTTTTTCTGGTAGTTGCAACATTCTCCTACACGATTAAAAATCAACAGAACAAGATTGCTAAACTGGAATCAGAACTGCAACTGCTGGAAACTAAGTACAAGATTATTATCAATGACCCGTTAGCAAGAGACGCCATGGAAGCAGGAGGATAACTATGACAATTGCAGTGTTAGTGTTTTTAGGATTCGTTTTACTAATGGTGGGGAGTGTCGTGATCGGCAAGGCTACCGATAAAAAGGAGCAGAGTTATGGAAGAAGCAATCATTTGGAACAAGATGGCTTTGATCATCGAAGTGATCGTCACAGAGCAGTTAAAAGAGATTGAAAAAAACGCAAAATAAAAAGCATTAAGCAATCGCCCAATGCCCCCCAAAATAATGATTTTGTCCCCGCCAAGGTAAATTCATTATACCAAATAAAGGGGCGATTGAGCAATGTTGCTATTAAGAGAAGTAGATTTTCGAAGAACTAGGCAGAACGCAAGAAACATTTTGAAAAATTATCGACGTTGGGAACGGATTGCTGGTCGTTCAAAGATAGATGTCCGTTCCCCAATTATTACTGACATGCCTAAAACACCTAGTAACGGCAATAAGTCAGAAGATGCAATTATTCAAATGATGGACGCAGAGGCGGAAAGAGACGCTATCGTATTGGCACTAATGAGATTGAGTCTAGACAGCCGTCAAGTTTTGTATTATTCATTTTGTACTGTTGATCGCTACACTAATGTTTGGATCGCAGATAAGATGGGATATGCTGTAAGGACCATCGAAGATTACAAAGCTACTGCGTTGATAGAGTTTGCAGAAGCCTATCGAAAAGGTAAATTAGTAGAATATTGCTGAATCGCCGTGGTTTTTATGTGGATTACATGCGGTTTATCATCGGTTTTATGTATTAAAATATATTATCAATCATTGTAAATATCAGGGCGCACTCCTTTATGATTGTTGGCAGATTTCTCCTTTCTGAAAATTCATTACACAGCGCCCTGTTTTTAATTAAGACGGCAACCAAAAAATTAAAATAGAACGGAGTTGAGTTCACTCCTCTCTTCATTCGCTACGCCGTCTTTTTATTATGTTGCTGTGCCAGACCGGGGAAATGGAGAGGCTATGCATAAGATGTGTACGACTCGTAAGTGAGGTTCAAGTCCTCACCAGTGACTTTGGGGAGTTGTCTGTTAGATTACTCACACAATCTTTGATACTTCCTACTAAGTAAAGATGAAAAAGAAAGCGGTCCTAATGTGGGCCGTTTTTTTGCTGTTAAAAACATTATGAAGGCGGTGGCGTTGATGTGCAAAAATGGGAGTTAGCATACATAGATTATCAAAAAGGCATGAAGTACAAAGACATAGCCGCCAAGTATGAGGTATCTATCAATACAGTTAAGTCTTGGAAGTCTAGAAAGTGGAATGCACCTCCTGAAAAAAAGGTTGCAACCAAGAAAGGAAAGGTTGCACACAAAAAAGAGGTGCAACCAGTAATAGACAATGACGATCTAACAGAGCAACAAAAGTTGTTCTGTCTTTATTACTTACAAAGCTTCAATGCCACCAAGGCTTATCAACAAGCCAATCAATGTGCCTATAATACCGCTAGGACAGAAGGAAGTAGAGCCCTTGCAAATCCTAACATAAAAAAGGAATTGTATCGACTTAAAGCAGAATTGCAACAAGATACTTTTGTCGGTATTAAAGATCTGATTCATGAGTATGTAAAGCAAGCATTTGCGGACATTACTGACTTTACTGAGTTTGGCAATGAAGTTAAGGTCGAAACAGAGTTGAACGAAGATTTTGAACCAGTTCCTGTTTTAGATCCTGAAACAGGTGAACCAATTACTTACTTAACCTCATTTGTGGCTTTAAAAAACTCCAATGAAGTTGATGGCACACTCATTCAAGAAGTCAAAAAAGGCAAAGACGGAGTTTCTGTCAAACTCTATGACAAGCAAAAAGCAATGTCAGAACTCATGAAATATCTTGGCGGTGATCGATTGCGAGAAGCGCAGATTGCAGCGGCTATTGCTAAGAATAAGGATGGCAGTGAAGAGTTTGATATGGAAGATGATGGGTTCTTGGAAGCTTTGGAATCTGAAGGTGAAGAACTATGGCCAGAAGAGTAAAACAGGCAGTATTTAAGTTCAAACCTTTCAGCAAAAAACAGAAGATGATTCTTACTTGGTGGACCAAGAAGTCTGCTGTCAAAGATAAAGATGGAATCATAGCCGATGGCGCTATTCGTTCAGGCAAAACTATTTCAATGTGTTTATCTTATGTCATGTGGGCTATGTCAACATTTGACAGCAAAAACCTTGGAATGGCTGGTAAAACTATCGGATCATTTAGAAGGAACGTGCTTTTTTGGCTAAAGCTAATGCTTCTATCGAGAGGTTATCGTTACAAAGACCATCGTGCTGACAATATGTTAGAAGTCACAAAAAAAGGTAAGACCAATTACTTCTATATTTTCGGTGGTAAGGATGAACGATCGCAAGACTTAATTCAAGGTATTACATTAGCTGGCATGTTCTTTGATGAAGTAGCGCTTATGCCAGAATCATTTGTAAACCAAGCGACTGGGCGTTGTTCCGAGAAAGGTTCCAAGTTTTGGTTTAACTGCAACCCAGATGGTCCATATCACTGGTTCAAAATCAATTGGATCGATAAGCTAAAAGAAAAGAACCTAGTATATCTCCATTTTACCATGGATGACAACCTTAGTTTGGATGAAACAATTAAGCAAAGATATCGGAATATGTATTCTGGTGTATTTTACCAACGATATATTTTAGGTCTTTGGACGGTCGCTGAAGGCATTATTTACGATATGTTTGATCAAGCGAAGCATGTATATCAAAAAATTTTTGATCTTGCGACTGGTGAAACCTATGTCAGTGTTGACTATGGTACGCAAAATGCCACCGTCTTTCTAATGTGGCAAAAAAGCAAAGATGGAAAATGGGTATGTGTCAGAGAATACTACTATTCTGGTAGAGATAAGAAGAAACAAAAAACTGATAGTGAGTTTGCTGCCGATTTAGTTGAGTTTCTTGGTGGCATAAAGCCAAAAGCAATCATCATTGACCCATCAGCAGCTTCCTTTATTGCTGAACTAAGAAAATATGGATACTTCATCAGAAAAGCCAATAACGATGTGCTTGACGGTATAAGATTCGTTGGGTCTCTTTTGAATGAAGATAAAATAGCTTTCGCACCGAATTGTATTAACACTCTGAAAGAGTTTAGTGCCTATATTTGGGATGTGAAGGCTGTCAATCGTGGGGAAGATAAACCTACCAAGCAAAATGACCATGCTATGGATGCTGTTAGGTATTTTTGTTATACGGTACTCAAACCAGATGGATGGTTGTACTAAAAAAGCCTTCAAATAGAAGACTTTTAGGGGAACAACATTTTTTTTGCCGTTTCAGAGACAACATCAACTAAGAGTTCTTTTAAACCATCTTTCACTATGGATCCTGTTCCGCTTAATATCTGTTTGAATTTAACTGCAGCAACCTTTGTTCTGGGGGTGTCTACAAGTAAATCAGGTATGGACTTTTCGACACTTGCTATTTGCTTGTTGGAAAGGGAGCTATCTAGATTTAACAGCTCGATTGTGCTATCCATAATTGATACAGTCCATGGATAAGGCTCTCCGCAATGCCTGCAAAAATTTGGAACAGATGGATTTATTTCAATCGGTAACATATCGCTTTCGAATATTTCTCCGTCAATAGGTTTATTGCATTTTTGGCAGGTACAAATTATTCGTTTTCCACAATCTTCACAATACTGATTAGGCTTTGGGTCACTATCTCGATCGCTATCAGACCATATTTGATGGCCGTTCATGCAAACTTCTTGAGTGTAATAAATTAGATTATCCTCATGTCTCACATTTTCACCTCACCTTCTATAAGTGATTATATCAAAAGAAAGGAGTGATTCTTCATTGGATCCGAAATATTTTTTATCTCAGGAACCCAAGACGTTAGCATCTGCAGTGCAACAAGCAGTGAATTCAGATCGTACAGCAAGCTATAAGCGAAAAATGCGTAAGGGTGTCGATTATTACCAATACAAACATGATATTTTACACTTCCGATTGTTCTATATGGACAATGAAGGCAAGGTACATGAGGAAACATCAAGAAGCAACATCAAAATACCACATGGCTATTTGACAGAGCTAATTGATCAAAAGGTCCAATACTTGTTGTCAAATCCTGTTGAAATCAAGACAGAACAAAAAGGGCTACAGGAATTACTTGACCAATACATTGACGAGGACTTTCAGTTGATGCTGCAAGAATTGGTCGAAGGTGGCAGCCAAAAGGGTTATGAATTCGTTTATACGAAGTTAGGTGAGGATCGCTTGTCGTTTCAAGTGGCTGATAGCCTAAAAGTAATCGAAATCTATGATGCAGATTACAATTTGATTGCTATTATCCGCTACTATGATACCGACATCTATCAAGATGGCAAGACGATGCGTGTCACTCGTTCGGAGTTGTGGGATAGTGAGAAAGTCTGGTACTTCATTAGCGAAGGCGGCTATTTACAAAGCTTTAAGCTTGATCCTAAGGTGGAAGTCAATCCTTTGTACCATGACACAAGATTGAACCCAGAAACCAAAGAAGCATACGGACGATCAATTGGGAATGCGCTTGGCGTTGCTGATTTTATTCCCTTTCTACGATATGACAACAATAAATACCAAACTACTGATTTAGATCCGATTAAACCACTGATTGATGACTATGATTTAATGGCTTGTGCATTGTCCAATAATTTACAGGACTTTGATCAGCCATTTTTTGCAGTAAAAGGTTTCAATGGTGACGGCTATGAACAATTGATCAACAACCTACGATCGCGCGGAGCCGTTGGTGTCGGAGATAATGGTGGTCTTGATGTCCATACTGTCAACATCCCCGTTGATGCTCGTAAAGCCAAATTGACGGTTGATAAAGAGGGTATCTACAAGTTTGGCATGGGATTTGATTCGTCACAGGTCGGTGATGGCAATGTGACAAATGTGGTTATCCAGTCCAGATACACCTTGTTAGACCTAAAGTGTAATAAAGCAGAGATCCGCTTGCGAAAGATCATCAAACAAATGCTCGAATTGATCGTTGCGGATATCAATCAGCGCCATAATACTGCATATGATACATCTGATTTGGAAATCATAATCACTCGTGACACAATGATCGATGAAACAGAAGTTGAGGAACGTGAGAAGACCAAAGCAGAGCGCAAACAGATCGAAATTGACAACATTTTGAATGCTGCAGTCCGTTTGGACGATGAAACAGTACTCAAATACATCTGCGAAGTCTTTGATCTTGATTATGAAGAGATCAAGAAGCTGATGGATGAACAAGACTATGAAGAGGATGTGGTTCCTGATGTCGAAGTACCAGAAGGAAATAGAATCACTACTCAATAAGTCCGAATCAAATATCAGCAAAGAGTTGCAAGCCTTATATAAAGATTTGGCCAACGAAGTGACAAAGGAAATCATTGAACTGAATGATCAGATTGAAAAAGATGATAAATTCAGTAAAAAGCTGCAAAAGGAGCGCCTTGAGTCGATTCGTAGTCAAATGTATGCCAAAGCTAACCAACTCGAAGGAAACCAGCAACGTAGTATGTATGATTTTTTGACGCATGATGCCGGGACTGCTTATAACGAACTCTTTTATGAATTCGAAATGACCGAGGAAATACCTCTTTCCTTTTCCATGCTAACAGAAAAGCAAATCACTACCATAATCAATACACCAGTTGCGGGCAGGAAGCTTTCTGCTCGTTTAAAGGGTAATTCATCAAAGATGAAGAAAAACCTCAACAGAGTGCTTGTAAGGGGCTTTGGTAAAGGGTGGTCAACTCAAAAAATGGCTGCCCAGATTGCTGAAATTGGTGGGGCCAATTATCGAAGAGCCATGAATATCGTACGAACAGAATCAGGGCGTGTCACAAGTGTTACTCGTCAGCAGTCACAACAGCATGCCAAAGATCTTGGTATCAAGGCGCAAAAGAAATGGATATCAACATTAGATGGTGATACCAGGAACACGCACAGACAACTTGATGGCCAGATTCGAGATATCGATGATTATTTTGAGATTGCTGGCATGAAAACTTTGCAACCGCATATGTTTGGTGTGGCGAGCGAGGACTGCAACTGTCGGTGCCGTACAATCAATGTGATCAAAGGATATGAACCGAAACTGCGACGTGACAATGCAACTGGTGAAGTTTCTGAATACAAGAATTATCAGGAGTGGGCAGATAGAAAAGAAAGCGTTCAGCAACCAAATACTAAGCAAGCCAAAGTTTTCGGAAAAACAAACATGGAAGAAATGGTCGGAAGTGAGAATTATTCATCATTCTTGGAGAGCTTCGATGCAATCCCTGACGAACGTGTAAAAACACTGCTCCTCGAATTGGGAGATCAATTATCCTTCAACGCATTATCTAACGATAAAAGCTACAGACAAGGCAATACTATTCAGTTGTCTGAAAAAGCGTTTAAAGGTAGTCACGATAATAAGCCTATGCAAACTGTCTATCACGAATTGGGGCATTTTATTGATAGTACGAGTGTTGAAATATTAGATAGTGACTTTGATAATATCTCAGCGATTCCAGGTTACAAGATCAAAAAGGCAATCAAGGACGATTTATTAGATCTGTTCAATAGTGATCTAGAGGCTGCGAATGGAAAAAATCATCAGAAGGTGAAAAACCCGAAAAAATTAACTATTTTCCAACAAAGCGACATCGTTCGCAAATATAAGAAGCTCGCAGAAGAAAATCCATTTATGTATTCTTCTTTATCAGACATGATGGAGTCTACTGGCGCATTCATAGAAGGTCCATTAGGATCTGGCCATGGTTTGAAATACTGGAAAACTTCTGGCAAACAAGAAACAGAATTTTTTGCCCACATGTTTGAAACTGTGGCTAATGAAGATTCGAGAAAAATGATGTATGAGCTTTTTCCAACGGCTTCACAGAAATGGGACCAGATGCTAGATGATATCATTAAAAAATTGAAAAAATAAAGGAGGAACAGACATGAATGACTTCCATGAAGCGGTTTTAACCTTGAAAGTACCAACATGCCTTGCTGGTGCGTACAAAAAAGCAATTGAAGATGAAAATAGTCGATATTCTGTAAAGAATGAACTGAAAGATTCAAATGGTAAGGTCACGCTGACGGAAATTAAACCTGTCTGGAATGGCAACCATGTGAGTGTGGAAATTGTCGAATCTTTACAGGAACAAGAATCGACTTTGAAAATTGCTATGATCAGCCACACGTTGCCTAACCTGCAGCAATCGGTCAAATGGTATGAAACCAATGGGGCTACAGTAGTATCTAAGAGTTGGGAGGAAGTAAAATGACCGGAGTAAAAGCAGATACTATAGGCAAAAAGCAATCGCTAATTATTAGCGGCACGCCTATGATAGTAAGCCAAGCATTGGAACCAACCATTATCATTGGGAAATACAAAGTAGATATGCAAACACTAGAAAAACTGATTGAGTTTGCTCAAAGCGGTAAACTAGACAAAATTATGTCATCTGAAGACTAGGGACCTGATCATTTATTAGGCCTTTTTATTTTGTCCTAAACATGACGTTAAAAGGTTTATCCGGCAGATATGCCGTCAAAAATATCAACCCACAGTGTCGTTGCACTGTACAAAAAAGCGTAAGGGAGCAATAGAAATGAACAGAGAGCAATTAAGAGTATTAGGTTTAACTGAGGAACAGGTTGATGCTGTTGTGGCGGATCATGCACGAGTTGTCCAAGGAGTTCAAACACGACTGACTGCAGCAGAAAATCGTGCGACTGAACTCGAAGGACAATTAGATGCAGCGGTGAATAGTGAAGAAATTCAAAATTTGACACAGCGTGCAGAGCAAGCAGAAAGCCGCGTTTCAGAACTTGAGGGGCAAGCCAACCAACGTACTATTGACGATTTAGTAAATGCGGCTTTAACAGAAGCAGGCGTTACAGATCTAGAATATGCGCGTTTTAAATTGGGAGAAGTTAGCCTTTCGGAGGACGGTAAGTCGATTGAGGACTTGGATAATAAAGTGAAAGATTTGAAAGCACAAATTCCCACCTATTTTCAAGGTACGGATGATAACCAAGATCCGAATAACAATCAACAAAATAATAACCCGAATCCGTTAGACAATTTCCAACGAATCAATCCAAACCCTGGCAATGGTAAGCAGTCTGACCCTGATCCAACACAAGCAATGGTAGATGCATTCACCTCAGATTTACCACAAAACAAATAAAAGAAAGAAGGAAAAATAAATGGCAGCAATTATTAACTACGCAACAGCGTATCAAACAGCGTTACAAACACGTTACTCGCAAAATGGACTGTTGTATTCTCAACGTCTTTGGAATTCACCATCGAATGGATTAATCAAGTTCACTGGTGCTAAAACGATCAAATTACCTAAATTATTGATTTTATCTGGTCGTAAGGACCGTACACGTAGAACAATCACAGGAATTGATGCGAACTACGAAAACCAATGGGAAGAGTACACGTTGCAAAATGAGCGTTATTGGTCAACTTTGGTGGATCCATCAGATATTGATGAGACGAACTATGTAACGTCAATTGCCAATATCACCAAAACTTATAATGACGTTGAAAAGATTCCTGAAATGGATAAACAAATGTTTTCAAGTTTATTCGCTCGCAAACAAGCGATTGACGGAGCAAATTCGTTTACTGAGTTAGAATTAACTACCTCAAATGTTTTAGATACCTTCGATGACTTAATGCTGAAGATGGACGATGCAGAAGTGCCTACTGAAGGCCGCGTCCTTTATGTAACGCCTACAATCAAAAAAGTTTTGAAACAGGCAGAAGGTATTTCGCGTTCATTATCAGTTCAAAACAATAACCAAACTATCGATCGTCGTGTTTCACGTTTGGATGAAGTGGAAATCTTGCCAGTACCTTCTGGACGCTTCAAAACGTTGTATGACTTTACTGATGGGGCAAAAGATATCACTGGTTCTCAACAAATCCAAATGATGTTGATCCATATTCCATGTATGGCGGCACCTCAAAAATATGACTTTGTTGCCTTGGATGAGCCTTCTGCTAAGACTTCTGGGAACTATTTATACTATGAACAATCGTATGATGACGTTTTAGTATTCGAACAAAAATCAGCTGGTCTTGAATTTGTAATTGAACCTGCAGCTGAAGCAGGGGGTGGAGAATAATGCAAGTTAAAAAGGAAAATCGGGTACTGACTATCTCCGAACAAGAAAAGGACTATTATTTGAAACAAGGTTACGATGTAGTCGAAGTTAAAAAAGGGAAGTTTGATGTAGTAGAACCTGCTACTGGCGGCCGGACGTATTCAATTGCTGAGTACAATGCTGTAGTGAAGGAAAGTGACGATTCAAAAGAACAAATCGCCAAACTGGAAGCTGAAAACAAAGCATTGAAAAAGCAGGTCAAAGAATCAAAAAAAGATGCAACTGATGCTGCTGCAAAAAAAGAGGATGGCAAATAGGCTGTCCTCTTTCCTTTAGAGAGGAGACAGACTTATGATCATATCCTTGGAAGATGCAAAGAAGATTTATCCTGATACGACTCAAGAGGATCTAGATGGTATCGAAAAATCAATTCGAATGCTGACTAATAATCCTTTTCAAAATCGGAAGGTCCGTTTTAAACAAATACGATTCGAAAATGAAACGACGATTACCGTTTTGGGTGATATTCAAGGTCTTAGGGCAGAAGATACTATTCAAGTTTCAGGCAGTAAGTGGAACGATGGTTTGTATGTTGTGGATGCGATCGATGGGCAACTTATAAATCTAGAAGGAAACCCTAGATTATTCACTGGGACAGATCCAGATGCTTTTTTAACCAAGATCGAGTATCCGGCAGATATATTGTCAGGGGTTAGAAAACTCTTGACCTATGATGCTAAAATGCGCGATAAAGTTGGATTGAAATCCAAGACTGTTTCTCGAATGTCTGAGACTTACTATGATCAGAACAGCGGTGAGTCAGTCAATGGCTATCCAGCTACTTTAATGTCTTTCATTAACAAATACAAGCTATTGAAATGGTAGGTGGTTCGATGTTTCCCTTTGAAATCAGACGTGAACAGGAAACTGGTGAAAAAGATGAATTGAATCAGCCTATCGTTGAATGGCAAACGGTACACGAGATTTTAGGTTGGTTGGATATGATCACAGGCTCTGATGAACAAACCTACCAAAATAGCCTTCTGGCCACGTCTAGCCATATATTTTTAACAGAAGACACAAGCTTTGAAATATTATCTACCGATCGCATTCTTAACCCAAGATCAGGCATTGAATACGAAATAACCTATGTCGATGATGTGATGGAATTATCTGATCACCTTGAGATTTATTGTAAGAGGTGGGCTTAATGAAATTTCTTGATCACTCTGACGAAGCCAAAGAAGTTTTAAAGGAAGCAACGATTCAATGGCTTTTTCAAACTTGCATGTTAGTTGAGGGGCAAGCCGTTGCATTAGCAGCAGTCCATACAGCTAGACTAAGAAATTCCATTGATTATGTTGTTGATGAGGCGGAATTGATTGGTTATGTAGGAACAAACGTTGAATATGCCATATATGTAGAAATGGGAACGGGTGAATTTGCTGAAAATGGAATGGGACGTAAAGGTGGTTGGGTCTATCAGGATCCAAGTGGGGAATGGTTCTTCACTTGGGGACAAGAACCCCAACCCTATTTACGACCATCATTTCGTAAAAACAAATCACAAATAGAAGCGTTAGCAAAAGAAATATTTGGAGGAATTTAGCTGATGAGCCAACGTATTGATGTAATCAACTATTTAACGGGGCTTTTCAGTGAGATTGTCCCCGAAACGCACTATCTAAAGAACAAAAATAAAACTGTTGTGTATCCTTATCAAACCTTTTCTCTGACTGGTGAGCCGACTCACTTTGCAGGACAAGGATTCTTTATTGATGTTGATCTGTTTGATAACAACAAGAGCGACGTAGCAATCGAAAAAGCACTGTCAGCAATGATGGAATCATTTAACAATGAGCCTTTCTATCAAGTGACAGATAAGTTTTTGGTTCAGATACAGTATGACGCGGACAATGATGTGCCGACTGGATCAGACACTTTGCAACGTCGGAATATAAGGCTTTACGCCAAATTTGATTGGAGGATTTAGAATGGCAATTACTAGCGATACTTTACCTAAAAGTGGCTATACTGCTGATACACCCAAGCGCTACCTTTTAAATGCAGGTGCGTTAGTTCGGAATTTAACCTGGGATGCTACGGCTAAAAAGTGGACATATGATCTACTTGGAGCAACAAGCGGTGGATCTAAGTTGTCTTTAAAGAACAATTTACGCCAAGTGGAAGTTGATGGTGTATTTACCACACCAGTAGGCGGTGACATGATTGAGTCAAGCGAAGGGACCTTTGAAGTGAATGTCATTGAACACACTCGTGACAACGTCAAGATGGCCCTTTTTGCTGATGTAGAAGAATCGGATGATGAGAAATATCCAGCCGGATATGATGTGATCACGCCTAAACAGAAAATCGAAGAGTCAGATTACATTGAAAATCTTGGCTATATCGGCACAATTAGCGGATCAGACAAGCCGGTTATTATCATCATGGATTTTGCTATCTGCACGTCTGGATTGGAATTTGAAGTGAAAGACAAAGCAGAAGCGATTTATCCGCTGACATTTGCTGCTCGTACGCCAATGGAGGATGTGACTACTACCTCTTTACCAGTCAAGATCCTAATGCCCAAAGAGCCTGAATTAGAGCCGTAGAAAGGATGAGTACATTTGAAATATAAAGTAATTTATCCATTTATTGAAAAAGGCGTTAAATATTGGTCAGGTGATATTTACACCAATAAAGACAAAAAACGAATCAAAGAACTATCCACTGATAACAACAAACTGAAAAAAGTGCTAATTGAGCCAATCGAAACCGATAAGGTTAAAAAAGAAACTGCCAAAACAACCAAAAAAGTAGACGGTGCCCCAGAGGAGGAAAAAGCTAAATGAGTGAAACCAATGATCAATTAACCATAGACCAGATTGAAGCTGCAAAAAAAGCTGCTGAGATCAAAGCAGCTGAAAAGAACAATAAAATTAAAGAACGGTTGTTGGGGTATTCCATGCGTGAACTCGAAGCCAATGATTTGTTCAAAGTGATCGAAATTGTTCAAATTTTGAATGTCACTGAATTAGTGACTGACTTCCTAAAACAAAAAGATGCTGCCAAAATCCAAACTCAAAAAGCGCAAGGTTTGGCACTGGTAGCTAGCAAAAAATCTGAGGGTGAGCAAGAATCGCTTGCAGAACAAGTGAAAGCTATCCAATCAGATATCTCAGCTCAAAGCTTTGATTTAGTAGCTAAGGCAGCAAAATTCATCATGAGTCATTCTAGTGAAATCAAAGCTGAACTAAATGGCCTTTTAGCAGATTTGACTGGGAAAACACCTGAAGAAATCGGAAAAACAAATATTGTTACTTACGGATTGCTGGTGAAGGATTTTTTCTTAAAGCCGGAATTACGAGAAGCGTTAGAATTGCTCTTTTAATTCAAAATCACGGCGGCATGCACAAGTTTAGGGACACGTTATTCAAAAGATATAACGATGTCTCTTTTTTGTTGTCCACGATCAAGTGGAAAGACTTGCCCGAATTTCTATCCGTGCTATTCGATGGTGAATTTGATGATCAACTGTGGCAAATCTATCTATCTAATCCGTTTCGTACTGATTCATTTGGTGATTTTAAACAAAAAATCATTGAAAGTGCTAGACCAAAAGAGCAGGTAGAAACAGAGGCTCAAAAAGCCGCTAAAAATGCATTAGCAATGTTAGAAGACATGGGAGGTGATGGCTTTGGCGTTTAATGTCTTTGAAATGTTTGGGACCATTGATGCTGATAACCAAAAAGCAAATGATGCCATTGACGAAACAACAGGCAAAGCCGAAAAATCAACCTCCATGTTCAGTAAAATTGGCGGCGGTCTGAAAGTAATCGGTACTGGTATGGCGGTTGCAGCTGGTGTAGCAGGAGCGGCTGCAGTCGGCCTAAGTCAAAAAGTCATATCCGCTTACGCTGATTACGAACAGCTTGTAGGTGGGGTAGATACGCTGTTTGGTGATGCATCTAAAAAGGTGCAACAATTCGCTGATGATGCATTTCTAACAGCTGGTCTATCAGCAAATGAGTACATGGAGACCGTCACAGGCTTTAGTGCTAGTTTGCTTCAATCGCTAGGTGGAGACACCTCAAAAGCGGCAGACGTGGCGAATCAAGCTGTAACCGATATGTCTGATAACGCCAATAAAATGGGTTCAGACATCGGTAGTATCCAAAATGCTTACCAAGGGTTTGCTAAACAAAACTATACAATGCTAGATAACCTTAAGCTGGGATACGGCGGTACTCAAGAGGAAATGAAACGTCTCCTAGCTGATGCTGAAAAAATTTCGGGTATAAAGTACGACATTTCCAGTTTTGCTGATGTAACAGAAGCTATCCATGTCATGCAGACGGAAATGGGGATCACAGGTACTACTGCATTGGAAGCTACAGAAACTATAAGTGGATCTATCGCAGGAATGAGTTCAGCATGGCAAAATCTCCTAGCTGGAATGGGGAATGCAGATGCTGACGTAGGTAAACTGGTTGATAATCTGGTTGAACAGTTTGGACACGTGGTTAAAAACATAACTCCTGTTTTAGGTACCATTGTATCTGCCTTACCACCACTGTTAAATGGCTTGTTAACTGCGATTGCTGACTTATTGCCAACTTTACTATCGGCGGTTACCGATCTTTTTAATCAAGTCTTGCAAACGTTACTAACTCTTCTGCCAGGACTGATTCCGGTGGTGGTTGATACGCTATTGAGTCTTGTACAGACGATTGTTGATAACCTACCACTGTTTATAGATGTGGCCATGCAGATTATTACGGCTTTGGTTGCAGGTATCGCACAAGCTTTGCCAACATTAATACCGGCAGCAGTTCAAGTGTTAATTACAATTGTGCAAGGATTGATCAATAACTTACCTATGCTGTTGGATGCGGCATTGCAATTGATTGTAGGTTTAGCACAAGGACTGATTACAGCGCTACCTATGCTGATTCAAGCGTTACCGACTATTATCAATAGTTTGGTAAGTTTCTTCATTGGATCCATTCCGATGATCATTGAAGCGGGTATACAACTGTTGGTTGCTTTGGTAGAGGCATTGCCAACAATTATCCAAGCAATCGTTAAAGCTATACCTCAAATCATCACTTCTGTGATTTCAGCACTCAGCGATGCAACCCCAGAATTAATTAAAGCGGGTGTTACCTTATTTATCGCGTTGGTTGAGAACTTGCCGCAAATCATTATTGCTATCTTAGCAGCAGTGCCGCAAATCATGGTAGCTCTTATTGATGGTTTCTTAAGCTATATTTCCGAATTAGGAGAGGTAGGTTGGAAACTTATCACAGGATTCATCGATGAGTTCACCTCTGTCGATTGGGGCGACGTTGGCATGAATATCATCAAAGGTATCGGCCAAGGGATCAGCAATGCTGCTGGTGGTCTATGGGAAGCTGCAAAAGGCGTATTTGGTGGATTCAAAGATAATGTACTTGGTTTCTTTGATATTCATTCACCGTCTGGATGGGGGCGTGATGCAGTAGGTAAATTCATTCCGCAAGGTATTGCGGAAGGTATCGAAGAAGATGCCTACACAATGCAGGATGCATTAACCGCTGCAGCAAATAAACTTACTTTTGATACTAGTAACTTAGGTGCAAATGTAGATTTAAACCAAATTAATCCAAATGCGATAAATCCAGAAGCAATCACAGATGACTTAGCAAACGGAAACGGAAACAAAAAATCAGGGGATATTTTTAATATCACTTTACAAGCCTTGGGCGAGTTAACAGATTTACAGCTGATGGACATGGCTAAGAAACTTGTCACATTTATCAAGGAATTAAAGGATAGAGAAGATGCACCGATGGGAGGCGTTTTTAGTGGGACTTAAACCAGGTCAATTTAAAATTAATGGTTTGGACAGTGAGGAGTTCAATGCTTACTTGCGTTCAAGACCACAGCGCCTTTCAGCGGGGCGTGTCATAGAATTGAAACCAAGACCCGGCAATGATTCGGTTGTAGTAGATTTCGCCTATTACAAAAATGTTGAATGGAAAATCCAATGTACTGCAAAAGCGGAAAGTTTGGATCATGTACCACATTTAGAAGACCGGATAAGATCTTGGTTGGATATGTCTAATTACTCTGATTTTACGTACAGCTTTGATGCACATTATATTTATCAAGCGGTTGTGGTAAGCCCGCCGGTGTTCAGCGGAACACACAAGGATGCTGAATGGGTACCATTTGAGTTCACAATCAGCCTACGGCCATTTAAGCAATCAAGAACAGGCCTTAGATGGTTGAGCAACGAGAAAAAGATACACAATATTGAAAAGTATCCTGCGAAACCTAAAATACAAGTTTTAGGTTCGGGGGATATCTCTTTTTGGATCAATGAGAAAAAATTTGAGTTAACCAATATTGGCAATGAAATAATCATCGATTCTTCATTAGAGGAATCATATCGCATTGTTGATGGAATACTTGAAAGTCAAGATAACAAGACCAAGTTTATTGATTTCCCGATTTTACCTGAAGGTCTTACAACTATAAGGTGGCAAGGAAATGTCACAGAATTTAGACTAATGCCAAGGTGGTGGACAAAAGTTTGAAACCTAGAATTTATGAACCAACTGAAAAAGACTTTAGTCATAACGGCCTAGGGATCATGATAGATACCACTCGATGTGATGTGACAGAACAAGCGAATGGCAAATATGAGGTCGAGATTGAACATCCTTTAATCAGCCGATTTTCGAATTATTTTGAGAATGGCTACCAAATTAAAGCCAAGCCGAACGATCAAGAGGAATATCATATCTTTGAAATCAAGAATACTTACAAGGATACAATCGGTAATACTATTTTGATTTATGGACAGTCGCGAACATATAAACTTGGAAATCGGGAAGTGCAGCATGTGGCTATTGACTCAAAAAATGGTACTGAAGCAATGGCCGCCATTGAAAATGGGATGGACGAGCCAAGTGATGTGAAACTATTTTCTGATATCCAAACTACTTCTAGCACTGTTTTTGAAGCTCGTAACGTGCTAAGTTGCATTGCCGGTGAACAAGGAAGTATGTTGCAATATTGGGGCGGAGAAATCAAACGGGAACCGTTCAAGCTATCTCTGCTGAGAAGAAGAGGCCGCGATAATGTCGGTACTGTTCGCTATGGTAAAGATTTAATTGGGCTAAAGGTTAAATTTGATTGGTCCAGTATTGTTACCAAAGTGTTGCCATATGCTGATTTGCAAAATAGCGATGATGGAACGACAAAGCGTATTTACGGAAACGCGGTTTTATCTGATTTGGCAACTAATTATCCTGATGTCTATTCCAAGCATATTCAATTCACCGAAGAGCAGGGAGTAAAAGATTTAGCAAGTCTTAATCGAGTTGCTGCCAATTATTTTAAATCAATAAATTCCGGATCCGATAAGCCAAAAATCAGTATTGAGTTAGAGGTAGAAAAACTAACTGATTCCGAAGAGGCAAAAGAGTTTGCCAAAATCCGGAATTATGGATTGTTTGACACTTTTTCTGTTTATCACAAGCTTTATGATATCCATATCGAAACCAAAATTAACAGTGTTGTGTATGATTCTTTGACCGAAAAGAACAAGAAAATCTATGCCGGTGATGCTCAAATGGCATTTTACACCAAGCAAAGCTATGAATTGCAAGAGACCATCAAAACTTTGACTAAGAAGGGGTATATGTCTGAATTTGTGGACTACGTAACCAATTTGATTAATGGTGTTGAAGGTGGCAGTGTTTTGCAATATCCAAAAAACAAACCCCATACAACTTACTATATGGATACAGATTCACGGGATACCGCTAAGGATGTAATTGCGATCAACAATCAAGGTTTAGGCTTTTCTAGAACAGGTTGGCTTGGTCCTTTTGTTAATGCATGGGGAATTGACGGTACCTTGAACGCAGACTTTATTCGTGCTGGGAAAATACAAACAGATATTATGGAAATCTCCTTTAATGGCTTAGGTGACTTGCTACGTATGGTTTCCGGAACTTTGCAACTTTGGAATGATGATCTAAAAATTATGGAACTTACCAAAAAAGGTCTGCAATTCTGGAGTGGTGAAAAATCGCTTGGTACTATCGGAACCGCCGGCGAACCATTTCCGGACTTAGTGGATCAAGATGGTCCTGTTTCGATGGACGGGAAAGCTTTGATGATTCGCGGTGATGCAGATAATGATTATATTGCACTATCCGCAAAAACTGGCACAGGTATCATTTTGGGCAATGGCAAAGGATTGTATTTGATTGATGATAACATTCGTATTATCGGAGACATAACGTTGTCAGGCAACTTGGATGTTCGTGGAGATTTAAAAATAAATGGGCAGCAAGTGTATCCTGGTGGTTCGGGTGGTGGTGTTGGTCCTAGTGGATCAACATACGATCCAATCAATATCGGCAGCAATATCACAGGAAATGCGAATATTGTTGCGTGGCTTGAAAAGTATACTAAATTCTATGGTATTTCAGATTATATCGGTTTAGCTTATGCCTTAATCATGGTTGAAAACCCTGGCACCAATGGTTCAGACGATATTATGCAATCTTCTGAGTCTGCAGGACTGGCGCCAAATACGTTGAGTGGTGAGGCTTCTGTAAAACAAGGATGTAAACATTTGGCTGAACAAATCAAAAATGGGCAAGATCAAAACGTGGATATCTGGGGCGTAATGCAAGGTTACAACTTCGGTAGTGCTTATATACCGTGGTTAGCAAACAGAGGCGGTAAAAACACTACTGACCTTGCTGAAGTATATTCTCGTGATGTAGTTGCGCCTTCTTTAGGCAATACAACTGGTGCCACTTACTCATATGTCAATGCAGTCTCGCAAGCTGACGGACGTACTTACTTGTACCTAAACGGTGGTAACTTTCACTACGCAGCAATGATTCGTCAGTATGTGCAAGTAAACGAAAGTACCGGCTATGTAGTACCAATCAGTAAGCCAGTAACTGTCACAAGTGAATTTGGTTATAGAACACACCCCATTTCAGGTGAATATACTTTGCATAATGGTATTGATCTGGTTAACGGAAATGCTACAACTCCTATTTATGCTTCAGCTGCTGGTGAAGTTGTCATTTCTGGAAGCTATCCAGATTGGTATGGGAATTATGTGGTTATTAAACACAGTGATGGATTGTATACTGGCTACGCACATTTAAGTCAATTAAGCGTTAGCCAGGATGAGACAGTAAATCAGGGTCAAAAAATCGGCAACATGGGGACTACAGGCCCTAGCACTGGCCCGCATTTGCATTTCCAATTTTTTACAAATGGGCCTTGGCCAAGTTCGGATGATTTTATCAATCCGCGCGAACATATTGATTTTTAGGAGTGATGAAATTTGGTAGTAAAATATCCAGTTACACTATCAGTAACCGAGTCTAATAACGTTGGCTTAATTAAAGTTCGTCAAGCAGATGACGAATCACAAATTTTAGAGGTGACAACAACAGAAAACGGTGTAATCAAGTCTTTTAATGGCCTAACACCATTCTTTTGTTTAATGGCACGAGAAATCACAGGTCAAGGAGTATCTGAAGAACCCGTAAAAGTTTTTGATGCAGCTAGCGGGACTTTGAAATACACTTTATCTGCAAATGCTATGCAGATGGTTGGTAGAAACGAAGCCTATTTTAGCTTCAGAAAAGAATCTTCAAGCGGAAGATGGGTAGAGCAATTTTCCACAAAATCGTTCTTCTATACTGTAGAAAAATCTATATATACACAACATTTCAAAGATTCTAATTATTGGTTTACTTTTAATGAACTTTACCAAAAATTCTTAAACTATCAAGAAAATGGGAAAACATCTTGGGAAGATTTCGTTAATCAAAACAAAGAAATTATAGAATCTATAGATCCGAACGGTGAGTTTTTAGTTAAACTCAATGAGAAGATAAATAGTACCAACGGCGTAATAAATAACGCTTCTGACAGAAATGTTAATCTTTCTGAAAATCTGATAAATAGTAATAATGTATTATCAACGAGTGGATGGAATGGTAATTTTCAAAATGGATTTGTCCATGTAAGCGGAAATGAATCACCACTATCCATTGCAGTTCCCAACTTAGTTGCAGGAGAATCTTATGTCGTTTCTTTTACTGCTACTGATTTAGGTACGAGCGATCCCGAAAGTGATTACTACGTGACTTTAGGCGGATCAATTAAATACAAAACCTATATTGGACAATCTGATTCTAATGATTTTGTCCATGGAATTAATACTTTAAACGGTAATGATCCATTAACAATCACACCTCGATCAGGATGGACAGGTTCTATAAAAAATATAAATGTTAAAAAAATCAATCAATTCGCAAAAGCAACATTATCAATTAAATCATCAGAAAATGAATTGATAAATGAGTTTAGAAATGACAATGACGGGAGTAATATTTTCTGGGGATTAGGTGCTGGGAAGAAGAATGTCAGTGGGTATCAAAATACAGCGTACGGACACGAATCACAAGCAAACCTAATGTCTGGGTTTTGGAATACATCAGTAGGATATCGAGCACTCAATAAAGCCACGAATGCAAGTCGAAATGTAGCGTTAGGATTTATTGCTTTAGAGAACTTAATTAGTGGTGACAGAAATATTGCAATCGGGCCATTTTCCCAACAAAGAAACGAAACTGGAAGCGGGAACGTTACATTAGGTGCCGATTCCGGGTGGTACATCAAAGACGGCAACAACAATATTGCGTTGGGTACAGTAGCGCTTGGCTCTAACACATCACCTGAAAATGTGATCGCATTAGGCGAAAGCGTAATGGCTCATTCGCAAGGCGGGACACATGTCTTTGCAGCTGGGAAATACGCTTTGGCATATAACCGAGGAGATTATAATATTGCAATCGGTTATTTAGCACAAAATGCAAACACTACCGGAAGTAACAATACATCTTTTGGAACACAATCTATGTATAGAAACGTTGATGGTAGTAGCAATGTCGCGTTGGGTAGGAGAGCTCTATATGGCAGCGAGCATGGAAACAACAATGTAGCACTAGGGGATAATGCTTTGGGAGAAGGGACTGGCGGTAGTGATAATGTTGCAATTGGGAGGGAATCATTACTCAAAAGTCTTTCAAGCAATAACGTAGCAATTGGTATGCAAGCTCAAAGAATGGCTACTACAGGGACAGAAAACGTTGCGGTTGGTAATCAAGCATTGAGAAATAATGTTGCAGGGGTTCGAAACGTCGCGACAGGTACAGCATCTTTGATGAATGCTACAAGCTCAAAAAACAGTGCGTATGGATTTTATGCAGGTAATGAACTGACAACGGGCGAAGAGAATACGCTGCTAGGTTACTTTGCTGGTGGCGGATTAAAAACAGGTTCTCGAAATATCTTAATTGGCTCTAATACGTCATTAGGTGCTAATACTGATGATTACATCAATATCGGTAACACGATTTACGGCTACAGAGATACTAAAATCACGCAATTGGTTAGATTATTATTGCCAGATTTACCAAAGACTAGACCATCTAAAACAGGCGAAGTTTGGAATGACGGTGGGACGCTGAAAATAGCATAATGTAGGAGGAAAACAAATGAAATACACATTAAACGACAACGAAATGAACTATATCTTAGATTTGCTGGCTGAACGACCTTATAAAGAAACGGCTCCTTTGATAGTGAATATCCAAAATCAGTATGATGAACAAACAAGACTAAATCAAGAGAAACAAATGCAAAAAGAATCTGAATACTTGGAGATTGTGGAAAAAGCTAAAAAGTACGATGACTTAAAAAAAAGCGAATAAAGAAGTAGCGGCGGACAATCATCATCGGTTGTCTGCTTTTTTATGGCATATTTTAGAAAGAAGGCGACGTATGTTAAATGTAGGGGAACTTGCAACATGGGCGGGATGGATAATGACAATCATAGGTATGCTGGCTTTCGTGATCAGACCTGTGATGTCTAATTTCACAAAAATCGCAGACAATTTGACAAAGCTTGCGCATAATCTTGATTTACTAACCAGAGATTTAGAAGCAAGTAAATCAGATCGTGTTGCAATTCATGATGAATTAAAGCGACATGATGAGCGTTTGGATAAGCACAACGATCGCTTGATTGAACATGGCGAACAATTAAAGTCTTTATGGAAAGAAAGAGGGAAGTAATATGAAACTAACAAACAAACAGTATGATTTAGCAAAAAAAGTTTTAACCGTTGGGGTGCCAGGTATCACGGCGTTTATCGTAACTCTAGGTGGTTTATATGGATTTTCAACAGAAATCATTGTTGGGACGATCACGGCTGCAGCGACTTTAGCCGGTGTGTTCTTGAATATAGCTAGTTCTCAATATCAAGATGATCAGAAACCCAATTACGGTGATGGCCAAGAATATACAGACAAGAAGGAGTAGCCAATCGGCTGCTCTTTTTTAATACAAAAATTGGAGGGATAAACATGAGAAACAAAGCAAAATTTATCGAAGACTTTGAAGCAGTAGCGAAACCAGAAATTATCGAGGCTGTAGATCCAGTACAAGATGCTGCACACACAATGAATCAATTAGGCGAATCAGAATATCACCTTACTGGCAATTTTACAAAAGACGGCCAAGACAAGACTTTCAAATTTGAAGTTAAGAAGCGTGAAAAAACGGATGATTCTTCTGAAGAAATTGATGATTATTTTTACATCGGAAAGGGGGAGTAAACATGGTCAAATATAATAATTCAACCTCTCATAGAGGACATAATGCTATTGTGCCGGGAGCAAGTGGTTGTGGATTAAAAGAGCATGAAGTGGCACAAAAAATCCATGATAAGTTTCGTGCAGCTACTAAGGCTGTAGATGCAACAGACAATGTTGGACGAACTGCTAACGATAACTTGTACAATATTGTTCGAAAGATGAATGCTGTTGGCAAGTCTTTCCACGTCAGTCACCATTTGAACGCCTTTAACGGTACTGCAAATGGGTTTGAAGTTTGGTATTACGCTGGCAATGAAGAAGCACGCAAATTGGCGCAAGCTATCTGTGATGCAGTATGTGCGGTTACTGGATGGGTCAATCGTGGAGCAAAAGCTACAACATCATTGTATGTCATTCGGGCATCAACAGGCGCTGCGGTATTAATTGAGTGGGGCTTTGTCGATAGTCAAAAAGATATGGACATTATGGCCAAGAAAATGGATGCTGCAGTCAATGCTGCATTGAAAGTGTTCGGATATTCTGCAAATTCATCTAGCAACAACAATACATCCACAAGCAAGCCAGCTGCTTCAACAAGTTTTAAAGTGGGAGACAAGGTGAAAATCATTGATGCGCTATACAAGGATAGTACAGGCGCTGGTCGGTCGACTGCTAGTCGTGGTAAAACTGGCACAATTAAGCGAGTTGTGAGTGGCAAAAAACCGTATTTGATCGATAGCCTTGGCTGGGCCCACAAGAACGATATTCAACTGACTACCAGCTCAACTACAACTGCTAAAAAAGTAGGGGATACAGTAACAGTGCAAAGTCATTCCACTCAATACCAGACCGGCCAAAACATTCCATCGTGGGTTAAAGGCAAGAAGTATAAAATCAAACGGATTAAATCTGTTAATCAATCTAAATCTAAAAAAGCATACTTGTTGGACGGAATCAATTCATGGTTCTTGGAACAAGATGTCAAGTAACATTGAACAACAATAAGCTTCCATGGTAAACAAATAGCCCGTTTCGGCGGGCTTATACATAAGGAGATGTTATGGTGAAAACTTTTTTTGAACGAATTCTAGATCTTCCGGAATTAAAATTGCTCCTTGATTATTGGTATGTTTGGATACCTCTCCTAATAGTATTATTAATTATGTCAAAATATAATAAGAGAAATTGATACCGACTTCAGAGATGGAATATTTATAATTTTGTGCTCCACCACCACCAATCATTATGGACTGCAAATGTTTATTAACTAAGCCTAAATCACTCAATCTACTTAAAGATCCCGTTACTAATATTTGGTCAACACCGTCCATTACCGGTATTCCAACAGTGTTTTTATTTCGAAATAAAAGGATTAATACACTAAGTTCAAGCGAAGTTAATTCTGCAAGAATATTTACAAAGAGCTCATCCATATCTAAAGAAGGTTTTGTCGAATTCAGCAGTAAATTTTTATAAGAGTTAACAAAAAATTCAATTTTATTTGTTGATTTAGATTTTTCTATTTCATCGTGAATAGTCTCAATAATGCCTATTAACTGATCGCTATTTTCTTCACCAAGAATGAAAGAGTTTAATTGAGAAACCTTATTATTAAGTTCGATATAGAAATTTTCAATTCTCTTGAATCTTTTTTCGTTTTGAGCCCCAAAATAGAGCGTTTGCAAGGGACCGCCAACGTATGGGATAGCACCTATGCTAGCTTCTACTACTAAATTGATGTAATCTTTAGGAGACAAATTTTCTTGATTTTCTTCCATAATAAATATCCTCATTTCTAAATATTATTTTGGCAATATTATATTACATCAGCAATGCGAACAGAAAGAGAACGAAGAAACCCCTTACTCGTTTGAGTAGGGGGCTTTTTTATTTAACTCTTAATGTATCACCGGGGTACAGCATAAAGTTGTTAGGATCGATACCATTAAGTTCATATAGTTTCTCAACGGATATCCCAACACGTGCAGCTATTTGATCAAGTCCTTCACCAGATTGCACTGTGGTGTATTCCTCAACAGGTTGAGCAGGAGCAGTATAACTATAGCTTGGTTGTGTTTGTTCCTCACTACTAACCGGAACTTCTACAACTTGGGTACTTTCTTCTGAATAAGCAGCCACACTTTCGGAAGAATAAACTTCAGATTCTGTAGAATTAGAAGCGAAAGGTGACTCGGTTAATTCCAAGGAAGCTGCATCTGTATATTGTGCAACTAGATCTTTGGAAAGTTGTCCATTAAATTGCATTAGAACTAGATTATCTTCATCAACTGCTGTGTAAGAGAATAGCATTGCAGAATCTTTTCCCAGATCGTCGTAATACTGTTTAGTGGCTTTTAAGTCATCCAAATTGTCAAAAGTTAGCAGCCGAGCATTACGCTGGTCATTTTCATTATCCGTTTCAACCAAAGAAAATATTTTGGCGCTTGTAGCTGACATAGGTGCAATGCCAAAGTCTTCTTTGGTCATATCTCGTGGATTGTATACGACTAGTGATTGTTGTGTAAATGTCTCAATAATATCGTCTAGATCTGTAGCTGCTGATTCAGATGATACGGTTGTTTCTTCTGTAGATGATGAGCTTGTCTCAACTGCTTCTTTTTTCGTATAGGGCTTCAAAACCAATTTTTCTGCATCTGAATCATCGTCATTCTTTTTTTCATCGGGAGTAAAGATTATATTCTCATCCTCTTTGGAGACAGTGTAATAAACATTCGCATCTTCATCATCTGTATCTTGAATTTTGATAGAATCTTTATCTAAAACATACTCAAGCTTATAACTCATCTGATCTATGATTTGTTTGGCTAAATCCTCACCCAATTGTTCCCACTCATCTTTAGCAGTAGATGCCATGCTATCAGTATCAACAGTTACAGACATTACATGATCAGAAAAAGATATGATCATATTCGGATCATCTTCCTTCGAAGATTCAGCAAGCCAATCATGTGTCTTCAAGTCTTCTGTGGTGATTTTTTGGCCACAAGCAGTCAGCAACAAAAATGTAAATAAAACACAAATTCCCACACTAACTTTTTTCATTTTTATCCCCCTAACTTATTTGAAAATATCCCATATACTAAACGTTGTTTTTCTATAAATCTTTGCTTTAGTTGCTTTGATTGGTGATTTAGCAAACCCCATACCTTTTTTGCCATAGCCGGGCACTAGTGCTTTTTTCACCTTTCTTTTGGCTTTCCCCGTAGTTCTAGCTTTTAAACTCTTTTTTATACTTGGTTTTCTCAAGCCAACTTTCATTTTTACCCTCTTTTCATATTTTTATTCTATTGTATCAAAAAAGCCCTATCATAAGATAGAACTTTTTGTGGTAGTCATAATAATCATGCTCGAAAACATTTTAACAATCATTTTAAAATGTTATGACCTATAACTGAGTTATTCTTCATTGCTTCAAATTCAATCATAATCTTTGTTTTTCCTATCACTGTATATTTGCGGACAACAAATTGTTTTCTACTATTATATTCACCAGCAACCACGATACTCATTCCTTCGTCTACATCAGCCAAAAAGTTTAAGCTGTGTGCTGCAATTAAACAATTCACTCCATCAAGCGAGAAACGCACTAAAGGGATTTTCGCCATCTTCAACACACGTATCTTCGATACAGTACCTTTCAATGATTTCATATTGATCGCCTCCATAAGACTGAACATAATACCGACTATCATTCATACCTAAAACTACACCAACATAAAATTGGATACATTTACTGCCAAATAGACACTCTTGTGATTCTGAGATAGAAAGAGGAAACTCTGATAAAAATTCTGAATAGGTAAGGTAACCTAGTTCGTATTGGGCAATAGTATTCACAGAACATCAAACCATTTCTTCTCATAGTAAAATTCTATATTTCTGATTTCCTCGTATTCGATCAGCGTTGTATCAATATAGATACCCAACTCATTGTGGCCAGAAAGAAACCCAATCACATCTGGCATAAATTTGTCCATCTGGGTGTAGTTAAGTTGCACAGCAAGTTTTTCCCTTTTCAAAAGGGCCTCTTGCAGAAAAACTCCGATTTCTTCTTCATCCATTTCTTTTTTTGGTGGACAGTTATATGCTAACTCTTTATTTACACGATCTATATCCGCTACATGTTCCGATAAGAAAAAGCCCATCCATTTTAATTTTTTACGATCCTCATAAGGTTTAATCATTCCCATAATTATCACTCCTTACGAAAATTATACGAACGTTTGTTCTCTTTGTAAAGCGAACAAGAATATAAAAAAATAGATTTTCGAAAGCTGCTTTCATTTTCTTCGCCAATATTCCGCCCATCCGATAAGTAACAATACATATTCTTAGTGAAGTATAGGTATTGAGTAGAATATAGGAAATTGATGAATCCAATTAAATCAATGACGAACAGGGAACGAGAAGGAAAAATAAATACTGTTAAATAACGCGATGATATAAGAGGCCTTCATGGCCGTTCTGAAAATGGATGAGGATGAACCGAAGAAGTAACATTTTTAAGATTAGTTCTTATTAAATCAATATTTTCGTGTGGCTGATAAAGTGTGATTTAGTCATTTAAAAAAGTTTAAACTAGCATACGGTTGTCACAGAATAAAAACATTGTCAAAAATGGAATATTTTTCCTTGAAGGTTTTTTAACCATCAGTGTATGATGAAAGCATCTCAAGAAGAGGTGCTTTTTTCGTATCTGAAAATATAAGTGGTGACTTACTTAAAGCTTTAAGGACGAGGTTATGCGGATACAGGAGGAAGTGTGTATAGTGAGTTTTATACGCCACTTGTACCAAAAGGGTATGAATGCTTGAAATCCATCAAACAAGTCGCACAATCAAAAGAAAAATGACAGAGGATTATTCTTTACAGTATGCTAAAGAGAATAAAAAAGTATTAATTTTTTCTATTACTGAGGGGAAAGAAGTAGAGGAAGAAAAGACTGCCATTTTTATGACCGGAAGTCCTGGTGCTGGAAAGACTGAGGCTGCACAAACTTTGATGGCATTGAATGATAATCTTTGTGTAATCGATGCTGATAAATTTCGTGAACTATTTCCAGGCTATGTCGGGAATAATTCAGATGAATTTCAACGAAGATCAGCACTTTTGATACACAAGGCTTCTTACCAGCAACAGGTGGCATCGGGATCATCATTTTCCTAGTTTTAGGTTCATTGACGATGGGTGGAACAATCTACTGGTTGAAAAAAGCCTAACTAAACAGTAAAGGAGGGAAGGCACGGTGAAAAAAAAGACGACTAGTAAGATGTCCAAACAAAAGAAGAAACAAGTGGTCGCAAGTGTCATTTTCTTGATTGGTTTCGCCATTTTCACGTATCCCTTTTACCAGAATGCCTTCTCTCAATAATTTGATCAACAAATCATTCGTCAATTTCAAAAAAAAGTGCCGCTCAGCATGAAGCAGAACTCGCTGAACTGAAAGCAGAGATGGCCGCAGAAAATGTACGGAAACAAGCGGAAGCTGATTTATTGGCAAAAGAATTGGTCGCTGCAGAAGCACTTTTAGCTACTGCAGCGGAATCGAGTGCTGCTGAATCTCAAGACTACTTTGTCAAACATACATTAGGGGTCTTGACGATTCCAGCAATCAATGGAGAAATGCCGATCTATGATCAGGGAACTGAAGCATTTCTCAGTAAAGGGGCTTCTTTACTTATCGGATCCTCTTTACCTGTTGGCGGCGAAAGCACCCATGCCGTGATCATGGCTCATCGAGGAATGCCTGAGGCGGAATTGTTTTTGAAGCTCCCACAGGTCAAAGAAGGTGATCTCTTTTTCATTGAGATCAACGGTGATACTTTAGCTTATGAAGTCGAGCAGATCAAAATCATCGAACCGACAGATATCCAAGATTTGTTGATTGTCCCAGATGAAGATTATGTGACGTTGATGACTTGTACACCTTATATGGTCAACTCTCATCGCTATCTGGTCAGAGGGAAGCGCACAACCTATTTAGAAGAACATGCACAGTTAAAAGACACAGTTCGATGGAAAACTTGG
Source organism: Enterococcus salsurae (assembly GCF_054784955.1). Lineage (NCBI taxonomy): Bacteria > Bacillati > Bacillota > Bacilli > Lactobacillales > Enterococcaceae > Enterococcus > Enterococcus salsurae. The sequence continues at coordinate 192,777 of NZ_BAAHWY010000005.1, read as the reverse complement.
TTGAAAATCATCGGAACGATCGTCGGGATCCTCGCTATAGCGGGTGTAGTTGTTTTTTGGCTCAACCGAAAACAAAGAACCCCGCAAGGAAGCACCAAACAAAACCACAGGTACGTTGGTAAGACATTCCCCAATGTCAAATAGAAAAAAGGTCAAGCGCGGCACTTAAACTGCCCAACTTGACCTTTTTATTTTATAATAATGCTTTTAACTGATCTGAAAGAGCGATACTGGCAAGACTATCGTTGAATGGCATCAATGGGTGTTCGATCTGGCCTTTTAATAAAGCTTTTGTGACGGCTTCGATTTCAGAATGAAAATCATCCACATCATAGCCAATATCATAAACAGTTTCCTGACCATCTTTAGTCAACACAAACATTTCCGGGCGATGGAAATTCGGAATCGTGATGTATCCTGTTGTGCCAACGATTTCGGCGGTGGTGTCTTTGGTCGTATCAAAGCCGGTTTCAATGAAGGCCTCAAACTGATCGTTGTAGAATCGGGCGTAGACATAGGTGTCGACACCGTTCTCTAAAATCGTGCGATCCAAAACTTCAGCAGATAATTGATTTGATGGTGCGAAGTCTTGAATAAATGCCAGATTATAGATACCCATGTCTAACAAGGCACCGCCTTGTTCAGGCAGATAATGATAGGAGGCATGTTCTTGCGGCAAGTCACGACGAAATGTCGTAGAGACGCGTTTGATTTCACCAATCAGGCCTTCTGCGATCAAGGCTGTCAATTTGCGATAGGCTGGTGTGAAGCGTGGTTTCATGGCTTCCATAAAGAAGACCTGTTCTGCCAACGCTTTTTCCTTCACTGCGTGCATTTCTTGCGCCGTCATGGTAGCTGGTTTTTCACATAAAACAGCTTTTTTGGCTGTCAGCGCCTTGATGATCCATTCATAGTGATAAAGATGCGGTAGTGCAATATAAACGACATCAATCGTTGGATCATCCATCAAGTCTTGATAATCATCAAAGGCCTTTGCACAGGGGAACTTTTCCCTAAAAGCATTGGCTTTCTCCATGGTTCTACAAGCGACCCCATATAACTGTGCATTTTCAACATGTGTTAAACTTTCAGCAAAGCGTGCAGCAATATTGCCCGCCCCAATAATTCCCCAATTGATCATCATCATTCTCCTTTATTCTTCCCGCGGATATTCAGAGAGAATACCCAACTCTAATATTTCTTGTTTTCTGCGTAATTCAACGATATTTTTTTGATATTCTTTGGCATACATGATGGCAAATAAGGCATCTAGAATATATTCAAAGGCCACTTGCGAAGAAAATGTGCCGACTTTCAAGAAATCCAATTCATCATGAGAAGCTACGATGGCATGAGTGGCCAATTTGTTGATTTTCGCTTTCGGATTGCCTGTGATCACGATTGAAGGGACACCCACTTCAGCCATCAGTTTCAAGATCTTTTGATACTGGGCATTCTTGCCGCGATACGTGATAAAAATCGCGCAATCATTGGGACACAGATTTGCGGCATTCCATGCATCGTCGCCATACTCATCGGCGACGATCAAATATTTATTGATCTTGACCAGTTTATTTTGAAAACTGCGGGCGCGAATCTGGGAATCCCCCAATGCAAAAAGAAAGACTCTTTGGGCTTGCTCAATCAGTTGTGCCGTCTGTTCCATTTCAACACTATCAATTTGTGCGTGGGTCTTATGAATGGTATTAATCGTCAAGTCTGCCATTTTCTTTAGGATATCTGTGGTTGGATCCGTTGAAGCGAAGGGAAAATTGGCGTCGACAAAGCGCGGATGAAACATTTGGTTGTGCGCCATTTCCGCAATTCCTAAGCGAAAGTTTTTGAAGCCATCGTAGCCCATTTTTTTCGCTAATCGAATGACAGATGAGTGTGACGTATAGGTATGTTTGGCTATTTTTTCGACATTTAGCGAAGGAATATCCGTCAAATTTTGCAGAATATAATCAGCGATCCTTTTTTCCGTATCGGTCAATCCATCTTGCAATCGTAATTTATCGATCAGTAACATCTAACCACCTCACTTCTATGATAGCTTACTTCAGTGCAAATCAGAAGCAGAATTTGTTTTTGCAATGAAATTCTGGTCAAAATGTTCAGACTTTTTCGTGTTTTTTTAAATAGCCTGTTCAAATCAACCCGATCATCGAGAAACCCTTTTCATTTTGACGAATATAACCAATAATGAGGGCATCAAAAGATTTGGAGGGACTTACATGTTAACAATTGCTTACATTGGCAATGGGAAAAGTGCCAATCGCTATCATTTACCTTTTTCTACGAAACTGAAAGACAAGATCAACGTCAAAACGATTTATTCTCCTGTAGAAGAAAAGAATTGGGCTAGGATCGAAGGGGTCAATTATACGACGGATATCAATGACATTTATGGCGATCCGGAGATCCAGCTAGTCGTGATCTCTACTCCCAGTCATTTACACTATCCCCTTGGGAAAGAGGTGTTGCTGCACGGTAAGAATGCATTGATCGAGAAGCCCTTTGCGGAAACATCGGCGCAAGCCAAAGAATTGTTTGCGCTAGCCAAAGAAAAAGGGTTATTGGTGCAGTGTTATCAAAATCGCCGCTTTGATTCTGATTTTCTTACGGTTCAAAAAGTCATTGAAAGTGGCGTGCTTGGGGACTTGATCGAAGTGGAAATGCACTACGATTATTTCCGCCCAGAAGTACCTCGTTCAGTCCAAGCGTTTTCTTTGAATACGAGTTATTTATATGGACATGCCTGCCACACACTCGATCAAGTCATTTCGTATTTTGGCCGGCCAGATGATGTCCATTATGAAGTACGGCAATTATTAGGAAAGAACCGCATGAACGATTATTTTGATTTGGATTTGTTTTATGGCCGCTTAAAAGTGTCTGTCAAGTCTAGTTATTTCCGCTTGAAAGAACGTCCTAGCTTTGTCGTGTATGGTGAAAATGGTGTCTTTGTCAAAGAAACCAAAGACCGCCAGGAAGAGCACCTTAAAGCATTCCATATGCCTGACAATACTGATTTCGGTATCGATTTGCCGCAGCATTATGGCATATTGACGTATATCGATCAAAATGGCGATTATCATGAAGAAAAAGTCATTTCTGAAGTTGGGGATTACAGTCGAGTGTATGAAGGGTTATACGAATCGATCATCAATGGCAAAGACAAGATCGTCAAAGATGAAGAAACGATTTTGCAAATCGAGATGTTGGAAACAGGTATTCAGCAAATTCAAAAAGGATAAGGGAACTATGCATTAGTAAAAACCGCGGACAAATTGGCTTATGATGCAGAATTGGAGAATGAGCGTCTAGAGGAACAAGAAAAAATCAATACACAATTTGCCGAAGAAGGCATTGTAGAAAAAGGATGATTTGATGGATTTTAATGAACTACTGGAACAAGAACGCCGCTTGCATTTCACGTATTTTGATAACGATTTGGCGTTGCGGATCGCTTCTGAAATCAATGATTATGTCACAAAAACTTATCCAAAACCAGTAGGCATAAAAATCTCACATCGTGGATTACCCATTCTTAGATTTTTGATGAATGGGCGTAAAGAAAGTCCTTGGTTGGAAAGAAAAGAAGCAACTGTATTAGACAGTGGTCACAGTTCGCTTTATACCTTTTATCAAAAAGCGCAAAACCCGCTTTTTGCGCAATGGGAACAGGATAGCCGTTATGCCGTTTGCGGCGGCGGCTTTCCGATTGTCGAAAATGGGGAAGTGACGGGTACGATCTGTGTGTCCGGTTTGGATCACATGGAAGATCATTTGATCATTGTCCATGTATTAACGAAACTATTAACAGAACAACTGGGGGAAGCAATATGAAATTAGCTATATTTGGTGCAGGTATGATCGTTCATGATTTTATGACTTTTGTGCATGAACTGCCAGAAATCGAACTAACCGCTATCTTAGGCACAGAATTAGATTTGCCTGGGATGGCCTCTTTGCAGGAAGCACATGGCATCAAGAAAATCTACACTGATTTAACGGAATGTTTGGCTGATGACGAAATCGATACAGTCTATGTCGCACTACCGAATCATTTGCATTATACTTTCGCAAAAGCCGCTTTGCTGCAAGGTAAACACGTGATTTGCGAAAAACCGTTTACCTTGAAAAAAAGCGAGTTGCTGGAACTTGCTGCGATCGCCAAAGAAAAACAGGTGATTTTGATCGAAGCGATCACCAATCAATATCTAGCCAACTATAAAGCCATTCAAGAACAGCTGACTTCTTTAGGTGCGTTGAAACTGATTGAGTGCAACTACTCGCAATATTCTTCTCGCTACGATTTGTTCAAAGAAGGAACAGTACTGCCAGCCTTTAATCCGAAAATGGGTGGTGGGGCATTGATGGATATCAATATTTATAACATCCACTTTGTGATTGGCCTGTTAGGTGCACCCAAAGAAGTTCGTTACTTTGCAAATATTGAACGTGGGATCGATACAGCAGGTGTGCTAGTATTAGACTATAAAGAAACGAAAGTCGTCTGTATCGGTGCCAAAGACTCGACGGCGACGATTCGCTCGACGATTCAAGGGACAAAAGGGTCAATTATCGTGAACGGCCCAACCAATGTGTTGGACAGTTATGCGTATGAGGCGTTGAAAACACCTTCAGTTACATTGGATCATAAAGTCAATCAACATCGGATGTATGAGGAATTCAAAAAATTCCAACAGGTGATTGCAGAAAATGATCAAGCCTTTGCGGAAGATCGCATGGCACATAGTCAGCGGGTGATGGATGTCGTTGAGGCAGCACTCGCAGATGCGCAGATTACTTTAGGATAGGAGCGACAAAAAATGGTACAAGAAAATTTCCTCTGGGGCGGCGCGTTGGCCGCCCATCAGTTTGAAGGTGGTTGGAACGCCGATGGCAAAGGACCCAGTGTGATCGATGTGATGACTGCAGGTGCCCATGGTGTGCCGCGGAAAAACACGGAAACGATCGAACCAGATACGTTTTATCCCAACCATGAAGCCATTGATTTTTACCATCATTATAAAGAAGATATCGCGTTATTTGCTGAGATGGACTTGAAATGTTTGCGGACTTCTATTGCTTGGAGCCGTATTTTTCCAAATGGTGAAGAAGAGCCAAATGAAGCTGGATTGGCTTTTTATGACAAGGTTTTTGATGAATTATTCGCGCATGGTATCGAACCAGTCATTACGTTGTCCCACTTTGAAATGCCCCTGCATTTGGCACAAGCCTATGGCGGGTTTCGCAATCGCAAAGTCATTGAATTTTTTGCTCGTTTTGCAGAAACGGTCTTTACGCGTTTCAAAGACAAAGTCACCTATTGGATGACCTTCAATGAAATCAACAATCAAATGGATACTGACAATCCTTTGTTTCTATGGACCAATTCTGGTGTCAAAGTCGCTGAAGGAGAAAATCCGCGGGAAGTGATGTTTCAAGTTGCCCATCATGAATTGGTTGCCAGTGCGAAAGCTGTCATCATCGGTAAAAAGATCAACCCTGACTTTCAGATTGGCTGTATGATCTCTCATGTACCGATTTATCCATTTTCATGTGATCCAGCAGATATCATGGCTGCACAAGAAGCGATGCATCAACGCTTTTTCTTCTCTGATGTACATGTCCGCGGCACATACCCTAGCTATGCGCTAAAGGAATTTGCCCGTGAAGGCTATGACATTCAAATGGATCCAACAGATGCCGCTGTTTTGCGTCAGGGGACAGTGGACTATGTTGGTTTTAGTTATTATATGTCTACAGTGGTGAAACATGGTGTCAGCAATCAAGCTTCTGACAAGGTCAATGGCGGCTTGGCGAATTCAGTTGAGAATCCTTATATTCAATCTAGTGATTGGGGATGGTCGATCGATCCTACTGGTTTGCGCTATACATTGAACCATTTATACGAACGCTATCAACTGCCGTTATTTATCGTAGAAAATGGCTTTGGGGCCATTGATCAACCGGAAACAGATGGGACGATCCATGATCAAGAACGAATCAACTATCTGCGGGCCCACATCGAAGCATGGCAAAAAGCTGTGGACTATGATGGCGTTGATTTAATAGGGTATACACCTTGGGGCATCATTGACCTTGTATCATTCACAACAGGCGAGATGAAAAAACGCTACGGTATGATTTATGTAGATCGTGATAATGCCGGACACGGTACAATGGCCCGCAGCAAAAAAGATTCTTTCGACTGGTACCAGCGGGTCATCGCCACAAATGGCGAATCATTAGACTAAATTCGTAGAAGGTAGAGGTGCATCATGAAAAAAGTATTGATCATTGGCGGAACGGGTACGATTTCATTGCCAATTACCAAAAAATTAGCTGAAAATCCAGACAACCAAGTCTATGTCTTGAATCGCGGCAACAAAAATGACGTGCTGCCGGAATCGATCCATATGCTTCGAGGTGACATCACAAATACAGACGCAATGGCGCAGCTGCTTGCAGACCACTCTTTCGATTGTGTGATCAACTTTATCATATGGAACGCCAAAGATGCAGAGGACAATATCGCCTTATTCACCGGAAAAACAAAGCAATTTGTCTTTATCAGCACCGTTGCTGTCTTAAATCATGAAGCCACCTGTTTGATCAATGAAGCCACACCGATCGGCAATCGGTATTCTCCCTATGGACAAAATAAAGCTGCTGCTGAGGCACGTTTTTTGGCGGCTTATGACACAGATGGCTTTCCAGTGACGATCATTCGGCCAACGCAAACCTATTCGAAAGATCGGATTCCCCTCAGTATCAAAGGCAAAAATTGCTGGGGTGTCGTTCAGCGCATGATCGAGGGCAAAGAAGTTATCATTCATGGTGAAGGGCAGTCGCTGTGGGCAAGTACCCATGCGGAGGATTTTGCGGAAGGATTTGTTCCCATCGTAGAACAGCAAGCCTTCATTGGCGAGATTTGCCAAATCATGAATCCTGCAAGTCATACATGGGATATGCTGTACCAAAGATTGGCAGATTTATTAGGTGTTGCGTATCGGCCGGTGTATATACCCACGGATCTCTTGCGTCATGCCGCAGATTACGATTTTGACCAATCGATTCAAGGGGACAAACGTTGGGCCAATCTCTTCGATATCAGCCGATTGAAGACGGTCGTTCCTGATTTTTCTCCACAGATTTCCTTAGAAGAGGGATTGAAGCGTTATTTGGCTTACATGACAGATCATCCAGAATTAAAACAATCTGATGCACATTTTGATCAATGGTGCGATCAAGTAATTACCGAATATCGCGGTATTCAGAAAGATTTTCTGACAAAATTGACATTGATTGAAGAAAAACTAAGCTAACACCAGAAGACGTCAAGTATGTGGCGTCTTTTTTTGTATGTCCTCTCTCAGCACAGAAGTGAATAGGCGAGGTGTCAGCGAATCCTTTGTTGTCTGAACGTATATTCGATATACTGAGAATAGAGGATGATTTGACCAACAATCAAAAGGAGTGGTGAGATGAAAACATATGATGTCGTAGTTATCGGGGCAGGACCGGCTGGATTGGCTGTTGCGTACCCATTACGGGCAGAGGGAAAGAAAGTCGCCATCATTGAACATGATTTGTGGGGTGGTACGTGTCCAAATCGAGGCTGTGATCCGAAGAAATTGCTGATGCGTGGCGTTGAAGTCATAAAAGCGGCAGAAGTGATGGCTGATTCCGGGGTCTCTGGTCAATTGACGCTCGATTGGCCGCAACTTCTTGCGTTCAAAAAAAACTACACAGACGGCGTGCCAAAAAGCACCAAAGAAGGGCTGGATCAAGAGGCAATCGCTACGTATTACGGACAAGCATCCTTTGTTGATGCCCACACAGTTGCCATCGATCAAGTACAAATCCGTGGCGAAAACATTGTTTTGGCTACTGGGCAACGACCAGCTGTTTTGGATATACCGGGAAAAAACTTTATCCGCTCTAGTACGGATTTTTTAGCACTGGAAGAGATGCCTGAAGAGATTGTTTTTATTGGGGGTGGCTATATTACCTTTGAACTGGCCGTCATCGCGCAGGCTGCAGGTGCCAAAGTCCATATTCTTCATCATAACGAGCAGCCTTTAAAAGGATTCGATCCAGACTTGGTACAAGACTTGATGGGCTATCTTGCCGGACAAGGGATGATGTTTCATTTAAATACTGCACCTAAAGAAATAAAAAAAGAAGGCAATCACTTTGTAGTTGAAACGGATCATGGCAGCGTTAGTGGTGCGTTGGTAATTGGTGCCACTGGCCGCATACCGAATCTTGAATCTTTAGCGCTAAAAAACACAGCGATTGCCTATGATTCTCATGGTCTCTTGGTTGATGATCATTTGCGGACAAAAGAGCCCCATATCTATGCAATCGGCGATGTCTTGTCTAAAAAACAGCCCAAGTTGACCCCTGTCGCTAGTTTTGAAGCGGCATATGTCGCAGCTTCTTTGTTGGGAAGTCAGGAAGCAATTGACTATCCAGTGATCCCCACCGTAGTATTTGGTCACTTAAAATTGGCCCGAATTGGCGTCAGCGAAGCCGTATTACAAGAAAACAGCGAGGCTTACCATAGTGAAGTCATTGATCTGTCCACGTGGTATACCTACCGCAGAATCAATGACTCGCAAGCAAAAATAAAATTGGTTTATGACAAAGAGGACAACCTTGTCGCAGTGACGATTCTAGCAACGATCGCTGATGAAGTGATCAATGATTTTGTTTATCATTTGGGGTTGAACATCAACTCAAGTCAATTAAAGAAAATCATTTTCGCGTATCCGACCCCTTCAAGTGATCTGACTTCTCTGATTTAGAAAGGGAACAAATGGTTATAGATTGAGGATCAACCAATCCAGATTTTTGGATTGGTTTTTTTATGAATGAGATGCAAAGAATTTAAACTGTCTTGGCGTAATAAATAGACAAAAAAAGTCCATACTAGTTTCCGCTAGTACAGACCCAATTATTATGTCATGTTTAAACTAGCACAAGAACCTTAAATCAAACTTAAATAACAACAGTTTTAAAACTTTAGTTATTTAAATATTTTTTTAAATTTGAAAAATCGCTATATAAATACTCTTAAAAACGGTTGTTAAAGATAATTATATACACTTTTATGTTATACTATTCTCGAAAAGGATGTTTTTATAAATCTGAAACAATTTGTGAAGGAAGTGACAACATGCAAGAAGAACATAAAGTCAAAAGGATGGATCGACTACTTGATACGGTTGAACGGTTTGGCAATAAAGTCCCGCATCCGGCAATCATTTTCCTTATATTGATCGCAGCTGTGATTGGCTTATCTGCTGTTTTTCAATTGACGGGTGCTTCGGCAGTTCTGGAATCGATCGATCCAGATACCCATCAAGTGACGGAATCGGTTGTTGCCGTGGAGAGTCTTTTAGGAGTTGACGGTATTCGATTTATGTTAACTTCTGTTGTGCAAAACTTAATGAGTTTTCAAGCACTAGGGGTTACCTTGGTGGCGATGATTGGCGTAGGATTTGCGGAAGAAATCGGGTTGATTGCCTCTTTGATCCATAAACTAGTGAAAGTCGTGCCCAATCGATTATTGACGGCCATCCTAGTCTTTCTAGGTGTATTGTCAAGTATCGCTTCTGACGCAGGTTATTTGGTTTTGATTCCTTTGGGTGCAGCAGTCTTCTACAAAGTTGGGCGACATCCGATTGCCGGCTTATCTGCTGCTTTCGCAGGTGTTGCTGCAGGATTCGGTGTGAATATTTTGATTACGCCGATCGATGGCATGTTGACAGAGATTGCGAATGATGCGGTACAGATCGTTGATCCTACTTACCATATCGATTTAATGGCAAATATTTATTTTTAGATTGCTTCAACGATTCTAGTCGTGATCGTCTGTACATTGATTAACGAGAAATTGATCGAACCTCGATTAGGGACGTACGATCGAAGTCAATTTGACGGCAATTTAGAGGAACAACCCGATGACCGTCGAGGATTACGCTTTGCGCTTTACGGCTTTACAGCGGTCGTTGTGTTGATCATGGCGATTACGCTGCCTTCTGGTGCGCCTTTGCGTCATGCTGAAACCAATCAGATCATCGGTTCAACCCCATTCATGGATAGTTTGATTGCTATCATCATGCTGCTTTTCTTGATCCCGTCGATCTGTTATGGGCTAGGGGTAGGGAAAATCAAGTCGAGTTTGGATGTTGTCAATCCCATTGTGAAAGTCTTCAGCAATCTAAGCGGTATGATCTTTCTTTTGTTGATCATTGCTCAGTTTATTGCTTACTTCAATTTTACAAATATGGGGACTGTCTTGGCGATCAATGCTGCGTCAGTCATTGAAAGCATGCAGCTGGGTGGATTGCCCCTATTGCTTAGTTTTATTTTCTTGATTTTGCTTTTAGATTTTATTCTGGTAGGGGCTGTACCAAAATTTGCCATCTTGACACCGATATTCATCCCGTTGTTGTATCAATTGGGTGTTGCACCAGAGGCTGTGCTGGACGCGTATCGTGTCGCTGATTCCCCAGTTAATATCACATTACACCTCTGATGCCTTACTTTGCCTTGATCGTCACGTTTGCTGCAAGGTACCAGAAAAAGACAGGAGTCGGAACAATCGTAGCTTTGATGCTGCCGCATACAATTGTTTTAACGATTGCTTGGATTATCTTATTCATCATCTTCTATGTATTCAATATCCCGTTGGGGCCTGGAGCAGGCATGTATTTATAAACACAAAAAGGAGAACGCAGCCGCAGCGTTCTCCTTTTCGTTCATTTATACACAAATTTTCGTATCTTAGCGTTTTTTACTTAAAAATCGAATAGCCATAATTAGCAAAACCGCTGATAAAAATAACCCAATCAAATAGTAAACCAACACACGGTAAGGTTCATAGTGACGATAAGTAAAAATCTTGAACATGAAGTAGGCCATTGGTACTGCCGAAAGAAATGTTGGAAAGATTTTTTTGCGCCATCGGATATAAAATGAGCCGATTACAATGAAAACAAAGGCTGGTATCCAAAAGATAAGATGTCCAATAAGTTCGATCTTTCACACCTCCAGTGATATAAAACTAAGCATACGCTTTATTTTTAAAATCAAAGGGTGAAAAAAAGGAAAATCTGATGAATTTGTTATGAAAACAACTAGAGAAAAAGGCTCGATCGTTTAATCAAATAAATAAGTGCTAGCAAGCAGCTCCCAAAGGATACCACCGAAAAAAGCACCAATAAAGTAAAGCATCAGTGTTTGTGGCACAAAAGGGACTTGACTCCAGACAAAAGCAAATAGACAGCCAACGATAAACATATAACTTGAATACATCATCATGCGGATTATCCTCTTAAAAGAATCCGGCATCCAAAAGGTCAATGCGAGAAAGACGATTAAATTGATCAACCTTAATCCATCAAGCGTTGTAAAGGTGCCTTGGAAAAACATTTTGAGGCCATCGACCAAATAGAATAATAGGAATAGAGAGATACACGTAGAAAAAAAATTGCGTTGGATCCGTTTTTTATGCGCCATGATCGAACTCCTTCTCTTTTTCTCTCTATTATACCAAATAATTAACCTTTCAGTATTTAAAAATCCCCATACGTCATTTAGCCAACAATCGTCAAATAGAAAGGTTTTCTTAAAGACTGTGAAAACTTTATACTGTTGATAACAAGGAAAAAAGTAAAGTAAGGAATAAAGAAAGGAGCAAAGAGATGAAAACCATTGTTTTTGCGCCAGCTGTTTTCAATTTAGCTGAAACCACAAGAATGCTCGAAGTAGCCAAACAATTGCAGTACACGTATCATTGTCAGTTCATCGGTTTCTCACAAACCTTTGCCTATTTGATCAAAGCAGCTGGTTTTAGTTATGACCTGCTGAGGCCAACCCTAACAGCGGAGCAAGAAAAACAAATCATGGCACTGGATCAAGGGAAGTCTTTAAAAAATCCTTTTACACAACAAATGGTTGCTCAACGAGTAAAAAGCGAACGCGCTTCTCTGGCAGCCTATCAACCTGAGCTGATCATCACAGGGTCAAACGTGACAATTTTCTTATCTGCAAGAATCAAGCAGATACCCCTAATCTATATCAAGCCTTATGCAGGAAGCAGCGCATTTTGGTCGGATCCAAATGCGCCTTTGCCTTTGTTTATGCGTTATTTTGGCCCTTTGAAGACATCGCTGTGGGCATCGATCCGTCATCTAATCGTCAACAGCACTTGGAAACCTGCAGCCTTTAAAAAGACTGCAGCAGTTTATGGTCTGCAATTGCCCTGCAGGAGTCTAGCACTAATGAATGGCGATCTTAACCTGATCACCACGCCGGCGCTTTTTATCTCATCGAAAGAGTTGCCAGCCCAGGATCACATTGTAGGCCCAATCTTTGCTGAGATTGACGGGTCACTACCCAAAGAGGTGACACAGTTTATCGCTTGTCAAAAAAAGAGGGGGAAAAAAATCATGTATTTGGCGATGGGAAGTTCAGGTGATCCCCAAGTACTGCAAAAAATCATCCACTATTTCGCAGACAAAAAAGAGATTGCCATCATCGCACCGATTAAAAAACTCATGGGACAAAAAACCGAACCTCCGTCAAATCTCCTCATTTGCGATTATCTGCCTACCAATCTTTTAAAAGACTTGATCGATTTTTCCTTGATCCATGGCGGGGAAGGAACCATTCAGACGGCTTGTGCGTCAGGGAAACCCTTTATCGCCATTGGCATGCAATACGAGCAGCGGTGCCATATCGTTGCCTGTGTCAAATATGGGCATGCAGTAGAATTGACGAAGCCTGTAACCAATAAGAAATTAGATCGGGCATTGCAGGCATTGGATGCGGATGCGTATAGCAGAGCAGCAACTTTGCAACAGTCTTTCGATGTTAATGGTGCAGCCAATGCTGCAGCGATGATCCAAGACGTCATCACAAGTAATGAATGGGCACAAGCAACAGATTCTTTTCGAAAAAAATAATTTTTCTATTGACAGACTATTCAGAATCAAGTAACATTGCTAGCAATAAGAGCAAGGCAAGACAAAAGAGAAGTATGTAAGTGCGGTTTTTCAGAGAGCTGGTGGCGGTGAGAATCAGTAAATCAATCTTTCAGAAATGGACTTTTGTGTCGAATGATTGAATGCAGTAGGTTATTCCGGGTACTCCCGTTACAGAGTGAAATCGTTGTTTGACGATGAAGAGATGAAATTTGAGGTGGCACCGTGAGCGATTCGCCCTCATGCAGACAGTTTGTTTGCATGAGGGCTTTTTTTATTATCAATAATTGAATAGTCATTATCATACTAAGAGAAGTACCTGTTGGTTCTTTTGTTACAGAAAGCCAGTCCTGATGAGAATCTGGCACAAAAGAGATAGGGAAATGGCCTTAGCCGATCATGTTTTGAAACCAGAGTAGGAACATGCGGGGATGCCCGTTAACGCAGAAGGTCGTTGTTAGACGACTGATAGAGATGAAACAATATTTTATAGGACTGCATCCAAGTAAAGCTTCCAGTAAAGCATTGTTTCAAATTGAGGTGGTACCGCGATCATTCGCCCTCAAGCAAGTTTTTTTCCGCTTGCTTGAGGGCTTTTTTTATTTTCAATCAGAAAGGATGGACAACCATGTATTTGACTAAAAAAATCACTAGCGATTGTTTGACACCCGTATCGGTGTTCTTGCGGATCCAAGATCGTTATACTTGCTTATTGGAAAGTATCCCACGAGAAGAAGATACCGGTCGATACTCGATCATCGCCTTTGATCCGGTAGCAAAATTGACTTACCAAGAAGGGGTGTTTACAACAGTCGATTTATTGACGCAGACAACAGTTGAAACACCTTGTACTGACCCGCTAAAAGAAATGGAACAGCATGTGCTGCGTCCGCTGCCGCCCATACCGGGTCTTCCAATACAAAGCGGCGCCATCGGGTATGCCGGCTATGATATCGCGGCATGCTACGAAGACATCGGCCATATGCCGCAAGACGAATTAAAGATTCCTGATTTGGCTTTTTTGCTCTTCGAAAGCTTTATCGTGATTGATCATCAACAAGAGACGTTAACGATCATCGTGGAGAACTGTTACAGCCAACGCAGCGAGGCTGAAATGTCCGCCATCTTTGAGAAGACCCAAGCATGCGTACAGCGCCCTCATACTTTAGAAAATCGACCGCCGGCTGAGGAAACACTGCACTTCACAAGTAATATGACCCAGAAACAATATGAAACGATTGTGAACCAAGCCAAAGGGCTGATACGTGCCGGTGATTTATTCCAAGTGGTTCCCTCTCAAAGGCTCAAGACTAAATTTACCCAACCGCCTTTTGATTATTACCGAAAATTGCGGCGCACCAATCCTTCAGCCTATCTCTATTATTTAGATCTTGGAGATGGATTCAAAGTGATTGGCAGCTCACCAGAAAGCCTGATTCGCGTCAAAGGTGACGAAATCATTACGAATCCAATCGCTGGAACCAAAAAACGCGGTCAGACGAAGCAAGAAGACGAAGCATTGGCAGAAGAACTGTTGACGGATGAAAAAGAACGTGCTGAACATTTGATGTTGATTGATCTTGGCAGGAATGACTTAGGCAAAATCGCGGAAATCGGCACGGTCCAAGTGCCTTTATATATGGTTGTGGAAAAATACCGCTATGTGATGCATATTGTTTCTGTTGTGACTGCCCGCCGCCGCAAGCAAGTCACCGCCATGGATGCATTACGCGCAACCTTACCCGCTGGAACCGTCAGTGGCGCTCCAAAAATCAGAGCAATGACGCGAATCTATCAGTGGGAGCCAGTACGTAGAGGTGTATATGCAGGCGCCGTTGGCTATTTTTCCAGAAATGACCAAGCTGATTTTGCCATTGGGATTCGTACATTGGTGGTCAAAGATGGTTATGGTTATGTGCAAGCCGGTGCAGGCGTCGTTTATGATTCAGAACCAACCTCAGAATATCAAGAAACGCTGCATAAAGCGAAAGCCCTGTTGGAGGTGGCAGCAACATGATCCTTTTGATCGATAATTATGATTCTTTTACATTTAATTTAGTCCAGCTATTTCCCAAAGATACGATTCAAGTCATGCGCAATGATGATCCAAGATTGTTCGAAGCAGCAGTAACAGCCACAGGGATCGTGCTATCCCCAGGACCTGGTCGACCAGAGGAGGCTGGCCAAATGATGGAGATCCTGGCAGCCTTCAAAATGAGCAAACCGATTTTAGGTATTTGTCTTGGTCACCAAGCGATCGGTTTGGCTTATGGTGCTTCGGTCATAGGGGCTGCACAAGTGATGCACGGCAAACAATCAGTCGTATCCTATCAAAAGACGGGGATCTTGAAAGGTTTTTCTGGAGAGATGACAGTGATGCGCTATCACTCACTGGTGATCGATCCAGCTACGATGCCCTCGGACTTCGAGGTGTTGGCTGCAGTTGATGATACGATCATGGCCATCCAGCATCGCGAAAAACCGATTATCGGACTACAATTCCATCCGGAATCATTAGGGACGCCCCAAGGTGCCTATTTTATCCATGCATTTCTTGAGCAAACCAAACTCAACCAACAAAACCAACCATTGGAGGGATAAACCATGCCAACAAATCATATCGAAGAGGGCAGGATTCGACTGAATGAGATCCAGCAACAGTTATTTGCTGGTCAAGACTTAACACATCAACAAATGCGTTGTTTTGCGCAAGGGGTGCTCACTGGCACCTATGCAGAAAGTCAATTAGGTGCTGCGTTGATAGCACTGAAATACAAAGGCATTACAGCAGAAGAACTGACCGCACTGGCCCAAATCATGCGGGAACACGCGATAGCGATTCCTTATCAAGGGGAGGCCATGGACAATTGCGGGACTGGCGGAGACCACGCCAATAGTTTCAACATTTCGACGACTACCGCTTTTGTTTTGGCGGCAGGGGGGATCACGATGGCCAAGCATGGCAACCGCAGCGTGTCTAGTCGTTCTGGTAGTGCAGATGTTTTAGCCAGATTAGGTGTCAATATCATGTCGGCACCGGAGCAGATTGCGGATATGTTGTCTTCTATTGGGATTGCCTTCTTATTTGCGCCATCTTTACATCCAGGCATGAAAGCTGTGATGAAAGTCAGGCAAGAGTTAGCTACACCAACGATTTTTAATTTATTGGGTCCACTGATCAATCCAGTCCCACTTACAACACAATTAATGGGCACCTATGCTGGGGAAACCCTTGCAGATACGGCCCAAAGTTTAGCTGCACTAGGGCGCAAGCGAGGGATGGTCATTCACGGTCATCAAGGGATGGATGAAGCCAATTTAGCCGGACCTGTCCAAATCAGCAGCTTTCATGACAACAATGTTGAACATCTCGTTCTTGACCCAAATGAGTATGGCTTTGCGCCTGCACCGATTGCAGCGATCGTTGGCGGAGATGCCACCCGCAATGCGACAATCTTGACCGATGTGTTACAGGCTAAGCCTTCTGTATACTTAGAAACGGTTGTGTTGAATGCCGGATTGGGTTTCTATGCCCATGGATCCGTCAGAACATTTTCAGAAGGGTTTGACTTGGCTAGAGCATGCATTGCTTCTGGCGCTGCCTATGACAAATTACAAGACTTGATCACAGCATCTACTAAAAATATTGCCTAATAAACCAGCAAAGGAGCGCTAAAATGGATTTCTTAACACGTATTTTAACCACGAAAGCCGAAGAAATAGCCAATATGCCTGAGGAACCGCTACTGGATACAAAAAATCGTCCATCCTTGTATCAAACGATACAACAATCCCCAGAGCATATGCATCTGATTGGTGAAGTCAAACGCGCATCTCCATCCAAAGGCGTGATCAATCAGACTGTTGATTGTGTTGCGCAAGCCATCGCCTATCAACAGGCAGGTGTCAGCGGGATTTCTGTCCTGACCGACGAGCAATACTTCAATGGATCGATTGAAGATTTACGCAAAGTCAGTCAAGTTGTGGACATCCCTTTATTGTGCAAAGATTTTATCATCAGCAAAAAACAATTGCTTCGGGCAAAAAATGCAGGGGCAAGTATCGTTTTACTGATCGTTGCGGCGCTATCTGATCACCAACTTGCCAATTTACATTCAGATGCCTATGCGTTAGGACTGGAAGTGCTGGTTGAAGTCCACGATCAGCAAGAGCTGCAACGGGCACTAGCGATAGGTGCCAAGATCATCGGTATCAATAACCGTGATCTGCGGACATTCAATGTGTCCATCGACGTAAGTGTCGCCATGGCACCGAAACAAGCCGATACGATTTTTATTAGTGAATCTGGGTTTCGAACAGACCGTGATGTGGCTCAGGTGGCACGGGATTATCAAGGGATATTGGTGGGGGAAACCTTGATGCGCAGCAGGGATATCGCAGCAACCGTCAAAGAACTGCAGGTGCCTCGCCCATGACAAAAGTGAAGATTTGCGGGTTGACCCAATCCCTTCATGTTGACGCCTCGGTTGCTGCCGGTGCTGACTATCTGGGTTTTGTATTCGCCAAAAGCCGGCGTTTGACCACACCAGAAGCCGTGCAAGCAATCACTCAGCATGTTCCGCCGAATGTCGCAAAGGTCGGTGTTTTTGTCCAGCCGACTTTTAGCGAAATAAAACAGGTGGCGAAGATCGCTGGCTTGACCCATATTCAATTGCATGGACGATTGACAGATTCTGTCCAGCAAGCACTTGTTGTCGGTGCTTTTCAGCAGCTACACCTGTCAGTCATCCAGGCTTTCAATGGAGAAACAGCAACTTTGCAGAAAGAATTGACCCAGTCGCCAGCCGATTTTGTGTTATTGGATGCGCCAGCTGAAGAAACTGTCTACGCTGGAGGGAATGGGCAGACTTTCGATTGGGATACATCTGCTAAGGCAATCACCGTCAGCAAACCCCTATTCATCGCAGGTGGCTTGCATCAAGACAATGTCCAGCAAGCCATCAGCTGTTTTCATCCGTATGCTGTCGATATCTCTAGCGGAGTCGAGACCAATGGACAAAAAGATATCGCTAAAATCACCGCATTTATCAAAAAAGTGAAGGAGCTGTCAATCAATGAAACAACCAACAAATAAAGGCTTTTTCGGACCCTTTGGCGGTCAATTCGTACCAGAGACCTTGATGTTCGCACTACAGCAATTAGAAGCAACCTATCGCGAGGCGCAAGCGGATCCCGTCTTCCAAGCAACTTTGGCAGCATATCTGAAAGAATATGTCGGGCGGGAAACACCGTTATACTTTGCTGAAAATCTGACAAAAGAACTAGGCGGGGCCAAAATTTATCTCAAGAGAGAAGATTTGAACCACACCGGGGCGCATAAAATCAACAATGCGCTAGGACAGGTTTTATTGGCCAAGCGGATGGGGAAGCAGAAAGTAGTCGCAGAAACGGGTGCTGGTCAACATGGCGTCGCTACAGCCACAGCTGCTGCACTTTTCGGTATGGAATGTACGATTTTCATGGGGGCTGTCGATGTCAAACGGCAAGCGTTGAATGTGTTTCGGATGGAGTTATTGGGCGCGAAGGTCATTTCGGTCACATCAGGGAACCATACGTTGAAAGATGCTGTCAATGAAGCCCTACGGTATTGGGTCGCGGCAGTTGAGGATACACATTATGTTATGGGCTCTGTGTTGGGCCCTCATCCTTTCCCAGAAATCGTCCGTGATTTTCAAAGTGTGATTGGCAAGGAAACGCGGCAACAGATTTTGGCTAAAGAAGGCCGCTTGCCTGACTTGGTGATGGCTTGTGTCGGTGGCGGCAGCAATGCCATGGGGATGTTTTATCCATTTGTCAGTGATTTGTCTGTTCAATTAGTCGGTGTTGAAGCAGCTGGCCTAGGGGTTCAGACCGCTGAACATGCAGCGACGTTGACCAAAGGCAGTATAGGGATTC
Source organism: Enterococcus salsurae (assembly GCF_054784955.1). NCBI lineage: Bacteria > Bacillati > Bacillota > Bacilli > Lactobacillales > Enterococcaceae > Enterococcus > Enterococcus salsurae. The sequence continues at coordinate 173,854 of NZ_BAAHWY010000005.1, read as the reverse complement.
TCCATGGTGCCAGAATGCACTTACTCCAAAATGATGATGGTCAAGTCATTGAGCCCTATTCGATTTCAGCTGGATTAGACTATCCAGGGGTTGGTCCTGAGCATTCCTACTTAAAAGAAATCGAAAGAGCAACCTATCAAGCGATCGATGATCAAGAAGCTGTCGCAGCTTTTTATCGCTTGTCACGTACGGAAGGCATCATTCCGGCATTAGAAAGTGCCCATGCCATCGCGCAAGCCCTTAAAACAGCCCCTCAGATGCGAAAGAAGCAGTTATTAGTCATTTGTTTGTCTGGCAGAGGCGACAAGGATGTGCAACAAATCAAAGAACGTGAAGAAAGGCAGGGAATTTAAGATGGCACGATCATCATTTACCACATATATGTCTCAGCAAGCTGTAGAAAAACCGCTTTTTGTCCCTTATATTATGGCTGGCGCCAATGGATTGTCGAGACTGCAAGCAGAGATCGACTTATTGGTTTCGTACGGTGCGACAGCCATTGAAATCGGTATTCCTTTTTCTGATCCAGTCGCTGATGGACCGATCATCCAGCAAGCTGGTATTCAAGCACGGGCACATGGCACAACGTTCAAAAAGATCATTCAACGTCTGCAGCAGCTAAAAACAGATGTACCTTTGATCCTGATGGGGTATGCCAATTCATTTTTTCATTATGGTTTCCCAACTTTGCTTACGGATCTTGAAGGAACCGCAGTCAAAGCATTGATCATTCCTGATCTGCCTTTTGAGCATCGTGATTTAGTCGCGCCATTGTTGGCGTCAACCGATATCGCTTTGATCACCTTGATTTCTCTTACCAGTCCCATCGCAAGGATCAAAGAACTGACTGAAGAGGCTGAAGGGTTTATTTATGCCGTTACAGTGAACGGCGTGACCGGAAAAGATGCCCAGTTTTCAACTGGTTTGGATGCACATTTACAAGCAGTTGCCCAAATCAGCCCGATTCCAGTATTGGCAGGATTTGGTATCCGTTCTAAGGCTGATGTCGACCGCTTTAGTCGTATCTGCGGCGGCGTAGTGGTCGGATCTGCCATCGTGGCCGCTTTGGATCAGTCTTTGTCTGAAGCCGAAAATGTTCTCAATAAATTACGCACATAGAAAAAAGCGATCTTATATGATCGCTTTTTTCTATGCGTACAAACCAGTCAGCATCAAAATACCTGGGAGCCAGGTTGTAAAGACCCCGCAAAAGATCGCAAAATAGTGGATTGACTTGCCAAAAGCAACATCCATCACAGAATCTAAAAATCCACAGAACCACAACATGCCCCAAATCAACCAAATCAAGGCAAAGACCCAGTCATTTTCCCATTGCCAACTGATCCAGGCAAAAGGAATCGTGTTGATTGCGACGAACAACGCATAGATGCCATAAATCCGCATGTCTAAATCAAAGAGATACAAGATACCCACTAACAGATACGTAAAGGCAAAGAGAAAGCCTGTACCTGCTTCGTAATAAGCCCCTTGAAACATGTAGATGAGGTTGATGATAAATGATAACGAACCAGTACATAAATTGATCAATGATAATGAACGATGATCAACAGACAACAAACTGCCCCATCCATTGATTATTAAAGTGATTCCAACGAAAAATAATCCAATACCTAACATAAATACCCTGCCTTATTCTTTATTTAGAATAACAAAAACAGGGAGGGTTGAAAAGAGTTATAAAATTAAAATCATTTTTATTAAAAAAATTAACTATTTTTGACTTTTTTTACGCTTTAATTTGATAAAATCAATATAATCAAGGATGTCGGCAATTTCTTCTTCGGACATGGCATCATCGACCACACTGATTATTTTCTGTTGTTGTGCATTTAACTCCTCTGGAGAATAATACACCGGCTCTCCAATAAGCAAGGGTAAGGGGACTGAAAGTGCATCTGCAAGTTTTTTGGCGGTATCGATGTGGGCTGTTTTACGCTTGCCGTTTTCAAAACGTGAGATTTGGGCCGCACTGACGCCAGATTTCAACGCCAACTGGTTGACGCCTAGTTGTTTGTCCTCACGGAATTTTTTTAGATTTTCGCCAAAACTCATGTATGTTCCTCGTTTCATTTGCTTGTTAATTTTATGATACGGGCTAAAGAATTGAATTGCGATGAAAACTATGGCCGAAAAGAAAAAACTGTTGTTCACTGGTAATTTCTCCTTTATACTATTACCAAAGGGCAACGTAGGTATCCGAGATACAAGGTAAAGGATCAAATCACACAAAACTATCTTTTAGAAAGGGGACGCTACATGTTACGAAGAGATCGAATTATTGTATTTATTGATAGCTATATGCGAGAACAAGGTTGTTCACCTACTGTCAGAGAAATTTGTGCCAACGAAGGAATCAAGACGACTTCTCTGATTCATCGTCATCTGGTTCGGATGGAAAAAAAGGGACTGATTTATCGCGAGCGCCGCTTCCAATCCCGGGGGCTGCGTTTTACGGATAAAGGACGTGCTTATGTATCAGAAGTCAAGGCACCTGAGTAAGCAACAGCGTAAGTGGACGCGTGAAGCAAGTGCGAAAAATCGTCCTTATGCCAAAATAAAAAAGCCCAGTGGCTTTTTTATTTTGGTGCACGATAACCAGCCGCTTTTGCTTCAGCAATCGTCTTGAACCATTCTTTGGGATTGGTTGTTTCGTCATAGTAGTTTGAACCCGGCAGGTGATAGATCCCGCTTTTCGAGCCTTTGATCAAGCCATTTCCTTGCTGATCGACATAACTGACTTGATCCGCTGAAGGACTGGTATCAGTATTGTCGGAGCTTACAGTTGATTCACTGTTATTCGTCGTAGAAGTCGTCGGGTTTGTTTCGTCAGAAAGGCGGCTAGTACCATCTTGATAGTTGATCGTAACACCGTTTTGGATATTGAAAATATAGATATTGAACTGAATCGTGTCATCCCCAATAGATTGGGCTTGCATGTGTACCCCGCGGGCCACCAATTCATCCCCGCGATAAATAGGTGTAACAGCATAGCGGACATAGTGACTGGCATTTTGTTTCAAATAATGATTGATATCCATTTCAAAACGCAGCATTTCAGGATTGTTCAATTGACTAGTACCTGTGATCAAGTTTTTCCAATTGGCATTTTCGCCAGCCAATGCAAACCCAATCAAATGGGTTCGATTGTATAGATAACTGCCGCTGGGTAACTCTTTGTTATGCCAACCTGTTGGTTTGACACTTGAAATGTCGCCACGTTTTTCTGTAGGCATCAACGATTGATTCAGCATCGCTTCAGCAGCTGTCGCTCGATTAAGGGTGTCTAAATCGCCGTAGCGTGCCCAAGCCCCTTCAGATGTAGACAGTGCTTCTTTTGAAAAGGTCGGTTGATTGTTGTTGACTTCAATCGTCTGGGTGCCCTCATAGGACAATTGCGCCAATTCTGACTCAGCGGCACTGATCGTGGCTTGCGGTTCTTCAGCAGGAGAGAAGAACGTTTGCTGTCCCCAAAGCGCCAAACCAATCAGTCCAATTGCGATCAAACTGTGGATCTTATGTGTCTTTTTTTTCATATCGCTATCCTTTGCTTTTTTCTTTAACCTCGGTTTATTATATAACAAATCCAGATGAGTTCAAGCAAAACCTTACTTGTTGTATTTGTTTAAGCAACACATTATTATTCAATAGAAAGGATTTGTGTTGCGTATAGAATTTAGTTGCGATAGGATGACATAGAAGATGCATGAAAAAAGGAGATGAGATACATGGAAGATACACTGTTACATCATTTGCATACAAACGACACGGAGGCGTTGAAAACATTTCTTTTCACGATTGAAGAATTGCCTTTATTACAGGTTTTCACATCCTTATCCGCCAATGAGAAAGCCATTGTTTTTCGCTTATTGCCAAAGGATAAGGCGTTGGCGTTGTTTGAAGCACTACAACCAACTGCGCAACATCATTTATTGCGTTCTTTTACTGATGAAGGTGCAACAGAATTCTTCAACGACATGGCACCTGATGTTCGGGTCCGTTTATTGGACGAATTGCCAGCAAGCGTCACCAAGAAACTCCTGCAATCCTTGACGGCTTCTGAAAGGGACGCAACCAATTTGCTCTTAGGCTATGAACGAGAAACTGCAGGCCGTTTGATGACACCAGAATTTATTACCTTAAAGAAGGAAATGACCGTGGAGGACGCTTTAGCAAAAGTACGCCTGCAAGCCAGAGAAAAAGAAACGATCTATACACTCTATGTCACTGATCAAACGAAAAAATTACAGGGTGTTTTATCGTTGAAAGAATTATTGATTGCCGAAGGCTCGCAGTTGATTGCAGACATCATGTCCCACGAGGTGATTTATGTTGCGACGGATACCGATCAAGAAGAAGCAGCTCGTTTGCTGAACGAGATCGATGTGATCGCACTTCCTGTTGTGGATCGTGAATCCCGGATTGTCGGTATTGTCACTGTCGACGATGCCATCGACATTCTGGAACAAGAAGCGACAGAGGATATGTTCAACCAGGCTGGGTTAGCGGATGTCGCCTCGAATGAAGCTGACCGCAGCAACGTCTTGATCAATGGCAATGTTTGGCAAATCTGGAAAGTACGTCTGCCTTTCTTAGTCATTACATTGATTGCTGGTTTGTTGGCCGGTGCCGTGATCGATGAATTTGAACAGACATTGGAATCAGTCGCAGCCGTCGCGATTTTTATTCCATTGATCATGGATATGGGCGGGAACGTCGGCACACAATCGTCAACAGTATTCGTTCGGGGGATGTCATTAGGGCATATTGATCTTTCGTCATTCACTAAATATTTTTTAAAAGAAATCTGGATCGGGTTGAGTTTGGGCTTGATCGTGGGCATTATTTCTGGTGTAGCTGCTGCTTTTTGGCAAGGTATTCCGATGCTAGGCGTCGCTGTCGGCATCTCATTGGTCTTTGCCATGACATTAGCTGCAGCATTAGGCTTCCTAGTTCCTTTTGTCCTGATCAAATTGAATATTGACCAAGCAGCTGGCTCAGCACCGATCATTACTTCAATCAAAGATATCGCAGGGTTGTTTATTTACTTTGTGTCGGTAAATGCATTACTGGGACATCTGTTGTAAAAAGCTATCCAAAGATGGCGGAAGAGGTTCAAATGAATAACCAAAAAGAGACACCCTCACTACAATGGTAAACGTAGTGAGGGTGTCTTAGGCGTATGCCCCTGCCAAGGTATGTCTAGTATAGTTGCTTTGTCATAGAAACACAATCCTATTTTGAAAAAAATGATCGCTCAGCTTTCTCGCAAAATCTTTTGCAGCGCTTTGCCTTTGGCCAATTCATCGATCAGCTTATCTAAATAACGAATCTCTTGCACCATAGGCTCTTCGATCTCTTCGACACGGATCCCGCAAATGACGCCAGTGATCATTTTTCTAGCTGGGTTCAAGCGCGGGGCTTGAGTAAAAAAATCAGCCATTGACACTGCGCTTGAAACTTGTGTGTCAATGCCGGCTTGGTCATAGCCAGTCAACCACTGAATAATAGCAGCTACTTCTGCTTTAGACCGCTGCTTTCTTTCGGCTTTAGCGATATAGAGGGGATAGACCTTTGCAAAACTGATTTCTGTGATATGTTGTCTAGCCATTTGTCTGCTTCCTTTCTTTTTCTTCAGCATACGTGATTGCGCTAGAATTGTCGAGTGTCAGTATAAAAGATACGTCAGAAAATGATTTTCCCATCTTGTTCACGAAATCCATACACTGGTTGCCGTTGCTCCCCATCCCAATAACGCAAGGTCAAATTTTTGTGCAGCATCAATTGCGTATACAATTCTTTTAGCGTCAAGGCGGATTTGTGGGGTTCAAAAAACAGGATCAATTGATCGTGACTATCCACCGCGATCGTTGTGAAGGGAACTACTTTCTCCTTGTATTGTAAGTATATACCAGTCAATTTTTCTGGATCGGCGCCATTGGATAAAGCAGTGAGTAAATCACGGGCTTTCATGATTGTTCCACCTTTACAGGTCGTTGGCAGTGGTCCATGTCCAACATGATTTTTGTCTTGCCATACACAGTATATTTTTGGACCACAAACTGTTTACGAGGGTTCCAGTAGCCGCCGACGACTACATACATGCCTTCATCCACATCACCTAAGAAGTTCAAACTATGTTTAGCAATCAGGCAATTGGTCGTGCCAATCGTAAAACGCAAGAGGGGAGGTGCCCCAAAAGACAACATTTTGATTTTTGAAACTGTTCCTTTCATCGTTTCCAAGATCAATCATTCCTTTCTATGCCATAGCCTGCTCTTTAACCTTCCACATAAAACCATTTCTTTTCTTCAAAAAAAGCCGCGTGCCGAATTTCATCATAATGCACCTTTTCCGTCGTTTCTCCGCTGAGATAGATACCAAGGGAATCATAGCCGCTGATTTTGCCTATGATGTCTGGTGGATAGTGCCCCTCTGGATCGACTTCTTCCCGTTGGATCGCTACGGTGTAATTTTTTTTCATCGCTTCAAATAAACACTGATTGATTTCTTCTGGTGTGAGTGCTTGCTTTGGCGGACAGTGAAACTGTCGTAAAGCTTCTGTATCGATTTCCGTTGTATGTTCAGAAAGAAAAAAACCTTGCCATTTTAATTTTTTTCGATCTTCATAAGGTTGTATCATACCCATCACGATCACCTCTTAGCTATATCATACAAACATTTGTTCCCTTTTGTAAAGCGAACAGGTTTTTAAATTTACGTTTTACGCAACAATGGCATCGATTCGGGCAAAACTTGTATTTAGTATGATAGAAGGTACATGTGCGGATGAGAAAAGAGCGTTGTTTTCTCAGAATAGGCTAATGTCTGAAAAAAAGTCCTTTAGAGAAAGCCGTATTATACGTTGAATCATTATCGGAAAAGTTATTTAAAAATCACTGGATACTGACAGCATCGCAACAAGTAGTTCTTTTCATTTCTTTTTGTTTCATTTTAAAAAAACAGTTTTTTTTAAAAAATAACTTTCCGAATGTATAGTGAATAGTGTGCCAATGTTTGCGCTTTTGCGACGTAAGCTTGTTTGTTGACCAAGAGGGCATCTTTGGGACTAGTTTAGATGATGCAAAGTCATCTGTTTCATTATGTTCACCAAAAAAGTTCAAAAGGAAAGAAAGAGAATGAAATCATGAAAAGTCATCAATTTGCAACCGCAGCAACCATCACAGCACTAGCTTTGGGCAGTACTCAGACCATTTTTGCCGAAGAAACTACGGAAACCGCACTGAAATCTGTGCAAACGCAAGGAACGATCACGTTCGAGAGTCCAGATGGGCCTTCGATCATTGTTCCGCCAGTTGAAGAACCAGACATTATCCCAGAAGAACCAGATAAAACTGCAGGGCCTTTAGCTATCGTTCATGCGCCGAATCTAGACTTCGGGACGCATGAGATTTCAGTTCAAGACGAAACATATACAATGCTGGCAGAAAAAGCAAAGACAGGTGATGGAAAAGAGGTCCCATATGTCAGTTTTGTTCAAGTACAAGATTTACGTGGCTCAAATACTGGATGGAGTCTAAAGGTCAGCCTAAGTGCGTTTACATCAAATACGCAAAATAATACGCTAAAAGGGGCTGCACTGACATTTGAACCCGGTGTACTGAACTATTCTGGAGATGAAATCAGTAAACCAAGTTTTGAAGAGGAAATAAAATTAAGTGCAGATAGTGAAAGCCAAAAAGTAATGGATGCGGTAGTTAAAGTCGTAGACGAAAAAACAGTCGGGGAAGGGGCTGGTGTAACATCGTTGATTTGGGGGGATCAAGAAAAATTGAACAAAGCAGAGCCTGATGAACAGGTACTGAATGACGCGATTACACTCTCTGTACCAAAAACAGCCACCAAAGATGCTGCAGAATATACAGCAACGCTGACATGGGAGTTAACAAGTACACCTGCAAATGTCATCGACTAGTAGAAAATAGGAAAGGAAATTCTTCGGCATGCGATTTTTTAGATTAAACAATGTATTCGTAAAGAAGTCCATCATTCCTATAAGTATGCTGATTTTTTTCTTCTTTGGTAGTGTCTTGACCCATGGGGATGACAGAGCTGACTTTTATGTCACACCAAATTTACCGAAAAGTCAGCTTGCCGATAGTGAAAATTACTTCAATGTATTGTTGGCACCTCATACAAAAGAATCTTTGAAATTAACCTTGATCAACGCAAAAAATGAACCGTTGACCGTCAATGTTACAGCCCATACAGCCTATACGAACAACAATGGCGTCGTAGAGTATAGGAAAGATGCGGACACCCCGGATGCGTCATTGAACTGGTCGATCGCAGCTTTATTGGCAACCCCAGGTATCGTTAAACTGAAAGCCAATGAAACAAAAACGATCGATATCACCCTTACAATGCCAAAAGAACTATTCTCTGGCGTGTTGGCCGGGGGAATCAGACTGCAAAAAGTAAAAGGATCTGAAGAGGCTTCAGAAGAAACCGATAAAAGCCAACAACTATCCATCGAAAATGAATTTGCTTATGTGATTGGTGTGGTGGCCAGAAATGAACAAGAAAGCATGTCGCCTGATTTGACGTTGCTGGATGTATTCCCTGATCAACTGAACTATCGCAACGTCTTCAGTGCAACGATACACAACAGCTTGCCCACTTATGTGAACCAACTAACTGTTGAGGCAAAAATAAAACGTAAAGGCAGCAATGACATACTGTACCAAACGAAAAAAGAAACGATGCAAATGGCGCCCAACTCATCCTTGGATTTTCCAATTTCTTTAGCAGGGGATTCCTTCAAAAGTGGGAGCTATGTTGCAGAAATCAGTGCTTCATCCGGAGAAAACACATGGGAATGGACCAAAGCATTTACAGTTAAATCAGATGAAGCAAAGGCATTCAACCAAAGCGATGTGACCATCGATCATTCGCTGAAATGGTGGTGGATCATCCCTGCTGTGATAATCAGTTTGTTGAGCATTATAGTTTTGCTTTTGGTCAAGCAAAGAAATCTCAATCACATGACCCAAAATAACTAATTTCAGAAAGATATGCAAAAAAAGCTTATTCAATCAAAAATGATAAGCTTTTTTTGCATATCTTTATTTTTTTACCCGTTACAGAGATTCTTCAATCATTTTGGTTAATGTTTTTCTATCCCATAGTTCGACATTTAACTTTTGTGATAATTGCTTGGCAGATTCAGTATAGTAGCTGTTTGTTAATACAATTGCTTGATCTAGGGAATAATAGCCAATGCCAGCATAAACTTCTTGAATCGCTTTATTGCCCACATTCTTTTTCCAGCGCTTACATTGGATTCCATAAGTAATACCGTTTTTAGTAGCAATCACATCGATACCTTGATCGCCGTAATCCTTTGTCTGTTTGATTTGTTCAAATTGATGTTTAGCCAATAGAAATGTAGTATAGGCTTCAAATTCATTTCCGGTCATTACATCTATGTGTTCTAATTGTGCATTTGAAAACCTTTTACGCCTGCTTAAAAGGGGATAGAGCAGAGCTAGTAATCCTAAAAAAATTGCACCAAGACTTATATATAAGATGACATCATAAGTAGAGTCGAAAAGAATATAAAAAACTAACAGAAAAACCCCCATACTAAATACACCAAATCGCTCATTTTCCTTTTTTGACATATGGTTCCCCTTAAATGTTTTCTAATATTATATCATAATTAGGTATTTATTTTTTTTTTTTTGATAAATTTAATTCAAACGTGTATGAACTACTTTTAAAACGTATCAATAAGTCCGATCAATTTATAAAGCTGTAAATATGCTACGATTGATTCAATTTCTAGATGACATGCAGTAGAAACAAAATAGTATACTTAAAAAAGAGCAATCAACTTTAAGGATTCAAAGACAAGGATGCAATCCAACTGATACACATCAATGCAGTCATTGATGATTTGTTAGCGCTGGAACCACAAACGTATCAAACAAATTTCAAGTTGATCATGAAAACACTAAAAAGAAGAACTTTAAACAACAATTAACGAAATTGGGCTAAAAAGAAAGGTTTCTATGTAAAAATACAATTAAGAGAGACCCTGAAAAGATAAAAACAGACTTGTTGGCGTCTTAACTTTTTTCTAAATAACCTCGTATAATATATAAACTTTCAATGTAAGTTGAAAATGTCAAAAAACGGTATATTTCTATATTAAATAGATTAATATCTCCAATTTCCTCTCTTTTGATGGTAAAATTAAAAGAAAAAGTGAGTTGGTGTAATATGAGTATGGATGACAGAGAATATTATAGGAACTATAAAAAAGAGCAAGTAAAAAAGCAAAAAGTCAATTACAGTACTTATTCGACAAATACGACATCCCAAAAAACAATCATTGGATGGAAATGGATCTTTCTTTCTATTGCGTTCTCAGCTATTCTATGGTATCTATCAGGTTCTTTAGAATGGCCAATAAGATTTTTGTTTATCAGTATACCAGTTACTACAATTACTACTACTAGGAAAACTTATAGGGGTTAGGAGAATTGATAATGGGGATTGTTTTTTTTGTTGTTTCTATATTAGCGCTAATTTTGTATGTAGTTATATGTGTTGACGTAAAAAAGCTTAGGGTAATGAATGCGGTTCTTATATTGTTGATGTGTTACCTGATATATAATTTATTTATGTATGTAGTTGTCTTCAAAGCATTCTAAAATAATATTTATCTTTTATAAAATGATAAATATGGTATACTTTTGAAGTCGGCCGTTACTCCTGTTTTTTAATGGGAGGGGGTGATTTTTTGCTAGAACTCATTATAAAGCACGTGCTTATACCTTTTATTGTTGGCATATCTGTTGGTTTAATAAACAGATGGCTCGATAAAAAGTAGGGCCGACAAAGGGTTACCAATGACAGTGGTAGCCCTTATTTTTTTGCAAAAAAATAGCACAATGCAGATGACAGCTACATTGTGCAGGGTGTTTGCTAGAACTCATTTCATAAATATTATATATGATTTCTATTGATTCGTCAATTTGGCTTTATCATTCGCTATACGTTGCAAGTCTAAAGATTTCTTTCTTAGTCGCATTAATTCAATTAGTTCAATCAACTCTTTTTCAGTAGCATGATCTACGATATATGATTTAACTAGTTTCAACCATTCCGACCTCGATTTTTCTTCTTTACTACCAAACATTTTCATTTCCCCTTTTTAATAGAGGATCCATCCATCACTCCTGCATTGAATTAATAAACTCTTCAAGTTTTGCTAATTGGTTTTCATTTAATTGTAAATTGTGGTCACTGTCTATATCGCCATTATTTCTATATGGTGAAATACTCAAAAATTCAACAACAGTGATATCAAGTGCAGTACATATCTTAAAAAGCATATCAATTTTTGGAACACTTTTTCTATTTACTAAATTACTGAGAGTAGATTGTCGTATTCCAGTTAAATCAGCTAATCTACTAATTGTTATATTTTTTTTTCTCAGAAAATAGTAAAGCCTATCTATGATTATTTCGTTGTGATTTATCATCCTGTATCACTCCATAATAATATTATTATATACAATATTAATGCTAATAACCAAAAATTGTTAACCAAAAAGTGTTTACTAATCACCATTTTTGGTTTATAATTCTAATTAACCAAAAATGGTTAACGCAACCCAAAAGGAGAGATTGTCAATGTCAGAAAGAACTCTAACAGTTACAAAAGATCAGGAATGGATTATTCGAAAAAGCTTATACTCTGAACTTAATATAAGAGAAGAACAATTAGAATATCTTAATCGTCGCGCAAAAGATAAAGATTATGGTCAAAGTTTGATAGCTACAATTCAGAATGATATACAAGAAATAAATTCTATACTTCGACAATTAGGTTATCAAGCATAATGCTTAATATAAAAAATAAAAAAGGAGGATGTCATATGTTTGTCAGTCAATCAGATTTGATTTTCGAGAAGAAAGAGGAAAAAATAAGCAAAGCAGGAAATCCTTATATCACAATACATTTTATCGATACAAAAAACTATCAACGTTTAGAATTTTTTGCTGATGAGAATCTTACTATCAACTGTGGCGAAGGTGCTAAATGCAAAGTTGTTTTAAAAGCTGAACGTCGCGGTTTTAGCACGAATCTTAACTGCTTGTCAGTTGCAGCAGCTTAGTATGAATGAAGCGCAAGAAAGGCTCTTAGAAGACATCTTAAGCGAGTTAAAGACGTTTAATGATAACTATACAAGCGAACTTGAAAGGGCTGAAAATGAACGTAATAATCAAGCTGTTGAGGATCGCAACAATGCTGAAATACTTGCTGAAGCCGAGAAACAGGCGCTAGAATTGCAAGACCAGCAAATGCAAGAAAATCTTGAAAAAGAAGAAGAACAAGCGAATATAATCAAAGAACGATTTGAATCAACAGAGTCATTACTCGAAAATTCTGAAAAGTCAAATAAGTTGTTGATCCAGACCTTAGAAGAATCAAATCGCGATTTAATATCATCGATCGAAGAATCAAATGATTTAAATGAATCAATCGAAGAGTTAAAACTAGCAATTTTTTCAAATGGTGAAATCTTAGAAAGTGTCAATCAAAATCTAGAAACTAGTTTAATTCAATCAAACGATCAATTTTCAGCTACTGGTTTTGTTGCTGGTGGTGTAGCAATTGTAAGTATAGCTATTCTAGTATTTTGTTTTTTGAATTGGTTCTTTAAACCGTTCTTCACTTTCTAATTTTATAAAAAATTAAATGGAGGGAAAAAATATGTTTACAATGGATATGTTCGAACCGATCATCACAGCAACAACACAATTTGTACCGATTGGTCTTGGCGTTGGTGTAGCATGTTTTGCTGTTACGGGCGTTGCGACTAAAGGCTTCAACTTCATCAAATCTATGTTCTTTTAATTTGATGGAAATCAGGAGAAATCAGAATATCTGGTTTCTCTTTTTTTAATAAAGTAATGGAGGTTAAATAAATGGACAAAGAATTTCAATTATTTTTAAAGAAATACTTTTTTAAATGGTTTATGCGAATCGCAGTATGCTTTTTATTTTTTTTAGCATTTGTGAGCCCAGATTCTGTCGCAGTTCTATTCATGCGTTTGATGAGTGTTCTGATCACATTTACATTAGTCAAACTTTGTTCAATTTGGGTTCGATGGTTACGCACGCCAGCGAGATTGAAAGTCGAGGAAACATCGGATTAGAGAGAAATATAACCTATATTGCAGTTGAAGCACCACCGCCTCAAGTAGTCACTGTGCAAGGACTTGAAGATATAAAATCAAAGCTAGGAGACTTCACTACATCATTTGATACTCAGTTTGAAAAATCTTTTAAAGAGCTTGAAAGAACGGGGCAAAATGTTAGAGATGTTGTTAATAGAGTTGACGATGTAGGGCAATCCGTTAAGACGAGTGTTAATAATTCGAGTTCTATATTAAATAGTATCGGGAATATCAGTACACCGATAATTGGATTTGCTGGTGACATGCTTAGCACATATTTAACAGTTAAGAGTATAAGTGAATTGATGACTTTACACGCTAATACTCTTAATAACAATATTATGACCCAAACAACACAATTAGTGAATTCAATTGGTGCTCCAGTTCAAACTATAAGAGACTTCTTAAAGGTAGGCAGTTCTACTTCTACAAGCGCTAATAGCTCTGATGGACCATTTACTTCATTAATGAAAAATCTAACCAAAGCTGTGATCTCACCGATCGATAAGTTAAATGACTTATTAAAAATCGGTAGTCCTACTTCTACAAGCGCTAATAATTCGGATGGATCTTTTGCTACACTAATGAAAACTCTAACCAGAGCTGTAATCTCACCAATTGATGCATTGAATAATTTATTAAAAGTCGGTAGTCCTACTTCTACAAGTGCTAATAGTTCGGATGGAACATTTGCTACGTTAATGAAGACTTTAACCAGAGCTGTGATCTCACCAATTGATGCATTAAATGAAGTTTTCAAAATTGATAACGCTAATACTATAAGTGCAAATAATTCGGATGGAACTTTATCTACGCTAATGAAGACTTTAACCAGAGCTGTGATCTCACCAATTGATGCATTAAATAAAGTTTTCAAAATTGATAACGCTAATACTATAAGTGCAAATAATTCGGATGGAACTTTATCTACGCTAATGAAGACTTTAACCAGAGCTGTGATCTCACCAATTGATGCATTAAATGAAGTTTTCAAAATTGATAACCCTAATACTATAAGTGCAAATAATTCGGATGGAACATTTGCTACGTTAATGAAAACTTTAATGAGAGCTGTCATTTCACCTATTGATACGATTGTTAACATACAAACTGCTATCTCTAATACTGCAAATGCAACTCAAAATCTATTCACGAATAATGGTACATTTACGAACGTTTTAATATCCATAATGCAAAATGTTATCAATCCACTTGAAAGCATACAAAAATTGATGAACGTTGGCAATTCTACATTATCGATCAATAGCAACGATGGATTGCTATCACAACTTTTCAAAAATGGTTTTAACACACTATCAAATGCAATAAGTCAAATTCCTGTATTAGATTTGAATAATATAACTAGCAATATAAGTTCAGGTTTCAACGATGTTATGCAAGGCTTGCAAAATATTAGTGATATTTTTAAGAATGGTTTTGAATCAGTGCTTGAGGGTATCAGCAGTTTATTCGTTCCTAATGGTGCAAATCTCAAATCAAATTTTGACGATTTAGTGACTACTGCTAATAAAAAATTGCCGTTCATATTTACTCTTCCAAGTTTTATGCTAGCACTGTTTACTCCAATTTCTTCAGATTGGTTTGAAGCTGTTAGTTTCAATTTTATGGATGTACAGGCGAATTTTAATAATACTGCTCGACCTTTAACAGATATTTATATACCTGTATTTAGAGATATTATACGCTTGTTGTTATGGTTGACGTTGATCATGAAATGTTATAAGCGTGTAGTGGTTGGATCTGCAATTACAGATGGGGGAGATACTACTTGATTTTAGATGCAATTTTCAACTTATTTTTCGGATTAATCAATGGTATTCTTGATTTTCTTCCAACCCTTAATTTTTTGATTGATTTACCAGATACCACAAATTTCCGAATATTCTTGGGGTATGCTGATTATTTTTTTCCTGTCCAGACACTAATCATTGTTGCTGGTATCTACTTTGATTTTTCTCATAGCATGTTCATTTGGCGATTTATCAAAATGTTATGGAAATTAATACCTTTTACTTAACATCTAACATATTTTTTTAATTTACTATTTTTAAACTATCGGAAATTTTTTTCTGGGTGCAGGCTTGACCTGTACCAGAAAAAAATTCGATTTTTAAAGTGAGGTAGAAAAATGCAAGAGATTTATAAAAAAGTTTTTAAAGGCCATAAATTTTGGCGTTTGTGGTATTACGTTTTTAGAGATTTGAAACTTGAATCGGATAACAAGAAAAAGGGGATCGTAAATTTTAAGCATTTCGGATTGACTTTGTTTTGTGGTCGTCAAGGATCTGGTAAAACAATGAGTCTTTGCTACTATGCGCTGTATATTATGCGGAAATATCCAACAGTCAAAGTTTTATCTAATTTTGGGTTTGTATATCAGCATGATGAAATATACAGCATATACGATATTGTTGAAGCAGCAGAAAAAGCAGAATCGGAAGGGTACGACGGTACGCTTATATTGTGGGATGAGCTTCAGAATGATTTTGACAGCTATTCTAAAGTTTCTACTGAGGTTTTATCATTCATCACTCAACAGCGTAAGAGAGGCGTTAAAATACTTGCTACGTCTCAAGTCTTTACAAGGATCTCGAAGCCTTTACGAGAACAAACTTTTGAAGTAGTCGAATGTCGTACATTCTTTAACAGATGGACTCGTGCAAGATTTTATGATGCGATCAATTATATTGAAAATATCGAAAAGTCACAAGATCGTAAGCATCTGCAAAAAGGCAGACTCTTGAGCTTTATACAAGAAGACACCTTGCGAAAATCTTATGATTCTTATGCTGTTATTGAACGTTTGATAGATAAATCTAAAAAAGAAAAAGACAAAGAACCGGCTAACTTGATTGTTATAAACGAATAAAACCGAATGTTTGATAGACCAGGAACGATCATAATCACACTATTAACCGAACGATAATGTTTCAAAAAACTAAAAGTATATTAAAACTATTATAACTAATTATATTCAAATAGTTGGTTTACATTAATTCGATTATTTAAATGTGACTTGCATCGATATTTTACGAATAGTGTAAAAAGTTTTCCACAGTTTTAAAATCAAGAAAACAAACAAAGTGTGCATTATCCACATTTTTATTTTCTAAACGCTAAACGGTGTAACACGTGCGTCTATGTTTTTGCTTTATTTTATTAGTTTTTCAGCATAGTTCAATAAAGTCATGCCGAACAAAATAATTATAAGAAATTTTGATAGTTGAAAATAGTCTGTTTGTAAGTAATTTTGAGTTAATACGCTATGAAAGACGATGCTAGCGCCTACAATAGCTAATAAAACAGCATATAATTTTCTTGCTATAGAATTCACCACCTTTAAAATAAAGCGGTGTAAAACATAGACACACGATAAATATAGTTTACTACAGTTATCCACAATTTCGAAATCAGAAATCAAGTTATCGTGCAGTCAAGTATAAATGTCACGAGCCAGCGAGTTTTATGCCTTGACGGCTGCAAATCAATCTCCAGAGCCTTGAAGCACTAGGGATGCCAAAGCCATTCCTAGACACCTGCCGACGGGGCGTGCCCCCAAGCATGGGGGAGTGGGGGGCTGACCTATTAAAGTTTGGAGGTGGCCTTTTCAAAGGCTACGGTTTTAAAGCAATCTAAATTAAATTTTTGGGGAGTGATCAAATGTTAAGCTATGTCGAATTTTTAGAAGTTGTCGAGTTTCATGTATCAAAGATTTCAAACACTGATCGTATGTCGCAAGCATTGACGCTTAAGATCCCACGTACCAAAACAAAATTTCACGTGCAGATCTGCAATCGTATTCGTTTACCGGATCTAAAAAAAGGCGATAAAGTCAAGTTGGTGCTTGATTTTTATACTTGCGCGAGATCAAAGATGCTGCGCTGGACTGTCAGAGATGTGATCTTACTACATGATTTATCAAATGTTAAAACAGAAATTGTCAAAAAGTCGAAAAAGTGATTCGCATTTTACTGCAGTAATAAGTGCTTCACTTTTTAAATTTGGATTATTTAAGTGAGTCGCTTTTGTCCAGGATGTAAGTGATTCACCATTCCTGATTTGAGTAGTTGGATCCAAACGCATTATATAAAAATATTGTAGAGGTGGTAAAAAGATGGGTGTAGCAATAAATAAAGATCGTAGATCAGTAACTTTAAGAATTAAACATTGGGAGTACCTAAGCGAAAAAGCAAAAGCATCAAAACAGAAACATCCGTATTGTGGCCGTTATACAATCAGCACTGAGATCGAACGATTAATAGAACAAGACATCGAGTTAAAAAAGGCGGGTTTTATCAAATGAGTGAGAAAACAAATTTTCTTGAAACCCCCGTAACTAACAGGGGGGTATACAATACAAGGCAAATCTCTCTAGCTTATGTGGCACAAGAGTTACACCTTGATCGCGACTGACAGACTGTCTTACAAAATAGTATAACAAGGTAGGTAGGTTGTATGAATGATGTTTCATTAGAATTTGTTGAGCAATCTAAACGCTATATCACAATAGACTGGCTGACTGCTAGCTTCAACATTAATCTTGATGTACACGATTTTATAGGTGAAATTTTGTTTATGGATTATCATGATTTCGAATTTGAAGTGGGTGGATTAGCGCGATCATATCGCTATGGGAACACTGCTAAATTTGGTGATATTCATATTTATTATTCTAACAATTTGGATGTTGAAAATGGCTTGAACGCTGGCTTTACAATCATTTTCAGAGGGCAAGGCTGCAGACAATTTGAAAGCTATCGCTGGTCGGATGGATCTTGGTGCTGGTACGATACAATCAAAACTTTTTTCTGAATGATTGCAAATTTACTAGACTAGATATTGCATTAGATTTGATCAATACAAAATATACTTGGCAATTTTTGCTTGAAAAAATTTATCAGAAAACATTGATTTTTCGTGGCGACGTTCGTCGTCACAATAAGATCAACACAAAAACAGGCGAAGATTATCATGCTAGTATTTATATTGGATCTAAACCTCAACAATTAAACGTTTATGACAAAAAAGGTGAACGTTTTGATCGTGCTAGTCAAGAGTTTGATGTTGAAAATTGGATTCGTTGGGAGTTGCGTTTAAGTGGTGAAAAAGCATATTTAGCATGCATAGAACTTGAAAACGGTCGATCGTTGTCTGATTTGTTTTGTGGCGTATTAAGAGCGCATTATCGATTCGTATAACTCGCACTGGTGATAAAAACTTGTCAAGACGTAATGACGCACGTTGGTGGTTAGAATTTCTGGGAAATGCAGTTGAAACAAAACTATATGTAGATAAAGACAAGCCGACCCTTAAAAAGAAAGAAAACTGGCTTGAAAAACATGGACCAGATAAGTCAGAACTCATGCTTTATTTAAAAGATTACTTTGTTTATGGATCGGCAAAAGCGTTTGATAAACTCACTAAAAGAATTCAAAGGCAAAGCTATAATCTAACTGTTGATGACTTATCAATGATCTTACAAGGTGTTTATGAAGAATGTTCGAATGCTGGTGTTATCAGCAAATATTCTAAAAATCAGATTATTGAGGAATTGCACAAAATTCAATTTAGAAAGGAATCTGAATGATCTATATGAAAATCAATGAATTGATCGATCAATATCAAAAACAAGCTGAAAAACTTGAAATCAAATTAAAACGGCTATCCGTAAAAGAATTAAAATCGTCAACCGACCAGCAACGCATAGGAATCATTCAAGGTCAATTAATGCACATTGATACAGTCATTGATGATTTGCTTGCGCTGGAGCCGCAAACGAATCAAACAAACTTCAGATTGATCATGCAAACATTAAAAAGAAGAACTTTAAACAACAATTAACGAATATTAACGAATTTGGGTTGAAAAGAGAGGTTTTTCCATAAAAATGCAATTAAGAGGGACCCTGAAAGGATAAAAACAGACTTGTTGACGTCTTATCTTTTTTCCATGTAACTTTGTATAATATATATTATGTAAACTAAAATAAATAATTTTCCTTACTGTCCCAGATTTGTTAAAAAATGCCTACATCCTCCTTCTTAGAACCACTTATTTGCCCTTGATATCTCTAAAACAACACTACGTGCGAAAAAATTCGTAAAAAATACATAACTATACAAAATATATCAATCAAATCATGTATAAGCAAATGCCTGCCTAGGTCCACAAGCGACTGACGATTTCTAAGTGGTTCATGACTGAAGCTTTGCGAATAACACCCATGCCTGGGAATTTTTCTTGATCAACAGCATTTTGCAGCAATTGCAATCCAGCGGTATTTGTCGGAAATCGTTGTTCATGATCAGAAAGTTGCACCATTACTTGAAAAAATTTATCTTTCTGACTAGGCAGCTCGTCATCAGAAACCAAATGTACGAGCTGTAGATCAGCCGTTTCATCTAAAAAAATCCAGTGAAGTGCGATACGATTTGATGGATAGCTTGATTCGTAATAAATTTTGCTATCGATCGAAAAGTCGCTGTATCCGTTAAATCCCAATTGATGAAAAGACTTTTTTCGTGAAGAAAAAAATTCTGTGGCATATTCTGTGTAAAATAGATTTTTCGGTAAGCGTGTGAATGGATCTTCCATAATGATTTTGGGACCTTTCACATGTGTTAACAGACGAAATTCTTTGCTCACTAATGTTGGAATATGATTCGTCGACCAATCACTTGCTAAAGCAGCCTCAGCGTGATGTATGATCCACATATCCGGCTGTGTGTCATAGGTTTCGATGGGCTGTTCAACGATTCTTGCTTTGGCTAATGGAATGGCCGCTAATGCTTGCAATCCGTCATCGGTCAAGAAATCACCTGCACTCGGGTTGTCGATGATCAAACAAGGATGATTTTTTTGTTTAAACAAATCAATCAGTGACCAAAAAGTTTTTGATTGTTTGACTGGTTCAATGATGGGTTGGACTTGTTTTGATAACAGATCTGCTTCTAACAATGTTTTCAATGCCAGCAAATCAAATTGTTTGCCCCGTAAATATGGATAGTACACCCGCTCACCTTCCCTCTTGTTGGCCGTGCAAAAATCGATTTTCCAATGCTTCATAGGCAATCCTTGTTGCAGCCAATTCTTCTTTTAGCGCTTCGATTGCTTGATTTTGGGTATCTTCAATGAAGCGGTCATAATAATTGACGCCTCCCCCGAACAAATCATATTCCGGTTGTCGTTTCTTCAACTCCTGGTATAAACGTTCCGTCGAAAAGACTCTTAATCCACGGGCAGTTTGCTTGGCTTTGCCAACTTCCCTAGCTTGAGCTGAAATCAAACGAAACAATAGTGCTTTTTCGGGAACTTGCAGTAGTTGCCGTTGCGGTTTCTTTTCGACACTGAAATAGCCTTTTCTGCCGCTTTCTTTGTCTATAAAAGAATGATAAACCAGTACACCGATTGCTGGAAGGATTTGGTCCTTGACCTTTTCGTAGAGTGCTTTTGGCAAGACAAAATAATTATAGTGACCAATAAAAGACAACTTTGCTTTTGACCGAAAATCTGCCAAACTGACTTTTAATTCATAACAACGCCATTCAAATTCATTTTCTGCAGTCAAACGGCAGCTTAATGTATCGACAATGCCTTGGTCATCTGGCATCACGACTTCTTCAACCACGATGTCGCTGTTCTCACGGCAATAATAATAGAGTGCTTCTTCCATTTCGATCGTTAACGGGGTTTTCACAGCAATGCCTACTTTCTCAAATGAAAAATAACCTTCTATAAGTATAAAACATACGTTCCCGTTTTGGAAGTGTCTGACACAAATTTTGGCTATTTCTTTTGTTTTAACAAAGTTTACATAATTTAATTATTGAAAACACGCAAAAAAAAACCCGTTAAGGGAGCTGTTTGCGTGTTTTCACGGTGTCTTTATAGATACCTCACCAAAAGTTGCAACAACTGTTGCGGGAATTCGTGTAAATCAGACAAGTCGATGAAGCGTTCTGGGCCATAGATCGATTTGATGACATCTCGATCTTGACCGATGGCAGCTGCCAAAAACAATACCCCTTGACGTTCATAGTCAGCAATCACCTGTTGAATGTCGCTCTTGGCTTTTTCACCAGTATAATCAGGCAATGCTTTTGGTTGTCCGTCGCTGATATTCAAGACGAGTTTGGTTGTCGCTGTTTGTTGGCTGACGTGATGGGCCAAGACGCGTAACGCTGCGCCATCTCGATTGTTTTGCCGTGGTTTCATGGTCATGAGCTTCTCTGGGACAAAATCATATCCTTCGTGAAATTCCTTATAGGCATACAACGAGGTCTTTTCTCGTGCTGAAGTATCCGCTGTATCGCCGTAGATCATTAATGGGATTTGGACCTGTTGGGCAAACTCGGTCAACGCTAAGACTGCTTGTTGGGCATATTTGATGCGGTCTTCTCTGACCATAGATCCTGATTCGTCGATGCGGATCGCTACTGCCAAAGATGGTGTTTCATTAGGCGGATTCTTTTTGTCGAAGGTGCGTAAGTCTTGATAAACGACTTTACTCGCATCAAAACGTGTACCGGTATATTGGCCCTTTTGATAGACAGTTCCCTCTTCGTTTTCCAACAATTCTTTCGTTTGTTTTACCAAGGCATCAATCACAGGTCGTAAGGGTTGAATGAGCGCTTGTGCGGCCTTTCGCAGATGTAAATCTACAGCTGGTCGATGAACGATCAGCCCTTCTTTGGCATGGATCGATTCTTTTAACGCTTGGCGTGCTGTTTTTGACGCGTGGGCTTTTTCTTCTTTGTTCGTTGCTTCAAAATCTTCAAAGGTCAATGAATGATCTACAAGCTCCTGGTTGTCTGATTCAGTGCCGGTTGCGGCTTGTCCAGATTGACTTGCCGTCTCTGTATCCTCGAATAATCCAGCCGTATTTTGCGGCGCTACTTCTTTGTCTGAGACTGTTTCCTCAAGGGTTTCATCAGACGTTTTCTCAGGCAAGGTGTCGTTTTCTGCAGATGTAGAGGATTCTTCCTCGGTGAAAGCTGCTGTTAAATGAACATGTCCCTCGGCCGTGATGTTTATTTCTTGCGCTTCCTCAGCTGAAATACGGCGTCCAGCTGCTTTCTTGAAGTCTTGCAGTGGCTGGCCGTGGATCAGCAAGCGCAATTGCGCCAAAAGCCCTGTAGTATCGAGAGCTGTTTGCAATAGTTGCAATTCGTTGTTGTCGGTTGTGACTTTGTATAATACTTTTTGATGGATCGTTTGCAAGGGATCTTGTCCTCGTTTGACAGCTTTTAGCCAATAAAAATAGGAACGCATGCCAGCTGCGCCTTTAATAGCGTTCGCTTTAGCTGAGATGTCTAAGAGGCGAATGATTTCAGCCATTTTCTCTGCAACGGCTTGATTTTGGTAGCCGGTTTTGGCCATGCCGCGGTCAACCATCACACCTAAAGGCGGCAGATCCATTTTCTCTGCATGCTGCATCCGATCTCGCAAAGACTCATTCAACGGTCGATTGCCTTGGTAATTGCGATTGGTGGTAATCACAACCACACAATCTGGATGGCGTTGTACAAAACCTGTCGGAATATTCAACATGCCATTTTGTTCCAATGCTGCGTTTAGTGCCACCAACACGGAGGCATCGCGTATTACTGTTGGTTCCTGTATTTCTAATAGATAGCCTTTCTCCATTGCTCGTACAATCTCAGAAGGATAGTATTTATAACGAACGATTGGCTGGTCCTCAGCGTCCTCTATACGCTGGATCAGTTCAGCAAACTTTTCTTTCCCACGATCAGGTGTGACTGAAAAGTGCCGTTCGATCAATTGCAGGACATCATCAAAACAATCGCTTTGGTAGATGGCATCCAGCAAGTCTTTATCCTCTTCTTGATCCGTATTGATCACAGGCAGCAGCGCACCGAAGATGTCTGATTTATCCATATCGGCAAAGCAGGTGATTTTTGTATAAGGCAACTGCAGATCCGCGGACAATGCTTTGGCCAATTGGGTTTTGCCTGAACCTGCATCACCTTCTAACAAGATATTGAATAATTTCAGTTCAGGGTCATCCCAATTATCGGCAATCTCTGAGGCAATCCGCAATTCTTCAGCACTCGTCTGATGGCTGGCTGGTTTTTGCCAGATCATCATTCGTTCCAACTTGCTGAAGTCGCGCCCGGTTGTCACTGCATAGGGAAAATCGGGTTGTTCCATATGTATCCGCTCCTTTCTTAATAACCCAAATCTTCAAGCAGCCGTTTGAGTATTTTATATCTTTCGCCGATCAATTCGCCATTTTTTTGCAAAGTATCGTAAAAAGTCAAAATATCGGGATCGATAGTAGGATTTTCTGTATCGATTTCTGCCGTCATTCGATTGCCTTGGATACCAATAATATCGATCAATGGATTTTCTGGATCATAAAATTTTTCGTGGCGATAGGCTTCTTGAAAGTATAAGCTAGACTGCGCAGTCAAAATCGCCATGTCTAAGATCCGTGTCAAAGGCATTTCTTCTGCCTCCACGGAGGAATCAGCATGTTCATGCCATATTGCGCCGATGATATCATTGGGATTTTTTTCAGGGTCTAGTCCTAAGGATAATGCTTTGGCATCTGTATGCAAGGCATTCCGACCATCGATTTGATCGTAATGTTCAACTTTTACTACAGGTTTATGTTGTTGATCTTCAGGTATTTTCACATGAACACTCCTTAACTAAATGCGTTTGATGCTACTTATCAGTATAGATATCTACTAGCGGATACTCAAGCAATACACTTACATGCAACGAGGTGTTCACTAGATAAAAAGCGTCAATCAGGTGCTCGACCTGATTGACGCATGCGCTTAGGGAAAACTATAAACTTGATCCAGTCGCTTATTGTGCAGAAAGTGCAATACCGATTGCTTTTTCGCCTAAATGAGAACCAATGACTGGGCCAAAATGACCAATTTCAATGTAGGCATTTGGGTATTTGACTTGCAGCTTTTCTTTTTCTTCTTCGGCAACAGCCAAATTATTGGCATGGATCACATAGAACTTCACTGGATAAGCAATATCTGCTTCTCGCTGGCCGATAATATCTTCCGCGCGATTGAAGGCTTTTTTACTGGACCGCACTTTTTCATGAAGAACGATCTTTCCTTCATCAAATGTGAGTATCGGTTTGATTTTTAAAAGTCCGCCAATCAGTGCTGCACCATTGGTCAAGCGTCCGCCACGAACCAAATTGTTCAAATCATCGACGATCAAATAGGCATAGGTGTTTTCTTTGATGATATCTAAATGAGCCAAAATATCTGTCAAGGATTGGCCTTGCTTTGAAAGATCCAACGCAGCTTCTACCATATGTCCCATAGGCATACTGGTGATTTTTGAATCGTAAGGAATGATCTCAACACCTTCGATTTCATCTTTGATGCCATATAATGTATTGATAAATCCAGAGATACCACTAGATAAGTGGATACTGATGATCGTGTCATACCCACGATCACGCAAAGAAGTATATAGATCCATCACTTCTCCTAAAACCGGTTGTGAAGTGGTGGGGAATTCTTTGCTGTTTTTTAAAAGTGCATAATATTCATCCGCTTCGATGTCAATTCCCTCATTGTAGATTTTTCCATCTAAGATAACAGGTATCGGAATGACAAACAAATCCTCATGATTCTTGATCCGTTCCGGCAGATAAGCGGTACTGTCAGTTACAACGGCTAATTTCATTCTTTTTCCTCGTTTCAAGATATTTCAAACGTCATTAATAATATAGCACAATTTTGCATGCTTTCAAATGATTTTCAGAAGATTTCCCAATTCCTACTGATTGAAGAAATCAGAGATTGCTTGCTGATTTGTTTGCAGATCGACGACCAACACACTGCCTGCTGTGTCCGAATTTCCATACTGCCATGAGTCATCGACCGGAACAGTCAAGCGCTCAATACCAGCGGCGCCCCGCGCAATGGAGAAGATATTCTTTAGTAAAAAGGTAACTGGCAAGTTGGTTGAAGCGTAGCCGAGTACTTTACCCGCAGCATATGGCAATTTGGCGATCGACAATGGATTTTTCATCTCGCTGAAAATGGCATCAATCACTTGTTGCTGACGACGCACCCGACCAAAATCGCCTTCTTCATCCATGCGAAAACGTGCATATTGCAGCAATTCTAACCCATTCATCTGCTGTTGTCCTTTTTTGATGGCCACTTCCAGATTCTTACTCATATCTTTTTCGGCATTGATTGAGACACCAGAAGGGAATAATGTATCTATCACTTTCTCAAATGATTGGAAATCAACCTTCGTGTAGTATTTGGTCTCAACACCAAAATTTTGAGCCAACGTTTGTCGCACCAGTTCGGCACCACCAAAAGCGTATGCCGCATTGATTTTGTTTTCCCCATATCCAGGAATCGTCACCAATGTGTCACGCATAAATGAGACCAGCTTAGGTTGTCCTCCGCCATCTAGTTGCAGCACCATAATGGTATCTGCACGACCCGTCTCCCCTTCGCGGCTGTCACTACCAATCAGTAAAATGTTATTGCTGCCGTCTGCTGATGTGACACCATTAAAGGTTTCAGCGTCATCTTTTGGAATCGATGCGTCGCTTCTTGCGACCTGTTGACCAATAAAAAAGGCACCGACTGAATAAATCAATAAAAAGAGCAGTATGCGGATAACAATTCTTAAAAATGGTCTTTTCTTACGTTTTTTCTGTGCTTGTTTTTGCTTATTCTTTTGTTTTTTTGCTTGTTTTTTGGTTTCTTGATTTGTCGATTGTCCACGATTGGCTGAATCGGCGCCGCGGGCAGTGCTTTGCTTCGTATTTGACTCTAGGTTGTGTTGCGTATGGCCTTGTCTGATCTGCGTAAGCGGTACGCGAGGATCAATAGACATCGACGATGAACGACGATGTGTGTTTGTATGATCTTCAAGAGACTGATCATAGGCAGCGTCATCTTCTGGATCCTGCGCCTCTTGCGCGATGGTTCTGCGGGCAAAAATACTCTCTTTCGATGTCTGTTTCTCTTCTGCCAGTTTTTTATGTAGTTCTTTGTTTCGTTCCATCCGACTCATTGCGGTTTTCCTCCAATAAAATAGCTTTCTATCTATAAGGATACCTTACCCCTCACAGAAAGAAAGCTGTTTGTTTAAAATTTAATCTTTTTCTAGGAAAACAGACGCGCTTCACAGGTGTTTTATAGCGCCGTGACGCAGATGACGCACTGTTTGAATCTCTTGATAAAACCCTGTCAATGCCAACGCATCGTCAGACGCTTTAAGGATGAAAGACTGTGACATGGACTACCTCACTTTCTTTTCTTCAACTGGATAGACACCTAGCAGATGGACCCCGCTGCCTAAGAGCTGAATCTCCTCAAACGCATTGGCTATCAATTGGATTGGTTTATCCACGACCAAGTCGATCACAAAAAAATATTCCCCTAGCGTTGTTTTTGACGGTCGGGACTCGATTTTACTCAAATCGATATCACGCCAGCCAAAAGCCGCCAAAATCTTGTGTAAAATGCCCGGTTGATTGGCTGGCAATGTAACAAAAATCGTTGCTTTAGCAGCATCGTCAGAAACAGCATCCAACTGAGCTGCTCCTTGTTTCATCACCCAAAATCGGGTTTGATTGAAGGAGACATCTTGGATATCTTCCGCTTCTATCCGTAAATCATAGAAAGCAGCCGCTTCTTTAGAAGCAATTGCGGCTACCGAATCATCAGGATGATTTTTGACATAAAGCGCCGCGGTCGTTGTTGAAGCAACCGCTTCGATCACCGCATGTTGATAATAGCGATTTAAAAAGTTGGTACATTGTGCGAGTGCTTGCGGATGAGAAATGATTCTTGTGATCACTGGCGGTTGGTCTTTACCAGACTCCGCTGTCACCAACTGATGGTTGATTGGCAAGATGATCTCCTTTTCGATCGACAGTTTTTGTTCTCTGAAGAGCGTGTCGATCGTCGCATGCACTGACCCTTCCAATGAATTTTCATTTGGCACGACGCACCGATCCACGACGCCGTCGACCAATGCTTGAATACACAGAGGGATCGAAGGGTATGGCACCAATGTTTCATGGACAAAGGCATCTTTGGCAGCAAGATATGTGAAGGAGTTCTCCGGACCTAAATAACCGACCTGCATACTATTCACCTACTTTTGTTATAATTTCTGCAACGATCTCCTGCGGTGCCTTATTTGTCGTTTCTACTACCAATGTGGCACTCTCTTCATAAAATGGGATCCTAGGCTGGTAGACAGCCAAAATCTCAGCTGGTGTTTTTGATAAAACCAACGGGCGGATATTTTCCGCATCTCCTTCCAATCGGCTAATCAATTCTGCTGGATCAGTCTTCAAATATACGACGCGCGGCATATTTTTCAATAGCTCTCGGTTTTCTTCTTTTAGCACAATGCCGCCACCAGTCGAAATGATCGCTGATCTTGTCAAAGTCTCTGCTAAAATACGGGTTTCGATTTCTCGGAAGGCAGGTTCACCAT
The DNA here is from genome assembly GCF_054784955.1 of Enterococcus salsurae. NCBI lineage: Bacteria > Bacillati > Bacillota > Bacilli > Lactobacillales > Enterococcaceae > Enterococcus > Enterococcus salsurae. The sequence goes on along the minus strand of NZ_BAAHWY010000005.1, from coordinate 146,122 downwards.
GGATAGCAAAGTAATCCTGGATGCTCATGCCGATTTCCTCAGTGATCAAATCATCAAAATCAATCTGCGACAAGCCGGTTTCCTCAGCTAAAAGCTTGCCGACCGTCGTCTTGCCAGCACCCATAAAGCCGATCAATACAATACCATTCATTTTGCTTCACCACCTTGCGCTAAAGTTGTGACATCATCAAAGAAATGAGGGTAAGAAACTGCCACAGCTTCTGCCCAATCCAATTCAACATCTTCATCTGTTAGCAATGCAGCGATCTGCAGCATCATACCGATTCGATGATCGCCTCGACTAGAAACTTGACCACCATGCAGTTTTGTCGGTCCATGGATGATCAATCCATCGGCAGTCGGTGTGATATCCGCGCCTAACTTTTGCAATTCCTCGGCGGTGGCATCGATACGGTTGGTTTCTTTGACTTTTAATTCTTCGGCATCTTTGATCACCGTTGTGCCATGGGCTTGCGTGGCTAAGAGCGCGATGATAGGCAATTCATCGATCAAGCGGGGGATGATATCGCCAGAAATCGTGATAGCAGTTAATTGAGAAGAACGAATATCAATCGTGGCAGATTGGTTTTGTACATCTTGGTCATGGATGGACATCTCTGCGCCCATTTCTTCCAGCACCTCTAAGATACCCGTTCTCGTTGGATTGATGCCCACATTGGTCAATGTGACCTGACTCTCAGGCATGATCGCTGCAGCGGTCAAAAAGAATGCGGCGGAAGAAATATCTCCTGGAACGATCACTTCCTGTCCTTGCAGTGTTTGCGGACCCGTGACGGTGATTTTTTTCCCTTCAGTACTGATATTTCCGCCAAATTGACGAATCATCTCCTCGGTGTGATTGCGGCTGGCTTCTTTTTCGATAATCGTAGATGTGCCCTTGGCTTGTAAGGCCGCAAAAATAATCGCTGATTTGACTTGGGCGCTGGCTACAGGCATCGTATATGTGATGGGCAGCAGCGATCCTTTCCCGGCAACAGTGATGGGTGGAAATTCTGTGTTTTGATCCCCAGATAAGATTGCACCCATTTCCCGTAAAGGCAGCATCACACGATTCATTGGCCGTCGATTCAAAGAATCATCGCCATACAGGGTCGTTTCGAAAGACTGACCAGCCAAGATCCCCATCATCAAGCGAATCGTCGTACCAGAATTGCCGATATCGATCGCCGTTTCTGCAGGTTTCAGCCCGTCAAACCCTTGGCCTTCGATGGTAATCGTTTCCCCATCATCAGTAATTGGTACGCCTAATTTTTGGAAAGCGTGCAAGGTACTGAAACAGTCCTCTCCCCTCAAAAAATTGCGAACGGTTGTCGTGCCGTTAGCCAATGCACCGAACATAATGCTGCGGTGAGAAATGGATTTATCAGCGGGTACAGCGATCGTCCCGTTTAAATGCGTAGCTTTGACTAATTTCATCGTATTCTCCTATTTGATCCGACATGTGTAGGTCGTTTTTTGGTTGATTAGCTGTTCTGCCAACAGCAAATCGTTTTGGCTTTTGAAGGAGATCTGAAGGACACCAGTGATCTCTTCACGGCTTTCTAAAATTTTCAAATTGATCAAGGACAGCTGATGCGTCCCTAACAGTCCGGTGACTTCTGCGATCACTCCTGAATAATCGGGCACATCGATAAATAAATCGTAAAACGCTGGAATAGCGCCATTTTGATGGACTGGCAGCTGATCGCGAGTTTCTTTTGCTGATTCGAAAAATGCATAAATCGCCTGTTCATCTTTCGTTTGCAACCAACGGGAGACGGTGTCCATCCGCTTTTGCCAGTCAGCGATCATCGTCAGCAGTGCCTGTTGATTGCTTAATAAAATATCGGTCCACATGCGCGGGTCAGACGAAGCAATTCGCGTGATATCCCGAAAACCGCCCGCAGCCAATTGTTGTGCTCTAGGATGTGCTTGGTTGAAGGTATCCGCTTGATTCACTAAACCAGAGGCAATGATGTGGGGCAAGTGGCTAAGCATACCGGTGATTTGATCATGCTCTGCTGGTGTCAGTGTCACATACTTCGCCCGTGTTCCTTGAAATAATGCTTCCAGTTCGTTGATACGGGAAGCATCGTTCGGCGTAAAAATATAATAGGCATTTTCAAACAAATCTCCATTTGCGGCTTGAATCCCGGATTTATGCGAGCCAGCCATTGGATGACCGCCGATAAAATCAAAGGAAAACTGTTGCGCAAATTGACTGATCTCTGATTTTGTACTGCCGGTATCTGTCACCAATACATTCGGCTTGAGGGGTAGTTGCCCTAAGCGCGCCAAATAACTTTTCGTGATTTCCACGGGTAATGCCAACAGAATGATATCTGCTTGGACGGCTCCTTCATCAAAAGAAGCTGGGACTTCAGCAACGAGGTTAGTCTGACGGGCGATCTCATTCGTCGATGAACAATGATCCCAGCCCATCAGATAGCTCTCGGGATGTTCCTTCTTTATACATATTGCCAGTGATGCACCGATCAGCCCTAGACCTGCGATCATAATCCGTTGCGTCATATCCCTTGTCCTCTCCTTCATTCATTTTTTTGTCAACCTGTATTTAATACTGTAGTAAGTATGCGCGGTATTCTTTGACTGCCGCTTGTAATTCTTCGTATGAATCACTTGGGAATTTCTCTAAGATCTCATTGGCGACAACTGTAGCAACCACACTTTCGCAGACGACACTTGCTGCTGGTACTGCAGTACTATCAGAGCGTTCGACACTTGCTTTGTAGGGTTCCTTGCTGTCGATATCCACGCTTTGCAATGGTTTATACAACGTTGGGATTGGTTTCATGACGCCACGTACCACGATAGGTTCTCCATTGGTCATTCCGCCTTCAAAGCCGCCTAAATTATTGCTGCGTCGGGTATACCCGGATGTCGCATCCCACAAGATCTCATCCATGACTTTGGATCCTGGCAATACTCCAGCTTCGAAACCGACCCCAAACTCAGCGCCTTTAAAAGCATTGATGCTGACAACAGCTTGGGCAATTTTGGCATCGAGTTTTTTATCCCATTGCACATAACTGCCAAGACCTGCTGGCACGCCGCCAACTAAGACTTCTACAACGCCACCAATCGTGTCGCCATTTTTTTTCGTTTGATCGATCAATGCCTTGATGTCTGCTTCAACTGAAGGATCAAGGACTCGGACTTCGGATGCCTCAGAACGTTCGGCAATTTCTTTGACAGTCAAGCCGTCAGGAATCTCAGCCTTGATCCCGCCTAACATGGTGACATGGCCAGCGACATCTATCTCTAACTCTTTCAATATTTTCTTAGCAATTGCACCAATCGCTACCCGCATCGTCGTCTCTCTAGCAGAGGAGCGTTCAAGGACGTTGCGTAAATCTTGATGATGGTATTTCATCCCACCGACCAAATCTGCATGTCCAGGTCTAGGCCGTGCAACACGTCGCAACTTGCGGTCTTTTTCCGGCACTTCTTCAATGGCCATGACTTTGGTCCAGTTTTTCCAGTCTTTATTTTCAACGATCAATGTGACGGGAGAACCTAACGTTTTACCATGACGAATCCCGGAAGTGATCTTGACTTGGTCTTTCTCGATCAGCATGCGGCCGCCTCGACCATAACCAGTCTGCCTTCTTGCCAATTCATGATTAATGTCTTCAGCCGTCAATGGCAGGCCAGCGGGCAAGCCTTCGATGATGGCTGTCAATTCTGGTCCATGGGATTCCCCAGCTGTAATGTAACGCATAATAGATAACCTTCCTTCTTTCTTATAGGTAGTTTTTGATATTTATTGTAGGGATGGTAACGACTCTCGCTTGTCCAATTTCAGCCAGCAGAATAATTTTGATTTGATTGCCTCGCGCTTTTTTATCATGTGTTATCGCTTGAAATAGTTGCTCCTGATCCACGTCTGGCAAATTGGTTGGCAAAGAAAATTTACGATTCATATTGATTAGTTGTTGTGTAGACCCCTTTTTTGAAAACCCAATCTTCTCCGCATGGCGTGTGATCATCACCATACCGATCGCCACACCCTCACCGTGACTCAGCGTGCCGAATCCAGACAACTTTTCCAATCCATGGCCAATGGTATGACCAAAATTCAATGTCAATCGGCTGCCATGATCAAATGGATCTTCTTCCACAACCTGTTGCTTGATTTTCAACGTTTCAGTGATGATTTCTGTTGCATGTGCTAAGAGATCTTCTTCATCCGCTAATGCTGCAAGTCTTTGCCATAGAATTGGATCTGCGATAGCCGCTGATTTGATGATCTCAGCTATGCCTTCTCGTACCCTTTGGATGGGCAATGTAGTCAGTAGCGCTGGATCGATCAAGACGCCTTCTGGCTGAGAGAACGTCCCCACCAGGTTTTTGGCTGAGTCGGTATTGACGGCTGTTTTGCCGCCAATACTCGAATCTACTTGTGCCAATAAACTCGTTGGGATTTGCAAGAAATGGATCCCTCGCATATAGGTAGAGGCCACAAAACCAGCCAAATCACCGATCACACCGCCTCCTAACGCAATGATGCCATCGCTGCGGGTCATGCCGAATGTTGCCAACTGATCATAAAGGGCCGTAGCTTGCAGCAATGATTTGCTTTTTTCCCCTGCGGGCACTTCGAGCAATGTCGCATCAAATCCATGGCGCTTCAAAGCTGTCATTATGGCTTCTCCATACAAAGGTGCAACATGGCTATCGGTGATCACCGCGACTTTTTGTGCTTGCCACAAGCGACTGACCCAACTACCGACCTCTTTAAAGGCACCTGATTCGATGATGATATCGTATGATTGATCTTTTAAATTTATGTGTAACATCTACCTACACCTCACGATTTGTTCTTCAGATTATAATGCTTTGATTTCTTTCATCGCTTTTTCCATAATATTGACTTCTTGCATCATTCTCATGTATGTTTTTTCATTCAGTGATTGCGGACCATCTGACCATGCATTTGCTGGATCAGGATGGATTTCGACGATCATACCATCTGCCCCAGCAGCGACACCCGCTCTCGCCATTGGCGGAACTAGATCCCAAATGCCTGTACCATGACTAGGGTCAACAATGATTGGGAAGTGACTTAGTTTCTTGATGATTGGCACTGCACTGAGGTCGAAGGTGTTTCGTGTAGCTGTTTCGTAAGTCCGAATCCCCCGTTCAATGAAAATCACTTCACTCTTGTCTTGTACGGCAATGTATTCAGCTGCATTCAACCACTCATCGATCGTACCTGAGATCCCGCGTTTCAAGCCGATTGGTTTGCCTGTTTTCCCAACAGCTGATAGTAATTTGAAGTTTTGCATGTTGCGGGCACCAATCTGTAAAATGTCGCTGTATGCAGCAACCATATCGATATGGCCTTCATCCATGACTTCAGTAATGACTTTCATACCCAACTCATCTGCTGCTTGACGGATGTATTTCAAGCCTTCTTCTTCTAATCCTTGGAAAGCATATGGTGACGTCCGAGGTTTGAAGGCTCCTCCACGTAAGATCGTTGCACCGCCGGCTTTCGCGATACGGGCACATTCACGGATTTGATCAAGGCCTTCGATTGAACATGGGCCAGCCATTGTAACGAAGTTGCCACCACCGATTTTTACCCCATCAACATCGACAACTGTATCTTGCGGATGGAATTCGCGTGAAGTCAATTTGTACGTATTTGAAATACGAATTGCGTCTTCAACGCCTTCGTAACTGCGGAATGCAACATCTTGGATCAAGCGGGTATCTCCTTTAAGGCCGATCACAACTTGTTCTTTTCCTTGGTTGACTTGAACATCCAAGCCTTCTTTTTTGATTCTTGTTACAACAACATCCACTTGTTCGGCAGTTGCGCCTGGTTTCATAATTACGATCATTTTCATTTCCTACTTTCAGTTTTTATAGTTTATAATTTATAGTTGCTTTTTTATAATGTTTCGATCAATGCTTGGACTTTCTTCACCAGCATTTCTTTGCCTGTCCATAATTCAAATGCTGCAGCACCTTGATAGAGCAGCATGCTCAATCCATTTGCTGTTTTGGCACCGGCTGCTTTAGCATCCCGCAACAATTGGGTTTCACGGGGATTGTAGATCACATCGTAGACCGCCATTGACGCCCGTAATAGCGATGTGTCTTTTAGCGGACTCTCTGATTCATTGGGCTTCATCCCAACCCCAGTCGCATTGACCAGCAACTGACTCTTATTCAAAGCGTCTGCCAAAGCTGAATCATCTGCTAAGTCTTGCAGTGTGATGTTGCAGCCTGTTTGTTGTGCAATGTCTTGTAATTTGACTTCGATCACTGGATAAAAAGCATCTTTTCGATTAAATACTTGGATCTCTTTGACACCATCCAAAGCTGCTTGACTAATGATCGCTGTTGCTGCACCGCCGGCACCGATCACTGTGATCGTTTCACCGATGATCGACACATCGATTGCCTCCAGTGCTTTCATAAAGCCGATGCCGTCTGTATTGTGTCCAGTTAAGTGACCGTTGTCGTTGACGATCGTGTTGATCGCACCAATCAAAGCCGCTGCTGGTGAAAGTGCATCTACCAATGGTACGGCCGCCATCTTGTGGGGCATTGATAGATTGACACCTAACATATCTAAGGTACGGATACTTTCAATGCTGGTTGCCAAGTTTTCTGGTTCAACATCAAAGGCAAGATAGACTGCATCAATGTTGTTTTCTGAAAAAGACAGATTGTGCATTGCTGGTGAGATGCTGTGTCGTGCTGGCTTAGCGAACAGTGCGGCTAAGCGGGTATGCCCGGAGATCATTTGTTCCATTTGATTCATTCCCTTCAACAAAAAAAGATGTCCACCGTAAATTGTCAGAATCTACAGTGAACACCTTTAAACATTACATATCAGCTGATATACGAATATAAAAAATAGCCACTATAGATTTTACGATCTACGTGGCTGCGAATTCATTACGAAATGCCCTAGCCATCATAGATACAAACGCGTAGTTTGCATCCATGCTTTCATGAATACAAACCTATCTAAAATAGCTAAAGTAATAATTATTCAGTTGTGAGGGGTTCGATTGCAATTGTTTTTGCATAATAGTTCGCTCCAAACTGATGTAAGATTGACCTTAGTATAGGATTTCTTGTGAAAGTTGTCAATGATTTTTTCTGATTTTTTTCAAATATTTGCATTTTATTTATCTAAACGCTGTAATAGCAACGTTTTACAAATCATCTTCAAAGAACAATAACAGTTCAGGCAAGCTAAGCGCCGCTTTTTCTGTTGCGGACAAATCTTTGACGATTTCTCCTTTGCGTAATAAAATCAAACGATTACCGTATTTTAATGCATCGTCCATGCGGTGGGTGATCATCAAGCACGTCAATTGCTGTTGGGCCACTCTCTCAGCAGTGATCTGCATCAGTTGTTTGGATGTCTTGGGATCCAAAGCCGCGGTATGCTCATCCAATAGCAGCAATTTTGGTGTTTGGATCGTGGCCATCAGCAAACTTAACGCTTGTCTTTGCCCACCTGACAAATTTCCCGTCGGTGTGTCCAAATGTTGTTCCAAGCCATTGCCAACTTGTTGGCACAAAATATAGAAGTCCTCTCGTTGATTTTGCAGCTGTCTCAATTTCAAATTACGCTTTTGCCCTCTTTTTTGTGCCAACAATAAGTTTTCTGCAACGGTCATCCGTGGTGCAGTACCCATTTTTGGGTCCTGAAAGACCCGCGCCAAATAGCGGGCTCTTTTTTCTTCCGATAACGTGGTGACCTCTTGGTCATCGATCTTGATCTGCCCGCTTGTTAGTGGCAGCGTGCCAGAAATACAATTGAACAAGGTACTTTTCCCTGCGCCATTGCCGCCTACCACCGTGACGAACTCACCTGGTTGTAATGTCAAGTCAACTTTATTCAGTAGGACTTTCTTTTCATGGGGACCATTACCCACCACTTTGGTTGCTTTGCTGATCTGTAACATTACTCATCCTCCGTTTCGAACCCTGTGCGTAAATGCAGGGCTTGCTTTAGTTGCGGGATCAATAGGCAGATCGTCAATACGATGGCAGAGAATATTTTCAAGTACGTCGTATCAAAACCAGCTTTGATCACAAATAAAATCAATAATTGATAGATGATACTACCAATCACGATCGCAATCAAGCGTTCCACTAGGGTCAATTCTCCATATAGAACCTCACCGATAATGATCGATGCCAATCCGATCACGATGACCCCAATCCCTTTGCTGACATCCGCATAGCCGTCATTTTGGGCAATCAACGCCCCTGACAATGCAATGACCCCATTAGATACGATCAAACCCAAAATCTTCATCCGATCAGTGTTGATACCCATTGATTTGGCCATGTCTTCATTGTCGCCTGTTGCGATATAAGCTTGACCAAGATTGGTATGGAACAGATACAACAAGATGCCGCCAATCAATACGACCATGATCAACCCAATGATGACCGTATCGTAATAGTTTGGCAAATTCATTTTTGTAAAAAAGTCTTGAATTTTCGGTTGATTCAATAAAGACAGATTCGGTGATTGCATGACAAACAACATGACAGAATTCAAGGCTGACATCACTAGGATCCCTGCTAAGATCACTGGAATCTTACCTTTGGTGTAAAGCAGACCCGTGACACATCCTGCACACATACCAGCCAGTACACCCAGTACAGTAGCTAAAACAGGTGAAACGCCATGGGTGATGGCTGTGACACACACGGCCCCTCCTAGAGGAAACGAGCCTTCAGTCGTCATGTCTGGAAAATTTAGAATGCGATACGTCATAAAAATACCTAAACCAAGAATGCCCCATAATAGCCCTTGGCCGATTGCTGATACGATCATGTTGATTCCTCCATTATTGCACACTGCCAGATGTCGTTAGCGACATTGGCAGTGCCTAATTCGTTACGTTACTCTGCGCTTGATGATGTGGTTGCATCATCGCTGTTGACCATTGTCGCATCCGCTTTGATGCTGTCAGGGATCGTGATGCCTAAAAACGCTGCTTGTTCTTCGTTGATGATCGTTTCCCCATCACTGAATGTGTAGATTGGTGTCGTTGCTGGTTCTGATGTCCCATCTAAGATTGCAGCAACCATTTTTCCAGTTTCCACCCCAATCGTAAACTGGTCTTGCCCAACAGTAGCTAGGCCCCCTTGTTCGACCATGGTGTCCACAGATGTAATGATCGGTGTTTTGGTTTTATTGGCTTCGCCGACAACAGTTTGCATCGCATTCGCAATCGTATTGTCTAATGGAATATAGATAAAGTCAACTTCTTGCGCCATGACTTGAACTGTTTGTGCAATCTCATTGCTTGAAGGAACCGCATATTTTTTTGTGGTCAAACCATTGTCTTGTGCTGCTGCTTCTGCCTCAGCCACTTGATACTTCGAATTGTCTTCAGTCGACGAGTATAAGATTCCGACAGATTTGGCATCTGGCATGAGTTCTGTAGCCAATTTGATCTGTGCCGCCACAGGCGCTTTGTCAGATACCCCGGTGATATTGCCGCCAGGTTCGTCCATATCAGCAACCAAATTTGCACCAACTGGATCTGTGACAGCACCTAATACGATTGGTACATCTTGCGTCACATTTGCTAAGGCTTGTGCCGCTGGTGTCGCCACACCCACCAGCACATCTGCATTTTTGTTTAACAGCTGCTGACTCATCGTGGCCAATTTACTTTGATCCGCTTGTCCGTTTTGAAACTCGATCGTTAAATTATCGCCTTCAGTATAGCCTGATTCTTTCAATCCCTCTTTGATACCATTCGTAATGGCATCTAATGCTTCATGGCTGACATATTGCAAGATTCCCACCGTTTTGTCCGCTTTTTCACTTGTCGTTGCTGTCGTGGCTGCTTGATCATTGCCGCGGCTCATGCCTAATTGATACACCAATGTTGCCCCCAAAAATAGTAAAATAACAATAACTGTAGCCATTAATCCTTTGTTTTTCATGTGTATTTGCTCCTTTTATTTTCAAGTATATTGATATGATTGCCAGACGAATGTTGAGAACAAAAAAAGCAACTGCCTATGGTTGGGCAATTGCTTGTAAGCAAAAGCCGCATAGAAGCTCGTCCTATGCGGCGGATATGTCAACTACCAGCATAGATACAGCACTTTAGAAGGTTCTCTAAAAAGTTGTATCTATGGAATGAGGTCCATCAATACAACTATCTACGCCAGATTTGCCATGATTTGACTTGCAATGGAATAAATAGTTTCATGATTGTTCCTCCTCTTCCTGTGATCGATTTCTTGATTTGAATTTAGTTTAGCTTATTGATAAAAAAACGTCAATAGAAACTTTGCAAATTGTCAGATTTTTTTATTCATCCTCATCCAAGGAGCGAATCGTCCACATTGGCAAGCGATTCAGTTCAGGAATAAATTCAGTTTCCGGATGTTCAAATGAGTCAAATGTAAAGCGGTTCTTTTCAACCCCTTCTTCATAGAAGACAAAGGTCACTTTATTCGGATCTACTTGATACGTGTCGGTGAAAAAAACAGTGTCATAAACGATTGGGTAATAATAAAACGTCCGATTCAATTCCTCTTCCTGGTCAGCAATCAACTGATACACCTGGTCTAACGCTTCTCCATGTGGTTGACTGAACATGACCGAGATGGCTTTTGTCTGCTGGATGGTTTGATCCGCAGATTGATAGTGCAATGGTTGCACTTTTTCTGAAGGGAGCTGTTCAAAGGCCATGCGGTCTACCAATGATGCTTTGATTTGCTTTTGAGAAAAAAGGATAATCCCCGCAAAAACCACTGCCAATAGGATCCCAGTGCTTAAGATAATCAGCGTTTTACGTTGATTACGATAGACATCATCCACGAAATCATGCCAAATATCCGCACCTTTACGTTTCATTTCTTGAAAATAACGGGCGGCTTCTGCCATAAGGCCCCCTCCTTTGATAATATATTTATGTAAAAATTCGTCGGTTCATCTTCTGTATCATACTAACAAGATGCGTCCAACACGTCAAGAAACTTCACATATTGGCCTATTTTCGGTATGATAGACAAAAAGGACAAAGGAGTAAAAATAACCAATGGCAGATAGACTGATGGATATAGCCGCACCAATCTTCAATATGATCGTGGTCTGTTTGAATTTCTTATCGATCTTCGTTTTGGTTTGGGGTGTTGTCATGGCGGGGATTGATTTTATTCGTTATGAATTAACCGAAAAAGACCGACTGGTTGCCGCAAGAGAAAACAATTTTATCCGTAATTTCTTAGGCAGTTATGTTCTATTGGGATTGGAAATCTTGATTGCGGCGGATATTATTGAAACGATCATTCACCCAACCTTTGAAGACATCGTCCGCTTGGCCGCTGTCGTGATCATTCGAACCGTGATTTCTTATTTTTTGAACAAAGAGATCGAACGGGCGTTGCAAACCACAGATCATCACTCCATCAAGAAAGACAAGTAGCCGTTGTCCATGGCTTTTGTCTTTCTTTTTCGGTATAATAGATAAGAGTTTACGCGATAAATGACTGCTTCCAAGTGACAATGGAATGCGAGAAAAGAGGAACCAATCATGTCTTTTGATGGTGTATTTACCCATTTAATGGTTTCAGAGCTCAACAATTTGTTGATCAATGGCCGTGTCAATAAGATCCATCAACCTTACGAAAACGAGGTTGTCTTTGTGATTCGTTCTCAAGGGAAAAACCACAAACTATTATTATCCGCCCATCCAACCTATGCCCGCGTGCAATGCACGACGATGACATACCAAAACCCAGACACCCCCCCTAACTTTTTGATGATGCTGCGCAAATATTTAGAAGGTGCGATCCTAGCCCGAATTGATCAAATCGACAATGACCGGGTGATCCATTTTCATTTTAGCCGGCGAGATGAGTTAGGTGATCTGCAATCATTGGTTTTAATCGTTGAATTGATGGGACGACACAGCACGATTTTATTAATGAACAATGCCACAGGGAAAATCGTCGATACGATCAAACATATTGGGCATGCACAAAACACGTATCGTACCCTCCTCCCCGGTGCAGTCTACATTGCACCGCCAAAACAGACAACACTCAATCCGTTCACTGCTGCCGACACAAAAATTTTTGATGTATTATCAAGGATCGATGACTGGCAGCCAAAAACGCTGCAGCAACAGTTCCAAGGACTCGGCAGAGATACTGCGGATGAGTTGATCCAGCGCATCACTGCCAATCCCAATGACAAATTACGCCAATGGACCCAATTCTTTAAAGCAGTCACGGATCAATTGCAGCCCAGCTACATCGAAACCACTGGCAAAGAATTCTTCACCCCGATCCCTTATCAATCCTTATTGACTGAGGGAAGCCAAATCACAAACTTTGCGTCACTAAGCGCCCTGCTTGATCATTTTTATCATGACAAAGCCGAACGGGACCGTGTCAAACAGCAAGGCGGTGAATTACTCAAAAAAATCGAGAATGAGCTGAAACGTAATCAAACCAAATTGCAAAAACGGCAACAGACATTGCGTGATTCGGAAAATGCCGAAGCATTCCGGCAAAAAGGTGAACTATTGACCACCTTTATGGCACAAGTGCCACGCGGTGCACAATCGGTGACATTAGAGAACTATTATGAGGAAAATCGCCCATTGATCATTGACCTTGATCCGGCATTGACCCCCAATCAGAATGCCCAGAAGTATTTCCAGCGTTATCAGAAGCTGAAAAATGCCGTCAAATTGATCCATCAGCAAATTGCCGAAACCAAAGAAGAAATCGACTATTTAGCCTCCGTGCTGGCACAATTAGAAATTGCTTCTCCATTAGATCTGGCGACGATCCGCGAAGAGTTGGTGGTACAAGGCTATATCAAAAACCGCAGCAAACAAAGGAAAAAAGCTGCGCCTTCACAGCCCGAACGTTATCTGTCATCTGATGGTATCGAGATCCTAGTCGGCAAAAACAATTTGCAAAACGATCAGTTGACATTAAAGACAGCCCGTAAAACAGATTACTGGCTCCATACGAAGGATATTCCAGGTTCTCACGTGATCGTCCGATCTGATGATCCAAGTGAAGCCACCTTACTGGAAGCCGCCGAACTAGCTGCTTATTTTTCTAAATACCGACAGTCAGCGCAAGTGCCGGTTGATTATGTTCAAGTCAAACATATTCGCAAACCTAATGGTGCCAAACCAGGTTTTGTGATCTACGAAAATCAAAAAACACTGTACGTGACACCAAGTGAAGCAATTTTGCAGTTACGACAATAAAAACAAGACCGTTCAACGCAGGAATCCTCTGCTTCGAACGGTCTTGTTTCATTTAACGTAGAGATCTAGATAGACTACAGGAGAATCAGGCTTGACTTTTCCTAAAGAAAAACAACGCCATGACCCCGAAAACGACCCCAATAATGGCTGGAGCAACTGGGGCAAATAAGACATATAACTGTCCACCCAGCAAAGGTCCGATCACCCGTGGCAGCGACTGCATGCCTTGGCTGCTTCCCAGCACCATACCTTGTTCTTTGTGGTCCACTTGCTTTGATAACGAGCCATTATAGGCAGGCGCAAAAACAGCATCCCCCATTCCGTATAGAAGCAAATCTAGTACAAACAAGATCGGTGCTGCAAAGAAACCGGATAAGCAGATGAAGCAATAACCACTGACCTCGCCTATGATCCCCCAGCGAAGAATCGCTGGCTCACGCATTTGTTTCAGCAGCCACGGCATCAAAAAACTTTGTGCCAAAATATCTTGAATCCCAATGATCGAGAACATCAAGCCGATCAGCGTTGGCGACCAATTGAAGGAATCGATGGTGAATTGCGAAAATATGGCTTGCAATCCACCTGCAGGGATCCACAGAATAAACGCCATGAAAACAATGCGTCCAATCGCTGGATGGGTGAATACATAGCGAAATTGCCGAAATGGATTGATTGCTTTCAGACTAGCTTTCTTACGAGAAGATGTTGGCAAACTCTCAGGCAAGCAAAGCCAGGCATATACACCATTGACGATCGAGACCAACGCACCGACAAACATCGGCACCGCATAGCCGAAATGTGCCAGACCACCGCCAATGACCGGACCTAGCGCCGTACCGGCACCTGCTACCGCACTCATCCACCCAAAATATTTCGTTCGTTGATCAGGGGATGTACTATCCGAAAAGTAAGCATACAATGTGCTGATACTACCACCAGTAATCCCTTCAATGACACGACTCAAAAAGAAGACCCACAATGCACCGCCAATGCCAAACAAGAGATACCCAAGTCCGCCGCCGAATAAGCAAAGAATCAAAATCGGGCGTCTGCCGATTTGATCACTAAAAGCCCCCAAAACAGGCGCAGCAAGAAAGACACATGCTGCATAAACAGCCGTCAATGCACTAATCACAAATGCTTGCTGACTGGGATCTTGAACATAAGGTGCCACCAAGAATGGCGTCACAGGTGCGATGATCGTAAAGCCGACCCCGCAAAGAAAAACCGAAATTAAACCTAAAGTCAAAGCATGTGGTGAGAGTTGTTGATTATTTGTAATAAGAATCAGTCCTTTATATTTAATGTTTCCCAGGAAACAAATGTATCATACTGCAATATTGTTTCCTAGTCAACAATAAAAGGCACACTTCTGTCAAAGAAGTGTGCCGTGTTATGATTTTCCAATGAGTAAACCCAAGCCACCTATATGAAAACAAACAGCATTCCTGAACAAAGGGTACCAATCAAGAAAATCTTAATACTTCCTTCCCCACCTTCTGGCAACTCAAATTTAATGATATTCATGAGCAACGCACCCGTAATGATTGCCTCAATCGACACCAGTACAAAATAAGGCAAAATCAAGAACATCGAACATATGGCACCTGTGAGAATCGAACCTACGAGTAGAAAGCGTCCGATCTGAGTGAAGCGCGTCCCATGATGATGAAACAAATGCCAGTCATTCATCAAAAAATGCAACCCAAACGCGACAAAATAGGTCAATACATAAAAAGGCGCATCTAAAATATTCGCAATCACCAAATAACCAATCATCACATTGTACAGCATATGAAAAGAAATATCCGACCAAAAATACGCTTTTTCTGCAGAAGCAAGATCCTTCTTAGCCAAAATACTGAAACTACGTTCATCAATTTTGTAGGCGATGTAACTCAACACGAGCCCCAGCAATACTGAGGCATAAATACCGTGGGTATAAAGAATGCCTGAAGACCAGCCAAATTCATCAATCAACACCGATTGGAAATAGGCCAGATGTGGCAATAGGTGTATAATCGCATAGGAAACCCCCACACCAGCCGCGAAAGAATGAAAAAACTGAACATCTCCATTTTTATCCAATAGAAAAATAGATGCCAAATGAATCAAGATAAAGCCTGAGATCACCAACAAATTGATGAGCACCTCTGAATTCGAAAACATATGAACTCCTTACCAACAACCATGTTTAATATTTTAATATAAATAACGATTGTTTATTAAGTTCGAACCGAATATTCAACTAATAAACAACCTTTAATGATATGCAAAGCATTAAAAATATTGTAACACGCCAATTTTAAAATAACAACATACGCCATAGTGAAAACGCTAGGTGAAAATCATGAAAAAAACAGCTAAGCTTTCACTCAACTGTTGGTCAATGGATGGTGGCTTGCTTGCTGATCGAGATGATCGCTGTATAATGCCAAAAAATGTAATAACTCGGCTTTTTGCTCCGCATTCATCGTGGCAAAAATCGGTTGATCCCGTTCTCTGAACACTTGGTGCAAATCACGATGGGTGTCATATACGGACTGGCCTTCTTCCGTCAAGGCAAATAAGATCTCTTTTTTATTTTCCGGGGATTGATAGCGAGTGATTGCATCCTTCTTCAATAGCTTTTGCGTCAATTTGGTCACCGCACTGCGGGTCAAAAACAGCGTTTCGGCCAGCTGTGTCACATTCGGATGTGGCAAGTCATGGATTGCTTCAATCAAATGGACTTCAGTTGACGTATAGCCCGCCAGCGCAGCTTCCATTTCTTGTTTGTTCAAGGCAGCCATTTTGTTGTAGACATCACGAAAGCCGCGTATGATTTTTTCTTCATCGGTATAGGGCATCATCTTGCAGCTCCTTCATTTTTTATTATTATAAGCCGAATGAAGGAAGAATTCAATGGACGCCTCAGCCAGGTGAGTGAATCATATTATACGCACTCAAAGTGAATCGAAATTTCAAATCGATGTTATATCAACATTCTATTTTATGAAGCCCCATTTGGTGGGGAGTCGTGCGATAAGAATAGTTAGATTTTTACTGCCTGATTTCCATTCGATTCTCTTACTTTTGATTTGGACTTAAGTCAATACTTCGGATACGATTTGTGAGAGTTTTTTCGAGATTCCGACGGCGAGTTTCTCATCTTTCAGTGGCTAATTTTTGATGTAAGATTTTGGGGATACTAACTTATTTTCATTATGTCATAGTATTAACTAAAAAGAACAACTTCATCAAGACAGAAAATGACTTCAATCTTCCAACTTCCGGAATTAAAGTCATTTTCCACTTGCCTCATCATTTTTTGTTAGCACTTCAATAAAATGTAAAAGAAACTCATAATACAATTCTATCAAAAAGTTTTCTGATTAGAAAAGCACATTAAAATTGGAAAAGTTTGCTTCCAGACCAACCGGTAATTTCATAACTCTGTAGAGTTCGAGGGATTGAGGTATAATTGAAATAAGTAGCACTATCATACCAACCATCTGCTACGACCAAAAAGTTTGTTTGTGCACCGTTAATAGTTCCTGATAATGCTCCTTGTGCGAATACCGTGTGTCCTCCAACTGTTCCATTTGGTCGATAATAAAAATAAGTAAAAGCTACAGGATAGCTTTGTGCAATTCTGGTTTGAATATCCGAAAATGATGGTGATATTATCCGTTGAGACGTGAGATTCATACCTTTGTCTCTCGCGTAACTTACTAAAGCTGGTCCAATTCTACTGGGTTGAGTACCGCCATAGGATATTCCGTTAGAAGTTGATGATACAGTCGTACCTGAGTAATTCCACAGAGAATTGTAGGCGGTTCTCAGCTCTGCATCATTAGCAGAATTGTATAATCTGTACGAACACGCTATAGTTGCCATGGCATGCACAGCACATGCATATTTTCCCGCTGCTCTCTCGGAGCGTCCCTGTGTTAAAGAATTAAACATTCTGAGATAATGAGAACTACTTAAGTTTAGATTACTTGGATAGTTACTGAACACAGAGCTAGCATGCTCATATTTAGTTGAACGGCTGTTTCTTGTTGCACTATTTAGCATTTCACGTTCAGCAATGGGTTTTACTTTTTCTGTGTATTCTTCAAACTCACTTATTGAAAAAGTTTCGCCATTTGTATTAATAACTTCATCATCATTTTCGATAACTAGATTATACTCCGTAGGAAATGTTTCAATAAGATATGGTTCTTCATTTTCGATCCCTTGAATATCTGTTTTGTCAGCTAGAGATTCATATAAACTCTGAGCTCCAGGTTCTATAGAAAATTGAGAAATGTAGCTTCCTTCCATTCTTAAATCGATTAATACATATCCATAAGAAACATTATCTTTAACAAAATCAACACTATAAGAAATGATTTGATTTTCTGTATCATAAATTGGAATAATTGAGGAGACCACTAAACCCTCTGTCCCTTTAAACTCTTTTGCAAAGATTAATGCAAGATTAGCCAAACTTTCGTCTGTTACATCAACAACTGATTGATCAGAATAATCTTCACTAATATCCGCTTCCGAAATAGATACTTCTCTTGCGAAGACACTATTCTCATTATATGAGAACAAAAATAAAGTAAATAAACTGACTACTGTTTTTAAAAATATGCATTTCATTTTCTTCACTTTGATATTCCTTTCGTTTAAACCTAAGAAACAAAATAATTTGACCCATATCCTCCAAAAAAACGATTTCTGCACTTAATGTTCGGTTCAATTTTCGTAAAAACTAAAATTTAAAATATCGAGAAGATGCATTCTATAGATTTAGAAACAAATAGGGCTAATCAACTAGTCTTAAATCATTATCATTATTCAAAATAATCTTATGATCTTTAGGGATATTGTCTCTGAAATAGTACAAAATGCTTTGATTGATTTGATAGTTTAAAAAGACTAATCTTCTCTTATCATCCAATTCTTTAGGGTTCAGGTTCTCCACAACAAAATCAAACCGTACAATTTTATCAAAATAGATACGAATACTGTCTCCAATATTTATATCGATTGAATCTAGAAGAACTAAGGTAATATTAGTCACTTCTACATCCAAATAAAGTTGAGCGGTATTCTTTTCAATAATCTTCCCAATAATTCTTTCTGGTGGGATGGCATCAACTAAATAATTCACCTCTCTTCCCTCCTTCCCACAAGAAAAAAGTATAAATAAAAATGGAATTAAGATTATTAGCCCACGTTTCAAAATATCGCCTACTCTCATAAAATATCATATTTCAACTCTATATTAATCATGCTGAAGATAATAATAACTTGACGGCTTTATAGTGGCTGCTTGTACGAGACTTAACCGCTTGTGAATTTTTGATAAATGAGGTAGGTAGATACTCTTAGAGTTTAATTGGTGTAAGCTATGATAATTGCTAATACATCGAATATTCAGAAAATTAAATCTAAAAGTAATGGATAATCTATAATTCTACAAATTAACGATACCATATTCATTCAAAAAAAACAAATAATTTTATATATTTTAAATAAAAAAACAAATAATTTTAGTTGATACCAAATTAAAGGTGATTCTAGTTAATATTCTAGAAATATAAAAGCAATGAACACCCCAAAAAAAGTTTGTTTACGTCAATGTAGACAAACTTTTAGTAGGGAAAAAATAGAGAATTATATCATTTTTTATGAAAATCAAATGCTTCATAAGTTGGAAAGGTTGATTTATCGACATTCCACATCCTTATTATGTTGACTTTTTTCTCCCCTCAATGAAGCGGGTAAGGGTTATATTGCCTGTTGTTATCACATTTTCAAGGTGTCTCAACTACCTTCGAAACTGTTTTGAGCCAATCAAGACCCACTCTTTAGGCGTGGATAAACTTCGCATTGGTTCACTGCCTACCAAAAATATTTCTCTAATGCGCGATTATATATGTTCCCTTCATTCTTACCTTTAATAGCAACAGCATCTGTTCTCTTTTTCGTTTCGCTTGTTCAATATTCTTCATTAACGATTGGCAAAGCTTTACACATTGATTAATCAATTTCAGTATCAATGTTTTCACAAAAATCAACGTATACCATTCCGATCCAAAGTGATCTTTTCGATAAAATCAAGGTGATATAGTTTTTCCCAGTGGTTGATATTCAAGATTCCTTGTGTAAGATGAATCGCCAAGAAGCAACAGCCTTGGTCTTTCTCATTGTTTACCTCAGCATACCAAACAAATGCCTTCCTGATTTTCTCTCTCAGTTCAGCATTTTTCGGATCTAAGACCCACCCTAAATTCTCCCCGATTCCATTGGCCGTAAACCATTCCCCGCAAACTGCGATTGAAACTTCTGGATTTTGTTAGATCTGCTTGATCTTGTTCGAATTTTCATGAGTGGATACATAAAATACCCCCTTTTCGTAATACGCGTCTACATCACGGACAACAGGACGCGGCATTCCCTTGCTCCCTGGCTCGCAAGCAATGGTTGCCAAGGAGATCAAGTTGTCTTTCCCCTTACCGAATTTTTCTTCTATCAGTAAGATTCCTTCTTTATACAATGTCATGGTGCGCTCTACTTTTTTTATTAGTCTATGATTTTTCTCCACATATAACGGAATGAGATACCTGTTTCTGTTTGTAAAGGCAATATTTTGTGTTTCATTTCACAAGATTCCGTTTACGGCATTGCAGAAGCAAACAAAGTAAATCTATCGGAGATTGAATCAGATAGATTGCTTCTTTAAAAGTGTAATAAGTAACATAATAATCCGCAACAATAAGCCATACTCACACTGAATCAACGCGTACGCTTCTTTCCTCTAACTTCCCATCCTTCATCACTACTTGTCGGTCACAGGCATCAGCAATAGCTTGTTCATGGGTCACGATGATCACAGTCTTGCCTTTTTGATGTTCCCTTCTCAGAATATCCAACACCATCTGACTATTGCGTGAATCTAGATTCCCCGTGGGTTCATCGGCCAAAAGAATATCTGGGTCATTGATCAACGCTCTCGCGATTGCGACACGCTGTTGCTGGCCACGGGAAAGCTGGTTCGGATATTTTTTCAGTTGATTGTCGATCTGCAAGTCAGTAGCCAATGTGGCTAAGTGAGCCGCTTTTTCTTTTCTGATTTTTCTCGGCAAATAGGTTGTTGGCAATAAAATATTTTCTTTCACTGTATAGTCAGTGATCAAGCCAAAATGCTGTAAAACAAACCCAATCATTTGATTTCTTATCTGTGCTTCTTGTTTATACGTGAATCTTTCGGTTAGTTGATCTTTAATTTGATAACTACCGGCGTCACAGTGATCCAGCAAGCCTAAAATTCTTAACAATGTTGTTTTTCCGCTACCCGATTCGCCGATGATGGCGAGCAACTCCCCTTGTTGGCAATGAAATAAGGGGATATCAAGCGCAGTATAAACCGTGTCTCCTGTTTGATATGTTTTCTTGATATCTGTTAAATGAATCACCTGATAGGCCCTCCCTTTCTCAACTACTGCTTCTTTCTAATCTTTCGTCTTGGAAAAAAGTGGCTGATTAAGACGGTCATGACTGTTACCCCATAAAATGCAAGGTAAAATAATGTACCAAACACTATCTGCCGATTCAGCCAGTTTTCTCCTAAAAATAATTGATTGATCATATACATCAGCGCCCACGATACTGTAAATAGCACCAAATAACTTATACTGATCACAGCAAACAGCTCTGCTTTTGTAGACCCTATGCCAAAATAAGCAGCATATACAGTTTGTCGTTTTTGATAGCTAAAATGAACGATCATGCCTGTTTGTACCGTTGCAAAAACAAGCAGCAACAGTAACAAAAACAGTTGATTTTGGTACAAAGAGCGATACATATTGATCTCAAAATCAAAGATGGATCGATCATTGCTAAAAGAAAGGTAGCTGTATCCATGTCTAGTGCCTATGTCTTTGACCGCTTCTGCAAGATCTAAATAATTGAGCGATTCTTCCTCTTTAGCAGACAACATATAAAAAAAGCCCATGATCTGCACCGATAGATTGGGGCTATCTGATTGCATTAAATCTTCCGTCAACGGGATGACGATCATCTCGTCTAGTAGGATTTCTTCTGTTCTGCCTTGCCAAAAATTCAGCAATGAATGCGCCTCAGTCAGGAAGCCTTTCACCTGATACGTCTGCTCTGCTGTAATCACTTGACCCGCTTCACTGATTTCCACAAACGTTTGCAATAAAAATTCATCACCAATCTGGTAACCTTCTCGGTAATGCGCCCCCAAGAGAATCCCATTTCCGCTACCGGCGAAATCACGCTCCTCAAGTTGGCGTCCGTTAGCAAGACGGAAGTCAGCTTTTTCCACTAATGCTTGATTCATGATCATGATTTGTGGCTGAACCAAAGACTGGCCAAATTGATTTTCAATCGCCAGTTCCGCCTCAGGGTAAACAAAGGCCTCCGCGCCTGCAAAAAAATCTCCCCCTTGCAAATAGTAATAAATGTCATCGCCGAATAGCGTTTTGCCTTCGTCAATGATCGCTAAAATATCCTTCGAAGAAATAGATTCGGTTGAAATGTCCACAAAACGGATCGAGGCGTCCGATCCAAAGTTTTTCATTAGAGCTTGTGTGTGTTCCAGATAGGTTTCATATGATTGGAAGAACTGGACACTGCTCATGATAACAAGGGTAGTCATCCCTACTACTGCAGCTTTCAGCCAAACATGTACGCCCATTTCGGTCAGTACATAGATCAACCTTCTCATTCGTCCACCTCCATAAACATAGCCGTTACACTGACTTTCCTAACGTACCAGATAGAAAGGAGGAAAAAGACGCCTAATAGTCCTGTGTACAACGCGCATACATGGAGCAATGCAAGCCAACGTTGAAAGGCTGTTAACGGTAAAAACCATGGAAACAAGCGAACTATACCGAAGTAGACTATGCAGGCAGAAACAAAGGCCCACGTAGTCAAAAACAAAAATTTTTTAAAGGTATCGATCACTAGCTGAAAAGTGTGGGCACCAGCCATTTTTCGGACAGCAAATTCCAAGCGCCATAAATCAAAGCGCTGATAATAATGAATCCCCATGCACAGCAAGATGATCAAGAGTAATTGCATGAATAATTGCCGGTATTCCGATACAATATCCGCCATATTTTGCTGATTCAACCCAGCAGACAGATCATTGATCGCGCTCATATAGTCACTTTCATCGACAACAGCTAAGATTGCTTGCAATTGGTTCTGTGCTTTATCGTATTGCGCACTGCTTACTACGATCGCAGTAATATTGGATTGGTAACGTGCATCTGTCAAGATCTTATCAGAGTATAAAATTAGGTTCTGATTAAATGGCGATTGAGGCAGCAAACCGGTGATAGCAAATTGGGTATCATAAATAGCTAGTTGCTGATGATGGATGTCTTTGGCAATCGCTTGATACGCATCTTTCCCCGCAATCAGATGTGGAACTGTCTGGGCTGTATTTTCTAAAACATTGAGCTGTTGAATCGCCCCTTGAGGATAGATCATCATTAATAAGGTTTCTGCATTATACATTGGCAAATAAAACTGAACAAAACTTGTATCATCTAACACATCATTCATGACGCGAATCATTTCCTCTCCATCGAATTGCAGCCCATGGACGTCGATTTTAGCAAAGGATTTTTCGTAATATGTTTGGTAGGTAGAAAAAAATGTCAGCTGGGATTGGATCATCGTACTTATGAAGAGTAAAAGCAGAAAGCTAACGGTAATGATCGCTCCAGGCAATAGTTGTTGATTCAATCTTTTCATAATGATCCTTTCAATTTGTGCGCACTATTCGACTTGGTTTAGCATCAAGGAAACTTCCATTTTGTAAGGTTGGTCTTGACCAAAAGGATATTTGAAAACAGCCAACCATTTAGTCAGATTGGTTTCTCTATCATAAACTGGTATTTCTGTATAGATCTCCCAAAGATCCAGTGGCAGTTGGTTACTGACCGATGTCGCCTCATAATGAAATTCTTTGTTGGATTGATTTCCTTCTAGCATGATATACAATGGAATGGCGTAAAAGCCTTCTGCTTCAGCAAGGAACTTGTACTTGTACTTGTCATAGTAGCCTAATCCATCATCACTATGATAGGATTCGTTTTCTTCTATCCCTATCCCATAGGCGAATTGTTCATAAAAAGCACTAGATTGGATGACATCTCCCGATAAACCATCACTAGATAACTGAGATACATAGCCATATCCTTTATTCTTAAGATAGATTTTCAATGTATTGCGCACATATTCATCCACTGACATGAAACCATTGTTGACTTCTGAGTCGATTACCGTGAATAGTTCGTCTTGAGATAGCATTTCGGATTTTTGACTTTGATTGATATTAGCAATGAGAAAATAAGCACTGAATAAGATAACTGTAAAAAAAATAATATAGGGAAAATATTTTTTCATAAAATACTCCTTATAAATCGAAAATTCTATAATCAAAAAATCTTTTTATTATATAAGAGAAACAAGAAGGCAATTTCCAATTTTCAATTATAGAAAACTGAAATTACCTTCTACCTACTTCACTCTTTTTTCAAGATATGATTATTTACTCTCGCTTCCAAATGAATTAGATAAAGATTTATTACCACTTGCTCGAGCACTTAATAATCCTGTAGATTTCCAAGCAGAATAATTTTTAGTGGATCCAACCTGTGCAAAAACTCTTTCTGTTTTTCCTATACTTGGATAAGCAGTAAATACGATAGTTCTTGTATTGCCATTGACTGTATTTGATGGCACACCAGCGGTTATTCCATTGACTATACTTACTCCTCCAGTAATTAAAACAATTGACAACAGCACGCTTCCTACAATCTTTTTCATTCACAATTCCTCCAAAACTATATTTTTAACACAGAAAAACTGTATTAAATACTTTAAGAAAAATCTAAAAAATTTATATTTTCTGAAAATTAACAAGGTAAAAATCTACATTGGTTAATCATTACACCATTTATTTTATCATAATCACATATTAAAACAACAGTTTTTTTGTATATATGACAATTTATTCGCGTTTCATAAAAATAAAATTCACATTTTGTCCTCTACACAAAATAACCAACTAGATTGATAGTCTAGCTGGTTTTATGTCATTATTTTAGATTTACTTACCGATTATTATTTTTAACGCACCATATTTGAATCTCAATAGAAATAAATCGGTCGTTCTTTGCGGTCTTGCAAAGGCCGGTTGTTGTTTTCCAAGACTTCTTCCCGGAATTCTTGAATAAACTTGCGGCTCATCTCTCCCACCCAGTCAAAAACGAACCAGTTGATTGGTCCTTTGGTTGGTGGTGTGGTCAATGAGCCCACATAGTGAAAATGGTGGGTCCGTTCTGGCAAGAACATGCTCGGATCGAACCATTGAACGTGGTTTTCGAAATCCCAAATACTGTCATCTTGTGCATTGCAGATCCAGTTCAGTTTATCCGTCAGACGGAATAAGATACCAACAACCAAGTTCTGCCCTGCTTCATTCATATGCACCAAATGAAATTCAAGTTCTTGTTGTTCGTCATCGATGATATGTTCTGAAGGCATGTGGAAATGAATATCCGTCAAGTGGTAGTCGACCCCTTGGAACGTCACATAGCTCTCTTTATCGAAGGGAACAAAGTGGATTGTGTTTTTAAATTCTTTCTCGGTAAATTGCTCACGGGTATAATGGAACGTCAGATCTTGATCGATTGGTTCTTCGGTTTCGTCATGGACCAATGCGATTGGGGATTGCAACGGGAACTCCGCGCCTTCTGCATACCAGTCACACAATGTATGCCAATGTTCGGGTCCATTATCGCCTGAATAACTCCAGGGCACATCCATATTTCTTTTCAAACAAACAGCCTCCTATATCAAGCGAATAGTCATTGTAAAGTTTACGCTAAGAAAACTTTCTCCCCATGCTATCAGAAAATAAATAAAATGAAAACGAATATGCTTACAGCTGACTGTAAGCTATTCGTTATTCGTTTCATGAAGAATGATTTAGTCGTTGGCCTTCCATGTTGCTGGTGACTGGCGCCACTCTTTCAACAAGGTCACATCATCTGCTTGAATCTTGCCTGTTTCTAATGCCACATCGATCAAAGTAGTATAATTTGTCAACGTAACAAAAGGGAAACCTGCTTCGGCAAAGTTTACTGCCACTTGTGGCAATTCATAGGTGAAAATAGCCGCAACACCCAACACATCTGCCCCTTCTCTCTTCGCCGCACTGCAAGCTTCAAGCACACTGCCGCCGGTGGAAAGAAGGTCTTCGATCACGACCATTTTTTGATTAGGGGTGATTCGCCCTTCGATTTGATTGCCTTTGCCATGGGCTTTGGCTTGACTGCGAATGTAAACCATTGGTAAATCAAGCAATTCAGCTACCCATGCTGCATGGGGAATGCCCGCAGTTGCGGTACCCGCGATGACTTCAACATCAGGAAACCTCGTTTTTATGTTCTCAGCTAGTCCTTGTGCGATAGCTCGTCTGACTTGCGGATAACTCATCGTGATGCGATTGTCACAGTAGATTGGACTTTTGATGCCGCTAGCCCAAGTGAAGGGCGCGTTTGGTTGTAGAAAGATGGCCTCGATGGCTAATAAATCTTTGGCGATTTGTTTGGCTTGTGTATGCATTATTGTTCCTCCCATGCTTCTTTGATTGCAAGATAACGTTCATATGGAGCTGCCGCTTGCGTGATTGGCCGACCGACAACGATCATCGTAGCGCCAGCTTTGCGGGCATTTTTCGGTGTCATCACCCGTTTTTGATCACCAATGGCACTGCCGGCTGGTCGGATCCCGGGTGTCAAGCGAATAAAATTCTCACTCGTGTGTTCTTTGATTATCTTTGCTTCATGTGCTGAGCAGACCACCCCTTGCAGACCAGCAGTTTGCGCACGTTTGGCATAATGCAAGACACTATCTTGCAAAGAAGTCAAAATTTGCTGATCTCGGTGCATTTGTGCTTCGCTGGTGGAAGTCAATTGCGTCACCGCGATCAGGTCTGGTACCCGTGCACCGTTTGGCGTGCCTTTGTGTAATCCAGCTAGACCCGCCTCCATCATGTCGATACCGCCGGCGGCATGGACATTGGTCAATGACACCCCCAGACCAGCCAAACGGGCCATCCCTCTTTCGACGGTGTTAGGTATATCATGCAGCTTCAAATCAAGAAAGACATCATGACCTTGATCCTTCAACCAAGCAACGATTGCCGGCCCTTCTTGATAAAAAATTTCCATGCCGACTTTTACAAATAAGGATTCACGCTGCGGAAAATGGGTGAAGAAAGCCTCGATTTCTTGTTTGTTTGGAAAATCTAATGCAATGATTGGTCGTTGATTCATTGATCAAGCTCCTCTCTGACGTCTTTGATGAGTTGTTCCAATGAAGATATACCGAGCTCTGCCATCCGCAAGGGTAAAGCGTCGATCAGCTTCGGACAAATATAAGGATCGGTGAAATTTGCGGTTCCCACTGCCACGGCTTGCGCACCGGCTAGAAACATTTCCAGTACATCATCCACGGTCATCACACCACCCATGCCAATGATTGGTAAATGCGAAACTTGTGCGACTTGCCGAATCAGACGTATTGCTACTGGTTTGATCGCCGGTCCCGACAAGCCGCCAGTTTGATTGGCAAGAATTGGTTTTCTGGTTTTCAGATCGATCCGCATCCCCAATAAGGTATTGATCATCGTGAACCCGTCCGCCCCGCCCGCTTCGATCGCGCGAGCAATCGGCACGATGTCAGTCACATTCGGTGACAATTTGACATAGATTGGTACCTGCGACACTTCTTTAACGGCTTCTGTCAAGGCACCAACAGTTGCTGGATCGGTACCAAAAGCGATGCCGCCGTGTTTGACATTGGGACAAGACACATTCAGTTCGATCGCTTTGACATTCGGCGCCTGGCTGATCTCTTTACAAACAAGCACATAGTCTTCGACTGTTGAACCCGCCACATTAGCAATGATCGGCAATGCGGGGTGCTTAGCGGCTAAATCCGGTAAAATTTGACCCAAGACGGCATCCAGACCGGGATTTTGCAGACCAATGGCGTTCAGCATACCGCTTGGGGTTTCGGCAACCCGTGGCGTTGGATTGCCAAAACGGGCTTCAGGCGTCGTGGCTTTGATCATCACAGCACCAAGTTGACTGATATCATAGTATTTGTCATACTCTGCCCCAAAACCAAAGCAGCCGCTCGCAGGCATGATCGGATTCGCTAAATCTAATCCGGGTAGTTTCACTTGTAAAACCATCTCTAGATAACCACCTTTCTCGCTTGAAAGACAGGCCCTTCATCACAGACCTTGACGCTTTTGACACCCGTTTCATCCTCTTTCGTGTGACAAACACAAGCGTAACAAGCCCCCATCCCGCAAGCTATGCGGGCTTCCATCGAAAGTTGCACATCATCAAGCGCTTCATAGAGTTGGGCAACTGTTTTCAATAAACCGTTGTTGCCGCATGCAAAGACAGCTGCAGGCGTTTGGGCTGCAGCCATCAATACATTTCCGACATTTCCTTGTACACCATAACTGCCATCATCTGTGGCGATCCGCGTATCACCTAAAGCTTTAAATTCTGCCTCGTAATACATAACATCTTTACTGGCAAATCCAAGGAAATGGATGACGTTGATCTGACGTTGGCGCAACTGTTTGGATAGTTCATAGAGGGGTGGTACACCAATCCCGCCCCCCACGACGAACACTGTTTCGCCGGGGGTCAAATGATGAAATTGAAAGCCATTGCCTAACGGACCCATCACATCTAGCAAATCTCCCGTTGTCAAATGTGAGAAAATCTCAGTGCCTTCTCCTTCGACCCGGTAAATGATCCGGCATTCTTTTTTTGCTAAATCTACATGATTGATACTTATCGGCCGCCGTAAGAGAAAAGCCTGTTGCGGCACCCTAAGATGGAGAAATTGACCAGGGGTGGTCATTTGACTGACCAATTCCCCTTTTAGCGTCATTTCAAAAATCCTCGGCGCCAGTTGCCGTTGTCTTACGATTGTCAAGTCTTCTTGTTTCATCCGTCGTCAAACCCCTATCCGTTATATTGCTTTTGTAGAAAAACTTCGAGACTCCATCACTTTCAAAATCGCATCCGCTGTATCGAGGGATGTAAATAGTGGCACGCCATGTTCCACTGCTTCTCGACGAATGATAAAGCCATCTTCCGTCGTGTTGCGTCGATCTTTGTCCATCGTATTGACTACGACTTGCGTGGTGCCGTTTCTGATCAAATCTACCACATTTTCTGCAGCGGCCGTATCTGAGATTTTAGCGACGCGCGTGACTGGCAGTCCTTGCGCTTCAAAGTAATCCGCCGTGCCGTTTGTAGCTAGTAAAGTAAAGCCAACCTCGAAGAATCTGGCCGCTAAAGCTGCTGCTTCTTCCTTGCTTTCATCAGAAACTGTAAAGAGTGCTCTGCCAAATTCAGGGATATGCAAGCCGGATGCTTCAAAGGCTTTATACAGTGCTTTTGCCAAATTCTTGTCCGAACCCATGACTTCCCCTGTCGATTTCATTTCAGGTCCTAAGTAGGTATCGACTTTTAAAAGTTTTGTAAAGGAGAAGACCGGCGCTTTGATATGCACCGCATTCGGTGTTGGATAGAGCCCATCGTGGTAGCCAAGTGCAGTGATCTTATCACCTAAAATCGCTTTAGTGGCAATTTGCGCCATTGGGATTTCCGTGACTTTACTTAAAAATGGCACCGTACGACTTGCACGAGGATTGACTTCGATCACATAGACCTGATTTTCGTGGATCACGAACTGAATGTTCATCATACCGATACAGTTCATACCGATTGCCAAGCGTTTGGTATAATCCTCGATCGTTGCGATGATGTCATCTGAAAGATTTTGCGGCGGATAAACGGCCATCGAATCTCCTGAATGGACCCCAGCGCGCTCGATATGTTCCATGATCCCGGGAATCAACACTGTTTCTCTATCGCAGATCGCATCTACTTCACACTCTTTCCCAACCAAATACCGATCGACTAAGACTGGATGCTCTGGAGAAGCTTTGACTGCATGACGCATATAATCTTGTAGATCCGCCTGGTTTTCGACGATTTCCATTGCCCGTCCACCCAAGACATAGCTTGGACGCACCAGTACAGGATAACCGATTGTTTGTGCAATGGCGATCGCTTCTTGTTCATTCGTTGCGGTATCTCCTGGCGGTTGTGGAATGGTCAATTTTTGTAATGCTTGTTCAAATAGATCGCGGTTTTCAGCACGATCTAGATCCTCAATGCTGGTCCCTAAGATTTTGACTCCATGTTTGGCCAAGGGTTCTGCTAAATTGATCGCGGTTTGTCCACCAAATTGCACGATAACGCCGATCGGCTGCTCTAAGTCAATGACGTTCAAGACATCTTCCAAAGTCAAAGGCTCGAAGTATAGTTTATCGGAGATCGAAAAGTCTGTAGACACGGTTTCCGGATTGCTATTCATGATGATCGCTTCATATCCCGCCGCTTGGATTGCTTTGACTGAATGAACAGTCGCATAATCAAACTCGACCCCTTGTCCAATTCTGATTGGCCCTGAGCCTAAAACCAGCACGGATTCTTTTGCGCTGCGTTGGCTTTCATTTTCAAATTCGTAGGTGCTGTAAAAATATGGCGTTGCTGACTCGAATTCCGCTGCGCAGGTATCAACCATTTTATAAACAGGCACCAGCTTCGCTTCATGACGTTGGGCGCGAACGGCATCTTCTGTCGTTTGCCATATGCCAGCAATCGTACGGTCAGTGAAGCCGTTTTGCTTTGCTTCTTTCAAGTGTACTAAGTCATTTTTGGCTGTTGCCAATGCTTGTTCGATTTCGAAGATATGCAGCAGTTTATCCAGGAAGAAGAGATCGATTTTGGTCATCTCATTCAAATCTTCTATCGTATAACCGCGACGAATGGCCTCCATAACATAAAACAACCGATCATCCTGGGCTTTGATCACTTTTTCGATCAAGTCATTGTCTGACAGCTCTGCCAATTCTTTGATTTCAATATGATTGGTGCCGATTTCCAATGAACGCACTGCTTTCAGCAATGATTCTTCGATATTGCGGCCGATGGCCATGACTTCACCAGTGGCTTTCATTTGTGTCCCTAGGCGCCGATCGCCAGTTTCGAATTTATCGAAAGGCCAGCGGGGGATTTTTGCAACAACGTAATCTAACGCTGGTTCAAACTCGGCATAGGTTGTCTCCGTCACTGGATTTTTCATTTCATCTAAGGTCAATCCGACCGCGATTTTGGCTGCTAGTTTGGCAATTGGATAGCCGGTCGCTTTACTGGCCAATGCGGAGGAACGAGAGACCCGCGGATTGACTTCGATCACATAGTAATTAAAGCTATGGGGGTCAAGTGCCAACTGGACGTTGCAGCCGCCTTCGATTTTCAAAGCCCGAATGATTTTCAGTGATGCATCCCGCAGCATTTGATACTCATGGTCTGACAATGTTTGACTTGGGGCAAAGACGATCGAATCGCCAGTGTGGATCCCCACAGGATCAAAGTTTTCCATGTTGCAGACAACGATGGCATTATCGGCAGAATCTCGCATCACTTCGTATTCGATCTCTTTGAACCCAGCAATACTACGCTCGATCAAACATTGGGTCACTGGCGATAGTTTTAAGCCGTTTTCCGCAATTTGACGCAGTTCCTCTTCATTGTTGCACATGCCGCCGCCGGTACCGCCCAACGTAAAGGCTGGACGCACGATGATCGGAAAGCCGATTTTTTTTGCAAAGATCACAGCTTCTTCAACAGTCGATACGATTTCAGATTCTGGGATTGGCTGCTCAAGTTCTTCCATCAATTGTTTGAAAAGGTCGCGGTCTTCTGCTTGGTCGATCGCTGATAATTTGGTCCCCAAAAGCTCGATCTGCAACTCGTCTAAGATCCCTGAATTGGCCAATTCCATTGCCATATTCAGCCCTGTTTGACCGCCTAATGTTGGCAAGATTGCATCTGGCTGTTCTTTCCGAAGAATCCTTGACACAAATTCAAAGGTGATTGGTTCAATATAAACTTTATCGGCAATCTCTTTGTCAGTCATGATCGTTGCCGGATTTGAATTGACGAGCACGACTTCATAGCCTTCTTCTCTTAGCGCCAGACACGCTTGTGTGCCGGCATAATCGAATTCTGCAGCTTGTCCAATAATGATAGGACCAGAGCCGATAACCATGATTTTCTTGATATCTGTACGTTTTGGCATATTAGTTCTGCTCCTTCCAAGCGTCGATCATTTCTAAAAATTCATCAAATAAGTGCACTGCATCATGGGGTCCAGGTGCAGCGTCTGGGTGATATTGAACACTGAATGCTGGGTAGCGGCGATGACGTACCCCTTCGATCGTGCCATCATTGACTTCCACATGGGTGATCATCAATTTTTCTGGATCAATAGAAGATTCAGCCACTGCAAAGCCATGGTTCTGTGAGGTAAAATCGATCCGTCCTGTTGCGATTTCTCGCACCGGATGATTCAAGCCACGGTGACCAAATTTCATTTTGTACGTATCTGCCCCATTCGCTAGCGCAAACAATTGATGCCCCAAACATATGCCGAAGATCGGTACTTTTCCTTGAATGCCTTGAATCATCGTAATGGCTTCTGGCAAACTCTTGGGATCTCCTGGGCCATTGGTCAACATCACGCCATCTGGTGCTAGATCAAGAATTTCTTGTGCAGTAGTATTGTATGGCAAAATCGTCAAGTTGCAGTTTCTTCTTGACAGCTCCCGCAAGATACTATGCTTCAATCCATAATCGATGACTACGATGTTTTTGCCTGTGCCTGGACTTGGATATGGTTTTGATGTTGACACCTGTGCAACTTGATTGGTGGGCAGAACAGCGGCTTTCAACTGATCGAAGGCATGATCAAACGTATCCCCCGCATCAACGATACTCGCTTTCATCGTGCCATGCTGCCGAATCTTGCGGGTCAATGCCCGAGTATCGATCCCAGCAATGCCTGGAATGTTCTTGCGGGTCAAAAATTCATCTAAAGTCAACTGATTGCGCCAATTACTGGCACGGCGGGCATGTTCTTTGACTACGACCCCTTTACAAGTTGGGGCGATCGATTCGTAATCATCTCGGTTGACACCATAATTGCCCACCATTGGGTAGGTAAAGGTGATGATTTGTCCATTGAAACTTTGATCAGTGATCGTTTCTTGATACCCCGTCATACTTGTTGTGAATACAATTTCACCATAGACGTTGATGTTAGCACCAAAGCCCTCGCCTTCAAAATACGTCCCATCTTCTAAAATCAACCATCGTTTCATCTTATCGCCCACCTTTTTGCCAAACTATGTTGCCATTTACAAATGTATAACTGGTATCGCCGTACAATGTCCATCCACCGAATGGGGTATTCACGCCTTTTGATAAAAAGTACGCTGGATCGATCTCATAGGCGCCTTCCAAATCAAAGATGGCCAGATCAGCTGGTGCACCTACTGTCAAACGTCCCGTATCTAGGCCGAAGACATCCGCTGGTTTCACTGTCATCCAATCAATCAACTGCTGTAAGGAAAAGCGTCCTGTTTTGACGAAGTGCGTATACAACAATTGGAACGCATACTCTGACCCTACGATACCGAATGGTGCTTTTAAAAAACTTTGCATTTTTTCTTCTAAGCCATGCGGCGCATGGTCGGTTGCGATACAATCGATCGTGCCATCTAAAAGACCTTCAATCAATGCATGCCGATCGTTTGTACTGCGCAATGGTGGATTCATTTTCCAGAATCCTTCATCAGCAGGAATATCTTCATCCACCAACAATAAATGATGGGGTGAAACCTCAGCTGTCACATGGATCCCGGCTTTCTTGGCATCACGAATCACACGGACACTCTCTTTTGTCGACACATGACAGACATGATAATGGGCACCCGTCGCTTCCGCCAACAAGACATCTCGTGCAATCTGAGAAGCTTCCGTCACACTCAAGATACCTGGCAAGCCCAACGCTTCTGCTTTTTGACCTGCGTGCATGACACCGCCAAACAAAAGCGAATCATCCTCTGTGTGGGCGACCAACGCCAAATCATTTTCAGCAGCAGCTTTCATGGCCAGATACATGGTCCCTGCAGTTTGGACGCCGACACCATCATTTGTTAGCGCAAAAGCGCCAGCTTTCTTCATGGCTGCTGCATCCGTCAATACGTCACTGCGTAGATTCTCTGTGATTGGCGCGTATTGTAAGACGTTGATCGACGCATCTGTTTGAATTTTCTGATAAACGCGGTTTAACTTCTCTGGGGTATCTGGGACAGGATCAAGATTTGGCATGGCACAGACGGTGGTAAATCCGCCTCTGGCTGCTGCCATACTACCTGTTTCAATCGTTTCTTTGTACTCAAATCCTGGCTCTCTGAAGTGAACATGAACATCCACCAATCCTGCTGTGATCAGTTGCTGTTTGGCATCAATGATCTGATCAAAGGCTATGTCAGAAAAGTCACTGCCAATGCCTCGAACCTTACCGTCCTCGATCCAAATCGCTGCAGGAACGCATTGATTGTCTTTTTTGATTATCTGACCATTTTTAATCAGTGTTTTCATGTTTTCTTCCTCCTTAAGTTGGTGTTTTGCTGCGATGGTTACGCTTTGCCATTCAATACGGCTTCTAAGATCGCCATGCGGATATAGACGCCATTGGCCATCTGAGTGACGATTCTAGAGCGGATACTTTCAACAAGCACATCGGCCAGCTCGACATCCCGATTGACAGGTGCCGGATGCATGATAATCGCATGATCCTTCATTTTCGCTGCTCTAGCCACCGTCAATCCATGATGTTTTAGATATTCCTCTTTAGAAAAACTCTCTTTGCCATCATGTCGTTCGTGCTGGACCCGCAGCATCATCATGACATCCACTTCAGTGACTAATTCATCCAAAGGCAGCCAATGGCCATAAACTTCATATTCTTCGTCATACCATTCCTTTGGTCCTGAGAAAAAGACCTGCGCCCCTAATCGTTTCAACATCTGCATATTCGATTTCGCCACTCTAGAATGGGTGATATCACCAACGATCGCTACTTTCAGATCCGAGAACTGACCGAATTCTTCATAAATGGTCATCAAGTCCAACAAACATTGGGTAGGATGCTGTCCACTGCCGTCACCGCCATTGATGATACTGCACTGGATCGTTTTACTCTGGATCAATTCATCATAGTAGTGTTCATCACCATGGCGAATGACCGCTATATCAACGCCGATTGCAGACATGGTCAAGACAGTATCATAAAGTGTTTCGCCTTTTTGGACTGAGCTAGTAGATGCGTCGAATTCAATCACTTCGATGCCCAATTTTTTTTCGGCGACATCAAAACTCTTATGGGTGCGCGTGCTATTTTCAAAGAAAAGATTGGTTGCAAAATATTGCGGTTTTTGCGGGGTCCACTTGGCCCCTTTTTTAAAGGCTTGCCCTCTTCTGATCAGTCCCATGACCTCACGATCAGATAAGGCTTCTACAGTTAAGAGATGTTTTAAGCTGATTTGTTCGGATTGGATAATCATGAATGTAATCCTCCTTTTATGCGGATGATGCTTGTCCTTCGTCTATTGTTCTTCGCTGCGAGAGGTTTCTGGTAAGACTAAGTTTAAGAAGATGCCTAAGACAGTCGCTAATGCCATGGCCGATAAAGTGAAGGTTCCGACTGTGAAGACCAGTCCACCGATACCGACAACTAAGATGACTGAAGCAATGATCAAGTTCTTCTTGCGGTCAAAATCGATGTTGTTATCGATCAAGATTTTCAAACCGCTGGCGGCTATCACACCGAAAAGCAGAAAGCTGATGCCTGAGATCACTGGCCCAGGGATGCTCAGGATCAACGCACTTAGCTTGCCGACAAATCCTAAAATAATGGCTAATGCTGCGGCGCCGCCGATGACGAACACACTGTGGACCCGCGTAATGGCTAAGACGCCAATGTTTTCCCCGTAACTCGTCACGGGTGGTCCGCCAACAAAGCCGGCAACGATCTGTGCGAAGCCATCCCCCATCAACGTCCGATTCAGACCTGGTTCTTCAAAGAAATTGCGTTTGGTCAATTTGTTCAAGACCATCAAGTGACCGATATGTTCAGTCATTGTCACAAAAGCGATTGGTGCCATTGTCGTAATGGCATTCAAGTGTAAAGTTGGTGTGTAGTTGACAAAAAGAATCTCGAAACTAGGTAAGCTGAACCAAGCAGCATCGATAATCGGCTGAACATCGACGATACCTGCTGCTAATGCGATCAGATAGCCCCCCACGATCCCTAGCAGGATCGGGATCAGTCCCAAGAAACCACGCAGGAACATGTTGAAGAAAATCGTTAAGCCTAATGTCGCTAAAGCGACCAAGATATATTTAAAGTCATAGACACTGTCATTGTACATCGCGTTTTGCGCGGCATTCGCTGCCAACCCAAGACCGATAACCATAATCACCGGTCCGACAATGATCGGCGGCAAAATTTTGTCTAACCAAGCTGCCCCCGCGCGTTTGATGATCATCGATACGATGACATAAACCAAACCTGTAGTGATGGCCCCTTGTGCAATGGCAGGATAGCCGTCTGATTTCATCAACATTTGCATCGCTGCGATGAAGGCAAAACTACTGCCAAGATAAGCTGGAATCTTCCCTTTAGTGGTGATCAGATAGACCAATGTACCTAGCCCTGAACTTACTAAGGCGATACTTGGATTGATCCCAACTAAGATAGGCACCAAAACGGTTGCCCCAAACATTGTGAATAAGTGTTGTAAACTAAGGCCTAGCCAAGGCAGGGCTTTTGGTCGATCTTTAATGTCTAAAACTGCATCCGGGTTACGAAATTCTTGCTTCTCCATCCTGTGTGTCACACTTCTTCCTAGTCGTTTTCTTTGTTGATCATAATGCGGTCTGAACCGTCTGTTTCTTCCATCTCAACGATGATTTCTTCACTTAAAGCCGTTGGGATATTCTTGCCCACGAAATCAGCTCTGATCGGCAACTCACGGTGTCCGCGGTCTACTAAGACGGCCAATGAGATTCTTCTCGGTCTGCCAATATCCATAATGGCATCCAATGCGGCGCGGATCGTCCGTCCTGTAAATAAGACGTCATCGATCAAGATCACTTCTTTGCCGTCGATCGCAGTCGGGATGTCTGAAGAATGGATCTCTGGATCTTCTTCGGCTTTTTTGTCATCACGATAGAGCGTGATATCTAATTCTCCCACCGGCACATCGACGCCTTCCAATTGTTTCAAACGCTCTGCAATCCGTTGTGCGATGTAAATACCGCGGGTTTTGATCCCTACAAGCACCAAATCCTCAATACCGCGATTTCTTTCGATGATTTCATAGGTGATCCGTGTTAAGGCACGTTTCATTGTTACTGCATCTACCACTTCTTTTGCTGTCATCTGTTTTCCTCCTCATTTTGAACATAAAAAAACTCCTACCTGGTAGAGGTAGGAGTCATGTTTTCTGATTACAGCCCAATCTTAGATACTACTCTTGTTTTGGGTATGCGTCATCATCCAGTAAGGGTTCGATCTCCAACGCGGGAGTCGTCTGCTTACTCATTCCTTCTTAGCCTCACGGGACTACATTTAAAGGAGCTATTCACTTGTTAGGAATACTATACATTTCTTTAAATAAAAAATCAATCATTTTTTCGCAATTTTTTTAAAGTCTCTTCAAACAACGCAGGTAACGGTGCTTCAAAGACCATGTTTTCACCTGTTGTCGGATGCGTGAAGCCCAACAATTTGGCGTGTAAGAATTGACCATTGCCTTTCAGTGTTTTCTTTGGTCCATAGACTGGATCCCCGGCTAAGGGAAACCCAATATATTGCATGTGGACTCTGATTTGATGGGTCCTGCCAGTTTCCAATTGCAATTCCACCAATGTGAATTGATCAAAGCGTTCCAAGACGGTAAAATGCGTCACCGCAGGCTTCCCATCTTCGATCACAGCTTGCATCTTCCGATTGACCTTTGAACGACCGATCGGTGCAGTGATCGTTCCTTTCTCATGACTGATATTGCCGTGGACCAATGCGACGTATTTGCGCAATGAGGTCTTGTCTTTCAACTGTTTGGCTAACGATTCATGGGCATGGTCGTTTTTGGCCACCATCAATAGACCCGATGTATCTTTATCGATGCGGTGCACGATCCCAGGACGAACGACATCGTTGATCGTGGATAGATCATCCAGATGGTACAACAACGCATTGACCAAAGTATGGTTTGGATGACCTGCGGACGGATGGACCACCATCCCTTGCGGCTTGTTGATGACTGCCAAGTCGCTGTCTTGATAGACGATCGTCAAAGGGATATTTTCTGGTTCTAAGGTTAATACTTCAGGTTCAGGGATTTGGATCACGAAATGATCCCCGGATTTGACCTTATAATTGGCACGAACGGCTTCTCCTTCAAGTGTCACCGCATCTTCTTTGAGCCATTGCTGGATCTGTGACCGGGTGTGGTCAGCCAATCGTTCCGACAATACTTTGTCAACCCGTCCTTTTTCTTCTTTAATGATTACTTCAAGTTTTTTTTCCATGATTTTCTCCTTACCCTTTTGCTTCGTCATCAGTTAGTGCATAAATAAAAATCAATATAACCCCACATACCAATGACATATCTGCAATGTTGAAAATTGGGAAATTGATGAAATCAAATTGGAACATATCAACGACATAGCCATGCTGCATCCGATCAATAAAGTTGCCGATCGCCCCTGCGAGAACAAATGCTAGTCCGAAGCGAAACCACAAACTGCTTTTACGGTAGCGGAACATCAAGTAGACGACGACTGCCACAGCAATGACCGTGATGATTGCAAAGAAAATCATTCTACCTTCTAAAATACTCCATGCTGCCCCTGTATTTTGCAGATAAGTCAAAGAAAAAATACCATCGATCATCGAATGGGTCTCACCCAATTGATAATTGGCCACGATCCATATTTTCAGCCATTGATCCAAACCGATCACGACTGCACTTAATAAAAAAAACACTGCTATCATCTATCTTCCACACTCTCTTCATTAAAAATATCTCTCGGCCGAATAATCCCCAATAAATTGCCATTAGGGTCTTGATTTTTGGTGATCAAGACGGCCTCAAGAAACGTATTCTTCTGGAATAATTCCTCGACTTCGCTGATGGTCGTAGCTGGTGAAACAAAGCAGTAGTTCGCTCTTTTCCCATCTGCATGCAACAATTCGGCTGCCGTGCGGCCGGCAAGATCTAATGTGCCTGTTTGACTTTCTTTCGCAAACCAATAGCCTAAGATACGCAACGTGATCAAGCCTAAGAATTGCCCTTTATCATATAAAGGAAACTGCGAATAGCGTTTTTGGGCCACTGTTTTCAATAATTCCGTCAAAGGCAAATCTTTCTCGAACCCAGTCACTTTTTTGGCAAATTTAGGGACGACACGATCCGGTTGCAGCAATTCTTTCTCAATGGCTTGAATACGTTCTACCACCCATTGATTCGGCTCAGCAATCACAAAATTTTCACCAATTTTTTCATGAACGATCGCATTGCGCAATTGCGCCATTTGCAATAAATCATCTTCTGCTTTTCGGACCGTTCCTTTTTGGCTCTTGGCCAAACGACGCACCATTTCCGAAAAGCCCATATTTCGAGGGTTATCTAATGCATCCCGCAAGTATTTTTCGATCCGATTAAAACTACTTAGAAATAGATCGGCACCACTGGCCATCTTATTCAACCTCCCTAATCAAATAACCCCGCACAAGGAAATAGCGCAAACCGACGCCATATAGGACGATCAGCATAATCAACAGCGGCCAAAGCCAGCCTTGCGTATAAAATAACCCGCTCAAACCAGCAAAAACGAAAAACAGACCATAACTGAGAAAATAAAACTGTTTCAACTGCGGATTAAGCACAATCTCAAGCTTGACCGGCATCATCTCATGCTTCACCCTATAAGGTTGACTGCGAAGCATCATCAATTTAACCGTTAATGGTTGTGACGGATCAATCGTGACCAATTGTGATTGGTCGTGAGAGATACTGGCAATCGGTTGTCCAGCTTGCACCAATTTGATTGGACTGGCCATGGCGAAAAAGCCTGTGCGACGTTTGATTTCGATTTGCATAGCAGGTACACACTCCAATTTTTTAAGTATACTTGAAAATCTGCAAAAATAAAACAGCTTTTGTCAGACCTCTTCTGATTATAACAAGAAAAACTGAAATTTGCGCCTAAAGACGACAACGCACCAAAAATAACGACTACCATCGTGCAGACAGTAGTCGCTGTGCTTCTCTATTAAAACAGTCCCACCGCTTGTCCATCAGAAGTGACATCCATCTTCAAGGCAGCTGGTTGTTTCGGCAGGCCTGGCATGGTCATGACTGCTCCTGTCAGCGCCACGATAAAGCCGGCACCTAGTTTTGGTACAAATTCACGGATGGTGACCGTAAAATCCTTTGGTGCCCCTAGGCGTTGCGGGTCATCACTAAAGGAATATTGGGTTTTTGCCATACATAAAGGCAATTGATCCCAACCGTTTTCAGCGAAAGCCGCTATCTGACTTTTGGCTTTTGCTGAGAATTCAACGGCAGAACCGCCATAGATTTCACGTACGATCGTTTCGGCTTTTTCAACCAAAGATTGTGCATCCGAGTATAATCGTTGGTAGCGGGCAGGCGTGCTCTCAATCGTCTGGACTACAGCCTGCGCGAGTGCTTCGCCCCCTGCGCCTCCCTGCGCCCACACATCGGTTCTAGCAACTTGGACGTCTATCTCTTGACACAGGTCTTCTACCAGTAGTCTTTCCTGTTCAGTATCTTGGACAAATCCATTTAATGCCACGACCACAGGTATCTGGTATTTCCGCAGATTGCTGACATGACGAGCCAAATTGCCAAAGCCTGCTCGGATCGCGTCAAGATTCTCGCTGCCTAGCGCATTAACTGCCACACCGCCATGCATTTTCAAGGCGCGGATCGTTGCAACGACGACGATGGCATCCGGCGCTTTGGACAAATTCGGTGTTTTGATATCCAAAAATTTCTCAGCCCCTAAATCAGCACCAAATCCGGCTTCCGTTACAGTATAAGCGCCTAAACGCAAAGCAGATTCTGTAGCGATCACGCTGTTGCAGCCATGCGCAATATTGGCAAATGGGCCGCCATGCACCAAGGCTGGTGTGCCTTCGATCGTTTGGACAAGATTCGGTTTCAAAGCATCTTTGAGTAATAAGGCCAATGCACCTTGGACTTGAAGATTTGCTACGAAAACAGGCTGCCGGTCATACGTATACCCAATCAAAATGTGACTCAAGCGTTGTTTCAAATCATCGATACTGGTGGCCAAACATAAAATGGCCATAATTTCACTGGCGACTGTGATGTCAAATCCATCTTCTCTAGGCACCCCTTGCACAGGTCCACCTAGTCCTACGATCACTTGTCGCAAGGACCGATCATTTAAATCGACGACGCGCTTCCAACTCACTCTGCGGGGATCGATGTTTAGTTCATTCCCTTGTTGGATATGATTATCGATCAAAGCGGACAAGGCATTGTTCGCCGCAGTGATCGCGTGCATATCTCCTGTAAAGTGCAAATTGATATCTTCCATTGGCAACACTTGTGCCATGCCGCCACCGGCCGCACCGCCTTTGACACCCATCACAGGTCCCAATGAAGGTTCTCTTAATGCAATCACGGATTGCTTCCCGATCCGATTCAAGGCATCTGCAAGACCGATAGTCACGGTCGATTTGCCTTCTCCGGCAGGCGTTGGATTGATTGCCGTAACTAGGACCAATCTCCCGGTTGCTTGTTGTTTGCGTGCTTCGATCGCTGACCACTCCAGTTTGGCCTTATACTTGCCATATAAAGATACATCATCATCAGTCAAGCCGATGGTCTGCGCAATGTCAATAATCGGTTTAAGCGTTGATTCTTGTGCTATTTCAATATCTGATTTCATTCAAACCCTCTATTCACGAACTATTTAGCATATAAATAAAGATTCGTTTGCTATATATCCATTATACTAGTTTTTCAACAGATGTGAAGCCCGAGTTTGTGCCCAATAGCAAAAAAAGCCTCTCCTTCTGCTGCAGCATCCAGAGAGCACTTTATCATTAGTCGATCGGCGGTCTTTTTTCTACCACACCTGAAACAATCGGCAATGCTGTTTTATCCGACAAATATTCCGCCAAAGCTGAAACATCCTGTTTGCGGAAAGCAGCGGTCCATTGCTCATTGCTGGTTGAAATCTTCAACATCCGTCCTTCGTTGCAGAGATGTTCGATCTCTGTATAACGGATCACTCTTTTTTTCCAAATACGGGCATAACGGATCGTGAGTTGCGTATCATCTAACGATACTTTGCGCCGCGAGCCCAAATAGACAAATAACACAAAGAACGCCAGCACCAAATTGCTTTTCCAGTAGGGTCTGGTATTCTCCAAAGCCAAAATCAAACTATAAAATAAAATGATCAAAGTCAATGACCAATAAATAATCGCTGTTGCAGCTTCTGGCTGCCAGTAAAATTTACGCTTCATATATGTTCCTCACACCATTTATTTCTTGTATACTATAAGTTAATCATAACAAAAAGGGTGAAAATATGTTAAAAATCTATCTCGATGCTTCCACAAAAGGCAATCCTGGTCCTAGCGGCGGCGGCATCATGCTTGTGGGTGACCAGATATATGAACAACTGTCCTTCCCATTAGCACAAGGCAGCAACCATCAAGCTGAATTCGCCGTCATGGCCCAAGCGTTGACCTTGGTCTTAGAAAGAAAGCTGCATCAGCAAACCTGCATGTTCTTTACCGATAGTAAAATCGTGGCGCAGACCATTGATAAAGACTATACCAATAATCCCGATTTCAAAGATTATTTACAGCAGATTCGTCTTTTGCTAGATCAGTATGCTTTGGCGATCATTCAATGGATTCCCGAAAGTCAAAATAAGGGCGCCGATCATCTGGCCAGACAAGGGTTGGCCAAAGCCCTGAAATTACAAGATCGGTGAAAGCAGTCGTGAAAAGTTTTGCTTGAATCGCAGCCAATAGGATTGTCCTGCTAATAGTTCATCCGTCAGCAAAGTCGATTGCAGCATATCTTCTTCAAAAAATTGTTTCAACGTTTGCGTGACATCATGGTCATACGTAAAGGCATTGACTTCAAAGTTCAATGCATAACTGCGGATGTCTTGATTGGTGGTCCCAAATGAACAAATCGTATCATCCATCATCACCGTCTTGGCGTGTAAAAATCCATTATTGTACACATAGATTTTGGCGCCCCGACGATGCAAATAATTGGCATAATGCTGCGTCGCACGATAAATAAATGGATGATCTGGCATACAAGGGATCATAATGCGAACATCGACCCCTGAATGGATCGCGATTTCCAGTGCGTTCATCATACTATCATCGGGAATCAAGTAAGGTGTTTGGATCCAAATGGACTCTTTGGCAGCCAAAATCATTTTGACAAAACCGCCTTTGAGGATTTGGGTTTCTGATTCTGGTCCATCCGCCACGATTTGCATATCCACATTGCCAGAATCTTCTTTTGAAGGCAAAATAAAATAATTGTCTGCATATTCCAGCTGATCTTCTTCTTTTTGCACGGAAGCATTCCAGTCGCGGATAAAAATCTCTTGCAACGTAAAACTAGCGGTACCAACGATACGGGCGTGGGTATCTCGCCAGTAACCAAATTTGGCTTTTTTGCCTAAATACTGATCCCCTACATTAAAGCCGCCCGTCCAGCCGATTTGTCCATCGATAACCACGATTTTCCGATGCAAATGATAATTCAATCGGGTATTGCGGATCAAATTTTTAGATGTAATGAACGGGGCAACTTTCCCCCCCGCATTGATCAACGGTTGAAAAAACTTGCGATTGGCTTTTGGTGATCCCCATGGATCATATACCAAACGAACTTCGACTCCTTCTTTGGCTTTATCGATCAAGATCGATAAAAATTGACCACCGATCTCATCATTAAAAAAAGAGTAATACTCTACGTGCACGTTATCTTGGGCTTGTTTGATATCTTCAAACAATGCCGCAAACTTCTCTTTGCCATCGGTATAGAAATCAACTTTGTTGCCTTTTGTCAACGGCGACTCATCTAAGTTTTTAAAATAGCGTTCCAATAAATGGTTGTCATCCGAATAGGGA
Source organism: Enterococcus salsurae (assembly GCF_054784955.1). Lineage (NCBI taxonomy): Bacteria > Bacillati > Bacillota > Bacilli > Lactobacillales > Enterococcaceae > Enterococcus > Enterococcus salsurae. Next base: position 102,581 of record NZ_BAAHWY010000005.1, on the reverse strand, counting down.
TGATCAGGGAAAGAATAGTTGTGCACTTTGATGATTTGATTGATTTCATTGATGCGGCTTTGGTGGTGTTCACTAAATTTATAAATGATTTCTCCATCGATCCCCCGACCGCAAAACAAATACAAAACGAACCCTAATCCTGGTATGAAGACCAACGTCATCATCCAGGCAAACACACTTGCTATCGAGCGTGGTTTGCGAAACACTGTAATGAAGGCTGCCACTGTATTGATGAAGAGCAGTGCCACAAAGACAGTTGAAACCATACTCATATCCATTCTAATCATATTTTCCTCCTACAATAGATAACTATGGTCAAAGGTGATCTCCACCACATAGTTTCCTAATTCCTCCGTCATTTTTTCCTGCATCATTTTCCGAATAGCCGCATCTGGGTAGAGTGCTTCATTCGGAATGACCAGATCAAAGTAAATCTTTTCCCCCGACACACGAAAATCATGCATTCTTAGTTGCGGATCGATCATCCGCAGCAATCTTTTGACGGCTTGTCTCAATTGGCGATAAAGCGGATCATGGATCGGGACCGGATCCAAATGGCAAACAAGCTCCACTTGAAGCTGCGTGAAAAAGTCATGCTCGATTTGATCGATCACTTGATGGGCTTGATTCAAGGTCCAGGTATCATCCACTTCGATATGCACACTCGCAAATCGATTTGAAGGGCCATAATTATGAACGAGCAGATCATGAAAACCCAAGATTGTCTGATAACTAGCCAACCGTTCTTCCATTTCTGTCAACTCGGCTTCGGTTGGACGACTGCCTAACAAATCATTGATAAATGTGCGAATCATTTGAATCCCATTATATAAAATATACAGCGCGATCAGCAACCCAACGTACCCATCGACCCGCCAGCCTGTCAGCCATTCTATGATTGCTGACAATAAAACAGCAGCTGTCGTGATGACATCATTGATGCTATCTTGGCCACTGGCTTGCAATGTCGCCGAATCAATTTTTTTTGACAGCGATCGGTACATCAAGCCCTGCCAGACTTTGATACCAATCGAAAAGATTAAGACAACAAACAGCATAGATGAAAGGCGAATATGTTCCGGTGTGATGATTTTATTGATTGAGGAAAGCAAGAATTGCCCCCCAACAAAGGTGATCAGCAAAGAGACTACAAACCCGCTGATGGATTCAAAACGGGCATGTCCATAAGGATGCTCACTATCTGCTGGCTTCCCCGCGATCCGAAAGCCGATCAACGTTAGCAATGAGGAAGCTGTATCGGTCAAACTGTTGATTGCATCAGCCATGATCGACACTGATCCCGCCGATAAGCCAATCAAAAACTTGCCGATAAACAAGACAAGGTTCGATCCCAGCCCTAGCCAACCTGCCCGCACACCGATCGCCACACGGTCATCAGATCCGTTTTGACGATTGCCTTTCTGATTAAAATCAGCCACAAGTCGTCCCCCTCTCACCTAAAATTTCGTCTTTCTTATTTTACCCCGAAAGAAAAGATTTAAACAACTATTCCTCTCTTCATTTGAAAAAAAGTTTTTTTTGACTCTCAATGATAGGACCAGATAAACGTACATTTAAAAAGATAACAGAATGACCTCAATCATTCTGTTATCTTCTGACAATCGCTTTTGTCTAAATATAAATAAGGGTTGTTTTATTTTTCGGCTAACCATTCTTTGGTTTTGCTCAAGGCTTCTGCGATTCCTTCAGGATTCTTACCGCCTGCTTGCGCCATATCAGGACGGCCGCCACCACCACCGCCAACGATTGGTGCGATGGTTTTGATCAGATCGCCAGCCTTTATGCCTTTGGCGTTAGCCGCTGCATTCACAGCTGCCAAAAGATTGACTTTGCCATCATTGGCAGTTGCTAAGACCAACACATCGGAGTAGTCTTTTTGTTTCCATTGATCGGCCAATTGACGCAGTTGGTTCATATCTTTGACATTGACTTTGGCTGTGATCACACGGACACCATTGATCTCTTCGACTTCTTTAAAGACATCTCCAGCTTGCTGATTGGCCAATTTGCTTGCCAATGCTTCATTCTCTTTTTGCAGTTCCCGCAATTGCATGTGCAATTGTTCTGTCTTGGTAACCACTTCTTTGATTTGTGCGGACTTCACGATAGAGGCAACAGCTTTCAATTGTGCTTCCTCGTCTTGCAGCAAGCGATAGGCTTCTTCACTCGTTACCGCTTCGATCCGACGAACGCCTGCGCCGATACCAGATTCTGAAATGATCTTGAAGATACCGATATCTTCCGTATTCACAACGTGGGTTCCCCCGCATAGTTCGATCGACCAATCTGCTACATTCACTACCCGAACATCATGGCCGTATTTCTCACCGAATAAAGCCATCGCGCCCATGCCTTTGGCAGTATCGATGTCGGTTTCAATGGTTACGACTGGCAAAGCGGCCCAAATCTTTTCATTGACGATTTGTTCCATTTGGCTCAGTTCTTCAGCAGTGACTTGACCAAAATGGCTAAAGTCAAAACGCAAGTGCCCAGGTGCCACTAATGAACCGGCTTGATTGGCATGATTGCCCAATACTTCTTTCAACGCTTTGTGCAGCAAGTGGGTTGCTGTGTGGTTTTTGATAATTTTATTGCGACGGTGCTGATCGACTTGCAAGAAATACACTGTATCGACTGTGATCGGTGCAAGGATCGTGACTGTATGAAGGAATTGACCATTCGGCGCTTTCTTCACGTCGGTGACTTCGGCAACGATTTGACCTGTTTCATCAACGATCGTTCCAGTATCTGCGACTTGTCCACCCATTTCGGCGTAGAATGGCGTTTCAGCAAAAATCAATTGCGCTTCGCCTTCATTCGCCGTATCTTGCAATGCTTCCTCTTGGATCAAGACGCGCAAAGAACTTTTGACTTCTTGGGTGTCATAGCCGACGAAACGGCTGTCGATTTTGATGTCTGTCAGCAAAGCAGATTGAACGCCCATAGATAACTCCGTTTGACGGGCAGCACGCGCGCGGGTCCGTTGTGCCTCCATTTCAGCTTCAAACCCTGCATGATCGACTTTCAATCCTTCGTCTTCTGCCACTTCTTCTGTTAATTCTACTGGGAAACCATACGTATCATATAGTTTGAAAATATCTGCCCCTTGCAATGTATCTTGATCTGCAGCTTTGACTGCAGCGATGACATCGTTCAAGATGGCTAAACCTTCATTGATGGTTTCATGGAAACGTTCCTCTTCACTGCGAACGACTTTTTCAATAAAGGCTTGTTGTGCCAATACTTCAGGATAGTAGCTTTCCATAATACCACCAACGATTGGCACCAATTTATACAAGAAAGCAGCGTCGATCCCTAATTTCTTGCCATGCATGACCGCACGACGTAGCAAACGACGCAAGACATAGCCACGGCCTTCATTTGATGGCAGTGCGCCATCGCCAATCGCAAAAGAAAGCGCACGGATATGATCAGCGATGACTTTGAACGAGATATCCGTTGTTTTGCTATCACCATATGCGACTTTTCCGCTCAATTGGGCAACTGCTTCAATGATCGGCATAAATAGATCTGTTTCAAAGTTGGTTGGTGCATTTTGCACGATCGATACCATACGTTCCAGACCCATCCCCGTATCAATGTTTTTGTGCGGCAGTGGTTCATAAGAACCGTCAGGCTGGTGGTTGAACTCAGAAAAGACTAAGTTCCAAATTTCTAAATAACGCTCATTTTCGCCGCCAGGATAATTTTCTGGATCATCTTCCGCTACATCATTAAACGCTTCACCACGATCATAAAAAATCTCTGAATCCGGTCCACATGGGCCCGCACCGATATCCCAGAAATTGTCTTCGATCTCAACAATATGTTCTGGAGTCAAACCAATTTCTTCCGCCCAAATACGTTTTGCTTCCGTATCTTTCGGGTAAACAGTCACATATAATTTTTCCGGATCAAAAGCCATCCATTCAGCACCAGTTAAAAATTCCCAGGCCCAATGAATCGCTTCATTTTTGAAATAATCGCCGATGGAAAAATTACCTAGCATTTCAAACATCGTATGGTGACGGGCAGTCTTACCCACATTTTCGATGTCGTTGGTCCGAATTGATTTTTGGGCATTGGTGATACGCGGATTTTCAGGTACGACTGAACCATCAAAATATTTCTTTAATGTTGCGACACCCGAATTGATCCATAATAATGTCGGGTCATTGACAGGAACCAATGATGCACTTGGTTCGATAGAATGGCCTTTAGATTGGAAAAAATCTAAAAACAGTTTGCGTACTTCTGCACTGGATAATTGTTTCACTTTATTCTCCTACTTTCTGCTATGTTCGTTTAGGTCGTGGTGCATACTCTCTCTCCTGTTGATCGCGGCGTATAGAAAAAAAGACAAAAAAACACCATTGCAAAGACAAGGACGTCAACACGCGGTACCACCTTGCTTGCAATGATGTAACTCATTACCTCTTAGACTCGCTAACACTGAGTACGCGTCAACATTGCTGTTGAAAACCGATCAAAGGGAGCCATTCAGCTGGGCACATGTTTTTCTCTCAGCAGTGAAAAACTTTCTGTGATGCAACACCAAACCAACGATATCCTTTATCATTCAAAGTATAAGGAAAGATAAAGAAAAAGTCAATCCTTAGATGCGGTCTTTTTCGATCAAAATCGCTTTACGATAGCGATAATCTTGGGGAGAAAGGACTTTTTCCGGTTGCAAGATCTGACGTGACCGATAGTAGGTGGCATAGGGCAAGGCATCCAATAATGAATGACCGCAAGCTGTCAACTTATCCATTTTCAAGGACAAGCCATCGGTCAATTCCCAGCCGTCCGCTAACCCATACATGCAGCCAAACATATTGGGCTCCAGCAGCTCATAGGCAGGCAGTGTCATTCCATCCTCGCAGGATTTCTCATTCCCCCAGCGAAAAAGCCGTCTTGTGCCCGCGCCGCAGCAATATTCCCACTGGTCTTCTGACAACAACGAAAAGCCCTCAGCAGCCAATCTTGTTTGCAGCATCGTATGGGATACTGCTTGATGATCGAACAGCATATAATCGTCGGTCAAAGGATGCAAAGCAGCATAATAGTGATTTTCTTTCACGATTCCTTGAGGCAACGCATAGCGTAAGCTTTCTTCGAAGGAAGTCGGCCGATGGAATGTTGCTTGCAGATCGTCGGCAAACAAATTGTATCGCTCGACATGGCCGCGAAACTCTGCAGTGACGGTGTTGAGAATCCCCACGAAGGTACTGCCAACTGGTAATGCATAACATTGCACCAGCATAGGCGCAATTTCAGCTTTACGCAGCGGACTGGTAGATTCATTGACATAATCAGACCAATCCTGTTCATTTTGAAAGCCATAGGTTTGAGCCAAACCTGCGGCATGGGTATTTGCTGTTTGCCATGATTGTCCCCAGCTTGATAGCGTCAACCCTTGAACACCTAAATCCCAACCCAAGATTGCCTCGGAAGTGCCTGGCACAAATACGAAAGCCTCATCATCGATCATTAGCTGAAACGTCGTGCATTTGATTCCGGCATACGCATATTCCACTAGATGCAGATCGGTTATTTCCTTTAATGGACTGACAAAATACATCAATATCTGTTGGATCAACTGGTTTTTGACCTCCAACGGCAGCTTTTTCCAATTGTTCCATTGCAACGCCTCAAAAAAATCCACGTCATATCCCCTCTCATCTGCTACAATTACTTTACCTAGAGTATACCATGAATCAGGAGGGAATAAATACATGCTTTATTTTGGACGCAGCCCCTGGTTGACAGCACAGGTCTATGCCTTGCGGCGCACGGTTTTTGTTGAAGAACAACAGATTCCCGCTGCTTTAGAGTTTGACCGATTGGATCAAACTTGCCCTTATTACTTGTGGCTGGGCGACAATGATCAGCCAATCGCCACCGTGCGCTATCAATTAAGCGACCCAATGACAGTCTAGCCGGATCGTTTTTGTGTGGCTGCAGCCTATCGACAACAAGGATATGGCAAACGCTTGCTAGCCTTCTTGGAAGAACGAGGCCAACGCGCCGGTGCCGAACGCGCCATCCTTTCAGCTGAAATCACTGCCAGCGGATTTTACTTGTCCTGCGAGTACCAAATCAGTTCTGCACCTTATTTAGAAGATGGGATTCCTTGTGTGACCATGCTGAAAAAACTAAAATAACCCTCGGAAATGATTTATCCAAGGGTTGCTTTAGTCGATCAACTATTCGAATTTTTCTTGTTCTTACGCGCAGTACGCGTTGTTTGGCGTCGCTCGATCTTGCGTTTTTCTTTGTTTTTCTTCTCTACGGCCCATTGAATTTTCTTCTTGTAGCCTGGTTTGATATTTTTCTTTTTCTTTTTCACTAAACCAATCAAAGTAGGATCTAGTTCGTCACGAGATTTTTCCCGCTTGGTTCGTCGGTTACGATCATAGGTATCGACGATTTCATCGTTTTTGATTTCTTTGGGCTGGAAAGTCACACCCAGATCTTCAATGGCTTGGATCGCTTGTTCATCTGCTGGATCATATAATGTGATCGCCGTACCAGATAAATGGTTGCGTCCTGTCCGTCCCACTCGGTGGATAAAGAAATCTAAATCGGCAGGAATCTCCGCATTGATCACGTGGGATACCCCTTCAATGTCGATCCCGCGGGCCGCCAAATCAGTGGCAACGACATATTGAAATTCTAAATCATGGACTTGGCGCATGATCCGTTTGCGTTCTCTTGGGCTGATATCCCCATGGATCTTCGCGACTTTCAAGCCCTGCCCTTTCAGGTAATCCGCAATATCATCGACACGGCTTTTTGTGTTCGCGAAGACAATGGCTAAATACGGGTGGCCAGTCGTCAAAATTTGGTGGATCAATTTGTTTTTGTTCTTCCCTTTGGTAGAGATCAGCCAGTTTTCAATAGAATCAGATATAACGGCTTTGGCTTTGATTTCTTCAATCAATGGGTTTTGCATATATTTCTTCAAAAATGGGCGCAATTTCTCAGGAATCGTCGCTGAGAAGACCAACATTTGCAATTTGGCTGGCAAGCGGCCGGCGATTTGGTCGACTTCTGCCAAAAAGCCCATGTCCAATGTCATGTCTGCTTCATCCACGACAAAGGCTTGTGCAGTATGCACGGATAAAGCTTGCTCGTTGATCATATCAAGGATTCGACCTGGTGTTCCAACAACCACATGTGGTTGTTGATTGCCTAAACGGGCCAATTGGCGTTTTTTATCGGTGCCGCCGACAAAATTTGATACTCTGATCTCTGGATCATGGAAGCCGCCGATTTGTTTGGCTGCTTGATAAATTTGAACGGCTAATTCTCGACTAGGTGCCGTGATCACGACTTGAACTTCATCTTTGCTGGCATCGATTCGATCCATCAAAGGCAGTAAAAATGTATGGGTTTTACCGCTTCCCGTCTGGGATTGTCCGACAACGCTGCGGCCTTTTTGGATAACCGGAATCAATTTGGCTTGCACTTCAGTTGGTGTTGCGAATTGTTTTTCCGCAAGTGCTTCGTAAATAAATGGTTGAAATTTAAATGACTCAAAAGACATTCAAACACCTTCTTTCTTTTAACATCTTTAGAATTATAGCATAATCTACAGGCTTTTCCTAACCTTCTTTTGGTTGGACCGTACTTATCGTATAGGTTTTGCTGCGTTTCTCATAAAAGAAGCGCGGCTCTTTTCTGATGGCACCCCAGATCAAATTGAGGTAAAAGCCGAATTGCAGCAAGCCAAACAGCAAGACCATCAGCAAACTCACTATCAGCAAAAGAGCTGAGTCTGATTGAAGGAAAGGTGCGAACAGCAGGTTGACTCGACTGATACTGGCATAAATCAAATAGAATAAGCCATACCGAAGGAACAATGCAGAAAAACTGATTCTTTGCCGCCCTTCTTGCACCAATCGGATACGCACCATTTTTTTCCCAAGGGTTTGTCCATTGGTTAGATAAGGGATCAGCATGAAATAAAGACAGACTTCCACAGCGAAAAACCAAAAATCTCCAGTAAAATCGCGCATATTTTTTTGTGTCACCAGTGTGACGATCAGCAACAGAAAGGTCTGAAAAACATTTAAAATCAGCCAGTCGATCGCCCAGGCGAAAAAGCGCCGCGTCACTGTCACCCGTGTATCCTTGGCATAAGATTCGGCATCGATTTCTTCTCTGGATGGCAACAAGAAGGTAAAGATCGGTGCAATCACCCACCCCAGCACACCACCAAGGGTATTGACGAATAAATCATTGACATCAAAGAGTCGATAAGGCCGTGGGTAGATGAAATATAGACCACTCAACTGTGTCAATTCGAAAAACAACGTAAGACAAAAAGATAACAACAAGGTTTTTTTGAATGAATAGTTAAAGTAATAGCGCAAGTAAATACCGAATGGAACCGTCAGCAGCAAGTTAAATAGCGGCTCCAAGACGACGCCTTGCTTCAAAGCTGGCAGATAGGTGCTTGGGTCGTGGATATCTAAGACCGTTTGCTGCATGAAATGGACACATGACGCCCCCAAATGCCACTCCATTTTTGGTCCCGTCATTTATGCCACTTCAGAAATAGCTGGCAATGGCAAGATCACCAAAAAATAGGCGCACAATAAATAAAAGACAAATGAATACAAGATGATTCCTCTTGACCAAATAAATCGGCCATATCGCCGATATTGGCGAAAAAAAAGATCGTGGATATCACAAGCGCGAGAAATGGAAATACGAGTAATGCGATTTTGATTGGTTCAATATACCCTGACATGATACACTCCTCTGTAATGAATATAGCACGCAAGTTCACAAAAATCAGATTTTGGCGTATGATAAAGAAAAGGAGGTCGAAAATATCATGTTAGATCCTTACTTCTCATTCGGCGTGCCCAGCTTATTGCTGATTTTATATGTGGCATTTGCGTTGTTTCAACGTTCTGCGCACATTCCTTATTTGGGTTTCGGATTATTTATTATTGCTGGTTTCCTGACCGGGTTTAGTCTGCAAGTTATCCAGCTGGCATGGAGTGAAGTCGCACGATCATCCATCGAACAAGTTCAGGATACGTACCATTATTCCCCTTATTTGCTGCTGATTCCATTGGTGATGGGTTTATTATTGGTTATTATCCATCTATATCAAGGATATCTGAAAGTCAAAACGGTTCATTTACGAAGTAAATAACGATCAGCAATCTCAACCAAAATCACCTGACACAAAACAACAACTAACCAGTCTCTGATTCTGACAGCCCAACTGCTACCAGAATGTGACGATGGTTAGTTGTTTTTTAGTAAAACAGTTTATGTGCTAAGTTTCATCTTCTGATAATGCATCAAACGAAGTGGTCTCTTCAATAAACGATGCCTTGACTTCCTCGTCCACTTGCGACAAAAGATCTTGCCAATCACTATTCGACAAAACCACCACATCAATGTTGTTTTCTTCATCGATCAGCGCTACATTGGTGACTTCTTCTCCTAAGGATTGAAACAATTCTTTGAGTTTTGCATCTTTGATCGTGATATATTCCGTGCGATTCATTATTCATCACCCCATGAATCAATAAATTCGTAAAACAAAATATCAATGTTTTCTAGGTCGTCCATTTTCTGTAATGTGGATAAATCTAAGCGTATGAAGGCTTTCTCCACAAGAATATAATGATTTTCTTCCAAAGCTTCTTCAATAAAAGGTAAAATTTCTTCTTCATCACCAAGTTTGATATTGGCAATTTGATCAATTTGCGAGAAGAAGGCTTCATCTTGGAGCAAGAAGTATTGATTATCATATCGATAGACCGCAACTTCATATGTTCGCAGAGGTAATGTTGCGCGAATGACGAATAGACATTCGCCAGTTTCAGAAAGTGTCGGCAACAATTCGTTTGGTTGCAGTGCTTGCTGATAATACATTTCCATCCCTCCTTTCTTCTTATTATAGTGAAGAAAGGAGGAAAATGGAAATAATCGGGTTATAGATTAAAATTCTTTAAATATGGCTAAAGATCCCACTCTGCGTAAAACTCTTTTAAGAATTCTTCCATAAAAGATACGCGGCGCAGTGCTTCTTTGAGGCCAAAATCAGTCCGCATCTTTTCCGGCAGCAAAAATAATTTTTCGTAAAAATGATTGATGACTGTGGTTCCTTTGCGGTAATCAGCATGGTTGGCAAAATCTTTCGGCGGAAGTGACGGAAGATGCAACGGGTGCTGATGACTGCCGCCAAAATAACTGGTTCGCATGATTCCGATTGCCCCTAATGCATCTAAACGGTCGGCATCACGAACGATTTGCCCTTCCAATGTCGTCACATCTGCCCCTTCGAGTAACTCTTTCGAAAAGGAAAGGTGATGGATAATCAGAAAGATATGATCGATCTGTTCTCGACTAGCTCCTGCTGTGTGCAAACAGTCATCGACCTCTTGTTGAGCTTGGTTTACATCTGCAACCACTTTGTCGTCTATTGTATCATGGAGATAGGCTGCGCTTTGGACGACAAAATCATCGACACTTAATTGATCCTGATCGATAATGGCTTGACTCAGTTTTGCGACGCGCTGGACATGGTCAAAGCCATGTCCGGTGTAATCTTTTGAAAGAACCAGTTTAGCATAATCAATCACTGGTTCGAGATTGGGTTGATCCTGTGGGTATCTGTCTGTCATCATTGGCTCCTTTACCTCATATTGGACCGAAAGAAAGAGCCTGTCTGTTGGGAAGCGGCGCCGATATAAGGCAAGTCCTCTTCTTTCACAAATCAGGCACTTCAGGTCACATGGTTGGCACTCAATTATTCGTTGATTTTGTAGACGGCAAAATATATTTTCCGTAAATAATCCAATAGATATTGCGGGTTCAATAATTCACCTGTGGCATCTAGAATCAGTTCATTTGGTTTTTTTGACGCGCCATATTGGTGGATATGTTCTGTTAGCCAATGACGGATCGGTGCATAGTCGTCAGAAGCCAACACCTCATCCACAGCGACATCACGTTGCATCGCATGCAGCAATTGGGCGGCATACATATAGCCTAACGCATACGATGGGAAGTAACCAAAGCTGGCACCTGACCAATGCACATCTTGCAAGATTCCTTCTAAATCATTTTCAGGACGAATCCCTAAATATTCTTCATATTTATCATTCCAAATTTGCGGTAGATCTTCCACAGCTACTTGACCATTGAAGAGCATTTTTTCAATCTCATAACGAATGATGATATGCAAAACATAGGTTAAACTATCAGCTTCGATCCGAACTAAGCTCGCTTGGGAATACTTTAATGCGTCATAAAATGCATCAAACGACACATCATCAAAGGTGCCTTCCGCACATGTTTGAAAGAATGGAAATTGTTTTTCCCAGAATGCACGATTGCTGCCGATGATGATTTCATTGAATAAAGATTGTGATTCATGGATGCCCATCGACGCCCCTTCATGGACTGGGGTGCCTTGATATTTTTCATCGATATTTTGTTCATACATCCCATGACCGGCTTCGTGGATGACCCCGAATAAGCCCATCGAAAAATCATGTTCATTCCATCTTGTAGTCAATCGGACATCATTGTGGTTGATGCCTGTCGCAAATGGATGGACCGTGTTATCCAAACGACCGCGCGCAAAATCATAGCCTAAGTCTGTAATGACTTTGGTGATAAATCTGCGTTGCTGTGCTTCGGTCATTTTGCGAGAAAGGATCGTTGTTTTTGGCGCTGTTCCCTTTTCGGCAAGTTGACGACGAATATCCATGATCCCATCTCTGACTTGCGAGAAGACATTGTCAAGGATCTCAACAGTCATATTGGGTTCATATTGATTCAATAGGACATCATAATCTGTGCGTTCATTCTTTTTCATATAAGGAATCATTTCTTTAGTCAAACGAATGTTTTCTGATAATGCCTCTTTAAACAGATTAAAATCTTGTTCTTTACGGGCTTTCAACCAAGCGGTATGGGCTCTAGATGTAGCTGCAGAAGCGGCGATCGCCAATTCTTGCGGCACGTCTTTTTGCAATTCGTATTCTTCTTTGACCAATTTGTACGCGGCTTGACCAACTTCAGATAATTCGTCCGGATGCGTACCGAAGTAAGTAATTGCCTCTTTGATTGGCGCACCGATTTTTTTCTCGAAATATAAACCATAAAGATAGCTGTCAACTTCACTGCGGTATTCACTGGCTGCTTCAGGCATGCCGGTTTGGTTGTCCCATTCTAAGATGCCCATGGCTTGACGCAATAGATTGATTTCTTTCAATTCTTTCAGAAAATCTTGTTCTTTCATGCACCCATCTCCTTCTTCCGTGGTGGACGTTGTCCCCAATATTGGAACAAGTCTGTTCGGATCGCACCATTATATAATTTCCGTTTTTTGGTCGCTTTTTCTCCATAATGACTTTCGAATGTCAAATCACTGGTCAGGATATATTTGCTCCAAGTTTTTAACGGTCGAAATGCTTGACCCATTTCTTTGTACAAGCGTTGGACTGATTCTTCTTCACCCAAACGTTCGCCATATGGTGGATTCGCGACGATCACACCATATTCTTTCTCCGTCTTGAAGTCTTTGACTGCCTGTTGCTTGAAGACGATTGAATCGCCTAATCCGATTTCTTCAGCATTTCGTTGTGCGATATCGATCATGCGGCCGTTGATATCCGACCCAGTGATATCTAAGACGATATCATAGTCAGCCGCTTCATCTGCTTTTTTACGCACGTCTTCAAAGACGGAGGCTGGGAACCAATCCCATGTTTCACAAACAAAAGACCGATTAAAGCCTGGAGCGATATTGTGACCAATCAATGCTGCCTCGATACATAACGTACCTGATCCGCAAACCGGATCAACAAAAGGTTTGTCTTTGTGCCAATTGGTCAACATGACCAAGGCAGCCGCCATATTTTCTTTCAACGGCGCGCCCCCTTTTTCTAACCGATAGCCACGTTTGAACAAACTAGGCCCGGTGGTATCTAACGTAATGATCGCATGGTCTTTCAATAAGGCGACTTCTAATTGGAAGAACGCACCTGTTTCAGTTAAAGGTACACTTGCTGGACGATGATAGACATCCCGCAAACGATTGACAATGGCTTTTTTGGTGATCGCTTGACAATCGGGTACACTAAATAATTTTGATTTGATCGACTTGCCCGCTACCGGGAATTCGGCGTCCAAGGGCAGAAAATCTTCCCATGGCAACGCTTTGACCGATTCAAACAGTTGATCGAAGGTCAACACGTCAAATTCTCCTACAACGATTTTGATCCGATCCGCCGTCCGCAGCCATAGATTGGCTGTCGCGATCGTTTCTAAAGTCCCTTTGAATCGCGCACGGCCGTTTTCGACTTCACAGTCGATGCCTAGATCACGTAATTCTTTCCCTACTAATGCTTCTAAGCCGCTGGCAGCTGTCGCAATACAATTAAATGTTTTTTCAGTCATAAATAGCTCCTTCTTGATATAAAAAAACCTTCCGTTGCTGGAAGGATTCCCTGATATGTTGTGGTTTTCTATAAGCCATGTTTTGTCCCTATTTTCCTCAGGGAGAAGAAAATAGTGGGTAATTATCTATCTGCAATTACTTGCCTTCTTGCTTCCGTTCATTTCCGTGCAAAAAGCGCCCCTACCGTTGTTTGGGTTGCTCGCTCGAGGGGTTTACCGCGTTCCACCAAGACAGTTTCCCGGCTTGCTTCGTCACTGTGGCACTTTCAAGGATACTTTGGCATAGCTTGCACCTTAGCCATTTTTCCTGCCGTTACTTTTTCAAGTACCCTAGCTTATGGTTTCGCTAGGCACGAACACTACAAGCATCTCAGCCTGTGCGAGCATGGACTTTCCTCAGCATAATCTAGTTATGCCGCAATTACCCGAAAACCACAACCATCATCATTGTCTAGAATTGACGGGTTTTCTCATTGTCATCTTCAAGATCAGCATTTGTATAGTTGCTGCTATAAGACGAGCTGCGTGTCGTTGGTTCTGGCTCACGATCAAGCTTTTTGCCAAAGACTTCTTTTTCAAGATTCGATAAACGCTTCAAGATATCAAAGTTGGTCACAGTTTGACTCTTAGGCGCTTCTTGTTGGACACGAGAAGCAACTGCTTGATTCTTTGATAATTGATCGACTTTTGCATTCAAACGATCGTTTTCTTCTTGCAGTGCCAAAATCTCTTTGTTGTAGTTTTCGTAATCTTTGATGATATTGTCTAAAAACTCATCCACTTCAACTGGATCGTACCCACGCATTTTGGTTTTAAATTCTTGTTGCAGAATATCTTTCGGACTATAAATTAAATTTGCCATTATTTACACCTCATTGTTTATTCCAAATGGTTTTCACTTTCTTACCCATTCTATCAAAAAAAACGAGAAAATCAAAGTAAATTACCATCAAATGTTGCGTTTTGTAAATCATCCATCGTAATTTGGTCGATGACATAGGGGTGTTGCCCACTAAAATCTTGCGCATCTTTCAGAAAATAACTGGTTTTTCCAGGAAATTCTTCATCATATAATAGGAGGGCACCATCCGTATGCTGTAGTAAAAAGGCAGTATGGTTTCGCAATTGACTGGGATCTTGATACGGTTTGTGGCTAGTGGCATCGACATAATCAGCAAAAGCTTTCACTGTTTGCAATGCTTCTCGGTTGGTTTCATTCCAATTTTCGCCAAAACCTTCAAAAGGAAAGATGATACCTAATTTGATTTCTGGATATTCTGCCTTCAACCCGGCCATCAATTCCCCGCACCACAGCTCAACACCCAAGTTGCCACTGATCAAGATCCAGGCCAACCCTTCTTCAATGTAGCGTACAAGTGCTTCTTTTATGACTTTCTTAATGACTTTGACTTTAGGATCTTTTGCTTGAAAGACGCCTAATTCATAACTTCGATACCCAGTAAAGTATAAGGTTTTCATTGTTTATATAGTCATCTCTTTTCTTTCCAATCTTATTTTTGGTATAATGTGCCCTAGGAGTGTGAATAACATGGTCATTCGTTACCCTAACGGTCAGTCTAGTACTTATGATGGCGGGAAAAAACAAAAAATGCAAGAAAAAGCGATACGTCCAAAAACATTTGCCAATCGTGGTATGCGTTTTGAAGAAGCCATCAACGAAAGCAATCTTTACTATTTGAACCGGCAGATCGCAGTCATCCATAAGAAACCTACCCCGATTCAAATCGTGAAAGTCGATTATCCAAGGCGAAGTGCAGCAGTCATCAAAGAAGCTTATTTTCGAGAAGCCTCTACGACGGACTACAATGGTGTTTATCGTGGACATTATCTTGATTTTGAAGCGAAAGAAACCCAAAACAAAACGTCATTTCCCTTTAAAAATTTCCATCTGCATCAAATCAAACATATGGAAAACTGTCTAGAACAAAAGGGTCTTTGTTTTGTTTTGTTATGGTTTTCCAGTTTACAACGCTGCTTTTTCTTAGATAGCCGTTCGTTGATCGAAAAGTGGTATTTACAAGATAGCACAGGCAAAAAATCATTGCCTCTATCGTATATCGAGCGTGCGGGCATTGAAATCAACCCGAAAATCGCCCCGCGGATCCCCTATCTTGAAGCAGTTGATTCATTTTTAACAATAAAGGAGAATGAGTGATATGGCAAATGAATCCCGTTCGAGAACCGCTCGGCATGATTCAAAGAAGAGTTCAGGCAACAAAAAAGTACCTAAAAACAAGAATACGCGCAAATCCAGTATCGGCAGCATCTTGCTGAAAATCTTTATGGGCTTGTTTTTCTTAGGCTGCGTGGCGATTCTTTCTGGTATGGGCTTGTTTTGGTGGTATGCCAAAGATGCGCCAGCTTTAGACGAATCCAAATTAGATTCAACGGTCTCTTCTCGTTTCTATGCAGCCAACGGTGACTTGATCACCGAATTCGGCAGTGAGACCCGCGAAAAAATCACGGCGAGTGACATTCCGCAACAATTGGAAGACGCCATCGTTTCCGTTGAAGACCGTCGATTCTATCAGCATATCGGCGTCGATCCCATACGGATCGTCGGCTCTGCACTTTCCAATGCAACAACAGGAGGGATGCAAGGTGGTAGTACCTTGACCCAGCAATTGATCAAACTGTCCTTCTTCTCTACCAATGCAGAAGATCAAACCTTGCGACGCAAAGCCCAAGAAGCCTGGATGGCGGTACGATTGGAGCAAACGAAATCAAAACAAGAGATTTTGACCTATTATATCAACAAAGTCTATATGTCCAATGGCCTATACGGGATGCAGACAGCAGCGACCAAGTTTTATGGCAAATCATTGGATGAATTGGATTTGGCACAAACTGCATTGCTTGCAGGATTGCCAAATGCACCTTCTGCCTTCGATCCTTATGTAAATCCTGATAATGCGAAAAAACGGCGAGATGTCGTCCTTAAGGCCATGTTGGACAATGAAAAGATCACCCAAGATGAATATGATACTGCCGTCGCTGAAGACGTCCAAGAAGGATTGCAAGATATCAGTGATGACAATCAAGAATGGAAATACTTTGACAACTACTTCAATGAAGTGATTGCCGAAGTCAAGGAGAAAACCGGGAAAGATGTCTATACCGATGGATTGGACATTTACACCAATATTGATGTCGATGCCCAAAAACGGCTGTATGATATCGTCAATTCTGATGATTATATCGATTACCCAGATGATGAGATGCAAGTTGCTGCGACGTTGATCGATGTCAATACCGGTAAAGTCACCGCCCAAATCGGTGCTCGTAACAACGATGCCGTCCTAGGCAATAATTTGGCTGTCAATGTCACCCGTGACTTTGGATCCACGGTCAAACCAATCACTGATTATGGTCCAGCTTTCCAATTTTTGGAGAACTCCACCGGACGCACGATTCTTGATGAGCCATATAATTATGTTGGTACGGATATTCCAATTTATAACTGGGATCGTCAATACATGGGCAACATTACTTTGCGGACCGCTTTGGTGCAATCTCGGAATGTACCTGCCGCAAAACTATTTGAGGAAGTCGGCGCGGACAATATCACTGACTTCTTAAGTGGTTTAGGGATTGAATACAATGCCATCACACAATCAAATGCGATTTCAAGCAACACCGATAAAATCGATGGCTCAAAATATGGTATCTCCAGTTTGAAATTGTCTGCGGCTTATGCCGCCTTTGCCAACGGCGGAACCTATTATGAACCACAATACGTCAACAAAATCGTCTATCAAGATGGTACCGAAGATGAAGATTCTTTCAATGTATCCGGTGAAAAAGCGATGGATGATACTACTGCCTACATGGTGACAGACATCCTCAAGGATGTGATCTCTCAAGGAACTGGGACCAATGCGCGAATCGATGGCTTGTATCAAGCTGGCAAAACTGGGACATCCAACTACACCGATGACCAATTGGCCCAATTAGACACGTCAAATGGGGCTTATCCAGATATCACTTTTGCAGGCTATACACCTTCCTATTCACTAGCAGTTTGGACAGGGTACAATGACAAAATGACCCCAATCACAGATAGCAGCACCCATGTGGCGTCTGATGTTTACCGAGAGTTGATGCGCTTTGTTTCCTCTTCCGTAGAAAACACGGACTGGACGATGCCTGATGGCCTCACACGTATTGGCAATGAACTTTACTTGGCTGGATCGTACACACAACCAAGCTATTCATCAACAAGCAGTTACAGCAGCAGTTCTTCTTCTGAAACGACTGAACCATCTTCTGAAAGTTCAGAATCAACGGAATCTAGTTCTTCTGAAGAATCGATTCCTTCGTCTAGCAGTGAGGAACCACCTGCCTCTTCTACACCTGAGACGACACCAAGCAGCAGCGAGGAAAGTACACCATCCTCTTCTGACAACGGCGAGTCCTCTGCACCACCATCACCACCAGAATCAAGTGAAGATACAAATGAATAATAAAAAACCAGCAAATCCTTCACGATTTGCTGGTTTTTGCTTTCATTCTGATTTTCCCCTCTTGACACATGGCGAGCAATGGACAGCTGTCACACTTTGGTGATCGTGCCGTGCAATGATATCGGCCAAAGAAAATCATCGAGTGATGGGTTTTGACCCAAAGAGATTCAGGAATTTTTTTCATCAATGTCTGTTCGACTTCGACCACATTGGCATCCAAGCGGCAGATCCGCAATCGTTTTGACACGCGTTCAACATGGGTATCGACAGCGATTGCCGGTATCCCGAAAGCATCACCCATCACCACATTGGCCGTTTTGCGACCGACGCCTGGCAAAGAAACCAAATCTTCTCTGCTATGGGGTACCTGGCCATCAAATCGAAGCAAGAGTTCACCTGCACAAGCCTTGATGTTCTTGGCTTTATTGCGGTATAAACCAATTGATTTGATTTTATCGATGATCCCTTCCATTGGTGCTTCGCTTAACGCTTCCGGCGTCGGATACGCAGAAAAAAGCGCTGGTGTGACCTTATTGACCGACACATCAGTGGCTTGCGCACTGAGTATCACAGCGATCAGCATTTCAAACGCATTGTTTGAAACCAGCTCGCCATGGGCTTCCGGGAACATGTCGAACATCGTTTCTACCGCTTGCAGTGTTTTCTCTTTACTGATCATCTTTCTCTTTGGCCACTCCTCTTATTATTCGCCTTCCAGCCAGTTGTGCATAGGGATCTTCGGTGCTGGTCCCTCCTCTTGCTGCAACGAATCTTTTTGTAAAAATTGTTTTTTGCGTCGTTTTTGTTCTTCTTCGACTTGCGCTTTTGACGTGATATTCTTGCGTTCCCATGACAGCAAGATCCGATCGATATAATTCAAACTGTAAGCTTGATTCAACACCGCTTCTCGTAGCGCAAGCTGCACCAATTCGGGTTGATAGTGATCCTCTTCTAACCACTGGCTGATCCGCTGGTATTCAATGGCCGACAGTGGCCGTCCGAATTCACCTTCAAATAACTGATAAAGATTGCGTACCTTTTCTTCATTTGTTTGTGCTGCTTGTTTGCTTGCTTGCTGCTTCAACAATGCTTCTAGCCGACCATAGATGCCGGAAAAATCATAATAATCGGTCATTTTTCCAAAAGAATCTTTTTTGGCATCCAGCTTGATGATATTTTTCTTCAACAATTGGTTGAGCCAATGATAAATTTCTTTCTGGTCACTCCCCATAACAGCTGCAATCTCACGCAAATCAGGGAAATCATTTCCTTGTTCATGAAACCGGAATAATTGCAGCCATAACAGAAATTCATCATTGGACAAGCCTAGCTGATGATAATGATCCAGCAACATATTGGAGATCGTCGTTTGTCCTTTTGCTAAATAATCCTCTAACGAGATCACTGAACATCCTCTTTTCTATTCTAAGACATGTATCGGTTGATTCATCAAAAAAGGGACTGCGCCAACAAAGCGTTCGTCCCCTATCGTTCTTTATTTACGCTTTAACAGCCGCAATGATCTCGACTTCAACCAATACGTCTTTCGGCAGGCGGGCAACTTCGACCGCTGACCGAGCCGGCAACGTTTGATCAAACAAGGTTGCATAGGTATTATTAAATGGCACGAAATCATTCATATTTTTTAAGAAACAAGTTGTTTTGACAATTGCATCTGGTGTCAAATCAGCCGCTTCTAATATGGCACGAATATTTTTCAGTACTTGCTGCGTTTGAACTTCGATCGTGGTACCTACCACTTCACCTGTTGTAGGGTCCAATGGTACTTGACCAGAAGCAAATAAAAATCCATTTGCGATTTTAGCCTGTACATAAGGACCAATCGCTTGCGGTGCTTGATCTGTCGAAATAATTTTCATGATTGATCTTCTCCTTTACAATCGGAACAAAGTCCATATACTTCTAAGCGATGGTTATTGATTTGATAGCCGGTTAATTTAGAAGCTGCCATTTCAACATCTTCTAATCCCGGATAATAAAAATCGGCGATCTTGCCACAATTTTGACAAATCGCATGGTAATGTTGTTCCGTCGTAAAATCAAAACGACTCGACGAATCGCCATATTTCATCTCTTTGACAAAGCCGATTTCCGTGAATAACCTTAAATTATTATAAACCGTCGCGACGCTAATACCAGGAAAATGTACTTCGATCGCACGGTAAATCTCCTCAGCGGTCGGATGGGCATCGTGGCTGGCTAGAAATTCTAAAATAGCTACTCGCTGCGGTGTAATACGAATATTTTCGTGTTTGAGCTTTTTGATTGCTTCATCATAAATCGTACTCACAGGAGTTCCTCCATTTCTCTTATCCTTCCTATCATACTATGTAAATAACAAAAATTCAAACAGCTTTCCTTTATTTTTGGTCTTTTCCGATACTTTATTTCACAAACAGCTGCTTTTTATTTCGATAAGAAAAGCAGGCATTTGTTTGCCTGCTTTTCCCTGTATCAATCTTCGAACTGATATAAAGCTGTAGATAGATAGCGTTCCCCATTGTCTGGTACGATGGCTAAGACTTTCTTGCCTGGCCCTAGATCTTTGGCTACTTTTAAAGCGGCGTGGATCGCAGCGCCTGAAGAAATACCAACCAAAATTCCTTCTTGACGCCCAACGGCACGGGCTGTTTCCATTGCTTCTTCACTTGATACGGCGATTGCTTGATCAAAAATATCCGTGTCCAAGACCTTCGGCACAAAACCAGTACCGATCCCTTGGATTTTGTGGGGACCAGGTTGACCGCCTTCCAGAATCGCGGATTCAGCTGGTTCAACACCATAGATTTTCAAATCAGGATAGACCCGTTTTAATTCTTTTCCTGCACCGGTGATCGTTCCGCCAGTACCGATCCCAGCAACAAATGCATCTAACCCTTTTGATTCGAAGGCATCCTCGATTTCTTTACCAGTCGTTTTCTCATGGATCTCTGGATTCGCTGGATTGTCAAATTGCAGTGGCATGAAATAGCCATCTTGGGCTGCAATTTCTTTGGCTTTATTGATAGAACCTGTGATTCCTTCTGAGCCTGGTGTCAATACCAGTTCAGCCCCATATGCTTGAACGATTTTGCGTCTTTCGATACTCATGGTTTCTGGCATTACTAGCATAACTTTATAGCCCTTAGCAGTACCGATCATGGCCAATCCAATCCCAGTATTGCCCGAAGTCGGCTCAATGATCGTATCACCAGGTTTAAGTGTCCCGTCTTTTTCCGCTTTTTCGATCATGGCTAAAGCGATCCGGTCTTTGACACTGCCTCCTGGATTGAAAAATTCTAATTTAACATAGACATCTGCCGAACCCTCTGCCACAATACGATTTAATTTGACGATAGGTGTATGTCCGACCAATTCATTGATTGATTGATAGATTTTTGTCATTGAAAATCCCTCCAATTCTTATGTCCATTCTACCGAAAAAATCAAGGGATTGCGAATAAAAAGTAAGCACTTTCGAGAAAAGTTAAACCAAATCAGCTCTATCCAATCTGTTACATCTCTTTTATTGCATCAATGACTATTTAACTTTAGCAGTTTTACATCGTTTTAATCGTGTAAGCGAGTCATAAAAGCATTTAAAACTATTCCTCTTAGTTACATCATTTTTGAAGCACTATTTACTTTACTCTTTCATATTCTTTTTAATGAAATACAAAGTCAAAGTTTTATACATTTCATTTGTCATAGGAAAATTTTTCAGATTTTTACTATCAACCCAATCATATTGTTGATGTTCTGGATGCCATCGAATTTCATTATCCTTTGTGATAAGTGAAAAATTAAACTGTCGAGTTTTCTCATTCTTTTTGCTGTAGTAATCAAAATACCCTAAGTAGGCTGTGACAGCTATAACTTCAAGGCTGGTTTCTTCATAAAGTTCTCTTTTGACAGCAAAGCTTAAAGTTTCATTTTTCTCCACTTCTCCACCAGGTATTTCAAACATATTTGGATATGAATCGTTAGGTAATCGTTGTAATAACAAGATACGACCATCGTTTTCTACAAAAGCACCTACTACAAACTTATCTACTTCATGCTTTCTAGCTTCTTCAAATAGATAATCATATGTATCTCTATGCATAAAATCCCTCCACGAATGTTTTATCATTACTTTGTACTCAAAAAGACGGATAAATATCATGCATTGCTATCTTCTTTATAATAGTTAATACCTGATATATTCAATCTTTCATTACGCGTTTGTAAAAACAATATTTGAACTATATGCACGGTTGTTATGACCAAATGCAAAGTTAGCTTACCAAATCCTCAACCACAAAGAAAGTTATCGTCATATTTTACAAAAAAGAGCATTATATATTTATTTTTCTGATTTTTTATTGATTTAAAATGAAAATACATATAAATGGGGGGCTCTCGTGAATAGATTTTTTAAGAGCGCATAATCAACCAATTTTTACCAGAATACAACCTACTTTTTTTAACACATACGCAAAAAAACACACCCGAAATTCATTAAAACTTGAATTTCCGTGTGTGTTTATTATTTCAACAAAATTAGTTGATTGATTTAAATGTATCGACTACATTCTCAACTGTAAAGCCAAATTCTGCTAAGACTTTGTCCCCAGGTGCAGAGGCGCCAAAATGATCAATGGCGATCACTTTGCCTTTACAGCCTAAGTAACGATCCCAGCCAAATGGTGAAGCTGCTTCGATCGCTACGCGTTTCTTGACTGCTTTAGGCAAGACGCTTTCTTTGTATGCTGCCGATTGAGCTTCAAATAAATCGAAACTTGGTAAGGATACAACGGCAACATCGATGCCTTCTTCTGCCAATTTTGCTTGTGATTGTACAGCTAAGTTGACTTCAGAACCTGTTGCGATCAAGATTCCTTCTGGTTGTTCACCTTTTTGTTTTGCGATCACATAGCCGCCTTTTGCGACTTGTTCATCAGCGTGTTCTTTTGTTCCTTCGATGACTGGCAAGTTTTGACGGCTCAAGACTAAAACAGTTGGTTTGTCCGTAGTCGTCATGGCCAATTTCCAAGCTGCACGGGTTTCATTGCCATCAGCTGGTCGGATCACTTGGACATTCGGGATACAGCGGACACTGGCCAATTGTTCGATTGGCTCATGGGTTGGTCCATCTTCACCGACTGCTACTGAGTCATGGGTCAAGACATAGATGACTGGTGCATGTTGGATCGCAGACAAACGGACTGCTGGGCGCAAGTAATCCACAAAGACAAAGAATGTTCCGCCATAAATGCGTGTTCCACCGTGCAATTGGATTCCATTCATCGCTGCGGCCATCGCAAATTCACGCACACCGAACCAGATGTTGCGGCCTTCATATTGGCCAGGTTCAAAATCTTTTTCTGCTGCGACCATTGTGTTGTTAGAACCAGATAGATCGGCTGAACCGCCCCATAAACTTGGAATCGCTTTTGATAGAGATTGGATCATTTCTTTACTAGATACACGGCTGGCTTGTGAACTGCCGACTTCATAGCTTGGCAATGTTGCATCCCAGTCACTTGGTAATTCGCCTGCGAACGCTTTTGTGAATTGATCTGCCAACTCTGGATACGCTGCTTGATACGCCTTGAAGGTCTCATTCCAAGCCGCTTCTGCTTTTTGTCCTTCATCGATCATTGTTTCTTTGAAACGGGCAGCGACTTCTTCAGGTACGGTGAATTCAGGATATTCCCAGCCGTAGATCGCTTTGGCTGCAGTAATGCCATCCGCCCCGATCGGTGCACCATGCACTGCTGAAGTGCCTTGGTTCGGTGCGCCATAGCCAATAACTGTCTTGATTTCGATCAACGTCGGTTTATCCGATTCAGTTTTCGCTTCTTCGATCGCCGCAGAGATCGCATCCAAATCATTGCCGTCTTTGACCAAAATATGCTGCCAGCCATAAGCTTCGAAACGTGCGCCGACATTTTCAGTGAAGGCTTTTGATGTTGGTCCGTCTAAGGAGATGTCATTTGAATCATATAAAACGATCAATTTATCTAGTTTCATATGGCCCGCCATTGACGCTGCTTCTTGGGAAACACCTTCCATCAAATCTCCATCGCCGCAAAGTGCGTACGTATAATGGTCGATGACATTATAAGCGTCACGGTTATAGGTTGCAGCTAAATGGGCTTCAGCCATCGCCATCCCCACGGCCATTGCGATACCTTGGCCTAATGGTCCAGTCGTTGCTTCCACACCATCTGTATGGTCAACTTCAGGGTGCCCTGGTGTACGGCTGTTCCACTGGCGGAAGTTTTGCAGATCATCCACGGTCACATCGTAGCCGGATACATGCAATAAGCTGTATAACAATGCGGAGCCATGTCCTGCGGATAAGACGAAACGGTCGCGATCGACCCAGTTTCTAGATGTAGTTGGATTGACCTTTAAATGTTTGGTCCAAAGCGCATAGGACATAGGTGCTGCACCCATCGGTAGACCTGGGTGACCTGAATTCGCTTTTTGGACAGCTTCAATACTTAATGTACGCAATGTGTTGACGCCTAATTGATCGATTTTATCAAACAATGAGAGTTCCTCCTAATTTAGGTTTTTTTTACCTTTATTACTTATTCTCAATTATACGTGATTTCTCTATCGATTACAATAGATTGGAAAGGATTTCACTACTCCCTGCCGTGAAGTCCTTTTTGCTTTTGGATTTCTTTTAATTTTTCTGGCGTGACATCGGTTCCTTCTGGGTCAACGATCTTCATGCCTTCGATATGGTGTCGCATCCCACCGCGAAAGGCTGTTAAATACTCTTCTCGCAAGATTTTTTGTTCTTTTGCTTCAGCATCTGTCAGACCTGTACTTTTTTTCTTTTTTGCCAATGCATTGATGCGCGCTAATTTCTCTGGTGATAACATCTTCGTCACTCCTTTACCCTTGATTTTACTACAACTTGCGCTATAAAAACAATAGGACAAAAAGCGAACATTTGTTTGAATTATTGACAATCCTATGGTACACTTTAGTTATTAAATGAAAGAAGGTGTCAGTTTTGGCAAAACGAACAGAAAATCGACAGATCGAAATTCTTAAGTTTATTCATACACGTGTCACTGAAAAAGGTTATCCGCCGACTGTTCGCGAAATTGGCGAAGCCGTTCAGTTATCTTCCACTTCAACTGTTCATGGTCATTTGTCCCGACTTGAAAAAAAGGGCTTGATTTTAAGAGATCCAACGAAACCTAGAGCGATCGAATTGACCGCTTCCGGTCTTGAAAAGATCGATGTTCAACCAGCTTCGATTCCAATGCTAGGGATCGTTACAGCCGGCGAACCGATTTTAGCTGTCGAAGAAGCATCAGACTTTTTTCCGATCCCGCCTGATTTAGCCAATAGTTCTGGCAGCTTGTTCATGCTGACGATCCGTGGTGAAAGTATGATCAACGCTGGCATCCTCGATGGGGACCAAGTCATCGTCCGCAAGCAGTCTAGTGCCCAGAACGGAGATATCGTGATCGCCATGACGGATGAAGACGAAGCGACTTGCAAACGATTCTTTAAAGAAAAGAACTATATTCGTTTACAACCAGAGAACGATTATATGGATCCGATCATCCTCAATGATGTCACGATTTTAGGACAAGTTGTTGGATTATATCGACATTTTTTATGACCAATATGCGCTATATCAATGAAATCTTCGAATCTTCGAAGATTTTTTTCTTTCCTCTTTACAAAGCGAACAAACATTCGTATAATAGTTATACAAACATTAGTTCGTATATAAGGAGTGAACAAGATGAAAGCTATTCGTCGATTTGGTTTTGTTTTATTTATATTATTGGTGGGTATTATTATTGGTTATTTTGGCGTACTTAGTGCAGTTTTGATTTTTTGTCCTCTAACGATGCTATGGTTCATGTTGTGGGACGAAAAGAAATTCCGACAAGCTGAACGCAAACGAAATAGACATTACTACGATCATGATATCTATCGCTACGAACCATAACCCTTCCCTTCGATCACAAGGCTCCCTTGATTATAATAAAAAAAGTCGGACATCACGTCCGACTTTTTTAATATTCCATCAATGTTTTGATTTCGACACCTTGGATTTTATCTCTGCCATGAAGATCCATCAATTCAATCAAGAAGGCACAGCCAACTACGACACCACCTAGTTTTTCGACCAATTCAATGGTTGCTTTGATTGTACCGCCAGTTGCCAATAGGTCATCACATATCAACACGCGTTGGCCTGGTTTGATGGCATCTGCATGCAGCGTCAATACATCTACACCATATTCTTTTTCATATTCAGCTTCGATGGTTTCACGAGGCAATTTGCCTTTTTTGCGTACTGGCGCAAAACCGACACCCAATTGATAAGCAACGGGACAGCCGACGATAAAGCCGCGCGCTTCTGGTCCGACCACCATATCGATTGATTTTTCTTGCGCATATTCAACGATTTGCTGTGTCGCATAACGATATGCTTCGCCATCCGCCATCAAAGGGGAAATATCGCGGAAAATAATGCCTTCTTGAGGGTAATCCGGAATACTCGCAATATAATTTTTTAAATCCATGTTTTTTCCTCCTAAGATATCAACCATTGTTTTAAGGTCGATAAATCACTCATTAATAAAAATTCTTCTGTCTTGATCATTTGCTGCCTTTGTTGATATATACGACTATCCGTTAATGGATGATTTGCAGGGGCAGCATTTTTTTTCAAAACGCCATCTTGTATTGTAACAAATTCCAGCTCAGAAAACACCTGAATCATAAAAATTAATAATTTTTCGGGTAATTTTAAGAAATCCGCAATGCTTTTCAGTTTATAGCGGACATCTAATTGTGCTTGCTGCTGAATCAGCTTGAAAAACCGACTGTATTGATCACGGGAACCAACACCATCTACATAGGCGTCTTCTGGAGAAAGCAGAACGAAATCGATGCGGTTGACAGTCAATGCATCAACGATTTCTTTGATGATCTGCGGCTCTGTCGGGCAATCCAAAAACGCGATTTCCTGGAACCCGCCGTCATGATACAGATCGATCAATGCTGGCAATGTATCAAATACTGTCAGCATTGGCGCCAGCCGTTGTGCCTCAGGTGCTGGTTTTTTCTGGAATGAGATGCATAATGTCTGTTTGCCAAAAGATACGCCTTGACGGTTGCGTTTTGAGCGGTAATCAAATAGTTGAAACCCTTCAACTGCAAAGTCTTCCAACATCAATTGCGGTTTTCTATTGCCATTCCATTCGTTGATCGTCAGTTGGCCGACCAACGATAAATGATCATTGGCAAATTCCGGTGCTTCAGCACCGAAACCAAAGCCGATCACATCTAATTGATTCGATGCAGCATCTTCCATGACCAACTTCAAATGCTGATTGTCTGATCCGATTTGGCGGGCATTTTTGGTGTTTAAATCTTTGATCAAGAATTTAGGCAATGGATTGCCCAGTCCGAATGGTGCCAATAACTTCAATGTCTCGATCAATTGGATCGTCACATCCGCCAAAGGCAGTGTATCATCGATTTGCAATGGAATACCTTGACGCAAATCGATTCCCTTAGATTGGACATACTGATTCATTCCTGTTTGCAGCAGATCCAGATCATCCGTGGGAATGGTCAAACCTACTGCTGCATGATGACCGCCAAAACTGACGAACAGGTCTTTCATCGTTGACAGCATCTCAAATAGATTCAAGGCAGCGACACTGCGACCTGATCCTTTAGCGATTCCTTGGTCTTTTTTGGTCAAGACAATCACGGGACGACCTGTTTGCTGCATCAGACGGCCAGCCACGATCCCTAAGACGCCTTCATGCCAGTTATCCCCCACCACCAGATGGACCTCGTTTTCGGGGTGGATTCTTTGTTGGGCTTCTTTCATGATTTCTTCAACAAAAGACTTGCGTTGTTGATTGATGACATCTAATTCGTGGGCGAGTTGTCTCGCTTCTTCCTGGTCGAAAGTCGTCATCAATGTCACTGCCGGATTAGGATCTTTTAACCGACCGATGGCATTCAATCTAGGCCCGACAGAAAAACCGATATCCGTTTCAGTTACTTGCTGCTTATTGACGCCACTGATCGACAGCAGCTCATTCAATCCGATTCGATCGGACTGTTGGATCATTTTCAACCCATTGCTGACCAAGATCCGGTTCTCATCGGTCAAAGAAACCATATCTGCGATCGTACCGATCGCAACTAAGTCCAGCAATTCCAATGGTACTTCTTCCAATAATGCACAAGCAGTTTTGAAGGCAACCCCCACACCAGCCAAATCACCGAATGGATACTGTCCTTGCGGGTGTCGTGGATGAATGATCGCATAGGCGTTGGGCAGCGTGTCCGGCAATTCATGGTGGTCTGTAACGATCACGTCGACACCTTGTTGTTGGGCATAAGCAATCGCCTCATGTCCTGATACACCATTATCCACTGTCACGATCAATTGAATACCTGAAGCGATTTTTTCTTTATAGACCTCTAGATTGGGCCCATACCCATCTGTGAAACGGTTTGGCAAATATGTGCTGGCTTCAGCACCAAGCAATTCCAATGTTTCTTTTAACACAGTGGCACTCGTGATCCCGTCGGCATCATAGTCTCCATAAATCAAGATCTGCTCTTCATTGATGATTGCTTCATGGATCCGTGCTACCGCCTTTTCCATATCATATAACAAAAAGGGATCATGTAATCTATCTAAATCAGGACGCAAAAAAGCAGCTAACGCTTCGGCGGACCGAATCTTTCGTTGCCACAATAAACGACCAATTTGTTCGGGAATATTATTTGTTTGTATTATTTCCTTAAACGCTGGGGATAGCTCAGTCACTTCCGGCTGGACCCACAGAAAATTCGCTTGTTTCACCAAATCACTCCTAACACGCTCATTATATCAAACCTCAGACAAAAATGGAAAACAAGCTAAAAAACCACGCCTTATCTTTCTGGCAATAGGTTTAGATCAATGCGCTGTCTTCGCCTTTTGACAATAGAAAGTCGTGGTTTTGCTATTTCATCCTCTATTCAAATTCAACGATTAAGCTTGAGAATCGAAAGATTTCATTTCATCTGTTTCATCTGTCGAACGCGTCTGCACAGCCTCTTCGAACAATGGTGTTTCCTGATTGCTCAGCTGTTTTTCTCTTGCTGCCAACTCCGCTTGTTTGTTGTTAAACTCGCGTTCCAAGCTTTCCCGTTGTTCTTTGAGGACTTGATCGTTCTCCGTTTGATATTTGGTAAGACTTTTACGTAGTTCCTTCAACTCTTTTTTTTGACGGAACATCGCTGTTGTTGATACCAGCAACAAAATCAAGGCTCCCAATAATGCAGAACCAATGATGACCAAAATCAATGGAGATTGGATAGTTGTAAAACCAAAATTTATGGGTACCGTCATATTATTTGCCACTGCGAATAACACAACCACCAAAATCAATAAAATACCAACAATGACCCGCCATTGATTTTTCATCTGTTTCATCTCCTATTTTTTGTTAAATAAACTCCCTGCCATATAATCTCCGACACTAGGAAACAACGTGTATAGTTTCGCTGCGGCACCAAAAATATGCGGTCGATTGATTTCTCGTTTAGGATGGATCATGTTTTTGACAATCGTTCGAGCTAGTTTATTCGGCTCCAACACGATACTGCCCAAATTCGCCAAATAATTACCGCTTGGATCTGCTTGATCAAAAAAGGCAGTTTCAATTGGTCCTGGATTGACCGTTGTGACATGGACGCCAACTGGTTTCAACTCCAAACGCAAGGCATTAGAAAAACCAATCACCGCAAATTTAGTTGCAGAATAGACAGCCGTTTTTGGTGTCGCGATTTTTCCAGCGATCGAGGCAACATTGATAATATGACCAGCTTTTTGCTCAGCCATCTGAATGGCGATTTTTTGGGTCAAGACCATCATGCCTAACACATTGACCTCGAACATTTGGTGAAAAATCTCTGAATCCATCTTTGTAAACTCTTGGAAGATCCCATAACCTGCATTGTTGACCAAAACATCTACAGGACCGACTTCTTCATTGATGCGTTCCACTAGGCGATCAATGCTTTCAGGATTGGCAATATCTAATTGAAATGCGAAGGCTTCTTTACCGCTTAATGCCATACATTGTTCTTTGACTTTGCCGATCAAATTGATCCGGCGGGCGCAAGTAACGACAATTGCCCCCTGTTTCGCAGCTTCATAACAAATTTGTTCGCCTAAACCTGCCGAACCCCCAGTGACAACCACGACTTTATTTTCTAAATTCATACTAAACGTCCTCTCCAGCAAAAGGAATATCGACAATATCGAAATCTTTTACGATCAAGGTATTGGGAAACTTCTCTTTGGCTTCATTCGCTAAATCAGTAATGTCTTTGCCTACATATCGGGCACTGATATGGTTCAATAACAATTTTTTCACGCCAGCATCAGCTGCGACTTGGGCAGCTTGATATGTCGTAGAATGAAAATAAGCCCTGGCAAGCTTTGCCTCTGCCTTATTAAAGGTGCTTTCATGCACAAGTATATCCGCGCCTTCGGCAAGGGTGACTGCATTGCGGCATAAACGGGTATCTCCTAAGATTGCCACGATTCGGCCTTGTTTATCCTGTCCGAGATACTCAGATCCATCGATCACCCGACCATCTTCTAGCGTGACCACTTCACCTTTTTTCAAACGACCAAAAACCGGTCCGGGTTTCAATCCTAAGGCCAAAAGCGCATCAACTTGTAATTCACCCTTATGGCTGGCTTCAACGATGCGATAGCCAAAACTTTCTATTCCGTGATCAAGTCGTAGACAAGATACTTCGAACTGCTGGTCTTTGAACAGCAAGCCTTCTTCCTCGATCTCGATCAAGCGTAAAGGATAGCTGACTTTTGTTTGTGAAATACGCAAAATCGTATAGACGAAATCTTTGATGCCTTTTGGGCCATAGATTTCTAATGGTGTATCGCCACCTTGAAAAGAACGACTGCTGATCAACCCTGGTAATCCATAGATATGATCACCATGCAAGTGGGTAATAAAGATTTTTTCAATTTTACGTGGGCGAATCGTTGACCGCAAAATTTGCATTTGCGTGCCTTCGCCACAGTCAAACAACCAAACCGCGTTGCGTTCATCCAACAACCGCAGGGCTGTACTTGTAACATTCCGATGTTTTGCGGGCACACCCGCGCCTGTGCCTAAAAATTCTAATTCCATGTGCTTCGTTCCTTTCATCTCTCCACAATTTTAGCGGAAAAGAGAGCAATATGCAATCGAAGGTTCCATGGATCAGTGCGTGTCATTTTGCGTGTCGTTTTGGTCATGAGAATTTTTCCAATCCTCTTGCGCACGGACCCGCGCTTGTTCTTCAACCTCTTTGGCTTTTTCGATTTCTGTTTCGACTTCGTCATAATCAAAGCGTGAAATATCGCCGCCTAATTCTTGCATGATCAATTGATTCAATGGCCGATTGTCGTCTTCATCCGCCAGCAGCAGCAGACCCGTATCGCCTACGCCGATTTGTTGTCCAACATGTTCAAACAATACTTGGGCATTTTGGATCTCCTTGGCATCTCTGCTGGCACCGATCATACTACCGCCAAACCAGCCCAGCATAATACCTAGCGGGCCGCCAAGAATGCCAACTAACATCCCGATCAACCCACCGGTGGAGGTTTTGTTGCTGCCGGTAAAATCAAGAAAATCTTCGATCTTGAATTGATGGACACCTGTATTGGTATGGGTCAAGACCGCCATCTGTTCTCCTTTGATGCCTCGGCTCGCATGCAGCTTTTTGACCTCGGAAAAAGCTTGGAAAGCCTTCGCATTGGCATCAAAATTCATTACGATCACACGTTTTGGCATGAAAATCACTCCTATTCATTTTTATGGATCTCTTTTATTTAACAGTATATGATTTAGGCAAAAAAATAAACCAAAAAGACTGCAATTCACTGTTTTCTTATCGAAAACGAGTGTTTTGCAGTCTAAAGTGATAGATCATCTTGTTATTTTGTTAAACTCAGGTTCAAACAAAGGCCTATTCAACAAATTCAAATTCAAATTCGCCGATGCGAACGATATCGCCGTCCTTGGCACCTCGTGCCCGTAAGGCTTCATCGACACCTAATCCACGTAATTGACGGGCAAAGCGCATGACGGTTTCATCGTGATCAAAATTCGTCATTTGGAACAGTTTCTCGATTTTATCGCCGCTTAATACCCATGTTGCATCCGGTTCACGATCGATTTGGAAGACAGGTTCATCTGATTTGAAGCCATATTGTACCACATCTTCTTCAATTTCTTCATCGTATAACAAGAATTCTGGCGTTACTTCAATCAAATCAGCTGTTGCGTTCAACAGGCTGTCGATGCCTTTTCTCGTGACACCGGAAATTGGGAAGATCATTGGCCCTTCTGCAAATTCATCCGTCTGTTCTTTGGCTAATTGTTCTTTGAACAAAGCTAGGTTTTCTTCAGCATCCGGCATATCCATTTTGTTGGCCACAATAATTTGCGGTCTTTCCAACAAACGCAAGTTATGCGTGGACAATTCATGATTGATCGCCAAGTAGTCTTCATACGGATCGCGCCCTTCCATCCCACTCATATCGACCACATGCAAAATCACTCGTGTCCGTTCGATATGGCGTAAGAATTGCGTCCCTAGTCCAACACCTTGTGATGCGCCTTCGATCAGTCCAGGCAGATCAGCCACAGCAAAGCTCCGGCCATCTGATGTGGTGACCATCCCTAAATTCGGCACCAATGTTGTAAAATGATAGGCGCCGATTTTTGGCCGTGCAGAGGAGATCACAGACAATAATGTCGATTTCCCAACTGAAGGAAATCCAACCAACCCAACATCTGCTAAGACTTTCAATTCTAATTCGATTTTTCTTTCTTGACCTGGTTCACCATTTTCTGCTAATTCTGGTGCTGGATTTTTTGGTGAAGCAAAACGCGTATTGCCGCGTCCACCACGACCGCCTTTAGCGATCACAAGCGTTTGGCCTTGCTCGATCAAATCTCCCAATAAAGCGCCGGTCTCTGCATCTCTGACAGTCGTGCCTTGAGGGACTTTGATGTAAGTATCTTCGGAACCGCGGCCATGCATGCCTTTACTCATTCCGTTTTCACCCGGATCTGCTTTGAAATGACGATTAAAACGAAAATCCATCAACGTGCGCAGTCCTTCATCGACCATCAGTACGACATCACCGCCTTGACCACCATCACCGCCGGCAGGTCCACCATCGGGTACATATTTTTCTCTGCGGAACGCGACCATACCGTCGCCGCCTTTACCCGCTTTCACATCGATCGTTACTTGATCTAAAAACATGGACATGATTTGTCCTCCATTCTTTTCTTTGTTACCTTCTGTTTAGTTGATTATCAGTTATCCCACAAAAAGTGGTGCCTATTTCTCTTATAAGAAAGCCTATTTTATTGTAACGACCCAGCGGACTTTTGTCCATCTTTTCCTTTGATTTCCTCTAGTTTATGCGAATTCTTAAACGCTTTTAGTGCTCCCAACAAAAAAAGACCCTCAAGATCGAGGGCCATTCATCAACAGATCGTTTATTGATGGTCATACGTGGTGAGAAAAGCAGCAATCCGTTCTTTATAGGCTTCTGGGTCCATTTGGTAACTTTTGGCATGTTCTGCCCCTGCCACGATCCACTTTTCTTTCGACGCAGTTGTCGCATTGTACAAGGTATCAAGCATTTCATATGGGACAAAGGTGTCGGCGTCGCCATGAATGAAGAAGATTGGACGGGTATTTTTTGTCAGCTGTTTGACTGCATCGGCTTCGCCGAACCAATAGCCGGCACGTAATTTGGTCACCAAACTGGTTACGTTCATCAATGGAAAAGCCGGCAGATCAAACAATTGATCCAACTGATACCCCAGCTCTGCATTGACTGAGGTGTAGCCGCAGTCTTCAATGATCGAGGTCACATTTTCCGGCAGTTCTTCCCCACTGGTCATCATGACCGTCGCAGCCCCCATACTGATGCCATACAACGTAATCGTTTCTTGCGATCCATTCATATCAATGATTTGATTAATCCATTGCAGGTAGTCCTTGCGTTCAGGCCAGCCAAAACCGATATAGTCCCCTTGACTCTCTCCGTGTCCACGGGCATCCGGAGCCAATACATTGTAGCCTAGGTCATGATAGATTTTGGCATAATCTGCCATTGTTTCGGCATTCCCCATATAGCCATGCGCAATAATGGCCGTTTTCCCTGCAGCTGTTTCAGCTGGCAAATAGATGGCAGACAAGCGCAAGCCATCTTGACTCGTCATCGTAAGCATCTGACGATTGTTTGAATCTTTGAACCACGCTTCGTTGCTATCTTTGCTTTGCGCTTCGTCGGTCCCTGGCGTACCGCCTGCCAAAAAATCTTTTTCTGATGGCACGACCGCGTAGTTATAAAAATAATTGCCGGCAAATCCTAACCCGATCACCGCCAAAAGAACAACACCAACACCGATTCTCCAAAACCACTTCACATGTTTCACGTCCTTATCAACTTGTTTACATAATTATATTATCGGTACCAAATCACTGTTTTTCGAAAAAAGGTCCTTTCATAAAATACCGTCTTTTTCAGACTTTTGTCAACTCACAAAAAAAAAGCATACCTAATGCACTTAGGTATGCTGCAGTCATTCAATCATTTATTTGTTCTCAGTCAACTTGAAGCTAGACCAAGGTTTCAAGAAATCAAGCAAGAATAATTCTTCCTCTGTGATTTTGCCGACGACATTGACACGACCGTCGTTCTTCATTTCTTTCAAAGCAATTTGCGTTTCGCCTTTGTATTGTCCGTAGCCTACATTGTCGATCAAAACATCCCCGCGAACCATGTCATTGGTATCATGGGCTGGGAATTCTTTGTCTTTATAATAGACACGGGTCATGGTTGAACGCAAAATATATTCAGAGCGATCGCCACGGTAACTATGCAAGTTGTCAAACAGACATATCCGTTCGTTTTCCGTGATTCCTTCTGTGACATCGATGCGCAAGGTTGGATAGTCAGCGTTGAAGGCTTCCGCCATTGCTGCCAATTCAGCTTCAGAAGCATAGGCATTACCGACAGAGATATCATCGATCAAACCAGTCAGCACCAAATGCTTGACTTGTGTTGCAATCGGCAGATCGCGATGATCTTCTAACGAGCATAGGCCATCTTGTGTTGGCCATGGGCCAAAATCAGCGGCATGAGAATTGACGAAGGCCATTGTATTTAAGTTATACTTACGGAATTTTTCTGAGCAAAAAACAAAGTGATCATAACCCAAGCCAGAATAACGATGCGGATAAAAATTATGTGAGCCCAAAAGATTGTCAGTATTCGGTGAATAACTCATGATGTTGTCGACATAGCCAGTACCAGAGCTCATATTGATCTCTATTTTGATGCCATATGGATTACGGGTCATTTTGGCTTCTTCGGCACCAGTAAATCCGATGTCTAAACGCACACCATAAGCGCCCATTTCATCAAAGAAGGATAAATCATCGTAAGAGATACCCAATTGTTCAAATAGACCTGGATTGATATCCACCATCACTTCCATGCCTAATTGGTTGGCATAATCCACGACTTGTTTAAAATCTGCCAAGACTTTTTCTTTGTCATCATTGATCTGCAATAAACTTGTAAACACGCGTTTGAATCCATATTGATGCGCCAAATCTAAATACGCTTTGTCCTTTTCAAATGTTGATCGTTCTGGATAAATCGAAATACCTAATTTTCCCATCAAAAAACCTCCTATAATTTTCTATCCGTTAGATACTATGTATCCTCTTACATTGTACCAAACATTCGAAAAGTGGTCTACACCTTTGACGGGAAATCGACGAACGCTATGAAATCTGCGCTTTCATCTAACACACTTTTTTGTTATCATAAGGCTATTGACGAAGGAAGGATTGAAAGAATGAAAAAATGGTTCTATACCCTGACAGCAGCCGCAAGTCTATTGTTGCTTGCAGCTTGCAGCAACAGCACGACAACAAGTTCTGAAACAGCAGAAAGCACCTCTTCATCTGAAGCTGTTGATTTGAACGCCTTAACATTGCCTCAGTTGGAAACAGAGATTCAAGAAAACGAAGATGTGGTCGAAATGGTAACTGGCGAAGGCACGATCACCATCAAATTATTCCCTGAATTGGCACCAAAAGCCGTTGAGAATTTTATGACCCATGCCAAAGATGGCTATTACGATGGCGTTACCTTCCATCGTGTCATTGAAGAGTTCATGATTCAAGGCGGTGATCCAAAAGGCGACGGTACTGGCGGAGAAAGTATTTGGGGCGAAGGATTTGGCGAAGAGATCTCCAATCAGCTGTATCATATCCGTGGTGCGTTGGCGATGGCGAAATCAAGCTTGCCCAACAGCCAAGGCAGTCAATTTTATATCGTTCAAAACGATCAAGATGTGTCGGATGGTTTAGCGATCCAACACTATCCGCAAAAAATCATCGATGCCTACAAGAATGGCGGTACCCCGAGCTTAGACTTTAACTACACGGTTTTTGGTCAAGTGATTGAGGGCATGGATGTCGTAGAAAAAATCGCTAAAGCTGAAACAACGGCTTCAGCTAGTGGTGAAAACTCCACACCAGTTGATCCGGTGAAAATCGAAAAAATCAATATCATCCAAGAGGCAGAATAAGAAAGCAAAATAAGAAAGCGAAATAAAAAATGCCAGCACAGATCTCCTACTGAGACATGTGCTGGCTTTCTTTTATTTTTGATCGCCAACGATGAATGTAAACTCGCATTCAGCGACTTTTTTGTCCTCTACTGTTGCTACAGCATCTGCAGTCCCAACAGAGCCTTTGATCTTTTTGATTTCGAAGACCAATTTCATCGTGTCTCCAGGCACAACTTTTTGGCGGAATTTCGCTTTATTGATACCGCCGATATAGGCCGTACGTCCTTGAAACTCTTCAGATTTCAAAATAAGGATCGAACCAGCTTGTGCTAGTGTTTCTAATATCAACGCACCGGGCATCACTGGGTTGCCAGGGAAATGACCTTGGAAAAAATCCTCATTGATCGTGACATTCTTCGTTGCAACAATTTTTTTGCCAGACTCGATTTCATCAACATAATCAATATAAATAATTGGGTATCGATTTGGAATCAAATCCATGACTTCTGTTTCAGTCAATAGTTTCTTCATGGTTTCCCTTCCTTGCTTAAAAAAATAGTTTATAGTTTGATTATCAAAGTATCATAGTTCCGCTAAAATGGCAACTAAATTTTTATAGAGAAAAAAATAGTTTGACAATCAAACAATTATGCATAATAATTAGGAATCAAGAGCGAGCTTTGCTCTCTTCGTTATTATACTTATTGATTGTTTATTTTATTAAGGAGTGGAATTATGAGTTTTTTAACTGGAAAGAAAATCGTCGTTATGGGCGTTGCCAATAAGCGCAGTATTGCGTGGGGCTGTGCGCAAGCATTGAAACAACAAGGTGCCGAAGTCATTTATACTTACCAAAATGATCGGATGAAAAAACCATTGGAGCGTTTGCTGGAAGAAGGCGAATTCACGGTAGAATGTGATGTCGCCAATGACGACAGTATTGCGGCTGCTTTTGAAACGATCAAAGCATATACTGGGCAAATCGATGGCGTGGTGCATGCCGTAGCGTATGCCAACAAAGAAGATCTATCTGGAGATATTTTGAATATCTCTCGCGATGGCTATGCACTGGCACAAGATATCAGCAGCTATTCATTGATTGCGGTCACCAAATATGCCAAACCAATCTTATCTGAAAATGCTGGTATTGTGACCCTATCTTACTTAGGTGCTGAACGTGCTGTACCGAACTACAATATGATGGGCATCGCCAAAGCGGCATTGGAATCCAGCGTACGCTACTTAGCGGCTGAATTATCTCCGCAAAAAATCCGTGTCAATGCTATTTCTGCAGGTGCCATCAAGACCCTTGCAGTCACAGGTGTCAAAGACTACCAAAAACTGATCCAATTATCTGAAGACCGCACACCAGATCATGTCGGTGTAACGATTGAAGAAGTCGGCAATACGTGCGCCTTCTTGATCAGCCCATTGTCTAGCGGGATCATCGGCGAAGTCATTTTCGTGGATAAAGGGGTACATTTATCATAAGTTTGACCATCTTCGTAGACTGTCTGAACCTAAGGCAGTCTTTTTTTGCATGAAAGCCCTTATCATAAATAAGTATTTTTGCAATTGCTGGCTTTCTTCGTTAAAATAAAAGTACTACGTTTTGGAGGTAAATCATGAATCTATTTATACTAGCAGCATCCACCACGGACTCCTCTGGGTCAAGCATTACCGAGCCAGCTGCTGCACAATTAAACGCGATCCAAAAATGGTGGCAATCGATCAATTGGGAAGAAATCGTGGGTCTAGTGATCCAGAAAGCATTGATGCTTTTCTTCCTGTTGATATTATTCGGCATTTTGTTAAAAGTCAGCAATCTGATCATCGATCGCATCTATCGGTCATACGAAAAGAAAGCGACTTTTAATGCGAGCCGGATCAATACGATCCATACATTGATCCGCAACACTGTCCATTATTCATTGGGTTTTTTCTTTGTTTACGCCCTCCTTTCTACCATAGGTGTCCCGGTTGGCTCATTGCTTGCTGGTGCCGGAATCGTCGGTGTCGCACTTGGTTTAGGTGCACAAGGATTTATGAATGACTTGATCACTGGCTTTTTTATCATTACCGAACAACAAATCAATGTCGGTGATTATGTACGTCTGACCAACTTGACCTTAGAAGGCACAGTCACAAATGTCGGTATCCGAACGGTTCAACTGAAATCAGTTGATGGGACGGTCCATTACATTCCCAACCGCAATATCACAACGATCAGCAATACGTCTAGAGCCAATATGCAAGTCGTTGTCGATGTCCGAATCTTGCCTTCTGAAGGGTTGGAGGATATTCGCGGAATCATTGAGGAAGTCAATCAAACAATCGCGGCACAGCATGAAACAGAGATCCAAACGGCCCCATCTGTCTTTGGGTTGGTTGACCTTGGCAATAACAACTTTGCCATTCGTTCAACGATGTATGTTTCCAACGGTACACAATGGAAATTAAAAGAAGAGTTTTTAGCCGCATCGATCGATGCATTAACCGCTAAAGGTTATACGATCCCTAATGCCCCAATCGTTGGTATATAGCAAAACACCCTCACCTGTGAGCCAAAGCTGCCAGTTGAGGGTGTTTTGTTCTAGATTTCCTTTAGACCACATGTAATGTTTCAGTGGGGTTCGAGGTTTCTTCTTTTGAGATCAATAAATAACGCCGTTCCAATTCATGGGCGAGATGGTTGACTGATTTCAATATTTCTTTGCGGGTCATAATGCCGACAAACACCTTGTCCTCATCAACGATCGGTAAAAATGCCTGATCGACTAGATGATGCAGCATGTCCTCTAGATCGCCATCTGCCTGGATACAGGCCACATTGACTTCCATTACATCTGCAACTGTCAATCCTTCAATATTTTCCATGCTGAATCCAGTAAGATCCATCATTTTTTCGACGATATTTGATAGACTGATCAAGCCGACCAAATGATCTTCACTGTCCAACACAGGAATCTTTGAGTACCCTACTTTAGATAATACAAGTAACGCATGGCTCAATGGATGATTATAAAAAACAGATGCTACATTTTCGGCTGGTACCAAAAAATTCTCTTGATTTTCGAGTAAAATTTTTTCTACGGTTGGTCCTATCAATCTAACTGCCTCCATTTCACGACTACCTTTTTATTTTAACTGAAAATGAGAAAATAAGGGTGATAGCCGCAAAATTATAATGAAATTTTTACTTTTTGATGCCGTTTTCTCAACGGGGAAAGACAAAGTGCA
The DNA here is from genome assembly GCF_054784955.1 of Enterococcus salsurae. Classification (NCBI taxonomy): domain Bacteria; kingdom Bacillati; phylum Bacillota; class Bacilli; order Lactobacillales; family Enterococcaceae; genus Enterococcus; species Enterococcus salsurae. Next base: position 62,716 of record NZ_BAAHWY010000005.1, on the reverse strand, counting down.
AGTCTTCTTGGGCTTTGAATTGACGGTCATAATAGTCCACATGCCACGCTTCTGCTGTGCTCTCAATGATCCCGAAGCTTTTGACATTGATCGGTCCTCGCGGCTGTGAAATGCTGCCTGGATTCAAGAAAAGCCGGCCACCGACCTTTTCACAGGCAATTTGATGGGTGTGTCCAAACAACACGATCGCTGCATCGGCTTGTTGCGCTTGCAAGCCCAGTTTCGTGATACCAAACCGCACGTCAGCCAAATGACCATGGGTCATATAAATCCGATCAACCGCGGTTTCAACAGTGCGTTGATTTGGGTATTGGGCACCGTAATCGCAATTGCCGCAGACGACTTGGTACGTATCCCATAAAGGATCCGAATCGGGCAATTCAGAATCCCCGCAATGCAGAAACAAGTCGACTTGGTCTTTATACGCGTCAAGAAGATCCACCAGAATTTGGCGATCCCCATGGTTGTCGCTTACAACCAAATATTTCATCTCTTTATTCTCCTTCCAACCATGATTGCCATTCGTTTTGCAAGGCTTGGATAGCCAGCCCCCGATGACTCATACTGTTTTTTTCGGCTTGGCTTAGTTCAGCGGCCGTTTTTTCAAAACCATCTGGTACAAATAGTGGATCATAACCAAACCCATTCTCGCCTCTTGGGATCCGGCCGATTTTCCCTGGCCAATCGGCTTCGACAACTAAACTGTCTTTGTTCGGTGCTGCAAAAACCAGCGTGCAATGGAACTGGGCAGTTCGCTGTTCATCTGAGATGTCTGTTAATTCATACAAAAGCTTGGCATTATTCGCCGCATCACTTTTTTGCTCGCCGGCATACCGTGCGGAATAGACGCCTGGTCGGCCGCCTAAGGCATCTACCTTAAGTCCGGAATCATCGGCTAAAACAGGTCGACCCAATAATTTGGCAATCGTTTCCGCTTTTAATCGTGCATTTTCCTCAAAGGTTTTACCCGTTTCTTCAACATCCGGCAATTCTGGATAATCATTTAATGTTTTGACCTCATACCCTGCAGCCCCAAAAACAGCTTTGAATTCTTTGGCTTTGCCAGGATTACCAGTGGCAATGACAATGGCTTTTTCTGGGATATCATACAATGGTTTTTCCGGGATGAACAAGGCTTCTTTTTGATAAGCGATCAATTCTTCGATTGCTGTTTTTCCATAAACCAGCATTTCATTCAATTCTTGGCCATCAAATGTGGCTTCCTCACCCGTTCCTTGTAATTCAACAAACCGACCAGATTCTGTCATCACTAAGTTCATATCTACCGCAGCAGATGAATCTTCCAAGTAATCTAGGTCTGTGACACAGGTGCCATCAGGCAAGATACCCACACTGATTGCAGCCAAATGTTCTTTGATGGGATCAGTCGTTAATTTTTTTTCTTGCAACAATTTGTCAACAGCCAGCCTCAAGGCGACGAAGGCGCCTGTGATACTGGCTGTTCTCGTCCCGCCATCGGCTTGAACGACATCGCAATCCACCACGATGCTGTGTTCGCCTAGTTGTTCTAAATCAACGACCGCTCTTAGTGAACGGGCAATCAGGCGTTGAATCTCCATCGTTCGGCCGCTTAATTTTCCTTTGGCACTTTCACGGCGATTACGGGTATTGGTCGCGCGGGGCAGCATGCTGTACTCAGCTGTGACCCAGCCCTTGCCGGTGTCCCGCAAAAAGGGCGGCACACGGTCTTCCACTGTGGCGGAACAAATCACTGTGGTGTCACCAAATGAAATGACCACAGAACCTTCCGGGTGTTTATAGACATTGGTTTGGATCTTTACAGGGCGAATCGTTGTTTGACTTCTGCCATCATGACGCATCTAATTTCCTCCTAAGTCGATATGGTTTGATGAGATTTTCGATAGATCTAACCAGTCGTTCGCGATTTCATCAAAGATTTTGGGCGAACCCGTGGTATAAAATTCGTGTGTTGGTGTGGTATATGGGTCTGATTGTTGGGCAATATCGAAATAATCCAGCAAGGTGCTGACCTCGCCAACGGTTTCTGCACCCGAATCGATCAAACGGATCGTGCTGCCTAATTCATTTTGGATCATTTGTTTCAAAAGCGGATAATGGGTACAGCCTAATATCACGGTATCCAATTTTTTGTTTTTCAATGGCCGCAGCGTTTCTGCCACGATTTTTTTGGCGACTGAACTGTGGTACTGGTTACTTTCAACGATCGGCACAAATTTTGGACAAGCCAAACTGATCACTGTGGTTTGCGGCGATTTTGCTTTAAGAGCGCGTTCATATGAATTGCTTTTGATCGTACCAGCGGTACCGATCACGCCAATTCGATGATTGCTGGTTGCTTTGACAGCCGCGCGGCTGCCGGGCAAGATCACCCCAATCACGGGAATCGACAAGGCCTCTTTGATTTCTTCGAGGGCCACCGCCGTTGCGGTGTTGCAAGCGATAACCAGCATTTTGATGTTCTTTTCAAGTAAGAATCTGGTCATCTGCCACGTATAGGCAATCACTTGCTCTGCGGGTCTTGGGCCATATGGACAACGGGCAGTATCACCCAAATAAAGGATGGATTCATTGGGCAATTGCTTCATGGCTTCTTTGACTACAGTCAAACCGCCAACCCCTGAATCAATAAAGCCAATTGGTTGTGTGTGTGTCATCGATGTCATCCTTTGCATAAAAGTAAGTCTAAGGCATGCTAAAAATACCTATCTCTCATTTTGGACTTTTTTGGTTGATATTTCAAGTCTTCCTTTCCATTCCTCAAAAATAGACTGCTACAAAAAAGTTCAACCTCATCCCCTACGGACAAAGTTGAACTTCACAGTCACGATTTCACTCAATAATCATACTGTCTTTTCTCAAAGAAACGAGAAAGCAGCGATAAGGCATAACAGACAAAGAAATACAATACAGTCATTGCAAAGAACATTGGTAAGACATAATTTGTATTTTGACCATAGATGATACGAGCATGGTGTGTCAACTCAGGCAATGAGATGATCACTGCCAAGGAGGTATCTTTGATCAATGAAATCAGCTGGCTGACGATTGCTGGCAGCATAGCCTTGAATGCTTGCGGCACAACAATGCTGCGAAGCACTTCTATATAGGTCAAACCAGTCGAAAGACCGGCCTCCATTTGTCCTTTCGGTACTGCGTTCAAGCCGGCACGAAAGATTTCTGACAACATGGCTGATTCAAAGATCGTCAAAGCCACTACGGCCGACCAAAAAATGTCAAAGCGAATACCGATTTGCGGCAAAGCAAAATAAGTAAAGAAAATAATCAATAACAGTGGCAGATTACGGATCACATCGATCACGACACCCAGGATCTTGGACACAAAAGGAATGCCGCTAAAGCGAATGATCCCTGCAATGCCGCCGATCAAGAAACTAAATAAAATCGATAGAATCGAGACTTCAACGGTCACACGCAAGCCATCAAGCAAAAAGCGGATATTGATCAACGAAAAAGCTTCAAAAAACGTCATAAGTCAAGCACTCCTTTCTATGAGCGGATCGCCCAGCGGCGTTCAAGATAAACCATCAAATAGGATAATGGCAAAGTAATAATCAAATAAAACACGCCCACGATGATATACGTGTCAAAGGTGTTGAATGTTTCACTGGCAATCAAGTCCCCTTGATACATGATATCTAGGCCAGCAACCATCGCCAAAATGGATGAATTTTTCACCAAATTGATGAATTGATTGCCTAACGGTGGCACAACGATTTTGAATGCTTGCGGCAAGATGATATAGCGCATCGCTTGGCTATAAGTAAAACCTGACGATAACGATGCTTCCATTTGCCCTTTAGGAACCGTTTGGATCCCGGAGCGGATCGTCTCCGCAATAAATGCAGACGTATAGATCGTTAAACCGATCGTTCCTGCTTGAAAGCCGTCAAAGGTCATCCAATACATTGGCACCACAACATAAAAGAACATCACAATAATCAACAAAGGAATATTTCTGAAGAACTCCACATACGCTTTTGCTAATCCTTTAATCAAGCGGTTATCTGACAGTTGGAAAATAGCCATCAAGGTACCAATCACCAGACTGAAAAACAAAGCGATCAAACTTGCCATAACTGTATATTTAAAACCATCAATAAATTGAGGGGTATATGTTTGAAACAGCTCTACCATTGATTTCCCTCCTATTCTACTTTTCCTGATGCATCATCAGGGAACCATTTGTTATAAATATCATCGTACGTGCCATCCTGATGCATGTCTGCTAGTGCCTGATTGACCGCATCGCGGAAGTTGTCTTGGCCTTTATTGATGGCAATACCATAGGGTTCTTCCGTAAACGTACCACCTACTAAATGGTAATTTGGATTTTCACTTGCCATACCTAAAAGAATCGCATTATCCGTTGTCATGGCATCCCCTTGTCCAGATTGCAAAGCGGTGAATGCTTCAGCATAGTTCTCTAACTCCAAAATATTGGCTTCAGGTGCCGCTTCACGAATGTTGACCGCAGAGGTCGATCCTTTGACCACAAGTACAGTAGAATCAGCTGTTAAATCTTCGACCCCTTGAATCGGACTGTCTTTTGCAACCAACAAGGATTGCCCGGCATCAAAATAGACGTCAGAAAAATCAACTTGTTTTTTGCGTTCTTCTGTGATTGTCATCGTCGCGATAATGGCGTCGATATTCCCATTTTTCAAAAGCGGGATCCGCGTTTTTGATGTCACTTCAACAAAAATCGCGTTCCCATCTCTGCCTAAGATCTTCTCCGTGATGGCTCTTGCGATATCAATATCGAATCCCCGCACTTCACGGGTGGCAATATCCATCAATCCAAACAATCGAGTATCATTTTTTACACCCCAGATAATTTGGTTCGTATCTTGACTATTTGTCAAAATGTCTTTATCAGCAGCACTTTGCCCGGCACATGCAGAAAGTGTGATCAGACTCAAGGCTAGCACTAGCAAAGAGATCATTTTTTTCCTCATTCTAGTTCCTCCTCGAATTAGTGATTGGTTACTTTACTTAAGAATTGCTGCGCCCGGACGTCACGAGGGGCATCAAAAAAGCCATCGACATCGCGGCGGTCTTCTAATACTTGCCCTTCCGCCATGAAGACGATCCGATCAGCGACTTCCCGTGCAAAACTCATTTCGTGGGTAACCACGATCATAGACATGCCTTCACTAGCGATTTTTTTCATAACATCTAGGACATCACCGATCATTTCAGGATCGAGGGCTGATGTTGGTTCATCAAACAGCAACATCTCTGGTGTCATCGCCAATCCCCGTGCGATAGCTACCCGCTGCTGCTGCCCGCCTGATAGCATCGATGGATAAGAATCCTTTTTATCTAACATGCCTACACGATCCAACAATTTTTCTGCTAAATTGATCGCTTCTTGCTCATTCTTTTTTAATACTTTGATCGGCGCCAACGTAATATTTTCTAACACGGTTTTATTTGGATATAGATTGAAATGTTGAAAAACCATGCCAATGTTTTTTCTGACATCCGTCAGCTTGACATCTTTATCAAATAAATTTTTGTTATTGACCAATAATTGTCCACCCGAAATCGTTTCTAATCCATTGATGGTACGAAGCATGGTGCTTTTTCCGGATCCAGATGGGCCAATCACAACAACAACTTCACCTTTTTCAAATTCAAGGTTAATGTTCTTTAATGCATGGAATTTGCCATAATACTTTTCTACATTTTTAAATTCGATCATTGCCATTGCTTCACACTCCTAGCTTTATTTAAAATTACATGAGTAATTGGTAAGATTTGATTCATATTATAGCCTAAACTTTTTTGTTTTGTAAAGGCGCTTTTCGTTTATCCTTCCTTTATTAATGAAACTACCTTAGTTATTTTACTGATATGTCAGGTTTTTGTCCATGAAAATTTTTATGGAAAATTTTCTTCCTCCTTGGGGAACGAGTTGTTTCTTTTGCCAAAAAAAGGTAAGATAAACAATATACGTATCGTAAAGGTGGATGACATGTGAATACAATTTTAACAGGCGATCGCCCAACCGGGAAATTACATCTTGGTCATTACGTGGGCTCTCTCAAAAAACGGGTGGAAATGCAAGCAGACCCAGACAATCAACTCTTCGTCATGGTTGCGGATATGCAAGCATTGACGGACAATGCCAAAACACCGGAGAAAGTTTCCGCAAATATTTTGGAAGTTGCGCTAGATTACTTGGCTGTAGGAATCGATCCTGCGAAAACAACTTTATTTATTCAATCGCAAATTCCTCAATTATCTGAATTAACGATGTACTATCTCAATTTGGTCAGTGTGGCACGGGTTCGACGCAATCCAACGGTCAAAGCTGAAATCGAGCAAAAGAAATTTGGCGAAGGTGTCCCTAGCGGATTTTTTATTTATCCAGTTTCTCAGGCAGCTGATATAACGGCTTTCAAAGCCAATCTTGTCCCGGTGGGTGAAGACCAAAAGCCTATGCTGGAACAAGCGCAAGAAATCGTCCACAGTTTTAATAGTACCTATCAAGAAGTGCTAGTAGAACCCAAAGCAGTCTTGCCCCCTAAAGGTATGGGCCGGTTAGCTGGAATCGATGGCAATGGCAAGATGAGCAAATCATTGAACAATGGCATCTACTTGGCTGATCCTGCTGACGTATTGCAAAAGAAAGTCATGAGTATGTATACGGACCCCAATCATATTCATGTCAATGATCCAGGACAAGTGGAAGGCAATATGGTCTTTACGTATCTTGACGTCTTTGGCACGGAGAAAGAAAAAATTGCAGACTTGAAAGATCAATATCGACAAGGCGGCTTGGGGGATGTCAAAATCAAACGCTATTTGATCGATGTTCTTGAAGCAGAATTCGCACCGATTCGTGCACGTCGCGAAGATTTCGCAAAAGATCCTGGAGCAGTGATGGATCTTTTGAAAAAAGGCAGCCAGCAAGCCGAAAAAGTGGCAGCTCAAACCCTATCTGAGGTCAAAAAAGCAATGGGTATCAACTATTTTGCTTAATTAAACCGCATCACATGAAACAAAAACATGACAAAAAAATCACACAACGGATATTTTCCGTGTGTGATTTTTTCTGCTTGGCTCGTTCTATTGCTTACCGTACTTCAGCTTGTAATTTTTCTTCTAGATTTTTCGTGATTTTGGCCATTGCCTGATTGATTTCTTCATCAGTCAATGTCGCTTCTGGATTGGCAAATGTCAAACTATAGGCCAATGATTTTTTGCCTGATTCGATATTCTTGCCTTGATACACATCGAACAGACGGACATCTTTCAAGAATCGTCCTGCTGATTCGACAATCACAGTATTCACGGTTTGGTTGGTCGTTGTTTCACTCAGCAACAAAGCGATGTCGCGATTGACTGCTGGATATTTCGATACGGTTTGATACACCGTTTGTGCGGATGTATCTTGAAGCAGTTGATCTAGATCCAGTTCAGCAACATACGTTTCGGTCACGTCATAGGCTTTAGCCACTGTCGGGTGTACTTGTCCGACAAAACCGATGACTTGCTGATCCAATTGGATCATAGCCGTGCGGCCAGGATGCATCTCTTGCAACTGATTTGTTTGGATATAGGTGATGCGCTTAGTCAATCCCAATTGATCAAATAGATTTTCTAAAATGCCTTTGACATGATAAAAATCAACTTTTTGGGCTTGTGATTGCCAATCTTTGTTATGGACATTGCCCGTTACGGCGATGCTGACATGATTGACTTCTGTTGGCAATTCTTTTTTGCTATCCCCTGCTTGTTTAAAGACGCGGCCAATTTCATATAAAGCCACATTGCTGTTTTTACGGGCTAAATTATAAGCGAGGTCATCTAGCAAACCGGCAATCAAGTTTAGACGCAAGACTGCCCGGTCTTCTGTCATCGGCCAATCCAAACGTGTGACTTGACTTGACGTAAAGGTGAATTGTTGCGCTTTGTCTTCTGTTGTCAATGCGTAGCTGATTGCTTCACTGACACCATTGCCTTCAAGGATCGTGCGTACTTTGCGGGTCAACATTTGTTCATGGGTCAAACGGCCGGCGACTGTTTCGCCTGAAGGTAGTGTTGAAGGCAAGCGGTCATAGCCATAGATCCGCGCCACTTCTTCAATGATATCTGCCTCAATGCTAATATCCCAGCGGCGTGGCGGTACAGATACATGGTACGTTTCATTGTCTAATGTCGCAGTAAAACCTAACGCCGCGAAAATTTCTTCCACTTCAGCTTGATCGATCTTCGTGCCTAAATAGCGATTGATGCGATCCAAGGTGATTGCCACAGATACAGGCGCAACATCGACTGTCGCACCTTCTACAGCCCCTTTCAGCACCTGTCCACCGGACAATTCAGCAATCATAACAGCAGCGGCATCACATGCGGCTGCAACCGTTGCTTGGTTGATGCCTTTTTCAAAGCGAGCAGATGACTCACTGCGCAAATTGAATTTTTTGGATGTCAAACGAATCGCTAATGGATCGAATAAAGCAGCTTCTAAGGCTACTGTGGTAGTTGTCGCGGTGATTTCTGAGTCTAATCCACCCATCACACCTGCTAAAGCAACAGGAACTTGTCCATTGGTGATCACGATATCATCCCCAGAGACTGTTCGTGATTCTCCGTCAAGGGTCACCAATGTTTCTGCATCTTTCCCACGGCGAACCAAAATCTCTTGAGTATTCAATTTTTGGTAATCAAAGGCATGGAGCGGTTGACCGAATAACAACAGGATATAGTTGGTTACATCCACGACATTATTGATGGGTCGAATACCTTCATTCATCAAACGATTTTGCAGCCATTGCGGACTTGGCGCGATGGTCACGTCTTCAATGATGCGAATTTGATAGGCTGGTGTATCTGCTTGGTCCTCGACTGTCACGTTGATTTTTGAGGCAGCTGCGGTTTCAACTTCATGTAGTTCAAATGGTGGGAAGTTTGGCGTTTGACGATAGATTGCCCCAACTTCATAGGCAACGCCACGCATACTCAAGGCATCTGCCCGATTTGGGGTAATAGATAATTCAATCAGATGGTCATCCATAGCCAAATATGGGAACACTGGTTTACCAACTTCAGCATCCGCTGGCAAATAATAAATGCCTTCTGCATATTCTTTCGGTATGACACTGTCTCCATAGCCTAATTCTTGTAAAGAACAGATCATGCCATTGGAAACTTGCCCACGCATTTTGCCTTTTTTGATTTTGACATTGCCGGTGATGCGAGAACCTGGCAAAGCAACGATCACTTTGATGCCGCTTTTGACATTTGGTGCACCGCAAACGATCTGGGTGATTTCTTCACCGATATCGACTTGGCAGATCGATAAGTGATCAGAGTCTGGATGAGGTTCACAGGCTGTGACTTCCCCAACGACGATTTTCTTTAACCCTTCTTCTGGCACGTCGATTCCTTCAACTTCGATGCCTGTCACTGACATTTTGTCTGCCAATTCTTTTGGCGTGATAGCTGACAGGTCAAGGTATTCATTTAACCATTTATACGATACTAACATTTATTTATTCCCCCTTGAACTGACTGATAAAACGAAGATCATTGGTATAAAATTGACGAATGTCGTTGACACCGTAACGTAACATCGCCACGCGGTCTGGTCCCAACCCGAAGGCAAAGCCTGAATAGACATTGGCATCGATCCCTGACATTTCTAGGACATTTGGATGAACCATGCCTGCACCTAAGATCTCGATCCAGCCTGTGTGTTTGCAGACATTACAACCGGCACCGCCGCATTTGAAGCAACTGACATCGACTTCTACGGAAGGTTCAGTAAAAGGGAAATAACTAGGCCGCAAACGGATTTTTCGGTCTTCACCGAACATCTTTTGCATCATAACTTCCAATGTCCCTTTTAGGTCACCCATGGTCACATCTTTATCGATCACCAATCCTTCGATTTGGTGGAATTGATGACTGTGTGTCGCATCATCCGTGTCCCGACGGAAGACTTTTCCTGGCGAGATCATGCGTAATGGGCCTTTGCTGAAATCATGGGTTTCCATGGTGCGCGCTTGCACAGGTGAAGTATGGGTTCGAATCAAAATTTCATCAGAGATATAGAAGGTATCTTGCATATCCCGTGCTGGGTGATCTTTCGGCAAATTCATGCGTTCAAAATTATAATGGTCTTTTTCGACTTCATACCCTTCAACGACTTGATAGCCCATGCCCACGAAGATATCTTCGATTTCTTCCATGATTTGTGTCAAGACATGGCGGGTGCCTTGCGGCATGTTCTTCCCTGGCAATGTCACATCAATCGCTTCTTCTGCCAACGCTTTTTCAAGAGCTGCGGCTTCCAATTGGACTTTTGCTGCCTCGACAGCTTCTGTTAAGCGATCGCGGATCTCATTGGCATAACTCCCTACCTTTGGTCGTTCTTCGGCAGACAGATCTTTCATCCCCCGCAACACCTCAGTGATGGGGCCTTTTTTCCCTAGAACATCGACTCTGATCTGATTCAGGTCTTTGATCGTCGTGCTTTCATTGATTTTAAGAAGCGTAGATTCTTTCAAAGCTTCTAATTTCTCTTGTAAAGACATAAGTTTCCTCCTTCTAAATATAAATAGTGCTGGTCTGTTTCTTATCCATGACATGTGCTTGTGTTTTTTTGGCAACAAAAAAAAGACGTGTCCTCTAAAAGGAACGACGTCTTCGTGTTACCATCCTCATTCGCAGCAATATACTGCGCACTCACTTCATTTAACGACAAGAATACTGCCGACTGACGAATCAGTAAGCTCCAGAAGTGAAATTCATTTAGTGGATACAGGATATGCTTGCAGTCTATGGCATATCTCCCTTGACTGATCCAGCCAAATTACTAGCTTCTATCATCGCTTTTTCAACTATTCATTTAATGCTAGTTTACCTAAAAACCAAACATAAATCAACTGCATTCTTCTTCTGTGACCCAATTTTCTGCCCATCGCTTCACGCTCATCATACTATTTTCTAATGCGACCCCTCGTGGTGTCAAGCAGTAAAGATTGCTTTCTTTACAGACAATATCTTCCCGCTCTAATTCTTTCAATCGTTCAACCAAGACACGATCACTAACTTGAGGGATTTTATTGGCTAAGTCAACAAATCTTTGTTTGCCATCTTCCAGAAGGACATCAATGATCAAGCCATTCCACTTTTTCCCCAAAATCGAAAATGCTTTCTCAAATTTAGGGCAAAGGGCGTACTCTGTTTCTACTTTTATCATTCTCCATCACCTCTTGTGGCTATTATAGCATATTGCTTACGAATTGTAAGAAACCCGGCTTCTCTTACGAAAAGTCAAGCACCTGTTGTGCGTGCAGCAAGACTAGGTACATATGGCGAACCGGCTTATCTAAAGCTTTTTCAAGCGCTTGGCCATAGAGTTTCAATTGGCCGTAATAGCGATCTTTCATTTTTTTGATCATCCGTTCCTCGTTACCAAAGGTATCATCTGTTTTAAAGTCATATAAGATGATCTCGTCTGGCAATTCGATATACCCATCAATGATCCCATGGATCAAGAGTTGCGCGTCGGGTTCGTCAAATCCTTCAAATATCGTATCCGCTTCTTTTAACATCGAAAAGGGTTGTTCTCTTTTGACGCTATCTGAAAATTGAACCACTTTTTTTCCTAGCTCAGTATGATAAAACCATAAAATACTGTCGCGGTCAATTTGTTTGGCGATTTCTTCAGAAAAAAATCGTTTTTCAACTAAGCGATCGATATGTGCGGTCAACGACGCAGTTGTAGGTTGTTCACCCAATGGCAGCATTTGCAGTACAGTATGGGTGGCCGTGCCAATCGCAGCTGCGTCTGATGCAACAGTTTGCATGAATTTAGGTTTTGCCAATGCCTCTTGAACATACCGGTGCTGTTGCTGTGTCTTTTCTGTGGCGCTTTGCCAGGCCAGTAACGTCGTTTGTTGATCATCTGGATCATTGTACAGCCGTTTTAATTCTGAGACAGATTGATAGCTGGTGGTATCTGTTGCCTTGGGATATGTGTATTGATAGCTCAAGCGTTGAGTCATATCGGCAATATCAACAGAAGCTGGATCATCAACCACAGCCTCTTCTGTGACTTCTTCAAGGATTATTTCTTGAGCAAGTGCCGCTTGGTTCCACCAGGTGATCGAGAAATGTGCTGGATGCTGGATCGTTCGCTTACGGTCTAGCGCTTCAGAATAAACTGTTTCCATATCTGGGTGACGCATCAAGGTTCGACCGATCCAATCCATCAGGTTTCCCCGCGCGACCAACCGCAACGCCGGATCAAGCACGAGGTCTTTTTGGGTCAACCCTGCTTGCCAGGCTTTGAAACCATCTTCCTGATTTTTGTAGGATCCTACCAAAAAGAGTTTTTGTTCCGCTCTAGTCAAGGCAACATATAGTTTCCGCATTTCTTCAGATAACGCCTTTTTCAATCGGACTTGCTTGATTGCTTGAAACGGCAGCGTTTCATACTTGATATTTTCAGCCGCATCTATATATTGGATCCCAGCGCCTAAACCTTCTTCGAAGATGTATCGCTTTTGAAAATCTTGATAGTTGAAAAATTTTGTGGTGTCTAACAAGAAGACTACAGGAAATTCTAAGCCCTTACTCGCATGGACGGTCATGACCCGTACTGCATTTTCTACGGGGGTGGCCAGTGGTTCTGCTAGATCCTTGTTTTTTTCCTGCATCTTCTCGACAAATCGGATAAATTGGTAAAGGCCGCGGAAACTGCTCTTCTCATACTTTTCAGCACGGTGGATCAATGCCACTAGGTTGGCATAGCGCTGTTGTCCTGCTGGCAGCCCCACCACATAATCTAAGTAGGCTGTTTCCTCATAGATCCGCCACAATAAATCTGGGATCGTGCTGCGGCGTGCGTCTTCTCGCCAATGGGCTAAAGCGGTCAAAAACTGATGGACGGTTTGAGACAATTGGTGTGTTTCTTGCTGATGCACCTCGTGATAGGTTTGCAAGGCATCGTAGTAGTCCCCCACCCGATCCGCCATACGGATCTCAGCCAATTGGTCTTCCGTCAAGCCGACGATCGGCGAGCGCAAAACAGCCACCAACGGAATATCTTGATAAGGATTGTCAATGATCTGCAGCAGCGAGACGATTGTTTGGATCTCCGTTGCTTGGAAATAATTTTGGGCGTCATTGACAGCCAATGGCAAGCCGAATTTTTTGAAGACATCCAAGATCACGAGATTATTTTTGCGCGTCGGTGTCAACAAGACGATATCCCGATAAGTGATTGGCCGATTCTCTTTGGTTTTTTTGTCGTAGATCATAAACTGCTCATCGATCAACGCCCGAATCTTTAAGGCGGTAATATGCAGTTCACCTTCTGTTTTGTCATCGATGACTTGTTCTGATTCACCTTGCTCTTTCTCATAAAGCAAAATTTCTGTCTGATACGCATCGCTTTCAGGGAAATTGGGAAAACCTGTCACCAAGGCAGCCGCATCATCATATGGGATTTGGCCAACCCGTTCATCCATCAGCTGTTGAAAGACCAAATTGGTAAAATCCAGCACATCAGAACGCGACCGGAAGTTTTCGGCTAAGACGATCCTGCGACCGCCATTTTCCGTTTCAAAATCCACATATTTTTCGATAAAGAGCGTTGGATCTGCCAAACGAAATGAATAGATGGATTGTTTGACATCTCCGACCATAAACATATTGCCTGGATTGTTATCGACTTGACGCACCCAATAAAGCAAGGCTTCCTGCAAGCGATTGACATCTTGATATTCATCCACTAATACTTCAGCAAAGCGGTCGCGATAATAGGCCGCCGCTTCACTGCCCCCGCCATCCCCTCGCAAGATCTGCAAGGTAAAATGCTCAAGATCATTAAAATCTAAACGTCCAGTTGCCAATTTGCGGTCTTGAAATGCGCCCATAAAAGCCGCAGTCATTTCAGCCATTTTATCCACGATCGGCGCTGATTTCCTTAATAAATCGATCATCTCAGCTGGCGGATAGGGAAAATAAGCTTTTAACTGCTCGACCATTTTTTTGGCCTCATCTCGCAATGGTTTGATTTCTTGCGACAACTCTTTTTGCTCCGCTTTGCGGTAGGCCGGATAACGTGCATAATTTGGTTTTTGGATGTTGTCATAAAAAACATCCACCTGATCTTGTTGGATCAACCCTTGCAGCTGCTCCACCAATGTGAGATCCTGCTGCAAAACAAGCGCGGCTTTTTCCATTTCTGCTGAGGGATCGGCTAGGTCTTTGGCCGCAGTGACTAAAGAATGGGCAGTCTGCAAGGTTTCCTGCAGCATAGGTTTGATATGGGATCGATAGAGCGGTTGATCTGCAAATGTGCCTTCGACTGTATATTGATCTGCCAAATGATTCAACCAATGGATCGGATCTGGATTTGCGCGGGCAAAGTCATATAAAGACATGATCAAATCCCCGACACCTTCATCAGAACGATCACTGGCAAAGTTTTCTGTCAGGCGGAAAAAGGCTTCATCATTGGCTTCATACTGTTGATCCCGCAGTTGGGTCCAAATCTCTTCTTTCAGCAATAGCGTTTCTGTTTCATCCGTCAGCATCCGAAAATTCGGATCAAGATCGATCAAATAATAAAAACGGCGGATCACGGTCAAACAAAAAGCATGCAGTGTAGAGATATTGGCTGCTGGCAGCAACTGCAATTGACGAACAAAGTGCTGTCGCCTGACCTCATCACTTTCTTGATTGATAGCTTCATGCAAGGCTTGTTCGATCCGTTCCTTCATTTCTCTGGCGGCAGCTTCGGTAAAGGTCACGATCAGCAACGCGTCCACGGTGGTTCCGGCTTTCAATTTTTCGATCACCCGACGGACCAAAACAGTGGTTTTGCCAGAGCCAGCAGATGCAGACACCAATAAATTATCCCCATGGTCAAAAATCGCTTGCCATTGGGTATCCGTAAATGCTTCATTTTGCGGTTTTAAAGGGATCTTACTCATGTTCTTCCTCCCTTAAACGTTGTATGATTTCTTCTTTTGAAAGATTTTCTAATCTATGATAATCATTTTCTTTCAATAATACATCAAATTCACAAATACTGCGGAAAGGGCAAAATGCACATGCCCGCTTCTTATCTTTGATTTTGTAAGAAGGATTCAATGCGATATCACCACTGAGCAATTTCTCCGCACTCTGTTGCATGTTTTTGCGATTATGCCCCCGCAGCAAATCCAGTTCCTCTTCGGTGTAAAACTTATCTTTGGCTTGGGCGGTTTTCTGGTAGGCATCATTCTTGTCTTTGCGAATCGGAAAGATCAATGAATTCTTGCTTGTATCTACCTCTTGATCCAGTAAAGGAAAGACTTTTGGCTCATCAATGAATAAACCATCATACTTGAATCGTTTCAACCGTTCCTCTTCATCCGCCGATTGGCCATCCAATAAGGGATCATGGACGTGCAGATAATAAGCCCCAGCAGGATGCACATCTGGCGAGCCAACCAATTGGACGGCATCTGTCAAAGCGACATCTAAATACGTGATCAACTGCATCGCCAAGCCATAATACGCTTCTGACAAATCAAATTCACGGCTGCTGGATTTGTAATCAACGACAGAAATCCACTGTTCTTCTTCACTTTTGGCGGTATCCACGCGATCGATTTTGCCGCGTACATGGAGTTTCCCTCCTGAACTTAGTGGCAATTCGATGCCGTTGATGCCATTTGAGCCAGCGATTTGACCAAACAAGACTTCTGTCTTTTCAGGTGAAAAATGCATTTTCTGACCTTGTCGCATCAATGCCCAGGCCACCCGTTGAATTGTTTTGCCCAGTTGGTATCGAATAAAGTTCATGCGCGCTGAACTCGTCAGTAAGCGATAGCGGCTTTCCCCAAATATTTGTTGTAAAACAGCTTCAACAAACTGCGTCTTTTGCTCAGCTGTCAACTGAGTCAACGCGATGTTTTCTGTAATCAGCACTTTGACAAATCGGTCTAAGGCATCGTGGAAAAACTCGCCTGTCATGGCTGGACTTAGTCCGTAGATATCTCTTTCCTTCAGGCGCAAACCGTAACTGACGAAATATTTGTATTCACATTGGTAGAATGTTTCCATCTGAGAAATCGAGCTGTAGATCGACGGGCCGTACAATGCAGCGGCTTGTTCTTGTGACAGTGGCACAGGAATATTTTGATGGGTTTGGCTTTCAAAGACTTTATGGGCCAATCCGCTCCACTGAGTAGTCAATAATCGCTGCTTCAACGTTTGCCAAACTGGTGGCAAGTGGCTGTCATTTTTTCTAGCTTGCTGACTTAGGTTGTTGATTTGATAAATCAAACTGCGATAGGTTCCAACATAATAGGCCGCCGGGCTCGTCAAGGATAAGAAACCACGGTCGACAAAGCGACTGGATGTTCGCTGCGTGATCCGTTCTAGATAAGGTGATGGTTTGATATTTTGCTGGGTATCAAAGTTGCATGCATAAGATAGATATAAATGATCCGTTGCTGACAGCAGGATCCCATAAAACAAATAGGGCTCCTTGACGCTGCCTTCGATGATCGTATCACGCAAATATTTTGCGCCAGCAAAATGCTGATTAAATTGTTGCCGCTCTTCATTGGTCAGTAACGTACGGTTCTCGACTTTTCTAGGTAGCACACTTTCATTTAAGCCTAAAGCAAATGTGATCTTCGCTTGTCGTGGTCGGGCAAGGTCATGACGGTTGATATTGACTTGGTCGATCGCTGTTGGGATTTTGCCAAAGGTCACTGCTTCTAGACCAGTCATGACGATGTCTTGAAATACATCTAGGTCAAAATCATCTTCGCCATAGACAGCAATATATTCATCTAAAAGATCCATCAAGGCTTGCCAAGCCTGTTCATGATTGCGGGCTTGGTCTAATTTCCCCTGGTCGATCGCTTGATCACGCCAATGCCGCAGTTGTGCTTCGACACCTGACTGGATCAAGAATAAATACACCAGTTGCACTGCTTCTTGATTGGTTTGGACGGCCGTTAGTGCTTGTAAAGTTTCTGCAATGTCTGCACGAAAAGCGCGGCGCAACTCATTGGTGGCTGCTGTCAACGCAGAGATTTCTGTTTGTTCTTGCTCGTCGGTCGTGTAAGCTGCTAAAGTCCAATCTTCTGCTTTGGTCCATACGGCACCTTGAAAATCATGTGCTAATGCTTGATTTTCAGTGATATCTGTCAATTGCCGAAAACGATCTCGTGCGGCTAGCCAATCGGCTTCTTCCTGAAAAGCGCGAGGCAAATATAATTCAGTCCGCAACAGCCGAAAGACATCCCGCAAACGAAAGCCATATTGTCTGCAAGCAAAAAAAGCATGCAAGAACTCCACTAGCGGATGTTGCGCCATCATTTGCTCTTCATCAATATAAAAAGGAATCTCATATTCGCTGAATATTTTGGGCATATATGGGTGATAGACCTCCGGTTCTGCCACCAGCAGCTGGATATCACGATAGCGCAAACCCGCTGGATCCGTCGCTTCACTCATCAAACGGCGGATCTCAGCCGCGATCTGCCGCACTTCTTCTTCCGGGTTCCCCAACTTCCATAAGGATACATGCGGAGCGAGGGATGTCTGTTGCTGATACTGCCCTTGCGATTGGGTTTCTCGCCAAAAAGTTTCTAATTCAAAATAAGCCCTTTGTTGTGCTGATTGGCTCGTCACTGGAGGCAATTTTTGATCAAGATATACTTTGAACCGCTTTTCTTTGGCGTACTGATAAAACTGATAATAACTGCGGCCTGCTTCATAAAATAAATCTAATGGCGATGGCAGTTCATTGGTGTATGGCCGATCCAACAATAGATCGATCACCACATGACCTTTTTGCATCAATACATTGAGCAATTGCTGTTCTTGTGTAGAAAAACTTGAAAAACCGTTGACTACAAATAACGTGTTTGATAAGTCAGGTCTTTTCAAGCGGAGGCGATCATTGTCGGTTGTTGTGCTTTGACTGGAAAAGTCCTCTTCATCCTCTGTCAAATACTGCGTCAATAAGGTGATTGGCTGATCGACCTGAAGGTCTCGCGCCAGTAATTCTGCTTCAAACCGTTGAAAAATCGCCGCTAATTCAGTGAATTTGCGGTTGGCATCTGTCTTGCTTTCAATGATGCTGCCCCCTGCCAATAATTCCTCGACACCCAGTTGGCTGGTATGCATTTCCTGATAGAATGCCAGCAATTGTTGAATAAAACCGCTCTTGTTGATTTCTCCGCGATACAATACCAGTTCATCTGCCATTTCCAGCAGTAGTTTTCGCATGATCATTGTGGCGCCATTCTCCGAAAGTGTGCCCTGTGACAATAAACCGGTTTGTTGCAAATAGTACCACGCCAAACGATGAAAACTATAGACTTGTCCGCGTATCGAAGCAAAATCCCCCGAACGACCTGCCTTTAGTCCTTGCAATATTTCTCTCTCTCGTTCAAATTTATTATAGTTTGGTACCAAAAAAAACACTTCGTGCTGCGCTTGTTGCAGCCATTCTTCAGCCGCAGTCTGTATCCCCTGTTCGTGGTCACTGCGTCCGTCGCCGATGATAAATCGTAGACTCATAATTGGCTCCTTCCTTGCAAGACTGCCCTATTGCGTGGCGTTGTTTGACTACCACAAAATAAAGGCTGTGTATCCTAATCATTTTCTAGTCGCCCAAAATCAGCTAATGGCCAAAAGACAAAAGCCACGTCCCCTAATACGGCGGTTTCATCGATCAATCCCAACTGACGACTGTCTTTCGAGATGCGTCGATTATCGCCTAAGACCAGCAGTTTTCCTTCTGGTACTTCTGTTTCATTGAATAATGACATATCAAAGTCATCCGTTAATGGAAATCCATCATCTAGCGTCGCTTTGTAGGCTTCCAAATAAGGTTCATCATAGGCGGTTCCATTGATGTATAAAGTATCATTTTGATAAACGACTTGATCGCCAGGCAATCCAATGACGCGTTTGATGTAATTTCTGCCTGTGTCATCCGGCGCAATAAACGTAATAATATCAAAACGCTCGATCTCCGTTTGCTTGAGGGCGATCACCCGCTCCCCATCATGCAACGTGGGATCCATTGAATCGCCTTTCACGATCACAGGCGTAAACACGTACTGTCGCAACAAAAAAAGAAACAGTGCGAAAATCGCGATAAATCCTAATGTTTTCAGTAATTCTTTCATATCATTTACGCATCCTTACCTGTTGACTCATTTGATGATTCGATGTGAAATCGAACAAACATTCTTATTTTTTTATTTTAACATAAATCAGCACAAAGGTAAGTCAAAGGAAGACTTTCTTTAAAAAAACTTGACTAGGCCATCTTGCATATGAATTGTCAGATAGACGGATCCATGCTACGGTTTGAATAGAACGATACATTGAAAGGAAGTGCCAATATGAACAGACAATTACCAGAAGTACCGACAAAATTATTGATTGATGGCAAATGGGTCGATGGCAGTCAAGAAGCGGTGGCTGTGCTGGATCCCGCAACCAACGAAGAACTGGTCAAAGTCAGTCAAGGCAGTACCAAAGAAACCAAAGAGGCAATCGATGCCGCAGCAAAGGCCTTTACCACATGGTCTCGCTTATCGCCAAAAGAACGCGCTGACCATATGAACAAAATCGCTGATTTGATGGCTGAAGAAAGTGACCGTCTGGCGTTGATCATGAGTTTAGAGCAAGGCAAACCTGTCAAAGAAGCTGCTGCTGAGATTCAATCAAATGTCGATAACTTCCGATGGAATGCGGCTGAAGCACAGCGCGTCTATGGGGAAGTGATTCCAGCGCCTGAGACGAACCACTGGCTGGTGCGCAAGGAGGCGATCGGTGTCGTAGGTGCCATTACGCCTTGGAACTTCCCTTCTAATATGATCGCCCGCAAGATTGCTCCGGCGATTGCCGTTGGTTGTACGTTGGTGATGAAACCATCAAAAGAAACACCGCTATCGGCTTTAGCGTTAGGCGATATTTTCCAACGCGCTGGATTACCTGATGGGGTTGTCAATATTCTTTTGGGCGCTTCCTCAGATATCGGCAAAGAGTTGACAGAAAATGAGACCGTCAAAAAAATCACCTTTACCGGTTCAACAGAAGTTGGCATGAAACTCTATGAACAAGCAGCGCCTACTTTGAAGAAAGTATCATTGGAACTAGGTGGTCACGCCCCTTTTATTGTTTTCAGCGATGCCGATCTCTCCTTGGCAGTTGAAAAATTGATTGCTGCTAAGTTCAGAAATAATGGACAGGTTTGTACCTCTCCTAATCGCATCTTTGTGGAAGAATCAATCAAAGAAGCTTTCACAGAACGTCTACTTGAAAAAATGAAAGATGTGACAGTTGGACTAGGCACGGATGACCCAACTGTGGGCCCATTGATCAACCAATCTGGCGTGGACAAAGTCGTCGATCAATTGGCTGATGCGACCAATAAAGGCGCCACCATTTTATACGGCGGACACAAATTAACAGAGGGTGATTATGGCAAAGGAAACTTCTTTGAACCTACTGTGATCGATGGTATCACCACAGACATGGACATTTATTATGAAGAAACATTTGGCCCAGTCATCCCATTGATTGCTTTCAACGACCGTGACGCAGTGATCGATGCAGCAAACGATACTGTCTTTGGTCTGGCTTCTTATTTCTTTTCCACCAATTTACAGACGATCTCGACGACTGCACAAAAATTGCAGTACGGCATGGTAGGTGTCAATGATATCGCCATCTCCAACCCGGCAGCACCTTTTGGCGGTGTCAAACATTCAGGTTTCGGGCGCGAGAATGGCAAATATGGCCCTGAGGAATATGTGACGGTCAAATTTATCGCTATTGATGCACAATAGCTTTAGCTTTATCTAGGAGTCCAGCATATAGCTGGACTTTTTCTAAGCACTTTTATTTACTAACATTAAGTAAGCATGTATACTACAGCTATATTATAAAAAGGTGGTTACAAGATGACAACATTCTTAGATACAATCAAAAAACGCCGTTCAATTTATGGATTAGGCAAAAACGTTACATTATCCGAATCTGAAATTGAAGCAATCATCAAAGAAGCAGTCAAAAACAGCCCGACTGCATTTAATGCGCAATCTCCTCGTGCCGTGATCTTATTTGGTGAAGCCCATGAGAAATTATGGTCATTAACAGAAGCAGCCCTTGAGCCATTAACGCCGCCTGAAGCTTTTGATGCGACCAAACAAAAATTAGCCGGTTTCAAAGCTGGTTTCGGTACCGTATTGTTCTTCATCCATACGGATACAGTCAAAAATCTGCAAGAGCAATTTGCCCTTTATGCAGACAACTTCCCTGTTTGGGCAGAGCAGTCTAATGGTATTGCCCAATCAAATACATGGGTGGCTTTAGAAGAAGCTGGCCTTGGTGCCAACTTGCAGCATTACAATCCAGTGATTGATGAAGCAGTGGCAAACGAATGGTCGATTCCTGAAAACTGGCAATTACGGGCACAATTGGTCTTTGGCTCAAAAGAAAGTGAAGCCAATGAAAAAGAATTTCTAAGTGATGATGAACGATTTTTAGTCATTAAATAAATAAGTAAAAAAACACCGCCGTTCAAAACGGCGGTGTCTTTTTGTTTGCTTATAGGTTCTATCTGTTATGGCTGAGATCGATCATCGTGATCAACTAAAATATCGATGGGTGTGCCTTCTTTTAGATGCTCACTCAAGAAAACGACGATTTCCGCCATTGGCTGCTTGAATTTCAACAATGGCCCGCGGATACCCCGCCGAAAATAATTCATTTTGATCGGGTCTCCTTCTTTTTCTTGATACAAGACGATCCGATCAATGTCTGGATACGCAATTCCTTTGATATTCATGGGGTGTATAACGATCCGATCATTGGCCAATCCTTTGCTGTCTAATGCAAAGCTAAGAAAAATAAAGCCGGATATCATCCCGCGCAGACGATGATCTAAGGTATCATCAATCAATAGCATCGACACGATGACCAGCAGTGAAAAAAGCACAATCGCGATCCTCACCCCTGTTCGTTCTGCAGCTATCATCACAATTTCCCGCCGCAGCAGCAGCAAAAATAGAAAAAGCACGATCGTAAATAGACCCATTAATAGTGTTAAACCTGTCATATGTTTCTCCGTTCAGCTTTTTTCTTATTCTATCAAAGATTTAGGATTCCTGAAAGGAATAAATCATCGGCTATGTTTTATAGTACCCAATTTTTGGATAATTCGGTACAATAGGAAAAAAGGAGGTAACAACTATGAATGCATTTTTTGATAAATTGTATCGCTATGATTTGATTAGAGCCATCGTCTATATCATTTTTGGATTGATCATTCTCATCGCGCCGCGTACCGTATTCGATACGATCGTTTACCTAGTAGCAGGCTATATCGCTTGTTTGGGTATCATTAGTCTATATACCAACTATCAAGACCAGAAAAAAGGCTACCGCAATGTCCAATTCATTTCTGGTATTTTATTGTTGATTTCTGCCGCAGCGATTTTGGTCTTTGCCAGTGGATTGCTGTCGATCATCCCTTTCTTCCTAGGGATCTTGATCACGATTAGCGGCTGTACCCGCTTAATGGCCAACTTTAGCCAAAAACGCAGCGGTGCACCTTATCTGATCGGCCTGATCGTTAGTTTTCTGATTATCGCAGCTGGGATCATTTTGGTGTTCAATCCATTTTCAACAGTATTGTTCTTCTTTCAAATATTTGGTGGGATTCTTTTGTTTATGGGCCTATCGGATGCCATCAACCATTTTCAGCGGAAAAATGCCTAAAATGAGAATGTGCTAAAAATCAAAGTTTTCTGACACCTTCATGTAGACTTTTGGGCTTTGACCTTTTACAATAAGGTAAAGTATCAGAATCAAGGCTAAATGACTGTAGGAGGTGCGACATGCAAAAAAT
This sequence comes from Enterococcus salsurae, assembly GCF_054784955.1. Taxonomy (NCBI): domain Bacteria; kingdom Bacillati; phylum Bacillota; class Bacilli; order Lactobacillales; family Enterococcaceae; genus Enterococcus; species Enterococcus salsurae. The sequence goes on along the minus strand of NZ_BAAHWY010000005.1, from coordinate 39,789 downwards.
CAACCCAGAAGCAAAACATCCCAATGACGTACCAGTGATCTTTTTGACAGATCCCACAGGTAAAGTGATGCGGAAAATTTCGATCAATGAATGGCGGGCATTGCACGCTGACACTGATCGCATCGAAGAATTGGATATCAAGTTATACCGTGAGGCCATCAGTTTTTATTTGCAAGAAGACTATCCAAAAGCCAAAGATTTGCTGTATTTTTTGATCAATAAAACCAACTATACCCATTATGAATATGTGGAACGTTTGGCGAATATCTACCGCTTAGAACAAGAATCTGCAAAAGAAAAAGCGTTACTCCTCAAAGCGTTTCAGGCAATCAATCAATTGGAATCAGTTGAAGGTATTCTTCGGCGCATTGAAAAGCGTTTAGAAAAAATCAATTCTTTCCAATTTCCAACAGATAGCCAATTCAGTCTTTGAATCAGACATAAAAAAACCGCTGCTAGCTGCCTTTTGATAAGGCGTCTAGCAGCGGTTTTTTGTTTACTCTGGCAGTTTTCTTAATAATCGCAGACCATTCAGCAAGACCAGCAGTGTACTGCCTTCATGCGCAATCACACCTAAGCCGATATTCATCTTTCCAAATAGATTCAATAGGACGAGCAAAGCCACGACCAGCATGGAAAAATAGATATTTTGCCAAATCACTTTGTCTGTCTTTTTGGCAACCCGATACGCATAATCAACACGGTACAGGTCATTTTTCATAATGACTGCATCTGCAACTTCGATGGCTGCATCTGATCCTTCCCCCATCGCAAAACCGATGTCAGCTTGTACGAGTGCGGGTGCATCATTGATGCCATCACCGACCATTGCGGTGACACCATATGTTTGCTGCACGCCTTGTAAAATTTCCGCTTTGTCCGCAGGCATGACGTTGGCAATCGTTTGATCCATGTCTAACAAACGACCGACACTTTCTCCGGCTGCTTGCCGATCTCCAGTGATCATCACTGTATGGATCCCTTGCTGCATCATTCGTTTAATCATCGCAGCTGCTTTAGGATTTGGTTGATCCATCAAGCCAATCACAGCCTCCACCGACTGATTGATCGAGAACAAAACGATTGTCTTGCCTTCTGCTTCCATTTCAGCGACAGCTTTTTGCAGTGGTTGAGCCATTGCCAGTGTATCGCTCACTTTTCCCAATCGATAGGTTTTGTCAGCTTTTCTGGCAATCAGACCGCTGCCTGCCTGATTGGTGACCGCTATGGTTTCTTCTGGCAGGTCTTCTCGATCGAAATGGGCAATGATTGCTTCCGCTAAAGGATGATTGGCTTGTTTTTCCATTGCTGTAATCACTGTATCGATCATCATTCGATCGGCATGATCATGATAGACAACATCAGTTACACTAGGTTTCCCTTCCGTTAATGTTCCGGTTTTATCAAAAGCAATGGCATTGATTTGCGCCAATTGCGTCAAATAGGTACTCCCTTTGAATAAAACACCCCGCTTAGCCAAGTTGGACAATGCCGAAAGACTGACAGGCACTGCACTGGCTGCTAAAGCACAAGGTGATGCCGCGATCATCATGACCATACTGCGATAAAAACTAGTTGACCAATCCCAACCGAGTAAGAAATGCGCCAGTACAAAAAACAAAGGTACCAACACGAAGACTGTTTCGACATAGATCGGTTCGATTTTCTTGATCCTTGTTTCAGTTGGTGATTGATTGGTCTGAGCTGCTGTGGCTACGGCAATGATTTTGGCAAACACTGAGTCTGCACTGTCTTTTGTTACTTCCATCGTGAAATTGCCTGAACCATTCAAGGTACTGCCGAAGACTTCATCTCCCACTGATTTTTCTCGTGGGATGCTTTCCCCATTTATGGAAGATTCATTGATATCACTTGCGCCCGTGATGATGATCCCATCAGCAGCAACTTGATCGCCTGGCAAGACTTTCAGATGATCACCTTTCTTGATTTGATCCGCTGCAATTTTTGTGACGGTTCCTGCAGCATCGATCAACCGCGCTTCTGTCGGATTGATTTTCAAGAGATTGGTGATCTCACGTCGACTCTGCCCTTCTGCATACTCTTCCAGAAAATGGGCGCCGGCAAAAATCAGGATCAATAAGGCCCCTTCGCTGTAATTTCCGATGATCACTGAGCCAACAGTGGCTGCGGTCATCAATAAGTGCACATTTGGTGTCAGCCGCTGATTGATTTTGGATTGCGTCACGGTATCGACGATTCCTTCTGCAATCACATGATAACCTGCTAAGATGATCGTTGCTAAATATAAAATTGTCTTTAAGTTGTCACTAGGAACAAAGAGCGCTGTGATAAAAAGCAAGAAGCCAATCATAAACCAGATACGCGATAAATGACCATGTGCGTGGTCGTCGTGGTCATGGCTATGCGTTTCGCTATGGGTATGTCCTTTTTGACACGTATGTTCTGCCATTTGAATCCCTCCATCCTTCACATGAATACATGAACATATTTACATATATCATTATATATGAACATATAATCATATGTCAAATAAAAAAATATTCTTTTTTTGCTTTTGTAAGGGTTTAAATTTTTGTGTCGGTCCAGAGCATGATACACTTATAAGTAGATAATGAAAGGAGTGTTTTGTATGCGGACATTTACTGGCGGTATCTCTCTGAGTCCCCCCTTGAAAATGCTAAAAGAAAAATTGATGATCGAACAAGATGACCTCTTATGTTTCTCGCCAACCATGGTTTTTATCCCATTAGCGCAACATATCGGCGCACCTGTCGAGCCTTTAGTGTCAGTTGGCGATTACGTCAAACAAGGACAAGTCATTGCCGAAGCAGATGCGTTTGTTTCCGCAAAAGTCCATGCCTCAGTATCTGGAACGATCGTGGATATCGTAGACTGGCCAAATCAGAACAATGGTGAAGGCACTACGATCATCATTGAGAATGATTTCAAATTCAGCAATGATTTTTTACCCTCGGCTTTTGATTGGTCTGAGGCATCAAATAAAGAGATTTTGGCTAAGATTCAAGCAGGGGGCATCGCTGGCAAAGGCGGCGCCACGTTCCCTACCCATGTCAAATTCAGTGTAGATGATACGAAAAAAATCCATACATTGATTTTGAACGGCTCAGAATGCGAGCCCTTTTTACGCAGCGACGCCTTTTTGATGCAAAAAGAAGCCCAGCAAATCATCACTGGCGCCAAAATTGCCCAAAAATTATTGGCCGACCCGAAGATTTTGATTGGGATCGAAGATGATAAGCCGCAAGCAATCAAAGCGATGACCGCTGCGAGTGCAGACGATGACACCATCGAAGTCGTTACTGTCCCAACTGTTTATCCAACCGGTGGTGAAAAGCAGTTAGTAGAGTTATTGACCGATCAAGAAGTGCCCCTCGGCGGATTAACCGCTGATATTGGCATTGTTTTGATCAACGTTGCCACCAGTTTTGCATTGGCTGATGCTGTTTGCTTCAATAAACCTTTGATCGAACGGTACACGACTGTCACAGGTGATGTGCAAAATCCTTGTATTGTCAAAAATCCTTTAGGTACGTTAGCAGGAGAATTGATCGATTTTGCCGGTGGATTTCAAGGTGCCCCCAGCAAATTGATTCTTGGCGGACCAATGATGGGCAAGGCCGTCAATACATTGAAAGTCCCCGTCACCAAAGGCAGTAACGGTGTGATCGTCTTTAATGAAGAAACTGATTGGCTCTATAAAGAAAATCCATGTATTCGCTGCAACAAATGTGTCGAAGCTTGTCCCATGCGTTTGATGCCGATGGAAATCGATCAATATTATCGTGCAGGTGATTATCAAAAATGTGAAGATCTATTGGCAGAGGCTTGTATCAATTGCGGTGCTTGCACCTTTGTCTGCCCTGCGAAACGGTCTTTAGCCGCCAATATCACAGCTGCAAAAAGCAAAGTTGCGCAGCTGCAAGAGGAGGCGAAAGAAAGTGCCTGATTACTATCAAGATTCAGCGAGTGAAAAAATCTTTCAACAACGAAAGAATCAAGAAACACCGCCTAACCCACATATTCGCGACAACAACGAAACGGTAAAGATCATGGGTGCAGTGATTCTGGCTTTGCTACCAGCAGTTTTGTTTTCAGGCTACCTTTTCGGTTTTAAGGTCTATGGCTTATTTTTGATTGGGCTTGCGACGGCTTTCGCTGCCGACATTGGCTGGTCTTTCTTAGTCAAACGCCCGATTCGATTTGATTTGAGTATTGTGATTACTGCCTTATTATTGACAATGAATCTTCCCCCCTCTGCGCCTTGGTATTTCCCAGTGATCGGTGTCGCTTTTGCGGTGATCATCGTCAAAGAATTCTTTGGCGGCATCGGTTATAATTTTCTTAATCCAGCGTTGGGGGGCCGGGCTTTATTGATTGGTTTATTTTACAATCAGATGTTTCTGATCAGTTGGCCCGATCCGCCTTTTGGCAGTATCAGTCCTGACGTCGTCTCGCAAGCCACGGCCAATGATGTGGTTTCAGGGGCAACACCGCTTGCTGTGATGAAAGCCGGTGATACATTATCCAATCAAGAACTTTGGGATGCCTTTTTGGGATTTACTGGTGGGCGTGTGGGTGAAACCAGTGCGCTATTGCTGCTACTGGGTGGCATTTTTCTGGTTTGGCGTAAAATCATTTCTCCTCGTATTCCCCTGATCATATTTGCAACGATCGGTGTTTTTGCGTTTATCTTAGGACCTGAAGGATTATTCACAGGTACATGGCAGCATGTGATTGGCCATATCATCAGTGGCGGTGCGATGCTGGGGGCTATTTATATGGCCACAGATTATGCATCTACGCCTGGGACGAAAGCCGGTGAAAATTTATTTGCATTGGGTGTTGGCTTGCTTGTCGTTCTTTTCCGCTTTTATGGGTTCACCAATGAGGGAATGAGTTATGCCATTTTGATCATGAATTGCTTTACACCATTGATCGATCGTTTCTTGCGTCTAAGAATCTTGGGTGAAGGAAAACCCACCCCTTTCAATCTTAAAATCATGCGTTGATCAACTGTTTTCAAAGGAGGAATCTATATGACGATCGCCAACAGACTTGTGCTGTTTCTCATGATTATTTTGACAAATTATGTATGCCAACAACTGGCCCCTCTCGTTGGCAAGAAAATGCCCAATGTCACGACCCGCGTCTGTTACCTTGCAAGCATCATTGGCGCAGCTTATTTTATCAGTGGAACGTTGTTTTTTGCGGTGATGCACCTTCAACTCGTATACGGAAACGTCGTCGTGACCAACTTAGTCACTGCTGCTTTGATTGCCCTAATCGTTACTGGGGGCGTCCTGGCAATCGTTCCTGGCAAGAAGCGTTACCTGACGGACCATCTGATCAAAACGACCTTTATAAGTGTGCCGATTTTGACCTTAGCAACTGTCACGCAGTTTCCCTATCATCAATATATGCTGCACCTAGCGACCGCAGCTGGGATGTATTTGCTGTTTGCCTTCGCGTTATCCGGTGTGCGGACAAGAGTTGAGATTGCTGCGATCCCCAAATTACTGCAAGGATTGCCCCTAGATATCGTCACCTTGTTTTTGTTTTATCTCAGTTTTTCTTTTCTCAATGGTGTTTTTTTCAACTACTTATTTTAAGCCCAACAAAGCCAGTCAGATCAAGACGTTTTATCACGACTTGATCTGACTGGCTTATATATTTATGTGTAGGCAAGTATCTATTTCTTTCGAAACATTTCCCGAAAAGAACCGATCAAAAAACCGGTTGTATAGGCATTATCGGCTTTTCTATTTTTTTCCTCAGCCACTTTTTGCCGGGTTTTCAGCCCTTTATTAGCGTTCTTTCTTTTTCCCTCTCGCAGTTCTTTCGAGGCATTTTGCCATTCTTTCGAAAAACGATTGTATCCAGCCATCAAAATCACTCCTTTGTTTCAGCTTATCATAGACAGATAATTATTTCATGTGAATTGCCTTTCCTTGCTAAATCGGGTAACATAGCTAGTAGAAAGAAGTATGTATGCTGCTTAGAAAGGAAATGACTATGAACGAAACACATACAGGATTGCTTGTGAATAGCCGGGTCTTTCAAGAAACACCTATGATGTTGACAGGGATCCAATTACTTGAAGACCATAAAATCGTCAATTGTATCATCAAAGACCGTTATCTTTCCAGCTACGTCTTACGGTTGCCATTAAATAAATACAACCTTGAAGTAGAAGGAAAATGGAATAAGCGTGAGCAGTTGGTGATCAAACATATGAAAATTAAAAATATCGACGCATTTATCAAAATCGTCGGTACACCAGAGTAAAAACCAACCAGAGCAGCTATCGCGGCAGCTCTGGTTGGTTTTTACTTGGCCATTTGGGCTATGCGTGCTAGAAACTGTTTTTGCTCTTCTTGAATCCCCATCGCCATTGGTTTGATCAATAGTTTGATCGTCGCGTTCGGCGTGCGAATACTCAGTTTCTTATTCAAGACACCGGTGAATTGCAACTGTGTGATATCATGCAAAAAAATGGTTTGCAAGGCTTTTTCATTAAAGTCCAAATCTAACTGGATCAAATGTAATTTTTCTTCATCAAGGACCAGAATATAGTATTTAGGTAATGGGAGAGCAATCATTTTGGCTTCTTCTGCATAAGCTGCAAGTTTGCCGTCAAACTTCTGGCGGTAGACTTCAAGATCTGCTTTTTTGACGATCCACTTCATGTTCAGCAACCCCTTTCACTTAGTATCAGCATACGCGCCACTGATAAAATCTGATAATAATATGCCTGTGGTTTTTTTCACATAAGCATCATAAAGTGAAAATAACATTTATTATGCTATTCAAGGTGAAATCCTTTACTTTCATCATTCTTTCCGATATTCTATTGCTAAATTGAATAGAATGAGGTGTGCATGATGAATGAATCACAGTTAGATCTAAGCATTGATTATTGGGCAAAAGTCATTGGACAACCAGATTTAGTGGAAGTTCAAGTCTTACATGTCCTTACAAATACAGCTACTGTTTGCATCAAAGAAACTGGTGAGACCGGCGTCGCAAAACTGTGCGATTTAGTTGCACAAGAAGAAAAATTGATTGTATAACTTAACGCCATAGAAAAAGACAAGATCAGCTGATCTTGTCTTTTTTAGGATAAAAACGCTGGATCAGTTGGCTGAATACTGGTGCCAATAAAACATAAAACGCACCGTTGCCAAAAGCATGCAAAGCATCAAAACTGAGCCCTTGTATGTAATAAGGCCAAAAATGAGGCAGCTGATACCACTGAACACTTAACCATGAAATCACCCACCCATACAGAAATCCTGCACTCATGCTGTACAACAATTGCAAGAGCTTAGTTTGCCGATAGCTGCGAGACAAACAAAGCACTGCTTGTATAGCTAAAACGACGGCATAACTAATGATTTGCATGACCGTCCACAGACCCATCCCCATATACAGATTGGTAATGACCAGCGAAAGGATCGCCACGATCATGCCGCGACTGAATCCCAATGACAAAACGATCAATAAGAAAATCACTGTCATTGGCTGTACGTTCGGCAAAGGATGCAGCAAAGTCCGTCCGACCACTGCAGCAGCCGTTAATAAACTAAGAAATGCCAGTTCCCGCACGGGAAGAAATGCTTGTTTATTCGAATTTTTCATAGGTAAAAACCACTTTGTCGTTTTCCCCTAAGAAGGTATCATTGGCGCCTGTATTGATCATTTCATCATTGATCGTGTAAGTCCAGTAATAGCCGTTGCTTTCATCTTGGGCCAGGCCATCAATACTGGTGATCATGCCCTGATCCTCTACCAAATCAAAATTGTCTTTCATGATCGACATCAGCGTTGTTCCCTCATCAAAGGTCACAGTTTTATCTGTTAAAGAAGATGCCTCTTCATCGGTTTTGTTGACAAAAGAAATCTCGGCACTCCGTTGAGTTGCTGATTTTTCAGCTGATGAAGCTTCCATTGTTGCGTCGGTGCCATCAATACTTGGTTTCGCACAGCCCACCAATAAAATACTCATGACGATTGCATAGCTGACCATCCATTTTAGTCTCATTTTTTGTTTCATTTGTTCTCCTCGTTTCTTTTTGTTATGCCAATATTGTCCTAAACTATATTGTACTAAATAAGTATAGAAAATTCGATGGTTTTTGCAAAGTAGATGGTTTTCCATTGTAAATAGCAGAAACAATCGTTATACTAACATCAATTCTAAAAGACATGACAAATATGGGAACAAGTAAGGAGAACAAGTATGGAAAGAAAAACAGCCTCTTGCACCACGATCTTGATGGGAAAAAAAGCCACCAATGATGGATCAACGATGATCGCCCGTAATGAAGATTCCGGCAGTGGATCAGAACCGCAAAAATTTGTGGTGATCACCCCTGAACAACAAAGCACGTCATTTTATGCCGTTTTAAGTGACTGTACGGTTGCATTACCGAATGATCCAATGCGCTATACTTCGACACCTGAAGCAGATCCTGCACAAGGCGTATGGGCGGCATCAGGAATCAATGCCGCGAATGTGGCAATGACCGGCACAGAAACCATTACCACCAATTCCCGGGTCTTAGCAATCGATCCTTTTGTATCCACCGGCATCGGCGAAGCGGATTTTGTCAGTATCGTCTTACCGTATATTCATTCCGCTCGAGAAGGTGTTTTGCGCTTAGGTAAATTACTCGCACAATATGGTACCTACGAGTCTAATGGTATTGCCTTTTCCGATCAGGATGAAGTCTGGTACATGGAAACCATTGGTGGCCATCACTGGGCGGCCATCCGTATTCCTGACGATGCCTATGTCGTCGCGCCAAATCGCTTGAATATCGACCACTTTGATTTTGACGCTGATCACGTCTTATACGCCGCAGGATTGCCAGAGATGATCGACAAACACCACTTGAATCCCGATTTTGAAGGTGTCAATCTACGTCATATTTTCGGCAGTGCTACTGAGAAAGATACACGGTATAATAATCCTCGTTCTTGGTATATCCAAAAACATTTCAGTGGATTAGAGGCCGAGCCAATCGATCATGAATTGCCTTTCTTGTGTTATCCCAAACGAAAGCTAACGATTGAAGATGTCAAATGGGCGTTAAGCAGTCATTTTCAAGATACACCTTTCGACCCATATGGTTCCGGCACAGCGGTAGAGAAAAAACAATTTCGTTCCATCGCGCTCAACCGAAACCAGCAGATCCATATTTTGCAAATCAGAAACAATATCGCGCCTGAACTTGCAGGAATCCATTGGTTGGCTTTTGGACCAAATACGTTCAATGGGGTTGTTCCTTTTTATAGCCATATCACGGATACACCTGCTGCTTATCGAGATACGACGAAAGTCTATGATCCTTTGAATCATTACTGGTTAAGTCGGACCCTTGCATTGATTGGTGATAGCGACTATGACCGTTATAGTGATCTAGCAGCGAGATTTGAGTTAGATACGATGGCTTATAGCCGCCGCATCCAGCACCAAACGGATCAAGCATGGCTTGATCATGATCAGCCTGCAATGCTTTTAGAAAAGGCCAATGCACAAATGGCGGATTACTACATGGAACAAGCAACTGCTCTTTTGGGCAAAATGGTTGAATCAGGAAGTCAAAAAATGACGTTGCGCTTTAATTTGGCTGACTAGTATTCACACAAATTTTACCTAAAATTGTTTCGAACCATACATTCATCCTTTATCATGAAGTTACCTGTTCCTCCACTAAAAAAGCGAAGGAACAAGGAACTGTTGGGAGGAATGACTATGCAAACACACAAGTATCGGACCATTACCAACGAATTGATCAAAGGTGAGATCATCACCCGCTATGACCATCAATCGATTTTGATCATCCAAGACCGTGATGGTTTTCTCCATGTCGTTGAAAAAACCCCCGCATCCCCCGTAAAAGCGAGAACAAAATGAAGACAAAAAACCGCAAGCGCAATGAAGAAGAAAACAGGATCTCTTCTTGCGTGAACGGTTTTTTTGTTGATGAATCATTACTACTGCAGACTTTTTGTCAACCTGGTCATTCCTTCTTCGAGTTTTGATCGAGGACAACCAATATTCAAACGCAAAAATTGCTTTCCCGATTCTCCATAAACTGCCCCATCCATGATCGCAATTTTCCCTTGATTGATCAATCGGTCTTGAATCTCAGGCATTGAAAATCTCAGCTTTGAGCAATCCAACCACATCAAATATGTTGCTTGACTATTCACTATCTTGATGTCGCTATGATACTTTTGCAAGTAGTTTTTTACAAAAGATATATTCTGATCAAGATAAAGGTTTAGTGCATCTACCCATGTATCGCCTTCTTGATACGCAGCAATCGTCGCCGTCAAGCCAAAAATACTAGTGGAACTCAAGCCGTTAGCTTCTTTCATTTGCTTGATGAATTTATCTCTGATGTTTTGATTAGGGATCAGTCCATAGGAATAAATCAAGCCAGGAAAATTGAACGTTTTGCTTCCCGATGTCACGACCGCAATATTTTGATCAGCCAACTGAATTAACGGCACATGAACTTGTCCCTGCCTTAATATATCCATATGGATTTCGTCTGAGATAACAAATACACCATGCTGATCGGCCAGCTGCAAGATCGCACTTAACTCTTCTTTCTTCCACACACGGCCGGTGGGATTATGCGGACTGCATAACAGTAAAACTTTATTATTTGGCTGAGCCATCAACTGAGCAAGTTCAGTCAGATTGATCTGATAATTTCCGTCTTGGTATAGGAGTGGATTGTCAACTAGCAGGCGGTCATTACTGATGATCAAATGAAAAAATGCATCATAAGCTGGTGTCTGAATGATCACGCCATCCCCTGCAACTGTTAAAATATCTATCAATTGTTTGATACTGTATATCACTGATGGACTATAAACCAACCAGTCTTCACTGATCGAAGTCGCAAATCGCTTCTGGTACCAAAGATATACTGATTGTTTGAAATCAGTATGGTTCCAACGTGTATACCCGTAGACTGGATGCTGCATGCGTTTGATCAGTGCCTTTTCAACCACACTTGGCACCTTAAAATCAGTATCTGAAATCGTAAAAGGCAGCAAATCTTTTTGACCAAAGCGATCCTCAATATAATCCCATTGCGTACAATGGGTTCCTCTGCGATCTATCTCTTCATCAAAAAACATAACATCGACTCCTCTATCCATCTACAAGATGGCATCCAATTGATTTCTTACTGTGGTTACTTTCGTACCAATAATTACTTGGATATTGGTATCATTCAGATGCACAACACCTAGAGCACCTAATTTTTTCAACCGCGCATCATCGATGATCGATCCATTTTTGACGACTAATCTCAAACGAGTAATACAATTATCCAATGATTCAATATTTTCTGCACCTCCCAGTGCATGTAGTATCCCCGTCGCATCAAAACCGCCTTTGGTATCATGTTTCAATTCTTCGTCGGAATACGTCATGTCTTCGGGTTCAGTCTCTTCGCGCCCAGGTGTTTTCAAATCTTTACGTACGATAACGGTCTTGAACACAACATAGTAAAGGGCAAACCAGCAAGCACCCACGATTAAGACCATCCACCATTTTGTATCAGTTCCTTGCATGACACCAAAAATAATGAAATCTAGGATACCGCCATCCGTATTGCCTATCGTCACACCTAAGAGACTCATCACCATAAACCCAGCCCCCGTCATGATCACATGGAAAATCCACAATAACGGACTGATGAACAAGAATAGAAACTCGATGGGCTCGGTGATCCCGGTGACAAAAGTTGCGATCACACCTGAGATCAGCAAGCCTTTGATTTTATGCCGATTTTGCGGTTTGGCTGTTTGATACATTGCCAACGCTGCAGCTGGTAGACCAAACATAAATGTTGGCATTTTCCCCTGTGACAAGAATGCTGTCGCGCTTGGCGAGATACTCAAACCATTTTGTAATTCTGCATAAAAGATATTCAACGCACCAAAAACTTGCTGACCATCAACGATCTGACTGCTCCCAGCTTCAGTAAAGCGAATCATTGATACCAAGATATGATGCAACCCAAAAGGCAGAAGCAAGCGCTCACCAGAACCAAACAGAAACGGACCAAATGGACCTGCCTGCTGGATCAGATTGCCAATCGCAGTAATAACAAACGCGAACACAGGCCAAATCATAGGGATCACGACACCTGTTATTGCCAGAGTCATTGAAGTGACGATTGGTACAAAACGGGCACCTGAAAAGAAAGCAAAACTATCGGGTAATTGAAAATGATAAAATTTCGTATGCAGTTTATATACGATAAGTCCAGCTATAATACCACCTAAAACCCCCATTGATAATGTTTGAATGCCGAAGACCATCTCTTGACCTGATTCTCTCATCAGTTCTGTACTTGCAAGTTGGTTGGTTTCTTGTAAATAAAAATTGATAGATAAATGCATGACTACATAACCAACAAACCCTGAAAAAGCGGCTACCCCTTTTTCTTTGCGCGCCAATCCTAATGGAATCGCCATGGCGAACATCACCGGCAGATAGCTGAATGCGAAACCACCAATCGTTGACATAAACCGAAAGATCACTTGCAACCATCCTGCGCCTAAAACAGGGAAGGCATCAATCGTGGCTTCAGAAGAAAAGGCACTGCCGATACCTAAAAACAATCCCATAAATGCCAGTAATGCAACCGGCAACATGAATGTTTTTCCTAATCCTTGAAAAATCTCCATCCAACTAGCTTTTTTTGCTTTTTGCATGCTTATTTCCTCCTAGTTTCATATTTCCTTACAATAAAAATGTAAACGATATCATAAAATGAGACAAGGCACAACGAAAAAGAAGAATAGCCATTCAAGAATCAGAATGGCTATTCTTCTCAAATTGCAATTGATAGGCAAATTGGATCATCAAAACATCTAAGATTCCGGCCAAAGGAATGCGGGGGCTTAAATCAATATCTTGCGTGTACATCGTACTGCTTTGGGCTACGAAAGATAAGGTTGCTCGTTCTGTCAACGAACTGCCCTGTGTACCTGTGAAAGCAATAATCGGCACTTGACGAGACTGCAGCCGATCTGCATAATCCAACATACCAATCGTTTCACCACTTAAACTGATAAAAATGGCTAAATCACTGCTTGTCAGATGATTGCTTACAGCAAAAAGTTCATCCCAATCAGTTGCGGCGCCAACAGGTTTGCCCAGAAATCGTAATTTTCGGCTTGCAGATAATGCCACGGGCATGCTTTGACCCAGTGCAAAAAACTCGATTCGTTTGGCTTTCAGCAGTAACTCTGTAGCGGCCTGTATACGCTTCAGGTCAATACCTTGCATTGATTGGGTAAAATCGTCAACCATTTGTTGAATCAGCTGCACCAAGGCAAGTGGTTGGTTACTTGAACTTGGGGTATCGATTTTTGTCACTGTTTGCTGGCTTTTCAGAGCAAATTTAAATTCTTGGAATCCTGCAAAACCAAGTTTCTTTGCCATACGGGAAACTGTCGCTTGACTAGTGAATGTTTGACCTGCCAATTGAGTCGCTGTCATCTCTGAAACAATTGTGGAGGCGCTCAAGCAATAGTCTAATACATTTTTTTCAACACGGTTCAATTTGGGGATTTGATACTGAATTTGTTTATATAAATGATTCATCACATCGGTCCATTTCATTTGATACTCTTATTATACCCGTGCCAAAGAAATGTACAACTATCCCTTATTTACTACCAGAAATTTAGTTCAACAATGTCAGAGAGAAGGCTCTTTCTTGATGGTAAACTCTTGTCCGTCTTCTTGAATGATCCGGTTATTCGGCACTTCTAGCGTCTTTCTTCTGCTGCTACCCGATCCTTTTTCAACGAGAGCGATGCCACTGGCCACAAGCCAGACCAACAACGCGGATCCTTTTATACAAACGAATTTGACCTTTTTCATCATGAGACTGCTCCTTCACATGTAGCGTTTCTTTAGATCATACCTTTCTCACCTTAAATGAACCTAAAAAAAGCAGAGTAGTTTCCCTTTGTGCGAATTTGTGGTACATCTATAATGAAAGGATGAATACATTTATGACAAAGACTTTGGTCATCGCGAGCCACCCTAACTACCAGCATTCACTTTCACAGCGATTTTTTGCTGAAAGTGCCAAAATCCCAGGCGTGACCCTTCATTTTCTTGATCAATTGGATCAGTTTATCCTTGCGGATGAACTGGCATTATTGGCAGATTGTGATCGATTGATTCTCCAGTTTCCCCTGTATTGGTATAGTGTTCCAGCTAAAATGAAAGCCTGGATCGATACGATATGGACAGAGGCAAAACCTTTATTGACCGGCAAAGAAATTGGCTTTGCCATTTCTACTGGTGTGGCAGCAAAAGAATTTCAATTGGGTGGCAATGAACAAATCAGCTTCAACGAAATATTGCGGCCGCAATTGAGAATGGCCCAAAAATACCACATGACGGTGCTGCCTTTGATCGTCTTAGATCAGTTCATGTATAAAACAGAAACACAAAAGCGAAGGTTCGTAGTGGACTATCAACAACTACTCACTATGCCCTATCCTTTTTCATTTGATCAAAAGCAGCAATGGTTTGCAGATAGATTGCACTCGCTCATCGAAGTCAAACCTCAGCTGGCACCTTTATTGACACAATTGGAAGAAAATCGTGAGCTGATTCAAGATTTAGATGAGGCATTGGATAGTTTGGAGGAATCCCTATGATTGAACCATGGATCGAACAACTCATTACTGCTGCCAGCAATGAAACCAACGACTATCACGAAAAAGCCCTCTTACAAGGGCTAGCTGCATTATTTCAAGAGCAAGAACAGCGTATCACTTCTAAACAAGGTGAGTTGGATGGTAAATTGTGGAATCCCAGTGACTGGTAATCAAAAAACTGCGCCAAGATTCGGTGAATCTGGTGCAGTTTTTTCAGTTCTCTAAATGGCGGCGATGTACGCTTGCTGCAACAACGTCGTGATTGGGCCTCTCTCGCCATTTCCAATCAATTGGCCATCAACCGATACGATCGGTATGATTTCCCAAACAGAATTGGTCAAGAAGCATTCTTGGACATCCTTTAAGCGAGTAATCGATACGGCTTCTTCTTGCAACGATAGCCCCAATTCTCCGCACAGTTCCCGCACCTTGATTTTGGTGATCCCTGGTAAGACCAGAGGTCCATCGGGATGTGTATACAGTTTTCCTTCTAAAACGAACCAAAGATTCGATGCCGAGGCTTCAGTAAAAAAGCCATCTCTTTGCAGCAAAGCATCATCAAAGCCTTTTTCAATGGCTTCATCCAATGACAACAAATTTCCCAATAAACTTAACGATTTGATGTCGCAATGCAACCACCGCTGGTCTGGGATCACAGTTGCGTTCAGTCCTCTTTGCTGCATCTCTGTTGGCCGTTCGAAAGGAATTGCATTGGCTGTCAACACTGGCTGAACAGTTCCTGGATCAGGAAACTGGTGATTTCTCGGAGAAAATACGCCTCTTGTGATCTGCAGGTAGATTTCTCCATTGTCGATGCCTTCAATGGCAATCAATTTCTGCAAATTGGCGGCAATCCGCTGTGGCTCATAAGGCAAGGCTAGTTTGATCTTTTTCGCACTCGTTGTCAATCTTTCCATGTGTTCAGCCAACATATAGCACTGACCACCATACACTCTGATCACCTCATAAATGCCATCACCGTATTGATAGCCACGGTCCTCTATATCGATGTTTACCTGATCTCGTGCAACGATATCTTGATTCCATAATACGTTCATCCTACCCACTCCTCAAGACTTTCTGTGACATTAGTATAGCACGTTATGGGTGTCAAAGGGATCGCAATTTACTGAAAAAAATGTTGTGGGATCGTACAAAAAAACAGCTATCCGAGGATAACTGTTTCAACAATGTTATTCTTTTTCAATCACTGAATGCGATAAACGATGCGCTTGCCAATAACGAATAAACGTACCCGACATGGCCACAACGATCGAGTAGACAGGCAGAGCCACGATCATTCCTACAAACCCTAACAGGTTCCCAGCAATCAACAACAAAAAGACAGCAATGATTGGATGGATGTGCAGCACTTTATTCATCACTAATGGAGAAACCAAATACGATTCACCAAACTGAATGATCGTGATCCCAAGCACCAGAAGTAGACTTGTTTGGATATCTTGACTGAGTGCAAATAAGAATGCCGGTGCAGCCCCAATAAAAGGACCAAAGTAAGGAATAATGTCCAGTACCCCGCAAATCAGCCCTAATAAAAGGGCATTTTGCAAACCTAGTAAAGAGAAAACCAAATAACTAGATACAGCAACATAAGAACATACAAGCAATTTGCCGCCGATATAAGCTGAAGCCGCTTGATGGAAATCATCACACAACTGCAAAATCAAGGCGCGATACTTTTTGGGTGATTTCTCTGAAAGAAGTGCTGGCAGCCGGTCCCCATCTTTGAACATATAAACCAATAGCAGCGGAATCGTGAACAAAATAATCGCCGAATGAGATACGATCGAGATCAGGCTGGTTAAACTATTGGTAGCCCCTGTCAAAAATTGCAGCGCAAAATTGCCGATTTGTGAAAAATTGACAGATTCCACCAATGGATCAAAGACCGTTTGCAAATAAGAATGATCAATATTCTCAATCACTAAATTGATGATGATTGGCACTTGACTGATAAAGCGTCCCATTTCAGCGGCCAAGGCAGGACCAATGACTTGGATGATCAAGTAAGCCGCAAAGACAATCAACAACAATGTCAACATCAGAGCCACTTGTTTTTTCTGGGTCACACGTTTGACCCAATTGAAAAAAGGCAAAAAGATGTAAAAAATAAAGATCGAAATCAAGACTGGCAGAAAGACACTCGAAAAAACAGCCTCAAGGGGTCTGAAAACGAATAATATATTAGAAAAGATCCAGATTGCTAGTCCTGTCAGGCAAATGATCACCAAACATGCAAAAATTTTTGATTTTTGTAAAAACTTCAAATGATTTTCCTCCAAATGGCTTTAAATGATTTATATGTTTATATGTTTAAATGAAACGCATTTACCGATTAATTTTGATGTGCGGAAAAAGGAATATGTTGGTGAGCCACACGAATGATATGTCTGCTCAGTCCAAATTGTAAGAAACCAATCAGCAAGAAGAAGACATGCAGCCCATTTCCGCCCCGCAACATCCCCACTTGAATGAGAACCCAAGCAACCAAGCAGCCACCCATACACATGCTTAGATAGTTATCTTTTTTCCGTATCATCAACAACGCCGCACTTAAATTTCCTAGGCCCAATACCAAAAACAAAAAAATGCCAGGAACCAAAAAAGTAGAAAAGGGCGTATGCCGCAGCATGGTATGTGACAACCCCATGTATGTGTCACCATTTTCCAGCGGCTGCCAACTCAGCCATGCAATCATTCCCCCAGCACAAGCCCCAAGACCAACAAATAAAGCGATAAACAACAGCAGCCACTTCCCCATCTATTCACACCTTCTCCTTTTTTTAGCCATTGCCAGCGTGTATCTGATCTTCCTCTCATGAAGAAAAGCCGTATGCTACCCCACCTGTTTTGCCCACTTGTTTAAAGCCGCATGCTTCATAAAATGACATAGATTGTATCTGGTCATCTGTCAAAAGAATCTTTTGTCGTACATCTGGAAAAGCGGCAATCATCTTTTCTAACAACGTTCGGCCGATATTTTGCCGTTGATAATTCGGCAAAACCAATAGATCCTGGATATACAAGATCGTTTCTCCATCTGTTACAGCTCTGATCAAACCGACTAAGCGCTCTTGATCATACGCTGCCAGCACATCAGAACGCCGCAAACCCGCCAGCAATTTCTCAGGCTTTCGGGTGTACAGTGTCCAACCAACTTCTTGATATAATGCCAAAATTTGTGCCTCATCGTGAGGGAC
The DNA here is from genome assembly GCF_054784955.1 of Enterococcus salsurae. Taxonomy (NCBI): domain Bacteria; kingdom Bacillati; phylum Bacillota; class Bacilli; order Lactobacillales; family Enterococcaceae; genus Enterococcus; species Enterococcus salsurae. The sequence continues at coordinate 21,850 of NZ_BAAHWY010000005.1, read as the reverse complement.
ACCTTCCTGAAATACGATCATCATAGCCACTCCTCACCTCTGCCAAATACATCATGCCTTATTTGGCTCATTTTATTCATGGTATCGTGGCGAAACACACCTGTCAACGTTTTCAGCTGAATAAAGGACATTTATTATCAAGTGGTCATTTGATCTGGTTGCTTGCCAATGCTCTATCCGATTCACTGAAGTGGACAAACACACTATATGTCAAACTGCTGACTGACCCGCTCAAACAAAGACTAGCCAGCAGATCACTGGGATAGTGCACACCAAAATACACGCGCGTCATCATCACCAGCAAAATATAGACCATACCACCGGCCATCACCCATTTCCTAATATGCGATTGACGTCTTGAAGACTCAGAAGCCATCAAATATGGAAAGATGACGATGCAAGTCAGAACGAAGGTAACCGCCAATAAGGTATGGCCGCTAGGAAAGCTGAAAGATGCCCGTTCTGCATGACCGGCAAATGAAGGTCTTGGACGCGCGATCATTGATTTGATCCCTTTGCCCAAGCCGCTGACCAGAATCAAGTTCCCCCAGAGCCAAATCATCAATGTCCACGAACGACGCCAGCATAAACCGATGCTTAAAAGTAAAAGAGCAGCTGTGATAGGTATGATGGTGGCCGTCGCTGCAATTGCGCAAAAAAAAGTATCTAATTGATCTGAACGATGCAATGGCCATTGACTGAACAAATGGTCAATCGTTGACAACATAGCTGGATGCAACCAGACGAGCAGCGACAATAGCAAGAAAAGAACGGCGAGAACAGCACTACAAATCAGATATCGCTTTTGATGCATACTCACTCAAACCTCATTTCCGAATCCTGTCTTGAATCGATTGCCAGTAAAGGCGCTTTGTTCAAGCCCAAAATGATGCCCATCGCCATGCTGATCGCCAGTAAAGAGGTGCCTCCTTGACTCAGAAACGGCAAGGGGATACCCGTCAAAGGCAATAATCCGATCGCTGCACCGATATTTTCGAAAATCTGAAAGACTAAACCAAAAATAAATGTGATGGCAATATAGACTGAAGCTTTGTTGTTTGTAGATAACGCCGCGAAAATCACTTGATAAATCAAATAGAAATACAAAAAAATCACCAAAGTACTGCCTAAAAAGCCAAAGGTTTCTCCAATGACAGTAAAGACCATATCGGATTCCCGGACTGGCACATACACAGTCACATGCTCTGGACTTGCCCCTAACAATCCACCAGAACCAATGGCCAACATACTACGTACTTGCTGGAAAGCAATCGAATCTTGATAGGCAAAAGGATCGACCCATGCTTTGACTCTGTCAAGCTGATACTGAGAAAAGGTCAATTGGAATAGTAGCCGATTGCCCCATTCTGTAAATACCAGCAACAGCAAAACACCGCCAACGAAAACAGCAAGACTAGCGATCACCGTCAATATTTTCCAATGAACACCGGAAATAACAAATAATGCCGCCAGCATCACAACAAAAACCAGGCTAGTCCCAAAATCTCGCTGCATATACATCAGCAAAAATGTCGGTACACTATATAATAAAATGCTGCCAACATACATCTTATCGGTTTGAATCGTGCGCGTTGTTTTGCGTTTTTCATAGCGTAAGGTCAAATAGACCATAAATAAAACAAAGGCGATTTTCATCAATTCAGAAGGTTGGATCGTAAAGCTGCCGATCCGCAACCAACGCTTTGTATGTGTTTCAGCAAACATGAAGGGATCATATAACCAATGCAACGATGCCATCAGTCCAAGAGATAGGACATACCAGATGCCAGAATAACGCAATAGAAACGATGTTTTTAATAAGCTAGCCGCCCCTAATACAAGGACCGACAACACACAAAATATAATCTGCCGCAGCATCACGGAACCTGGTTCGCGACCATCCATTACTGCCGCTTGATATTGGACCCAAATACTCAGTAGATACAATAAAAAAATCGGTAATAACAAGGCATAATTGATTTCACGCTGTTTGTACAATCGCATATTGTTCCACTTCCTCTCTCGCCAATTTTAGACATAACCCGAAGGCAAAAGATAAGATAAAATAACTGGATCCACCATAACTGATGAATGGCAGCGGCACACCAGTCATCGGCATCAGGCCGAGGATACTGGCAATATTGATACTGGTTTGCATCAACAATAAAGTCGCTGTACCAAGCAAAATCAGCCCAACCTGGTTATCCTGGCATGTGGCACTACGCATGAACAAGCGCATAATGATCGTAAACAACAAGCCAATCACAAAGATACCGAAAATCAAGCCCATTTCTTCTACCAGAACAGAGAAAATAAAGTCAGTTTCAGCTACTGGCAAAAACCCTTTTTTCGTAATACTATTGCCTAAACCCAATCCGCTTAAACCACCATTAAACAAGGCATAATAAGAATGGATCATCTGAAATCCTTGGCCATATGGATCAGAAAAAGGATTCCCGACCAAGCGAATCCGGTTATAGACATGTGCAAACATCGTTGGCAACAAATTATGCTGACCTAGAAGCAGAATCAGTCCCCCTACGCATCCCATCATCAGGACTAAACCACCAAATAACAGCGCCGTGACCTTGACTGGGACTTGAACAGTTGTGATCATCATAAAAGCCAAAAACAACAAGATAAAGACCCCAGCCACTTTTGGTTGAAAGAGTATCAGCAAGCAGCATACCACAAGCAGCACAAATGGTTTCTTCATCTCTTGCAACGAAGCTTTCGGCGCCTTAAAAAAGTGCGCCAGGTACAAAATCATGCCCACATTGACGATCTCAGAAGGCTGGAACTGTAGCCCAGCGATTGCTACCCATCTTTGGGCGCCATTGACAGTCACGCCAAAAAACGGTATATGAGCCAATAAAAGCGTCAATACGCCAAAGCCAATCAAACCTACAGCCAAAGAACGCCCTAGCAGCACTTGAACGCGCACCCGCTGCAGCAAAAGAATCAATCCCCAGCTTAATACCAAAAAAATCAACTGCCGTTTGAACAATGCGGAAGGCTGTGCCCCAATCGTCAATAGGCGAAACGAACTTGCGCTGTAAATCATCAAAAGCCCAATCGTACTTAAGACAATATACGATAGGACCATGAGCCAATCCGTCTTTTTCGTTTTCATTCGATCCACTCCTCTTTGCCTTAGAGTCGGTGTTCAGACGGTCATCGATCTAACGTGCAGCCTAAGAAAAAAGTCTAACTTCCCTTAGGACGTTAGACTTTTTGCAATCTCATCGTCCGAGTTTTAGCACTATACAACGTAAAGCAAATCAACTTGCTTAGCTATTTTATGAAAAGCCTTAATCCGACAATTCCTGTTTTACACATTGGCGTCTTTCGACGTTTCTGCGCAATAGCCTATGTTTGTATAGGAGCCTCACCTAACAAGGTTTATTGTTATTTTATATCCAGTAAGATGTTACCTTTCTTCGACCGCTTTGACAATAGCCGCCAAATAATAAAGGATATTCTTTACTATTTCTTAATTATATCCCTCGTTTTGAAGATATTCAATCACTTTCTGAATTTTACTCTTTTGGTCTTTTAAACGTCTTATTTAAAAATAAATAACTTTCGTAATAAAAAAAGGTCGCTATTCAGACATTATCTGAACAACGATCTTTCTCCTTAAAGGCATACACCGTTCCATAGAGTGTTCGCCTTTATATGGTTAAGGTTTCTGTTTCCCTTGTTTCTTTAATTGTTTATACGCTTTTTTGGATCCGCGAGACAAATCTTTATTGAACTTATACGTGCGATGATCTATAAATAATTGATCAAGATCATACCCTTCCGGATACAATTCCGTTTGTTTGATCAGCAAGCGAATTCTTTTCACTGCGACCATGGCCATCTCCTCATCGATCCATACTTTGGCCTGACCGTTGTCCGCATACTGATAAAATATCCCCTTTTGCCCTCGATCTCCTGCTAACACTTGATCACCCTTGCTCAGTAACTGGGAATGTTCAGATAAATGTGTATGCTCAGGAAGCGGTGCAAACACATTTTTTTGCAAAGGGTACGCTTTGCTCGACAAATAAGTGATTGCTTTGGCAACGATTGGTTTGGGGATCTGCATTTTCTCAGCGATCCAAAAAGCATTGCTTTCGCCTACCTGATTGACCAATAGACGATACTTAGGTGCCAATGTCTGGGGATCAAAAGCCATAGCAGCCGTTTGGAAGTCAGGATGATCCACTGCAAACTGCTTGATTTCACCATAATGCGTCGTGGCGATCAGCAATGCCCCGGAACGATAGATGGCATCCATGATCGCGATTGCGAGTGCGGCGCCTTCATTTGGTTCCGTGCCACTACCAATCTCATCCAATAACACAATAGAATTGCGCTGATTTTCAGCTAAAATACCGGCAATATTTGCCATATGGCCTGAAAAAGTACTTAAGGCATTCGCCAAACTTTGCTGGTCGCCGATATCCATCGAAAGACTTTTTAAAAACGGGATGCTGCTTTGACCATGATGGTTAGGAAACAACCCATGATGCGCCATGGCACAAATCAAGGCCACCGTTTTTAAAACAACTGTTTTGCCTCCTGCATTTGGTCCTGTGATCACCATACAGCGTGTTTGCATGCCTAAAGACAAATCTAGAGGAACTGCTTCATCGCCAAGCAAAGGATGCTTGACCTGATCCAAGATTAGTTCTTCCTTCTGGTTGAGCGTCAAGGGCATCCCGTTGATGTCTCGGCAAAATTTGCCCTTGGCAAAAATCACATCGAGCACAGCTAAGCAGTCTAAGCCTTGGTGGATCAACGGCAATTCCTCAGCAATCAAGCCGGTCAGTTCAGCTAAAATCTGATACTCGATCGCTGTTTTTTCCGCTTCTGCCAGAATCAAACGATCATTTAACCGGGCAACTGTCTCGGGCTCAATGAAGACAGTTCCGCCTTTGTTGGATCGTTCAATGATCGACCCTTTGAATTGATGCTGCCACTCTACGCGTACCGGCAATGTATAGCGATCATTCTTCTTGATCATGCGGTTGTCTTGCAAGTACTTCCCTTGTGATAAAAACTTTAAAAAAACTTTTTTTAAATCAGCTTCGATCTGATCAATTTTACGAACGATCTTGCGCAAATGCCGATTTGCCTCTGGATCAATGCGCTGATGACGGATGGATTGGCTGATTTTCTCAGTGATCAGCGTAAAATCCGCCAACGAATCACTATATCCGGCCAAAATCGGTGCCAAAGCGCGGTGCTTTTCAAAGAAAGTTTTGATTCTCGGCATAGATCGTAAAAAGTCGCCATAAGACACCAATTCATGGGGCATCAAAATAAAACCTTTTTCGATTTTTTCTGTATCAGATTGCGCATGCTGTATGCCCATAAATGGCACGGCAAGGCCTGCTGCCAATAACGTGACGGCTTCCTTTGTTTCCTCCATCCGCTTAACTGCTGTTGTGTAAGAAGCTGCCGGTGCCTCAGATGAAAATAAGTTTTTGCCGTAATCACTGATGATTTTCTTTTTTACTTGTACTTTGATTTGTTCAAATTCTGCTGCTTGAGGTATCTTCATGTCGGTTGTCCTTTCTGGTGCCTGCAGAATCCGAACATCTCTGCGTCCAAAAAAGTGTACAAAAAAAGCGATAGTTCCCCATCACCTGTTTCATCAATAACGATTTGTATCGGTATCTGCAGGCACAACAAATAAACATACTTTATTTCGTTTATTTGTTTAAATTGTCTGATTAGATACCGTAGACACTCATAACATACCTCTTTCGCTTTTTGAACGTGTTTCATTCATTGTAAACGAAACCACTGAAACTTGTCAACATTTGGCCTGGTCCTGCAAATCAAAAACACCAAAGTCAGATCACTTTGGTGTTTTTATCAAATAAGTTGGCTTACGAGCGAATCAAATGATCGAAAGCACCTAATGCTGCAGTGGCACCAGATCCCATTGAAATAATAATTTGCTTGTAGGCACTATCTGTACAATCGCCGGCAGCAAAGACCCCTTCAATGTTGGTCGCGCCTTGTTTGTCAACAACAATTTCATTCCGCTGATTCAAGACGATCCGGTCTTGCAACCATTCTGTATTGGGCATCAAGCCAATCAGAATAAAGACCCCTTCAACAGCCAATGTGAATTCACCGTTTGACGCACGATCCGTATAAGTCAACTGCTCTACGTGATCTGATCCAGTGATTTCTTTGGTTGCAGCGTTTGTAATAACAGTGACGTTGTCTAATGTCTGCAATCTCTTTTGCAAGACCAAATCAGCTTTCAACTCTGGCAAGAATTCCAATACATAGACATGCTTTGCCATCCCTGCTAAGTCGATCGCTGCTTCGATACCGGAGTTTCCGCCGCCGATGACTGCTACTTCTTTTCCAGCAAATAGTGGGCCATCGCAATGAGGGCAGTATGCGACCCCTTTATTTTTGAATTCTTTCTCTCCTGGCACATTGATATTGCGCCAACGGGCACCTGTGGCCAAGATGGCTGTTTTGGTTTGTAAAATAGCACCATTATCTAATTCTACTTCAACAAATTCATTGCGGCGGATATCTTTGGCACGCTGGCCTTTCATCACATCGACTTGATACTCATTGACATGATCTTCCACTTGACGCATCAATTTAGGTCCTTCGGTATACAAGGTGCCGATCATATTCTCGATCCCTAGTGTTTCCATCACCTGTCCGCCGAAAGTTTCAGCCACCATACCGGTTTTGATTCCTTTACGCGCTGCATATACCGCTGCACTTCCACCAGCAGGTCCGCCACCGACCACAAGGACATCAAATACTTCTTTATCCGTAAAGGCTTCTTTACTGGTTGGCCCAGCTGCTTTTTCTAACAATTGTTCAATCGTTTGGCGACCGCTGGCAAATTCTTCATTGTCTAAAAAGACCGTTGGTACAGCCATGATTTTCTTTTGATCGATTTCATCTTTGAACATACCGCCTTCGATCATTGTATGACGAATATTCGAATTCAAGACAGCCATGATATTCAATGCTTGTACAACATCCGGACAGTTATGACAAGTCAAACTAACATAGGTTTCAAAGTAAAGCGGCCGATCAATGGCTTTGATCCGCTTTTGCAATGCCGCATCAATTTTCGGCGGACGACCGCTGACTTGCAGCAATGCCAGAATAAATGATGTGAATTCATGCCCAAGAGGTAATCCAGCAAAAACGATGCCGCTGGTCTTTCCTGGTTGTTCGATGGAAAAACTCGGTGTCCGTTCCAAACTTTGTTCTTGCATCGAGATTTTTGGCGACATTTCAGCGATTTCAGTTAAAAAGTCCCGTACTTTTGCCGAGCCTTCATCTGCGCCTAACGAAGCTGTAAAGACAACATCCGCTTCTAGCATCGCCAAATATTGAGTTAATTGATCTTTGATCCCTTTATCTAATCCCATGTGTACCTCCTATATTTTCCCTACTAGGTCCAAACTAGGTGTAAGTGTATCTTCGCCTTCTTTCCACTTGGCTGGACATACTTCCCCTGGATGGGTGCGTACATATTGCGCTGCACGGATTTTATCGATCAATCCGCTTGCATCGCGGCCAATCCCGTCAGCATTGATTTCGACTGTTTGAACGACACCATCAGGATCGATAATGAACGTGCCCCGTTGTGACAAGCCAGAGGCTTCATCCAGCACATCAAAGATCTCTGAGATCACATGAGAAGGATCTGCGATCATGATGTATTCGATTTTGTTGATTGCGTCAGAATGATCATGCCACGCTTTATGGACATAATGTGTATCAGTTGAAACTGAGTAAACTTCAGTGCCCAATTCTTTCAATGCATGATATTGATCTTGCAAGTCTTCCAATTCTGTTGGACATACAAAAGAGAAATCCGCTGGGTAGAAGCAGACAACATTCCATTTCCCTTTGAAATCTTCAGATGAAACATCGATAAATTTACCTTCGTGATAAGCTTGCGCTTCGAATGAACCAATTTCTTTTCCAATTAATGACATTACATTTCCTCCAATTAGAATTATTATTTGAGAATAATCTCTATTAATTATTAGACTAATTCACCGAAAATTGCAATAGTTCTCGCAGAATTCCTTTATTTAAATTATTTTCTCCTCATAAATAAGCGTTTTCCTTTTACTCTCCTGAAAAATATTATATGATTTTTGGCTGACCTTTATTATGAACGTTATTTTAATCCTCTGAGCATTCTCATTTACTATCTTGATTCTCAATTACAAAAAAAGACCCGCTCTCGATTTTTCGGAAACGGATCATCTATTTATTTAGTTTGCGTCGTTAAGAAATGGAACAATCCAACAATCGTCGCCCCTGGTAATTCTAAAACCGTATCATCCAGACGGGCTTCTTCCACTAGATAATGATCTTGAAATGCTTGACCATTCTCATGTACACTGTGATTTTAAACCTGCTATCACGGGATGTAAAGAAACCTTGCTTGCCAGAAGGCTGTTTCTTTAGTTGCGTTTTCGATTCACTTGCGCCAAAAAGAAATCTTGTAAAATGCCCCCTACAACGAAAATCAGCCAAGAATAGGCCCAAGCATGAAATACAAATGACCACATAAAATATACCACCAAAATCACTGGCCAATAGACCGTATGAAAGAAAATAACTTTCCCTGCTGCATCCCCATATTTATGCTTGCTGGCCCGATGCCCCATCTGATCTTCATCTCGAATAAAATACGTTTCATTGACTAATTTTGCATAACCTGAGCGAATCACACTGACGTAAACAATGAAGAAGACCCCCACAGCCACCATCAATAAAAATAGCGCAACACCAAAAGGCATATCATAGTAAAAGATACTACTCATCAGTACAGGAGCCAAAGAGAAAATACACAAGCCGATCCCCAAGACCAAACCAATCCGAAAACTTTTTTCGTAATCTTCCAATTGCTGCCGTGCAATGTGTTTGATCGTTTTTGAGATAAAGCGATCATCCATTTTCTTGCGGCTCGCTGCATATTTTAAAGCAGCAGATAGGATGAACCCTACCCCGAGTGCACCAAAAACCAGCATCATCAAGACCCCCAACGCGCCAGAGCCTTGCCCTAACAAAAATGACATAATAGCAAGCGAGGCAATACATAGACCAATGCCTGTTGACACATACAAAGCAAAATAGCGCACCGTCTGCCAATAGTCAAAAGATTCTTCTTCGCTGAGGGCATCTGTCCAGTCCTCATCCTCTTGCGCTGCTTCAGATGAAATGTCCAATGCCTGTAAGAGTTCATCCACAGAGCCAAATTCGCTGATGACTGCACCGATCGCTTCATGTTCGCTTTTTCCTTGACTGATCAATTCATGGTAATGGTCCTCCATGATCGCGGATAAATCTTCTTTGGCTTTTCTCGTTTCAGGTGTGATTGGCACGTTCAAGAATAAACTGTCTAAATAGTCATGTATGGTTTTCATTTTGCTCCTCCTTGTAAGAACTGGTCAACGACGATTTTGGTCTGTTGCCATTCTGTTCGTTTCTCTTTCAATAACTGCTTGCCTGCGGACGTGATCTGATAATAGGTCCTTTTCTTGCCATGGGTCACTTCACCTGGATATGAACGGATCAGGCCTTGCTTTTCCAAGCGGGTAAAGGCAGAGTATAGCGTGGTTTCTTTGATGACATAGACGCCATCTGTTCCTTCTCGGATCTGTTTAGAAATCGCATAGCCATATGAATCTTCTTTTGCAAGAATAGATAGAATGATCGCATCATTGTATCCCCGAATCCCGTCACTCGAAATCATACGATCCCTCCTCAATTACTGCATCTGTCGTACTAATTATAAAACAATTACTACGACAGGTAAAGTAAACTTGCTAAAATTTACCAAAATCGGTCTAAGGTCTTACTTGAATACAAAAAAAAGAAGTGACCTGTCATCACTTCTTTTTGCATTGATTTACTTATTCAACAGCTGGTTGGACATCCGCCAGCATTCGTTCAATTGATTCTATCCCTGATCCTGCCAAATACCAAACCGCCGCATCCAACTCAATGATATGATCATTTTGACCAGCAGTCGTTTCTTGCACGATCTCGTTACTGATAAAAGCAGATTGCGATTCTTCGCCGCCAATTGCTTGCGTGCGGTCCACAACAAAAATCAGATCTGGATTTTTTTCTAACAAAAATTCATACGAGATGCTTTCTCCATGGGTCGATGCCTCCAACGTATCATCCACTGGAATGAAGCCGAAAGTATCATACAAAATACTATAACGAGAACCTGGACCAAAAGCAGACAAATTGCCTTCGTTGACCATCACGATAAGCGCCGTTAACCCGCTTTCTTCGGCACTGGCATGCAAGGTGTCGATTTGGCTTTGCAAATCAGCCATCTGACGCTGCGCTTCTTCCTCTTTGCCAAAGATTTCTGCCAGTGTTTGGATATTGCTTTCGATCGAAGCCCAAGTATCATCATTGTCCACAGAAAGAAATATCGTTGGTGCAATCGCCGCTAACTCATCTTGATAGTCTCTTTGACGGCCAGAAATGATGATCAAGTCCGGCTGCAGCTGATTGATTTTTTCTAAATCAGGTTCTTTGATGCCGCCTGCGGATTCCACCGTTTCAAATGCAGATAGATACGCGGGCAAATTGCTGATAGCAGCACCCACCACTCGATCGCCGACACCCAGCACATTCATGGTGTCTATTGCACTGTTATCGAAAACCACGACTTTTTCTGGCTGATAGGGTACAGTCACCTTGCCATTGCTGTCTGTCACTTCGATGTTAGTAGGTGTGTCTTCCGTAGACGCCTCTGTTTGTGCAGCTGTTGATGCTGCTGTTTGACTCTCTTCTTGCGTTGTACTGCTTCCGCAAGCAGCCAACCCCAAAAACATCCCGATCGTGATTACGCCTATAACTAATTTCTTCATTGTATCCTCCTAAATTTTTTTTATGTGAAGGGGTAGCAAAAATAACTGCCCTCCACGGGTACCAATTTGATAGGTAATTCATATAATTCAGACAACAGAGATTCTTGGATGATCTCTGTTGTGCTGCCAGCACGCAAGACTTGGCCGTCTTTCATGGCAACGATATAGTCTGCATAGCGTGCCGCATAATTGATGTCGTGTAACACGATCACTACCGTTTTCTTTTCTGATTGCACCAACTCGGTCAAATGATTCATGAGCTGGCTCGCATGTTTTAAGTCTAAATTATTCAAAGGCTCATCTAACAAGATATAATCGGTTTCCTGCGCTAAAACCATTGCCAAGTAGACCCGCTGCAATTGTCCGCCGGATAGCGCATGGATCGACCGCTCTTTGAAATCTGCCAGTCCCACTTTGTGGATTGCTGAAGCAATGATCTGTTCATCTGCAACGGTTTGGCGTCCGCGGTTATAAGGATAACGGCCAAAAGCCACGAGTTCTTCAACGGTTAAGTGCACACCATATTGATTGCTCTGCTGCAGATAGGCCAACTTTCGTGCCAATTCTTTCCCAAGCCATTGTTTTAATTCTCTGCCGTCCAGATAAATGGCGCCTGTCCGTTCATTTAGCACGCGGCTAAGCAGAGAAAGCAAAGTGCTTTTGCCGGCACCATTGGGTCCAATCAAGGCAATCAGCTGTCCTTCTGGTAATGTCAGATCACAGGCTTTAATGATTGGCGTTTTCCCATATGATTGATGGAGATTTACTGTTTCGATCATCCTTTTTTCCTTTCCAGAATCAATTTCGATATAAAGAACAGACCGCCTAAAAATTGGATCACAGTATTGACTGTGATCGTCCAACCAAAGACTTGTTCTACAAAAAATTGCCCAAAGACCAGCAACAAAAAGGCGATTAGCGTGCCGCCAAGAAAAAGCCATCCGTGGCGAAAAGTTGGTATGACTTGATAAGTGATGGTCACGACCACGAATCCTAAAAAGACGGTCGGACCAACCAATGCTGAGGCGGTTCCGGTGAGCAGAGCAATCAAAAACAACAGCAAGCGATGCACGAAAGGTACTGGTATCCCCAAACTCACGGATTGTCGCCTGCCTAAATGAAGGACATTCAGTTCAGGAATCAAAAAGACCAGACAAAGACTGCCGAGCAAGATGATGCCGGCTGCCCATAGCAAATGCTGTGTATGAATGTGATTAAAGCTGGCAAACAACCGGCCTTGAAGCATATCGTATTCATTTGGGTCCATCAAGACTTGCAAAAAAGTACTATAACTGCTGAACATCGTGCCGCAGATCATGCCCGCCATCAATAACAAAAATAAATGATGGCCTTTATTCTGATAAAAAAATCCAATCAGCAGACTGCCCAAGAGCGCTGTGGCCAAGATTGACAACAAAAACATCGTTGTCGTTTCCTGACTGAGTATTTGAATCCCCCCTACCAAGAAAAACGACAGGGTCTGGATCAGAACATATAATTGATCTAATCCTAGAATGCCAGGGGTCAAATAACGATTTTGCGTCATCGTCTGCAACGTAAACGTACTGAATGAACTAGCGATCGCTACAAGTCCAAAGGCCAGCAAGCGTCTGCCCCGCAACGCGAAAGCAAAAGACCAGTTGCCATATGTGTTATAGGTTAAATAAGCAAAGACTGCACATAGGCTCAAAAGGAACAAACTCCCCACTTTTACTTTCATCGTATCTGCCTCCAAAATAGTAAACCTAAGAATAAGCTGCCGCCAATCATGCCCGCAATCACGCTGACAGGCATTTCATACGGTGCAATCACGGTCCTGGCTAAGAGATCGCAGATCAGCAAGAAACTGCTGCCGGCAAAACAAGTCAACCACAAATTGTTCTTTAAATGATCGCCAAAGAATATGCCAATCATATTTGGTACCACGATCCCTAAGAAAGGCAACTGTCCCACCATCAACAAAACAATACTGCTGGCAAAGGCCACTAACCCTAGAACGAACATCCGCAAGAAGCCATAATTGATACCTAAACTACGGGCAACATCTTCTCCCAACCCGGCAATCGTGATTTCATAGGTCACAAAATATAAGAGAAAGAATACAGGAATGATGAGATATAACCATTCATATTGGCCGACTGTGATCGTTGCAAAATTGCCTTGCAGCCATGAAGATACATTTTGGACTAATTGATAACGATAGGCCAAGAAGCCGCTGACTGCGCCAATGATATTGCCAAACATCACCCCAGCCAATGGCAGCATCATGGGGTTGTCCTTCGGCAATAATCGACTGATCGACAGAAACAGCAAGACACCAAGATAGGCAAACAAAGCAGCCACTGCCGTCCGCAGTAAAACCGAGCCATTCGGCAAAAACAACATAACCATCAAAATGCCCAATCTGGCACTATCACTTAGTCCTACTCCTTCAGCTGCCACAAATTTATTTTGCAGTAAATGCTGCATAACCTTGCCGCAAAGACTCACGATGCTCCCGGCAATCACTAAACTGATCGTTCGTGGCAGTCTGATTTTGACCAGAACCATCCATGCTTCCGGTACCCCTGCCAGCAATCCAGCTATTGAAAGCTCGTGGGTGCCAACAAATAACGAGGTGATCATTAAGATACAAAACAGCAGAAAAACACTGATTCTTTTCATTTTCTCCTCCAAAATATAATTGATAACGATTCTCATTCTCTATATAAGGGTACTTGATAATGAAAAAAATCACAAGCATTTTATGCATAAAAAAAAATAAACCTACAAAAAACGTAGGTTTACATCGCTATCCGTATTTTAAAATAACTGTGCATTATTTGATCAGCGCATCGATGGCCAGTTGGTTTAAAAAATGTAATGGAAATGAGATCGTTGGATTAAAAAAGTAGTCCATGGTAGCCAATTGCTGCAATGTTGCTTCACTATGGATCAAAGTGGAAATCGTATTGATGATCTCCAAACTACCGCGATCACTCGTAATGATCTGCCCGCCCATAATCACTTGACTCTCTCGATCATAGATCAGTTTCAGCGTGACTTCGAAGTTTTCTTCCCGGGTAAAAAAAGTACGGGAATGAAAGGTTTTGGTCACAGAATCAACCTGAAAGCCATAATATGGTGCTTCCGTTTCATTGATACCAGAGCTGCTGACATAATAACCAAATAATTTACTCACCACTGTTCGCTGCATTTTTGGAAATGGGATCTTGGCGGTGCCATTTACAGCTGCCAACAGATTGGTTGCTGCGATGATTCCCGTCCGATAGGCGTTTGTGACTAGAGGGATATACAAAGAACTATCAGAATGATTGAAAGGTATCGACACCAAATCGCCAATCGCATAGATTGACGGATCAGATGTTTGCAAATAATCATCCGTCCGAATCGTCCCATCTAGATTAAGGGTCAGAAATTCCTCCACCAAAGCAACATTTGGACGGGGATTGACCGCGTAGACAACGATGTCCGCAGAAATTTCCTTACCGTTGGACAATAAGAGTCCTGTGTAATTCCCCGCTGCATCTTTCTTGGTATGGGCGACATTGCTATTCAAATAAATGCGCAGATTTTCAGGAAAACGCGCCATCAAAATTTCAGCGATTTCCTGATCGAAATAGCGAAATAACAATGTATCCATCCGGTCAATCAAATGAACTTCCTTATGCTGTCCGCTTAATGACTCAGCCAACTCGAAGCCAATCAATCCAGCACCGACGATGGCCACCGTTTTGGCCGATTGAATCTTAGCCAATGCATGACGTGACTGTCCAATCGTTTTATAGGTGGTGATCTGTGCTTCAACATCTTCTGCAAATTCCGTCCGAAACGTACTGGAACCCATTGCCAAAATCAAGCCATCATAGGCGACTTCATCCTCTTGCACAAAAGATGCTGTCGACGTCTTGAATTGAACCACTTTACGCGCAGGATGAATCGCAATGACTTCACTATTGAGCATCACATTGATCCCTTCTGACAACAGTTCGCTCGCTGTCGCAGTTCTAGAGTCTTGCAACTGCTCGATATACCCTTCCAAGACTAGATTCAAGCTGCTCGCAATGTAGCCTAGAACACTCGATTTTTCAATGATGATCACATCTACTTTGGGATTTGCTTTTTTTAAATGCCGTGCTGCTGCTAACCCTGCATGAGAGCCCCCGATTATTACTATTCTCATACTCTTTCCAACTCACTTTCAAGGTTATTTCTTCTGATTTCTTCAACGATCGCATGCAATCGTGCTTCTTCAAACGGATTGGCACCGCCTGTCAAGATCATTTGCTTTTTGTAGCGATAACCTTCTGCTATCTCTGGATGATCGACAATCAATAGATCATAGACTACTGTTGGCGCTTCTTCAAAATGTATATTGGGATAGCCAGCCAATTCCTTGATCAAAAAGCGCCGCAAGAATGCACTGCGCAGTTGAGATTGGGATAGCAAGATCCCCACAATAAATTTTTGTTCTTGCTTCACTTGCAGCCAATCCTGTACCAGCAACAATTCATTCACTAAATGCTGGATCTTCTCTGCTGAATAGACTTGCCCTGATTGTTTGGCCAATGCAGCAATCGCTTGCTGACTCGTGGTCAACTCATGTGTATTCGAGACCGTTTCAGGCTGTAATTCAGCAAAGGCAACAATTGATCCTTGCTGATAGATCGACTGGACACTGATTGTTGTTAGCATCGAAAATAGGGCTTCTTCTTGGTGGCGTCCCGGTGTCATGTCATTCAATGCTTGCAACAATACTGTGTTGCTCTTACTGATTTGAGACCAAAAAAAATGAGCGCTATCTGTGTCAGGAAGGGATGGGACGATGATGCCCTCTGCCAATAAAAACAAATACAAATAAAGGGTTTCGTAGTCACTCCAAGAGACGGCAAACCGACTTAAATAACGACCCATCACATTTCTAAGCACTTGAAAATCTGCATCATTTTCCAGTGATTTTAAGAGTTCATAGGACCCATCATGCTGTTGCGACCCTCGGTAATCGAAACGGGCTTCCATCAAACCAAACCACAAACTCAGTCTTGCTGCCTGACCCTTTGATAACTTGATGGCCAATTGGCCCTCGATCACACGAATCAGATTATCCGTACTGGCCCGTGAAAAATGACTTTTTATTTTGGCTGCAGGATAACTTTCTGCGAAGAATTGAAAAAAGAAGAAACGAATTTGACGTTCATCCCCTACCAACTTCTTGTTCTTCAATTGAATCTCAAATTCGGCTAATAACGTATTGATCGTTTTGAAATGACGAAAAAGCGACGCTTCACTCAGCACCAATTCCAGCATCATTTTGGTCGTCGATTCTTCTCGATGAAAAAACACATAGGATAAAATTTTAAAATCGATGGCTTCTGATAAATATTGGTACAAAAATTCTCGTAAATCAAAATCTACTGGGAGCGTCAAATGGACACGATCATTTTCCCCATTGCTGATAGTCGCATCTTGATGAAACGCTTGTAAAGAGGCAGCAAGATTTTGCATTTCTTTTTGCACTGTAGGCGCAGACACAGATAATTTTTTGGCGATTTTTTTATAGGAAATCTCTGAACCTTCTCGAAAAAACATCGCCAAGATCTGGAAATGGACCTGCTGATTTTTTTCAAGTAATTGCATCAAATTCACTGGGGATCCCTCCTCACGTATGATCGATCGACTCATTGGTTCCATCCTGGTTTTTCCTCTCCATTGTTCATGGGCACAACGCACTTTGTTTTGTTTCTCTGTAGTAGAAATGGTAAAATGCAGGGTGGAGAAAGGTGTGTACAAATGAAAACACGATTGATTGTTTTTTTTAAGAGTGATTTATTATTCACTTTATCATTGATTTTGGCCCTTGTCACCTGTTTGACCGGGCGCTTTAGTTGGTCTTTTATTGATTATAAAGTTATCTTCTCATTATTTGGCTTGATGCTCGTCATCAATGGCTTGGAACACGCTGGTCTGCTCCATACATTAGGGCAAACCATCCTTCAAAAAAGTCAAAATTTAAGAACATTGATTCGCTCGATCGTGCTCTTGAGTTTTTTTAGTTCAATGCTGCTGACCAATGATGTGGCAATTTTGACTTTGCTCCCCATGTATATCATGTTAACGCGTGGCATACAAGAACGCAGTAGTGTCCTACTAGGTGCTGTCTACCTGACAGCGGCGGCAAATATGGGCAGTAGCTTATTTCCTTTCGGCAATCCGCAAAATTTGTTTCTATTTTCGTATTATGCGATTCCCTTGCCGCGCTTTTTAGCCACAACAGCTACCTTTGTTGGGCTTTCCTTGCTTGCTTTACTCCTATTGATCCAACTATTGCCGAAAAAACCGTTGAAGATCACAGTAGAACCAGTGATCTTCAAAAAGAAAGAAACAACAGTATATAGTGGCTTGCTGCTTGTGATGATCCTCGGTATATTTGACCTATTGCCCATGCCAGCTGCTGTGGGTCTTACTGCTGTTGTGATTTTTTTTCAAAACAAGCAATTATTTGTAAAAGTTGATTATCTGCTGCTGTTGACTTTTGTGTTCTTTTTTCTGATCGTGGGCAACATCCAAGCACAAACTGTAATCATTGATACGATCCAGCCTTACTTTCAAGAAAGTCATCAAGCACTGATCGGCAGTATCTTGTTGTCACAAGTCATTTCCAATGTTCCGGCAGCTATCTTGAGCGCGCCCTTTACTACCTTGGAAAAAGCGTTATTACTTGGGGTCAATCTTGGAGGTCTCGGTACGTTGATCGCATCATTGGCAAACTTGATTGCTTATAAATTGATCAAACAAGCCTTGCCGCAGGAAACCAAACAGTATCAAAAACGCTTTTACCTTGTGAACACTGCCTTGCTGATCACAGTAGCAGCTGTTGTTTATATACTCTTATGATCAGCAACACATTCATTTCGAACGATTAATAACTCAAAGACGATTTTGGTCGTACTGATACGGTGCTGCTTTTGTTCAAATACTTGTTGACAGATTGTGTCAAGCGCACTCGGTGCATAGTCATCCGCAAAATAAGCCCGAAATGTGGGTTGGTCAATAACTTCCGTGACCACATAGGCAAATTGCTGACTTTTCCATGGAATTTCTGCTTGATCCAGCCATCTTTTATAGGTATTGTTCAATTCAAGTGCATCATTAGCTTCTGCAGGGATTTCAAAAGGCTGAAAAAGATCCTCTGACTCCTCCACCACCCGCAAAATCAACAAGCACGTGGTTTTTTGACAAAAACGCAGCAATGATTCTTCATCGACCAATGCAGGATTCATAGCCATAAAAATACATGGATATACAGTGGGATCAGCAAGGAATGACTGCTGATCTTTTTTTATCCGGATGATTTTTTCTTGTGGATCTGGTACACGTTGACGTATGATGCGCAGCATTTCTTGTGAAAAATCAAGCGCTACATATCTTTGAACAAAAGGATAGAAAGCAGCGACGTACTTTCCGCTTCCTGCCGCAAAATCGACGAAGGTGTCAAGCGGCAAGATGTCTATTTCCCGTAAATAGGCCACCAGGTCTTTGGCAATCGGCAGCTGTGACTCTTCTTGAATCTCAGCGTAGGTATCAGCAAAATCATCCCAGAAAAGCTCCTCTGGTGTAGACATCAAGCAAAGCCTCCAGTGACCACGACTTTACCCGTATGATGGTTTTCTACGAGCGCAGTCGCCTCTTTCAGATGAGGGACCGTTATCCCACCAGTAATTGTTTTGGTTACAGTAGCATGGATGGTTTTATCTGCCAATAATTGCGCAATCTTAGTCAGAATAGCGCCTTGAGAAGCAATATCATGACCGGTATCTGTTTTAGCAAACATATATTCCCAGAAAAAATCGACACATATATTCTTAAATGGATTCAAATCAAGTGGTTTTTCGGTGTTGACGATCATGCCGATTTTACCAAAAGGCGCGATTAAATCAATACATTGAGGCAAGTAAGCCGATCCGTCATAGAATAATACGATTGCCTGAAATGTACCCTCGATCTGCTTCTTGAGGGGCTGATGGTGATCGATCGGGAAATCAACACCATTCTGGCGAAGCCATGTCTGGTTTTCTGGACTACTGGTTCCATATACTGTCAAACCAGCCCATTTTGCCAATTGCGCAGCAATTGATCCTACCCCGCCGCTTGCATTCACGATCAAGATCGAACCGGTATTGGCGTTTTCTCTTGGCACAAACCCCATTTTTTCAAATAGCAGCTCCCAAGCAGTGATACTGGTCAACGGCAACGCAGCCAGCACTTCTTCGGTGACACCCTCTGGCGCTTTGGCTACAATTCTGCTGTCTACCAGCTGATAGTGTTGATTTGCTCCCGAACGATTTGTAGTTCCTGCATAAAATACCCGATCTCCTATAACGAAACCTGTCACAGATTCACCAACCTCTGTAACCACGCCGCAGGCATCATACCCTTGCACGATAAACTGATCGGACTTTTTGATGCTGGTCCGTCTTTTCACGTCGATTGGGTTGACAGATATTGCTTTTACCTCGACCTGTAAATCCTGAGGGCCTAATGTCGGCAAAGTGATCAATTGTTGCTGGAAAACACCCGGGTCTGACAAAGAACGACCTTCATAAAAACCAATTGCAGTATGCATCAAAAAAACTCCTTTCAAAAAAAGCCAAAATGGTTATAACAACCATTCTAGCATTTTTCTTCTTATAAGGGCTAAGATTATTTACTAGGTACCACTAATGGAACCAAAAACGCATAGCTGGTAAAGAAATCCAGTAATGACCGTTTCCATTGGTCAGAATCGATCGTTAGCACAGCCGAATTTGGCTGCATATGAATGGTCAATCGTTGATTTTTGTCTAAGAGGATACGTATTTCCCCTACATTCTCCGTCTGGAAATCATAGTCTTTATTTTCCATTGTGGTAATAAAAATTTGATCCAAGACAGTGTCCCCAACAGGAAAATCTGTTTCCATATCCACCGACAATCGTTGTGTATTGTCGATCAAGCTTGGTGATACAGTAAAGCCTAATTCTTTGATATGGGCTAATATTTGATTGATATCATAGTTGAAGAGTGACAATTGATTGACTGAGAATATATTTTCTGCATGCCATTGGCGAATCAAATGCAAGATTTGATCATCATTCACTAAGACCGATCGCTGTGCTGAATCAATGGTCAGTAGCGGCAAGTAACTTGATTCATAGGTACTGTTGATTGGATTCAGTTTGAAATACAAGTCAAGCTGCTTTGCTTCCGTCAACTGGAACCTGACATAGAAATGTTTGGTTTGCCATGTGTCATAATTATCTGTCGCGGAGAGCTGAATCGATTTTAGTGGTTTCAAAAATTCATAGGCATAGTATTCCAGCAAAGTTTTCTTGGCAATCGTCGATATGTCTTTTTCGCCTATGATCAAATGCTGATAATGGGTATGTAACCCTTCGAAATCAGATTCCATCATCGATTTGCGTAATTTTAAATCAGCCAATTCTTTTTCGGCTTGGTCGATCAGTGCTTCGATCCTTGCGTGATCTTGGGCTTTTGCCTGATAATAGTCATCTTCAAGGACTGCGTCTGTATCTTGCGGCCATTGTTGCTCAGATGGATCATTTATCTGGTCCGTTGACACGTCCAAAAGTGTCTCTGATTCCTCCTGATACACATCAATCGCTTCTTCAGATGTTTGAGTCTCATCAACTAGATATTCAGTTTCTTCAAGTGAATGTTCATTTTGATTACTCGTAGATTCTTTCGTCAAGTTCATGCAACTCCTTTCCAGTATACCGATTCAAAAAAGTGATCAATTTAGCCGAAAAATCTTCAAATGAACCGAAGTAAGCATCGATTTGGCGAAATTCTTTTTCCACTATGGCTTTCTTCAAGCGTAAGTTTTGGTATTTTTTTTGCAAACGTTCTTTCTCATAGGTGATTTCTTCTTCATTGTTGGTATATCTTTCCCACTCTTTGCGTTTATCTTCTAAAGCTTTTCGTTCATTGGTCAATTTTTCAAGTTCTTCCTCCACTTTCGTGCGGTTAAAGAAACCTTTCGTTTCAGTCAGCTCCTTTTCTGCTGCTGAAACTTGATCGATTTTTTCTTGGATCGTTTTGACTTCAGAAATTGCTGTGATCCGTTTGGCTTCCAATTGATCGATCTGTTTTTCAATCGACGTCAACATTTCCCGATTGCCGCGTTGAAACTTATCCCATTCATCATCGATTTGGGGAATCACAAATATTTCTGGAACACTGGCATCGATCCCAATCGTCGCACGTTCATGGAAATACGTGCCGATTTTATAATAATGTACGGTTGGTGAAACCTTTTCGCAATGTAACATGAACGGAAAGGTCAGCGTGAAATGATCATGGATCTTCCGCGCCAATAATTCATCTATTTCATGGTTTTGATTTGATGTTTCCTTTAATTGCTTGTGTAGACGACCATTGTAAATTCGGTAAATTTCTGGAATATCTTCGTTCTCAATTGCTGTTTCAAAATCTTGGAGATCTTGCAGCATTTGACCAATATTTTTAGAGGCAACATGCTTGATATCGACAAATGTTGCTTCTTCTGAGCTGGAAAAATCTTCATGATCTACTTCAACTTGTTCTTTTTTCCCTTCATCAGTCATATGACCCCTCCTTAAAATACTTCATTACTAGTGTATCATTTTTTACAAAAAAAAGTTATTTTAAGTCATCACTTTTAATAATTTCATGTAATATCTCATTTTTTCCATGTTGATTGGCTTCAAATATAAAGTAATGTGATTATCTGCTATAGACCATAAAAACAACATAAAAAAACGTATATCGTGAAATATACGTTTTACATTGCGTGGCGACGTCCTACTCTCACAAAGGGAAACCCTTCACTACAATCGGCGCTAAGAAGCTTAACTTCTGTGTTCGGCATGGTTACAGGTGTATCCTTCTTGCTATCGCCACCACACTATTCAATTG
>NZ_BAAHWY010000004.1:0-395595 GCF_054784955.1 Enterococcus salsurae | reverse complement strand
TTCGAACCCCGTTTTCCGCTTTTGCCAACGCAATAAAGCCGGGGTGGCGGAACTGGCAGACGCACAGGACTTAAAATCCTGCGGTGAGTGATCACCGTACCGGTTCGATTCCGGTCCTCGGCATTTTTATATGATGCGCCCATAGCTCAATTGGATAGAGTGTTTGACTACGGATCAAAAGGTTAGGGGTTCGACTCCTCTTGGGCGCGCTTGTTTTACGGGAAGTAGCTCAGCTTGGTAGAGCACTTGGTTTGGGACCAAGGGGTCGCAGGTTCGAATCCTGTCTTCCCGATAAATTTACAAAAGGGGCCTTAGCTCAGCTGGGAGAGCGCCTGCTTTGCACGCAGGAGGTCAGCGGTTCGATCCCGCTAGGCTCCATATCATTTGAATAAATGATTTTTTCGCGGTGTAGCTCAGCTGGCTAGAGCGTCCGGTTCATACCCGGGAGGTCGGGGGTTCGATCCCCTCCGCCGCGATTTTTAGAGCCTGGACCTTTAGCTCAGTTGGTTAGAGCAGACGGCTCATAACCGTCCGGTCGTAGGTTCGAGTCCTACAAGGTCCATCAAGGCATTCTATCATTTTTACTTTTGGAGGATTACCCAAGTCCGGCTGAAGGGAACGGTCTTGAAAACCGTCAGGCGGGTAAAACCGTGCAAGGGTTCGAATCCCTTATCCTCCTTTGCTTCAGTTTTAATCTATTGTTTACTTGGTTGTTTAAGGAAACGACGTTTCCTGAAGGACAACTTATTATCGCGGGATGGAGCAGTCTGGTAGCTCGTCGGGCTCATAACCCGAAGGTCGTAGGTTCAAATCCTGCTCCCGCAATTGCTTTTGTTCATCAAAAGCGTTATAAAAGCTAATATGGTTTGGTAGTTCAGTTGGTTAGAATGCCTGCCTGTCACGCAGGAGGTCGCGGGTTCGAGTCCCGTCCAGACCGCCATGCGGGTGTAGTTTAGTGGTAAAACTACAGCCTTCCAAGCTGTTATCGCGAGTTCGATTCTCGTCACCCGCTTAGCTTTTATTTTAGGGGCCTATAGCTCAGCTGGTTAGAGCGCACGCCTGATAAGCGTGAGGTCGATGGTTCGAGTCCATTTAGGCCCATATAAATGTATATATACATTTGGGGAAGTACTCAAGTGGCTGAAGAGGCGCCCCTGCTAAGGGTGTAGGTCGGGAAACTGGCGCGAGGGTTCAAATCCCTCCTTCTCCGTTCTTTTTTATTGGTCCGTTGGTCAAGCGGTTAAGACACCGCCCTTTCACGGCGGTAACACGGGTTCGATTCCCGTACGGATCATTGTACTTTTGGAGGATTACCCAAGTCCGGCTGAAGGGAACGGTCTTGAAAACCGTCAGGCGGGTAAAACCGTGCAAGGGTTCGAATCCCTTATCCTCCTTTTTTACATATTTATCTATTGTTATTTGGTTGATATTGGAAATGATGATTTCCTCTCCTTCAACTTATTATCGCGGGATGGAGCAGTCTGGTAGCTCGTCGGGCTCATAACCCGAAGGTCGTAGGTTCAAATCCTGCTCCCGCAATTGCTTTTTTAAAGCAAACAAACAGAAATGTTTCGGTTTGGTAGTTCAGTTGGTTAGAATGCCTGCCTGTCACGCAGGAGGTCGCGGGTTCGAGTCCCGTCCAGACCGTTTTTGGCTC
Organism: Enterococcus salsurae; assembly: GCF_054784955.1. Classification (NCBI taxonomy): domain Bacteria; kingdom Bacillati; phylum Bacillota; class Bacilli; order Lactobacillales; family Enterococcaceae; genus Enterococcus; species Enterococcus salsurae. The sequence continues at coordinate 393,938 of NZ_BAAHWY010000004.1, read as the reverse complement.
GGTAGCTCAGTTGGTAGAGCAATGGATTGAAGCTCCATGTGTCGGCAGTTCGATTCTGTCCCGCGCCATAGAAATGCGGGTGTAGTTTAGTGGTAAAACTACAGCCTTCCAAGCTGTTGTCGCGAGTTCGATTCTCGTCACCCGCTTTAGCATTTTTTATTAAGGGCCTATAGCTCAGCTGGTTAGAGCGCACGCCTGATAAGCGTGAGGTCGATGGTTCGAGTCCATTTAGGCCCATTATCTTCATTTGGTCCGTTGGTCAAGCGGTTAAGACACCGCCCTTTCACGGCGGTAACACGGGTTCGATTCCCGTACGGATCATGTAAGCATTCTTGTGAGTGCTTTTTTTTATTGCCAAAAAACACCTTTTTTAGGTTTTTTAAAGTCAAAACCGCTAAAGTCTGATATAATCAGTTCGTTGCAAGTTCCCGAAAGGATTCGCAGCTGCGAAGATGCCTTGTAACCGAATCATATTTAGGGGGAATATAAAAAATGACAGAGAAACACTTATTCACTTCAGAATCCGTTTCTGAAGGACATCCAGACAAAGTTGCTGATCAAATCAGTGATGCGATTTTGGACGCTTTATTAGCCAAGGATCCAATGGCCCGAGTAGCATGCGAAACGTCTGTAACGACAGGATTGGTTTTGGTTTTTGGTGAGATTTCTACAACAGCATATGTCGATATTCAAAAGATCGTTCGACAAACCATAAAGGAAATTGGGTATACACGTGCAAAGTTCGGATTTGATGGTGACACTGTTGCCGTATTAGTGGCAATCGATGAACAATCGCCAGATATTGCGCAAGGTGTAGATGCGGCTTTAGAAATTCGCGAAGAAACCGATAAAGAAGATATCGGCGCTGGCGACCAAGGCCTGATGTTTGGATTTGCTATTGACGAAACACCTGAATTGATGCCATTGCCAATCGCGTTGAGCCATCGTTTGGTGCGACGCTTAGCTGAGTTGCGTAAATCAGATGCATTGCCTTACTTGCGTCCTGATGCCAAATCACAAGTCACAGTGGAGTATGATGACAACGATCAGCCGCAACGGGTCGATACCGTCGTGATCAGTACACAACATGATGATGCAGCAGACAATGAAACGATTCGTCACGATGTGATCGAACAAGTGATCAAAGAAGTGATACCTGCAGATCTTTTAGATGCGCAGACAAAATATTATATCAATCCAACTGGCCGTTTTGTGATCGGTGGGCCGCAAGGTGATGCCGGCCTGACGGGAAGAAAAATCATCGTAGATACGTATGGTGGGTATGCACGTCATGGTGGGGGTGCTTTTTCTGGGAAAGATGCCACCAAGGTTGACCGTTCAGCGAGTTATGCAGCTCGTTATATCGCCAAAAATATCGTAGCGGCTAAACTGGCGCAAAAAGCTGAAGTTCAATTGGCGTATGCTATCGGTGTGGCACAACCCGTATCGATCAGTGTCAATACATTCGGTACTGGCACTGTTAGCAACGAACGCTTGATTCGCGCCATTCGTGAAAATTTTGACTTACGACCAGCTGGCATTATCGACATGTTAGATTTGCGCCGTCCAATTTACCGTCAAACTGCTGCTTATGGACATTTTGGCCGGACAGATATTGACCTGCCATGGGAACGGACAGATAAAGTTACAGCCTTACAACAAAGCGTGAAAGCGTAAATGCCGAAAGCTCGATCGATCATATTCGATTGAGCTTTTTTCTTGTGCTGTAAAGGGCTTATCATGCTGAGGGTGTGCCTTCCGTTACTTTTTACACGGACAATCAGAAAAGAATCTGTTACAATATAAAAAAAGAATCGCAGGTGATCACATGGCTTTTTTACAAGCGAATATTTACTCCAATATATTGGAGATGGAAGTAATGGTCGATGTCATTCTTCCTCAGGAAACGGAAAAAAAGATCGGCACCGCAACAACAAATAAAGGGACTGAAATCCCAGTGCTATATTTGCTGCACGGCATGGGAGGCAACCATAGTGTGTGGCAAAGAAGAACAGCGATCGAACGTTATGTAGCAGCTTATCAATTGGCAGTTATCATGCCTTCAACTGATTTAGGCTGGTATACGGATACAACGTATGAAATGAAGTATTGGACCTTTATTTCTGAAGAACTACCGAAGATCGTTCAAGAACTCTTTCCACAATTGACGACAGCAAGAGAACACACCTATGCTGCCGGCTTATCAATGGGTGGCTATGGTGCGATGAAATTAGGTTTGCGGCAACCAGAAAGATTTGCGGCTGTTGCCTCACTTTCGGGTGCATTGGCGATGGCAGAGAGTATGGAGAATTTACTGCAAGTGCGCGGACAAGCCTATTGGGAAGGAATATTTGGTCCTTTAAGTGCCTTCAAAGGATCAGAGAATGATCTGATTCATTTGATCGATACACTTGATCCAAAGACAGCACCACGCTTTTATATCAGCTGCGGAACAGAAGATCAACTGTTTCCTGCCAGCGAATATGCAGCGGAAAAATTAGCCAAACACCAAATTCCAGTGACATTTGAATCGGGGATTGGTGTCCATGATTGGCAGTTTTGGGATCAATGGATTCAAAGAGTCCTTGCCTGGCTTCATGAAGCATAACAAAACAGCACTTACCGTCACATTAAGGTAAGTGCTGTTTTTTGCGCTCAATACAATAGAGGATAGGGGGCTGATTGCGCTGGTTGATAAATTGATAGGATAGAACATTATAGGACTCTTGCGGCAATCCTGCACAAAATCGATGCACAGTGTCCAGTTCAGCTTCTCCACCTTGATGCCCATAGTAGCAGACAATCACGATCCTGCCTTTAGGCGCCAAAAGAGGCAATAATGCATTTAATGCCTGTTGCGTCGTTTCTGGCATTGTAATAATGTCCTTATTTCCTCTTGGAAGATAGCCAAGATTGAAGATGGCTGCCTGAACTGGTTCAGTGACATAGTCGCCTAAGTGCTCATGCCCGCGGTGAATCAAGGTTGCTTGAGCAAGAAGGTGTTTCTCTGCTAAACGATTTTTCGTGACTTCCAGCGCTTGTTCTTGCACATCGAAGGCGAATACCTGTCCTTTGTCCCCAACCAGAGCTGCCAATAGTTCGGTATCAAAACCATTGCCCATAGTGGCATCAACGACAGTGTGCCCCGGCTGAACAACTTCTTTTAATAAGGTATGACTATAGTGCATGGCTGTTGGCAGCATGAACAGTCCCCTCTCTCACTGAGAATTTCCCTTGGTAAGAATCTCTGCGCTGCATTTCGCGATCGATTTCATTAAGCACTTCCCATTTTTTTAAGCTCCACATAGGACCAATCAAGGCATCCCATGGGGCATCTCCTGTCAAACGATGGATGATGATTTCAGGCGGAATCATTTCTAATTGATCGCAGATCAAGGAAACATAACTTTTTCGATCCATGAGCTGCAATCGGCCTTCATGATAATCCCGCAACATCCGCGTATTACGCATCAAATGCAATAAGTGCAATTTGATCCCTTGAATGTCTGAATCTTGGATCGTTCGCCGGACGTTTTCTTGCATCATTTCGATCGTTTCGCCAGGTAATCCATTGATCAAATGCGTACAGACCCGAATCTGATGTTTTCTCAGTTTTGCTACACCATCTAGGTAGGTTTGATAGTCATGGGCACGATTGATGGCTTCGCTCGTAGCTTCAAAAGTCGTTTGCAAACCCAATTCGACCCAAAGATAATAACGCTGGTTCAATTCGGCCAAATAGTCCACCACATCATCGGGCAAACAATCAGGACGGGTACCAATCGAGATGCCTACAACGCCAGGCATCGTCAATACTTGTTCAAAGCGCGCGCGAATGACTGAAACAGGTGCATGGGTATTCGTGAAATTTTGAAAATATACGATGTATTGATCGACATGGGGCCATTTTTTGTGCATCATATGGATTTCTTGATGAAATTGTTCGGGTAATGGTGCTTCAGGGGCGATGATCATATCGCCAGATCCAGAGACACTGCAAAAAGTACATCCACCTTTCGCAACTGTCCCATCACGGTTGGGGCAGTCAAAGCCCGCATCGATAGGCACTTTAAAAATTTTTTCGCCAAATTGCTGGCGCAAAGCATAATTCCAAGAATGATATCGTTTATTCTTGTCCTCTGCATAGGGAAATGAATCCATTGACATTCGCCTTCTCTTCTATAGTTGTTTTCGGGTAAAACGCCAGACAAAGCGTTTCTGTAAATAATAAGGATACGTCAGGAGCAGCCATGACAAGCCAACACAAAAACCGCCAAGCACGTCACTAGGAAAGTGCACACCAACATAGATTCTACTGATACCTATCAAGAGAATCAACAAACCAAGCAAGATGCGCAGACACCATTGCCAAAAAGGCTGCTTGAACAGAATCGGGACCAGTAATAGCAGGGTCCCATAAAAAACCATACTGCCAGTGGAATGGCCACTAGGAAAACTTGAACTTGTTTCAACGACCAGATGCTCTAATGTCGGTCTTTCACGCAAGAAGACCAGTTTGATCAACGGATTAAAAAGTCCGGCGATCCCAATCGTCCCTAGACTGAGCCACAATGCTTCCGCATAGTATTTGTTGATCAAAAAGACAACTAGGACCACTAAGAATAAAAGAATGATCGTCACTGGGTTCGCAAATTTTGTGACCCATAAGAAAAAAGGAGTCATCAAAGGATAGCCACTGCGGATCACCCGTGTCAGCGACTCGTCAAAAGGGTTCAGCCAACTTGGATAAAATTTTACGATGTATCCTAAAAAAACAAAGAGCAATAAGAAACAGCTGCCCGCGTATTGATAATATAATTTTTTTTGCATCAATCAATGCCTCGCTTCTACATCAGATTTGACAATACATACCTGCAATTATAGCATTAATTACTTAGAGAAGCCGATGATTTTCATGATTATATGTCAGAAATCCGGATGATTACACATGTTCTTTTAACGATGTGCATATTTCACTAAATGTTGGTTTGATTACAGAGAGTTTACAGTTTATAAAAAACGCCCAAATATCTTTTATAAAATCTTAAGAAACTGTATACTTAATCTACGTTCAATATAAGAAAAAACGGAGGATTTAGGGTCATGGAAACAAGTCAGACACAGAAAGTACAACGGCAAAGAGAACAATCGGGTGAATTGTATCAAATCATGAGAAAAAGTGCAGCTGTTTTAGGTACCACGTTAACTGCGCTCTCTGTTGTTACTCCTCTGATGCCTGCTGTTGAAGCAGAAGCAGTAGAAACGTCAGTGGCACAAGTTTCTACCAGCAATTTTGCTGCGCCGAACACATCCGCTTTTATTACTGAGATCGCGACTTATGCACAACCAGTCGCACAAGCCAACGACCTTTATGCATCGGTTATGATCGCACAAGCGATCCTTGAGAGTGGATGGGGAAGAAGCAGTCTATCTAAAGCGCCAAATTATAACCTATTTGGTGTCAAAGGTTCATACAATGGTCAAACCGTCTATATGAGTACGTTAGAGTATTTGAATGGGCAATGGGTCACTATGAGTGAGCCATTCAGACAATATCCTTCATACACACAGTCATTTCAAGACAATGCCAGTGTGATTCGCGGCAATAGCTATTATTCAGGTGCTTGGAAAAGCAATACAAGCTCGTATCTAGATGCAACGGCATGGTTGACGGGACGCTATGCGACTGCACCAAACTATGCGTCTTCCTTGAATGCGGTGATCCAACAATATGGCTTGACCAAGTATGATACGCCTGCTTCAGGAAATGCTGGTGGTGGGGCAACTGTCAGCAGCAGTACGAGTACAAGTGCCTCTTCAGTGAGCACCACAACAAGCAGCAGTTCAACGTATACGGTGGTATCAGGGGATTCCGTTTGGTCTGTTGCAAACAAACATGGTATCTCCATGGATCAATTGCGCAGCGCCAACAATATCAAAAATGACTTTATCTATCCAGGACAAACGTTAGCTGTATCTGGATCGACGACAAACTCGGCAACGACCAGTACATCGGTATCACTGGTCAATAAAAATGCGACCTCGACGGCATCTAGTACGGCGAGCAGTTCAACGTATACGGTGGTATCAGGGGATTCCGTTTGGTCAGTCGCCAATAAATATGGGATTTCCATGGACAAATTGCGTAGTTTGAACAACATCGAAAATGATTTTATTTACCCAGGCCAAACATTATCGGTCTCAGGTAGTTCGACAACGACAAGCACCACCAATACAACCAGCACTGCGCGCACAACGACGACTACATCAAATGGCACGTATACAGTGGCAGCTGGTGATTCTGTTTGGTCGATCGCAAATAAAAACAATATCTCCATGGATCAATTACGCAGCGCGAACAATATCAAAAATGATTTTGTTTATCCAGGCCAGCAATTATCGATCTCAGGAAGTACGACAACAAGCGCGTCTTCTAGTACGACAAGCACGACCTCTTCAGCAGGTACCTATACAGTTGCTTCTGGGGATTCTGTCTGGGGGATCGCAAACCAATTTGGGATTTCTACCGATCAATTTATTCAATGGAACAATATCCAAAATAATTTTATTTATCCTGGTCAAAGCGTAAGGGTAAAATAGATTGCTATTCCGATGGATTTTTGATAGGATAAATGCAATGAATCTTTTCACATTTGAGAAGGAATAGTAGAAAAGCGTTGGAGCTTCAGAGAGTGCATGGTTGGTGAGAATGCATAGCACACCTTTCGAACTCGCCTTCAAGTGATATCTGACTGAACAATGACTAAGCAGATACGGCGATGGCCGTTACAACATCGAGGTCTGTTTCTTTGCGGAACAGATAAACTTAGGTGGTACCACGTTGATAACGTCCTATAAAAATCAAATTGATTTTTATAGGATTTTTTTTTATCAGTTTTGTTTGCAAAACAGCAAACAAAACACCAATTTTATAGGAGGCGTCCGTCGTGAATTACAATCACAAAGAAATTGAAAAAAAATGGCAAAAATATTGGGCAAAGAAAAATGAATTCAATACCCATGATGCGCCAGACAAACCCAAATTTTATGCATTAGATATGTTTCCTTATCCATCTGGGCAAGGATTACATGTTGGACATCCAGAAGGGTATACTGCGACTGATATTTTAAGTCGTTTTAAACGTAGCCAAGGCTATAATGTCTTACATCCAATGGGGTGGGATGCATTTGGTCTGCCAGCAGAACAATATGCATTAGATACTGGGAACGATCCAGCCGAATTCACCAAAAAAAATATTGAAACATTTCGTCGCCAAATCAATTCATTGGGCTTTAGTTACGACTGGAACCGTGAGATCAATACAACAGATCCAGAATATTATAAATGGACCCAATGGATCTTCACGAAATTGTATGAAAAAGGATTGGCCTATGAAGCAGAAGTCCCAGTCAACTGGGTGCCAGAATTAGGGACTGTGATCGCCAATGAGGAAGTCATTGATGGCAAAAGCGAACGTGGCGGGTATGATGTCATCCGCAAACCGATGCGACAATGGATGCTCAAAATCACTGCTTATGCAGACCGTCTATTGGATGATTTAGAAGATGTTGACTGGCCAGAGAGCATCAAAGAAATGCAACGCAACTGGATCGGTCGTTCGATTGGGGCGAATGTAACCTTCAAAGTTGCCCATTCAGACAAAGACTTCACCGTCTTTACTACACGACCAGATACATTGTTTGGTGCAACATATGCAGTATTGGCACCCGAACATCCTTTAGTCGAGGAGATCACAAGCGCCGATCAACAAGCGGATGTAGCAGCCTATGTGGCGGAAGCAGCCAAAAAATCGGACTTGAATCGGACGGACCTATCCAAAGAGAAAACCGGTATCTTTACGGGTGCCTATGCCATCAATCCGGTCAATGGCAAAGAAATCCCTATCTGGATCGCAGACTATGTCTTGGCCTCTTATGGAACAGGCGCAATCATGGCAGTACCTGCCCACGATGAGCGAGATCACGATTTTGCCAAAGCATTTGGTTTAGACATCGTACCAGTACTTGCAGGTGGTGATGTGACGGAATCGGCCTACACAGAAGATGGGCTTCATATCAACTCTGATTTTCTAGATGGCCTAGACAAAGAAACAGCGATCGACAAGATGGTCGCATGGCTGGAAGAAAATAAAGTCGGCAAGAAAGAAATCAGCTACCGTCTGCGGGATTGGTTATTCTCTCGCCAACGGTATTGGGGTGAGCCAATTCCGATCATCCATTGGGAAGATGGCACAACTACGGCATTAAGCGAAGAACAACTACCGCTGCGCTTGCCAATCACAGACAATATCAAACCGAGTGGCACAGGAGAATCTCCATTAGCCAATGTGACAGATTGGGTCAATGTCATCGATCCTGAAACTGGCAAAAAAGGCCGTCGCGAAACCAACACAATGCCGCAATGGGCAGGAAGTTCGTGGTATTTCTTACGTTTCATCGATCCGCATAACAAAACAGCTTTGGCGGATTACGACAAATTGAAACGTTGGATGCCAGTTGATATATATATCGGCGGAGCAGAACATGCTGTGCTGCATTTGCTTTATGCCCGTTTCTGGCATAAATTCTTGTACGATATTGGTGTCGTACCAACGAAAGAACCATTTGAAAAATTATTCAACCAAGGAATGATTCTTGGGGAAAATAATGAAAAAATGTCTAAATCTCGTGGCAATGTCGTCAATCCAGATGATGTGGTCGATCAATACGGAGCAGATACTTTGCGTTTATACGAAATGTTCATGGGACCATTGGATGCATCGATTGCGTGGAATGAAAACGGACTGGAAGGCAGCCGTAAATTCTTGGATCGTGTATGGCGCTTGATCGTTGATGAAGAAGGGAAGATGCGTGACCGAATCACCACCTTCAATGATGGCAGCTTGACGAAGGTGTATTATCAAACCATTAAAAAAGTCACGGAAGATTTCGAACAGCTGCACTTTAATACAGCCATTTCGCAATTGATGGTCTTTGTGAATGAAGCCTATAAAGTGGATGCTTTGCCTTATGAATATGTGGAAGGTTTCGTCCAATTGTTGGCACCGATCGTTCCACATATTGGTGAAGAGTTGTGGGCGATTCTAGGCAATGAAGGAGGAATTTCTTATGTGTCATGGCCGACCTATGACGAATCAGCTTTGATCGAAGATGAAATCGAAGTTGTCTTCCAAGTGAACGGCAAAGTGCGTGCGAAGGCAAAAGTACCAGCCGATGCAGATAAAGACACACTTGAAACATTAGCCAAAGAAAATGCCCTTGTTCAAGAACAACTTCAAGAGAAGACGATTCGTAAAGTCATTGTTGTACCGAATAAATTGGTCAATATCGTCGCAAACTAAGTAAAAAGGAAAGCAGTGAGTCGACTGCTTTCCTTTTTTTGTTTTTAGTTGAACGAGGATACAAAAAAGACACCGCTAAAGGGTGTCGATTGCTCACTTTTTTCGAATAATGCCGTAAAACAAAATGGCAGTAGCGATAAGCGGGATCAAAATCACCAACAATAATCCGTTGGGATATGTTGCACGGGTGAAAATTTCTGAAGAGTCATTTCCCCCAAGTAAATGATTAGAAATGACAAATTGTGTTGTCAAAGCAATCATTGCGATAAAGCCGAGTGTCGCGCTGGTGCCGTAGAAGATTTTTTTCTTAACGTTGTTCATGCCGTCTGCCCCTTTTATATTCTCTACGTATTATTATACAAAAGTTGCAAGGGTCTTCAATAAGAATTTGTCAAATCATTGATTCGTAATATCACTGCAATCATTTTGACACAAAACCACGACAACTTTGCCTATGCCCAATCAGCAATCATATTATTCGCTGTTCCGCGCGCACTCCCGTATAATAAAATCAGAGAATAAAGAAAGAGGGATTTAGATGGACTATCAAGCATTTGAAGGCCAAACGGCTTTTTTTGAGGATTACGCACGAATCGCCAAAGAACCATTTGATGAAGACACAGTGTCGACGGATGTACTGGCGCAGCTGAATCAGCAATTGGCGGAAGAACAATTATTTTATCGTTTACCTGCAGAAGCAGCCAAAGAAGGACAACCCTTTTTATTTCCATTCAGTAAATTAATGTTTACCGAAGATCTGGATGCTGCCATTTCGACAGAGTTTCGCTACGATGGCGCGCCCTATGTCTACGAAACCCATGAAGATGAACAGCCATAAATAATTGAAAAAAAGACAGCGAATCCTTGCGGGTGCATGTTAGCCCTCGTCAATGGATGTGCTGTCTTTTTCATTTATGTCGATTTTACTGTGTGTTTGCAGCAAAGCGTTGCGCAAGTATGAGATCACCTGGATAGGGTTCTTTTTGGCCGTTGACTTTAAGGAAGGTTTCTGTTCCTTTACCGGCGAGAATCACGATGTCTTCCTTTTGCGCCTCGGCAATAGCAGCAGTCACAGCGGCTTCTCGGTCCATTTGGTAGACAACAGCTAAGCGATCAGTAGTGATCGCCGCTGCAATCTCGGCCGCAATTGCCTGTGGATCTTCAAAATTAGGATCATCACTGGTCAGATAGACTTTGTCTGCGTATTCGGATAATGCACGCCCCATATCACTGCGACGAGATTCAGCTTTACCTCCAGCACTGCCAGTCACGAAGATTAGTTTGCCAGTTGGCCGTAATTGTCGCGCCAGTTGACTCAAGGATTGAAAACTTAAATAATTATGGGCGTAATCCACGATAAGCACCGCACCATTATTTTTTTCCAAAACCACCATTCGGCCAGGAATGACTACTTTAGGCAATTCTTCTCGGGCATCACTTGCATGTCCGCCTGCAAGGCAAGCTGCCAAAATCGCTGCTGTTGCATTTTCGTGATTGAAAGAACCCAACAAGCCAAGCTGATACAGCCCCGCGACTTGTAAAACATCTGATGAAGCAGCAATGGTGAATGATTTCAGATCGACCCCGTCTTGGACGATATAATCGGCTTCAGCACGACCATATGTAATAAAGGGTACTTGATGGACTTCGCATGTTTCTCGCAACAATGGATAATGATCACTTTGACGGTTCAAGATCATTTGGCGGCTATTGCGGATCAATTGCCGTTTGCAATACAAATAATCGTCAAAGGTGGGATGCTCGACAGGACCGATATGATCAGGGGAAATATTCAAGAAAACACCTATATCAAATGTGAGTCCAGCTACGCGCTTGGTTTTATACGCTTGAGAGGAAACTTCCATCACAAGATGGCTCATGCCATTGTCGACAGCTTCTGCCATCATGGCATAAAGATCCAATGTTTCTGGTGTGGTCAAAACAGCGCTGCGAAACGAACGGCCATCCACTGAATTTTCTTCTGATGAGAAAAAAGCGACTTTATCATTGGTGGATTTGGCCAAGATCGCGCGGGCAAAATAGGCACAGCTGGTTTTGCCTTTTGTCCCTGTGATGCCAATCGTCACCAGTTGATTTTGAGGGTTGCCATAAAATACGGGGGCAATGACAGCCATTGCTTCTCGAATATCAGTGACGATGATCCCGAAGGCAGCCACTGCTTCATAAGGCTGTTCGGCAATATAACACGTTGCACCTTGTTGAATGGCTGTTTCTAAGTACCGCTGCTCAAAGGCAGCCCCTTTGCAAAAAAAGAGCGTGTCTTTGGTAGCTAGGCGTGAGTCATAATGGACTGACGTAAAAGACAATTCCATCATTTCTTTAGGAATGGTATAAGCCCATTCTAGTGGTGTGATCAATTCTTTTAAAAGGTTATTTTGCAACAAAATAGTTCGGATTTGTTGAACGGTCATGGTTGCGTTATGCATACAAGTTCTCCTTCATTCTGCTAAACATTTCTCTTATTATAGCATAACACTGAAATACCTCGGTTTCTTGAAGGAAAGTTTTTGTGAATCCGAACATATTTTGAAGAAACTTTAAGATGTTGCAAAAATAGATTGCGACTCCTTGCTTTTCGAATTAAAATGAAAGGGATATGTTTGTAGAAAGTTGGAGAGAATGGCGATGGATAAAGACACGCGATCGGTTTCAAAAGAGTTGACCACACAAGAAAAAATGGCCCAAGGTTCAGCTTGGATGACGATGGGCAATATTGGCTCACGACTGTTAGGGGCCATTTATATTTTACCTTGGTACTATTGGATGGGTGCCAATGGAGATAAAGCAAATGCACTTTTTGGGATGGGCTATAATGTCTACGCCTTATTTTTAATGATTTCAACCGCCGGCATTCCAGCAGCGATCGCGAAGCAGATTGCCTATTATAATTCACGACAAGAGTACCGCACCAGTCAGCGTCTCTTTCTGAGAGCGCTCCAATTGATGGCTGGTTTTGGGGTAATGACAGCAGGGATCATGTATTTGGCTGCGCCGTGGTTAGCCACAGCCTCTGGCGGTGGACCAGAATTGATTCCCACCATGCGCTCATTGAGTGTGGCGCTGCTAGTCTTTCCTTGTATGAGTGTCATGCGCGGCTATTTCCAAGGCAATCAAGACATGAAGCCTTTTGCGATTTCACAGATCATCGAGCAGATCGCGCGGGTGTTCTATATGTTGTTGGCGACCTTTATTATTATGCGCGTGATCGAAGGTGATTATACAGCAGCCGTGACACAATCGACATTTGCTGCTTTTATTGGTGTGTTAGCCAGTGTCGTCGTTTTGGGGTATTATTACCAAAAACAGCGGGTTCGGATGGACGTGCTGATCGATATGAGCAAAGAAGAAACCGAGATCCAGACCAAAGAATTGATGCTGTCGACGATCAGAGAAGCGATCCCTTTCATTATCGTTGGTTCCGGGATCACGATTTTCAAATTAGTGGATCAATATACCTTTGTTCGGATCATGAAGGGCTTTACAGAGTTTTCTAATGATCAGTTGCTTGAATTGATGGCTATTTTCGGCAGCAATCCAGATAAATTAACGATGGTCGTGATTGGTTTGGCGACATCAATGGCATCGACAGGTTTGCCTTTGATCAGTGAAGCTGTGGCGAAAAAAGACCACAAAAATCTGGCGAAGCTAATCAGCAACAACTTGCAATTGTATTCATTTGTGATGTTTCCGGCAACGTTTGGGATGGTTGTTTTGGCCTATCCGTTGTACACGTTGTTTTACCGACCAGATAACTTAGGCTCCAGTGTGCTGGTTGCTGCATGTTTGTCTGGATTGGTATTGGGCTTGTTTATGCTGAGTTCCAGTATGCTGCAGGGGATGTACCATAATAAAGAAGCTGTGGTCTATTTCTTTATTGGCTTGGTGGTGAAGCTGCTCTTACAATATCCAGCCATCCGGATTTTCCAAGTCTATGGCCCATTAGTGTCAACATCGATTGCCCTAGCGATCACTTGTTGGCTGAATGTGCGAAAAATGGCCCGCAAAGGTCACTTCAACGTAACATTGACCTTAAGGCGCACCTTGCTGATTGCAGTACTGACATTGATCATGGTCATTGCGGCACTAATGGCCCGCCAATTGTTTGGGTTGGTCTTAAGTTCAGAAAGCAAGGTTCAATCATTTATTTTGAGTATGCTTGTTGCGGCAGTAGGCGGGGGTGTATATGTCTATATCGCTTTGAAGCTACGCCTTGCCGAAAAATTACTTGGGTCATCAATGATTCGCTTGCGTCGCAAGTTACGTATCAAATAATTACACGTCAGCAGCCACCGGCTCATATGTTTGTGCGGGGTGGCTGCTTTATTGATGAGAAAAGGAAGTGTCAAGGATGCGATTAGATAAATTTTTGGCTGATATGGGTTATGGTTCCCGTAAAGAAGTCAAAGGCTATATCAAAAAAGGCCGAGTCACTGTCAATGACCAGGTGATCAAAAGCGATAAAACGCAGGTCAATGAACAATCTGATCAAGTCTGTTTCGATCAAGAACCGATCCAGTATCAGCGTTGGTATTATTACTTGCTTCATAAACCAGCAGGGGTCATTTCGGCGACGGTTGATTCTTATGAAGAGACGGTATTGGATTTGTTTTCTGAAGAAGATTTCCGCGACGATTTATTTCCCGTCGGTCGTCTGGATAAAGACACGGAAGGGTTTCTTCTGATCACCAATGACGGTGCGTTAGCCCATCAACTGCTATCACCAAAAAAGCATGTCGAAAAAGAATACTATGCGCGCGTAGATGGCATCATGACCAGTGAGGATCAAGCGGTATTTGAACAAGGGCTCGAATTAGACGGCGAGCGGACTTTGCCAGCCCAATTGACGATCACAAAGGTAGATGACGCTGAACAAACCAGTGAGATCCGATTGATTTTGCATGAAGGGAAATTTCATCAAGTGAAGCGGATGGTTCAAGCTGTAGGGAAAGAAGTGCGTTATCTCAAAAGGATTCGTATGGGCGGCTTAGCGTTGCCGGCAGATCTAGCCCTTGGCAGCTACCGTAGTTTGACAGCTGATGAGCTGCGTATACTGGCGCAGCCAAAGAACAAAGCATAGGCAAAAAGCCTGCACAATGACGGTGCAGGCTTTTTTTACCACAGTCCGGGATCCGCAATAGCTACCAAACGTTCTTTGGTGAATGGATGGACTAGATGCAGCTCACGTCCATGCAGCATCAATCGAGGTGCTGCACGTTGCTGATACAAAGGATCTCCCACGATTGGATGACCAATACTTGCTAAGTGCACCCGGATTTGGTGGGTACGGCCTGTATCAAGTACGCAGTAAACATTGGTCGTTTCGCTATCGTTTTTGGCGATGGTGACATGGGTAACAGCAGACTTTCCGTTGCGGGGATCAATGATCCGTTTGCGGCGATCATGGCGGTCGCGACCAATTTTTTTATCGATGGTTTGGTCTTTTTTGATCGTTCCCCAAACAATCGCTTGATACCGGCGATATAATTGTTTTTGTTCTAACATACGGCCAAGGATCGGTAAGACAAATGGATTTTTGGCAAATAACACAACACCGCTTGTTTCTTTATCTAAGCGATGGACCACGTAAGGCTGTGTCTGCTCTGGCCTCAAATAAGCGGCGACGTGGTTCAGAAGTGTATCTTGCTCATCAGGTTGGTTGGGATGGGTTTTGATACCGACGGGCTTGTTGACGATGATCAGATGCTGGTCTTCATAGCACACGTCGACTTGGTTGGGGTCACCTGGCAACACGGGCTGATAGCTATAATCACTGTCTTCGATCACGAGTGTGACTTTGTCGCCGGCTGTGACGATTTGATGGAACAGCGCCGGTTGGTCATTGATCTGCACCTCTTTGCGGGTACGCAAGAAATGCCGGACTTTTCGAGGCACTAGCCACTCATGTTCAAGTAATTCCCTTAGGGTCATTTCGGATTGATCTGCAGGCAGAATCATTGTGTATTCCATGTAAAGGTGGACCTCATTTCTAATTGTTTGTTGTTATTATAGCATTTTTAAGCTTTTCTTATGAAAAAATATAGAAAAAAAAGAGCTTTCAGTGCTACACTAGTAGAGGTTTCTTACCCTAAATTTCCGACTGAAGCCGTATAACAAACCGGCATCTATATGCTACACTTTGATAAAAGGAGCGTGAAGCAATGGAGTGGAAGTCCATCCTTCAGAAAATAAAAACCGGCTGGCTGACCTTTTGGCGCTGGATCAAACCCTATCTTCAACAATTTCACCAATGGCGCAAGCGCATATGGAAAAAATATCACGTCAATAAGATTTTTATTTTACTTAGTTTAGTTGCACTTTTAGTGATGAGCGGCTATTTATTTTATATTGCCAAAAACACCAAAGTCAGCGAATTGGAATCAGGCTTGAAAGAATCGACCATCATTTATGATGCCAATGGCGATGAAGCAGGCCAATTATATTCTCAAAAAGGAACTTACGTGGCATTAGACAGTATCTCGTCAGACGTGATCGATGCCTTGATTTCAACGGAAGACCGGAATTTTTACAGTCATCATGGATTTGATATCAAAGGGATTGCCCGAGCTGCGGTGCGCGTGGTGATCAATCGCAGTACAGAAGGCGGCGGGGGAAGTACGATCACCCAGCAATTAGCGAAAAATGCGTATCTATCCCTCGACCAGACGTTTAGCCGGAAAGCCAAAGAGCTTTTCTTGGCAATCGAGATCGAAAAAAAATATTCTAAAGATGACATTTTAGAAATGTACCTCAATAGTTCCTATTTTGGGAATGGGGTATGGGGGATTCAAGATGCTGCGCTGAAATACTTTGGCGTCAATGCCTCTGAATTGTCGATAGGAGAGGCAGCTACATTAGTAGGGATGCTGAAGGGGCCTTCGATCTATAATCCTATCGATCATCTAGAAAATGCCACCAATCGCCGCGATACGGTATTGGGTTTGATGGTAGACAATGGGGTATTGGATCAAAGTACGGCTGATCAGCAAGCACAAGTTGCTTTAGCAGATCTCCTTTATGATGGCTATGGAAATTCCGAGTCAGGTTACAAATATCCTTATTATTTTGACGCAGTCATCGATGAAGCAGAATCGTATGGTTTAGATGCGGATGATGTCATGAACCGAGGGTACAAAATTTACACGGCATTGGATCAAAATTATCAGGCGCAAATGGAAGCCACCTACAAAAATGATGCATTGTTCCCTGAAAATGCTGCAGACGGCACCATGGTCCAATCTGGATCAGTTGCATTAGATCCGAATACTGGCGGCGTACAGGCCTTGGTGGGGCGTCGGGGCGAACATGTCTTTCGCGGGTTCAATTTTGCGACGCAAATGAAACGCTCGCCCGGATCGACCATCAAGCCGATCAGTGTCTATGCACCGGCTTTAGAAGCAGGTTATGAACCGGACAGTATTCTGGAAGATCAACCATTAGATTTTTATGACGCGCAGAACTTTGATGGCACCTATTCTGGTGAAGTGGCGATGTATCAAGCTTTGGCGCAAAGTTTGAATTTACCTGCTGTCTGGTTGCTGCATGAGATCGGACTGGACCGGGGCTACAACGAGGCCCAAGACTTCGGCTTGTCTCTAA
Source organism: Enterococcus salsurae (assembly GCF_054784955.1). NCBI lineage: Bacteria > Bacillati > Bacillota > Bacilli > Lactobacillales > Enterococcaceae > Enterococcus > Enterococcus salsurae. The sequence continues at coordinate 376,959 of NZ_BAAHWY010000004.1, read as the reverse complement.
CGGACTCAGACAAATACTGGGGCTTGGCTTTAGGTGGTTTAGAAAAAGGCGAATCACCAATGACGATGGCTGCAGCATACGCTGTTTTTGCCAATGGCGGTTATTACTATCAGCCTCATTTGATCACGAAAATCGTTGACTCGACTGGGGCCGTTATCGTGGATAACACGACAGCACAAGGCAAACGCATCATTTCTCAAGATACAGCAGACAAAATGACCAGTATGATGCTGGGCACGTACTCGAATGGAACAGGGGTCAGCGCAAGTCCGTATGGCTTCACGATCGCTGGGAAAACTGGTACGACTGAAACCAATTTCGATGCTTCTAAGGTCAATGACCAATGGATCATGGGCTATACCCCTGATGTAGTGATCTCGACTTGGTTAGGTTTTGAGCAATCCAGCGCGGAACACTATTTGACCGGAACCAGTGGGCAAGTAGTAGGGAAGGTCTTTAAAGCAGAGGCTGAAAATATATTGCCATATACACAAGGCACCGCCTTCCAAGTTGCCGATGCTTACGTAACAGGTGGTCAATTGATGGCTGCAGACGAAGTACCTGATACGCAGACGGATGATAATAGTAGCACCAACAACTGGCAGCAATCGGTGGATGAATTTGCCGAGAGTGCCAAAGAAGGCATGAAAGAATTTGGCAGCAAGATCAAAGAAGGGACCAAAGAGTTGTTCGGTGGTCTGTGGAACTCAATCAATGGCAATTAAACAGCCATGCAAGCGCTAGGCATGAATGGGGCAACAATGGTATACTAAAGAAAAGAGAAAGGACGGAGATATGATGGCAAATATATATGATACAGCAAATCAATTAGAACGCGAGTTGCGAGAATCAGCGCAATTTCAAGATTTAAGAGGCTCATTTGACCGCTTGAAAGCCAATGAAGAAGCGTATGCCTTATTCAAAGAATTTCAAACACTACAACAAACGTTGCAACAAAAAATGATGGCTGGCGAGGAAATGTCAGAAGAAGAAGCACAACAAGCCCAAAGCTTGTCGCAAAAAATTCAAGAAGATGAGATCGTTTCTGACTTGATGCAAAAAGAACAAGCCTTCAGCTTAGTTGCCAATGACTTGAATCGGATCATTATGGGCCCTGTCCGGGATCTATACGAAGCATAAAACCTGAATCGTATCAGTGAAGCAGATTTGAATCATTTCAGATCTGCTTTTTTTATGGGAACAAATTTTCGTATTTTACTGACGAAATACCAAAGAAATGTTATGATAGAGGCACTAAGGAGGAGTCAATATGCGATTTTTACATAGTGCTGACTTACATATCGATCGGTCATTTGAAGGCCTTCATTTGTTATCTGAAAAAGTGAAAGCACAACTCCCAGCCATCAATCAAAAGGTCCTGCATCATTTGACAAATGTGGCATTGACGGAGGAAGTGGATTTCGTCTTATTCGTAGGTGACACCTTTCATCAAGCACGGCCTAGTTTGAAAGTACAACATGATTTTTTTACCGAAATCAACCGTTTGGCGGCGGCTGAGATTCCGGTTTATATGCTATTCGGCAACCACGATTATTATGATCCGCAACGGTACTGGTTTTCCTTTCCTGAGAACGTACACTTGTTTGAATCAGAAACTGTAAAAACGATCGAAGGGGTCACAAAACACGGAGAAAGTTATGCAATCAGTGGGTTCAGTTATCAGCATCCATGGATCGAAATGGACAAAGTTCCTACTTTCCCAGCAAGAAAAGCAGTGGATTATCATATCGGGATGTATCATGGCGATCAAACAGGCACTCGATATGCGCCGTTTTCTGTCAGCGAGATGAAACATAAAGGCTATGATTACTGGGCGTTAGGACATATCCATGTTCCTAAAATACTCTCCGAACAACCACCAATCATTTATCCTGGTACGCCGCAAGGCAAGACCAAAAAAGAAACTGCTTCAGGCGTCGTGCTTGCTGATTTGACCCCGCAAGGCGGCAAGATCCAACAACTATCGGTGGCCGAGTTGTTTTGGGAAACAGCGCATATATCTTTGTCTGGCATCAAAGAAGCCAATGAGGTATTGCCGAGAATCCTGCAACAAGTGCAAAGCCAAAGAGGAAGACTGTTGCATTTGGTGATTGAGGATGATCAACAGCTGCCCTCAGACTGGCTGCGTGATGCGGAAAAAAATGAATGGATTTCCTATTTGAATGAACGCTTGGCACAGCTGGAGCCGCTGCAAGTCATCTATGGTATAACCGCTTCACAAACTGCTGCTGAAAAATATACGTTGGCAATCTCCGAAGCCTATCTGGCACAAAGCCTCAAGCTATATCAAGACCCAGACATCTTTGCGGAAGGACTGGCAGAGTTGCTGCAACATCCGATGATCCAACGAGGCATCGACCAAGATTCCTTCAAAGCGGATGTCTTGGCACAAACAGCTGCCTTGTTACAACAAACCTTTGATTGGGCAGGTGACAGTTATGATCATTCTTAAAGCGGAAATCACCGGTTTTGGCAAATACCATGAACAACAGTTCCATTTTGACCGTGGCAACCAATTGCTTTTTGGGGAAAATGAAATTGGAAAATCAACACTGTATCAGTTTATAGCGGCGATGCTATTTGGATTCCCCAAAAAAATAGCCAAGAAGAAAGATTACACGCCGCGCAATGGCGCCGCGTATGGTGGGAAATTGTGGTTGGAGATCGAACCTTATGGTGAGATCGTCATAGAACGGTATCGGCAAATTGATCGCGGACGAGGGAAAGTGTATGTCAATGGACAAATAACCGATGAAGCGTGGCTTGAACAGCATGTGCAGCCATTGAATCGCGCCTTGTTTTTTGATGTCTTCACCTTTCAGCAAGAGCAGTTGAACCAAATCGATAAGCTGGGGGAAGAAGAGCTCCATCAGTCATTGATATCGTTGGGGATCACAGGCAGTCAAAATATGCTGCAGCAAGTTGCGCGCTTAGGGACCAGCAATCAGCAACTGTACAAACCCCGTGGCCAAAAACTGCCGTTGAATCAAGCATTGAAACAATTAGGAAAGTTGCAGCAGAAAATCGCAGATAAAGAAAGTGAAGAAGCACATTTGCAACACCAATATCAGCAAATTGCGTTCATCCAATCTGATATCGATTCCCTGCAAGCCCGCAGTCAATCGTTGAATGATGCATACCAAGAGAATCAGCAACGAATCAGCCATTGGGCACTGTATGAAGAGTGGCAGCAGATTGCAGATGTACCTGTTGCAGATCCCGAGCAGGCGCAGGCTATCAAGTCGTTCTACCAGACCTATCAGCAAATCACAGAAGAATTACGTAAGAAAGAAGCAGAATTGGATCAACTGGAACAAGGGCAAGGATCAGATAAATATTTCTTTTATCTGGATCATGAGCAACCTATTGATCATCTCTTGCAGCAGCAAGTAGAGATTGCGCGTTTAGCTGACCGTCAGGCAGCAGCAGATACTAAGCGTTCCCATGCCATCCAGCAATTGAATCAACTCGTGACCAAAAGGCAATGGCGCAGTGAATCCCCCCCTTTTTTGACCGCACCGATCCGTGAAGCGTTGCAGTCATTAGATCAATTGAAAGCGCGAGCGGGTGAAATCGAGCGCCGTCAACAATGGTTAGCCGAAAAAGCCAGACCCCTTGAAGCAACAGTTTCTCGATTGGAACACCAACAACCTGCATTAGGCGGTACACAGAAAAAGCACACTGGTTTGCGGTTATTGATGGCCATCGGACTTATACTGGTTGTCCTAGGCTTCTTTACTGGTCCTTGGCAGTGGGTGATCAGCGGTGCAGGAGCGATCCTCCTCATAAGCGGGTTGGTTCTCAGCCAAAAAAGGCCTAAAAATCAACCACAGAACAAACAAGAATGGCAGGCAGCGTTGCTGCAATTGGATTTGATCGAAGAAGAGCAGGCTGAACTGCGACAAGAATCCCAACAACAGCAACAGTCGATCCAACGCAAAACCCAAGGGTTATTGCCTTTTTTCGGACAGTTGCCGCATGAAGAATGGTCCGATTATTTGGACGCGTATGAAGCAGATGTCGCAGCCTATCAACATTATTTAGAAGAAGAAGCTGAGGCGAGTCAAGTACGGCAAACAGTAAGCGAGGCGCTGGCGCCTTTTGACGTATTGTTTCAACCGTATACAGATTGGCTGCCGCTGCAAAATAAATCGATCACGGATAAATTGACAGTTTTGGCAGCTTTTGCTAAAGATATGCAAGCAATCAAGTTGACCCGCCTGCAGCAACCCAGTACATTATTGGCACAACAATTGACCCGTTTACGCAAAGAGCGAGAAGACATCGTGGCTGATGCGAAAGAACTCTTGCAGCAGCAAGGACTAGAGCAGCCCGCTGAGATCAGCTTATGGCTCAAACAATGGGAGAGTGCGCAGCGCACCAACCGACGGGCAGCCGAACTGCAGGCGATGCTGACACCGATTTTCCCAGAGGCAGTCGATGAAGCTGCTTTGATACAGGAAAAAGAACGGTTGAAGAGGAGCCAGGTACGCGTCCAAGAAGATATACGTGCACTGACAGAAGACAGACAGAAATTAGAACTGGAAGTCGCTGCCAGTCAAAGAAATGGTACATTGAACCAGCTGTATCAGGAAGAAAGCGAACTGCGGTCCGCGATCCAAGAGCTGGCTGTGACGTGGGGAAGTCGGCAATTGGCAGCGGCCATTTTGCGAGATATCACCACTGAACTATCAGAACAGCAATTGCCGCAATTGCTGACGGCAGCTTCAACGTACTTCGCCCAATTGACCAATGGACAATACCAGCAAATCCTCTTTGAGGAAGGTTTATTGACTGTTGCCAGTCAAAGTGACACCTACTCAATCATAGATCTGTCGACTGGTACCAAGGATCAATTGATTATGGCTATTCGCTTTGGGTATCTATCATTACAAAAAAATCAGCCGATCAGTCCAATCATTATCGATGATGGCTGGTTGCACTATGACAGTGCCCGTAAAGAAAGTTTGGTCCGCTTGTTGACAGAATTTGGCCAAAGATATCAAGTAATTTGTTTGTCTTCTGACCAAGAAATGGTAAGCTATTATCAGAAGTATCAACAGCCAGTCTATGACCTTAGCAAAGGATGTGAATATTTGGTTGATCGCCAAATAACCCAATGAAAAAAATTAAAGAGTTAACCGTGGATGAAACCTTCCAACTATTTTTATTGATCAAGAATGCTGATGTACGAATCGCAAAGAATGGGAAAAAATTCATTGCTTTTACCTTTCAAGATACCTCAGGAACGATCGATGGCAAGTTTTGGGATGCTTCAGAAGAAGAGATTGCCCGCTTTGAACCCGGGCGTGTGGTGATGTTAGATGGCAAACGAGAAGTTTATCAAGGGAATCCGCAAGTCAAAATCATCCATTTGCGACTGGCAAAACCCGAAGAAGGTCAAGATCCAAGCCAATATATGGAAAAAGCCCCTATGAAAAAAGAGGATATGGAGGAAGAGATCAATCAAACACTGTTTGAGATCATCAATCCCCATTGGAACCGTATCGTACGCTTTTTGTTGAATAAATACAAAAAAGAATTCTTTGAGTTTCCGGCAGCAAAACGCAATCATCATGCCTTTGCCAGCGGTTTGGCTTACCACACAACGACCATGTTGCGCTTAGGCAAAGCCATCGTCAAAGAATATCCTGAGTTGAATGCGTCGTTGTTATATGCTGGGATCATCTTACATGATCTAGGGAAAGTCATCGAACTCACTGGACCAATGACGACGGAATATACCTTGGCCGGCAATCTAGTTGGTCACTTAGTCCTAGTGGATGAAGAGATCACACAAGCCTGTATCGCATTGAAATTTGACGACAAACAAGAAGACATCGTTGTATTGCGGCATATGGTCTTAGCCCACCATGGCTTATTAGAATATGGCTCACCTGTCCGGCCACGCATCATGGAGGCAGAAATTTTGCATCAAATCGATAACCTAGATGCGTCGATGCAAATGATGTTGACCTCGATCCGCCTAACGGAGCCTGGAGAATACAGTGACCGCATTTTTGGGATGGACAACCGTAGTTTCTATGTACCGAAAAACGTCTGAACGCGCGCACCAACCTAAGACAACATGACAAAAACCTCTGAAACAGCCGCAAGAAAGGGAAAGTCCATCTCTTGTGCCGCTATCAGAGGTTTTTTTGTGTGAAATGACTACATAGCAGACTGGTATCTTCAAAGCATTTTTTCGAAACAGATTGCTTCAGAACGCCCTTGGTAGGGACCATAGTTTTCGATGCGATGATAGTGATTCTTCAAATAGAAAGCCACTGCAGCAGTATTGATCGTACGTGTTTCGCACACCAACCTCAAATAGCCATTCTGTCTGGCCACCCCTTCAAGATGCTGTAAGAGCTGACTGCCGTCTCCGGTTTTATTGGGACGGGTATAAATTCTTTTCAGTTCGGCAGTGTCTGCATCTCTACGTTGCAATGAACCACAAGCTGCAGGAAGCTGCTGCCGATAAGCGACGACAAAGTAACTTCCAGGTTCAGACATCGTATTTGGAAGAAAGTGACGCTGACCATTGTTCCCCGTGACGCTGGTCAAAATGGCGGACAACTCGCCCAATAATAGTTGGGCATCTGGGGTTACAGGCGATTGTTCGCTAAATCGCAGAGTATTCATAGCAGAACTCCCTCCAAAATCATATCAAGAATCAAAATGTCTTGACCACTTCGATTGTTCCATCAATATGGAAAAACAACGTATAATTGTCTTCTGTTTTGATGCCATCAAAACGGCGGGCATAGTATGTGATTGCGTCTTTTAGGGTTTGTGGCGGCACTGCTAAAAAAGCAGCGCAGTCCATTAATGTTGTGCAACCTTCTTCGAAACAGCGAATGATATCATAAGGAGAAACAACAATGGCCGACCCAATGGCGCGGGCTTTGTGTTCTTGCTTTCGCTTTTCATTGGTATCTTGTGCGGTAATGTCGCCGGCGCTGGTCAAATAATGGCCAATTTCTTCTCCCAGTGTCTGTAACAGCTCTTCTTGTGACTGGTCAGGATTGAGATAAACGTGGTGGTCAATGTACAACCCTTGTTGTCCAGCAGGCATATTTTTGTCAAAGACAAAAGCCAAATCTGGATAAGCGGCCATCAGTTCTTCCACTTTATCCATGCACATCATTCCTTTTGCTGTGGCGTTGTTTGATAAATTCGATATAACTGACGATATCATCCATTTGTTCATCTGTCACATCTTCATCGATATGGGCAGCCACTGTTTGTGCTTTAACAGATTGCGGCTGGAACTGCTGATCAGGTCGGCCCAAAAGAAAATCAGTCGATACGTGGAAAATCTCGGCTAATTTCACGATCGTCGTGCCATCAGGTTCATTTCGATCATTTTCAAAATGGGAATAGGCACCGCGACTAATGCCTAATTGTGCTGCAATCTGTTGTTGCGTTTGATTAGACCGCAAGCGCAATGTCTTAAGACGTGCCCCTAACATACGTTAACGCCTCCTTTTTTTGTTAGTATACCACATTCGATATAAAATGTATCTATTCGATATAAAAAGATACATAAAATATCTATATCTGTTGACGATACGATTCGTATCTTTTATACTACCTTTATAAAGATACGTTTTGTATCGAAGGGGGTAGAAAGGATATGGAAGCATCCGTTTACACGGTCATAATCCCAGCACTTATCACTGGTCTGGTGACATTCTTTGCGGCCAAGGTATCAAGTAAAGCTTCGCTGGAACAAACCAACATCGACAATGCCCAAAAGTTATATCATAAATATGAAACAATGAATCAAGAATTGACCGTCAAATTGGCACATACAGAAGCAGAAAATCAACGACTAGACCAACAATACCAGCAGCATTTAGCTGTCTACCAAAGCAAATTGGCAGAGACAAGTAGTGAAAGAGATTTTTTGAAATTAGAGAACCAGCGTTTGATGCAGCAGTTGCAAAAGCAAGAGAAAGGTACATCTAGCGGATAAAGTATAAAAAAAGCGTGATCCTCCCGGTCGGCAGTTGCAAAAGACGACGTACATCTTTGCAAGTGCCAATCGCGAGGATCGCGCAATAGGTGGCAGCAGTGGTATCCAATGGATAGAAGAGGGATTATTGGACCATCTGCTCGTTGACATAGGTGGCATAAAGAGGGTGTGCATCAATAAGTTCTCGATGACGCCCTTGTCCGGTCACACGGCCATTTTCGATAAAATAGATTTGATCTGCATCAACGATGGTTGACAAGCGATGGGCAATCACTAAAGTCGTTCGTCCAGTCATCAGATGGTCAAGGGCCCGTTGGACTTTTTCTTCAGATTGCGAGTCAAGACTAGCTGTTGCTTCATCTAACATCAAAATTTTCGGGTCTCTTAAAAAGGCACGAGCAATGGCAATACGTTGTTTTTGGCCACCGGATAGTTTGACGCCCCGCTCCCCAATTTCCGTATCGAGTTGTTGAGGGAAATCATGCACAAATTGATCGGCATAAGCCAAAGACAACCCTTGCCATAGTTCGTCGTCAGTTAATGTTCGTTGCAAGCCATATTGCAGGTTGTCGCGAATCGTGCCTGCAAATACTGCACTGTCTTGTGACACATAGCCAATTTGGCTGCGCCAGTCTTGTAAGTTGACCGTGGTGATGGCTTGATCACCAATCTTGATTTCTCCGCTAGTTGGTTCATAAAAGCGTTCAAGTAAAGCGAAAATCGTTGATTTTCCGCCACCGCTAGGACCAGCAAAAGCAATCACGCTATTGGGTTTCGCCTCGAAGGAAATGTCGGTCAAAATCGGTCTGGTTGAATCATAACTGAAGTTGAGATGCTGTACGGATAAAGTGGCACCTTCTACTAGGGCTTTTTCTTGACCATGGATAGGTTCGATGGCGGTATTTAAAATCTCTTGGATACGTTCTGTAGCACCCATCGCTTTTTGGAATTGTGAAAAAAACAGCGCAAAAGTTGTGACAGGGGCAATAATGTTGAACAGGTAAAGCAAGAATGCCACCAATGCGCCACTTGTTAATGTTCCAGTTTGTACCCGCACTGCGCCATACCCTAGAATACCAACAAATAGACCTAACATCGCGGTCATCATGACTGGTTGTAAAACAGCTTCCACTTTGGCATCTTTGACACCAAGGGTGAAGATGTTGCTGATGAAGCGGTGACCGTTTGCTTGTTCGCTTTTTTCGCCATTGCTGGATTTGATCAAACGGATTTCACCCAGCTTCTCACTAGCGTCAGCATTGAAATCAGCCGTGGCTGCTTGAAGCTGACGGCCTAACTTGGACATGATCTTGCCAATCGGCAGCATGATCAAGGCAATCAAAGGAACCGCGCTGAACATGATCGCAGCCATTTTCCAGTCCATCCAAAATAAGATCGCCATGGAGCCAATCAATTGGATCGATCCGGTCACAAAACTTGGAAACTGAGAGGTGACCAATTCTTTGATGACAGTTGTATCGTTGACCAAGCGAGAACTGCTCTCCCCAGATTTATGGGCATCAAAATACCCAACAGGTAAGTGGAGCAGATGTGTCCATAATCGTTCTCGTAAGGTTTGCACGGCGCTTTCTCCCACGTAACGTAGGAGGAAGCCGCCTAATGTGCCTAAACCTAATTGGAGGGCAAATGCCAGAATCAATACAATCAACATGTGACGATCAAAAGTGGCAGTCCCGCTGTTATCCACCAAACCTTTTGTCAATTGTGGGACGATCAAACTAGCACCGCTTGTGATCAGGCTCAGCACCATCCCTAGAATGAAAAGGGATTTTTTTGGATTCACACTAACGATCAATCGGATAAAGTCTTTCATTTTAAATGAACCATTCGCTTGTGGTAATGTTGTCAATCTTGCTTCTTGTTGCATGTTTTTCTTCCTTTCCTTTTGACGTCAAACGCCAAAAGTCTTCCTTCCTTCACTTGGTGCAATTAAAAATCTTGCCATTCATCTTGAGGTGTATGATCTGTATCACGGTTTTGCTTTGTTTTGTCAGAACCATTGAAGTCTTGACCGTTAAAGAAAGGGTGTTGGCCCCATCCTTGACGACAGTCTTGATTGCGTCCGCCAAAAGGATGGCCACCATGCATACCCGGACGACCGCGAAATGGCATTTGACGCATGGCTTCTTTCATTTGCTTTTTCATGGCTCGGCGTTCTTCATTACTCATCTCTTGCCAGTTGCCGCCCCATTGATCCATCATGGCTTCTCGCATCCCTTGCATCGCTTGGAAACGGTCCATAGGATCTACAAAGCGTTCCGCTTGTTCTTGAAAATCGTTCTCCCAACCGGCAGCAATTTTTTCAAGTAATGCTGCAAAAGTGGCTTGTTCTTCTTCTTGTAAGCCGCTAAAGAAGGTTTCACTAGAAGTTGCTTCTTTTTGGGCAGTCAGCGCGTCCGCCTTCTCACGGCCGGCATCTGTAAGAAAAATCCGTTTGCTCCGTTTGTCTTCTGGGTCTTCTTTACGCAGGATCTCCCCATTGTTTTCCATTTTTTTCAGCAATTCTGCCAAAGAACTAGGGCGTAGATCCAAGACTTCTGCTAAATGGTTTTGTACCAATCCTTCTTCTAATTTCAAAATCGCCAATACCCGCTGTTGGCCGGTTAGACGTTGTTTGCGTTGGCTCATAAAGGCATTGCTTGCTTCACTGATAAAGCGTAATTGTTTCATCAAATCATCGGTTGTTTTAGACATTGAAAACACTCCTTTTTATTTATCGTTCGGTACCTAACGATGTTGTGTGTTCAGTATAGTTCGGTACCGAACGAATGTCAATAATAAATTTAAAAAAATTTCTAACAAAAAGTAAGCAAAATGATTGACTTACAAAAAGTAAGTTGGTAGACTGAGCACATTGTTAAAGAAATGATAAAAAAGGAGTAAACACGATGGTATTTGGATTTGGCAGGAAAGAACCGCAAGTGATTGAAAAAGAAGTGATGAAAGAAATTTTTGTGACAAAGGAAAAGAAGAAAGCCCAGCATATTGGTATTATCGTTGGCAGTACAAGAGAAGGTCGTGTGAGTCCACAAGTCGCTGATTATATCTTAGAAACAGCAAAGACCCATAGTGACCGCACATATGAAATAATCGATATCAAAGCCTACGATCTGCCATTTATGGGCACAGGAACACCGAATCAGGCGTGGAATGACAAAATCGCAGCCATGGATGGCTATATCTTTATTGTACAAGAATATAATCACGGGTTATCCGCTGCGCTAAAAAATGCGCTGGATAGTGCGAGGGAAGAATGGTTCAACAAAGCAGCTGGGATCGTAAGTTATGGCTCTGCGGGCGGCATTCGCGCCGCTGAACAAGTACGATTGATCCTAGCAGAACAAAAAGTCGCAACAGTGCGTACCAATCCGGCATTCAATTTATTCACTGATTTTGAAAATTTTGCAGACTTTAAGCCAGGGCCGCATATGACTGCTGGCGTGAATGATATGTTAACGGAATTGCTTGATTGGGCAGATGTATTTGCAGATCGTGCAGAAGGATAAGGAGGAAACAAACATGAAATTCGGCATTATTTTAGGCAGCACAAGAGAAGGACGCGTGAGTCCGCAAGTAGGGGAATATATTCAATCTATCGCTGCGCAAAGAACACAACACAGCTTTGAAATCGTAGATGTGAAGGATTTTAACCTGCCATTTATGGGCACAGATGCACCAAATACCGCTTGGAATGACAAAATTGCAGCCCTTGACGGCTATATCTTCATCGTTCAAGAATACAATCATGGTTTTGCGGCTTCATTGAAAAATGCCGTCGACAGTGCGAGAGAAGAATGGTTCGATAAAGCAGCGGGGATCGTGAGTTACGGTTCTGGCGGCGGGATCCGCGCAGCAGAACAATTACGTACCGTTTTAGCAGAACAAAAAGTCGCAACGGTGCGTACCAATCCAGCATTCAATTTATTTACCGATTTTGATCAGTTCACCGTCTTCAAACCTGGTGAACATATGCAAGCTGGTGTGAATGATATGCTAGATGAATTGACCGCATGGTCAAAAGCCTTTGCAACGATTCGCTAAGCATCTGAATCAAAAGACCTTATCCATTATAAAACGGATAAGGTCTTTTCTTTTATGTGTTCAATTTGGCTAAAACTGTTTCAGCCACAGCTTGAGGAATCCCGGCTGCTTGAATATCTGCAACAGACGCTGCTTGAATATTTTTCAGTGATTTGAACGTCTTCATCAGTTGCTGCTTCCGTTTTGGCCCTAGGCCTGGAATTTCATCTAATTTAGAAGAAAAGCTGTTTTTACTGCGCAATTGGCGATGGAAAGTAATCGCAAAGCGATGGACTTCATCTTGGATGCGTTGCAGCAAAAAGAATTCAACGGAATTTCGTTCTAAATGGATAGGATCCAAAAATTCGCCAAAAATCAACTCGCTGGTTTTATGTTTGTTGTTTTTGACCAATCCAGCTACAGGGATGTCGATGCCGAGTTGATCATGCAGAACTTCTTGAGCGGCCCCGACTTGCGCTTTCCCGCCATCGATCACGATCAAATCTGGGAAGGGCAGGCTTTCTTTCAAGACCCGCGAGTAGCGACGGTAGATGACTTCTTGCATAGAGCCATAATCATCGCCGCCTTGCGCCGTTCGGATCTTATATTTGCGGTAGTCATCTTTAAATGGTTTGCCATCAACAAAGACCACCATGGCTGAAACCGGATCTGTTCCCATGATATGAGAATTATCGAAGGCTTCGATCCGATAAGGTGCTGGAATCCCCATTGCCTCTCCTAGCCGGTCGACAGCCCCGATCGTCCGTTCTTCGGTCCGTTCGATCAGCGCAAATTTTTGTGCCAAAGCGATGTGGGCGTTTTTGGTAGCTAAATCCACGAGTTTCTTCTTGTCGCCACGTTGGGGCTGTAGTACTTTGGTTGCTAATAAGGCTTCTAAGGGTTCAGCTTCTATATGCTGCGGAACGAAGACTTCTTTCGGGATAAAATGTTCGTTTTTTTGATAAAATTGCCCGACAAAAGTCAAGAAGTCTTCTTCAGCTTCATTATAAAAGGGAAACAATGACACTTCCCGTTCAATCAGTTTTCCTTGGCGAATAAAGAAGACTTGGACACACATCCACCCCTTGTCCACACTGTACCCGAAGACATCGCGGTCCATTAGATCGGTCAATGTCATTTTTTGGCGGGTCATTACGGTATCGATAGCTTGGATCTGATCCCGTAATTCAGCTGCCCGCTCGAAAGACAAGGTGTCTATCGCGGCGGCCATTTTTTCTTGCAGGTCTTTCAAAATATCGACATGACCGCCATGGAAGAAATGTTTGACTTGATCAACGATTTTCTGATATTCCTTAGGATCCGTATCATGGACATAAGGACAGACACACTGGCCCAAATGATAGTACAGGCAAGGTCTTTTTTGAGAAGGACCGCATTTTCGCAAAGGAAACAATCGATCTAAGACTTTTTTTGTTTCATTGGCTGCCCGTGCATCGGGATAAGGACCAAAGTACAACGCACCATCTTTTAGAACTTTTCGGGTAATGATCAACCGTGGGTAGCGTTCTTTTGTGACCTTAATGAAGGGATAGGATTTATCATCCTTCAACATAATGTTGTATTTGGGTTTGTTTTTTTGGATCAAATTGATTTCAAGCAACAACGCTTCGGTGTTGGACTCAGTGACAACATACTCGAAATCATTGATTTCTTTTACCAATCGTTCTGTTTTGGTATCGTGACTGCCAGTAAAGTAGGAACGTACACGATTCTTTAGTATTTTGGCTTTCCCGACATAGATGATCGTGCCGTTTTTGTCTTTCATCAAATAACAGCCAGGTTGATCCGGCAGCAAGGCCAATTTGTTTTTGATTTGCTCGTTCATGTGGACGTCCTTTCTTCTATATAGCAATCAGGGAATCACTTCACTCCGGACAATCACGTCACAAGTAAGGGGAACGTAAGAGCCCGTTTATGCACTCTTCATTGTAGCACAATTTTCTTTAGAAACAATGAATTGCTTCATACAGCAACCAGAATTCTGTGATCTGTAATAAAAAATTAACGATTGATTTCGTCCGTCCATTTTGGCTGGTATCGTGTATAATAAATGCTAAATGGAAGGATGGATGTCATTGAGTTGGGTTGGAAAAAAAGGATGGCTGCCAGGGCTTTTGTTGGCAGTGTTCGTGGCAGCGGTGGCTAAATTCGCTGCAGAATGGGTACCGCAGATTGGCGGCGCAACGATTGCGATTTTGTTAGGCATTATTCTAGGAAATACGTATTTCAAACAATCTGTCTATCAACAAGGAACCAAATTTGCAGAAAGCCGCTTATTGGAATATTCGGTGGTCTTATTAGGGTTTACAGTAACCTTTCAAACGATCAGTGAAATGGGGTTAAAAGGGTTTGTCTTTATCCTATTGATGATGAGTATCGTGATCACGTCAGCAATATTGATCGGGAAAAAATTGGGCTTTAGTCAAACGATGGCCATGATGATGGCTGGGGGAAATGCGGTTTGCGGGTCATCAGCGATTGGTGCTATTGCACCTGCGATCAATGCAGATGACGAAGAAAAAGGCCAGATCATTACCCTGGTGAACTTACTGGGAACGGTCATGATGTTGACCTTGCCATTTCTCGGACTAGCTCTCTACGGAGAAGATCTATTGGCGAAAAGTGCCTTGCTTGGCGGGACCTTGCAATCGGTCGGACAGGTCGTGGCGGGCGCAAGCTTGTTGGATGGTGACGTGGTCAAGTATGCCATGCTCTTTAAGATCACCCGCATCATCTTGCTGACACTTGTCGTTCTGCTCTTTAAAAAAATGGCGAAGAGCACGTCGCAAGGCACCAGTAAGAAAACCTTGCCGATTCCATGGTATGTCTTAGGTTTTCTGGGTATTTGTATCTTGAACAGCTTTACCGAGCTACCCAATTGGCTAAGTCAGACTGCACAATTTGTCAGCGGCTGGTTTGAAACAACAGCGCTGGCAGCGATTGGCTTACGGCTAGATTTCAGGAAATTTTTGAATGAAGGACCGCGTTTTTTGTATTACGGTTTATCGGTAGGCGCAGTGCAGACAGGCGCAGCAGTATTGTTGATTTGGCTGTTAGGAATGTAGAAATAAGCAAGGAAAAAACAGTTTGCATTCACTCTTACTTACAGAGTCTCAGCAAACTGTTTTTAATCGTATTTAGAGAAACTTGTTCAAGGATGCGACAATCGAAGACATATTTAGTAAACCATAGTCTTGTTTATTTACAGTAACAATAGGCTTCGAGGGAAATGCTTGTTGCAACTGCGTTAATGCAAAACTATATTCTGGTGTTAAAAGAATGATATCCGCTTTTGGCGCCAGTGTCTCGATTTTTGATGCACTATACATATGGACGTCCACTGAATAGCCGATGTTGGTTAGTTGTTTTTGTAATTTCATCTGTAAACGCTGTGTCTGAAATTCACCATCGCTGATCCAGTTGCTGATGCTAAAAATATACACTTGCTTTGTTTCTTGATGAGAAAGAATAACTTCTTCTGACATGGGGAACACTCCTCGCTTTTTTTTAGAAAAAGACGAACCAAAAAAGCAGGTTTGGCTGTACCCAATAAAGTATCTGTGGACACATTGAATAACGCACTCAGCTGTACCAAATAATCCAAATCAGGATAACTTTTATTGTTTTCCCACTTTGAAACTGTTTGGGGCGTAACATGTATGCGCTTTGCGACTTCTTTTTGCGTCCACTTTTTTTGTTGCCTCAAGTGCTTCAATGTGCTGCCTATTTCTAACATGAGTATATCCCCCAATTAGTTGATCAAACAAGAAACGAAGCGTTGATAATAGGAATACGGAGACAACGATTCGTTGAAATGTTGATGTATCAATAGTTGATCATGAGACATCCATTTACTGGAGATGTTTCACAAAGAAACGATCCATCGTTGTATGCTGCGTGTGCTGTAAAGGTCCATCAATCTCTAGATATCCCGCCTTTTGATACACGTGGAGGGCAACCGAAAGTAGATGATGGGTTTCAAGATACAGTTGTTGATACCCCAATTCTTGAGCACTTGCTTCGATGGTTTGCAGCAAAGAATAGCTGAGCCCCAATCCTTTTACTGCAGGACTGAGATAAAATTTTTGCAACTCAGCGATTTTTTTGGTTTGGTCATAAGGCGCATAACCACCGCCGCCTAGCACACCAAACGCTGCATCCGTGATGGTGAAGTAATTGGCCATCGGTTGTGCATAGAATGTACTTAAATGATCTAGTTCAGGATCAAAATAAGCTGTTCCAGGCAGGTCCAACTGGTGATCTGCCAAATTTTGGCGAATGATCGCGGCTAAAAATGGATCGTCGTTGGTGTCAATCAAACGTATCGTCGGCTGCATTGTTGTTTTCCTCCTGTAAAATAGGTTAGTTACAGTGTATCACAAGCAATCGCTAGGGAATAAAAAAACTCTTTCGCCCACCGACGTAAGAGTTTTTTGAAAAGTTTTATACGACTGTTGTTGCTTGTCCAAGTTCAACTTTATGGGCTTGCTTATCCACGATTCTGAAGAAAGGATAATACCATGCGACAGAAAGAACGATTTCTACTGCTTGCCACACAGCGCCCCGCCAGCCACTAATGAATAGGCCAGAAAGAATTGGCGGCATCGTCCAAGGGATATTGACCCCGTTGGCTGCTGGTACCAATCCAATGTAAGTTACCAAGTAGCTTAATGAAGCGAAAATCAATGGCGAAATAATGAATGGAATCATCAATATTGGGTTCAAGACAATAGGCGCCCCAAAAATCAGCGGTTCGTTGATATTGAATAGAGAAGGACCAATTGCCAATTTACCTAAGGCCTTGTATTGCTGAGAGCGAGCGAAGAATAGAAACAAGATAACCAAGCCAATCGTTGTACCGCAACCGCCTAGTTTTACATAGTTGGCATCAAACTGCGCATTGACGATATTTGGAATCGTTTGACCTAATTTGTATGCTTCAGAATTCTCAACAGTTAGTGCGGTCCAAATCGGTGTCATCACAGAACCCACGATATTTGGACCATGCAAACCAAAAGAGAACAACAAAGTTGCTAATACTTGGACCAAAATCGTAGCAGGCAAGGACGCCCCTAGCGATGTTAATGGTTTTTGTAAGATTTCAAAAATAAAAGCTTGTGCACTGCCATAGCTAGTCATTTTGAAACCAAAGAAGATAAATAAATAAATGAAAAAGATAAATGCAACTGGAATCAACGATTCAAACGAACGAGAAACATTGTCAGGTACACTATCCGGCATTTTGACTTTCCAACCGCGTTTCAACACAAAGTTTGAAATTTCAATCGCTAAAATTGCGGAAATCATCCCTAAGAACAGACCAGCGGCGCCGAAGCTTGCGATAGGTAATCCAATAGCACTATCTGCACCTGTCAATGTAGGTGTAAGTAAGAAATAAGACATTAAAGCAGGGATAATACTAGACATTGAATCGATTTTGTAACGATTGCCTAAGCTTCTTGCAATACCGATGACCACATAAATCGACATGATATTCACAGACATATCGTAAGCACGATTACAAAACTCAACCCAAGTATCGCCGAAAATACCATTCATAAAATCAATAAAGCCTTGATAAGGAAAGTTTGGAAAAATCAAAAACATCGAACCTACAATGATAATTGACATGGAGGCAAAAAAACCGTCGCGGATGGCCGCTAAATAACGATTTTCATTCAATTTCATTGCGACGGGCATCAATTTGTCGCCGAAACGATCTAAAAATGTACTTTCTTCCATATTGCATCCTTCTCCCATTTATAAAATATTGATAGCGCTATCAATGAACTGATTATACATCGAAACATATCAAAAGGTAAAGCTTTTTTTGTCTGTCAAACGCTGTTATTATAATGTTTTTAAGCCTGTATGATCTAATGGTATACTTGCGACGAGCGGCACTTGTTGTTGAAATATACTCCATTTATATCAAAAAGTTGATAGAGCAATGTTCGCTAGGGAAACGGTTCCAGTGTGTACGTTTTTTATCCAATAAAAAATGGAAGAAAAGTATTTGTTTGATGATAAAAAAACAAATAATATTTTCTTCCAAAATGCGACAATAGAAAGGTCAAAAGGCGAGTGGCAAGTTATTTAATTATTTTTTGCCGCTATTTACTCACTTTCCTTCATCAAAAAACGTGCTTCGTCCTTCAGCAGTCCGGCAGTTTCCTGCAACTGATTATATGACTTCAAGACATCCAACAAGTGTTGTTGTGAAGCATGCAACGTTTCTTTTGTGGCTTCTGAGCTGGCCAAAACCAAACCCGCTTCAGCGTTGATTGCATGTAATGCTGACTCGATCGACTGGGTCAGTTGTTTGGTTTGTTCTGCCAATTTTTGCATTTCATCGGTTACCACCCGAAAGCCAGCCGCTTGTTCGCCGATTCGTGCGGTTTCGATGGCCGCATTAAAGGAAAGCAGTTTGGTTTGTTGAGCAATGCGGTTGATGTCTTGCAAGACATGTGTGACTTCTTGGATCTCTGTTTCTAGATTTTGGGTTGTCTGTTGACTTTGATCGGACAGCGCGTTGACTTGCGTGAGGTTTGCTGATAGCAGATTCACTTGCTGGTGACCCGTATCAGATAAACGGTTCAATACAGCCGCACTTTCTTGGACTTTTTTGACAGTTACGGCCAAAGTCGTTTCCCGTTGGGTAATATCAAAAGCAATCTTGACCACGTGGATCACTTCCTGGTTTTCATCGAGAACTGGGAAATAGACACCTTCTAAAATCAATGTTTCCCCTTGCTTGTTTCGGCGGATGATCTTGTCTTGGAAATTTTTTTTGGTATCGAGAAGCTGAAACCAAAAGTCCTGGTAGGCTTGACTATTGGCATATGCATCTTCACAAAAAATCTTGTGTGGCAGGCCAATGATCTCCTCTGTGGAATAGCCGAGTACGTCGGCCATGATCTCATTGGCAAAAACCACTTGTTTGTTGGTATCAAAGACAATCACTGCGAGTTCTTTAAATATGGCCTTAAGTAAATGGTCGTTCTGATTTCCTGCTAATGTAAAATTCATCGAGGTTTCACCTTTCTATTTGGGAAGTCTTCCTTCACGCGTCCTCCAATTATCGGTTGAGAACAGATGTCATTTAAGAGGTTTCTTGAAAAATATTTTGCTTTTTAATAAAAAGTTCGAAAATCTTGACTAAAAGCAAGTTGTTTTGATTCTAGACGCACAGATGATAGGCTAATAATAGAATAAAAAAAGAAGGAGCGTATCTTATGACAGACAGAATTTCATTAGAACAAGCAGCTATCGATTTTAGTGAGGAAAATGCAGCCCATCCCCGGATCTATGAATTACCCCCTGAAGAAGGCCGGGCCTTGTTGGAAAAAGTCCAAGAAACCCCAGTAGAGACATATGCTGCGGTAGTCGAAGATCAACAAGTGGATACCGGCGAATGGGGCACGATCAATGTCCGCTTTGTCCGTCCTGAAGGCAACCATGCTATTTTGCCTGTCATCTATTATCTCCATGGGGCAGGTTGGGTCTTTGGCAGTGCGAAGACCCATGATAAATTGATCCGAGAACTGGCTGTGCGGACTAATTCTTTGGTGATTTTTCCAGAGTATAGTCGTTCCCCTGAAGCCAAATATCCCACAGCGATCGAACAGAATTATGCTGTCTTGCAACAGCTGCCAGGTTTCGTTGAAACAAAAGGCATTGACTTGAGTCGTTTGACCGTGGCGGGGGACTCAGTAGGTGGGAACATGGCAACCGTGATGGCGCTTTTGACAAAATCTAGAGGTGGGATTCCGATTGCCCAGCAACTCTTATTCTACCCTGTCACAGATGCCAACTTTGATACACCTTCGTATCAAGAATTTGGCGAAGGCTATTATTTGACCAAAGAAGGGATGCAGTGGTTCTGGGATCAGTATACGACAGACGAGGCGGCCCGCAATGAAGTGACAGCTTCACCCTTACGAGCCACTACTGAAGCCCTCACTGATCTGCCGCCTGCGTTGATCATTACAGGCGAAGCCGATGTGTTGAGAGATGAAGGCGAAGCGTATGCCCAACATTTACGAGAGGCTGGTGTGGAAGTAACACAAGTGCGGATGCAAGGAATCATTCATGATTTCGTGATGGTCCATGCGTTAGATCAAACCAATGCAGCGCGTGGTGCGATGGATCTAGCCACTACATGGATCAATCAAAAAAATCATCCAGAGGCCAAATAATTCAATCCTGATATAGAAAAAAATCGTCGATCATCGGCGATTTTTTTTGTCTTATGGGTGGCAAACAGATGCTTAGTCTAGCAAGTATGGAACCGTTATCGATAAAACGCTCACTTTTTTAATACAGTTTTAAATAGTTGTTTTTTGTTGATAAATAAATAAAAAGTGCTATTATTTTATTTGTGAGTAATACAGTTATCGAAAAGAGGTAATACAGTGAGTAAAAAAGGATCAGAATTAATTGTTGAAAGTTTGGAAAACCATCATGTCCCTTATATTTTTGGGATCCCTGGTGCAAAAATCGATGGTGTCTTCGATGTATTGGCGGATCATGGGCCAGAATTGATTTTGGCAAGACATGAACAAAATGCTGCTTTCATGGCGCAAGCCATTGGCCGTCTGACAGGGGAGCCAGGTGTGGTGATTGCAACGAGCGGACCGGGTGCCAGCAATTTGGCGACTGGACTGGTCACTGCAACAGCAGAGGGGGATCCTGTATTGGCAATTGCGGGTCAGGTCAAGCGTTCTGATCTATCTAAATTGACCCATCAAAGCATGAACAATGCCGCACTCTTTGCACCAATAACCAAGTTCAGCAGTGAGGTCCAAGATCCAGAAACATTATCAGAAAGCATTGCGAATGCATTTCGTATTGCAAAGACAGCCAAAAAAGGTGCCAGCTTTTTGTCGATCCCACAAGATGTGACCGATGGCTTTGCCGAAGGTGCAGCGATCGAACCTTTGTCTGCGCCGAAACTAGGTCCAGCGGATCAAGCCGATATTGAGATGTTGGCAGAACGAATCCATGAAGCCAAATTACCTGTTTTATTGCTAGGTATGCGAGCAAGTGGTATCAAAGAAACGCAAGCGATTCGCCATTTAGTGGCGAAAACAGGTTTACCAGTTGTCGAAACATTTCAAGGTGCAGGCATTATCTCGCGGGAATTAGAAGCCCATTTCTTTGGACGGGTTGGACTATTCCGCAATCAACCAGGAGATATGTTGTTGAAGCGCAGTGATTTGGTGATTGCTGTGGGCTACGATCCTATCGAATATGAGGCCCGTAATTGGAATGCCGAAAAAGATGCCCGTGTGATCGTGATCGATGAAGTGCCTATGGAGATCGATCCTTTTATGCAACCAGAAGTTGAATTGATTGGTAGTATCGCTAAAATCAGTGAACAACTTGCACAAACCATGACAGGGGATCAATTGTCAGAGGATGCGCGGACGTATTTGCAGGCGTTGCAAGAGAAACTCAAACAACAACCACCAATCAAAGAAGGGCAAGCACAAACCGTGCATCCTTTAGAAATCATTGATGTGTTACAACAAGAAGTCACTGATGATATGACAGTCACCGTTGATGTCGGCAGCCATTATATATGGATGGCCCGCCATTTTCGCAGTTATGAACCACGACACTTATTGTTCAGTAACGGTATGCAAACGTTAGGTGTTGCATTGCCATGGGCCATTTCAGCAGCCTTGGTTCGACCAAATACACAAGTGATCTCGATTTCTGGTGATGGTGGGTTCTTGTTTTCGGCACAAGAGTTGGAAACAGCCGTTCGTTTGAAGCAATCGATCATCCATTTGATTTGGAACGATGGGACGTATAACATGGTCAAATTCCAAGAAGAAATGAAATATGACCGTGCATCAGGCGTAGATTTCGGGCCGGTAGACTTTGTCAAATATGCGGAAGCATTTGGTGCCAAAGGGCTGCGAGCAACCACGAAACAAGAATTAATTGCTGCGATCGAAGAAGGACTGGCGACAGATGGACCGGTCATCATTGATATTCCTGTCGATTATTCCGATAATGCGGCATTGGGCAAAACGATTTTGCCAGATCAATTTTATTAAAAACAGGAGGAATCATCTTGAAGGTACAAAGCAAAAGCTATCTTTACCAACATGGGACATTAGGCGGGTTGATGCAAGATCTGATGGAAGGGACGGAGCAGATTGGCCGCTTATTGGATGACGGCGATACTGGGATTGGCACGTTAGCTGGTTCAGATGGCGAAGTGATCATCTTAGACGGTCAGATTTACCATGTGGATCAAACCGGCGACGTGCGTCAATTGACAGGTGCCGAAAAAACACCGTATGCCGCAGTGACCACATTTGCCCCCAATAAACAGGTGGCGATCCATACTGAAACAAATAGTGATGGGGTCAAAGAACATATTCTGGCACAGGTGAGTCCCAATTTATTTACGGCTGTCAAAATGCGCGGGGTCTTCTCTAACATCCATGTGCGGGTGGCACCGAAACAAACCAAGCCCTACCCGAAATTTGTTGAGATCATCGACAATCAACCAGAATTCCAAAGGACTGATGTAGCGGGAACCATTGTGGGCTTTTTTACACCCCAATTATTTCATGGTGCTGCAGCGGCTGGTTTTCACTGGCATTTTTTAAGTGATGATCATCAGTTTGCAGGCCATGTCCTAGATTTTGACTTGGCTGCCGGTGAAATCGAGTTGATGGAACTGGCAGAGTTTCGCCAACACTTTCCCATCGATGATGCCGACTTTTTGCAACGAGAAATCGATGTGGCGGGTATTGCGAAAGATATCCAATTAGCGGAATAAGGCGGCCTCTTTGGTGTCTGCTTTGTTCTATACAACGAAATAGGTAAACGCAAGGACACCCAGTGAACTAACGGGTGTCCTTTTTTCTTCTGGCCAAAGCGTGCTGCATCATGGATTCTTATCGCCGTGGTAGAATGAATGAACGATACTATGACAGATAAACAAGACGCATCCACGGCCTATGTGTGGTGTGGAAGAATAAAGTAAGATGCCTAATAAAGGCACGTAGGCAGAAAGAGGCAAATGATGGCAGACAAAAAAACAACTATTTTAGTGATCGGTGGTGGCCTGGGCGGGTTGTCCGCAGCAGTTTCTTTGACGCAAGCAGGCTATCAAGTCACCGTAGTGGAAAAAAATCACCATTTAGGCGGAAAACTGAATCATTTGAAGACAGCAGATTTTGGCTTTGATTTGGGTCCGTCTATTTTGACGATGCCCCAGATATTCGACAGATTGTTCACGAAGAGTCAGCGGCAAATGAAAGATTATGTACCGATTCGCCGTCTGCCCCTCGAATGGCGCTCCTTTTTCCCCGACGGCAGCAAGATCGATCTATATGGCGACCTGTCGCGCATGGCGCAAGAAAATCCTGATTTAAATGCCAAAGACATGGAAGAATACCGCACGTTTTTGGCCTATGCCAAGGGAATTTACGATTTGACGGAAGAAGGCTATTTCGCGGAAGGTTTTGATCAGACAAAAGATGTCTTGCGGCATCATGGCATCGTGCGTGCATTGAAAGGCTTCGATTATTTTTCCACGATGCAAGAGGCAATCGACAAACGGGTCAGCAATCCTCATATGCGGGATATGCTAGGGTATTTTAGTAAATATGTGGGGTCTTCGCCTTATGACGCCCCAGCAGTTTTGAATATGATGAGTTACATGCAGCATGCCCAAGGGATATGGTATGTACCTGGCGGCATGCAGCAGCTTGCGCAAGGCATCGTACAATTGGCCAAAGAAATTGGCGTTACTTTTATCACCGGTCAGAAAGTCACAAAATTAGACACCCAAGATCAACAAGTAACAGCGGCGTATTTGGCGGATGGCCGACGATTGATGGCAGACATTTTTGTGTCAAATATGGAGGTCATTCCAGCGTATCAGCAATTGTTATCCGAGGAAATCTCTGCAAAAGTGCAGCAGAAATTCGAACCCGCCAGCTCTGGCTTTGTCTTGCATCTAGGGGTCAAAGGAGAATATCCGCAGCTGGCGCATCATAACTTTTTCTTTTCGGAAGCAGCACAAACGAATTTTGACCAAAATTTCCATGACCATCGATTGCCAGACGATCCAACGATTTACTTAGTGAATGTCAATAAGACAGACCCTAGTCAAACGATTCCTGGACATGAAAATCTAAAAATCTTGCCCCATATTCCCTACTTGCAAGATTCTCCATTCACTGAAGCAGAATATGCTGCTTTTCGCACGCGCATTCTAGAGAAGTTGGAACGGATGGGTCTGACGGATCTGCAAAAAAATATCGTCTTTGAAGATCGATGGACACCAGCAGATATCGAAGCCCAATATGCCTCTCATCGTGGTGCAATTTATGGTACTGTTTCTGATCGGAAACAAAACCATGGCTTCAAGCATCCGAAGCACAGCGAGAAATACGATAACCTGTACTTTGTCGGCGGCACAGTCAATCCTGGCGCGGGGATGCCGATGGTGACATTGAGCGGACAGCAAGTGAGCCGAATGATCACCCAGCGCAAACGTTAATTAGTGGTGTATAGACAATTTGAAAAAGGAGGCTGATCAAGATGTATCTCTGGCTTGTAGGTTGGTTGTTGGCCTGGTTCAGTGGCTGGCTGGTGTTTGGCCGACGTGGGTACGTACCCAA
Source organism: Enterococcus salsurae (assembly GCF_054784955.1). Taxonomy (NCBI): domain Bacteria; kingdom Bacillati; phylum Bacillota; class Bacilli; order Lactobacillales; family Enterococcaceae; genus Enterococcus; species Enterococcus salsurae. The sequence continues at coordinate 352,242 of NZ_BAAHWY010000004.1, read as the reverse complement.
AGACACAACGGCGGACATGCCTGATCGTCTATCGATCATTATTCCTGCCCGAAACGAAGCGGCTAACTTGCCCCAGTTGTTTCGATCGCTGCAAGCCCAACAGATCGACATCCATGAAGTGTTAGTGATCGATGATGGATCGACAGATCAAACTCAGGCTGTGGCACAGCGCTTCGGGGCAACCGTATTGGCGACAAAAACCGATCAGCCCGGCAAAGCTGCCGCATGTTGGCAAGGGGCACAAGCGGCAACTGGCACATTGCTGTTGTTTCTTGATGCCGATACAGCGTTTTTGACAACGGGAGGCATTTCCCAGATCGTGGCCGCTTTTCAGAACAAAGGCAACCAAGGACTCATGAGTGTTCAGCCTTATCATCACGTGCCAAAAGTCTATGAGCAACTCTCTTATGTCTTTAACGTTGTCCTCATGGCTGGCTTGAACAGATTTTCTGTCTTTGGTGAATCAGTCAAAGCAGGTGGTGCGTTTGGTCCATGTCTTCTGTGTACGAAACAGGCATATCAAGAAGTAGCTGGCCATCAGGATATGGCACTAGGGATTTTAGACGATATCGCCTTGGCCAAGCGATTTATGGCTGCGCAACGGCCAATCCATTTGTATGGGGGCCGTGGGCTGCTGGCTTTTCGCATGTATCCCAAAGGATTCAAACAATTGATCCAAGGATGGACCAAAGACTTCGCCACAGCTGCTCAAGTCACGAATCCGGGACTGATGGTGGGGATCATTCTTTGGCTCATCGGCAATAGCACGATTCCCTGTGTTGGCCTGCTCTACTCATGGCCCATTGCAGCTGTCTGTTACGCAGTCTTTTATGGACAAAACGTCTATTTTGCCAAACGCGTGGGGACTTTTCGTAGGGACCTGCTCATCTTGTTTCCAGGCTATTTCTGTTTTTTTCTTTGTTTATTTGCCTGGTCGGCGATCCAGACTTATATTCGAAAATCAGTTGTCTGGAAAGACCGCAAAATCCATCTTTAGGAGGGAAATCAGATGTTGATCATCACGCACCCTATTATGCTGTTGCTAGTAGATATTTTGGCATGGGGTTGTTTGCATCTCGGGATTTCTTGGGGAATACGTCAAGTGCCGTTGGCTTTTTTCGCGGCACATGCGGCATGGTTTCGTTCATTCTCTTTTGAAAAAGAAGGGAAGTTTTGGCAAACATATTTCCGCGTCGCACGATGGAAAGACCGCCTGCCGGAAGGGACGCAAATCGACAGCCGCGGATTTGATAAGTCGCGTATGACAAAGAGAAAAGAGGGTGCGTATCTTTATCAGTTCATGTTAGAAACTTGTCGTGCGGAACTGACACACTGGTTGCTGCTCTTTGCCGCAGGGGTGTTTTTCTTATGGAACCCACTGTGGGCAGCACTGCTCAATTGTGTCTATGCACTCCTTGTCAACCTGCCGTTTATTTTGATCCAGCGCTACAACCGACCACGTGTGCGAAGGCTCTATCACAGATCATCGGCGATGCAAACAAGGGCATCTCTTCAAGAGAATTGACAAGAGGGCGCTTGTTTCTTTGCAGGTGCCGATGGGAATTAAAAAAATAGGTGTTAATTTTGGTGGGATAGCCGATGTCTCTTTCGTGTACAGTACAGATACACAGAAGAAAGGGTGACAACTATGACTACAGCTTTTGGGCAGCAGCTCAGAACCTACTTAGGGGAGGAATCAACATGATCACAGAATTGACCCAGATCGACCATTATTATGAGATGCTGGTAGAAAAGAATTCGCAGTATGAAGGTATTTTTTATGTAGGCGTCAAGACGACCGGTGTTTTTTGCCGCCCCACCTGTCCCGCCAAAAAACCATTAAAAAAGAATTGCGAATTTTTCGGCGATGCCCAGGAGGCCTTGTTGGCTTCTTATCGTCCGTGCAAGCGATGCAAGCCCCTGAGTGCGCCAAGTTATCTGTCGCCAGATGTCCAACGACTAGTGGATGCTGTAGAAGCCAATCCAGAAAGGAAATGGACGGATAAAGACTTTGATTCCTTGGCGATCCACCCGAATACTGTCCGCCGACAATTCAAAAAATATTTTGGTATGACTTTCATTGAATATTCCCGCGCCCGCAGACTGGGCCTAGCTTTCAAACATATCCGTCAGGGCGAACCCATCATCGATGCCCAATTGGAGGCGGGCTTTGATTCAGGCAATGGGTTTCGGGATGCTTTTGCCAGAATCATGGGGGAGTTGCCTTCCAATAGCAAAGAAAAGCGCGTCCTGTATTCTACATGGCTTGAAACCAAATTAGGGGCGATGCTTGCGATCAGTGACCATGAACAGCTGTATTTGCTGGAATTTGTTGATCGGCGAGGATTGGAAACAGAAATCATGATGCTGCGCAAACGCTTGAATGCAGTCATCATCCCGCAACAGACGGAGATTATCCAACTGTTGACACAAGAGCTCAGTGAATATTTTAATGGACAGCGGATGATCTTTACCGTTCCATTGGCGATGGTCGGTTCGCCTTTTCAACAACAAGTCTGGCAGCAACTGCTGCAGATCAACACTGGAGAAACGTATTCCTATAAACAATTGGCACAAGCCATTGGCAATGACAAAGCCAGCCGCGCTGTGGCGAATGCCAACGGCAAGAATCAGCTGTCGATTTTGATTCCTTGTCACCGTGTCATCAATAGCGATGGCACCCTTGGCGGCTATGGCGGCGGACTAGAACGCAAAAAATGGCTACTGGCACTGGAGCAAAAAATGGCCCAGTCACTGTCAGAACCAAGCACCGTACCAATTGCCTCGGCCCGTTGATCCTGATTTCTATACGCATACACAGCACGTTGGTCGCTGGTATGCGTATTTTGCTAATTCCGTATAAGCATATTCGTTTACAACTTACAAAAAGTAAGTTAAGATTATCTCGAATTCGAAATAAATGAGGTGAATGATATGACCCATCAAGAAGCAGCATTAACTGCCTATATCGGATTGCTTCGAACAGCCAATCAATTAGCACAAATGGCCAAAGCAGATGTCCGCTGTTATGGATTGAATATCACCGAATTTTCAGTGATGGAACTGTTGTATCATCGAGGCACCCAAGCGACTCAGGCTATTAAAGAGAAAATTTTGATTGCCAGCAGTACAACGACCTATGTCATTGATCAGTTAGAGAAAAAAGGCCATGTGCAAAGACAACACAGCCCACACGACCAACGCATCAGTTTGGTTTCTTTGACCGAATCGGGAAAAACGTTGATGGATGCAATTTTTCCTTCTCACGTGCAGCAGATCGAACAGCTATTTGACGCTATCAGTACGGAAGAATTGACGACATTAAAATCGACCTTACGAAAAATCAAACAACCATAGAAAAGGGGAGCTATCATGAGAACACAAGACCAATTATTAGGAGTACACCATGTCACTGCAATGACCAGTGACGTTGAACGGAACTATCACTTTTTTACGGATATTCTAGGGATGCGCTTGGTCAAAAAGACCGTCAACCAAGACGATATCTATACATATCATACTTACTTCGCGGATGACATTGGTACACCGGGAACGACGATGACTTTTTTTGATTTTCCACAGACGTCAAGAGGCAGTAAAGGAACCAATGCAATCACAAGAACCAGTTTTCGTGTCCCTTCTGATGCAGCATTAGACTATTATGCCCAACGACTGGATACCTTCTCAGTCAAACATGAAGCAGTAACGACGGTTTTTGGCACAAAAGTCTTGCGCTTTTGGGACTTTGACCAGCAAGCGTACCAATTGATCTCTGATGAAGAGAACCACGGTGTCGCTGCAGGTACACCATGGAAGAAAGGCCCAGTGCCACTAGAATTTGCTATCTATGGATTAGGTCCAGTAGAAATCACAGTATCGTACTTCACAGATTTTAAAGGCCTGTTGGAAAATGTCTTTGGCTTTCAAACCATTGCCCAAGAAGCCAACCAGGCATTGTTGTCCGTGGGGGAAGGCGGCAACGGTGGGCAAATCGTCTTGATCGAAGATGCGACAAGTCCGCAAGCGCAGCAAGGGGATGGTGAAGTGCATCATGTCGCTTTTCGTTTAGCAGATCGGGCCTCTTTGGCAGTCTGGCAAGAAGTTTTTGACAATCTAGGATTAAGCAATTCAGGCTATGTCGATCGTTATTACTTTGAGTCACTGTATGTCCGTATCGGTCATATTCTCTTTGAACTTGCCACGGATGAACCAGGTTTCATGGGGGATGAACCGTATGAAACGCTTGGTGAGAAACTATCTTTAGCCCCATTTTTAGAAAATAAACGCGACTATATCGAAGGCGTGATCACACCTTTCAATACAGTACGGCAGTAAGGAGCCGCCCATGCAACCAATCGATCATATCCATCATATATCTGCGATCGTTGGCGATCCACAAGCCAATGTCGCCTTTTACCGTGACGTATTAGGCTTGCGCTTGGTGAAACAGACCGTCAATTTTGATGATCCCTACACCTACCATTTATATTACAGCAATCAGGCAATCGACAACGGCACGATCATCACCTTTTTCCCATGGGCTAATGCGCATGCAGGGCGTGTGGGCAGTGGTCAAGTCGGGCGCATTGCTTTTCGTATTCCGAAAGGTACAAGTGACTATTGGCAAGAAAAGTTGACCACCGCGGGGATTCAGGTACAAGAAAGTACCCTATTCAATCAAAAAACATTGGTACTCGCAGACACCCATGATTTGGCTTTGGCGTTGGTCGAAGCCGAAGAATCAGCAGACACACCTGCTATTTTGGGCTTTCATGGGGCGGTGCTGTTATCGGCACAACCAGCAGCCACGAGTCAAACCTTAACGCAAGATCTAGGCCTTCAACTGATCAAGGAAACAGATACCAGCAGTCACTTCCAAACCGTGGGCAAATGGCAACATGAGATCGTTGTGCCGCACCAGGCCATGCCAGCAGGGCGTTGGGGTGTCGGCACTGTGCATCATATTGCCTGGTCAGTACCAACTGATGCTGCCCAAAAAGAATGGCAAACGTATCTGCACGGAGAACAATATGGGGTGACAGAGGTCAAAGACCGCAACTACTTTCACGCTGTTTATTTCCAAGAACGAGGATCGATCATTTTTGAGATAGCCACAGAGGCACCAGGATTCTTGGTGGATGAACCGCTGGCTTCAGTTGGAGAAAAATTGATGTTGCCGCCGCAGTTTGAGGCACAGCGCAACGATATTATGGCCCATTTACCACAGCTGCACATCGATTGATGCAGCAGAAAGGAGCAGATATGCGACAAATAGACCCAGCGACGTTGACCCAAAAAGAAAATTATAAGCTGTTGATTGGCTCTGTGATTCCAAGACCGGTAGCCATTGTGACGACACTGTCTGAATCCGGTGTCCTCAATATCGCGCCTTTCAGTTTCTTTACGATCGTCAGTTCTGACCCTGCCATCGTATCGATTGCAGTCCAGCGCAAAGAGGGCGCAGCCAAAGATACGGCGCGGAATGTCCTAGCGACCAAAGAAGCGGTCATACACATTTTGGATCAAGATAATGTAGCCGCCGCCAATCAAACTGCCGCGCAACTACCAGCTGGTGAGAGCGAATTGACAGTTGCCGATTTTACGACAGTTCCCTCCGCAACGATTGCGGTTCCTGGTTTAAAGGAAGCGAAAGTACGTTTTGAGACCAAGTTGTATCAGCATGTGCCCATTGAGGCAGGCAGTCAAGTTGATTTATTGTTGTTTCAAGTAACGGCCTATCAAATTGATGAAAGTATTTATCAAGAAGGGAAAATCGATCCCTCCGGCTTACAGGCGGTCAGTCGCTTGGCCGGCAATACATACGCCACGATTGGCGAAATGTTCGATATCAAACGACCGGAGTGAATAAAGGAGGACAAATGATGCACGCCCTATACCAAGCAGGACAACCAGAGGCACCGGTGCTGGTGTTGTTACATGGCACAGGCGGTGACGAACATTCGCTGCTGGACGTTGGTCGCACGCTTTCTCCAGAAGCATCTCTCCTCAGTTTTCGAGGGGACGTGCTGGAGAACGGTCTGCGCCGTTACTTCAAACGATTGGCAGAAGGTATCTATGATGAAGCAGATCTGGCACAACGGGGGGATGCATTGGCCGCCTCGATCCAAGATGCGGCAGCAACCTACGACTTTGCTATGGATAAAGTGGTGCTTGTTGGCTACTCGAATGGCGCCAACATCGCCATCCGGCTCTTGCTGACCCAGCCTTCCGTCTTTAACAAAGCCATATTGTATCATGCAATGTACCCTGTCAAAGACCTACCAGCTGGGGGTATCGCTCAGACGCGCGTCTTTATGAGTTTTGGCTCCCATGATCCCATCGTGTCAGCGACAGATGCCGCCTATGTCAGAAAACTTTTCACAGATCGCCAAGCAACAGTCACAGATAGTTGGACACCGAGTCATCAGTTGACGTATCAAGAAGTGGCAGAATCGAAAGCATGGTTGGCGAAATTTAGGTGAAATGAAAGCTAAGGACTTGCTAAAGTAACACATTATATGCTGAATTGGATAAAAATAAAAATATATGATATAATTGAGTATGAATAAAATATCATTTGAGACGTATAAGCGGCCTAACGGTCATGACGAATTTCTAGAATGGTTAGAAACATTACCCAAAAAAGATAGTGCAAAACTTTTGCGTACGATTGAAGAAACAGAAAGAAATGGTATGCTTGTAGCGCAACGTTTGAAATGGGTGAAGAAATTAGACACCAATTTATATGAGTTGAGAAGTAAGGTAGGATCGAATATACAAAGAGCGATATATTTTCATGTGATACATGGAAGATATGTAATCACCCATGGCTTCACCAAGAAAGCCGAAAAAACGCCAATAAATGAATTAAATCATGCAAAAGAACTGAGAGAGGAGTGGTTTGCTCATGCTGATCAAAGATGTGATTGAAGAAAAGAAGAAAGATAGTGAATTTTTAGAAGCATATGATCGAGAAGGAAGAAAACTTAGTACGGCAGTCGCTCTCTATCATGCCCGCGAAGAGGCAGGGCTCACGCAAGCCGAGCTTGCACAAAGAGCACATACAACGCAAGCTACAATCGCTAGAATCGAAAGAGGAGATAACGTTTCATTTGATAAACTGGATGATATTGCTAGAGCGTTAGGCAAAAAACTAGTAGTAGAATTTGCTTAACGAACTTGGCAACCACTTCTTTAAACAAACTTTTCTTAAAAAATTGATAAAATGAAAATAAATTTATTCGTACTTGAAAAGCGAGAAAAGGTAAAAATATAAGATGTAAGATGTATCCCCTTAACCAGTAATAGAAACTAAATAGATCAAAATCAATGCACACGCCCTGTTAGATAAGGAATCTTACCTAGCAGGAAGTGTGCATTGATTTTTGTATTCGTGTGACCTTATCAAATATCCGCAAGCAAATGATGTGCTACAAAGACCCAATTGCCTCTACGATCCCAGTCTCACCATTGATCACTTCAAATTCTTTGCCTATCGTATCCTTATTTTCTAAAACGGCCACTAGGGTTGCTGCGACATCTGCTCGTGAGATTGGCCCATAGGCATTGCGCTTGCCAACGGTCACTTTCCCTGTGCCAGGTTCATCGGTTAACCCACCAGGGTGAACGATCGTCCAATCCAGATCTGTCCGATTCCGCAGCCATTCATCCGCATAAAATTTGGCAATCGTATAAGAGCGCAAGCTGTTTTCTTTCAGCAGTTCTTCTCGATCCGCGCGGAACGTGCTGACCATGACAAAGCGTGAAACGTCGGCTTTTTTTGCAGCTTCCATTGCTTTGACTGCACCATCTAAATCGACAGCAAATGTTTTTTCCAATCCTTTTCCTCCCGCACCAGCGCTAAAGATGATCGCGTCAACACCTGCTGCGGCTTGGGCAATCTCATCGATCGAACTGGTAGCAATGTCTAATAGGACGGTTTCAATGTTTCGTTCTTCAAAGAAAGCGACTTGGTCAGGATTTCTGATCAATGCTTTCTCGCTGATAGCAGCATGGTCGCTGACTAGGTCTGCAAAGTGTTGTCCAACTTTTCCATAAGCACCAATAAATAAAATCTTCATATCCATTCTCCTTTATCTTTTCTGTCTGTTGCTTGATCCGTCTCGTACGAATCTGTCCGTTTAAAGGAACCATGTCAAGCATAGCACGCAGAAAGAAGGCTGACAAATGATGTGGATTGCTGCATATATGAGCGATAGCAAGTTTATTTTTTATGATTTGTCGTCTTTTGCTTGCCTTGGCGTACACACCAAGGTTTATGATAAAGACCATAGAGGAGGTCGAGAAGATGAATATCAAAAAAGCTGCAGAAATGTTTGCCTTGAGTACAGACACGCTCCGCTATTATGAACGTGTGGGGGTGATTCCACCGGTGCATCGCAACAGCAGCGGGTATCGGGAATACAACACAAATGATTTGAATTGGATCTATTTGGCCAAAAATCTGCGTAATGCAGGCTTATCTGTAGAATCATTGATCGAGTTTGCCCAATTGGCACAGTTGCGAGAAACCCAAAACGTGGAGGCTGCCCAAAAGCAGATTCTTTATGATCAATTGGATGAGTTGGACAAAAAATTGGCAGACATGCAGGAAGTCAAAGAGTTGTTGGTATACAAAATCGATACCTATGATGACCATATTGCGAAATTCAAAGCCGGCGAGAGAAGACCAGATAAAGTAGAAAAATTATGGGAACGAAAAAAATAAAGAGATTTCCCTTGCGTTGTAGTGGACTTCAAGGTTTAGAGTAGTGACTGTACTGAAGAATAAAGGAGGATATACGATGCATACAATGACATTGAATAACGGTGTAGAAATGCCGCAATTAGGGTTTGGCGTATACCAAATACCTTTGGAAGAAACAGCCGAAGCAGTATACGAAGCAATCAAAGCAGGGTATCGCTTGATTGATACAGCAGCTGTTTATGGCAATGAGAAAGAAACCGGCGAAGGCATCGCTCGGGCCATCAAAGAAGAGATCGTGACCAGAGAAGATTTGTTTGTCACATCGAAACTGTTCATTTTGCAAACACCTGAGGACAAAGCAGCAGCAACGATCGACCATTCTTTAGCAGTGATGCAGTTGACTTACTTGGATCTCTACTTGATCCATCAACCTTATGGTGATGTTTATGGTGCTTGGCGCGCATTGGCGGCGGCCCAAAAAGCGGGCAAAGTCCAATCAATTGGCATCTCCAATTTCAAATCTGCCAAAATGATTGAATTTGTTGGACTGACCGAGGTCAAACCGCAAATCAATCAAATCGAAGTCAATCCATGGTATCAACGGGAAGAAGACCAAGTATGGCACGACAAATATGGCGTGCAGATCGAAGCCTGGGCGCCTTTTGCGGAAGGCCGTCATGGATTGTTCCAAGACCCCGTATTGACAGAAATCGGCGCGCAATATGGCAAGACGGCAGGACAAGTTGTCTTGCGTTGGCTGATACAAAGAGGGATTGTCGTGTTGGCAAAATCCGTCCGTCCTGCACGCATGGCCGAAAATATTGATATCTTTGATTTTGCCTTAACAGAAGAAGACATCGCGAAAATCACGGCATTGGACAAACAGGAATCGGCTTTCTTCGACCACGATGCACCACAACAAGTCGAATGGTTCATGAATCGTATGCTGGATACAGAAAAATGACCCGTGTATTGATCATTGGTGCGGGTGGCCAAATCCCTCGTTATTTGATTCCGCTATTGCAGGCACAACCAGCTATCACTGTGACACTATTTGGTCGTCATGCTGATACGCTGCCTTATGATGGTTTACGGAAAATCACGGGCCAAGCCGACCAACTGTCAGACTTGGTAGAAGCGATGCAAGGCCAAGACATCGTCTATATGAATTTTGATGACAAAGCAATCACAGAATTGGTGATCACTGCGATGCACCAAACGGGCATTCGGCGAATCATTCAAGCAGGGGTTTTAAGTGTCTACGGTGAAGTAGCAGAACCCTTTGCTGCATGGAATACCCGCATGATGGGCGGAGCTGTGGCCAAAGGTCGCGGCATCGAAGCCCTCGAAGCAAGTGATCTTGATTATGTCTATTTGCGAATGACCTGGTTGTATAATGGCCAGCGCAAGGATTATGTTGCTAGTCCCAAAGGTGCCCCTTTTCTGGGCGCACATGTGACCAGAAAAGCGATCGCACAATTTGTCTTGGACACCCTCACTGGCAAGCGGGAAGACCACCGTGCCAGTATTGGTTTATGGGAACCCGGCTCAGAATATAAAACGAAACCTGATTTTTATTGAAGATCTAGCTCCTGATACGCGCTAAACGATCCTGTATAGGGGGCCGCTTCATGGCCTCCTATTTTAAATTGATACAGAAAATAAGCATACGAGCTGACAGCAACACAAACAATCGAGGATGGTTAGACACCATCGAGATAGGATAAGAAGGGAATCAATTGAACAAACAACGATTTGGTATCATCCTGCCAATTACATTATTGGCTTATTTTTTGATTTTGATGGACAATTCCATTATTTTTACAAGTTCGATCGAGATCGGACAAAGTTTACATTTAACCGCTACCGCTCTTTCGTGGGTATCAAGTGCCTACACCCTAACATTTGGCGGCTTTTTATTACTGAGTGGCCGGTTATCTGACTTGCTCGGTAGAAAGCGAATCTTTTTGATTGGCTTGACCATCTTCGCCATCAGTTCTTTTCTGATCGGCAGTGCGCAAGATGCGACAACCATGATTTTCATGCGGGCTTTGCAAGGGATCGGTAGTTCGATCATTGCACCAACGACATTGGCTTTGATCATGGATGCGTATCAAGGCACCATGCGGCAAAAAGCCATCGCTTACTACGGTGCGACCGCAGGGATTGGCGCAAGTGTAGGCTTGCTGGTAGGAGGTGGCTTGACTAGTTTGATTTCCTGGCGCGCTGGTTTCTTGATCAATGTGCCATTCACCCTCCTATTGATCTTGCTGACAATGAAATACATTCACGCAACCCCTGTCAAAACGGGAAAAATCGATTATTTAGGCAGTATCTTATCGGTATTCAGTTTGGTGGGCATCATTTATGGCCTCACTGAATCAATGTGGTGGATCTTCAGTCTAGGCATTGTCTTGCTGGTGCTCTTTCTCTATTGGGAATCTCGCTGTGCATCACCCATCTTGCCCTTGGTCCTGTTTAAAAACAAGATCCGCTTAGGCGCCTATTTCACACGATTGTTGTTCATGATGGCAATGCTGCCCTTATGGTTTTTCCTGCCACAAATGATGCAAAGTCAGTACGGCTTTAGCGCCTTCGAATCAGGGTTGGCCTTTTTGCCATTAACGATCGTCAATTTCATTGTAGCGTTGCAGCTGCCGCGAGTGACGGCAAAATTTGGCAATTATAGAGTCTTGCTGCTGGGAGAAGTGATTTTGGCAGCTGGCCTTGCTGCACTGGCATTGACCGACACTACAAAAGGGTACTGGCTGGCAATTTTCTTGCCAATGCTCATTTTAGGTATCGGTCAAGGGTTGATTTTGGCGCCAGTAACCGCAGCTGGTGTCCATGAAGCTTCAGATGAAATGGCGGGTATCGCCAGTGGCGTCACCAATATGATGCACCAAATCGGCGGGCCGATCGGGCTTTCGATCATCGTAACCACCACACAAGTATTTCATCAAGAGATGTGGTGGCTGGTTGGATTTACTGTAATCGCATGTATTGTCGTTGGGATATTGGTCAATGAGTAAGATAATAGTAAGAAATCTTTTGCTTAGTATAGGCAATTTAAACACCAGCTTCTTCTATGAATAGTAAGAAGCCGGTGCTTTTTTGGTTCCAAAACCGGAAATGGAGGCATTTCGATAGATAACAGATATTATTTGAATGAATTGAGATAAACGTCTTATCAATATTTTCACTAAATAGTGAAATTATTGATTTTTAATTTTTTATCATATGCTATATTGTTTGATTTGTAACAAAGTTTGATCATAATTATAGTTCAAACACGTTATTCTAAAAAACCTTCGTTAATGAGGATGAATAAATAAGGTCTTATTTTTCAAAGATTTATTTACAAACACGATTAGATTACAGTTGCTTTTTTTAAACAACATTCAGTTATTTTATTTTTTGAAAACGAAGGGTTTTGAGACAGATGGAGTAAAGGGGTGGATAAACAGATCGAAAGAAATGGCGCATATTCTTTTGGAAAAACTCTGGTAACGTTGTTGATTAGGGTGCGCTGGTTCTTTAAGAGTATGTGCCACAGATCTACATAAAGAGTAGTCGGTCGTATCCTTGATGGCTTTAAGACAAAAATGAATTGGCACTAGGTAAGGATTAAGCAGTATAGAATAATGAAAGGAGGGTCTAAAAACTATGAATGTCAATCAAATTGATACACCTAAAGAATATTTATATTATTTTGACGAAATCATCAAAAAAAGTCGATGTTCTAGTAAGTACCCTAAAATTTATATGTTTTACCAAACGTTATCTGCACAGTTTATGACCCACTATCAACAAGAAGAACTCTCTTTGTTTGAAAAGATGTCCAAACTTTTGGCAATTGACGCACAACTGCAGATTATTGTGGAATGTCTTGACCAAAGCAAAGAAGATTTTATAGAATCATTTGAGGAAGAAGCATTTATCGAAATGGTTGAAACAGACAAAAAATGCTATTATAGGGAATTATCCGGCTACAATATGAGCACACCACCTCCATGGGGCCTGATCTATTTAAGTGAAGATCGATAGATGGTATCTCCAGATCTGGCCGTATCGTTTATGTTTATGACAAAACTGAACAGGCGAAGAATGTGCAGGAAGCCGATGTTCAGTCGGCTTTTTGCAAGTTTTCTTGGCAAATCGCATATAGGCAAAAATGATGTTGCGTAGACACCGTTTGCCTCTATTACATATGTTGTCTAATCCTTAATCGAGATTCTTTACTATTTGTAGAGATGGGTCATCGCTTTTGCATTAAATCCGTCCCAAACTGGGACAGTTTTTAGGAGAGCTATAATATTTTTTCAGATAGGAAAGCACCTCAACACATCATGTGTCCAATGATGTGTTGAGGTACTTTTTGTGGAAAGAAAAGATAAGGCATCTCTTGGAAATCAAAATCATTTGGCGCTTTTTTATAAGGATAGTCAGGACAATGCCAGTTCAACCGCCGCCTTAGCATGGATCAGTGTCGTATCGAAGACTGGCAGATCGACATCAGGTTGTTCAATCAGCAGGCCAATTTCCGTACAGCCTAAAATCACGCCTTCAGCGCCGCGTTTCTGTAAATCTCGAATCGCGCGGAGAAATGTGGCTTTCGATGTTTCTTTGATGACACCATGACACAACTCATCAAAGATGATGCGATTGAGTTCAGAGATCGCTGCCTCATCTGGAATCAGCACGTCGATGCCTTGATCGATCACCCGTTGTTTGTAAAAATCTTGCGTCATGGTATAGGTTGTTCCTAGCAACGCGACTTTCTTGATCTGTTTCGCCTGCAGATTTGTGACAGTCGCATCGGCAATATGAATGATAGGAATCGAAATCGCTTGCTGGATCTGAGGGGCTACTTTGTGCATCGTGTTGGTACAAATCAGCAAAAAGTCAGCGCCAGCTCGTTCCAAGGATTGGGCATAGCCAGCCAGGATCTCACCGCTCTTTTCCCATTCATTGTTCTTCTGACAGGCTTCGATTGCCTCAAAATCTACACTCGCCAATAGAATCTGGGCAGAATGCAGACCACCAAGTGCTTCATTGATCTGTTTGTTGATCTGTTGACAATAGGTGATGGTACTTTCCCAACTCATACCGCCTAATAGTCCGATGGTTTTCATGGGCGCCTCCTTTGTTTTTTGTTTAGATGTTGTGTGTATTGTATAGATAAGATATGTGCGCAATTATATCTTATTTGAGAACTATGCTTATGATACCACGAAAAATTTGCGAAGATCTGTTTGATTTTTTAGAAGGGGGCGGTGTGGGGGAGGGGTTGAATATATAGATGCAGGTTTACTTTTAAAAAAAGATGATTTTTGTCGTAGTTTATTTAAACCTCATCTATTATGATGGAGGAGGAAGAGTATTCAATAGTTGTAGGTGAGAAAGAAGAAATCATTCAGTCTGAAGAGTATGAGATCACAGTACCTAAAGAGAAAAAAGAAGTAGCTAACTAGTTCTCATCGTAGTGAAAAGGAGAGAATAAACATGTTCCATGGTAAAAATCTGCAAGTTGTTAGAATGTTGCAAGGACTCTCACGCAAAGAACTTGGTGAAAAGCTCAATGTGTCAGAACAATCTATTTGGCAATTTGAAAAGCAGATGATAGAACCGTCCTTTGAAAATATTCTTAAAATGAAAGATATATTACAAGTACGATCAGATTTCTTCTTTGAAGAATTTATTGTGGAGCAAACTTTCTTTGAAACAAATGTTGCCTATCGAAAAGCAGATGTATCTTCGAGAAAGAAAATCAATAGTGAAGTTGTTTACTTAAATATCGCTGCCAAAATGATCAACTATCTTGAATCATTTGTAAATGTTCCCCCTAACACTTTATTAGCGCTTAGAAAAGAAAGCTTCAAATGGCTCAATGATGGAGGACTCAATGCGAAAATTGAAGCCGCTGCAGAGCAGGCAAGAAGGTTCTTGGGTATTTATCAGGACAATAGCAATCTTTTATTGTCCTTAGAAAAATCAGGTATTTATGTCTTAGAAAAGAATATAGGCGGAAAAGCAGATGCCTATAGTGCATGGTCTACAGAAGACATACCTATTATCGTGCTTGGCATAAAGAAGTCGGCAGTAAGACGAAATTTCGATTTAGCGCACGAATTAGGTCATTTGCTATTGCTTGCGCATGTTGATTTTGGGGTGTTGGATAAGACAGAAAGACAATTGAAAGAAAGAGAAGCTGATTATTTTGCTTCATGCTTTTTACTGCCCAACGAAATAATACAATCGGAATATAAACAATTGAAAAAAATATCAAATCCTGATAGCTATGCACCATTGAAATTAAAGTACAATGTTTCAATTCAGGCGCTGGAAATGAGAGCCTATAAACTAGGTTTCCTCACTCCAAAGCAACACAGTTATTTTTATCGTCAAATTGCACTCAGAGATTACAGACAAGAGGAACCTTTGGACAAAGAAATCACGCTAAAACGTCCAGGGAAAATCAGGAGTATCTTCAATTTGATTTTAACGAATAAATTAACTGACTTGCAGAGAATAGAAAATGAGTTTAAATGCCAAAGACAACTTCTGGAAGAAATGTTTTCGATTGAACCTGCTTTTTTTGCGCCATTTGAGGAGCAAGATAAATTTACCGATTTGAATAATGTGTTGAGGGTTGAGTTTTGAGATGGTTATGGAGAGCTATGGCAGAATTAGTGGTTTAAAAAAGCTTGGGAACACTGATTGGTCAGTGTTCTCAAGCTTTTTCGTTCGATTATTCCCACTCCACAGTAGCAGGTGGTTTACTCGTAATATCATACACGATCCGATTTACGTGAGCGACTTCGTTCACGATCCGCACGCTGATTTTTTGCAAGACATCCCAAGGGATTCGGGCAAAGTCAGCAGTCATGCCATCGATAGAGGTTACTGCACGGATACCGACAGTATAATCGTAAGTCCGGCCGTCACCCATCACACCAACAGAGCGGATGCCAGGCAAGACAGTGAAATATTGCCAGATGTCGCGGTCTAAACCAGCATTGGCGATTTCTTCTCTTAAGATCGCATCAGAATCACGGACGACTGTCAGTTTTTCTTCGGTTAATTCACCTAAGACACGAATACCTAAACCAGGACCAGGGAAAGGTTGGCGCCAAACGATGCTGTCAGGCATGCCAAGTTGGGTCCCTAATTCACGGACTTCATCTTTGAATAATGTGTTTAATGGCTCGATCAATTTGAATTGCATGTCTTCAGGTAAACCACCCACGTTATGATGCGATTTGATGGTTTGTGCTGTTTCAGTGCCTGATTCGATCACGTCGGTATAAAGGGTACCTTGCGCTAAGAATGACACGCCTTCTTCACCGGCCAATTTTGTTGCTTCGTCATCAAAGACATAGACAAATTCATTCCCGATGATTTTACGTTTTTGTTCAGGATCAGAAACGCCGGCCAATTTAGACATGAAACGTTCTTTGGCGTCAACTTTGATGATGTTCAGACCAAATTTACCGCCTAAACTTTCCATCACTTGTTCGCCTTCATCTTTACGCAATAAACCATGATCCACAAAGATACAGGTCAATTGGTCGCCGATCGCTTTTTGTAAAAGGACACCGACAACAGAAGAATCCACACCGCCGGAAAGGCCAAGCAAGACTTTTTTGTCACCGACTTGTTCACGGATTTTGGCTACTTCCATATCGATAAAGTTATCCATGGTCCAATCGCCAGTACATCCGCAGACATCGATCGCGAAATGGCGCAGCAAATCATTGCCGTATTCAGAATGGCGCACTTCTGCGTGGAATTGGATGCCGTACATTTTGCGGGCTGCATCTTGGATCGATGCGATTGGGCAGTCCTTGCTTGTCGCGACTACGTCAAATCCAGCAGGTGCGGCTGTCACTAAATCGCCATGACTCATCCAAACCGTTTGTTTGTCTGGTGTGTTTTGGAACAAAGCTGCATCCGAAGACAAGACTTCTAATTCTGCTTTGCCATATTCACGGTTTTTTGCGGGCTCTACTTTGCCGCCTAGTTTATAAGTAATCAACTGCATACCGTAACAGATACCCAGAACTGGGATGCCTAGTTCAAAAATTTTCTCATCGATACCGAAAGAGTTTTCGTCATAGACGCTATTTGGTCCACCAGAAAGAATGATCCCTTTTGGATTCATGGCCCTAACTTCTTCAGCGGTAATGCGGTGGCTCAATAATTCAGAGAAAACACCGAACTCGCGGATTCGGCGCGTAATCAGCTGGTTGTACTGACTACCGTAATCGAGTACGATAATTTTTTCGACGTTTGGCAAGTTGTCAACGTTTGTCACAATAAATTACCTCAATTCTTTTAATTTTTATTGAAAAAGGAATGGTCCTTTCAACAGCATAACATAATGGAAGGGATCAATACTTGCGTAAGAACACTTCATCGATCAAATGGTGCTTGGTTTTATGAAGAATTATATCGGCTCTGCTGCGTGTAGGCAAGATATACTCGTGTAAATTCTTTAAATTCACATTTTTCCATACTTCTTTTGCCATTTTGATCGCTTCTTTCCGGTCACCGATGGCATATTGGTAATAATAATTGCTCGGATCTTGGAAAGCTGTGTCCAACAACGACTCGAAGCGTTCTAGGTACCATTTTTCGATTAGTTCAGGTTGTGCGTCCACAAAAATCGAGAAATCAAAGAAATCACTGATATAGATTTGTTGATTAGCAGGCAATTGCAACGTGTTGATCCCTTCCACGATCAAAATATCTGGTTGGCTGATCATTTCGTAGGCATCGGGGACGATATTGTAGACTTCATGTGAATACATAGGAATCTTGATATCTGGTTCGCCAGACTTTACAGCATTCAAGAAATTGATCAAAGCTTCCATATCATAACTCTCAGGGAAGCCTTTACGGTCTAAGCTGCCACGTGCTTCCAATACTTCATTCGGGTATAAGAATCCGTCAGTGGTGATCAGCTGGACATTGCGTCTAGGGAAGAGGCGTCCTAATAAGTTTTGGACCAATCGCGCGGTGGTGCTTTTGCCCACGGCGACACTTCCAGCAATGCCGATGATAAACGGCGGCATTTTGACATAACGGTGCAAGAAAAGTCCTTTGCTGAGGGTCAATGATTCGAATTCTTTCATATACAAATGGATCAAATGACAGAGTGGCACATACACATCTTCTACATCTTGAACGGAGATCCGGTCGTTCAAACTTTTGATATTGTCTAATTCTTCTTGGGTAAATGGCATCATGCCGTTGGTATAAAAACCTTGCCATTGCTCACGAGGAATTTGGTAAAAATTCATAGTTTCTTGCATAATAGGCTCCTTCTTTACAGCACGGTTCAATGAAGTCAAACCGGTCATCGGCAATCGGCTGTCTTATTCAGGCGGCGGCTTGCTTCTGCTCGAAAATAGTTTACCATAGAAAAGACAGCTTCCACTAGAAAAGACCTAAAATCTCTGTTAAGATTGCAAAAAAGCAGCAATAGTTGTCTAGAAAGAAAGGAAATGACGATGAGTAATCATTATTATACAGAAAATCCCGATACAGCCCATCAATTTGAACAGTGGTCCTTTGAACTAAAGGGCAAAATGTTTCAGTTTGTGACAGACAGCGGGGTGTTTTCTCGGGATACAGTCGATTATGGTTCCCGTGTGTTGATCGATGCTTTTGAGTGGGCACAGTTACCAGAAGGGGCGTTGCTAGACGTTGGCTGCGGCTACGGTCCGGTCGGTTTGTCATTAGCGTATGCTAGCCAAAGACCTGTGGAGATGATCGATATCAACCAACGAGCGGTGGAGTTGGCTGTGGGAAACGCCCAACGAAACGGCATCGAACAAGTCGATATCCATCAATCGAATATCTATGAAACGTTGCACCAAAAAGCATATGCAGCGATCCTTAGCAATCCGCCGATCCGTGCGGGTAAAGATGTCGTACATGAAATTTTGACAGGGGCCTATCCGTTGCTGAAAATCGATGGGACGCTGACGATCGTGATCCAAAAGAAACAAGGCGCACCTAGTGCCCAAAAGAAAATGCAAGAAACCTTCGGGAATGCAGAGATCATCAAGAAGGACAAAGGCTATTACATCATTCAAAGTATCAAAGAGGCCTAGCCTCCTTGATACTTTTTTATCGTCGGCCACCCCGAAATTGCTGACATTTTAGTGTCAGCGAAAAAAGAAAGTATCGTCGGCTGAGAAAGGGTGCTATTTTTTTGGTTCAAAATTTGCTACACTTTAGGCAAGAGAGGTGAGAAGTATGAAAATGACCATCAAGCAGATTGCTGAAATGGCAGGTGTGTCTGTCACGACGGTGTCTCAGATCTTAAACAACAAAGGCAGCCGGTTTAGTGAAGAGACCCGCAAACGGGTATTAGATATTGTCAACAAATACCATTATAAGCCAGATTTTTTTGCTTCAAATCTAATCAACCGCCATTCCAAGACGATCGGTATGATCGTGCCTGATGTGACGGATTTCTTTTTTTCTAAAATCATTGAAGGGGCGGAAAGCTACTTTAATCCCCTAGGATACATGCTGGTGTTATGCAATTCTCGCCATAGCCAAGAAAAGGAGATCCAATATTTGAATGAGTTGTCTCATCGTTCAGTCGACGGGATTTTGTTGGCAACGCCACATTTACTGCCAGAAGAATATTCATTGAAAAGTGGCTTCTTTGCCGATCGTCCGATCATTCTTGTCGACCGTGGCATCAATCAGCGGGACAATGGCCGTTTGATCGTCAAGGAGTATGAAGGGGCCTATCAAGCGGTCAGTTATTTGATCAAGAATGGCCATCGCAATATTGGTATGCTGAAGGAAAGCACTGGCTACTATCAATTAGAAGAACGTTTCAACGGTTATCGTCATGCGTTAAAAGATCATCAGATTCCATTTAAGGGAAGATATGTAGAGAGTGAAGAACTGACCGTATCGGGCGGCTATGAAGCGACGAAAGCGTTGCTGAAGTATAAAGAAATCACCGCTTTTTTCTGTGGCAACGATGCGATGGCGATTGGTTGTTATCAAGCAATTTATGAAACAGGCAAAAAAGTACCAGAAGACATCTCAGTCATCGGTTTTGATGCGTTGAAGTTATCTGAATATATCACGCCGCCATTGACGACGGTGATGCAGCCAACGTTCGAGATTGGCTTTACCGCAGCCAAGTTTTTAGTCGATGCGATCGAGTTTCCAACGCGTCGTATTCCAAATAAGATTTTTGATACAAAATTAATTATTCGTGAGAGCGTGAAGACATTGACAAGCAAGGAATAATGCGGTATATTTCTTCTTGTAAGTGTTTTCATCGTTTTCTTGTATTCGGTAAACCGTTTTACTAAAGTGGTTTACCAGAGAGAAAATTATTGTATAATGTTAGAGGAAGCGAGGGTCATTTCGATGCGAATGGTGGATTTAATTGAAAAGAAACGTGACGGCAAGTCATTAACGAAGGAAGAAATTGACTACATTGTAACTGCGTATACTGAAGGAAGTATCCCAGATTATCAAATGAGCGCCTTGTTGATGGCTATTTACTATGTAGATATGACAGATGAGGAGATCACAAATTTGACGTTGGCGATGGCCAATTCTGGCGAAGTGATCGACCTTTCTTCGATAGAAGGAATCAAAGTAGACAAACATTCAACCGGTGGTGTGGGAGATACGACCACTTTGATCTTAGCGCCTTTAGTTGCAAGTGTTGGTGTACCAGTAGCAAAGATGTCTGGTCGCGGCTTAGGCTATACAGGTGGTACGTTAGACAAATTAGAAGCAATCCCAGGTTTTAAAATCGAAATTCCGGAAGAAGAATTTATTCGCTTAGTCAATGAAAGCAAAATGGCGGTCATTGGCCAATCCGGAGATCTGGCACCAGCAGATAAGAAATTGTATGCCTTGCGAGACGTGACAGCAACAGTCAGCTCGATTCCATTGATTGCGAGTTCGATCATGAGCAAGAAAATCGCGGCAGGTGCTGATGCGATCGTCTTAGATGTTACGACCGGTGACGGCGCCTTTATGAAAAATATTGATGATGCCAAACGTTTGGCCAAAACAATGGTCCGTATCGGCAAATTAGCCAATCGACAAACGATGGCAGTCATTTCAGACATGTCCCAACCGTTAGGTGAAGCAATCGGCAATAGTCTAGAAGTAGTGGAAGCCATCGAAACCTTACAAGGAAACGGACCGGAAGATTTAACTGAGATGTGCTATGTGTTAGGCAGTCAAATGGTCGTTTTGGCTAAGAAAGCTGACTCGATAGATGAAGCCCGTCAAATGTTGTCCGAAGCGCTCCATTCCGGCAAAGCATTGTCTAAGTTTCGAGAAATGATCGTTAATCAAGGGGGCGATGCCTCAGTGATCGACGAACCAAGCAACATTTTGACTGCGCAGTATGAAGTTGAACTGCCAGCCAAAACCAACGGCGTCGTAACGAAACTTGTGGCCAATGAATTAGGGATCGCAGCCATGATGTTAGGGGCTGGACGTAAAACAAAAGAAGAAGATATCGATCATGCAGTAGGGATCAAGCTCCACAAAAAAGTCGGGGAAGCAGTGTCTGAAGGAGAATCCCTTCTGACTATCTACAGCAATACCGAAGCCATTGATGAAGTCATTGCATTGATCGAAGCAAACATTGAAATTGGGGATGAAGGCGCTGAACCGCCAATGATCCACGACGTGATTACAGAATAAGGAGCGAATAAACCATGGAATTGAATCGAATGATCGACCACACAATACTAAAAGCGGACGCCAGCGAAGAGGATGTTTTGCGCATTATTGAAGAGGCGAAGACCTATCACTTCTACTCTGTTTGTATCAATCCAACTTGGGTTGCTTTTGCAGCAGAACAATTACAAGGCGAACCTACAGCTGTTTGTACAGTGATCGGCTTTCCTTTAGGTGCCAATACATCGGAAGTCAAAGCATACGAAACGACAGATGCCATCAATAATGGGGCAGATGAAGTCGATATGGTGATCAACATTGGTGCATTGAAATCGAAGCAATATAAGAAAGTCCAAGCAGATATCGAAGCTGTAGTTGCCGCAGCGAAGGACAAAGCGCTCGTCAAAGTCATCATCGAAACAGCTTTATTAGACAATGAAGAAATTGTCAAAGCTTGTGAATTAGCCAAAGCGGCGGGGGCAGATTTTGTCAAAACATCTACTGGTTTCTCAACGGGCGGCGCAGTGATCGAAGATGTACGCTTGATGCGTGAAACAGTCGGCCCTGAAATGGGTGTCAAAGCTTCGGGCGGAATCCATAATGAAGCAGAAGCTACAGCAATGGTTGAAGCTGGTGCAAACCGTCTAGGAACAAGCGCAAGTGTGGCCATTGTCACAGGCTCAACTGGCGGCGGCTATTGATCAGCACTTTTTCTAAAAGAAAAATACGCAAAGAACGAGGATTATCATGACAACAGCGAAAAAAGAATGGATCGAAACAGCCGTAGCTGCTTTAGACAAAGCGTATGTGCCTTATTCTAAGTTTCCAGTAGGTGCTTGTTTGGTAGGGAAAAGCGGGACTGTTTATCAAGGAATCAATATCGAAAACGCATCTTTCGGGTTAACCAACTGTGCCGAACGGACTGCATTTTTTAAAGCTATTTCTGAGGGCGAAAAGGACTTTGATCATTTAGTTGTGGCTGGCCACACACCTGATCCAATCTCACCTTGCGGCGCTTGTCGCCAAGTGATGGTTGAGTTTTGTCAGCCAACGATGCCTGTTACCTTGGTCGGTGACAATGGTGTGACCAAAGAAACAACGGTTGGCGAGTTATTGCCATATTACTTTACCAATAAAGATTTATAAACCATGTTCATTCAGTCGATGCGGCTGTTGATAAAAAACTATATTTTAGGGGGCTTTACAGCAATGAAAAAAGCAAAATTATTTAGTTTAGGGATTGTTGCAGTAGCTGGTTTAACATTACTAGGTGCTTGCGGCAGCGGCAACTCAGGTTCAACTGATTCAACTGGCGGCAGTGCAGCAGAAGGATCAACTGATGCAGCACACAGTGTTGCGATCGTAACCGATATCGGTGGTGTGGATGACCGTTCATTCAACCAATCAGCTTGGGAAGGATTGGAAGCATGGGGTGAAGAACATAGTATCGCTCGTGGTGTTGGCGGTTATGACTATGTGCAATCAAATGAAGCGTCTGAATATACAACTAACGTAAGTGGCGCCGTTCAAAATGGTTTCAAAACAATCTTTGGTGTAGGGTATCTATTGAAAGATGCGATCTCAGCAGCAGCTGACCAAAACCCTGATACACAATTCGGGATCATTGATGATGTCATCGAAGGCAAAGACAATGTCGTTTCAGCAACGTTTAAAGACAACGAAGCAGCATACCTTGCAGGTTTTGCAGCTGCTTATACAACAAAAACAAACAAAGTCGGCTTCATCGGTGGTGAAGAAGGCGTCGTCATCGACCGTTTCCAAGCAGGTTTCGAAACTGGTGTGGCTGATGCGGCAGAAGCATTAGGCAAAGATATCGAAGTTGTAACTGAATATGCAGCATCATTCGGCGATCCTGCCAAAGGTAAAGCGTTAGCTGCTTCAATGTATCAAGGTGGCGCGGATGTGATCTTCCACGCTTCAGGCGGTACTGGTGCTGGTGTCTTCCAAGAAGCGAAAGCAATCAACGAACAATTGAGCGATGCGGATCTTGAAGACAAAAAAGTTTGGGTTATCGGTGTAGATAGCGATCAACAAGATGAAGGTGCATTTACTTCAGCTGATGGTACTGACGATAACTTCACATTGGCTTCAACATTAAAAGGTGTTGGCGCAGCAGTACAAGATATCTCAACACGTGCATTAGAAGATAACTTTCCTGGCGGCGAACATATCGTTTACGGCTTGAAAGATGGCGGCGTGGACATTACTGAAGGTTACCTTTCAGACGATGCCAAAGCAGCAATCGAAACAGCAAAACAAGATGTGATCGACGGTAAAGTGGAAGTTCCAGAAACACCAGAAGACTAATCCTTGTCATTCTGTGATGGTTTTGCCCCATTCATGGGGCAAAATCATTCTTTGATAGATGTTTACTGTATTGATGAAAGCTTTAGGTTTTCATGAGGATAGTAATCTTCCAAAGCAATAGCCATTATTTTAGACCATAGATTGTCGATAGTATAGCGAATGAGAAAGTAAGGATGTGAGAAATTTGGCTGAGGAAAAATATGTTGTAGAAATGCGTCATATCACCAAAGAGTTTGGCACATTCAAAGCCAATGACGATGTCAACTTGCAAGTAAGACCAGGAGAGATCCATGCACTGCTTGGGGAAAATGGAGCGGGCAAGTCAACCTTAATGAACATGTTGTCAGGGTTATTGGAACCAACCTCTGGCGAAATCTGGATGAATGGGCAAAAAGTAGCCGTTACCAGTCCGACTGCTGCCAATAAATTAGGGATCGGGATGGTCCATCAGCATTTCATGCTGGTCGATGCCTTCACTGTGACTGAAAACATCATCTTGGGCAGCGAACCCAATCGCCTTGGCTTTATAGACCGCAAAAAGGCGCGGACGGAAATCAAGAAAGTATCCGAACAATATGGCCTTTCAGTTGATCCAGATGCCTATGTCAGAGATATCTCTGTTGGTATGGAGCAACGGGTCGAAATTTTAAAAACCTTGTATCGTGGTGCGGATGTGTTGATCTTCGATGAACCAACGGCTGTACTGACACCGCAAGAAATCGAAGAGTTGATCACGATCATGCGGGGTCTTGTACGAGAAGGCAAATCGATTATTTTGATCACCCATAAATTAGATGAGATCAAAGCCGTAGCGGATCGTTGTACCGTCATTCGACGTGGAAAATGTATCGGTACCGTCAACGTAAAAGATGTCAATTCACAACAATTGGCAGATATGATGGTTGGTCGTTCTGTTTCTTTCAAGACACCGAAAAAAGCAGCGACACCAAAAGAAGTAGTGCTATCGGTTGAAAACTTGGTGGTCAAGGAAAATCGCGGTATCGAAGCTGTGAAGAACTTGAGTTTAGAAGTACGGGCCGGTGAAGTTTTGGGCATTGCTGGGATCGATGGCAATGGGCAATCGGAATTGCTTCAAGCTATTACAGGACTAAGAAAAGCGGAAAGCGGCAAAGTGTTATTGAATGGAGATGACATTACCAACTTCAAGCCACGTAAAGTAACGGAAGCTGGCGTAGGGCATGTGCCAGAAGATCGCCATAAATATGGCTTGGTCTTAGATATGATGCTATCTGAAAATATCGCCTTGCAAACGTATTACCAAAAACCGTTGAGTAATTACGGCGTGCTCGATTATGGCGAGATCAATGAATTTGCTCGAGACTTGATTCAAGAATTTGACGTGCGGACGGTCAATGAAATCGTTCCTGCAAAGGCATTATCAGGCGGAAATCAACAAAAAGCGATCATTGCGAGAGAAATCAGCCGGGATCCAGATCTGTTGATCGTGGCCAATCCAACTCGTGGATTGGACGTTGGGGCGATCGAGTTTATCCACAAACGCTTGATTGAACAGCGTGATAAACTAAAAGCTGTCTTGCTTATCAGCTTTGAACTAGATGAGATTTTGAATGTATCAGACCGAATTGCTGTAATCCATGCTGGTGAGATCGTCGGTGTTGTTGATCCGAAAGAAACATCAGAGAAAGAATTGGGCTTGTTGATGGCTGGCTATTCATTAGAAGAAGCTAGACGCGAGTTGCAGATGGAGGAAGTAGGTGGTTCTGTTGAATAATCGCAAGACACAATTACGTAATATTCTAGTACCGATCATTGCGGTACTCCTTGGGTTTATTCTAGGCGGCATTATCATGGCTGCCTTTGGGTACAGTCCAATTTTGGGCTATCAGCAAATGTTTAAAACCGTGTTTGTCAATGCGCAAACTGGCGGCATCAATGCCCGCAATATCGGTGAGATTTTTGTAACGGCTGGGCCGTTGATTTTCACAGCACTAGGCTTTGCTGTAGCAAATTCAGCTGGGTTCTTCAATATCGGGCTTTCTGGTCAAGCGTTAGCTGGCTGGGTCGCAAGTATTTGGGTTGCTTTGGCCATGCCAGATGCACCAAGACTCGTTGTCTTGCCTTTGGCAATCATTGTTGGTGCGTTATGCGGCGCCATTGCTGCGGCTATTCCGGGATTCTTACGGGCCTTCTTTGGTACGAGTGAAGTGATCGTAACCATCATGATGAACTATATTTTATTGTATACTGGGAATCATTTGGTGAACAATGTGATGAATGAATCCATGATCACTACGAAAGGTGTTACCAAAATGATTGGTGACAATGCCTCCTTACAAACACCTTTCTTGGCAAATTTGACCAATAACTCTCGCTTGAACTTAGGGATTTTCTTGGCATTGATTTTCTTGGTTTTGGTATGGTTCTTAATGAAGAAAACGACGCTAGGTTATGAAATCCGTGCAGTTGGGATGAATCCAACCGCATCTGAATATGCTGGGATGAGCAGTAAACGGACGATCATTATTTCAATGATCATTTCGGGTACCTTGGCTGGTCTTGGTGGTGTCGTTCAAGGGTTAGGTACCTTCGAAAACTTCTTTGTTCAAGGTTCTTCTTTGAGTATCGGGTTTGACGGCATGGCAGTATCGTTACTTGGTAGCGGCTCGTCTGTAGGTATTTTATTGTCGGCGCTCCTGTTCAGTATTTTGAAACTAGGTGGGCAAGGTATGCAGTTTGCAGGAATTCCATCTGAATTGGTGGACGTGAATATTGCCATCATTATTTTCTTTGTTGCCATTAGCTTCGTGATTCGCTTCTTGTTAGCGAAAATCTTCGACGGCAAGAAAGAAGCAGCGATCGTACAAGAGATTGAAGCAAAACCAAACAATCAAGATCAGGAAGGGGGGACCATCTAATGAATATTAGTTTAATTTCTTCCATCGTTACACAAACATTGATTTATGCATCTCCTTTGATTCTGACCGCACTAGGCGGAGTCTTCTCTGAAAGAAGTGGGATCGTGAACGTTGGGCTTGAAGGAATCATGGTGATGGGTGCCTTCAGTTCGATTGTTTTCAATCTTGAGTTTGCGTCACAGTTTGGGGCATGGACACCATGGTTGGGTATGCTCGTCGGCGGTTTGGTCGGAATGGTCTTCTCACTGCTTCATGCAGTGGCAACGATCAATTTTCGGGCGGACCATATTATCAGTGGTACAGTGATGAATCTGATGGCGCCAGCATTGGCTGTCTTCTTGGTCAAAGCGATTTATAACAAAGGCCAAACGGATAACATCCAACGTACATTGGGCTACTTCAACTTTCCAGTTTTGAAAGATATTCCAATCATTGGCCCAATCTTCTTTAACCAAACATTTTTGCCAGCTTATTTTGCCATCTTGATCTCGATCATTGCGTGGTTCGTTATTTTTAAAACACGCTTTGGGTTGCGGCTGCGCTCTGTCGGAGAACACCCGCAAGCGGCAGATACTTTGGGTATCAATGTGTATGTGATGCGCTATTCAGGTGTATTGATTTCCGGTTTTCTTGGCGGTATGGGTGGCGCATTGTTTGCCCAATCAATTTCTGGACGTTTTGCAGTCACGACAATTGCTGGTCAAGGTTTCATCTCGATGGCGGCCATGATCTTTGGTAAATGGAATCCACTAGGTGCGATGGGTGCGGCGATTTTCTTTGGTTTCGCGCAAAACATCAGTATCGTTGGTGGACAGTTGCCAGTAATTTCTTCTATCCCAGCAGTTTATCTGCAAGCGGCACCGTATGCATTGACGATCATCGTTTTGGTTCTTTTCCTTGGAAAAGCAGCTGGTCCGAAAGCAAATGGGAAGAATTACATTAAATCTAAATAATTTTCAGTATGAAAGGGTGGGGCAATGGGACATGAATGTGTTGCTATGTCCTGCCCTTTTTCTATGTTGTTGTAGACATCGGTACCATTCAAAGAATAAGCAATTCAGCATTTTTTGCTTGAATTTAGTATGATAATAAGGAAAACATTAAAAGAAAGTAGGGAATAGGTATGTTTAAACGAATACACTTGATTGTCATGGACTCAGTCGGAATCGGAGAAGCACCGGATGCTGCGGATTTTGGTGATACTGGGTCAGATACGTTGGGGCACATTGCGAAAGAAGCAGGATTGACGATTCCCCATTTAGAACAACTTGGATTGGGCACGATCCGACCGTTGGAGGGTGTCAAACATGTGGCAGATCATCAAGGATATGCGACAAAATTAGAAGAAATCTCTGTTGGGAAGGATACCATGACTGGACATTGGGAAATCATGGGGCTGAATATCCAAAAGCCTTTCCGTGTTTTTCCAGAAGGATTCCCAGATGCGTTATTAAAACAAATCGAAGAATTTTCTGGCCGTAAAGTGGTGTGTAACTTGCCTTACTCTGGTACTGCAGTCATTGATGATTTTGGTGAACATCAAATGAAGACGGGTGATTTGATTGTCTATACGTCAGCAGATCCAGTGCTGCAAATTGCAGCCCACGAAGAGATTATTCCTTTAGAAGAACTCTACCGCATCTGTCAATATGTCCGGGATATCACCAAAGATGAACCATATATGATTGGACGAATCATCGCCCGTCCATATCTAGGAGAGCCTGGTAACTTCACACGGACCAGCAACCGTCATGATTATGCATTGGATCCTTTTGGCAATACGGTTTTAGATTCATTGAAAGATGCCGGTAAAGCTGTCATTGCTGTTGGGAAAATCAATGATATCTTCAATGGACAAGGGATAACTGATTCTGTTCGGACGAAGAGTAATATGGATGGTGTTGACCAACTGCTAAATGTGATGAAACAAGACTTTACTGGTTTGAGTTTCACCAACTTGGTTGATTTCGATGCTTTATATGGCCATCGTCGTGATGTTGTTGGTTATGCCCATGCCATTGAAGACTTTGACTTGCGCATTCCAGAAATCTTGGATGCAATGGGGGAAGATGACTTGCTCTTGATTACAGCGGATCATGGAAATGACCCCACTTTCCCAGGAACAGACCACACAAGAGAATATGTCCCATTGTTGGCTTATAGCAAGCAATTCAAGAATCAAGGGGCTTTGCCGCAAGGTCATTATGCAGATATTTCTGCAACGATCGCCGAAAACTTCGGGGTTCAAGCAACAGAAAATGGCGAAAGCTTTTTAAATCATTTAAATTAGAGGTGAAGATATGACAACATTGCAAGAAAAATTACAAGAAACAACCACATTTATTAAGGACAGCGGGGTCGGCGAAGTTGAGTTTGGCTTGATTTTGGGTTCAGGACTGGGCGAATTAGCAGATGAGATCGACAACCCAATCATCTTGCCTTACAACGATATCCCACATTTCCCAGTATCGACAGTAGTGGGTCATGCCGGACAATTGGTGTATGGTACATTGGCGGGCAAGAAAGTCTTGGCGATGCAAGGACGCTTCCATTACTATGAAGGTCATTCTATGCAAACTGTGACATATCCAGTCCGTGTGATGGCTGCACTACATGCCCATTCCCTCGTTGTGACCAATGCCTGTGGTGGGGTCAATGAATCCTTCCAACCGGGAGACTTAATGTTGATCACCGATCAAATCAACTTCATGGGTGCCAATCCATTAATTGGGACAAACGATGAAGTCATGGGCCCGCGTTTCCCAGATATGAGTCAAGCGTATCATGTTGATTACCGCAATGCTGCCAAAGAAGTTGGCGCAGCGAAAGGATTACACCTAAAAGAAGGCGTCTATATGGGCTTCTCGGGTCCAACATATGAAACGCCTGCAGAGATTCGTTTTGCTCGGACGATCGGTGCAGATGCGGTAGGGATGTCGACAGTCCCTGAAGTGATCGTGGCTGTTCATAGTGGGTTGAAAGTGCTAGGTGTTTCTTGTATTACGAATCTTGCGGCGGGCATGCAAGCCAGCCTAAACCATGAAGAAGTCGTGGAAACCACTGAACGTGTCAAAGCTGAATTTAAAGCGCTGATCAAAGAAACGCTAGCTGTTTTATAAAGAAGTGAAAGTGAAGGAGAGAAAAAAATGAGTGTTCATATCGAAGCCAAAGCTGGTGAGATTGCAGATAAAATCTTATTGCCAGGCGACCCGTTGCGGGCAAAATATATTGCGGAGACTTTTTTGGAAGACCCGGTTTGTTATAACAATGTTCGAGGAATGTTAGGCTATACAGGTACCTACAAAGGAGAGCGGGTTTCTGTACAGGGAACAGGTATGGGGATGCCGTCTGCTACCATTTATGCCCATGAACTGATCAACTCATATGGTGTCAAAAAACTGATTCGTGTCGGCACGTGCGGGGCAATCTCAAAAGATGTCCACGTCAGAGATTTGGTGATTGCCCAGGCGGCAGCAACAAGTTCATCTATGGTAGCGAAAAACTTCCAAAGTTTCCATTTCCCACCAATCGCTGATTTTGATCTATTGCGTAAAGCATATGAAACAGCAACGGCGTCTGGTTTTACTACCCATGTGGGGAATATCTTATCCGAAGATACATTCTACAAAGATGATATGACTGAAACGCTGCAACTTGCAGAGTTAGGTGTAATGGGTGTTGAGATGGAGGCAGCTGCTTTGTATTACTTAGGTGCCAAATTCCACGTTCAAACCTTAGCGATTTGTACGGTGAGCGACCATATCATCACCGGAGAAGAAACGACCGCTGAAGAGCGCCAAACAACATTTAACGATATGATCAGAGTCGGCTTAGAAACAGCGATTGGCTAATCTATCTTTCTGAAAACCTGCCTATGAGGGCAGGTTTTTTTGGTTGGTCAAAGTTGCACTTTCAACAAAAAGTGGTTTAATAGAGATGAATGCAAAGGAGATGACAAAATGAACAATTTTACGCTTCATGTCAGTACAGATATCCGTTTTGGCAAAGAACGGTTAGGTGAGCTGCCAGATGTTTTGAATACTTTTGGGAAAAATGTGCTATTGGTGTATGGGGGAGGAAGTATCAAAAAGAATGGTCTTTATGATACGATCATGGCACAATTGACGGCCAATCATAACAAAGTAACTGAATTATCTGGAGTAGATCCAAATCCTAGAATCGAAACCGTGGGTGAAGGCGCGCAACTATGCCGAGACAATCACATTGATGTGATTCTGGCTGTCGGTGGCGGATCGGTCATCGATTGCAGCAAAGTGATCGCTGGGGCAGCATGCAGTGAGTTGGCACCTTGGGATCTTGTATTGAATCGCAGTTATCAAGGACCAGCAATTCCATTAGTGACGATTTTGACGCTGGCTGCTACAGGAAGTGAGATGAACCGGGGCGCGGTCATTTCTAATTTAACAACCAAACAAAAGCTTGGTGTTCATGGCCCGCATTTTTTACCACAAGTATCTTTCTTAGACCCAACGACAACGTTCAGTGTCAGTCGCTACCAAACGGCTGCAGGTTCAGCGGATATCATGAGTCATTTGATTGAGAATTACTTTAGTGCGACACCGCAGACCGATGTGCAAGATGGGGTGGCAGAAGGCTTACTGAAAGCTGTTATCAAGAATTTGCCTATTGCTTTAGACACACCAGATGACTATGATGCACGGGCCAATTTGATGTGGGCAAGTACGTTGGCTTTAAATGGATTGACGGGCAGTGGCAAAGGCGGTGCATGGTCTTGTCATCCAATGGAACATGAATTGAGTGCTTTTTATGATATTACCCACGGGGTTGGCTTGGCTATTTTGACACCACGCTGGATGCTGCATGTCTTAAATGAAGAAACAGCACCTAAATTGGCGCGTTTTGCCCGAGAGGTCTTTGATGTACAAGAGTCAGTCCCAGAAATGGCTGCACGGATGGGCATCCAAAAACTTTATGACTTTTTTGCTTCTTGCGGTATACCGATGACATTGCCAGAAGTAGGGATCAAAGATGATCAACACTTTGAGGAAATGGCCAAACAAGCAGTTGCCTTTAGTTCAATTAGTAAACAGGCGTATGTGCCGCTATCTGTTGACGATGTTATCGCCATTTATCAGGATGCGCAAACACCATCAAATTATCTATAAAAAAAACGCCATTCCGCAAGGATGGCGTTTTTACTATTTGTCTGTATAAGATAAACGGTCAAGCAATGCTTGGGTGATCAGTTGATGGCCTGCGGTTGTCGGATGAACACCATCTTCACCTGTCAAAGCTTGTGGTCCTTGTGCAACGGCTGCTTCAGCAAACATACCGTCCAGAGGCACCAATTGACACGCAAATTCTGCTGCTAGTTGTCGGATGCAGTGGATCTTTGGGTCTAAATCCACACGCCATGACGTGCGATCAACTGGATAGGGAAGCAGAAAAGGTTCTAATAATAAGATGCGGGTCATCCCGTTTGCAGTGACTTTTGTCAGTATCTGTCTGACGGTTTCCTCGAATCGATGTCCACGATCAGCAAAACCAAAATCTGCTGCGCCGACATGATGCCAGGTATCATTGATGCCAATCAAAAAGACCAAAATATCAGGTTTCAAATCAAGACAATCTTCTTGTAATCGTGCCAAAACATCATGGGATTGGTTGCCGCCGATGCCGCGATTATAAAAAGTGAAGTCGCCGTCTGGATACATATGATTGAGTTGATCAGCAGTCATGTGCGCAAAGCCATGACCTAAGTCGTATGGGTCTTGGCGGTTTCGGTCGCAATCGGTGATGCTATCTCCTAAAAATAACCAGGTGTCTTTTTGGTAAAATTCCATAGAATCTCCTTTTTTATACGCTTTCAATCTGGTGTTTATTATAGAGGAATCAGGGGAGAAAAGAAACTAAAAAAAACTGTTTCACTAAGAAAGTGAAACAGTCGTGATGGAAATATTATAAATAGTATTTTTTCGCAACTGTTAAATCATCGTTCAATTCATAAACAAGTGGTTGACCAGTTGGGATCTCAAGATCCATGATGTCTTCATCAGAAATGCCTTCGATATGTTTTGCTAAGGCACGTAATGAGTTGCCGTGTGCAGCGACTAAAACAGTTTTATCATCTTTCAAAGCAGGCGCGATTTCGTCTTGCCAGAAAGGTAAAGCACGTTCTAATGTGACTTTCAAGTTTTCACCGCCAGGTACGTCACGAGGATCAAGTGTTGCATAACGACGATCGTTTGCAGCAGAACCTTCGTCAGTTGCTTCCATCAATGGAGGCAATACATCGTATGAACGACGCCAAATGTGGACTTGTTCATCTCCGTATTTTTCAGCAGTTTCTTGTTTATTTAAACCTTGTAATTTACCATAATGACGTTCGTTCAAGCGCCAAGATTTGATTGTTGGTACCCAAAGTTGATCAGAATATTCTAGAATATAGTTACAAGTTTTGATGGCACGAGTTAATACTGATGTGTAAGCTACATCGAATTCGATGCCAGCTTCTTTGATTTTACGTCCGCCTTCGATTGCTTCTTCGACACCTTCTGGCGCTAGATCAACATCAGCCCAACCGGTAAACTGGTTTAATTTGTTCCATTCGCTTAGTCCATGACGAGAAAATACTAATTTTGGCATGTAAAACTCTCCTTTAGATAGTCGATATTTTTCTGAAATTTTCAATTCCCTGTTTATTGTACACTCTTTCTCAAAGAATTTCCATGATTTTAGCGGAAAACCTAACTGAAAATCCTTAAGTAAACAAAAAATAAAAAAAGAGGCTGCAGGGGAGGCGCCTCTGTGATATCAAGATAATAATTTTTGCCATTCGTCTTCTGGTAGTTTTATGTACTTATAACATGTACCTACAGAAACATTGCATTTTGTCGAAATAAATTGGATCGTTTCTTTTTTCTCATAATATAAATGGCGAATTTTTTTGACTGTCTTGGGATCGATTTTTGGGCGTCCACCGATCTTGCCTTTTTTGCGGGCGTTGTTCAAGCCAACCAATGTCCGTTCTTTAATCAACGACCGTTCCATGACCGCAAGCCCTTCCATTAAATTGAAATAAATAGAGCCCATCGATTGGCTAGTATCGATGCCTTCTTGCAATGACACAAGGTGTATCTGCTTATTCTTCAATAATTCAGTTAATTCAGTCAATTGTCTGGTGGTTTTACCGATACGGTGCAGCTCAGTAACCACAAGCATATCACCAGGCTGCATGCGGGCAACTACTGATTCTAACGTATGGCGTTCATCATCTTCGATTGAATAAGTATCATGATAAAATTCATGGCAACCGAATTGTTTGAGCTTGTTTAATTGTTCACTTGTATGATCATCCGTAATCGTCGTGCGGGCGTAGCCAATGACTTTCATAGTTCCTCCTGCCTCTCTTTTTTATTTGAATATAGCACAAACCACATGAAAACGATAGGTCAATTTGCACAAAAAATAAAACATAAGGTTTTTTTTGAATAAAAAAGGGGTTTTCACCCATTTTTATTCACGTACATGATTTGTTGCCGGTCCTGCGGGTTGGCCAATAATAATTGTATGGACAGTATTCAAAAACAACCCATGTTCCACCACGCCCACTGTCTTGTCCAAATCAGCAGCCAAAGTCACTGGATCTGCGATCGTTTGCAAGTGAAGGTCAATGATATAGTTGTGGCAATCAGTCTTGATTGGTGCGCCGTCTTCATTGACACGGAGTACAGGGTGGTAGCCTTTCTTTTCAAAAAGATGCAGAACCTGTTGGCTGCCGTAAGGAATAACTTCCACCGGTAGTGGGAAAGCACCTAGGGTATCGACCATTTTTGATTCATCAACGATCCACAGGATCTTCTTTGAATATGTGGCAACGATTTTTTCGAATAGCAAAGCAGCACCGCCGCCTTTGATTCCGTGAAAGTCACTGCTGATCTCATCGGCACCGTCAATCGTCAAATCAACCGCGTCTACTTCATCGATCGTACGTACCGGAATACCTAATGATTCTGCTTGTTTTTTTGACGCAAAAGAAGTAGGTACGCCAATGATCGATAAATTTTCTTCTTTTACACGTCGGCCTAATTCTTCAATCATATAGTAAGCTGTAGAACCAGTCCCTAATCCGACGACCATGCCATCTTTCACATGACCCGCCGCTTCGATTCCGACCATTTCTTTTAAGTTCATCTATTCCCCGCCTTTAAAAAAATTCATTTACTGCTTTCTATTATAATAGAAGATGGGTGAAAAAGGAGGACAGAATAGAAATAATTTTTTGTTGGATCATTTCAAGAAAACTTAAAAAGAAGCACCGGCAAAAGGTTGACATCACTGTTGAAGCATGGTATTCTATCAAAGGTGCTTTATCTACAGGTCTCTCGTTGGAGACGTGCTGACTGTCTATCAAAGCATAGTTTGATACGAATGCAGGAACTGCATTATTTTTTATCGCAAAAAAAGAACCACCTGGATGTGTGGGACTATAAAGCGAATCAAGGAAGGAGGACAACTAGGGATGCCTACAATTAATCAATTAGTACGTAAACCTCGTAAATCCAAGGTTGAAAAATCAAATTCACCAGCATTGAACAAAGGATATAACAGTTTCAAGAAAGCTCAAACGAATGTTAACTCACCTCAAAAGCGTGGGGTAGCAACTCGTGTGGGAACAATGACACCGAAAAAACCGAACTCGGCTCTACGTAAATATGCGCGTGTTCGTTTGTCAAACTTGATTGAAGTGACAGCTTATATTCCAGGTATTGGTCATAACTTACAAGAACATAGCGTGGTATTGCTACGTGGTGGACGTGTAAAAGACTTACCAGGGGTACGTTACCATATCGTTCGTGGTGCATTGGATACAGCCGGCGTTAACGACCGTAAACAATCTCGTTCTAAATATGGAACAAAACGTCCTAAAGCTTAATCTTTAAAACAAACCGATCAAATGAATCGTATTTAAATCAGAACTGATATTTCGGAAGGAGGAGTTACGGATGCCTCGTAAAGGTCCTGTTGCAAAACGTGATGTTTTACCAGATCCTATTTATAACTCAAAATTAGTAACTCGTTTGATCAACCGTGTAATGGTTGATGGTAAACGCGGTGTTGCTGCAAATATTATCTATAATGCTTTTGGCATTATCAAAGAATCTACAGGTAATGATCCATTGGAAGTTTTCGAACAAGCAATGAAAAACATTATGCCTGTATTGGAAGTTAAAGCACGTCGTGTCGGCGGTTCTAACTACCAAGTCCCTGTAGAAGTACGTCCAGAACGTCGTACGACTTTAGGTCTTCGTTGGGTGGTTAACTACGCGCGTTTGCGTGGCGAACACACAATGGAAGAACGTTTAGCGAAAGAAATCATGGATGCAGCGAACAACACTGGTGCTTCTGTGAAAAAACGCGAAGACACACACAAAATGGCGGAAGCCAACCGCGCATTTGCTCACTATCGTTGGTAAGATCCTCACTGCTTTTTATTTGAAGGTACTGAGATACGACCTTAACGCAAGTTAAGTATGAATGAGAGGGGAACAACCTAGAATGGCAAGAGAATTTTCGCTAGAAAAAACTCGTAATATCGGAATCATGGCCCACGTTGATGCTGGTAAAACAACAACAACTGAACGTATCCTTTATTACACTGGTAAAATCCATAAAATTGGTGAAACACATGAAGGTGCTTCTCAAATGGACTGGATGGAACAAGAACAAGAACGCGGAATCACGATCACTTCTGCTGCGACAACTGCGCAATGGAAAGAAAACCGTGTAAACATCATCGACACACCAGGACACGTGGATTTCACCATTGAAGTTCAACGTTCATTGCGTGTATTAGATGGTGCTGTAACAGTTTTGGACTCACAATCAGGTGTAGAACCTCAAACTGAAACAGTATGGCGTCAAGCGACAGACTACCGCGTACCACGTGTTGTATTCTGTAACAAAATGGATAAGATCGGTGCAGACTTCTTATACTCTGTATCAACTTTACATGATCGCTTGCAAGCAAATGCGCATCCAATCCAATTACCAATTGGTGCGGAAGATGACTTTGTCGGTATCATCGACTTAGTTAAAATGAAAGCTGAAATGTATACAAATGATTTAGGAACAGAAATCCAAGAGACTGAAATTCCTGAAGATTATATCGAATTAGCTGAAGAATGGCGCGAAAAATTGATCGAAGCTGTTGCTGATACTGACGAAGAACTAATGATGAAATTCTTGGACGGTGAAGAAATCACTGAAGCAGAATTGAAAGCTGGTATCCGTCAAGCAACATTAACAGTTGACTTTTTCCCTGTACTTTGCGGATCTGCCTTTAAAAACAAAGGGGTTCAAATGATGTTGGATGCAGTCATCGACTATCTTCCATCACCACTTGATGTGCCTGCGATCAAAGGGATCAATCCTAAAACAGACGAAGAAACTGATCGTCCAGCTGACGATGAAGCACCTTTTGCTTCATTAGCATTTAAAGTAATGACTGACCCATTCGTAGGTCGTTTGACATTCTTCCGTGTATATTCAGGTGTCTTGAACTCTGGATCATATGTATTGAATGCATCAAAAGACAAACGCGAACGTATCGGTCGTATCCTGCAAATGCATGCCAACACACGTGCTGAGATCCAAACGGTTTACTCAGGCGATATCGCGGCAGCAGTTGGTTTGAAAGATACAACAACAGGGGATACATTGTGTGACGAAAAATCACCAGTTATCCTTGAATCAATCGAATTCCCAGAACCAGTTATCGAAGTCGCTGTTGAACCTAAATCAAAAGCTGACCAAGATAAAATGGGTATTGCTTTACAAAAACTTGCTGAAGAAGATCCATCATTCCGTGTGGAAACAAACGCTGAAACAGGCGAAACTGTTATCGCTGGTATGGGAGAACTTCACTTGGACGTTTTAGTTGACCGTATGCGTCGTGAATTTAAAGTTGAAGCAAACGTAGGTGCGCCTCAAGTTTCTTATCGCGAAACATTCCGTGCAGCAACACAAGCGGAAGGTAAATTTGTACGTCAGTCTGGTGGTAAAGGTCAATACGGTCACGTATGGGTCGAATTTACACCAAACGAAGAAGGTAAAGGCTTCGAATTCGAAAACGCGATCGTCGGTGGTGTGGTTCCACGTGAATACATCCCAGCGGTTGAAAAAGGTCTTGAAGACTCAATGGCGAACGGTGTCTTAGCCGGTTATCCATTAGTAGACATCAAAGCAAAACTTTATGATGGTTCATACCATGATGTCGATTCAAGTGAAACTGCCTTCCGTGTTGCAGCATCTATGGCTTTACGTGCTGCTGCTAAGAAAGCAAAACCAGTTATTCTTGAACCAATGATGAAAGTTGTTATCACTGTCCCTGAAGATTACTTAGGTGATGTAATGGGTCACGTAACAGCACGTCGTGGACGTGTAGAAGGAATGGAAGCACATGGTAATTCACAAATCGTGAATGCAATCGTACCATTGGCAGAAATGTTTGGCTATGCTACAACATTACGTTCATCTACACAAGGTCGCGGTACGTTCATGATGACATTTGATCACTATGAAGATGTACCTAAATCTGTTCAAGAAGAAATCATCAAGAAAAACGGCGGCAAAGCTGAATAATTGATGTAGCTCTACGAAATTCATCAAAATGCTATATTTTTTGGAGAGTTTCGTGTACAATATTATCGATGATAAGGGATGGGGAGCTTTTGCTCCCTACCTATCAAAATATAAAAATAATCTTTTTTTTAGGAGGAACATTTTAAAATGGCAAAAGAAAAATTTGACCGTTCTAAACCCCACGTTAACATTGGTACGATCGGACACGTTGACCATGGTAAAACTACACTTACAGCTGCAATCACAACTGTATTAGCTAAAAAAGGCTTGGCAAAAGCATCTGCTTATGACCAAATCGATGGCGCTCCAGAAGAACGCGAACGCGGAATCACTATCTCTACAGCTCACGTTGAGTATGAAACAGAAGCACGTCACTATGCCCACGTTGACTGCCCAGGACACGCGGACTACGTTAAAAACATGATTACTGGTGCTGCTCAAATGGACGGCGCGATCTTAGTAGTATCTGCTGCTGATGGTCCTATGCCTCAAACACGCGAACACATCTTGTTATCTCGTAACGTTGGTGTACCATACATCGTTGTTTTCTTAAACAAAATGGATATGGTCGATGACGAAGAATTACTTGAATTAGTTGAAATGGAAGTTCGTGACTTATTGTCAGAATATGACTTCCCAGGCGACGACGTTCCTGTAATCGCTGGTTCAGCTTTGAAAGCTCTAGAAGGCGAAGCTTCATACGAAGAAAAAATCTTAGAATTGATGGCTGCAGTTGACGAATACGTTCCAACTCCAGAACGTGACACTGACAAACCATTCATGATGCCAGTCGAAGACGTATTCTCAATCACTGGACGTGGTACTGTTGCTACAGGCCGTGTTGAACGTGGACAAGTCCGCGTTGGTGACGAAGTTGAAATCGTTGGTATTGCTGAAGCAACTGCGAAAACAACTGTAACTGGTGTTGAAATGTTCCGTAAATTGTTAGACTATGCTGAAGCAGGGGATAACATTGGTGCATTACTACGTGGTGTTGCTCGTGAAGACATCCAACGTGGACAAGTATTAG
Source organism: Enterococcus salsurae (assembly GCF_054784955.1). Taxonomy (NCBI): domain Bacteria; kingdom Bacillati; phylum Bacillota; class Bacilli; order Lactobacillales; family Enterococcaceae; genus Enterococcus; species Enterococcus salsurae. The sequence continues at coordinate 312,968 of NZ_BAAHWY010000004.1, read as the reverse complement.
CTAAAGCTGGTACAATCACACCTCATACAAAATTTAAAGCTGAAGTTTACGTTTTAACAAAAGAAGAAGGTGGCCGTCATACGCCATTCTTCACTAACTACCGTCCTCAGTTCTACTTCCGTACAACTGACGTAACTGGTGTTGTTGAATTACCAGAAGGCACTGAAATGGTTATGCCTGGTGATAACGTAACAATCGACGTTGAATTGATCCACCCAATCGCTATCGAAGACGGAACTCGTTTCTCAATTCGTGAAGGCGGACGTACTGTTGGTTCAGGCGTTGTAACTTCAATCCAAGCTTAATTAGATTGAATCAAAAAGCAGAAGCGCATGCGCTTCTGCTTTTTTGCGTTATTTTGTTAAATGCTGCTCTTTCAAAAAATGATCGAACCCTTGGTCGGGCGTATGACTATAAAACCCAGCGAACTTATCAGACCAAGTCTTTGTTTCTCTCGCTTCCCCGAATGCAGTCATGGTTTGGTCGTAGGCAGCAATCAAATCATATGGATACGGTTGATAGCTGTTATAGTGGATGACCGCTGCTTCGGGTATGCGTGGTTTGACCTTCATGTCGACGATTGGTTTTCCAATGCTCAAGCCAGCAACAGGGTAGACATACGCTGGCAAATCGAGGAGTTTTGCAATCTTTTGACTATCTTTTCTGACGCTGCCGGAAATCACAGTCCCTAAGCCTAGAGATTCGGCAGCAATCGATGCTGTTTGCAACGCGATGCTTGCATCCGTAGTGGCAATCAGGAGTGGTTGATATCCTTCATCGACCAAATAGGGCGTGCCTTTGACATCGGCGACTTGCTTGGTCCTTTGTAGATCTGCTAGAAATAACAAGAAAACAGAGCTTGCAGCGATGTGGGGATTTCCTGGATTCCAAGCCGCCAGTTGTTCACGAATGGCCATATCATCAATCACGATGATCGAGTAAGCTTGGCCGTTCATCCAGCTAGGGGCTTGGCGAGCAGCTTCTAGAATCGCTTGTAATTGCTCCTTTGGCAGTTGATGTTGCGGATCGAATTGACGATAGGTTCTGTGGTTTTGTAAAAGTTCAATGGTTTCGTTCATATGATAGCTCCTTTAATTGTGAAGTGACTTTTTGAAACCGCTCTGTAAACAGCGAGAGGTCTTTTTCAGATAACCGTGTGTAATTCAGTCGTACTGCGTTCGTTTCGTTGCTAAACAAAAAAGCAGGGGCCCCTAAGAGTGAATTGCGCAACAATACTTGCCAATCGTTGCGGTGTAATGATGGGTGTCGCCACTGTAACCAGAAATAAAGTCCGCCTTTGATCGACTGCCATTGCCAATCATCTTTAAAAGGCAATAGGATTTGTTCGAGGGCTGTTTTTCTGTGCGCCATTTCTTGCAGCAATAGGTGTTTTTGGGAAAAAAATTCAGGTGATTGCAAGGCGCTGTTTGCTAAGACTTGCGGGAAAATGGTTGTATCGATCGACATACGACGTTTTGCTTGAGCAAACTGTTCTGCCAATGCTTCAGGTGCCAATAGCCAACCAATTTTGATCGTTGCGCCCAATAGTTTTGACAGAGAACCTAGATAAATTACTGTTTCTGGTGCTAACGTTTTTAATTTTGGTGGTGTTTCTGACAAAGACAATTCCCCAAAGACATCGTCTTCGATGATTGGGACTTGATATCTTTGACACAGGGCGATGATTGCTTTCCGCCTATTTAAGCCCATCGTGTGGCCAGTTGGATTTTGAAAGCTTGGGTTTAAGTAGAGAAACTTGATTTTCTTTTCCTTTAACGTACGTTCTAATGCCAGGGGCAAGATACCTTCATCGTCTTGCTTGATGCCTACCAATTGAACGTCCATTGTTGAAAAAAGCGGCAATGCAAATAAGAAAGAAGGGTCTTCAGCGGCAATGCAATCCCCAGAACGCAACAATACTTGCATCAAAAGTGTGATTCCTTGTGTGGATCCTGCGGTAATCACTAATTTTTGACCACTAGTGGGTAAAGCGAAGGAATCCACCAAGTGACGCAATAAAGTTTCTTCTAGTGGGCGGTAACCAGATGCGGATAGGTGCTGACTTTCTTGGCGGATTTCTTCCCAAGTAAATGCCGGGAACGTAAAGTTAGGCATCAAGTCAGGAGGGAGATCACCAGTGTATAAATCAAGGGCCTCAGTGTCCTGTCGTAATTGCTGAATCTCTGTGACGAAGGGATCTTGTTGTAAATAAGGGCTATCTAAAGATGCTCTTAAATAAGAGAGTGGTGCTTGCCTGCTGCCCCAACGTCCTTCCAATACCTTAGATCCGCTGCCTTGTTTCCTTGAGATCCAGCCAAGGCTTTTGAGTTCATCTAATGCTTTGACGACAGTCGAACGGTTGACAGAAAAATCAGCGGCTAGATCCCGCTCGGGCGGTAGACGATCTCCAGGTCCATAAAGACCACTCTGGATTTGATCAATGAAATAAGCGACGATTTGTTGGTAAAGAGGCTGCTTGCTCTCTTTATCGATTTTGTGTACCATGACAACCCACCTTTTATCAATTGGATGGTTCTAAAATAAGCCAAATGGCTCTTTTCGTCAAGGAGAAGATTGACTATACTAAGAAAAAAGGGGGCATGAAGATGGAAAAAGTATTAACGATTGCAGGCTCTGACTCAACAGGTGGGGCGGGCATCGAAGCCGATTTGAAGACATTTCAAGAGTATGGCACATTCGGATTTGCTTCGTTGGCATCGATCGTCACGATGGATCCGACGACGGGTTGGCAACACGAGGTAACAGCTATAGGAGCGGATTTGGTTGAAAAACAATTGATCTCAGCATTAGCCGGGGAAGCCATGGATGCAGTGAAAACCGGGATGCTAGGCAATGAACAAAATATCAAAGTGGCGGCGCGTGTAATCAAAGAGCGCGGGATCAAACAGGTTGTCATCGATCCTGTGATTGCTTGTAAAGGTACCGCGCATATTTTGCAACCAGAAAGTGTAGAGGCAATCATTGCGGATTTATTGCCGCTTGCCGAAGTCGCTACACCGAATTTGGTTGAGGCCGGTATATTGTCTGGGCTAGGGGATCTAAGGACGATAGAAGAGATGAAAACAGCTGCCGCGAAGATCCATCATCTAGGAGCAAAAAATGTAGTGGTGAAAGGTGGTCACCGTTTACAAAGCAGCCAAGCGATCGATGTCTTGTACGATGGATCGACGTTCACAGTGTTAGAGGGACCTCGTATCGATACGGATTTTAACCATGGTGCGGGTTGTACTTTTTCGGCAGGTGTGACAGCCGGTTTAGCCAAAGGATGGACAGTGTTGGATAGTGTTCGTGTGGCGAAATCCTTCGTGGCAGCTGCGATCGAACAAGGAGTATCAATCAACTCGTATGTCGGACATGTATGGCATGGGGCGTATAATGAAGCAGAAAGAAGGATGCACCATGAATGATCGGAAGATTCAACGGGTGGTACTGGTCGCTCTTTTTGCCGCGTTGACTGTGATTGGTACAATGATTAAGATTCCACTGCCGACCGGTGCCTTCGTCCACTTAGGGAATGCAGTTCTTTTGCTGGCGGTATTGTTATTGGGCTATATCAACGGATCGCTGGCAGGTGGGTTGGGTTTTGCCATCTTTGATGTCTTAAATGGCTACGCCGCAGAAGCGCCCTATTTCATCCTGGAAAGTTTTATTGTAGGCGCAGCAGCGTACGGTGCCTTTCTTCTATTTAAAAAGAAACCCTATCGTGTCTGGCAATTGGTCGTTATTGGACTGGCAACAGGAATCGCCAAATTAGCGATGACACAAATCAAGAACACGGTGATGTTGTGGTATATGGGGAGTGCCTTCTCACATGCGTGGGCGGCAGCGCTGGTCAAACTGCCGGCGACGGTGATCAATGTGACGGTGACGATCGTGCTGGTGGCCATACTTTATTTCCCATTGAAAGCAGCGATGGATCGTACATTTCGCGGTAGAATAAATGGATAAAAAAGAAGTGTACAATGCTTCTTTTTTTATTTCGTATAATTGAAGAAAGTTTTCAGAAAGAAATGCAAAAGAATCGCGCATTTCCAATAAAAAAAGCTTGCAATCAATGTTTATCCGTAATATAATCATAAAGGTGCTGTTTACGTAAAATGCGTAAGTCACACTGGCAGCAAAGAAATTTCTGCCGGCTACGAAACGAGAGGTTGCGACACGCCCGGACGCTTTGCCATGGACGAGCGTGACGGAAAATTTTCGTGGAGCTATGTCTACTTTTCAAAATAGGCGAAGGAGGGAAAACAATGGCAAAACAAAAAATTCGTATCCGTTTAAAAGCGTATGAACATCGTATTTTAGATCAATCAGCGGATAAAATCGTAGAAACTGCAAAAAGAACTGGAGCTGGCGTATCTGGTCCAATTCCATTACCAACTGAACGCAGCTTGTACACGATCATCCGTGCGACACACAAATACAAAGATTCACGCGAACAATTCGAAATGCGTACACACAAACGTCTAATCGACATTGTGAATCCAACACCAAAAACAGTTGATGCTTTAATGAAGCTAGACTTGCCAAGCGGTGTAAACATCGAAATCAAACTATAATTAAATTGGAGGTGTAATCATGACCAAAGGAATCTTAGGGAAAAAAGTGGGAATGACACAAATCTTCACTGAGTCTGGCGAATTGATTCCAGTAACTGTAGTTGAAGCTACTGCTAACGTAGTACTACAAGTGAAAACAATCGAAAATGACGGCTACGAAGCAATTCAAGTCGGCTATCAAGATAAACGTGAAGTTTTGTCTAACAAACCTGCGAAAGGTCATGTTGCGAAAGCAAACACGGCTCCTAAGCGCTTCATTCGCGAATTCAAGAATGTAGAGCTTGAGGGCTTAGAAGTAGGATCAGAAATCAAAGTTGATATTTTTGAAGCGGGAGACATCATTGATGTAACTGGTACTTCGAAAGGTAAAGGATTCCAAGGCGTTATCAAACGTCACGGACAAAGCCGCGGACCAATGTCTCACGGTTCTCGTTACCATCGTCGTCCTGGTTCAATGGGTCCAGTAGCTCCAAACCGTGTCTTCAAAAACAAACGTCTTGCTGGCCGTATGGGTGGCGATCGTATCACGATCCAAAACTTGGAAATCGTACGTGTGGACGCAGAACGCAACGTTATTCTGATCAAAGGAAACGTTCCTGGCGCGAAAAAATCATTGATTACAATCAAATCAGCTGTGAAAGCTAAATAAACAGATAGGAAGAAAGGAGGAACTAAGGAATGCCGAATGTAGCATTATTCAAACAAGATGGAAGCCAAAATGGCGAAATTACATTGAACGAAGAAATCTTCGGAATTGAACCAAATGAAACAGTTGTCTACGATGCAATCATCATGCAACGCGCTTCATTAAGACAAGGAACACACGCTGTGAAAAACCGCAGTGCAGTTCGAGGCGGTGGCCGTAAACCATGGCGCCAAAAAGGAACTGGTCGTGCCCGTCAAGGTTCGATCCGCTCACCACAATGGCGTGGAGGTGGCGTAGTCTTCGGACCAACACCACGTTCATACAGCTACAAACTTCCTAAAAAAGTTCGTCGCTTAGCAATGAAATCTGTATTGTCAGAAAAAGTTGCTTCAAATAACTTGGTAGCAATCGAAGGATTAAGCTTTGATGCACCTAAAACAAAAGAATTCAAACAAGTTCTTGCTAACTTGACAATTGATTCTAAAGTATTGGTAGTTCTTGAATCTGAAAACGACTTTGCCGCTTTATCAGCGCGCAACTTGCCGAAAGTTTCTGTAGTAACTGCTGACAACATTAGTGTTCTTGACATCGTTTCAAGTGACAAATTACTTGTAACGAAAACTGCTCTTACTCAGATCGAGGAGGTGCTTGCATAATGAACTTACTAGACGTTATTAAACGCCCAGTGATCACTGAAAAATCAATGCTTGCCATGGATGACAAGAAATATACTTTTGAAGTGGACACAAAAGCAAACAAAACTTTAGTAAAACAAGCTGTAGAAGCTGCCTTTGACGGTGTGAAAGTGGCTAACGTGAATATCATCAACGTTCGTCCTAAATTCAAACGCATGGGTAAATATGCAGGGTATACAAAAAAACGTCGCAAAGCTGTTGTGACTTTAACTGAAGGTTCAAAAGAAATTACAATTTTCGAAGCTGCTGAATAAGTAGTCTACGTATAAATTTTACATGGGAGGGAAAAAGACGTGGCGATTAAAAAGTACAAACCTACCACGAACGGCCGTCGTAATATGACAAGTTCTGATTTCGCTGAAATCACAACTTCAACACCAGAAAAAACATTGTTAGCTCCTTTGAAAAACAATGCTGGTCGTAACAACAACGGACGTATCACGGTTCGTCATCAAGGTGGCGGTCACAAACGTCAATACCGTATAATCGATTTCAAACGTAACAAGGACAATGTCGTTGCTACAGTTAAAACGATTGAATATGATCCAAACCGTTCTGCTAACATTGCGTTAGTACATTACGAGGATGGAGTAAAAGCATACATCTTAGCACCTAAAGGATTAGAAGTTGGCACAAAGATCGTTTCTGGTCCAGAAGCAGATATCAAAGTAGGGAACGCATTACCACTTGAAAATATTCCAGTTGGTACAGTTATCCACAACATTGAAATGAAACCTGGCAAAGGCGGACAATTGATCCGTTCAGCTGGTACAAGTGCACAAGTACTTGGTAAAGAAGGTAAATATGTATTGATTCGTTTGAACTCAGGCGAGGTACGTATGATCTTGGCTACTTGCCGTGCAACGATCGGTGCTGTTGGTAATGAACAACATGAATTGATCAACATCGGTAAAGCTGGACGCTCTCGTTGGATGCGTAAACGCCCAACTGTTCGTGGTAGCGTAATGAACCCTAACGATCACCCACACGGTGGTGGTGAAGGCAAAGCACCAATCGGACGTAAAGCACCAGTTTCTCCTTGGGGACAACCTGCTCTTGGGTACAAAACTCGTAATAAAAAAGCAAAATCTGACAAACTTATTGTTCGTCGTAAAACCAAGTAACATTTATGACCGTGTGTCACATATTTTGAGAGGAGGTACACCATGGGTCGTAGTTTGAAAAAAGGACCTTTCGTCGATGATCATTTGATGAAAAAGGTTGAAGCACAAGAAGGCGCTGAAAAGAAAAAAGTGATCAAAACTTGGTCACGTCGTTCCACAATTTTCCCGAATTTTATCGGATATACTATTGCAGTATATGATGGACGGAAACATGTACCAGTTTACATCCAAGAAGACATGGTAGGACACAAATTAGGTGAATTTGCACCAACAAGAACTTATCGCGGACATGCTGCCGATGATAAGAAAACAAGACGCTAATTTTGAGGGGAGGATATCCAAAAATGGCAGAACAAATTACATCAGCGAAAGCAACTGCTAAAACAGTCCGCGTTTCTCCTCGCAAATCACGTCTAGTTATTGACTTAATCAGAGGGAAAAGCGTTGCTGAAGCAATCGCGATCTTAAAGTTCACACCAAATAAAGCTGCAGGAATCATCGAGAAAGTCTTGATGTCAGCTATCGCTAATGCAGAAAATAATTTTGACTTAGATGTTGAAAACTTGATCGTTTCTGAAGCATTCGTTAACGAAGGACCAACTATGAAACGGTTCCGTCCACGTGCGAAAGGTTCAGCATCACCAATCAACAAACGTACAAGTCATATTACTGTAGTCGTATCAGAAAAATAAGGAGGGACAATCAGTGGGTCAAAAAGTACATCCAATTGGAATGCGCGTAGGCATCATCCGTGACTGGGATGCTAAATGGTATGCTGAAAAAGAGTATGCTGAATTTCTACACGAAGATTTGAAAATCCGTAAATTTATCGCATCTAAACTTGCTGATGCCGCAGTGTCAACAGTTGAAATCGAACGCGCAGCAAACCGCGTGAACGTTTCAATCCACACAGCGAAACCAGGTATGGTTATCGGTAAAGGCGGATCTGAAGTCGAAAACCTAAGAAAAGAATTGAACAGCTTAACTGGCAAACGAGTTCACATCAACATTGTTGAAATCAAAAAACCAGATTTAGATGCAAAATTAGTGGGCGAAGGAATTGCACGTCAATTAGAAAACCGTGTGGCTTTCCGTCGTGCCCAAAAACAAGCGATCCAACGCACAATGCGTTCTGGCGCTAAAGGAATCAAAACACAAGTTTCTGGACGTCTAAACGGTGCCGATATCGCCCGTTCAGAAGGTTATTCAGAAGGAACTGTTCCACTTCATACATTACGTGCGGATATTGATTACGCATGGGAAGAAGCAGATACAACATACGGAAAACTAGGAGTTAAAGTGTGGATTTATCGTGGAGAAGTTCTTCCAACTAAAAAAAACACTGAGAAAGGAGGGAAATAATCATGTTAGTACCTAAACGTGTAAAACACCGTCGTGAGTTCCGTGGTAAAATGCGCGGTGAAGCAAAAGGCGGCAAAGAAGTGGCTTTCGGTGAATACGGCTTGCAAGCTGTTGAATCTCACTGGATCACTAACCGCCAAATTGAAGCATCTCGTATCGCCATGACTCGTTATATGAAACGTGGCGGGAAAGTATGGATCAAAATTTTCCCTCACAAATCATATACATCAAAAGCTATTGGCGTTCGTATGGGTAAAGGTAAAGGGGCTCCAGAAGGATGGGTATCACCAGTTAAACGTGGAAAAATCATGTTTGAAATTGCCGGTGTATCTGAAGAAGTGGCGCGTGAAGCGTTACGTCTTGCTTCTCACAAATTACCTATGAAAACGAAAATCGTAAAACGTGAGGAAATGGGTGGTGAATCGAATGAAGGTTAAAGAAATCAGAGAATTAACCACTGCCGAAATGCTAGATCAAGAAAAACAATTGAAAGAAGAATTGTTCAATCTTAGATTCCAATTAGCAACAGGTCAATTAGAAAACACTGCACGTATCAAAGAAGTACGTAAATCGATTGCACGCATCAAAACTGTTTTGCGTGAACAAGCTAAGTAATAGTGGAAGGAGGCCATTTAGCGTATGACTGAAGAAAGAAATCAACGCAAAGTTTACCAAGGTCGCGTGGTATCCGACAAAATGGATAAAACCATTACTGTTGTTGTTGAAACAAAGAAAAACCACCCTATCTACGGAAAACGTCTGAACTATTCTAAGAAATACAAAGCACACGATGAAAACAACGAAGCAAAAGTTGGCGATATCGTGAAAGTTATGGAAACTCGTCCATTATCAGCTACGAAACGTTTCCGTCTAGTAGAGATTGTTGAAAAGGCAGTGATTATCTAATCACACGAGATTTTCCTATATAGATTGTGAATTGCAAAATCTGAAAGGAGGATACACATCGTGATCCAAGCAGAAAGCCGATTAAGAGTCGCGGACAACTCAGGTGCCCGTGAAATCCTAACGATCAAAGTCCTTGGCGGATCTGGTCGTAAAACTGCCAATATTGGTGATGTGATCGTTGCTACGGTCAAACAAGCAACGCCAGGCGGGGTTGTCAAAAAAGGTGACGTCGTTAAAGCCGTTATCGTTCGTACAAAATCAGGAGCACGTCGTACAGACGGTTCTTATATCAAATTTGATGAAAATGCTGCGGTAATTATCCGTGATGATAAGAGCCCTCGTGGAACTCGTATCTTTGGCCCAGTGGCCCGCGAATTGCGTGAAGGCAACTTCATGAAGATCGTTTCCCTAGCACCAGAAGTATTGTAATAGTGAGTCTTATCTAAAGGAGGTGCGAAACAAACATGTTTGTTAAAAAAGGCGATAAAGTAAAAGTTATCACTGGTAAAGACAAAAATAAAGAAGGCGTTGTGCTAGCAGCGTTTCCTAAAAAAGACAAAGTCGTTGTCGAAGGTATCAATGTCGTGAAAAAACACCAAAAACCTTCTCAAACTGCTCCTCAAGGCGGAATCGTCGAAATGGAAGCACCCATTCATGTTTCAAACGTGATGGTGGTTGATCCTTCGAACGGTGAAGCAACACGTGTAGGTTACAAAGAAGTTGACGGCAAAAAAGTCCGCGTTTCTAAAAAAACCGGCGAAGTTCTTGATAAATAATCAGATGAAGGAAGGAGGGGCTAACAGATGAACCGCCTTAAAGAAAAATATTCAAAAGAAGTTGTCCCATCATTAATGGACAAATTTAACTACAGCTCAATCATGCAAGCACCACAAGTTGATAAAATCGTTATCAACATGGGTGTAGGTGACGCTGTGTCAAACGCTAAAAACTTAGACAAAGCTGTTGAAGAATTACAATTGATCTCAGGTCAAAAACCATTGATCACTAAAGCGAAAAAATCAATCGCTGGCTTCCGTTTACGTGAAGGTATGCCAATTGGTGCGAAAGTAACATTGCGCGGCGAAAGAATGTATGAATTCTTAGACAAATTGGTCAGTGTTTCATTGCCACGTGTCCGTGATTTCCACGGTGTGAGCAAAAAAGCGTTCGACGGACGCGGAAACTACACTTTAGGTATCAAAGAACAATTGATCTTCCCTGAAGTTGATTACGATTTGATCGACAAAGTACGTGGTATGGATATCGTTATTGTAACAACAGCAAACACAGATGAAGAATCTCGTGAATTGTTAACACAATTAGGCATGCCATTCCAAAAATAAAAAAAGGAGGCGAACTACGTGGCTAAAAAATCAATGATTGCTAAAAACAAACGCCCTGCTAAATTCTCAACTCAAGAATACACACGTTGCGAACGTTGCGGACGTCCACATTCAGTTTATCGTAAATTTCATCTATGCCGTATTTGCTTCCGCGAACTTGCCTATAAAGGACAAATTCCCGGCGTGAAGAAAGCTAGCTGGTAAACTATACTCGCATAAAGGAGGTAAATTATCCCATGGTCATGACAGATCCAATCGCAGATTTTCTAACGCGCGTGCGTAACGCAAACATGGTTAAACACGAAAGCTTAGAAGTACCTGCTTCAAAAATCAAACGTGATATCGCTGAAATCTTGAAACGTGAAGGTTTCGTCCGCGATGTTGAATACATTGAAGATGACAAACAAGGCGTGATCCGCGTATTTCTTAAATACGGCAAAAACGGCGAACGTGTTATCACTAACTTAAAGCGTATCTCTAAACCAGGCTTGCGTGCTTATGTCAAAGCTGACGAAGTACCTAAAGTATTGAACGGTCTAGGAATCGCAATTATCTCAACTTCTGACGGTGTAATCACTGATAAAGAAGCGAGAGCAAAAAATGTTGGCGGCGAAGTAGTCGCTTATGTATGGTAATTTAAAATATTACACAAGGAGGTGCCTCTAAGTGAGTCGTATCGGTAATAAGATCGTCGTTCTTCCTGCAGGTGTTGAAGTCAAACAAGCTGGAAACGACATTACAGTTAAAGGACCAAAAGGTGAATTGACACGGACTTTCTCTTCTGATATTACAATGAATATCGAAGGAAGCGAAGTAACATTCACTCGTCCAAACGATAGTAAAGAAATGAAAACTATCCACGGAACTACCCGTGCAAACTTCAACAACATGGTTGTTGGTGTTTCTGAAGGTTTCCAAAAAGCGTTAGAATTGATCGGGGTTGGGTACCGTGCACAATTACAAGGTAAAAAACTTGTATTGAGCGTAGGTTATTCTCACCAAGTTGAAATCGACGCGCCAGCTGGCATTGAAATCGAAGTGCCATCTAACACTTCTGTTATCATCAAAGGAATCGATAAAGAAGTTGTCGGCGAATTGGCTGCCAATATCCGTGGCGTTCGTCCTCCAGAACCTTACAAAGGCAAAGGAATTCGTTATGTTGGCGAATTTGTACGCCGTAAAGAAGGTAAAACTGGTAAATAGTCGTAAACTTTTACGGCTAGCAGCTTAGGCTAGCAAATATAAAGAGGTGACAAATTGTGATTACAAAACCAGATAAAAACAAGACACGTCAAAAAAGACATCGTCGCGTACGTAACAAAATCTCTGGTACTGCTGAGTGCCCACGCTTAAACGTGTTCCGTTCGAACAAAAACATCTACGCACAAGTAATTGATGACGTAGCGGGTGTGACGCTAGCAAGTGCCTCTGCCTTAGACAAAGATGTTTCAGGTGCAAACAAAACTGAACAAGCACAAGCTGTCGGTAAATTAGTCGCAGAACGTGCAGCAGCAAAAGGTATTAAAGTCGTAGTCTTTGACCGTGGTGGATACCTTTACCATGGCCGTGTAGCAGCTTTAGCTGAAGCAGCGCGCGAAAATGGACTAGAATTTTAAGAGAAGGAGGAACACCATTCATGGTTTATATTGATCCAAAACATTTGGAATTAGAAGACCGCGTTGTTGCGATCAACCGTGTTACTAAAGTTGTTAAAGGTGGACGTCGTCTACGCTTTGCTGCTTTAGTCGTTGTCGGTGACAAAAACGGACACGTAGGTTTCGGTACTGGTAAAGCGCAAGAAGTACCAGAAGCAATCCGTAAAGCAATCGAAGATGCGAAGAAAAACTTGGTTGAAGTACCAATGGTTGGTTCTACAATCCCTCACGAAGTTATCGGTGTATTCGGTGGCGGACGTATCCTAATGAAACCTGCTGTAGAAGGTTCTGGGGTCGCTGCTGGTGGACCAGTTCGTGCCGTATTGGAATTAGCTGGGGTAGCAGATATCACATCTAAATCTTTAGGTTCTAACACACCAATCAACGTTGTTCGCGCAACAGTTGAAGGTTTGAAACAATTAAAACGCGCTGAAGAAGTGGCAGCACTTCGCGGCAAATCAGTTGAAGAATTAATCGGTTAAGGAGGACAACATAATGGCTGAATTGAAAATTACTTTAAAACGCAGTATTATCGGACGTCCTCAAAACCAACGCGATACTGTAAAAGCGTTAGGTCTAACGAAAATGAACTCAACAGTTGTAAAACCTGCTAACGATGCAATCAAAGGCATGGTCAACACTGTTTCTCATTTAGTGGACGTTGAAGAAGTCTAAGGATCAGCAGATCTAGTTTGATAAGGAGGTGCCAAACCTATGAAACTTCATGAATTAAAACCATCAGAAGGCTCACGCCAAGTACGTAACCGTGTTGGACGAGGAACTTCATCTGGTAACGGTAAAACAGCTGGACGTGGACAAAAAGGTCAAAAAGCTCGTTCAGGCGGCGGAGTACGTCTAGGATTCGAAGGTGGACAAACACCATTGTTCCGTCGTTTACCAAAACGTGGCTTTACCAATGTAAACCGCAAAGAATATGCAGTCATCAATCTTGATGTCTTAAACCGCTTTGAAGACGGTGCTGAAGTAACACCTGTTGCTTTACACGAAGCTGGAATCGTCAAAGACGAAAAAGCAGGAATCAAAGTATTAGCTAACGGAGAATTAACGAAGAAATTGACTGTGAAAGCAGCGAAATTTTCAAAAGCAGCTGAGGAAGCAATCGTTGCTGCTGGTGGATCAATCGAGGTGATCTAATGATCAAACTATTGAGGGATGCCTTTAAAGTAAAAGATATTAGATCAAGAATTTTGTTCACCGTGTTTATCTTGTTTGTCTTTCGTCTGGGAACACATATTACTGTGCCAGGCGTAGACGCAAGCCGCTTGGCTACTATTGCCGATTTACCATTCTTAAACATGTTGAATCTGGTCAGTGGTGGTGCCATGCAACAATTTTCGATTTTCTCGATGGGGGTCTCACCTTACATCACTGCTTCAATTGTGATCCAGTTGCTGCAGATGGATATCGTACCAAAATTTGTTGAATGGTCTAAGCAAGGGGAAGTCGGTCGTAAGAAATTGAATCAAGCAACCCGTTATTTGACATTGGTTTTGGCGTTTGTCCAATCAATGACATTGACCGCTGGATTTAACTACTACACACAACTGGGCTTCGTAAACAACCCCAACGTGGCTACGTTTATCGTTATTGGTTTGATTCTGACTGCAGGCACGATGTTAGTGACTTGGTTAGGCGAACAAATCACGGAACGTGGTATTGGAAATGGTGTGTCCATGATCATCTTCGCAGGGATCATTTCACGCTTGCCGGCAAGCATCAAAGAGTTGGTTGAAGATTATTTCATTAACGTGGAAAAATCTGATATCTGGCTAAATGCCATCTTTATGCTGATTCTTGTTGTTGCTGTTTTGATCGTCATTACATTTGTAACGTATGTTCAACAAGCGGAACGCAAGATTCCGATCCAATATACCAAACGAGTAGCAGGCGCACCAACAAGCAGTTACCTTCCATTGAAAGTAAATGCTGCGGGTGTTATCCCAGTTATCTTTGCCAGTTCTTTGATCACGACACCAAATGCGATCATTCAAGCATTAGGCAGTTCGTACAAAGGCGAAACATGGTATGACGTTGTTCAAATGATTTTTAGTTATAACACCGTACCGGGTGCGATCGTATATACGGTCTTGATCGTTGCATTTACATTCTTCTACGCATTTGTCCAAGTGAACCCTGAGAAATTAGCGGAAAACTTGCAAAAACAAGGAAGTTATATTCCAAGTGTGCGTCCTGGTAAAGGAACTGAAGAATATGTATCACGCTTATTGATGCGATTAAGTACTGTCGGTTCAGTGTTCTTAGGCTTGGTTGCATTGCTGCCAATCATTGCACAAATGGTTTGGAATTTACCGCAATCGATCGGGTTAGGTGGAACGAGTCTATTGATCATTATCGGTGTAGCTCTGGATACTGCCAAGCAGTTAGAAGGACTTATGCTGAAACGGAAATATACTGGTTTTATCAATTAAAGTTATTGAGGTGTTGAGGATTTCCTCAACACTATTCAAAAACTTACAGGAGGAATTAGAATGAACCTCATTTTAATGGGATTACCTGGTGCCGGAAAAGGTACTCAGGCAGAACGTATCGTTGCTGAATACGGTCTTCCTCATATTTCAACAGGCGATATGTTTCGGGCTGCTATGGCGAACGAAACAGAACTAGGCCTTAAAGCAAAATCATACATGGACCAAGGTGCATTGGTTCCTGATGAGGTAACCAACGGTATCGTCAAAGAACGTTTGGCAGAGCCCGATACGGAGAAAGGCTTCTTATTAGATGGCTTTCCTCGGACATTGGATCAAGCCAAAGCCTTGGACGAGATGTTGAAAGACCTCAACAAAAAGATCGATGCAGTGATTGATATCCATGTTCCTGAAGAAGTTCTTGTAGAACGTTTAGCCGGCCGCTTCATGTGCCGCAATTGTGGGGCAACTTATCATAAATTGTTCAATCCGCCAAAAGTGGAAGGAACTTGTGATCGTTGTGGAAGTCATGACTTCTACCAACGTGAAGATGATAAGCCTGAGACGGTCAAAAATCGTCTAGCTGTCAATATTGAAAGCAGTCAACCAATCTTGTCTTATTATAAAGACCAAGGGTTATTGCAATCAATTGATGGGGATCGCGACATCGATGCTGTCTTCGAAGATGTGCAACACATCATTGACTAATCATAGATTGCCCGAGACCAACTTGCAGCTTAAAACTTTCTCTTGAAACCTTTGACAGGATATGGTAGAATATATCAGTCCGACTTCTACCTTTTTTGTAGGGTGGGAGCATAGTTTGAGAATATCAGGTGGGAACCGCGTTTCCGCCATTTTATCGTGTGAAAATCACAAGTACAAGGAGGTACTGTGCGTGGCAAAAGAAGATATGATTGAAGTCGAAGGTACAGTCGTCGAAACTTTGCCGAATGCAATGTTTAAAGTAGAATTGGAAAACGGACACCAAGTTCTAGCGACCGTTTCTGGTAAAATCCGGATGCACTACATTCGTATATTACCTGGAGATAAAGTAACGGTGGAATTATCACCGTATGATCTGAACCGTGGCCGCATTACTTATCGCTTTAAATAATTGTACTCCGTAAAACCACAGGAGGTATTATCATGAAAGTAAGACCATCAGTAAAACCAATGTGCGAACATTGTAAAGTAATTCGTCGTAAAGGACGCGTTATGGTGATTTGCCCAGCAAATCCAAAACATAAACAACGTCAAGGATAATTGGAGGTGTAACAAATATGGCTCGTATTGCAGGAGTAGATATTCCTCGTGATAAACGTGTGGTCGTTTCACTTACTTATATCTATGGTATTGGTAACACGACTGCAAAACAAATTTTAGCAGACGCAGGTGTTTCTGAAGAAGTTCGCGTTCGTGACTTAACGAATGAACAAACAGACGCTATCCGTGCGGAAATCGATAAATTAAAAGTTGAAGGTGACTTACGTCGCGAAGTGAACTTGAACATCAAACGCTTGATGGAAATTGGTTCATACCGTGGGATCCGTCATCGTCGTGGATTGCCAACTCGTGGACAAAACACGAAAAACAATGCACGTACTCGTAAAGGCCCGTCTAAAACAGTCGCAGGCAAGAAAAAATAATTTCTAAGTGAAGGAGGTTAAACTTCATGGCAGCAAAAAAAGTGAGTCGTAAACGCCGTGTGAAAAAGAATATTGAAGCGGGTATTGCACATATTCACTCAACATTCAATAATACAATCATTATGATCACTGATACTCATGGTAATGCGTTAGCATGGTCATCAGCTGGTTCATTAGGTTTCAAAGGAAGCAAAAAATCTACGCCTTTTGCCGCTCAAATGGCAGCAGAAACAGCTACCAAAGCAGCAATGGAACACGGATTAAGAACTGTAGAAGTAACAGTTAAAGGACCTGGTTCTGGACGTGAAGCAGCAATTCGTTCATTACAAGCAGCAGGTTTGGAAGTGAGTGCAATCCGTGACGTGACGCCAGTCCCTCATAATGGATGCCGCCCTCCAAAACGCCGTCGTGTTTAATGAGTGCTGCTCATTTTGAGTGTAACAAAAACGTCATTGAACAAGACACTTTTCGTTTTGAAAGGGGTAAAAGATAAGAATGATTGAATTCGAAAAACCAAGAATCGCAAAGATTGATGAAGACAAAGATTATGGCAAGTTCATCGTTGAACCTCTAGAAAGAGGCTACGGAACTACACTAGGGAATTCCCTACGTCGTATTTTATTATCTTCTTTACCTGGTGCGGCAATCACCAATATTCAAATCGATGGAGTTTTACACGAATTCTCTACTGTTAAGGGCGTTCGGGAAGACGTTGCTCAAATCATCTTGAATATTAAAGGTCTTGCATTGAAAATGTACGGGGATGAAGAAAAAACCCTGGAAATCGATATTTCTGGACCTGCTACAGTAACTGCTGGCGATATTATCGTTGACAGCGATGTAGAAATCCTTAACAAAGATATGTATATTTGTACCGTTTCTGAAGGTGCCAACTTCCATGCTCGCTTAACAGTGAAACCTGGTCGCGGCTATGTTCAAGCGGACGAAAACAAAAAAGAAGATATGCCGATCGGTGTTCTTCCTGTTGATTCTATCTATACACCAGTACGTCGTGTCAACTACCAAGTAGAAAACACACGTGTAGGCCGTCGTGATGATTTCGACAAATTAACGATGGAAATTTGGACAGATGGTTCTATTGAGCCATTAGAAGCAATGAGTCTTTCTGCAAAAATCATGACCGAACATTTAGACATCTTTGTCAACCTAACAGATGAAGCGAAAAACGCTGAAATCATGGTAGAAAAAGAAGAAACACAAAAAGAAAAAATGTTGGAAATGACGATTGAAGAATTAGATTTATCTGTTCGTTCATATAACTGTCTAAAACGTGCAGGAATCAATACTGTACAAGAATTGACTAACAAATCTGAACCTGAAATGATCAAAGTAAGAAACTTAGGCCGTAAATCTCTAGAAGAAGTCAAAGTGAAATTACATGATTTAGGGTTAGGATTACGTAAAGACGATTAAACCGTTTTCGACTGCGTTAGTTCGGTTCGTTTAACCGAAACAACATTTCGAAAGTGAAGGAGGGAAACCACGTGAGTTATCGTAAACTAGGACGCACATCTAGCCAACGTAAAGCGATGTTGCGTGATTTGACAACTGATTTATTCATTAACGAACGTATCGTTACGACTGAAGCGCGTGCGAAAGAAGTTCGTTCAACTGCAGAAAAAATGATCACTTTAGGTAAACGTGGTGATTTGCATGCACGTCGTCAAGCAGCCGCATTCGTACGTAATGAAGTTGCTAGCGTTCGTGAAGAAAACGAAGAAGTAGTCATTGAATCTGCTTTGCAAAAACTATTCAATGATATCGCTCCTCGTTACACAGATCGCCAAGGCGGATACACACGCATCTTGAAGACAGAACCAAGACGCGGAGATTCTGCACCAATGGTTATCCTAGAACTTGTTTAAAATCACACTTATCATCACTTTATAGATGTTTATTAAGAGTGTTATGATGTTGGAAGATCCTTTCCGAGTCTAGCTCAGCGCATACACCTCGATTTTTCGAGGTGTACGCACTCATCATAAAGTGCTTTTTTTTTACTTTCGATTACCTGTCTTGACAGGTCATGGCAAGTGGAAAAAAGAACTGTCTACAAATCAATGAGAATGATTGAAAATCACCCTCTTTTTTGGTAGTGTTAGAAAGAATCAATCGCATTTGAAGGAGTCTATTATGAAGCCAATCATCGAATTAAAAGAGATTACTGTGCGTTATCATGAAGAAGAAGACCGTGCCGCTTTAAATAAAGTATCATTTTCTATCAATCAAGGAGAATGGGTGGCGTTGATCGGTCATAATGGTTCTGGGAAATCTACATTGGCGAAAACGATCAATGGCTTGATTTTGCCCCAGGAAGGATCCGTTTCTGTAGGCGGTAGGCCTTTGGATGAAGCCAATATCTGGCAAATACGCAAAATGGTCGGTATGGTCTTTCAAAACCCAGATAATCAATTTGTCGGTTCAACTGTTGAAGATGATGTTGCTTTTGGTTTAGAAAACCAAGGTATACCGAGAGAAGAGATGCTGGTACGTGTCAAAGACGCTTTGGAACAAGTACGGATGAGTGAATTTTCTACGCGAGAACCAGCACGTTTATCTGGCGGTCAAAAGCAGCGGGTGGCGATTGCCGGAGTCGTGGCCCTGCGTCCTGATATCATTATTTTGGACGAAGCAACCAGTATGTTGGATCCTGAAGGAAGAGAAGAAGTGATCTCTACCATCAAAAAGATCAAAGAGCAAAACAACTTGACTGTCCTATCCATCACCCACGATATTGATGAAGCAGCCAATGCCAATCGCGTGTTGGTGATGCGAGAAGGGGAATTGGTTCGCGAGGGAACACCAGCAGAAATCTTCTCAGCTGGGCCAGAGTTGATTGGCTTAGGGCTGGATCTGCCTTTTCCTGAAAAATTAAAAGCAGCATTGGCACAGCGGGGGATCCGTGTGCCTAAGGACTATTTGACTGAAGAAGGGATGGTGGATTGGTTATGGACATCCATTTTGAACAAGTAGGCTTCACATATCAGCCGCATTCACCCTTCGAACAACGGGTTCTTTTTGATATTGATCTAACGATCAAGGAAGGTTCATACACGGCGTTGGTCGGCCATACAGGCAGTGGCAAATCGACCTTGCTGCAACATCTGAATGCTTTGTTAAAACCAACCAGTGGTCAAGTAACGATTGGTGAGCGCGTGATCAAGCCAGATACTGACAACAAGAACTTAAAACCGCTGCGTAAAAAAGTGGGTATCGTTTTTCAATTTCCTGAGTCGCAGCTTTTTGAGGAAACCGTTGCTCGAGATATTGCATTTGGTCCTAAAAACTTCGGCGTGACGGAAGAAGAAGCGCAACGATTAGCCAAAGAATATATTCAATTGGTTGGACTAGATGAAAGCTACCTTGATCGCTCTCCATTTGACTTGTCAGGTGGTCAAATGCGTCGAGTGGCCATTGCAGGTGTCCTAGCGATGGAACCTGAGGTGCTCGTGCTGGATGAACCTACAGCAGGGCTAGACCCGCAAGGTCGCAAAGATATGATGGAGATGTTTGAACGGCTCCACAATGAAAAGAATATGACCATCATTTTGGTGACCCATTTGATGGATGATGTAGCCAATTACGCGGATTACGTCTATGTTTTAGAAAAAGGACATATCGTGAAAGAAGGTACCCCAGCAGTTGTCTTTCAAGATATCAAGTGGCTGGAAGAAAAGCAGTTAGGTGTTCCAACCGCGACTGCGTTTGCGGCGCGGTTGCAAGCCAAGGGTATTTCTTTCGACGGCTTGCCGCTGACTGCAGACGAATTGGCGGATGTCCTAGTCGCAAAGGAGGTTGCAGCCAATGATGAATAAATTGATATTTGGCCGTTACATTCCTGGTGACTCTCTGATTCATCGCTTGGACCCAAGGGTCAAATTGATTGCGAGCTTTTACTTCATCGCGATTATTTTTCTGGCCAACAACTGGCAGAGTTATTTACTGGCAGCCGTGTTTACCGTATGTTGTATTGTGCTCTCTAAAATTGATTTTGGCTTCTTTGCCCGAGGCGTACGGCCTTTATTATGGCTGATCTTATTCACTGTCGCATTGCAGATTTTGTTTACGACAGGCGGGACAGTGTATTGGTCATGGTGGATCTTCAATATCACAGAGTATGGGTTGCAAAACGGGGTCTTTATCTTCTGTCGATTTGTCTTGATTATCTTTATGTCGACATTATTGACACTGACCACACAGCCGTTAGAATTGTCGGATGCGATCGAGTATATTTTGCGGCCGCTAAAAGCTGTTCGCTTTCCTGTACACGAGATTTCTCTCATGTTGTCGATTGCATTGCGCTTTGTTCCGACATTGATGGATGAAACTGAGAAAATCATGAATGCACAACGAGCCCGAGGTGTCGACTTCGGTGAAGGCGGACTATTGCAAAAAATGAAAGCCATCGTTCCTTTGTTGATTCCCTTGTTTGTCAGCAGTTTCAATCGAGCAGAAGATTTGGCTACAGCGATGGAAGCCCGTGGCTATCAAGGTGGCGAAGGCCGAACGAAATATCGTGTCTTGCATTGGCATCAACGAGATACATGGGTTGTAGTCGTCTATGCGTGCTTTACGATAGCACTGATTTTTTTAAGAGGCTAAAAACAAAAAAAGGACCGTGGCTGAAGACAATATAGCACAAGTCTGATGAATTGCTGGCACCGTTCATGTTGAATGAAGGGTGGGCGAGGACCTCAGCGCTGCGCATTGTCTAAGCAACGGTTCTTTATTTTTAATGAAATAGGTGAATGACATGGTACGATACAAAGCAACGATTGCGTACGACGGCACCAACTTCCAAGGCTTTCAAAGACAGCCGAACGGACGGACAGTGCAAGAAGAAATTGAAAAAACATTGACCCGCATGAACAATGGTCACCCTATCCAAATCCATGGGTCAGGGCGAACTGATGCAGGGGTCCATGCAGAAGGCCAAGTCATTCATTTCGATTTTCCCCAAACGAGGGTCCTCGAAAAAATGCGCTTCGGTTTAGATACCCAAACACCAGAGGATATAGCAGTCAAAGAAGTGGAAATCGTTGATGACCAGTTCCATGCCCGCTATTTAGTACAGGAAAAGACGTATCAATTTCGCGTCGACATTGGTAAGCCCCGCAGCCCGTTTCGGCGGCATTATGCAAGCTATTTTCCTTACCCATTGGATGTAGAAAAAATCCAACGTGCCTTGCCAGATTTGCTAGGCACCCATGATTTTACCAGCTTTTGTGCAACAGGCGGTTCTGTGGAAGATAAGACGCGTACAATCTATGAAGCAACAATGGCGGTCAATGCTGCTGGGGATGAATTGATATTTACATTTCGCGGAGATGGCTTTCTCTATAAAATGATTCGGATCATGGTAGGGACGTTGCTGAAAATCGGGAACGGACGTATGGCGCCAGACAGCTTGCCAGAGATCATTGCCCAAAAAGACCGCAATGCTGCCGGACCTACAGCGCATCCTGAAGGGTTATATCTGTGGAAAGTATCATATTAGCATAAACAAAGCGGCCATCTTTCAATGAAGGATGGCCGCTTTTTGTGATCGTTACATGTCAACTTTTGATCGTTCTGCAGGTCTTTTTGCTTTATATGCTGCATAGTAAGCGAAAGCAGCAACAGTCATGGATAAAACAATATATAGGAGCCAGCTCCAAAGGATCAATGAACGGTTCGCTATGCCTAAGAGGACAAGTTGACCGATTGGCCCGCCTAACATAACCACTGTCGAGATAAAGCCGCTAACGAGGGCTAGTTGTTTTTCATCGATTTCCCTAATGATATAGGCCGAAAGGCGCGGATTGATTTTACCAATCAAATAACCGACAACAAAGAGCGAGATCATCATCCACCAGCGGTTGCCAATCACTAAGAAATTCAATGCCGCCAGTGCCATCATGACGGAGGTATAACCAATCAATTGAATCAACCCCATTTTAGAAAACCAATCATTGGTGAATAGAGCACCGGCAATCATGCCAATCGATGTGGCGATTCCCGTCATCGCCACTGTATTGCCGTATGAGGCAAACCAAAGATTTGCAGCAGTCAATAAATCAATATTCATCAGCCCGGAGGTACTGGCGGCTAATGTGTTGATCATCAAAGCGAAGAACAATACTTGTCTTAGGAAAGGACCAGCAGTGACCAAATGAAAGGCACTTGTTGTATTTGCAAAAATACGCCCGTGATTCTGGCTCGATGGTGTATGATCGATGAAACAGGGACGATGCAGAAAAATGACAATAGCAGCCAAGAAGAAAGTCAAAGCGTTGATCGCACCGAATAAAGCAAATTGGTGGTCCATGAACACGATTGCCCAGGCACCGATCCCTTGGAAAATAATCTGAATCGTTGTTTGACAAGCCATTTGAAAGCCCATTGCTTGATCCAATGCTGCTGCAGGAACTAAACGTCTGACATAAGGCAATTGTAATCCGCCGCTATAAGCGCCAAGACAATCGGATAAAATATTGATTGCTAAAAGGAGCAAAAATGTAATCAAACTTGGGGGCAACTGGATCAACCAAGCCAAGAGTAAAAACAGCACACCTTGAAACAGCCGACTTGTCATCATCCAGCGTACTTTCCGTTGCGTGCGATCCGCCAAATGACCAGTAACGATTTGTAGTAAGTTAGGCACCAGCATCGCCATTGAGGCCAGTGATACCGCTAGTGTGTTGAAAGGAAGTGTACTGGCATAGATCACAAAAACGATATTGAATAAGCTCATGCCGATCCCGGTTAAGAGGGCAGCGTTGACGAGGGCACGATAGCCTTTGTTGTGCAGATAGACTTGCATTGATTCATCACATCACTTTCTAGTAGTTGTATAGTTAGTATAGATTCCTTTATACTAGGAAGGTAAATCATTCCACTATAGTGGAATGATCTTCGCTGCATCGTCTATTTATTTTAGAAAAGGAGTTTCTCATGGAAGAAGGAAAATTGTTTAAGCAGTTACGCCAAGCGCGGGGATTTACACTGGCCCACTTGTCGGATGACCTGAATAGCCGCTCCTTTATCAGCAAGTTTGAAACTGGCGCATCAAATATTAGTTTGCATCGCTTAGAACATTTATTGGGAAAAATCAATGTTTCCTTCGAGGAATTTTTGTATTTGCGTGCCTTGGATCAAGGAACAGCCCACTTTGAACACGTGCTTTATACACCGATGTACCTGACAAGTGTATTCATAGAACAATTAGATCAAGTACTTGCTATCAATAAAGATGCCTACTCGAGCGCTGAATCCATGCAGCGGGGGATACGACAAATCACAGCGCTAAAAAAAGGGATCGCTGACAAGCAAGGCAGCACCTTCATCTTATTATATGCTGACTTTATCCAGCATACTTTTAAAGTCAATCTTGAGGCAAATGTTGCGCAGACCCAGACAGAGGCGCAGACGCAAAGGGAGCACTTTTTTGAGACCTATCGGATTCGTACCCGCCCTGTCGTTTCATATCTATTGAAAGTCGATGATTGGGGTGTCTATGAGGTGTTGCTGTTTCGCTATTTTCAGTTCTTATTTCCAATTGATACATCCCATCGTCTGTTAAAAACGGCGATTTCTCGAACCCAAAAAGAATCTGGGTTAGCTGTGATGCGAGAAGTACAATTAGATTTGCTGTTCAGCACTTTTAGTACGTTTATCAACTTTCGCCATTTTGAGTGGGCCAAAGAAGCATTGGATTTGGCAGAAGAAATCTTATTCGATCAAGGGGACCTGCTGAATAGCGCCAATTTGCTTTGTTATCAAGGGTGGTATTGGTATATTTTGGGTGATATAGAAAAGGGGATACAAAAGTTTGACCAAGGGTTATCTGTTTTTCGGATTTTGAAACAACCCAAGCAGGTCAGTCTGTGGGAAATGATGTTGAAGAGTGTAAAGAAAAATGCGTTGGATCCAAACAGATATTTGGTGTTTAGATAGAGAAAACCACGGGTATGTCCTAAACATGCCCGTGGTTCTTTATGCTTCAATCTATTTTTCTGAGTCATCTATTTCTACAGCTTGCGCGCGTCGAGACAAGTACTTTGGGTATAACCAAAGAAACAAGATGAACAACGCGATGCAGACAAAGAACAAGCAAACACCTGGTAAGAATCCTTGCGGCAAATAGGTCAGTTTCAGCTGATGCGTCCCACTAGGGATCGTCATACTGATAAAGCCATCTTGGAAGGCTGTGATTGGTACCGATTCACCATCTAAAGTCGCTGACCAGCCCTTATCGTAAGGAATCGTTGTCACCAATTGTTGTTCTGTATCCGTGGTGATCTCAGCTTCCGCACTGCGCTTGCCAACTGTCATCTCAACGCCGCGTTCTTGGATGGCGTTGATGGCTGATTGGTATGCTTGGGTATCCAAGGTCACGACTTGCGGATTCTGGAATGAAATCTCATCTGTACCGTAAAAACTTGCAGTAAATTGTACTGTCGTTGCTTCATCAAAGGTACCTAAATCATAGTATTGTCCATTGATACTGATTTGCGTTTCTCGTTTGATCCCATTGACGGTAACAGTAGCAGATGAACTGTCGAGTTCGCCAAAGTTCGCTGGGTACAAACTGAGATAGGCTTGTGTATGGGCAGGGACTTCTACTTGCCAAGTCACTTCTTTGGCTTCATTAAATGTTTGTTCAGTCAATTTTGTATACATGCCATCATCTGAGATATCCGTATTTTCTGTATGGATCACAGTGATAGGCTGAAAGGAAAAATACGTATAATTGGCGTTTGCCAAACCGTTGATCAAATTGGTTTGACTAGTCAAATTATCATTTGCGGGTTGTTCAATATCCTTGATTGTCGGATCAGCTAAGAAAGCCAGTGGTAAAGCGTTCTTGTTTTCATACAACTTGTAGGCACCTGATTCACTCACACGCTCAAAGCCATATTTTGTCAGGTTTTGTTTTGAAATATTATATTTGATTCCTGTAAATGCATCCATCAGCAACGTATTGTTCAAATAACGTATGTTCAAGTTGGTTCCACGGGACCGAAACCCAAGTTGGTCTAGATAACTGGAAGAATTGCGGTTCCTGATTGAAGAAAACATGCTGACGCCGCTGTAGCCATAATTGATACTATCATTTGAAGAAACTGGATCTAAGTTCTCAAGACGGAAAAAAGTGTCGTTGGCTTCATTCGCTTGGGTAACAAGTGTGCGGATATCATCATAGGGTTCTGTGTACAGACTACGAGAGGCATAATTCCAATCATCCAAAATCCCCCGTAGCATGCCGCTGGTATTGACCGCCATTTCGCCGCAGACGAAGACCAGCATCAACAGGGACACTCTTTTCTGAGAGAGTAAGCCTACTTGTCCAAAGCTGATACACAGAAGATAGAGAATCAGAAAAACGATCGTCAATGCAAACGAAGTGATCGTGACATAGTCGTAACTGTCTGCACCTTTTAAGGCATAGGACAGTGCGAAGACAACAATCGTCGATAATCCAATAATGACAAATAGACCGCGGTCTTTTTGCTGCAACTGTTCCCAGCCATAACCGGCAAGCATGATCACCAAGAATGAAAAGAGATAGGCATAACGAAAAAGAAACATATTAGGCGCATGCATCCCATGCCAAAACAAATTCAACGGTACGATATAAAAACTGGCAATCAAAATGCCGAATAAGCATCCATAAAGCAATTTGTCTTTCAATGGTACTTTTCTTGAAACGAAATACAATATACAGAACAACAATGGTACTAAACCAATGTAGATAAAAGGAATCGATCCGTACTTGGTTGTATCATAGACGCCAACCATGTTCTTCATCACGATATCCAAGACATCGGTCGCTTCAGTTTTAAATTTTGTCACAGTGGTCAAGGCCTCACCATTAGAGTGCAAATCCATAATGGCTGGTAAGACGATGATCATTGAGGCACCACCAGCTAGGAGTGCTGTCAGGCTATATGGAATCACGGCTCCTTTGGCTTGGGTCCAATTGCGTCCCAACTGTACAAGACAGTATAGGACGGAAAAAACACCAATCATGAACCCCATATAAAAACTAGACAAAAATAGCAGCAGATAACTGACAAATAAGAGGAGCGGTTTGCGTTTTTGGATCAATCGATCAATACCCAAAATGACCAGTGGCAAATAGATCATCGCATCCAACCACATGATCAATTCAGAGTGGGCTGTTATGAAAGACATCAACGCATAACATACGGACAAAGTGACATGCTGCCAACGCTGCACTTTGAAAGTTTGACTCGCATAAAACCAAAATGCTAGTCCGGCACTGCCAATCTTGATCAAGGTTAGGAAATACAGCGCATCTGGCATCAACTGGTTTGGAAAGAACAAGACCAGCGGCGTGAAGATCCCGCCCAAATAATAAGATATCAGTGCCAAATAATTCAGACCCAATGAGGCATTCCACGTATAAAAAATACTTTGTTTACCTAAAAGCATATTGCGAAAGCTTGCATGGAAATTTGAAAATTGCGAAAAGGCATCACTAGCCAATACGCTGCGGCTGCTCCCAGGATATATGCCAATCGTTAAATAAATCAGCGCCATGATCAAAAAGGGCAAGAAAAAACTAGCCAGCATATAGCGGCGATGTTCTTTAACAAAAGCTTTGATAGTTTGCACGAATAGTCACCTATTTCTTATGAAGTTTTTTCTTAGTTTAACACAAGTAAATAGATTAAAAAAACAATCGCCTGCTTACTTTAATGAAAACATAAGTGCATCCAAAGAAAAAATGCACAAAAAAAGACCGTTCCTTAGAACGGCCTGAAAAGGTGTGGTTACACGCGCTCAACTTTTCCAGATTTCAAAGCACGAGTTGACACCCAAACTTTTTTAGGTTTTCCGTCAATCATAACGCGAACTTTTTGCAAGTTAGGTTTCACAGTACGTTTTGTCGCATTCATTGCGTGAGAACGATTGTTTCCACTTGTAGTTTTACGTCCAGTAAAGTAACAAACTTTAGCCATGTGGTTATTTCCTCCTTTGCCTTGATGTTGGAGCGCTATTTCAGCTCATACCATCTGAATTTATCATAGAATGCTAAAAAATGCAAGTGTAATTTCCAGGAAACATTGACTTTTCACAGTAAACATTGTAAATTAAACAAGGTCAGAATAGATAAAGTTCTGCTATAACGCCCCTTTTCGTAAGTCACATCCTTTTATTTGCAGTACAGCTATGATAAAATATGTTAAGTAGAAAGATGGGAATTTCCCCTTTAAGGAGGCTATATAATGGCTGTTAAAATTCAAACCTCAGCAGGTATTATTGAAATCAGCAATGAAGTCATCGCGACAGTCGTCGGTGGTGCAGCAACAGATGTATTTGGTATCGTTGGGATGGCCAGCAAGAAACAAATCAAAGATAACATCAATGAAATTTTACGTAAAGAAAATTATGCTCGTGGTGTTGTGATCCGTCAAGAAGAAAACGGCATTGCAGTGGATGTATACACAATCGTCAGCTATGGAACCAAAATTTCCGAAGTTTCCCGCAACGTACAGGAAAAAGTGAAATACAACTTAGAAACCATGCTAGGTGTATCCGCGAATTCGGTCAATGTATTTGTTCAAGGCGTACGTGTACTGCCAGATTAGGCAAGGGATCCGTTCACGGCGGATGATTTTAAGGAGGACTATCTAAGTGAAGGTAACGAATATCAGCGCAAGTCAGTTTCAAGAAATGGTGCAGGCCGGCGCATCTCGTCTACAAGTAAATGCAGAGTTTGTCAACTCATTAAATGTTTTTCCTGTTCCTGATGGCGACACAGGAACCAATATGAACCTATCAATGACAAGCGGTGCCAAAGCAGTATCCGATGCAACATCTGAAAAAGTTGGCGAATTGGCAGCAACACTGTCAAAAGGATTATTGATGGGCGCGCGGGGAAACTCCGGCGTGATTTTGTCACAGCTATTTCGCGGCTTTTCAAAAGCGATCCCGACAGTGGATACAGTCACTGCACCAGAATTGGCACAAGCCTTTACGCATGGCGTTGAAACTGCCTATAAAGCAGTCATGAAACCTGTCGAAGGAACGATTCTGACAGTTGCGCGCATCGCAGCTGAATATGGTGAAAAGAAAGCTCAAACCAGCGATGACTGCGTGGAAGTGATGAAAGCTGTTGTTCACGGTGCCAAACGCGCTTTGGCAAAAACCCCAGATTTATTGCCGGTCTTAAAAGAAGTTGGGGTCGTAGATAGTGGCGGTCAAGGACTGCTGTTTATTTATGAAGGATTCCTAAATGCTTTGAGCGGCGAATATCAAGCGGATGAAGTATTTGAACCGACACCTGCAGCAATGGATGAGATGGTCAATGCGGAACATCACCGCAGTGTCCAAGGACATATGGCGACTGAAGATATTACCTTTGGTTATTGTACTGAAATCATGGTCAAAATCGGTGAAGGGCCTACGGTGGACAGCGATTTTGATTACGATACATTCCGTAATTATTTGAACGAACTAGGTGATTCTCTGCTAGTGGTCAATGATGACGAAATCATCAAAGTCCATGTGCATACTGAACATCCAGGTGAAGTCATGAACTATGGTCAAAAATTCGGTTCATTGGTGAAAATCAAAGTCGACAATATGCGTGTGCAACACGAAACGATTCTAGAACATGACCACCAAACGAACGATACAACGCCTGCACCACGTCCTCGGACACCTTATGCAATCATCGCGATCGCAGCTGGCGAAGGATTGAAACAATTGTTTACAAGCTTAGGTGCTGCCTATGTGATCAGCGGCGGTCAAACGATGAATCCAAGTACAGAAGATATTTTATCTGCTGTCAAAGAAGTCAACGCGGACCAAGTCATCGTCTTGCCAAACAACAAAAACATCTTTATGGCTGCGCAACAAGCAGCTGAAGTGGCAGATGTACCTGTCGCAGTTGTTGAGACGCGGACGATTTCTCAAGGAATGACAGCGATGTTGGCCTTCCACGAGCAAGCAAGTCTTGAGGAAAACAAACAAGCCATGACAGATGTTTTGGCAAGTGTAGCCAGCGGGTCTGTGACCCATGCGATTCGCAATACATCTATTGATGGTATTGAGATCACAGAAGGCGACTTCTTAGGCATGGTGGACGGAAAGATCGTTGTATCCGTACCAGATCGTTTCTCTGCTTCGATGACGACATTGCAAAAAATGATCACAGAAGACACAGAAATCGTGACGATCATGATCGGTGAAGAAGGCAAAGCCAAAGAAGCAAACAAAATCGAAGAAGCGATTCTAGCATTACACCCAGAGATCGAAGTGGAAATCCATCAAGGAGATCAACCAGTCTATCCGTATCTCTTCTCAGCAGAATAATCAAAATAGGCAGGCGGGGGCAAAAATCGAACAAACGATTTTTGTCCTCGCTTTTTCGTATCATTGCATCAATCGCGATCAGCGAAGTGCTCTATGAAGGCAACGAACAACACATGAAAGGAGAATCGTATGTTAAAGCAGCCATTGACCGTGCTGAAAGGTGTCGGTGAAAAGCGCGCCCAGGATCTTGCTAGTCTAGGCATTGAAACCATCGAAGACTTGCTGAAATATTATCCTTTTCGCTATGAAGATATTCAAGAGCGACAATTGGCAGAAATCCAAGATCAAGAAAAAGTAACGATCAAAGGCATTGTCGTTTCCCCGCCCGTAGTCAATCGATTTGGCTATAAGAAGAGCCGTCTGCAATTTCGTATGATGCAAGACCACGATGTCTTCAATGTTTCTTTTTTTAATCAACCTTATCTAAAAGACAAAGTAGAATTATCGGAAGAGATTGCGGTATATGGCAAATGGGATGCCAAACGCAAAGCGCTGACTGGCATGAAAATCATTGGCAGCAAAAGCAGTGAAGAGTTTGCACCAATTTATCATGTCAATAAATCGGTGCGCCAAAGCGTCTTGATCGAACTGATCAAGCAAGCATTTACGGACTTTGGCGACCAAATCCCGGAAATCTTGCCGCAAACTTTGATCGATAAGTATCGTTTGATGCGTCGCGACGCTGCCATGTTTGCCATGCATTTTCCTAAGCAGCCCCAAGACAGCCATCAAGCCAAGCGCAGAGTCATTTTTGAAGAATTCTTCTTATTTCAAATGCAGATCCAAGGCTTGAAACGCAGTGAGAAAGATGCAAAGAATGGGGTAGTCATCGATTATGATGTCCAACGGCTCAAAACATTTACCCGCCAGTTGCCTTTCGAACTAACAAATGCCCAAAAACGAGTCACCAATGAAATCTGCCATGATTTGAAGAGTCCGCAACATATGCAGCGCTTATTGCAAGGCGATGTAGGAAGTGGCAAAACCGTCGTTGCTGCGATCGCCTTATACGCCACGATGACTGCTGGATTTCAAGGGGCATTGATGGTGCCAACCGAGATTTTGGCGCAACAGCATCTGGAGAGCCTCAATCAGTTGTTCGATCCGTTAGAAGTTCGGACAGCACTGTTGACAGGATCGACTAAGACCAAAGAACGACGGGCGATCCTTGCTGCGTTAGCAGCCGGCGAGATCGATATCGTTGTTGGCACTCATGCGCTGATCCAAGAAGGCGTTGACTTTGCTCATTTGGGTTTAGTGATCACAGACGAACAGCATCGATTCGGTGTCAATCAACGAAAAGTTTTGCGAGAGAAAGGCTATGCGCCAGATGTTTTATTTATGACCGCTACCCCAATTCCGCGGACATTAGCGATCACTGCCTATGGTGAAATGGATGTTTCGATCATTGATGAAATGCCCGCTGGACGAATACCCGTCGAAACCCGCTGGATCAGACCACCTCAATTTGACGCTATCTTAGAATGGGCACAAAGAGAACTTTCCGCAGGACATCAGATGTATGTGATTTGTCCGCTGATTGAAGAATCTGAAATGCTGGACGTCAAAAATGCGACAGAAATTTATGAACAATTGCAAAGTTACTATGCACCGACCTATCAAGTGGGAATGCTGCATGGCAAAATGAAAAATGACGAAAAAGATGCAATCATGGCTGCTTTCAAAGAAAATGAGACGCAGATTTTGGTGTCCACGACCGTCATCGAAGTCGGTGTCAATGTACCAAATGCGACAGTGATGCTGATCATTGATGCCGATCGGTTTGGTTTGGCACA
This sequence comes from Enterococcus salsurae, assembly GCF_054784955.1. Lineage (NCBI taxonomy): Bacteria > Bacillati > Bacillota > Bacilli > Lactobacillales > Enterococcaceae > Enterococcus > Enterococcus salsurae. The sequence continues at coordinate 281,421 of NZ_BAAHWY010000004.1, read as the reverse complement.
GTTGCATCAACTGCGGGGGCGCGTTGGTCGTGGGGCAGATGCCTCTTATTGTATTTTGATCGCCAATCCTAAGAATGAAACAGGGGTGGCCAGAATGACGATCATGACTGAAACCGCCAATGGCTTTATCGTCAGTGAAAAAGATTTGGCATTGCGTGGTCCGGGAGAAGTCTTCGGAAACCGTCAGTCAGGATTGCCAGAATTTGCTGCAGCGGATCTGGTGGCGGATGCCCATATTTTAGAAGTCGCCCAAGTAGAAGCCACTGCGCTTTGGCAAAAAAAGAATTGGCAAGTATTGCCAGAATATCAGCCGTTAGCTGCATATTTGGCTGCACAAAAAGCCGATAAACAATTTTTTGATTGATAAATTATGCTATACTAATGAAGAAAATGAAGGGAGTGGCAACGACATGCGAATTGCCGTCGATGCAATGGGTGGAGATAACGCCCCAAAAGCCATCGTGGAAGGTGTCATGCTGGCAAAAAAAGACTTTCCAGATATTGCGTTTCAATTATATGGAAAAGAAAATGAGATCAGAAAATATGTGACAGATGAAAGTCAGATCACAATTATTCATACCGATGAAAAAATCAATAGCGATGATGAACCCGTCAAAGCGATTCGACGGAAAAAAACAGCTTCAATGGTACTAGCAGCACAAGCAGTCAAAGAAGGACGAGCAGATGCGATTTTTTCTGCCGGCAACACCGGCGCGCTGTTAGCAGCAGGTCTGTTCATCGTTGGACGTATCAAAGGGATCGATCGACCTGGATTGATGTCAACGATGCCTGTGATTGGTAAAGATGCCGGGTTTGATATGCTGGATCTAGGTGCGAATGCAGACAACAAACCAGAACATTTGGTTAACTATGCAGTGTTAGGTTCTTTCTATGCACAAAAAGTGCGCGGCATCAATACCCCGCGTGTAGGCCTTTTAAATAATGGGACAGAAGAAACCAAAGGCAGTGAATTAACGAAGAAAGCTTTTGAATTGCTTTCTGCAGAACCGTCGATCCATTTTATTGGCAACGTTGAGGCGAGAGAGTTACTGAATGGCGCAGCAGATGTTGTTGTGACGGATGGCTTCACTGGGAATGCAGTCTTAAAATCAATTGAAGGCACAGCCTTGAATTTGATGGGCTTATTGAAATCTTCGATCATGGATGCTGGCATCAAAGGTAAGGTAGGTGCTGTATTATTGAAAGATGCCTTGCGAAATGTCAAAAATGAGATGGATTACGCCAAACATGGCGGTGCTGTTCTCTTTGGGTTAAAGGCCCCAGTCATCAAGACCCACGGCTCTACGGGGCCAGAAGCGGTTGCGTATACCATCAAACAAATCCATGCGATGCTTGCAACAGATGTCGTTGCGCAATTGGTGGCGCATTATGAATCAAACACAGCAACGTCAGCTTCGCAATCGGAATGACATCGTTGTAACAAAATTGCAAAAAAAGCCTAGACAAATGCATGGGAAAGCAGTACAATGTTTCTTAGCCATTCTATGTTTTGTGCAAACGCGTGGAGGTGAAGCCAGTTGACACGAGATGAAGTATTCAAGAAAGTAGCAGTCGTGATCGCCAATCATTTTGAGATTGATGCCGAGAACGTGACGGATACAATGAGCATTAAAGACGACTTGAACGCTGATTCGATCAGTGTGATGGAATTCGTCCTAGAACTAGAAGATGAATTTGGTACCGAAATTTCAGATGAAGATGCCGAGCAGATCGAAACAGTCGGTGGAGCGGTTGATTATATTTCAAGCCATCTTGCTTAAGACAGTTTAAAAGAGCTAAGTCCTAGATGACTTGGCTCTTTCTTTATCCTTTTTTCTTCAATAAGGGAGCCTTTATTATAGTGTTTCACGACTTGATTGATGAGATTGAAAAGTTGACATGGCAATGATGTAAGACTATTGTAAGTATTCTGAAAATTCAGTGTTTTTATTTTTGTAGGGCTTGCATTATTAGAATCATTTCTATATAATTATTAAGAATATATTATACATTGTTAAGAAAGCTTTCGGAATTCATTCGTTTATTCCTAGTTTTTTATTAGCACGTGCACGTCATTTTAGAAAGTAGAGAGGGGTATTCGATTGTCCAGAGATAATCAGTTACTAGATGTTCAAAACCTTCATACAGGTTTCCGTATTAAAGATGATTACTATGATGCAGTAGATGGTATTTCTTTCACCTTAGACCGCAATGAGATATTAGCGATCGTTGGAGAATCTGGCTGCGGAAAAAGTACATTAGCAACCACTATTATGGGATTGCATGATCCTAACAACACCAAGATCACGGGGGAAATCTTATATAAAGATTTAAATTTATCAAATTTAAATGAAACCCTGTACAACAAAATCCGCGGCAACGATATCGGGATGATCTTCCAAGATCCATTGTCAGCATTGAACCCATTGATGCGTATTGAAGATCAAATCAAAGAAGGTTTATCTTACCATACCGATATGTCAGCTGAACAGCGTCAAGCTCGGGCATTGGAATTATTAGAACAAGTTGGGATCCCAAATCCACCGCGGGTGGGTCGTCAATATCCCCATGAGTTATCTGGGGGGATGCGGCAACGTGTCATCATTGCTATAGCGATTGCATGCAAACCGCCGATCATCATTGCGGATGAACCAACTACAGCGCTTGATGTAACGATTCAAGCACAAATTTTGGATTTGCTGAAAGATCTGCAAGAAGAAACGCAAACTGGGATTATTTTGATCACGCATGACTTAGGTGTCGTGGCTGAAATGGCTGATCGGGTAGCCGTGATGTATGGTGGACAATTCGTTGAAGTGGCTACTGCAGAAGAATTGTTTTCTAACCCGCAACACCCTTACACACAATCATTATTAAACTCGATCCCACAAGAAAATTCTCAAAATGATGAGTTGCATGTGATTGAAGGCGTTGTGCCTTCTTTGAAAAACATGCCTCGTACAGGCTGTCGTTTCGCTGCACGGATTCCTTGGATCCCTGCAAGCGACCATGAAGAAAATCCGGTATTGCATGAAGTTGCACCGGATCATCTAGTCCGTTGCACGTGCTACAAGCATTTCCATTTTAGAGACGAAGAAGGAGAAGTGTAGATGACAGAATTAATTACAATCAAAGATCTGAAAGTCCACTATCCAATTCGCAGCGGGTTCTTCAATCGCGTCACGGATTTTGTCTATGCTGTAGATGGCGTTGACTTTGTGATCGAAAAAGGCAAGACCTATGGTTTAGTAGGGGAATCAGGTTCAGGTAAATCGACGACTGGTAAAGCAATTGTCGGTTTAGAGAAAGTCACTAGCGGAGAAATCATTTATGAAGGGCAAGACGTGACGAAACGTGCGGCGCGCAAAAAAATGAACTACAATAAAGATGTGCAAATGATCTTCCAAGATTCCATGTCGAGTTTGAATCCCAAAAAACGGGTCATCGATATCATTGCGGAACCATTACGAAACTTTGAACGTCTAAGTGATCAAGAAGAAAAACAACGCGTCAAACGCTTGTTAGACATCGTGGGTATGCCTGAGGATGCTTTGTACAAATATCCCCATGAATTCTCTGGTGGTCAAAGACAACGTTTGGGTGTTGCCCGAGCAGTTGCTTCGAATCCTAAATTGATCGTAGCAGATGAACCTGTATCTGCATTGGATCTATCGGTTCAAGCGCAAGTATTGAACTTTATGAAACGCATCCAACAAGAATTCGGCTTAAGTTTCTTGTTTATCTCTCATGACTTAGGTGTCGTCAAACATATGTGTGACAATATCGCGATCATGTACAAAGGCCGTTTTGTTGAGATCGGATCAAGAGAAGATATTTATCAAGATCCACGCCATATCTATACCAAGCGCTTATTATCAGCTATTCCTCAAATTGATGTAAAAAATCGTGAGGCCCATAAAGAAAACCGCCGTCGTGTAGAATTAGATTACGTGACGCATCAAAAAGATTATTATGATGAAACGGGTCGGGTGTATGATTTGCGGACAATTACCGCATCACATCAAGTCGCATTGAAAAATGGGGGTGCTGAATAATGTGGAAAACAATTCTACGTCGTTTGTTGTTGATGATCCCTCAAGTCATTATTTTGAGTATTTTGATTTTCTTGATTGCACAAGCAATGCCAGGGGATCCGTTTACCGGGTTGATCAACCCAAACCAAGATCCATCTGTAATTGAAAAAATGCGGGAAGCTGCTGGGTTGAATGATCCTTGGTATACTCAATATTTCCGTTGGATCGGTAATGCCGTTCAAGGTGATTTTGGACAAAGTTTTATCTATAAATTACCTGTAGCTACCTTACTATCAGGCCGGATCAGCAATACACTGTGGTTATCTTTGCTGACAGTGATTCTGACCTATCTGATTGCCATTCCATTAGGGATGTTGGCAGGGCGCTACCAAGACTCTTTGATCGATAAAGCAGTTGTTGTCTATAACTTCTTTAGTTTTGCGGTTCCATTGTTTATCTTTGCTTTGTTGGCACTCTTCATTTTTGGGTATCGTTTGGGCTGGTTCCCTACGAGCGGCTCTGTCGTGCCTGGTGTCAGCGGGATGGATGAATTCTGGAGTCGATTGTATCATTTGATTTTGCCATCGATCACCTCAGCTTTATTGGGGACTGCTGTCACGATTCAATATCTGCGCAGTGAAGTCATCGATTCTAAATCACTGGATTTCGTTCGTACAGCACGTTCAAAAGGGGTGCCAACGAATAAAGTATTTTCACGCCACGTCTTCCGAAATGCCTCATTACCGATTGCTTCACAAATGGGCTATGAGATCACTTCATTGATTGCTGGATCTGTGGTTATCGAAAAAATCTTCGCCTATCCAGGTGTAGGTAAGTTGTTTATTGATAGTATCGTACAGCGGGATTACGCCGTGATTACATCGTTGACGTTGATCTTAGGGTTGGCTACACTGATCGGTACGTTGTTATCTGATATCATTATGAGTATTGTCGATCCAAGAATCAGAATCCAGTAATAGGAGGGGATAAGCATGTCTGAAAAGAAAGAAAAAGATTTAAAACAAGAAAGTATCCCGCCTATGGGATTAAAAATGATTTTTCGCGAATTTCTAAAAGACAGAATTGCCATTTTTTCTTTGGTATTTTTAGTCGCAGTTTTACTATTCGTGTTTATTGGTTCGGCGATGATCGATCAAACGCAAGTGATGCGTGTAAGTATCCTTGATAAGTATGCAGTGCCTGGCGCTGTTTCGCCAAACGGCGGCACCTACCTTTTAGGGGCGGATGAAGGTGGCCGTGATGTTTGGGGACAATTGATCATTGGTGCCCGTAATTCGATTTTGATTGGTTTTTCCATTACGATCATTACCTCGATCGTAGGGGTTGGCCTAGGGATCATCTCTGGTTACTATGGCGGCATGATCGACAATATTTTGATGCGTATCGTTGATTTCGTGATGATCTTGCCAATCATGTTGATCATTATCGTTATCGTGTCGATCGTTCCTCGTTATGATGTTTGGACCTTTATATGGGTCATGAGTGCCTTTTACTGGGTTGGGAAAGCAAGGCTTTTCCGAAGCAAAACCTTGTCAGAAGGCCGTAGAGATTATGTTAGTGCGTCGAAAACATTAGGAACCAATGACTTTGTCATTATGTTCCGGGAAATCATGCCCAACTTGAGCTCATTGATCATCACCAACTTAACAATGAACTTTGCAGCCAATATCGGTATTGAAACGACACTAACATTCTTAGGTTTTGGTCTACCAACGAATGTACCAAGTTTAGGGACATTGATTGGGTATGCCAGCAGTGGTGATGTGCTGGTCAATAGACAGTGGATTTGGTTACCCGCGTCAATTCTGATTTTGGTTTTGATGTTGAGTATAAATTACGTTGGTCAAGCATTCAAGCGTTCAGCAGATGCGCGTCAACGGTTAGGATAAACTAAGGAGGATACAGGATGAAGAAAAATATTTTTGGTATGGTCACTCTTTTGTCAGTGTTAGCATTGGCAGCTTGTGGCAGTAATAGTGGTGGAACAGATTCATCTGACGGCAGCAACTCAGCTACTGAAACAGAAGATGTGAGCAACTTCCCAACATCAGTTACAAATGATGCAGATGCAGTGGACGGCGGTACACTTGACGTTGCAGTGGTAATGGATACACAGTTTCAAGGATTGTTCCAAACAGAATTCTATCAAGATGCGTATGATGCTCAGTTCATGTCTCCAAGTAATGAAAGTCTGTTTTTAACAGATGCTGACTTCAAAATCGTGGATGGCGGCGCAGCAAATTTAGAAATCGATCAAGACAACAATACAGCAACAATCACATTGCGTGACAATCTAAAATGGTCTGACGGTGAAGATGTAACCGCAGATGACGTGATTTTCTCTTATGAAGTGATTGGTAACAAAGACTACACAGGTGTGCGTTATGACAGCAACTTCACAAACATCATCGGCATGGAAGATTACCATGATGGTAAATCTGATACGATCTCAGGTATCACAAAAGAAAGCGACAAAGTCGTAACAATTGAATACAAACAAGTACATCCAGGTATGTTACAAGCTGGTGGCGGTGTGTGGGCTTCTGCACTACCAAAACATACGTTTGATGGCATTGCAATCAAAGATATGGAATCAAGTGATCCCGTTCGTAAAACACCAGTAGTATTTGGTCCTTATGTAATGTCTAATATCGTTGCAGGTGAATCAGTAGAATACACACCAAACGAATATTACTATGGTGGTGCACCAAAACTAGATAAGTTATCATTTAAAGCAGTTCCATCTGCGTCAATCGTAGAAGGTTTGAATGCGAAACAATATGATCTAGCTTTGTCAATGCCAACAGATACGTATCCAACATATAAAGACACTGATGGTTATCAAATCTTAGGCCGCCCAGAACAAGCATATACTTATATTGGTTTCAAATTAGGTACATGGGATTCTGATGCTAATGAAGTTGTAACAGATCCAGATGCAAAAATGGCAGACAAATCATTGCGTCAAGCAATGGGCTATGCATTAGACAATGATGCAGTCGGCAGCCGTTTCTATAACGGTTTGCGTACAAACGCAACGACTTTGATCCCACCAGTATTTGGTACATTGCATGATACAGAGATCGAAGGCTATACGTACAACATCGACAAAGCAAACCAATTGCTTGATGATGCAGGCTACAAAGATGTGGATGGCGATGGCATGCGTGAAGACAAAGATGGTGAAAAATTAACGATCAACTTTGCGTCAATGTCAGGTGGCGAAACAGCGCAACCATTGGCTGATTACTACATCCAACAATGGAATGAAATCGGACTAGATGTACAATATACAACTGGTCGTTTGATTGACTTCCAAGCATTCTATGACAAATTAGAAAATGATGATCCTGAAATCGATGTATACCAAGGCGCTTGGGGTACAGGTTCAGATCCATCACCTTCAGGTTTGTATGGTGCGACAGCAGCATATAACTACACACGTTTCTCTTCAGATGAAAACACGAAGCTATTAGAAGCAATCGATTCAACGGATTCATTTGATGATGCAAAACGCAAAGAAGCATTTGATGCATGGCAAGAATATGCGTTTGACGAAGCATTCGTTATCCCAACACTTTATCGTAATCAGGTATTACCTATTTCAGACCGTGTGAAAGATTTTGATTGGGCATACGATGTTGACCATAACCCATGGGCAACTGTTTCTGTTACTGCAGAATCTCGCTAATCTTTGATGGATGAAAGACGTTCCTTTGGGGGCGTCTTTTTTTGTGGGAGTTGACCCTTTATCGGACAAGGATCTTTATTATCAGAATAGCTGCATAAATTTTTCTTACATACAAGGCAAGTTTTTAGATGAAACATTTCATAATTCAGCAAAAACCAGTATAATAAGGAAGTGTCAACTAAAGAATAAAGGAATGTGGCAGATGAATACACAGCTAACGAAAGAACTGAAAGAAAAGTTTGGTATTGTGTTCCATGATGTTGATTTATTAGAACAAGCTTTTACCCATTCATCTTATGTGAATGAGCACCGCAACTTACACTTGTCAGACAATGAACGGTTGGAATTCTTAGGTGATGCTGTCTTAGAGTTGATCGTTTCGCGCTATTTGTATCGGGAATTACCAGATCTGCCTGAAGGCAAATTAACAAAATTGAGAGCAGCGATCGTTAGAGAAGACAGCTTGTCGATGTTTGCCAAAGATTGTCGGTTTGATGCGTCGATCCGACTAGGCAAAGGGGAAGAGAATTCCGGCGGACGCAAACGTCCTTCTTTGTTATGCGATCTATTTGAAGCCTTTCTGGGCGCATTGTATTTAGATCAAGGACTAGAAAGTGTGGATGGCTTCTTGACACAAGTTGTCTTTCCGAAAGTCAAAGCAGGTGCTTTTTCCCATGAGATGGATCATAAAACACGGTTGCAAGAAGTCTTGCAAAAAGGCGGCGATGTCGCAATCAATTATCGTTTGATCAAGGAAGCAGGTCCTGCCCATGAACGAATTTTTTGGACAGAAGTCTATTGTGATGATACGTTGATCGGTAAAGGACAAGGGAAATCAAAAAAATTATCAGAACAAGATGCAGCAGCCAATGCGCTCGCATCCCTGGAACAATAAGAGAGGAATGGCGGAGTGTATTTAAAACGAATAGAGATTGCCGGCTTTAAATCCTTTGCCGACCGCACAGTCATCGATTTTGAACACCGAGTGACTGCTGTTGTCGGACCAAACGGCAGCGGCAAGAGCAACATTACCGAAGCGATTCGGTGGGTTTTAGGAGAACAATCTGCCAAGAATTTACGAGGCGGTAAAATGCCTGATGTCATTTTCGCGGGTTCAGATTCTCGCAAAGCACTAAATATAGCTGAAGTAACCATTATTTTGGACAACAGCGATCACTATTTACCATTGGATTACAATGAGATCAGTGTGTCGCGTCGGTTAAGACGGACGGGTGAAAGTGACTTCTTTTTGAACAAACAATCCTGTCGCTTGAAGGATATCCAAGAATTGTTTATGGACTCTGGATTGGGGAAAGAATCCTTTTCCATTATTTCTCAGGGGAAAGTGGAGGCCATATTCAGCAGCAAGCCAGAAGACCGTCGCGGCATTTTTGAAGAAGCGGCAGGTGTTTTGAAATATAAACAGCGTAAGAAAAAAGCAGAGCAGAAATTATTTGAAACTGAAGATAACCTGAGCCGCTTACAAGATATCATCTATGAATTGGAAGATCAGCTGTTGCCGTTGGCGGCGCAAAGCGAAGCAGCCAAAAAGTTTTTGGCATTGAAAGAACAACTGACGACGATCGATGTGGCCTATACGGTGATGGAGATTGCCGAAGCCAAAGCAGCATGGGAATTGGCGAAAACGGAGTTGGCTGCATGTAATCTGCAGCTTGAACAAATTGCCACCCGAATCAACCAAGGGGAACTTTCATTGCATGAGTTGCGTCAACAACGAACTGCTTTCGATGAAACCCTCGAAAAAATCAATCAACAGCTTCTTACGGCTACAGAGGGCTTGACACAAGCAGAAGGGCAAAAAGAACTGTTGGATGAACGCTCGAAACATACCCAAAAGAGCGCCGAAGAGTATCAAGAGAATTTGGATGAAGTCATAGAAAGAAGCGATCTCCTAAACGAGGAAAAAAGCGAACTGATTGCGGCGCTCTCGCAAAAGAACCGCAGCATCCAAGAAGTGGAAGCCCAAATTGCGGCAACCCGCAAAGACCAAGCAAAGTATCAACGTTCTGCCAAAGAAATCATCGAAGAATTGCGCAGTCAATATGTGGAAGCCATGCAAGAGCAAGCAACGGTTGGCAATGAATTGAAATATTTGGCTCGCCAATATCAGCAAGAAACGGCTAAAAATCAATCTGCTCTGACAAGGCAAACAGAAATGAACACAACGCTGCAAGAAAAAGAAACCGAAGCCGCGTTGGTGACTGAACAGCTGACGACCGCAAAGACTGCACTTGATGCGCAGCGCAATCAATACATCCAAGTACAAGAAAAAGCCCAGCATAATCAAGCACGTTTTGAAGAAGCCCAGAAGAAAATGTATGCATTGATGAATCAAGTGCAGCAAGTTCGCGCAAAGCAGCGTAGTTTGCAAGACATCCAAGAAAACTACAGCGGTTTTTATCAAGGGGTTCGTTTGGTATTAAAGAATAAACAGCACTTGGAAGGAATCGTCGGAGCCGTAGCAGAGCTGATCGATGTCCCTCAAGACTATACGGTTGCGATCGAAACAGCACTGGGCGCTTCGGCACAACATGTGATCGTGGAAAATGAACGCGATGCCCGCAATGCCATCACTTACTTGAAAGAAAATCGTGGCGGCCGTGCAACATTCTTACCGTTGACGACCATCAAAGCCCGCCATTTGCCTGAATATGCCCGTAACCAAGCACAGCAAGTGAATGGATTTATCGGTGTTGCTAGTGAGCTGGTTGAGTCGCCGGCATCGATTCAGACAATCACAGACAATCTTTTAGGCAGCATTTTGATTGCTGAGGACTTACAAAGTGCCAATGCGTTGGCCCGGGCGCTGAATTACAGCTATCGGATCGTTTCGCTAGAAGGTGATGTCATGAATGCCGGAGGTTCGATGACCGGTGGCGCAACCAAAAAGAACGCGGGCAGCTTATTCAGTCAGAGCAATGAATTGCAGCAACTGACTGCGCAAGCAGCACAATTAGACGAACGGCTGCAAACGACTGAAAAACAAGTGCAGCATTTTGAAGCAGCCGCTAAAGAAGCGCGCGCAGCCCTAGATACGTTGCGCACCCAAGGTGAAGAAGCCCGCATGACGGCACATGAACTGCAAAATCGGTTGGATCATCTGCAACAAGAACTTGACCGCCTGCAAAAAGAACAGCAAGTCTTTGCTTTTGAACATCGGGAAGTACAAGCCTTCTTCGAAGAGTATGCGGAGAAGAAACAAGACTTAGAAGAACAACAGCAGCATATTACTGCCCAATTGACAAAAATCGATCAAGATATACGTCAAATGAATGTTGAAGAAGACTTGATTGAAGAAAAACGACAACAATTGTCAGAAGATGTGGCACGTTTGCAGGCAGATTTTGCGGTTCAGAAGGAGCAAACTGCGCATTTACAGCAAAAAATAGCCGCTAACGCGCAAGCCATTGCCGAAAATGAAGATCGGCAACGGGTCTTGACACGGCAAATACAAGCACTCTCCAGCAACGCCAGTGACCATGGATTCTCAGAAGAAGCCCTTTTGCAGCAAATCAAGGAATATGCGGTCGCCAAGGATACCTTAACGGAAGAATTGGGGATGATCCGCACCAAGCGACAAGCGCTGCAACTGAAGATTGGCACCTTGGACGAAGCATTAAGCAGTGCCAATTTAGAACAAAAAGAGCAGTTGTCACAAAAAACGGCGGTTGAGATCGAAAAAAATCGCAGCGAATTAGTGATGGATAATCGCTTGTTGTACCTGCAAGAAGAATACAACATGACGTATGAGAAAGCATCACAAGATTTCGCGGCAATCACAGATGCTGTTGCAGCCAAAGAAGAAATCCAAACATTAAAAACTGCCATCGATGAGATAGGGCCAGTCAATCTAAATGCGATCGAGCAATTTGAGCAAGTCAATCAGCGTCATGTATTCTTGACTGGGCAGCGTGATGATTTATTGACCGCTAAAGCACAGCTTTTTGATACGATGTCCGAAATGGATGAAGAAGTCAAGACCCGTTTTGGCGAAGTGTTTGATGCCATTCGTTTACAATTCAAACAAGTTTTTCCCAATATGTTTGGCGGCGGTCACGCAGAACTTGTGTTGACAGATCCTACTGATTTGTTGAACACAGGAATTGAGATCGAAGCCCAACCACCAGGAAAAAAACTGCAAAACTTAAGTCTGCTTTCAGGGGGAGAACGAGCTTTGACCGCTATTGCACTTTTGTTTTCGATCATTCAAGTGCGCCCTGTACCATTTTGTGTATTAGATGAAGTAGAAGCTGCATTGGATGAAGCCAACGTGTCTAGATTTGGTCATTATCTCAGCGCCTTCCAAAATGATACGCAGTTTATCGTGGTGACCCACCGTAAAGGGACTATGGAAGCTGCTGATGTACTATATGGCGTGACTATGCAAGAATCTGGTGTCTCCAAAACCGTTTCGGTACGGTTAGAAGAGGTTCGTGAAGGTGGACGTTTCGCAGCCGCGCAAGAGTAGAGGAGTAGAAGTGATGATTAAATTGATTGCCATTGATTTAGATGGAACATTATTAAACAGTAAAAAAGAAGTCACGAGCCGCAACAAACAAGCGCTGGCCCGTGCCAAAGCCCAAGGGGTCAAAGTCGTTATTTGTACGGGACGTCCATTGCGGGCAATTAGACCGTATTTAGATGAATTGTCACTAAAAGATGCCGGAGATTACAGTATCACTTTCAATGGCGGACTGGTGCAAAAAAATGAAACGGGTGAAATTATTGAAAAAGCGGCGATGCAGTTGGCCGACGTTCATGAATTGATCGCTGTGGCTGAAGGGTTGAATTTGCCTTTAGACATCGTATCAGAAGAGATCGTCTTGAGTTTGCCTACCTCAGCTGAGCATTTGTCGATCTATGGCTCGTTGAATCCGTTGTTGGATTGCCGTCCATTTGCCATTGATGCTTTAGATGAAACCAAATTATACAACAAGGCCGTGATTGCCTATCACCAAGAAGTATTGGATCCTAAAATACCTGCGATCCCAGCAGAAGTTAGTGAAAAGTTCGAAATCATCAAAAGCCGCCACAACTTACTGGAATTTATGCCAAAAGGTATCACGAAAGCTTATGGTATCAGTTTATTGGCTCAGGACTTAGGGATTGATCAATCTGAGGTCATGGCGATCGGCGATGAAGAAAATGATTTACCAATGATTCGTTATGCCGGCATTGGGGTAGCAATGGACAATGCGGTACCGATGATCAAAGATGCCGCAGATGTTGTGACAGCCTCGAATGAAGCCGACGGTGTCGCGCAAGTGATCGAAAAATATGTCTTAACAGGAGGTGCTTGATATGGGATTTTTTGATAAAATCAAAAAAGCGTTGGTTGGAGAATCAAAAGATACAGAAGAAATAGCTGAGCCTGTTGTGCCTGATAATGAAACAGCACCATCTAGCCATGAAGCGAGTGAACCAGCCCCTGATTCACCAGTTTCCGATGAAGAGGTTCTTGGTGATGAAGAAAATCAAGCAGATGCACTTGCGGACTCGCCAGAAGAAGTACCAACTGTGCAACCACCAGCTGAGGCACCGATAACGACCCAACAGTCTGTTACACCAACGCCTGAAACGATTCCTGAAACGATTGAAAAAGAAACTGTGCAAGATAAATACACCAAAGGGTTGAGTAAGTCACGCAAAACGTTTGGCCAACGGATGAATGAACTGTTTGCCAATTTTCGGACTGTCGATGAAGATTTCTTTGAAGAAGTGGAAGAAACATTGATTGGTGCCGATGTCGGGTTCGATGCAGCGATGAAAATCGCTGACGCATTAAGACAAGAAGTCAAACTGCGAAATGTCAAAAAAACGGCAGAAGTGCAAAATGTGATCATTGAGAAGCTGGTGGATCTTTATGGTGAAGCAGGTGTCGATGAAGTCAATACATTGAATATGCAGCCTGATTTGACGGTCATCTTATTCGTGGGTGTCAATGGCGTAGGCAAGACCACCAGTATTGGGAAATTGGCCCATCAATTCAAGGCTGAGGGCAAGAAAGTCTTATTGGCCGCAGCAGATACCTTTCGTGCAGGGGCCATTGATCAATTGGTCGTCTGGGGTGAACGGGCAGGCGTTGAAGTGGTTCGCGGCAATGCTGGCGGAGATCCAGCAGCGGTGGTATATGATGCGATGGCGCGGGCCAAAGCGGAAAATGCTGATGTCTTACTTGTAGATACAGCGGGACGATTGCAAAATAAAGTCAATCTGATGAATGAATTGGAAAAAATCAAGCGGATCATCCACCGAGTCGATCCAAGTGCGCCTCACGAGGTTTTACTTGTATTGGATGCGACAACCGGTCAAAACGCCATGAATCAAGCCAAACAGTTCAAAGAAACAACGGATGTGTCTGGTCTTGTTTTGACCAAGTTAGATGGTACAGCCAAGGGCGGAATCGTATTGGCGATCCGCAATGAGTTGCGTTTGCCAGTCAAATTGGTCGGTCTAGGAGAAGGCATTGATGATTTAGAGCCGTTTGATCCAAATGAGTTTGTCGTAGGTCTATTCAAAGGATTGATCAAAGACTAAAAAAGAGCCATGTGTCGGGATATTCCCAATACATGGCTCTTTTTTATTGTTAATAAACCTGTGATGGTCAATTGAAGAGATGCTGTCATATAGGCCAAGACCCTTTCCAGCAAAGACAAAAGATGCCTCACAATCAAGTGTACGCAGACCGAGTATTTCGGGAAGCAGTCTTTCACAAACTTAGATTGCAAGTAACGACAAGGGCAAGTGGCTTACTTTGTTAGTTCTCCTTGGCGGTCTTTGATCAATTTCTCTAGTTCGTTCAACGTGTCGATCTCTTTATTGGTCTCAATAAAGTTGGTGATCAAGTTTAGTAACGATTGGTCAGACAATTCGGCAGCAAGAAAATCTTCTTGCGTCACATTTGGCGCGTACAGGCGCGTCAACACGGTGCCGCTATAACCGATATCGGCTACTTTCAATAAATCATGATTTTTTAATTTGCGTACAACAGCTTGAATCGTATTCTTGCTGAGGTCTTGCTGCTGGACAGCAATGTCGTTTGCAGAAAGGGGTTTTTCTGCATTCCAAAAAATATTCATGATCTGGCGTTCGCGTTTGGTAAGATTAAGTGGTTTCATTCACTATTCTTCCTTTCAAAAAGAGTAATATAGACATAATAATTTACTGTTATATAATCAGTATACTTTATTTTGTAGGTAAATATCAAATTTATTCAAGTATTTTATAAATTCTTGGTAATTTTGTTAACAGTTAATGTAAAAAAGAGGAACAAATTTGTTTAATTTTCATATTTTTTGTCTATAATAGAAGAGAATATGAATGATCAAACTAAAAACAAGTAGAAATTTAGAGGATACCTACATGATGATAAAAAACATTTTAAAACAAAAAGCACTTTTCCCTTATTTACTAAAAGGCCGTTATGGAATCGAACGGGAGGCGCAGCGGGTTACGCTGGCAGGAGATTTTTCTGGTACCGATCATCCTGCAGTGTTAGGCAATCGCAGTTTTCATCCCTATATTCAAACGGATTTTGCCGAAAATCAATTAGAACTGATCACACCTGTAGCAGATACGGTAGATGAATTGTTTCGCTATTTAGGTGCGATCCACGATGTGGCCTATCGGTCAATGGCGCCAGAAGAAATGTTATGGCCATTAAGCATGCCGCCAGCTTTGCCCCAAGCAGAAGCAGGCATCGTGATTGCTAAATTAGACCAGTTTGAGGATGTCTTGTATCGCCGCTATTTGGCGAAGACCTATGGCAAACGTAAGCAAATGGTCAGCGGTATCCATTTTAATTTTGAGTTTGCGGATCGTTTCCTCCAACAGTTGTATGAAGCAAGTGATCAGGCAGTAGACTATCAATCCTTCAAGACAGCATTGTATTTGAAGGTTACCCGCAATTATTTGCATTATCGTTGGTTTTTGACCTATTTCTTTGGGGCAACCCCCACCTCGGAAGCCAACTATTTCACAGATGAGCAGCGGCCGACAGAGCCTGTTCGCAGTATCAGAAACAGCCGTTATGGCTACACCAATCATCCGGATGTGACGGTATCTTATGGGTCCCTAGAAAACTATCTTGGGGATATAGCTGCGCTTGTGGAAACCGGCAAACTCTCGGAAGAGAAAGAATTCTATGCGCCGGTTCGTTTAAGGGGCGGCCGTCGCGTTGCAGACCTTGCTGAAGCGGGCATCCGATACATTGAGATACGCAATATTGACATCGATCCTTACGCTGCCTATGGTATCTCGAAAGAACAAGTGCGTTTTTTACACTTCTTTTTGTTATTTTTAAGCACCAAAGATGAAGGCGCTGATCTAGACGAATGGGTCAAGATAGGGGATCGAATGAATGATACTGTTGCGCTGGAACATCCATTGGCTCAAACAGCTTATCTGCAAGAAGCGAAAGAAATAGTCGCAGAGTTACACAGCTTTGCGGCTGAATTGCAATTGCCAGAAGTGCCTTATTTGGCGCAATTAGGCGATATGCTGGAAAATCCTGCGTTGACTTTTGCCGGCAAGCTCTTTCAAGCAAGTCAATCCGCCGGTCAAGCGGCAGTCGCAAGAGAACTAGGTGTGACATATCATCAATCTGCATGGGCCAGACCGTATCAATTAGCTGGTTATCGCACGCTAGAATTATCTACGCAAATTTTGATGTTTGATGCGATCCAAAAAGGAATCAAAGTAACAGTTTTAGATGAAACAGATCAATTTTTGCACTTGCAAGCAGGGGATCATATTGAGTATGTCAAAAACGCCAATATGACAAGCAAGGATCAATATATCGTCCCATTGATCATGGCCAATAAGACGGTGACGAAGAAAGTATTGGCAGAACATGGCTTTCACGTTCCTAGCGGTGCTGAATTTGCAACGGCTGCGGCGGCAATCGATTACTACCCGCATATTGCGAAAAGCGGCTTTGTTGTCAAGCCTAAAACCACCAATTATGGACTGGGTATTTCAATTTTCAAAGAAGGGGCTTCTTTGGCTGACTATCAGGAAGCTGTGGCGATTGCTTTTGCAGAAGATCAATCGATTTTGGTTGAATCATTTTTGGCTGGAACGGAGTACCGCTTCTTTGTTATCGATGGACGGGTCGATGCGATTTTGTTGCGGATCCCTGCAAATGTCGTGGGAGATGGCCGACAAACGATCGAAGCATTGGTCAAAGAAAAAAATCTTGATCCCTTACGTGGTTCACATCACCGGTCACCGCTGGAATGGATCCAGCTAGGCAATCTGGAACAGCTGATGCTCAAAGAACAAGGCTATACGATAGGCTCCGTTCCGCCAGAAGGACAAATCGTTTACTTGCGGGAAAATTCAAATATCAGTACCGGCGGCGATTCGATCGATGTCACGGATGATTTCAATGAGGATTATAAAGCGATTGCCGCAGCGGCAGTGGCAGCATTAGGGGCAGCGATTTGCGGCATCGATCTGATCATTCCTGATAAGACAAAACCCGCTGACAGCGAAGGTGCGTATGGGATCATAGAAGCCAATTTCAATCCAGCGATGCATATGCATGTATATCCTTATAGCGGAGCTGGCCAACGCCTGACAATGTCTGTTTTGCGGTTGTTGTTTCCAGAAGTATTTGATGCTTCAAATTAAATGAACATGAACTGACAAAAGACCAACTGATCGATCGCAACGGTTGCGTGATCAGCTGGTCATTTTGTTGTATAGTTATTGGAAAGCCGTAATTTCAATAGTTTGTTTTGTTTCTTCCACAACAAGTCCGGTTCGATTTTCCCACCATTGCTTCATGGCGGTTTCGTAAGACGTAGGGAAAGTCTCGATGATCGTTAATAAAGGGACATCTTCTAACGAAGCGTAAGGGAAATTCAGCACCAGATTGTATTTTAGTTCTGACAGCAAACTGTAATATTGGAACATCATAAAATGCATCTCAGTCAAATCGTCCGAAGCCAGGACTTTAGGTGCCCGGTCCAGCATAAAACCAAGACTGCGCATCATAAAAAGCACGCCGTCTAAATGGTCGATCTCAATGGAAGTCACGGTTTTAAGTATATCGATATGACGATCCAGTACAATCAATAATTCTTGTTTCAATTCGCCAAAAGCAGGTTCATTCGTAGACATGATAGTTCCTCCTAGTGAAAAATATTGTGCCAAAATGATGTTTTGTGTTTTTCCTCAGTCTTTGGTTCGACAGGTGCGGACGGATATTTTTGTTCAATATCGATGACTGTCTCATTGACCGCTTCTTTGGCGGTAACCAGCAGACCGATACTATCAGGTGCCGCATCTTGGGCATCAGAAACCACGCGAAAATCCATCTGCTGTTTTGTTAGTAAGGTGATATAAGTGGTTTGGATCGATTCCGGCAACTTGCCATTCAGCAAGACCAATTGTTGTTGAAAATGCGGTAATGCAGAAATCAACGTGTCTTGGTTGTCCTTCTTCTTCATTTCTGCTACTGTCATACTTAGATAACATCGTTCACGAAATGTGCCTAAGTATTTGCGCTGCTCATCAGGGTTGATCCGAGGTGTTCCGTACATGCCTGTATCCAGGCGTTTTTCTAGTTCATCTGCCATAATAGCCTCCTTAAGCGTTTTCTTTAAGACTATTATACCATACGCGCGAGCTGCATAAGAACCTGTATGTCAATGCGTAATTTCAGGGAAAGAAAGTAGGGAAAGTCATGGAAAAAAAAGAAAAACATCAGCTATTGCTTGCCATGCATCAAATGATCGATACACCGCGTTTGCTATTGCGCCCAGTGACATTGGCAGATGCAACAGACATGTATGCATATGCCAGCGATGAGGAAACAACGAGATTCGTTTTTCCACAGCATCAATCATTAGAGGAGACAAAATTGAGTATTGCGACCTATTTCATAGCTGATCCTTTAGGTAAATTTGCCATTCAAGACAAGTCATCTGGGAAAATGATCGGCACGATTGACTTGCGTGTGGATTCTGCGAAAGAAACAGCAGAAATCGGCTATACCCTCAGCCGGCTGTTTTGGGGGCAAGGAATGATGCCAGAAGCAGTGATGACATTGCTGCACTTCGGGTTTGACACATTGGATTTGGTTCGCATTTATGCCTTGCATGATGTACGGAATCAAAAATCTGGACGCGTTATGGAAAAAACGGGTATGAAAATCGAAGCCACGATTCCATCTGCCCGCAGTGTACGCGGACAAGTAGTGGATGAAGTGATGCGAGGAATCACCAAAGATGAATGGATGAAGCGCGTGATGTAAAGGAGTGAGCCAATGGAGATAGAGATCGCACAACAGGCTGCTGAAAAAATCAAGGCAGTGATGCACGTCAATGACCGCTTGTATTTTGTTGGAGAGGAGTGGTGGGATCCTTTTCCTGCGACGACCACCGCATCGGTGGAGGTGGACCTGCGATTGATCGTAGCCCCTGAGCGCTATCCGTTGTCCAAACAATCGCCTTATACAGTGAAGTGCCAAACAATGATTGGTGTGATTTGGACAACGGAAGAAATCAATCAAGCATATCCTGAACCAATACAGCTGACCCTTGCAGCTGCCCATGGTGGCTTACAGTTGACGACAGCAGATCAAATGACCGAAGGGGTGCAGTTGTTGCGGGTCGAACAGCACACAGCAAAAGGATCAGCATCATGGGAAGACTAGCCATCATCAGCGACTTGCACATGGATATCAATCATTTGACACCCGTTCATTTTCAGCAGATAGCCGATCATTTGAAACAACAACAAGTCGATCACCTGCATCTGGCAGGGGATATCGCGAACAAAAAAGAGCGGGCATTATCTGTGATCGATTTTTTTCAGCATCAAGGACTATCGGTGACGTTCCACTGGGGCAATCACGAAATGATTGATTTAGCGGAAGATGAAATTGAAGGATTCACGCATCCCTCTTTTCTTAATTTTCATACCTATCCACTATCTGACACCTGTGTATTATTGGGTGTCAATGGTTGGTACGATTACCAGTATTCTGATTTAACAAATGAAAAAGACATTCTACGATTAAAGCAGCTCTTTTGGTATGACCGCATGATCCATCGACAAGGAACAGATCCGGCAATCAGTCATGAGATCAATCAGCGGCTGCGAGAAGTATTGACAACTATACCAACAGATAAGCAGGTGATCTTATCTACGCATTTTGTCCCTCAATCGGTGTTTATTGTACGCCAAACGGGGAAATATGCCCGTTGGAATCATTTGAATGCTTTTTTGGGCTCTCCTGATTTTGGCGCAGTGCTTGCTGACTTCCCACAAGTCCAAGACGTTGTTTTTGGCCACACCCACCGCCGTTTTGCACCAAAATGTATCGCAGGTGCCTGGTACCATTGCCGTCCTTTTGGCTATTACTATGAATGGGAGATGACGCGGCGTTTTGTCAAGGAAAGGCAATTGACTGATTCTTTTCAACCGACAAAAATCCGCGGTTTGCTGCGGCAGCATGACGATGATTTCGCGGCGTACAAGCAAGCGCATTTGATTGAAGAACTGGAACAAGGTATCACCTATATTGATTATTAATTTGAAGAAAGCAGGAAAGAATATGACATTTGAAGCAATTTTACCGGAACTAAAAGCAGGCGCAAAAATCATTCGGGAAGGATGGGGCGGGTATGAATTGTATGTGACCCTTGTTGCGGATGAAGTATATGATGGCAGCCCAGTCACCCCTTATTTTTTGATCAAAACAGCAGATGAAGGCTTCTCGAGTTTTGCGCCGACAGTTTGTGATATCTTAGCAGATGATTGGAAAATCGTTGAATGAGTCATGATTGGATCACGAAAGAAACAAGCGTCTTTCTGACGGGCGCAGCATCAGGAATTGGTTTGGCGCAAGCACAGTTATTTCTTAAACAGGGTGCACGGGTTTTTGGTGTGGATCAGCAGCCTTTTCCGGAAAAATTGACCAACCAAACGCTCTTTACAGGGTATGTTGGTGATATCTCTAACGTACAGACTTGTGAAGACGCAGTGGCTTTGTGCAAAAAGCAATTTGGTGCAATCAATATTTTGTTGAATACGGCTGGCAAATTAGACGGTTATAAAACAATTCTAGATACAGAGAATACCTTGTGGCACGAGTTGTTAGACACAAATCTGTCGAGCATGTTTTACCTAGTCAAAGCGATTTTGCCGGGCATGATCGCAGAAAAAAGCGGAACGATCATCAATATGGCTTCAATTGCGGGAATGGTTGCAGGAGGCGGAGGTATTGCATACACAGCAACAAAACACGCCATCATTGGCTTCACCAAACAATTGGCGTTGGACCATGCCGATCAAGGCATCTCAGTCAAAGCAATCGCACCGGGCGCAATCAAAACACCGATGAACCAAGCAGATTTTGCTGGAGATGGTGCCATGGCGCAATGGGTCGCAGATGAAACGCCGGTCAAACGCTGGGCGTCACCTGAAGAAGTGGCAGAATTGACGCTCTTTCTTGCCAGTCCACAAGCAAGCTATCTGCAAGGTGCTGTTGTACCGATCGATGGTGGCTGGACATTGAAATAACAGACTAAAAATAGTCAAACAACCCAACAGTTCCGACGAAGCATGTCGAAGCTGTTGGGTTGTTTCTACCTATCTAAGGGCTAATTTATGGGCCAGTCTATTGCGTAAGAAAATCCCTAACACAGCTGCTGCTACAGCTTTGATGATCCCTGGCAGGATGAATAAGACGAAGCCGCCGCTAAAGGCTGCGGACCAATCCATCCCTGTACTCCATTTCAGCCATATTGTACCAAAAGCCAGTGTAGCCAGCGCCCCTGCGATATTCGCAATGATCGCCCACCAATAATTGTTGGACTTGAATGACAAGAGAGAACCAGTCACCAGACCATTGAAGATAAAACCGACAAGATACCCGCCAGTTGGCCCAAACAAGACCCCGATACCACTGCTGAATCCAGCAAAAACAGGTAACCCAATCAAGCCTAGCAAAAGATAAATCAGGATCGCCATCGTACCAGTGCGGGTTCCTAAGAAAGTCACTGCTAAACCAATTGCAAACGTCTGTCCTGTCAAAGGAACCAATCCTAATGGAATGGTCAATTGAGATAAACCGGCAATAATAATGGCAAAAAGTGCTGCTTGTATTTGTTGACGTAATGTTAAACGCATCGAATCCCTCTCTTTTCGTTAACTTTTATTTTGTTATATTGGTTAACGAAAGTATAAAACATGGTAAACGAAAAGTAAAGCTTCTTTTTTAGCGTACACGAATATAGTTGGAATAAAAGAGACCTCCTTTGCGCATATATGCCGCAAAGAAGGCTTTTTTCGTGTTTAGCGTGAAAGGGTGTCAATCAATCGTTGGCCAAATTCTTGCGTCGATAGGCAAGTTGCTCCGGGAAGCAAACCGGCAAAATCGGCTGTAACTTGCTGGTCTGCAATGGCTGATTCGATCGCTAAAGTGATCAAATCAGCTGCTTCTTGCCACCCAAGGTATTCCAAGAGCATACAAGCGGATAAGAGTAGCGAGCAAGGGTTGGCTTTGCCTAATCCGGCAATATCAGGGGCTGTGCCATGGGTTGCTTCGAAAATTGCAGCCCCAGTCTGGTAATTGATATTCGCCCCAGGGGCGATACCGATGCCGCCAACTTGTGCCGCTAGCGCATCTGAGATATAGTCGCCATTTAAATTACAAGTGGCAATGACGTCATATTTTTCGGGATAAAGCAAGATTTGCTGTAAAAAGTTATCAGCAATCACATCATTGATGATCAGTTTGCCATCCGCTTTGGCTTGTGTGAGTGCTTCTTGTGCTGCAATTTCACCATCAGACTGGGTTAAGCGACGAAACTGTGCCATGGTAAAACATTGATCAGGATAGTCGGTTTCTGCCAATTGATAGCCCCAATTCTTGAAGCCGCCTTCGGTAAACTTCATGATATTGCCTTTATGGACTAACGTAACCGTCTGTCGACCATGAGCCAATGCATAATCGATCGCAGCTTTGACCAACCGCTGGCTGCCAGAGACAGACATAGGTTTGATGCCTATAGCTGTATCTTTTGGAAAACGAATCGTATGGACATTAAATTGATCTGTCAATAGTGCGACCAAGGATTTGGTTTGCGGATCATCCACGGCAAACTCGATCCCAGCGTAGACATCTTCTGTGTTTTCACGGAAAATCACCATATCGGTTTTTTCGGGTTCCTTTAATGGAGAAGGAACCCCTGAAAAATAACGAACAGGCCGGACACAAGCATACAAATCTAATGTTTGCCGCAGTGTGACGTTCAATGAACGGAAGCCTTCACCGATGGGCGTGGTCAATGGGCCTTTCAAGGCTAGATTGTGGGTTTTGATCGCTGAGATCGTTTCCTCAGGCAGCCAAGTGCCGGTCTGAGTGTAAGCAGCTTCACCAGCAAGAATCTCTAGCCATTCAATCGCTTTTGTGTGACCGTAAGCTTTGGTTAATGCAGCATCGATCACCGGTCGGGCAGCTTGCCAAATTTCTGGGCCGATCCCATCTCCTGCGATGTAGGGTACCGTCACGATCCCTTGTTCTTGGAACTGATTAGACATGAACAGCACCTCCTGTTTCAGTGACTTTTTTACGGATGACCATCGGCAGAATGCCTTGATGTTTCCAATAGCGGATGTCTGCCGGGGCATCAAAACGCAAGCGTGTTTGAAACGTGATTGCTGATCCATCTTGTCCTTTGGCGGTTACATCAATGGTTTGGCCCACTTGCGGCTCTTCAGGCAAAGCGACAAAGAAGGACTCGCTGCCATCTAAACCAATGGTTTCGGCTGTCTCTCCTGCTAAATACTCTAAAGGAATGACCCCCATCATTACCAAGTTGCTGCGATGGATCCGTTCAAAACTTTCTGCTAATACGACTTTGACGCCAAGCAATTGTGTCCCTTTGGCTGCCCAATCTCGTGAAGAACCCATTCCATAATCTTTCCCGGCCAATATGATGCAGCTAGACCCGGCTTCTTGATAGGCCATAGAAGCATCGAAGATCGAACGTGTTTCTCCGGTTGGGAAATAGTGGGTGACGCTTCCCGTACTGCCAGGCACCAATTGGTTCTGCAAGCGAATATTGCCGAATGTTCCCCGCATCATCACATGATGGTTGCCACGACGAGAACCAAAGGAATTAAAATCTCGATAGGGCACAGCTTTGTCCGTCAAAAATTTGCCAGCAGAGGAATCTAGCCCAATGCTTCCAGCAGGTGAGATGTGGTCTGTTGTAACTGAGTCGCCTAGCTTCGCCAAAACTTTCAGGTCGTTCAGCGCCCCTTGTTGCGGCAAATCTTTTCGCAATCCACTGAAGTAAGGCGGATGTGCGATGTATGTCGATTCTTCTTGCCATCCGTAGACCGCGCTGGCTGTGGTTTCAATCGCATTCCATCGCTCGTTTGCATCGAACAAATGGGCATAGGCAGCTTGGAAGGCTTCTGGACCAACGTATTTTTGGACATACGCGTTGACTTCTTCATTTGTCGGCCAAATATCAGCAAGAAAAACCGGTTGGCCGTGGATGATCGCCAAAGGTTCTTTGGTCAAATCTTTACGAATCGTTCCAGCAATTGCATAGGCTACAACCAATGGGGGTGAGGCCAAATAGTTGGCTTTGATTTGCGGATGGATCCGCCCTTCAAAATTGCGATTTCCTGATAAGACCGAAGCGACCAATAAGTTCTCTGCTTCAATGGCTTCAGCAACAGGGGTTTCTAAAGGCCCTGAATTACCGATACACGTCGTACAGCCGTAGCCGACCAAGTAAAAACCTAGTTTTTCTAAATAAGGCATCAAGCCACTGTTTTGCAGATAGGTCGTTACGATCTGCGAACCTGGAGCTAAAGAGGTTTTGACATACTTTGGCACCACTAGTCCTTTTTCTACGGCATTCTTTGCCAACAAACCGGCAGAGAGCATCACAAAAGGGTTACTGGTATTGGTACAACTTGTGATAGCTGCCAGTACCAGGTCGCCGGTGGTCAACTGTTCAGTGGTTTCTGGCCACACAACAAGGGCTTCTTTTTTCCATTCCTCATGGGTTAAGCCAAAGCCTTTCGGCCCAACGTCCGCGGTGACGGAGCGTTCAAAGTCCGTACCGACCTCCGGAAGTAAAATCCGGTCTTGAGGTCTTTTAGGCCCGGCTAAGGCTGGTTGGATCTCCGCCAAATCGATAAGGATCACCTTCGTATATTCCGGGTCTTGCTGTGCATCATAAAAAAGATGATTGGCTTTCGCATAGGCTTCCACCATAGTGATCAATGTAGATGGTCGTCCAGTAGTGGCTAAGTAATTCAGTGTTTCTTGATCGATTGGACAAAAGCCGCACGTTGCACCATATTCTGGCGCCATGTTCGCCAAGGTCGCCCGATCGGCAAGAGATAAGTTGCTGTAGCCAGGACCGAAATATTCAACAAATTTACCCACAACTTTTTCTAACCGCAACACTTCAGTCACTTTTAATGCCAAGTCAGTGGCTGTTGTGCCAGCGGGCATTTCATTGATAAAACGGACACCAATCACTTCGGGCGTAGGAGAGAATGACGGCTCTCCTAAAATCGCCGCTTCTGCTTCGATCCCGCCAACACCCCAGCCCAGTACACCTAATCCGTTGATCATGGTGGTGTGAGAATCGGTTCCTTGCAAGGTATCGGGGAATAGATACGTATTGGCACCAATTTGCTTTTGTAAAATCACATCCGATAACGATTCAATATTTACTTGATGAATGATACCAGTTTCAGGCGGGACTACTTCAAAATTATCGAAAGATTGCTGTGCCCACTTTAAAAATTGATATCGTTCCTGATTGCGCTCAAACTCTCTGGCAGTATTAAATGCAATCGCTTGAGACGTTCCGGCACAATCAACTTGTACAGAGTGGTCTACGACTAGTGTTACAGGGATCTCTGGATTGATCGCCTCCGCATCGCCTCCTAACGCAACGATTGCATCTCTCATCGCCGCTAGATCAACGACTGCTGGTACACCGGTAAAATCTTGCAACACGACACGTTCTGGTTTAAAAGGCACTACGCCTTCAGGTTGGGCAGGAGACCAATGCGCGAGAAAAGGCAAATATGCCTCTGTGATTTCATCGTCTTGATGACGTGCAACACTTTCAAGTAAAACCCGGATCGCATAGGGCAATCGGTGAAGATCCGCTGAAAATTGTTCGGTCAGCTTCACGAGGTCAATGTACGTATATGCCGTATCATCCACCGTTAATGTGGTTTGCCACTTCATATGAATCCTCCTTAAAACGAAATATTGGTTCTTATTAGGAATAATTATACGATTTTAATTTAAAAAATCAATTAAAATTATGAAAAATATTTCATTTTTAAATCATCGTGCTATAATGTGTGAAAGTTTGAAAAATAGCAAACAAAAAAATCCGGACCTTGTATAGGTGATTGAACAAGGCATTAAATAACAATTTATCTGAATATAAAGAATAGGATTGGAGGATAAATAGCTATGGGAAAATTAGAGATGGATAAGAAACTATCATTTCTCGCATCACGATGTCAGGATACCAATCAAATTGATGTGAATCTTTATACAGAATATGATGTCAAACGAGGACTCAGAGATGTTAATGGAACTGGTGTTGTAGCAGGATTGACGACGATATCCACGATATATCCTGAGAAAATCGTGGATGGAAAACCAATCGCTGCTTGTGGAGAGTTGCGTTATCGAGGGATTGACATTAATGAGTTGGTTGCAGGTTTTGTCAATGAAGATCGATTCGGATTTGAGGAAATTGCATATTTATTACTTTTTGGCGAATTGCCAACCATAGACGAACTAGGCGAATTTCGTGTGCTTTTAGCAGAGAAACGCACATTGCCCACAAATTTTGTGCGGGATGTCATTATGAAAGCATCTTCTTCTGATCTTATGAATAGTTTATCTCGGAGTATACTGACATTGGCAAGTTATGATCCGAAGTCAGATGACATAAGTATTGAAAATGTGCTGGAACAAAGTTTGATGTTGATCAGTGTCTTCCCCTTGTTGGCCATCTATGCTTATCATGCCTATAATCATTACAGTCAAGGGGAAAGTATGTATATTCACCGACCGCCAGAGAATCTAAGTACTGCTGAAACGATTTTGACGATGTTGCGCCCTACCAAAGAATATTCTTTCCAAGAAGCACAAACCTTAGATATGGCATTGGTCTTGCACATGGAACATGGCGGCGGGAATAATTCCACCTTCACGACCCGAGTCGTCACCTCCAGCGGCACCGATACTTATTCCACGATTGCTGCAGCGCTAGGCTCCTTAAAAGGTCCCAAGCATGGTGGCGCGAATATCAAAGTAACAGAAATGATGGCAGATTTAAAACAACAAGTTGCTGATACTCTGGATGAATCAGCGATTCGCGTGTATTTGGAGAATGTATTGGATAAGAAAGCCTTTGACCAAAAAGGGTTGATCTATGGCATGGGGCATGCCGTATACAGTGACAATGATCCAAGAGCAGCGATTTTCAAAAACTATGTCGCCAAATTGGCCCAAGAAAAAGGCAGTCAGGCATGGGAAGAATATCAACTGTACACCATGGTGGAACGGATTGCGCCTGAAGTCATCAAAGAAAAACGCAAAATGTACAAAGGGGTCAGTGCCAATATCGATTTCTTCAGTGGGTTTGTGTACAATATGTTAGATTTGCCGGAGGAGTTGTATACACCGATGTTTGCAATCGCCCGAATCGTTGGCTGGTCTGCCCATCGGATCGAAGAATTGGTCAATGCACAAAAGATCATGCGCCCGGCATATAAAGAGGTATCGGTGGATCGAGGGTACGTTGCTTTGGATGTAAGATAAAAAACAGGAGTATTCTTAGGCTATGATCCTAAAAATGAGAATTTTTAAGGTGTGGAGAAATCTACGCCTTTTTTTGTACTGTAAAGCATAGAGGGGTCTGTTTTTTTAACCTACCTATTTTGTTTCAATATAGATTATTTTTCGGGTAACAAGTGTTTTTCTTTGTAAAAAAACCGAAAAAAAATTATGCTTAAAGGGTAGGATATTTTCCTAGCGTTTGAAAGTTGAGGAAATAAAGTTGTGCAACAGGTGAGCGCGTTGGCATATTTGTATTCGTCAAACCAAGGAGTGTGAAAAATGACATACGATCAACAAACAGAAAATCAGCAAGAACCAACGAATGAACTGTCCTTTGAAGAGAAAGTCATTGAAACGATTATTGCTGCAGCATTGACATCCGTGGATGGGTTGATCAGCTTGAATGGCCGATTCATTACCGACGAAACAGAAGCCCTTGAAAAACAGGAACAAGTCGCTTCTGGGATCAATGTTGAGATTGGCAAAGAAGAAATCGCTGTTGATTTAGAAGTAGTCGTGCTTTATGGAAAAGATATGCCGAAATTATTTGGACAGGTTCAAGAAATCGTGCTGCAAGAAGTCAGCCGGTTGACCACATTAACTGTCAAAGAAATCAATATTCGTATTGCGGATGTCGTGACGCAAGAAACCTTTGAAAAGATGGAAGATGGCACTTCACAGCAAGAAACAAATCAAAATCAGTAAGAAAGGAAGAATGATCAAATGATCTCACTATATACAACACCAAGCTGTACTTCATGCCGCAAAGCGCGGGCTTGGTTGACCGAAAATGAGTTGCCTTTTGAAGAAAGAAACATGTTTAGCGATCCATTAAATAGTGAGGAATTAATACAAATTCTTTCTTTGACCAAAAATGGTACGGAAGATATTATTTCTACCCGTTCTAAAGTCTATCAAAAATTGGCTATTGATTTGGATGAGTTGAAACTTGAAGAACTCCTCAGCTTGATCGAAACCTACCCTAATTTATTAAAACGCCCAATCATCATTGATCAAAATAAACTGCAAGTTGGCTACAATGAAGAGGATATCCGTAAGTTTGTACCACGAAATTTGCGAAAGATCATCTTTAAAAAACGGCAGCGGGAACTATTGATGTTCAATTACCGCCAAAAGAAGACCGAAGGCAAATCTGTTGTGAATATTATCTGAAAAAGGAGAAGCATTGTGCTTCTCCTTTTTTTACACAAAAAAACACGATCCGATAACGGATCGTGTTCTTTGATAAAATTAAAGGACTTGGTTGTAGAATTCAACGACCAATGCTTCGTCAACTTCTGCAGTCAATTCATCGCGCTCAGGTAAACGAGTCAATGAACCTTCTAATTTTTCGCTGTCAAAGCTGACAAATGAAGAACGGCCAGCTGTTGCTTCAACAGCTTCTTTGATTGTAGAAATGTTTTGTGATTTTTCGCGAACGCTGATCACTTGACCCACTTCAACATGGTATGAAGGGATATCAACACGTTTGCCGTCTACCAATACGTGGCCATGGTTGACCAATTGACGTGCTTGACGACGTGTAGTTGCTAAACCTAGACGGTAAACAACGTTATCTAAGCGTTGTTCTAGTAAGATCATGAAGTTAACACCGTGTTTGCCTTCTTTGATTTTGCTAGCTTTAACGAACAATGTACGGAATTGACGTTCGTTGACGCCGTACATATGACGTAGTTTTTGTTTTTCAGTTAATTGCATGCCGTATTCAGATTTCTTTCCACGGCTGTTTGGTCCGTGTTGACCTGGAGCGTAAGGGCGACGTGCCAATTCTTTTCCAGTTTCTGATAATGAAATACCTAAACGACGAGAGATTTTCCATGATGGTCCAGTATAACGTGACATAATTTGGTTCCTCCAATAAATTAGTTTGGAGTAAAATAATCCGTTGAAAAATTCATATTCGTACAGTTCATTCTTCAATCTTCACCTTTGCAGCCGCGGTTACGCAATTGAACCCTGCGGGCAACGAACTGGGGACGAGTTATTATTTCCCTGCTGCATTATTTTACACAAAGAATAGTATACGAAATATTGCTGTATAAGTCAAGATATACTTCTGGTTGCTTATATGAAAACTGGGAATGAA
This sequence comes from Enterococcus salsurae, assembly GCF_054784955.1. Taxonomy (NCBI): domain Bacteria; kingdom Bacillati; phylum Bacillota; class Bacilli; order Lactobacillales; family Enterococcaceae; genus Enterococcus; species Enterococcus salsurae. Next base: position 251,689 of record NZ_BAAHWY010000004.1, on the reverse strand, counting down.
ATTTTTCATAAATTCCTTATATTTTCAATTATCCCTTTACAAAAAAGTGTTTCGTCATTAGAATATGGAAGTATTGTGCAATTTATAACGAATAAAGATAATAAACAAAAAAGGAGCAGAAAAATGAATCCAGTATCCCCATTATTTGAGAAGATCGATTCCTCTATTGAAAAGAAAATCGATTTGATCAAAAGTAGTTATTTACGTTACGCTGTCCGTGCAATGATGGCCTGCCTATTCTTGACCCTTGGTACAGCAATTGCTTTTGCGATTGCCATGAAAGGTGAATCCATGGTCCATGGACTTGGGAAAATTTTGTATGCCTTTATGTTCAGCTGGTCTTTGGTCATGATTTTGTATATGAATGCGGAACTTGGTACATCGAATATGTTGTATATGACAGTTGGGGTCTATCGAAAACGTTTGAGCGTTCCTTTGGCATTGAAGATTTTGTTTACCTGTGTCCTATTCAATTTGATCGGTGGCGTGATTTTCGGCTCGATCGTTGCGTTGACAGGTCCTTTCCAAGGTTTGACAGCAGATAACTTCATGTTGACATCGATCACTGCAAAATTGGATAAATCAACACTTCAAATTTTGGTTGAAGCGATGTTTGCCAATATTGTCGTGAATACAGCTGTTTTGGTCAGCATGCGGATGAAAGACGATGCTGGTAAAGTGGCAGCGATCATTTTCATCATTTTCATCTTTGCCTTCTTAGGCTTCGAACACGTTATCGCCAACTTCCCAGCCTTCACTTTGGCTTTCTGGGCTTCAGGCGGTCACCTAGCTGGCATGACTGTCGGCAGTGTGATCCATAACCTAGTCTTTGCTTTTATCGGTAATTATATCGGTGGCGGACTTGTGATGGGCTTGGGCTATGCTTGGTTGAACAATTCTAAATCAACTTATGTAGACTAATCAAAAAGAAGCAGCAATGCTTCTTTTTTTGTGAAAAATTTGATTGACAGCCATTTGCCCATCTGCTATTCTTGATAAAAATCAAGCAACAAACACGTTGATGAAGAAAGTAAGATTTAGTCATATTCCTGACAGAGAGCCCTGTATGCTGAAAATGGGTGGAAGAAAATGAATCTGAAAATGGCTTTTGAGTGGGTACTTCGAGAATTTATTTTTAGAGGTACACGGCTGTCCCCGTTATCATGGATCCCTATATCGCGCAAGCCGTATGGGAGCAGAGGCATGCTTCGTAAGAAGTTTGCGCACAAAGGTGGTACCATGTAAGTTGATTACATCCTTAGGAGAATAACTCTCTTAAGGATTTTTTTTTACCCTAAAAAATGGGCACCCAAAAACAGCTTGATTGTAGAAAGTGATTTCTCTCGGTTTCAATGCCTTTACGGCAATGATAAACAATCAATCATAGAAAGTAGGAAAATAAATGGCAGAAGTAGAAAGCTTTACCCTTGACCACAATAAAGTAATTGCACCTTATGTTCGCGTCATCACGACGGAAACTGGGAAGAAGGGCGATACGATCACCAATTATGATCTTCGCTTTGCCCAACCCAATCAAGCAGAAATCCCTACCGGCGCCATCCATACTTTAGAACATTTGCTGGCCGCGTTGCTCAGAGACCGATTGGAAGGAATCATCGATATTTCTCCATTTGGCTGCCGAACTGGATTTCATTTGATCGTATGGGACAGATATGAGCCTGCAGAAGTCGCCGTAGCATTGAAAGATACCTTGACACAAATCGTTGATGAGATTGAATGGTCTGATGTTCAGGGGACAGATGCCAAAAGTTGTGGGAATTATAAAGATCACTCCTTGTTTTCTGCGAAAGAATGGGCGAAATCAGTGTTGGATCAAGGAATTAGTCGTGATGCTTTTGTCCGCCGCGTTGTGTAGGTGAGAACATGGTATTTTCTGAGTTGCAGCAAAAGGTCGTATTGGTGATTGGCGGTGCACAAGGGATTGGTGCGGCGATCCGCACAACATTTTTGTCTGAAGGGGCAATCGTGATCGATGCAGACCGTCAATATACACAAGATTGGACGCAAGCAGGAGATGGTGCGTATCAAATACATGTTGATATTCAACAAGAAGCGTCGATTGATCAGCTTGTTGAAATGATCCAAATACATCAGTTGGTTCCTGATGTGTTGGTGCATGTTGCTGGGTTATCGATCATGGATCCATTTCTCACAAGTCAGACAGCAGATTTCGACCATGTTTTTGCTGTCAATACGAGAGGTGCCTACCTCGTATTGCGAAAAATCACAGCAGAAATGAAGCGGTGGCAAAAGCATGGTCGAGTGATCGTGCTTGCTTCTCAGGCTGGGAAGAATCCGTATCGTGGCATGAGCGCCTATGTAGCCTCAAAACATGCCCTAATAGGGTTAACAAAAAATTTGGCATTAGAAGTTGCCCCAGACGACATTCTGGTGAATGCTGTTTGTCCTGGAATTATCGAAACAAAGATGAAGCAGCGAGAAAGAGTGGATGGTGCAAGATTGCGTGGACTATCTGTCGCAGATATCGTTGCCGAAGATATAGCGCAAGTGCCATTAGGCCGCACAGGAACGCCGCAAGATGTGGCCAATGTGGTCTTATTCTTAGCAAGCCCCTTAGCAGCGTATATGACAGGTCAAGCCATCAATGTTACTGGCGGTATGACGATGCACTAATAGAATAATAGGTAATTAAAACACAAAAAGGATGGATGTAGGATGAAAAAATATTTGGGCGTAAGTTTACTGTTTTCGGCATTCGTATTTGCGGGATGTGGGCAACAAGCTGATACATCAGCGAGTGGCGATTCAACAGCGCCGGAAAAAGTGGTGATTGGTTCTGTCGGGAGTGATGCCGAGATTTGGACATTTATTGCTGGACTTGATGAAACCAAAGATGCAGGGTTATCGATCGAAGTCAAGGAAATTGACAGCGGTCCGCAGTTGAATGCAGCCACTGTCGAGGGAGAAGTAGCTGTCAATGCGTTTCAATCTCTAGGATATTTATTGAGCTTCAATCATGATAGTGATACAGATTTGGTTCCCATCGCTACGACATATATGGAGCCAATGGGGATTTATTCCGATTCAATCGATGATATCGCGGATGTTCCTGATGGAGCAGTGGTTGCTTTAGCAGATAATCCAGCGAATACAGCACGAGGGTTGCGCTTATTAGAAGCAGCTGGCTTGATTACGCTATCGGATGATTTTGACAATGGAACTGGGACACCTTCTGATATAGTAGACAACCCAAAAGATTTGACCTTCAAACTGATTGATGACACGACTGGACCTAGAATCTTGCCAGATGTCGATCTAGCATTGATCAGTAATACGGTGGCTTTTGAGGGCGGGTTGAATGTCTTAACGGATTCGTTGTATAAAGAAGAAATCGATCAAAATACCAAAACCAGTATTAATGTGTTGGTGACCACTGAAGAAAACGCAGATGACCCTGCATTGCAAAAATTGGCAGATCTTTATCATAGTGATGAAGTGAAGGACTATATTGAAGACAATTTTGGCGGAACCAAAGTGGACGTCCAGGAAGATATCACTACGTTGTGGCAAGACGTCCAATGAGTTTCATCGAGGTAGAGGGCGGTATGTGAGAGAAAAGTGGAGGATTCGTTTACGCAGCTTGAAAACACGAAAAAGATTTTCGTTGAAAGGATTGACTCAGAAACATTGAAAAGACGGCATTTTTATGTAAGAATGGAAGTAAGATTTCCTTTGAACGAAAAAAATGTTCAAGGATGTACGTCTTAAAAAATGGATACTTCTTATAGAAAGAGAGCCTTAACCTTTTATGAATCGGAAATTCTTTGCCTTTGATATTGACGGAACTCTGCTTGACTCGAACAAACAGCCTTTAGACAGTACAGTCGAGGCATTGCAATGCTTGCGGGATGCGGGACACTTCGTAACAGTGGCGACTGGACGCAGTCGTTTTCATGCACAAGACGTGATTCGTTCCCTTGCTTTTGACAACTATATCCTTTGTAATGGAGCAGCAGCCTTTTTGGCCCATCAACAAGTGTACAAACATTTGCTGGATGAGGAACAATTGCACAATTTTGTGGCTGAAGCCCATGACCTAGGGATAGACACCGCATTTGTTGGGATGGATACAGCCAAACGAGCTTCTTCTTTAAATATTGAGAAGATGGAAGCTGCGATGCATTCCTTTGGTGCACAGTTGCCAGAATTAGATATGGATTTTCCTGAAGAAAAAGAAGTCTATCAAGCATTGGCTTTCTATGGAAAAGAATATGAGCATTATTTTGATGACAAATACAGCAAACTACGCTTTGTTCGTTGGCATGAAAACAGTGTCGATGTGGTGCCTAAAGAAGGGTCAAAAGCGGCAACGATTTTGTGTGTTGCAGAACAATTAGGCATTTCGCAAGCTGATGTGATCTGCTTTGGGGATGGCCAAAATGACCGAGAAATGCTAGAAGCTGCTGGCATTGGTGTGGCCATGGGCAATGCTGTACCTGCGATCCAGCAAGTGGCGGATATGGTGACTGCAAGCAATGATGAAGATGGTATTTGGTTGGCGTTAAAAGAGCTGCATTTGATTTAAATGACGAACATAGCGGGGCTGAATTGCGTGCCGCTATGTTTTTTATGGTTTTCATACAATATCTTAGTTGATTGGTACAATAGAGAAAAAAGGAGGAAGACAAGATGAAAATTGCATTGATCGCCCATGATCGAAAGAAAGAGGTCATGATCAAACTGGTGACCGCCTATCGCGAGATTTTGGTGCAACATGAATTATTTGCAACAGGGACGACAGGAAAGAGGATCCAAGAAGCAACCGGTCTGCCGGTGCATTGCTATAAATCGGGCCCATTAGGTGGAGATCAGCAAATCGGCGCGATGATTTCACAAGATGATTTGGATATGGTGATTTTTTTGCGGGATCCTTTGGCAGCGCAACCCCATGAACCAGATGTCACTGCTTTGATACGATTGTCAGACGTCTATGAGATTCCCCTCGCGACCAATATGGGTACTGCAGAAATCTTGCTGAGAGGTTTGGCTGCTGGTTTTGCTGATTTTCGCGAGGTGATCCATGAAACCGATCATCGTCCCTTGTCTTTTTAACATGATATAGTAAATAACAATGATATAAACAAGAAAGAAGTGTCGCTATGAAACAAATATTGAAGGATTTCCTCACTTATGCCAAAATGAATACCCGATCTGATGCAACCAGCCAACAGATTCCTACAACACCAGGGCAAGTCGAACTTGCTTTGTTGTTGAAAGACCAACTAACTGAAATGGACCTGTCAGACGTCGTTTATCACGAAAAAAATAGTTTTGTGATTGGTCGTTTGCCAGGGAATCCTGAAAAAGAAGCAATCGGCTTTATTGCCCATGTCGATACAGCGGATTTTGCAGCCGAAAATATCCAACCCCAGATCCACGAAAATTATGATGGTCAAGACGTCGTACTCAATCAAGAACAACAATTGATGATGCGGGTGGCTGAGTTTCCTAACTTGACGGATTACATTGGTCAGACATTGATCACCACTGACGGCACGACATTACTAGGTGCGGATGACAAGGCAGGAATCGCAGAGATCATTGATGCAGTGCGCGTCTTACAAAAACAAGATCCCCAACAACGTGGGGATGTCTGGGTTGCTTTTGGTCCAGATGAAGAGATCGGCCTTGGGGCAGATCGCTTTGATCCCGCAGATTTTCCAGTTGCTTTTGCCTATACAATGGACAGCGGTCGGATCGGACATATGGAGTTCGAGACCTTCAATGCGGCGCGGATCGATATCACCATCCACGGCACCAGTGTTCATCCGGGAACGGCGTATGGCCGTTTGGTCAATGCCTTGAAGATTGCCCATCAAATCGATGCTGCTTTGCCGGCAGCTGAGGTGCCAGAGTTGACGAAAGACTATCAAGGATTTTATCTGCTGCACAACTTGAGCGGGCATATTGGCCAAGCTGAAGTATCCTACATCATACGTGACCACGACCATCAGCAGTTTGAGCAGCGTAAAGAAAACATGGTAGCGATCATTGCCGCGTTGAACAGTCAGTATGGTCAAGAGCGGATCACCTACACACTTTATGATCAATATTACAACATGGGGGACCTGATCAAAGAAGACCCGCGTAGTATCGAAGCAGCTAGAGCAGCGATGAAAGCAATCGGGATCACACCAATTGAAGAACCTTTTCGTGGCGGCACAGACGGATCAAAAATCACGTATAAGGGCATCCCGACACCGAACTTGTTTACCGGAGGGGAAAACTTCCATGGACAATATGAGTTCATCACAGTCGAAGCGATGGAAACAGCCCGTGATTTGATCGTGGCGATCGTTCGTCATGTCGGTACTGAAGCGGATGCACAGAACTAAAGCCAAGAACGCGTACTTTGGAAAAAGGTGCGTTTTTTTTGCTGTGCTGCCAAACATGGGGAATCTTGCCTGCGTGATTCAAGATCTGAACAAGGAATGCACCTTTTTTTTCTTGACCAAAACCCTTATAATAGAAAAGAAGTGAAAAGAGAAGAGGAAATCGTGTGCGGGTATTATTTATTGGAGATGTTGTTGGTTCATTAGGCAGAGAAACGATCACGGAGTATTTGCCAAGACTAAAGAAAGCCTATCGGCCGCAAGTGACGATCGCCAATGGCGAGAATGCGGCAGCTGGTCGCGGTATCACAGGGAAAATCTATAAGAAATTTTTGCAAGACGGTGTTGATGTTGTCACACTCGGCAATCATACATGGGACAATCGGGATATTTTTGAATTTATCGGCGATGCAAAAAAAATGATCAGACCGGCTAATTTTCCAGAAGGGACACCGGGGGTGGGGATGGTTTTTGTCAAAGTCAATACGATTGAATTGGCAGTCATCAATATGCAAGCCCGTTCCTTCATGGTTGATCTAGACGACCCATTTCGCAAAATGGAAGAGTTACTGGCTGTTGCACGCAAACGGACCCCTTTTATTTTTGTTGATTTCCATGGGGAAACCACGAGTGAAAAGCAAGCAATGGGATGGTATTTAGATGGCCGTGTTTCTGCTGTTGTCGGCACCCATACCCATGTTCAGACCAATGATGCGCGAGTTTTGCCTCAAGGAACGGCATACTTATCTGATGTTGGCATGACAGGCCCCTACGATGGTATTTTGGGTATGAAACGCGAACCAGTGATCGAGAAATTTTTGACCGCTTTGCCGCAACGTTTTGAAGTCATCGAAAAAGGCCGCAGCCTCCTATCGGCCTGCCTGATCGAGATCGACGAAACATCTGGGAAAGCCAAATCAATCAAACCAATCCAAATCAGTGAAGACCGCCCATTTACGGAGTAAGAACGATGGATCAACTAGAGAAAGAACCAAAAATCGCCAGTGAAGTGGCCAGTTTGAAACAGCTTTTAGCAGATCATTCTGTTGTCCGGAATTTTCAAGCAATCCAAAAGCGGGCCGCAGCGAATCCCAAGTTACAATCTTTGGAGGAAGCAATCAAACAGGCACAAAAGGATATGGTCCACTACGAGTATTACCATAAACCTGAAGCGTATCAAGCAGCGCAAAATAAATATGAAGCATTGACAAATGAATATGAACACCACCCGATCGTGGTTGCCTATCGGGAGGCATTACAAGAAGCAGATGAATTATTGCACTATGTGACCAATGAAATCCAAAAGCAAATGAATATACCCATCCAGGAGGAGGAACAACATGCCTCAAAAGACTAAAAACACTCCCATGATGGAACAGTATTTAAGCATCAAGGCCCAATACCAAGATGCTTTTTTGTTCTATCGTTTAGGAGATTTCTATGAATTATTCAATGAAGATGCCATCAAAGCCGCGCAAATCTTAGAACTGACATTGACCAGCCGCAACAAAAATGCGGAAGATCCGATTCCAATGTGCGGCGTACCGTATCATGCAGCAAGCAACTATATCGATACCCTGATTGAGCAAGGGTATAAAGTCGCTATTTGCGAACAAGTAGAAGATCCTAAAACCACTAAAGGAATGGTCAAACGTGAAGTCGTTCAGTTGATCACGCCAGGAACGATCATGGACAGTAAGGGATTGACGGCGAAAGAAAATAATTTTTTGACGGCAGTTTTGCACGCAAATCAGCAATTTGGCTTTGCATATGTTGATTTAAGTACAGGGGAATTGAAAGCAGCTGTCATCGAAGATGAAGAAGCAGTACTCAATGAAGCTGCTGCGCTGCAAACGAAGGAAGTTGTTTTGTGCAGTGAGATCTCTGAGGAACTGAGAACCTTATTGACGACCCGTCTAGAAGTGGTTTTTTCTAACCAAGAAACGAATGAAGACAATGCAGAATTTCAGTTTTTGACAAGCCAGCTGACTGAGCCAACGATCAAAGAAGTGACTGGTAAATTACTCAGCTATCTTTCAGTCACCCAAAAACGCAGTTTGGCCCATATTCAACAAGCTGTCGCTTATCAACCAGACCATGCCCTGAAAATGGATCATTATTCTAAATTTAATTTAGAATTAAGCCAGTCGATTCGTACAGGGAAAAAACAAGGCACTTTATTGTGGCTATTAGATGAAACCAAAACAGCGATGGGTGGACGTCTATTGAAACAATGGTTGGATCGACCATTGATCCAACCGAAAAAAATCGCTGCCCGTCAAGATATGGTCCAATCTTTGCTGGATAGTTTCTTTGAACGAGGCGATCTGCAAGAAGCATTGACAAAAGTCTATGATATGGAACGTTTGGTTGGCCGAGTGGCTTTTGGCAATGTCAATGGCCGTGATTTATTGCAATTGAAATCTTCCTTGATGCAAGTTCCCTTGATCGGCAATCTACTGGAAGGCATCAACCGTGGCGAATGGAACGACCTATTGTTGGAACTAAATCCAATGGATGATCTAGTTGCGCTGATCGAAGCGGCCATCGATGAAGACGCACCGTTACAGATCACGGAAGGCAATATCATCAAAGACGGTTTTGATCCGCAATTGGATCAATATCGGACAGCCATGCGGGATGGAAAAAAATGGTTAGCCGAACTGGAGGCCAAAGAGCGGCAAGCGACTGGTGTCAAAACATTGAAAGTAGGCTTTAACCGTGTATTTGGTTACTATATTGAGATCACCAAAGCCAATTTGGTCAATGTGGATACTTCTCGCTATGAACGGAAACAAACCCTAGCCAATGCAGAACGTTTCATCTCCCCTGAATTGAAACGGTTGGAAACCTTGATTTTAGAAGCTGAAGAAAAATCTGTTGATTTAGAATATCGCTTGTTTTTAGAGGTTCGAGAAGCGGTCAAAGCAAAGATTGCTCAGTTGCAGAAACTAGCCAAAGCAGTCAGCGCAGTGGATGTGTTGCAAAGCTTTGCGACAATCTCAGAACGGTATCAGTATGTGCGGCCAACGATTGCCCAAAAACGTGCCGTATCGATCATTGATGGCCGACATCCAGTGGTCGAAAAAGTATTGGGCCACCAAGAATATATTCCCAACAGTATTGTGATGACTGAGGATACGGAAATCTTACTGATCACAGGGCCGAATATGTCTGGTAAGAGTACGTATATGCGTCAATTTGCCTTATTGGTGATTATGGCGCAAATCGGTTGTTTCGTTCCGGCGCAATCCGCAGAAATGCCGATTTTTGATCGTATCTTTACCCGTATTGGTGCCAGTGATGACTTGATTGCTGGTCAAAGTACCTTCATGGTGGAAATGATGGAAGCCAATCAAGCACTCCGTCATGCGACACCTAATAGCTTGATCTTGTTTGATGAGCTAGGCAGAGGAACTGCGACATATGACGGCATGGCTCTGGCGCAAGCAATCATTGAATATATCCACAAAGAAGTACGGGCCAAGACCCTATTCTCCACCCACTATCATGAGCTGACCGTGTTGGATGAAGAACTAGCCAAACTACGCAACATCCATGTAGGTGCTGTTGAAAAAGAAGGGGAAGTTGTGTTCCTGCACAAGATGATGGAGGGACCCGCAGACAAGAGCTATGGAATCCATGTTGCCAAAATCGCAGGACTGCCAAGCCCGTTGCTCCAAAGAGCCGCCACCATCTTGAAAGCATTAGAAGAACATGAACCAACGGTACAACCAAAACCACAAATCGAAGAAAATCAACAACTGTCTTTATTTAGTGAAATCTCAACAGAAGAAATCGGGGTCATCGATCAACTGAAGAAATTAAACTTATTAGAAATGACACCGATGGACGCCTTGAATATGTTGTATGCATTGCAAAAACGAATCTAGAAGGAAGGTCAGCAGATGGGAAAGATCCAAGAATTGTCTGAACGTCTTGCCAACCAGATTGCTGCCGGAGAAGTCGTCGAACGACCGGCTTCTGTGGTCAAAGAATTAGTTGAAAATGCTGTCGACGCCGGCAGTACACAGATCGATATTTTTATTGAAGAAGCTGGCTTGCGTAAGATCCAAGTGATCGATAATGGCGAAGGTATTGCTGAAGAAGATGTGTTGACAGCTTTTAAACGGCATGCCACCAGTAAAATCCATAATCGGGATGACTTGTTCCGCATCCGTACGCTGGGCTTTCGCGGTGAAGCATTGCCAAGTATCGCTTCTGTTTCAGTCTTAACGATCGAAACAGCTGTCAATGAAGCAGCTCAAGGCACCTATGTCCGTTTGAAAGGCGGTGCGGTTGAAGCACACAAACCGGCCAATTTGAGGCAAGGAACCAAAATCACTGTCGAAAATCTCTTTTACAATACACCGGCTCGCTTGAAGTATGTCAAAACGCTGCAAACTGAGTTGGCGAATGTGGGGGATATCGTTAATCGAATCGCTTTGAGTCATCCAGAGATTGCCTTTCGACTGATCCATGAAGGCAACCCGATGCTGCGGACCACCGGTAATGGGGTGTTGAAGCAAACGATCGCTGGTATTTATGGCGTGGAGACAGCCAAGAAAATGGTCGCTATCGATACATCGGATTTAGATTTTAAAGTGACGGGTTTTGTTTCCTTGCCAGAGGTAACCCGCGCCAGCAGGAATTACTTATCCACGATCATCAATGGCCGCTATATCCGCAACTTTGCCTTGAATAAAGCCATTGTTGCAGGTTATGGCTCGAAATTGATGATTGGCCGCTTTCCACTTGCGGTCTTAGAGATCCAAATGGACCCATTACTTGTAGATGTCAATGTTCATCCGACCAAGCAAGAAGTTCGCTTATCAAAAGAAACGGAATTGACGAAACTGATCAGTGCAGCAATCAATGAAGCGTTGCGGGAAATCAATTTGATTCCGAATGCTGCCGATAATCTTCGTTTCAAAAAGAAAGTCAAAGACCAGCCCAAAGCAGAACAAATGGGCTTAGCATTAGAAACCCCGCAAGGCTCTTCTGATTTGCACTTTAATCGCCAAACCGGCAAATTTGAAACCAATCAGACTTATCAACAGACTGTGGATAAGTCTGTGGAAAAACCTGTGGAGGAAGGTGGAAAACTTCCAGAATCAGAGAATGGATCCAATGAAAGACCCGTGGAAAGTCCTGAAGCTTTCACAAATTTAGCGGCATCCTTACCGAATAAACCCATTCACTCGTTTATCGAAGAAGCGTTTCCGAAGCAGCCTGATGGAAGCGAAGCGGATGAGATGCCAATTGCTGAGACACCAAAAGAAGCAGCTATTGAACAAGAGACAATGTCTCACTTGCATCCAGAAATACATGGTGGGGACAAAAATTACTTAAAAACAGTTGACCGCTTATTGGAAGAATCCCCCACCAAAGAGCGTTTTCCGCAATTGGCTTATTTCGGCCAAATGCATGGCACCTATTTATTTGCCCAAAGTGAACAAGGGCTGTATATCATTGATCAACATGCCGCGCAAGAACGGATCAAATATGAATATTTTCGGGAAAAAATTGGTGATGTGACTACTGATCAGCAAGAGTTGCTGGTACCGATCGTTTTGGATTATCCCAACAGTGATGCCCTGCAAATTCAAGAAAAAAGTCCGCAGTTAGCGGAAGTCGGGATTTATTTAGAACCATTTGGTGCCAATAGTTTTATTTTGCGGGCACATCCGACTTGGTATCCAAGTGGGGAAGAAGAATCGATCGTGCGGGAAATGATTGATATGCTATTGACTACTGGCAGTGTCAGTGTCAAAAAATTTCGCGAAGCGATTGCTATTATGATGAGTTGCAAACGGTCGATCAAAGCCAATCATTATCTTAATGAAGCACAAGCACGGCAATTGTTGATCGATTTGGCACAATGTGAAAATCCCTTCAATTGTCCACATGGACGGCCTGTGCTGATCCATTTTACCAATAGTGATATGGAGCGGATGTTCAAACGAATCCAAGATCCTCATGGCGCAAGGAGTGCAATCGAATGATTATTTTAGCCTCACAATCCCCTAGAAGAAAAGAACTGTTGGCGGAATTGGTGCCAACGTTCACTGTTGTACCCGCTGATATCGACGAAAGCGTCCGTATCGGAGAAGCACCGCTTGCTTACGTTGCGCGGATGGCGGCTGAAAAAGCAGCTGTGGTCCTACCAAACCATCCTAACGATTTAGTGATTGCGAGCGATACAACGGTCACCATCAATGGTGAAATATTAGGTAAACCCGTCGATCGGCAAGATGCCTATCGCATGTTGCGCTTGATGAGCGGCAAGAAGCATTGGGTCCATACAGCCGTCTATTTGCAAAAAGGCGATCAGCAATGTCAGGCAGTCGTTTCAGCTGAAGTCACCTTTAGTCCTTTAACAGATGAGATGATCCACCGCTATCTTGATTTAGGAGAATATGCGGATAAGGCAGGTGCTTATGGTATTCAAGGGGCTGCAAAAGTATTCGTTGAAGCCATCAATGGTGATTATTATGCCATCGTTGGTTTTCCTGTCAATACCGTCCACCGCATGTTGACTGCATTTTCTGCGCCCTTCTAAGCAAGTCAGTTTACAATCCAGTCCAAAAGAGGCAGAATAAATGCAACAGGAAGCGTCGAAATTTGAAAGCAGGTGACACTATGACAAAAGAAAATAAAGAAGCATTGAAAGAAACCCTATCACCGATCGAATATGCTGTTACACAAGAAAATGCGACAGAACGACCGTTTACGGGAACGTATGATGACTTCTACGAAAAAGGGATCTACGTGGATATCGTCAGCGGCGATCCATTATTTGCCTCCACGGATAAATTTGATGCAGGCTGTGGCTGGCCCTCTTTTTCTAAACCTATCAGTCGTCAAGATATTCAAGAAAAAGCTGATTTCTCCCATGGGATGCATCGGGTAGAGGTGCGCAGCAAAGAAGCAGATTCTCATCTGGGCCATGTCTTTTCAGATGGACCGCAAGACAAAGGCGGTTTGCGCTATTGCATCAATTCAGCAGCGTTAAAATTCATTCCTCTAGCTGAAATGGATGAAAAAGGCTATGGTGACTATAAATCAGTCGTCGAATAATCAGATCGCTGTAGGACTGTCTTTACGGGCAGTCCTTTTTTTGCCTCGCAGTCTATGCTACAATAAAGGGAACGTATGTACAGAAAGGAAAGCACATGTACGAATATATTATCGGCAAAGTAACGGATATTTTCCCCGCCTATATCGTGGTCGAGTCTTATGGCATCGGCTATCAGATTGCATTTGGAAATCCGTATGCATTTAGCGGCAAACTCAACCAAGAAGTCAAAATTTATCTGCACCAAGTCATTCGAGAAGACGCCCATAGTCTTTATGGCTTTTCTACGATCGAAGGCAAGCAGTTGTTCCTTAAACTGATCAGTGTGTCTGGGATTGGTCCCAAGAGTGCATTGGCGATCATGGCCAATGACGATCATGCCGGCTTGATCACGGCAGTCGAAAATGAAGATGTCACCTATCTGATCAAATTTCCTGGTGTCGGCAAAAAAACAGCCCAGCAAATGGTGCTGGATCTAAAAGGGAAATTAGCAGAACTTGTGGGTGAAACAGCTATTCTGCCAGTGACCGTTGCAACAACAGCACTTGAAGAAGCTTTAGAAGCTTTGAAGGCATTAGGGTATAGTGACAAAGAAATCAAAAAAGTCGAGAAACAATTGGCAACCAATACAACGAAATCCACAGATGAATATTTGCGTGAAGCACTTCGTTTGATGATGAAAAAATAGGGAGGGATCAGCGTGACAGAGGAACGGATCGTTTCACCAGAATCCAATGAGCAAGAAGAAATCATCGAGAAATCGCTGCGCCCGCAATCCCTTGCGCAATATATTGGCCAAAATAAAGTCAAACAAGAACTAAACATTTATATCCAAGCTGCCAAAAACCGCGAAGAAGCCCTAGATCATGTCCTGCTTTATGGACCGCCAGGATTAGGCAAGACAACGATGGCCATGGTGATTGCCAATGAAATGGCCGTGCAGATCAAGACCACTAGTGGTCCAGCAATCGAAAAACCAGGGGATTTGATTGCTGTTCTGAATGAATTGCAGCCAGGCGATGTCTTGTTTATCGATGAGATCCATCGCTTGCCCCGTGTGGCAGAGGAAATGCTGTATTCGGCGATGGAAGACTTTTATGTCGATATCATGGTTGGTCAAGGAACGACCGCTCATCCGGTTCATTTTCCCTTACCACCTTTTACCTTAGTAGGCGCAACGACCCGTGCGGGCATGTTATCTGCCCCATTGCGGGATCGCTTCGGTATCATTTCTCATATGCAATACTATGAAGAAGGTGACCTCAAAGAAATCGTGCAGCGCACCGCATCGATCTTCCAAACTGCCATCGTAGAGGAAGGTGCGATCGAGATTGCCCGCCGTTCTAGAGGCACCCCGCGAATCGCCAATCGTCTGTTGAAGCGTGTACGTGATTATGCCCAAGTTCAAGCAGACGGCGTGATTGACCAAAGGATTGCTGATCAAGCCTTGCAATTGCTGGCTGTAGATCATGCTGGGTTAGATTATGTCGACCAAAAACTGATTCGCACGATGATCGAGTTGTACCATGGTGGACCGGTAGGTCTAAGTACGATCGCCGTCAATATTGGTGAAGAGACCGAAACGGTCGAAGATATGTATGAACCATTTTTGATACAGAAAGGGTTTCTCAAGCGGACCCCGCGAGGTCGCGTCGCGACACAATTAGCCTACGACCACTTTGGCTATCCATTTTTGGAAGGATAACAACTGGATGTCAGAAAAAAGCCCCCAGCGATGGTGGCTTTTTCTTGTTTAGTGAAACGTTTCTTTTAGATTTATCTAGCGAATGGTTTTGAAAAAACAGTGACAAATAAAGCATTAAGTGATTCTTTTTGTTAAATAGAGGCATAACATTCTATTTTTAGCTGATATATCAGCTTTTTTATTGTGATGATTGCTACATGAATTAAAAAAACACGCATAAATCGAGAAACAAAAAAATCTGAAAAAAATAATTGAAAAGGCTTGCATTTTGATTGGTGACCACTTATACTCTGTTTGTAGAAACGTTTCACCAAATAGACAGATATTTCTTAGGGCAAAAGAAAGGAATTATGGATATGAGTAAATTGCAAAAGATTTATAGCCAGCGGCAATTGCACTGGATGGTTTTTCCAGGTGTGGCCTTTATGATCGTGTTTAATTATATTCCAATTTATGGCATTATCATCGCGTTTAAAAATTACACAGTTATTGATACGATTTCTTCAGCACCGTGGGTTGGGTTAGATAATTTCCGCATCATCATGAGTGATAGTTTTTTCTGGGAAGCAGTACGCAACACCCTTGCTATCAGCATGCTGAAATTGGGACTAGGCTTTGCGATCCCCATTATTTTAGCCATTATGATTTTTGAAATGCAAGATGGACGCTTGAAGAAAATTATTCAAACGGTTTCATACATTCCCCATTTCTTTTCATGGATCGTTTTGGGGGGCATGATGATTTCATGGTTATCTACGAATGGATTTATTAACCAAGTCTTGATGTCTGTTGGTTTGATGGACAAAGGCGTCAACCATTTATTGGATCCCGATAAATATTGGTGGATCGCTGTTTTGTCAGATTTATGGAAAGAAGTTGGCTGGGGAACGATTCTTTACTTAGCAGGGATGTCTCGTATCGACCCCACGTTTTATGAAGCGGCAAGAATCGATGGTGCCAGCAAATTGCGGCAAATTCGTTCGATCACATTGCCACTACTGACACCGATCATTTCATTGAACTTGATTTTGAATGTGAGCGGTATCTTAGGCTCGAACTTAGATCAAACATTGGTTCTGATGAATTCTCAAAACCAAAACAAATCTGAAGTCATCAACTCCTTCGTGTATAAGATGGGTCTGACGCAAGGCGATTTCTCTTATGCAACAGCAGTCGGATTAGGCGTAGCCATTATTTCAGTGATTCTTCTAGTGATCACCGACCGCGTGACACGGAAATTGAATAACGGCAACTCAGTCATCTTATAGGAGGCGTAAAAATGATTAAACGAAAAAAAACAGAAAACAGCTGGTTTTATTTCTTTAACACAATGATTTTGATTCTGTTTTCATTACTGATCATTGTGCCAGTCTGGAATATTTTGATATCTTCGGTATCTTCCGGTTCAGGCTTAGCCGGGAATGGCTTAGTTTTATGGCCTAAAGGGTTCACATGGGAAAATTATCGTAAAGTATTGTCGGATGACAGCATCCCAAGAGCCTTTTTGATCTCAGTCTTAAAAACAGTGATCGGTGCTGCAACCCATACATTGTTTTGTGCCGTAGTCGCTTATGGGTTAAGTAAATCTCGCTTGATTGGGCGCAACATCTATACCACGTTAGGCGTGATCACCATGTATTTCAGTGGTGGAATGATCCCTACTTACTTGCTGATCCGCTCGCTCGGTTTGTTGGATTCTTTCTGGGTGTACATTATTCCAGCCCTATTCAGTTACTATGATGTGGTGATTCTAATGAACTTCTTCCGTGAGATCCCACCTTCTTTAGAAGAATCAGCGAAAATCGATGGTGCTAGTGAATTCAAAATCTTTTACCAGATTTTCTTGCCACTGACGAAGCCGGCGTTGGCAACGATTATCTTGTTTAACGGGGTAGGCCAATGGAACGACTTTATGACGACCAAACTATATATCACCAAAGAATATCTCTATCCATTGCAAATGAAAATCTATGAAATCATCGTTCAATCTAATCTAAGTTCGATGACAGAAAGCGGTAGTACAGACTTTATTGTCCAAGCAACGACCCGTGGGGTGCAATTGGCAACGATCGTGATCACGACTGTGCCGATTTTAATTATTTATCCATTGCTTCAAAAACACTTTATCGGCGGTATGATGGCCGGTGCAGTAAAAGAATAGAAAGAGGGATAGACATGAAGAAAGTATTAGGCGGTTTATTGGCAACAACAGCATTGCTCAGCTTAGCAGCATGTGGCGGCAGCTCAGACGATGCGAGTGGTTCAGATTTTTCCATCAAAGATCGGTATGAATTAGATGAAAGCACACCTGCTTGGAAATTAGACACGAAAGAAGAAACAACAAAAATTACGTGGTACATCAATTCAGATTGGACAAGTTTGCCGTTTGGCGAGGATGTCACAACTGCGCAAATCAAAAAGGATCTAAATATTGATATAGAATTTATTTCTGGGGATGATTCAAAACTGAATGCGTTGATTTCAAGTGGAGACATGCCAGATATCGTGACATTGATGGACAAAACCAGTCAAGCAGCTGTTAAGGCCGATAGTTGGGCATATGCATTAAACGACTTAGCTGAACAATACGACCCATACTTGTTAGATGTCGTTACTGAAGATACCTTCAATTGGTTCTCTTTAGACAATGGCAAAACTTACGGCTATCCGAACTATTCTAATACCGAAGCGGATTATGAAAGCGGCAATATTCCAGTCAACGATAACTTTGTGATTCGTGAAGACATCTATGAAGCGCTAGGCAAACCTGATGTATCCACACCAGAGAACTTTGTCAAAGTCATGCAAGAAATCGCAGATAAATATCCTGATTTAACGCCAATGGGCTTCACTACGATCGGCGAAACAGCAGGACCATTCTCTGATAAACTGCAAGATTTCCTCGGTGTGCCTTTAGAAGATGAAGATGGCAATTTTTATGACCGTAATCTAGATGATGAATATGTAACATGGTTAAAAGCGTTCAATGAAGTGTATCGCGATGGCAATATCAGTGATGACAGTTTTACTGATGATGGCCCAACCTACGATGAAAAAGTCAAACAAGGTGATTATGCAACGATTTTAGTAGCTGGAACGAGCGGCCAAGGCGGCAATTTCACTGAATTTATGAACAATTCAGATACACGTTACATTGCGATCGATGGACCTGCAAGTACCTCTGGCAGAGAAGCAACCTTGAATCAAACGGGGATTTCTGGCTGGTTGATCAATTACATCACCAAAGATGCAGCTGATCCAGCTAAAGTGACCCAACTCTTCACGTATTTGATCGATGAACCAGGACAAATTTTGACTAAATTTGGTGTTGAAGATGTGACCTATGCCTACAATGATGAAGGCAAGATTGATTACTTGCCAGAAGTCAAAGAAATGGAACAAAGCGACAATGAGGCATACAACAAAAAATATGGTATCAGTCGTTTCAATTATTTCAATAATGACCGTGCCAATGCCTTGAAAGTCAAAACAGAGAATGCATTGACACAAATGCAAGAATGGGGCGAAGGCAAGCTATATCCGCACTTTGTCATTGAAAACACAGACCCAGATGCGGGAACTGCAGAAGCACGTTCAAATACAGCGATCAAAACCAAAACCAACAGCACGATCATTTCATTGATTCGTTCGAAAGATGAATCGGCCTTTGACACGACATTGACAGACTTTGAAAGTTTCCTAGATTCTAATAATTGGGACGCAATCAAAGACATCAAATCAGAAAAAATGGCTGAAAACCGCGAAAAACTAGAATAAACCGATAGAAAGGAAGAGGAAAGCGACGCCAACAACCGACCTTTCCCTTCCTTTCTTTTGTTATTGCAAGCGGAGCAAACCACGATTGGAGGTTTACCATGAAACAATTATTTTCTTTTGACGGCTGGTATTACCGCGTATTTTCATTTTTAGCAGATATGATCATGCTTAGTTTTCTCTTTATGCTGCCAGCAATGACGATCATTTTTGCAGGGCCGGCCCTGATTGCGCTATATCAGACGGTGGGGCAGTTGATGGATGAAAAGGAATTGCCATTGTGGCGCAGGTATCAACAAGCGTTTAGCGGCAATCTTACCCGCGGGTTTCAATTGACAGCTATCGTATTAGGCTACGTACTTGCGGCAGCGTTGATCATATACAGTTTGATGGCGATCACGCCTTACTTCGGTGTTTTGTCGGTGATTCTGGTCAGTTTGGCGGGGTTGTTTTTAACGGTCTTTATCCTCTTGTTCAGTCTATTCGAACGATCCGTAAACGAAACGCTGAAAGAAACAGCATATGCAGTATTAAGCAGTACCGCCAACGCCATTATATTATTGGTGATTCCGATCGTGTTATTTGTTCTTTGCAGCAAAGTCAATTTGTTTTTATTTATTTGTTTAGGTATTTCAGGATCAGCATCCCTTCAAGTCCTTTTTTTCAACAAAGTATTAGCGAAGGAGCCTGTATATGACAAGCGAAACCAATAAAAGAAGCCGATTTTGGGCACAAGTGCAAGCAGAGCTGCGGGACATTCCTCTCGCATTCAAAAAAGAACGCAAAGTTCCCTTGTTGAATGGGATAGATTGTTATCAGATTTCTTTTCAAAGTTTGGGCAACGAAACAATCTATGGGTTCTTGCTGCTGCCTCAAACCACGAAAGCCTGTCCATTGGTCATTGAATTTTTAGGGTATATGAATTATTTGCAAGAACCTTTTCAGTTTGCCCATTGGCCGTTGATCGGGTGCGGCTGTCTTGTCATCGATAATCGCGGACAAGGCGGAAAGACGCAAGACCATGTGCCATATGAAACAACACAGCATGAACTGCCTTTTGGCAGAGGGCTCTTAAAGAAAGAAGATTTTTATATGAAGCGATTGATCGCAGATAGTTTGCGAACGCTAGAAGTCGCTCAAGCATTGACAGAAGTCAACCAAGACCGTGTGATCTTGCGGGGAGGCTCCCAAGGCGGCGGAGTGGCGCTCTGGGTCAATGCATTGGCCGCAAGTCCAATTTTTGCCACCTTCGCGGATGTACCGAGCCATTCCAATATTTTGAATCGCATGGTGCAAAAAACCGGCAGTTATAGTGTGGTCCAAGACTATTGCATACAGCACCCAACACAAGCTGCGCAGATCCAAGATGTGATGGGCTATTACGATTTGCAGTATGTGGCCCACCAAATCACTGGTCCTGTCTTTGCATCCGTGGGCAGCAAAGATCCAATCTGCCCGATGACAGACTTCTTCGTTTCCTATAAAAAGATTCTCGCACCTAAGCAATTGATGATTTATTTGAATAAAGGTCATGGCGGCGGAGAAGCCAAACAGATTCGCCGTGAGATGCAGCAAATCAAGAAATTATTGGCAAAAGATGAACAGAAGGAATGAAAGACAGATGAAAGTAGCTACTTATAATCTCCGTGTCGATACGGATTTTGACCAAGATTGGCAATGGTGCTATCGGGCGGACAAAGTGTTGGACTTGATCAACTATCATGATTGGTCGTTGTTGGCGGTACAAGAAATACGTCCGACGCAAATCGCGGATCTAAAAAAACTGACCCAATATCAAGGAATCACTGCCGAGCGGGAGGGTGATGGCCAAGGTGAAGGGATTGGCTTATATTTCAAACCCAGCATGTATACGTTGGTCGATTCAGGGTCATTTTGGTTATCCATGACACCAGATCAGCCAAGTATCCATCCAGATGCAGCATATAGCAGATTATGTGTCTGGGCCATCTTAGCACCGAAAGATCAGCCACCATTTTTGGTGATTTCGACCCATTTGGATAATATTTCAGAAACCGCTCGTTTTGAAGGAATGAAAGTGATCCTGAACCGGTTGGCGGAAAAAATCAGTGCGTATCCTGTATTGCTGATGGGGGATTTGAATGCAGAAAGAACGGAAGCTGTTCATGATTACTTAGCTGCGTTTTTTAGGAATGCCAAAGAAAACGGCTTGCACCCTCACTATGGACCAAAAGGATCTTACCAAAATTTTACGTACGATATGCCTTGGGCAGCGTTAGAAGAAATCGATTATATCTACACCAAGGGATTTGAAGTAATAAAAACCGCTTGCCTAACCGATGCTTGTGACCGGCGTTTTCCGTCGGATCACTTTCCGTTAGAAGCAGACATACGATTAGAAGAAAAAGGGTGAATGGAAAAATGGAAAAACAACAACTGACAGCATTACTCTCAGAAATGACAATCGAAGAAAAAATCGATCAGCTTTTACAATTAGCAGCCGCATTCTATTCCGATAAAGCAGAGGAAAAAACCGGCCCAATGAGCGACTTAGGTTTGACGCAAGAGAATATCAATAATGCAGGAACAACATTAGGGGTTTCTGGCGCCAGAGAAGCCATTCGTGTGCAGAATGACTATATCAAGAATAATCGCTTGAATATCCCAACGATCCTTATGGCCGATATCATTCACGGATTTCGAACGATTTTTCCGATTCCCCTTGCCTTGGGCAGCTCTTGGGATGTCCAAGCGGCTGAGCAAATGGCAGAAGTTTCAGCAAAAGAAGCAGCTGTTTCAGGCTTACATGTGACTTTTTCGCCAATGGTGGATTTGGTGCGTGACCCTCGTTGGGGACGTGTGATGGAATCAACAGGAGAAGATGCCTACTTAAATGGCCGCTTTGCCGAAGCATTTGTTAAAGGGTATCAAGGCGATGACTTGACCAATGACCGCCATCGTGTGGCTGCGTGCGTGAAGCATTTTGCGGCATACGGAGCTGCTATAGGCGGCCGTGATTATAATACAGTCAATATGTCAGAACGGCAATTGCGGGAAAGTTATTTGCCTGGCTATAAAGCCGCACTTGATGCAGGGGCAAAATTAGTGATGACTTCCTTCAATACAGTGGATGGTATTCCAGCCACTGCCAATCGTTGGTTGTTTAGAGATGTATTGCGCAAAGAATTTGGCTTTGAAGGTGTCGTTATCTCAGACTGGGGCGCCATAATCGAAATTATTGCCCACGGTGCCGCTGAAAATGAAAAACAAGCCGCTGAGTTAGCCATCAAAGCAGGTGTGGATATTGAAATGATGACTACTTGCTATACAGACCATCTGCAAGAACTGATTGAAGAAGGGACTGTCGATGAAGCGTTGCTTGATGAAGCCGTGTTGCGCATCCTTACCTTGAAAAATGAGTTGGGATTGTTTGAAAATCCTTATCGCGGTGCGGATGAAGCAGAAGAGGCAGCGGTAGTCCTTTCTGATGATCATCGCCTGATCGCAAAAGATATTGCCAAAAAATCAATGGTCCTCCTCAAGAATGAGGGTATCTTGCCATTTAAGAAACAGGAAAAAATAGCGATCGTTGGCCCGGGTGCCCAATCAAGAGATTTGTTGGGTGCATGGTCTTGGCAAGGCAAACAAGAAGAAGTAGTCAATCTGGTAGAAGGCGCGGAAGCAATTGGTGCAAAAATCATCTTTGGTTCTGAAGCGTTTGATTATTTCGAACCAAGTGAAGAAGCTATCCAAGAAGCCATTGATTTAGTAAAACAGGCTGATAAAGTGGTCTTTGCTTTAGGTGAACAAGAATGGATGAGTGGAGAAGCTGCCAGTCGCAGCGATATCCGTTTGCCAGAAGCACAACAGCAATTATTCAAGACGCTGCTTCAGCATAACAAAAATATCGTGGTTACCTTATTCAATGGCCGGCCTCTAGATCTGCAAGCGATTGATCAAGCACAGGCGATTGTTGAAGCATGGTTTCCTGGGACTGAAGGGGGAAGTGCACTGGCTGAAATCTTGTGGGGACAGTATAACCCTAGTGGCCGTTTGAGTATGTCTTTCCCAGAAACGGTTGGGCAAGTGCCAATCTACTACAATACAGACAATACAGGACGACCTTATGAAAAAGCACCAGAAGAGAAATATGTATCAAAATATTTGGATGTATCGAATTATGCCAAATATCCTTTTGGGTTCGGTTTAAGTTTCAGTGCGGTGTCCTATGACAACTTGCACATTGATACAGCGCAAATCGATGCACATCAAACGGCGACAGTATCGATCACCGTCAAAAATGAAGGGAAACAATCAGTCACCGAAACGGTTCAGCTCTATGTGCGTGATATGGTCGGGGAAGTCGTTCGACCAGTGAAAGAGTTGAAAGACTTCCAACAGGTAGTCTTGGCAGCAGGCGAAGCCAAAGAAGTGACCTTTACAATCAATGAAAGCCAATTGCGGTATGTTCACAGCAATCAGCAATGGGCAAGTGACACTGGAGAATTCAAAATCATGGTCGGACCAAATAGTCGTGACCTGCAGGAAACAACACTGCGATTAGTTTAAGATAGGATGGTTTTTATGATGAAAAAAATTCAAGTGGCCAATGCTGATACGACAGCTGTCTTTTTACCGACAGGAGATTTATATGAGATCCAAAGCCATGATATAATGATCAACCAATTAAACGGGAACCCATTAGATGGCAGCTTGAATCAACTGTATCTGCGTATCAAAGAAGATGGACAAGTGTCGTTTACCCCATTGATTGGCTCGAATGCGAAAAGTACGTTTGCCTATAATGAACATCAATTGCAGTGGTCTGGTGTGTACAAATCGATCACCTATCAAGTTGATTTTCAATTGGCAGAAAATGTCTGGTTTTGGCGTGTCCGTTTGAAGGGCAGTGGAAAAGCCGATATCGTATACGGACAAGATTTAGGGAATGCCGCCAAAGGTGCGGTGCAATCGAATGAAGCCTATGTTTCTCAGTATATCGATCATCATGTAACAGAAAGTGAAGGAAGGATCACGGTTTCTTCACGACAAAATCAACCGCAAGGTGGTCGCTTCCCTCTGGTTGAACAAGGGAGTTTCCAATCTCTGAAAGGCTATGCTACCGATGGCTATCAGTTTTTTGGCCGTAGCTATAAAACAACCAATCTTCCAGAAGCGTTGCAGCAAGAAAGATTGCCAAATGAAGTCTATCAATACGAATTTGCCTATATTGCCTTGCAAAGCCAATGGCTGGAACTGAGCGACACACCGACAGAAGTCGTCTTTTATGCCGCTGTCAAGGAAACCCAAGCAGACGCTGTATCTGCACCGCAATTTACCGTGGCTGACATAGAGGCGCAATACGCACAATTGGTATTTGAAGACCTTACCGGACAAGAAGTTCCTAGCAAACATTTAGGGGCTGTTGTGGTCGGCGAAACATTTACAGAAGCCGAGATCGCTGCGCGTTTTCCCAACCAAGAAGCAGTTGAAACAGTGGGGGACAAAACGTACTCCTTCTTTACT
The DNA here is from genome assembly GCF_054784955.1 of Enterococcus salsurae. Lineage (NCBI taxonomy): Bacteria > Bacillati > Bacillota > Bacilli > Lactobacillales > Enterococcaceae > Enterococcus > Enterococcus salsurae. Next base: position 227,253 of record NZ_BAAHWY010000004.1, on the reverse strand, counting down.
GACAATTACCATCATGTGGTACTGAAGGATAAAGAAGCGGAGATGGAGCGCAGTCATGGACATATCCTTTTGAGTGGGCAATCACTGACTGTCGATCAACCAATCATGAGTACGACTGTCTATATGAGTGGAATCTTTAATTCCCAGATCGTTTTGGGCAATACATCCATGAACAAGTTGTTGAGCAATAGCCGCAATGCCTTGAATCTGATCAAACAATCAGGGCAGCGGATCTATCTGAAAGAAGCAGACCAATGGCGGATCTTGACGATGCCTTCTGCATTTGAGATGGGCTTGAACGCAGCGTCTTGGTACTATAAATTGGCAAATGATGTCATTAAAGTCACTACTTATACGCAATTAGAGGGCCGTCAGGTGACGACCACGATCCATAGTGAACAACAACGATCATATACTTGGGCGATCAGCAATCAGTTTGTAATGGGTGTGGATGATAGTGCGCCAACGGTCACACTTGATGTATCGGATCAATTGCTGACGATCAAAGGATCACAAGACTCACCGATTCACGAGGCATATCCAGCATTAACGTATTATTTAGCGTCAGATCAACCCTTTTCAGTTACAGATGAATCCTTATTCAATGTGTCCCGAACCAAGGGTGAAGCTGCCTTGACAGTGTTGCAGTTTGATGCGCAAAAAGACGTATCATTTGTGATCCAAGGGACTTTAGACCAAGCACCTTATCAGCCCAATGTGAATGACTACGCAGTAGAAGATCAAGTGTATACGGACTTTATCAATACACTCTTGCACCAGTTTTCATTGCAGCATGACCAAGCAGATGTTGTCTCATTCAACTTATTGGCCCGTTGGTATACCCACAATATGCTGGTCCATTATTTATCTCCTCATGGTTTGGAACAATATGGCGGCGCTGCTTGGGGCACGCGAGATGTGTCTCAAGGACCGACGGAATACTTTTTGGCCTTGAATCGTCCGGAAATGGTTGCTTCGATCATAGAACATTTGTTTGAAAATCAATTTGAAGATGATGGCAACTGGCCGCAATGGTTTATGTTTGATCGTTATGAGAAACAAAAAGCGGATGAAAGCCATGGCGATGTCATCGTTTGGCCAATGAAGGTCGTCAGTGATTATTTAGAAAAGACCAAAGATTATACCATTTTGGAGAAACAAATTGCTTACACTGACCGAGAAAGCTTTGAAAAAACCGCATCAGAAAGTTTGTTCAGCCATCTGAAAAAAGAAGTTGCCTATATCGAGGCCAATTTCTTGCCTGGTACCTATTTGTCTTGCTATGGCGATGGGGATTGGGATGATACCTTGCAACCGAACAACAGCAAATTGAAAAAACAAATGGCCAGCAGCTGGACCGTCGCGCTGACTTATGAAGTCTTGAAAAAATTAGGTCAGCAGCTGGCTGATTATGACGCTGCATACGCAGCACATCTTTCAGCACTGGCTGCTGGTGTGCAAAAGGATTTTGAAACCTATATGCTGGCTGACGGCACGCTGCCAGGATTTGTCTATATGGAAGATGAAAGCCATGTGGAGCTGATGGTTCATCCTACGGACAAAAAAACGGGGATTCAATACCGCTTGTTGCCGATGCAGCAAAGTATGATCGGGGAACTATTGTCACCTGAGGAAGCTCAGCATCACTTAGCGATCATCAAGTCGCATTTGCAGTTTCCAGACGGCGTCCGCCTGATGAATCGCCCAGCACAGTATCAAGGCGGCGTCAGTACCAATTTCAAACGAGCGGAACAGGCAGCGAATTTCGGCCGTGAGATTGGCTTGCAATATGTTCATGCCCACATCCGTTTTACAGAAGCAATGGCCAAACTTGGCAATAAACAAGAAACGTGGCAGGGATTAGGCGTCATCAATCCGATCCAAATCAAAGAACGCGTGCCAAATGCCGAATTGCGGCAAGCGAATGTCTACTTTAGCAGTTCTGATGGCGATTTCAAAACAAGGTATCAAGCACAAGAGAATTTTGGTAAACTAAAAGAAGGAACGGTTGGTGTAAAAGGCGGCTGGCGTATCTATTCCAGCGGACCTGGTATTTATCTCAACCAATTGATCAGTCAAGTATTGGGGATTCGTGAATATGTGGATCATCTTGAGTTGGACCCAGTGTTGCCAGCTGAACTTGATGGATTGACTTTGACCTATCAAATATATGCGCATCCAGTCAAGATTGTCTTTCATGAAGCGACAGAGGCAAAAGTCGTTATCAATGGACAAGAGATGCCTTTACACTTTGCCGAAAACCGTTATCGACAAGGGGCAATCTGTTTCGAAAAAGGACAAATCTGCCAATTATTCAACAAGAGCGACAATACAATCGATATTTATCGTTAGAAAGGAGAAGCCATGGTAGGAATCAAAGATATTGCCCAGCAAGCGGGTGTTTCCATTTCCACCGTATCCTATGCATTGAATGGCAGTCCAAAAGTAACCGAGGAAACCCGTTCGCGCATCCAAGCGATCGCGAAGGAATTGAATTATGTTCCGAACATGGCGGCTCGCTCATTAAAACGCCGACAAACCAATATCATTGGCGTCTATTTGGCTGACTACGCCGGTAGTTTCTACGGGGAACTGCTTGATGGGATCAAGAAAGGCTTGGAACTATTCGGCTACGAAATGATCGTTTGCAGTGGTAAAAAATCTCATTTATTCATTCCAGAACGGATGATCGATGGCGCAATTATCTTGGATTGGACTTTCCCTGAAGAGGAAATCTTGCAATATGCGCAAAGAGGCCATCAAATCGTTGTCTTAGACCGTGTCATGTCCCATGACAATATTTATCAAGTATTATTGGATAACAAAGGCGGGGCTGCCTTGGCGATCGATCAGTTGATTGCCGGACAAAGTGAAAAGGTTTATTTGCTGTCGGGACCTGAAACAGGGTATGACAGCTATGAACGTTTAGAAGCGAGTACCAAAGAGCTGACGCGCTTTGGCATTCCATTCGAAGTGATTCCTGGGGATTTTACGGAACCTTCAGGATATCAAGCAGCCAAACAATTGTTGGCCAATCCTACGCAATGGCCGATCGATATCTTTGCTTTCAATGATGAAATGGCGATCGGGGTCTATAAATATGTCCGCGAGACAGCCTATCAAATCGGGAAAGATATACGAATCATCGGGTTTGATAATACGGAGCTGGGGGCATTTGTCCAACCGCGCTTAGCAACGATCGCTTACTCAAAACACCGGTGGGGCATGGTTGCTGCCGAAAAAATCATCCATGCGATCCAAGGGGATCCAGTGGAGGATGAGCATATCTACACAACCTATGTGGATGGTGAATCATTTATTTGATGGGCTGCGAGATAGCAAAAAGACAGGCCGCTTGGTCTGTCTTTTTGTGTACATAGTAGTTATTTACTTCCATTCTATTTCTGCCCATAATTTGGTATGATAGAAGAAACAGCAAGATACAAGAAGAGGTGGACAATGGGGGAAAGCAATCAAACCAAAGCGATGATCGGCCAATCATTGGTGCAACTTTGCCAAACCAAAGAAATCAATAAAATCAGCGTCCAAGAGATTGCAGCGGCAGCCAATGTCAACCGTCAAACATTTTACTATCATTTTCCAGACAAAAAAGCCTTGATCCAGTGGATCTATCATCATGATGCGTTGGTCTTTTTGACCGCAGAAGATATTTCTTTGGATAACTGGGAAGAGGCGGCATTGCGTATGCTGAAAGCGATGAAAGCCTCTGCTGATTTTTATCGAAAATCAGTGATCGATGACCGAGAAATTTTGATGCGCAGTTTTTTTGAGATCACAGAACCGCTTTTTCAACGGTTGTTCCAAGGCGTAGACACCGATCAGCAATTGACGGCCAAAGATATTGGCTTTTATAGCCGTTTCTTTTCCTATGGGTGCGGCGGCATCCTAGAATCATGGTTGCGGAATGATTTTCCAGAGTCGCCGCTAGAAATTGCAACGCAATTGTTTCGTTTAGCCAAAGATGTTGAATTTTTTTCTTACCAAATTTATGAACAAGAGGAGCAGTGAACCATGACCAAAATACTTTTTGTTTGTTTAGGCAATATCTGTCGCTCACCAATGGCAGAAGCCTTATTCCAGGCAGAGATCAAAGCACAAGGATTAGACTGGCAAGTGGACTCTGCAGCAACGAGTTCGTGGGAAGCGGGCAACCCAGCCCATCCTGGTACGCGGCATTTGTTGGCACAAAAGGGCCTCAGCAGTGAAGGGTTGATTTCTCGTCAGGTGGCCGAGGCCGATTTTGAACGCTTTGATTGGATCATCGGAATGGATGACCAAAATGTTGCAGCATTACGAAAACAAGCACCAAAGCAATATAGAGACAAGATTCATGCGTATTTAAGTGTAGTCCCTGAGCAGCAAGAGACGGAGATTCCAGATCCTTATTATACTGGTGATTTTGAAGAAACCTATCGTTTGATCAAATTAGGCATGCCCTATTGGTTCGCAGCATTCGGGGAAGAAAAATAGCGATGTTCGCTCTTGTTTTTTTGCGTAAGTTTGGTAAAATAGGATAAGAGATGCGAACGTATGTGTGGCTTTTTGCCTCGGTATCGTGCAGAAAGGAAAGTCCAATGGAAAAGAAACCATCGCCTATCAAAAAATTAGGTAAACTCATTGTGATGACATCCACCACTTTACTGGATACGTTTTTCAGTGATGATGCAGACAAGAAGAACCAAACAGAGAAATTACGAGAAGTACGGCGTCTGCTGCAAGAGGCAGCAACTGCTAAGTATCTGGTGGTGCTGCAAGTCAAGGCAGAGAAATTAGGAGAATTTGAAACCGTTACCGGATGGATCGTAGGCAAGACGGTCGCGAAGGAACAAGTTGTGTTGAAGCTGCAAAACAATCGTCAGCAGTTGCGGATCATTCCGTTACATCAAATTTTAAAGGTCAGTACATTGAACACCAAGCCCAGTGCGAAAAAACGAATAGATAAGCAAGAAGAAGCGGTCAACGAATGACCGCTTCTTCTTTTGTGTATTTAGTTCTCCCCATGGGCCAATTGAACCACTGAGAGGCGCCACGCTGCCATATCTTTGATCAACGGATAAGGGATCTCTTGATCGAAAGGAAATTGAACAGCACCCTTGCTCGTCTTATAAGGTGCCAGCTCTTTTGAAAAATGCTGAATGGCATCAGGTGTAGGATAAAAACCTACATGTTTTTTTGCACAAGCGAAATGAACAAGATTTTCATGGTAATGGTAAGTAGGCATTTGATAGCTGATTTTCTCGATTGCTTGAGGCACTGCCTCTAGAATCGTTTGTCGGACTTTTATTAGAACAGCCTGATGCTGTGTAGGGGCATTGGCGATATATTGATCTACAGTAGACATAACGGTACCTCTTTTTTATTTTAAGTATACGACAAAAAAAGGAGCCTGTCAGTGGGTGGCTGACAGGCTAGGAGTAAAAATGAAAAGTGTTAGTTAGGGTTGTTTGTTGGTATGTATATAATATACCTAGAAAATGTGAATTTTTTGTGGAGAAAAGATTGGGAAGTGTTTAAGAATCATCATTTTTTTTACGAGATATCCAGTATTTTAATCCCAAAACGCCCTTTATTGGTTGTAGGCACGAAGAATTGCAGTGTATAGGTTCGATGACCGTTAGAGATGGCACGATACAAAGCTTCTATTTCTTTTTCAGCAGCATCTTTGGAAGGATAAAAGGCTAGTTGGACCGAATGCTCGCCCCAAAAGGTATGTTTATCGATGCCGCAAAGTAAAATGGTAGGTTCATCTGCTTTTGCTGCAAAAACTGGTGACAAAGTAAATTTGTAGAAAGCTGAAAGAGTCCCTGAGATGATACTGGTAACAAAGATATGGTCTAAAGAACTTTGGACTATAGCAGGTTGATTTTCGTTACCCAACAAATAGTCTGTAGAGACGTCGAAGTAATTTGCAATACGTGTCAAGTTTTTTAGATCTGGTTCCGCAGATCCTTTCTCATAGCGCGAGATAGCTTGCCTTGATATTGAGAGATATTCTGCAAGAACTGATTGAGAAAGTCCCTGTTTTTTCCGCAGTTCTTTTAGCCGTTCAGAAAACATGACGTACCTCCGTTGCTTTTCCTTCAATGATAAAAGAAATAGTCGTATCGCACAAGTGCAGTTTTGTTGCAAATGGGCACCTATCCGTTGCAATACTTGTTTACATCCTGTTTCAAACAAAAAAACACCCACCGGTGGGTGGCCGGTGGGAAGGAGTTAAAAATGAAAAAGTGTTAGTTAGGGTTGTTTGTTGGTATACATAAAGTATACGGCTTAAATATGAATATTTTGTGACAAAACCCTTTGAAAGTTCTTAAGAACCTGTGACGGTTCTGTTACAGTGATAGATTTTTTTCATCGAAATGATTCTTCAATGAACGATATAGATCGATATACTGACGATCATCAGAGGCATAATCCCATAAATAACTTGCTGTATCAGGGTTCAATTTTTTCAATAATTGACTTGAGCCGACAACAACATCGTATTTTGCTTGATGATTTTGGTCATAAGGTTCCGCAGCCACAAAGGTTAAGTCGTGCAAGAATTGCGACAAGCCTTGTACCAATAAAAAGTTATCTTCTAACGCGATACCCACATACAAGTGATTAGCATAACGAATTTGATCATAAAATGGCAGAAGCGTATGGGTATACATGATCGCCATTTGTTCTTGATTGTCATCGTTTAAATAATCAACAGTTGCATCTTCGCGATAGTTGGTCAAAAAAGTGCTGATTTTGGCTTGTAGTTGTGCTTCAGCAGCCCCACGATTGATCCTCGGGTTCAGCAAGCGATAGATATTTGGAAATGGTTGTCTGAAAACATAATTGCCATAAGTCACGTTGATCAGATTACCGATGATCAATGGCTCATCCAAGAGGCTTGGTTGAGAGGCAAAGACAGTTTCTTTCATCTCTGCTAATAAGTCTTGTACTAATGGGTAGACAGGATTTTTCTTGTCTGCAAAAAAGTATAATGTTTGTTGTAAAGCAGGCTCATCTGTGGATAGATAGAAAGGAAACATTTGCGCGAGTAAATAAATAAATCCAGATTCGCCTTTAAGTTGTTTGTCAGTTAACGCGAAACGATCGCCGATAAAGGCTTTTAATCGGTCGAAATCTAAATAGCGGTTGTTCTTCATCAAGAAGTTATAGCGTTTGTCATATTTTGCATAATTTTCTTTTTTGATGCGCAATAAGACCAAAGCAGCAAAATATTTTAATTCTAAACGACCCAAATAGGAATGCGTCATTGGGAAATATTCACTGAATTCATCCACAAACGCTTCGGCATCCGCTTCCGGAAGGGCAAAAGGCCATTCGATACCTCTTACACCTAACCAAATGATATTGAACAATGACAGACGAACCAAACGTTCATCCCCTACCAAATTCGATTCGGTATAGGTAAAGCGTAGTTGGAATTGTTTTAAATGATTTTTTAGTTTTTCAAATTTTCGGGAAACTGTGGAGCGGCTGACATCATATTTTTCGCAGAAATCAGTGATCGTAGGATCTTCTTCATTCAGCATATAAAGAACGTATAAAAACGGCACGCTTTTATTTAATAAATAGAAGCGATACTCATCGATCGTTACCGCGATATTCTGGGGCTGCAGTTTGCCACCGCGGCCGAGTATCGACATGTGATCTGGAGTTAACTCATTCAGATCTTGGTCGATCTCAGTCAACTCGATGAAAGCTTGTTGGTAGCTCAACTCCATTTCCTTCGCCAATTGGGCAATCGGGTGGCTAGGGTGTTGTAAAGTCAGCATACGCCGGAATATTTTAAATTTGATTAATGTTTGCGGATCCATCATAAGTTCTTCGTAAAACATAAGTATCCTCCTTTATTGGCTCTATTGTATCGTTTTTTTTCCCACCTGTCAGTCTTTTATGCAAAAAAGTATCCTACCTTTTAAGAAAAAGTAGGATATTTTTGCATATTTTAGCTGATTTTTTACTTGACGGGGTATTTTTTGAACCATGTCCAACATAAACCAATGATAAATCCGATGATTGCTGGAGTGACCCAACCCATACCAATTTGGAAAAATGGCAAATAGTTTTCAGCGAAACGCAGAATCGCTTGGACGAAAGCAGTGTCTTTGATCAATGCTGGGCAAGCATTCAATCCGTCGATGATCGCTGCGATCAGTGTGAAGTAAGTCGTCATGCGATACACGCTGGCACGATGACCAAACAACGGGCTGATGATCGCCAAAAGGATCAATGTGATCGCCAAGGGATAGATAAACATCAACACAGGCGTTGAAAACTCAATGATTTTGGTCAAGCCAACATTGGCAAAGATCGCTGGCAAAATACTCGTCAATCCGATAAAGAAGGCGTAGCTTTGATTGGGAAACAGCCCGGCAAAGGTTTCTGAGAATGCTGTGATCAAGCCGATGGCTGTTTTTAAACAGGCTAAGATCACGATCAAAGCCAACAATAGGCTGCCTAAAGTGCCGAGATAATGGTTGGCGATCTGGGCTAAAGCGATCCCCCCGTTTTCGCTGATAGGGAATTGTCCGATACTCATTGCCCCCATATATGAAAGCAGCGTGTAGATGATTCCCATCAAGACGATACTCACTGATCCGGATAAAATGGTATCTTTCGCGACGGTGGCAGGCTTTTCAATGCCCATATTGCGAATCGTTGAGACGATGATGATCCCGAATGCCAAAGAAGCGAGGGCGTCCAGGGTATTGTATCCATTGGTAAACCCAGTAAAGAAAGCATCACTTTGATAATTGGCTTGCACCGCAATCTCACTGGTTGCCCCCAGCGGATTCAAGAAAGCAAACAACAGCAGCACCCCTAGCAAGACCAAGAACAGAGGGTTCAAAAACTTGCCGACATAATCTAATATTTTGCTTGGTTTACGTGAAAACCACCAAGCAGCGCCGAAAAACAAACAAGAAAATAAGGCGAGCAGCAGTGTGTTCAGGCTGTCAGACACATGAGGCGCTAAGCCAATCTCGTAGGAAGTGGTGGCTAGACGCGGCAATGCAAAAAATGGACCGATCACCAAATATAGCAACACGGTGAAGATCATTGCATACCGGCGATTGACCCGGGCGGCCAATTCAAAGACCCCGCTGCTTTGAGAAAGTCCAATGGCGATGACCCCTAAGAAAGGTAATCCGATCCCGGTGGCCAAAAAACCGAGATTGGCCAATCCGACATTTGCTCCAGCTTCTTGCCCCATATGAACAGGGAAAATCAGATTTCCAGCACCAAAAAACAGCCCAAATAACATTGAGCCAACATAAAGATAATCTTTCAAACGCAATTTCTTTTCCATAAATCAAAGACTCCTATAATTCCATAGTTTTAAAAAAAGTAACAAAAAATGACATGAAATGCAATAGTTTTTAGTGAAAAATGCCTAAAAATCAGCTTGCTTTATACAGCGGCAAACAAAAAAAGAACGCAGTGTCCGCTCAAAACCCATGTTGGATACAATCACAAGGCCAGTCAAGCGGTGTGCGTTCTTTAAGCTGCTCTTTTAATTAAGTACCCGTGAAAGGAACTCTTTGGTACGTTGTTCTTGCGGATGGACAAAAATGTCTTCTGGTGTGCCTTGTTCTGCGATGACCCCTTTATCCATGAAAATCACACGGTCAGATACCTCTTTGGCAAAGCCCATTTCGTGGGTCACGATCACCATCGTCAGTCCTGTATGGGCCAAGGTATTCATTGTTTTCAAGACTTCGCCGACCATTTCGGGATCAAGTGCTGAAGTCGGTTCATCAAACAACATGACATCTGGATTCATCGACAGTGCTCTGGCAATGGCCACCCGTTGTTTTTGTCCGCCGGACAGTTGAGAAGGTTTTGCGTTGCTATATTGCGCCATGCCGACTTTCTCAAGGTTTTCTTTGGCAATCGCTTCGGCTTCTTTGCGGTCACGTTTGAGGACGGTGATTTGACCAGTCACACAATTTTCTAAAACATTCATATTATTGAATAGGTTGAATGATTGGAACACCATCCCTAAATGGGTGCGGTATTTCGGCAGATCATACCCTTTTTCCAACACATTTTCTCCGAGATAGACAATTTCACCACTGGTGGGCTTTTCTAATAAATTGATACAGCGAAGCAAGGTTGATTTTCCTGAGCCGGAAGAACCAATGATCGTCACGACTTCACCTTTGTTGACAGACAAACTAATATCTTTTAGAACTTCGTTGTCGCCAAAACTTTTTTTCAAACGGTTGATTTCAATGATTGCTGACATGTTCTTCCTCCTTATTCATTTGGGTTGATGTCTTCCAATTTTACATAAGCGCTAGGGCCATCCATTTTACGCTCTACAAAACGTAAAATCTGTGTCGCACTGACAGTCAGGACCAGATAGATGACACCGATGATCGCAAATGTTTGGAAATATTGGAAGTTCGTTCCGGCAGCAGAGGTTCCTTGGAAGAACAGATCGGCTACACTAATGACACTCAAAACAGCTGTATCTTTGATATTGATGATGATTTCATTTCCTGTCGCTGGCAAGATATTGCGCATGACTTGCGGTAAAACGACTTTGATCATGGTTTGCCAGTGGGTCATTCCGATTGCTTGAGCCGCTTCAAACTGGCCATCATCAACGGCGAAGATCCCGCCGCGCACAATTTCAGACATATAGGCTCCAGTATTGATCGACACGATCAATAAGGCTGCTATTGTCCGATTCATCGATACACCGAAAGCCAATGCCGTCCCATAGAAGATGACCATCGCTTGCACCATCATTGGTGTACCGCGAAAGACTTCGATATAAATCGTCAATAAACCATTGACGACACGCTGGAAGAAACGGCTGACTGGGTTTTCAGATAATGGCAATGTACGGAAGACACCGACCAGTAAACCAATCAGCAAGCCAATGGCTGTTGATACGATGGCGATGAACAAGGTCAGTCCGGCACCGCGCAAGAACAACAGCCCATAATCATCAATGATTTTTTTGAAATCTGCGATCAGTCCTTGATCAGCGGTTTCGCCACTGGCATCTGCTGGTTGTTGAATGATTGCTTGATCCATCAAATCGGTCCGTTCTTCTTGAGAGATACCAGCTAAAATTTGATTGACAGCGGCAACGTCGCTATCGCCTTTACGCATACCTACAGCGACTTGCACGTCTTCAGGATTGGTTTCAAATCCTGCGCCATCTGCAAATTCGATCATCTCTAAATCTGGATTGGCACCGACAGCTGTGACACCTTCTGGACGTTCACTGACATACCCATCAATGATACCAGAAGCCAATGCCACCCGCATGGAAGAAAAATCACGCATGGCTTGTTCCTTGTCGACATCAGGGATCTGATCGATCACGGTATAATGGAAGGTATTTAATTGCGCTGTGATTTTCGCGCCAGATAAATCTGCCAAACTTTTGGCATCTGCGAAGTCACCATCTTTACGTACAACGACCACTAGGTCTGATTCATAGTAAGGATCGGTGAAGTCGATTTGTTCCCGACGTTCTGCTGTGGGCGACATCCCGGCGATCACGGCATCGATCGTTCCAGATTGCAAGGCTGGCGCCAAACCATCCCATTGGGTTTTGACGATCACCAACTCTTTGCCTAGACCCTCTGCGATCTTTTTGGCGATTTGGACGTCATAGCCGCCAGCAAAAGCTGAACCTTCCTCTCCTGAGATAGGTACGGCACCGTTGGCATCCGTCGTTTGGGTCCAGTTGAAAGGGGCGTAGCCAGCTTCCATGCCAACCCGGAATTGATCAGGGGGTGTTTGTTCATCCGCGGCCACAGGTGAAGTCCATTGACCGAACGACAAACAGAGGGCGAATAAGGCCCAAATCCAATAATGTTTTTTCATTTTTCTCTTTCCTTTCACGAGCAAAACAGGCAGGCATGGGTGAAAAAGCACAAAAAACAGCCGTACTCCATGATTGGAAAACGGCTGTGGACAGGTTTTTGTCGACAAACCTTTCACAAAACATAGCGCAACTTAGCGAAGCTAAGACAGTCCGCAAATTATTCATTTGCGGCCCAACAGAGTGATTCTAGCAAAACCAACTTTGTTTCGGCGATATTCCCTAGCTCTGCTGTTAACGTGTTGCTGCACTCAGCAGGATTAATGAACCTCGCGACCTCTACCTAAATGTTAAAGGGGACTCGTATTTAATTTGATTCTTATCAGAGTTTAGAAGAATTTCTAGCGAATGTCAATTCTTTTTAACAAAAAAACGACCATTATCTTTCTCAATCAGAAAGTAGGGCCGTCTTTGTGTGTATCGATTCATCGATTATGCAACTTTCGCTTTTGGTTCACGACCCAAAACAGCTTGGATCACTGTGAGTCCCAACAATAGACCAAGCGCTAAGTAAATCAAGCTTGAATATTGTGTGACGCCCCAATCTTGGCCTAATGAACGATAGACCACAAGCACGATGGCTTGAATAATAGCTGTAATGACGTTTAATAAACCAAAGGCCCATAGATTTCCATTTTCTTTACGTGCCAAATAGAAAATAGAGAAGTATAAGCTGACTGCTAACCAACCAAAACTAATGATGATCATTGCCCAATAAATAAGAAATGCTACCAATGTATTTCACCTCACTTTAATTCGTGAATAGTTTACCATGTTTTAGCAAAAAAGTCATGAAAGATTCAACTTGAAAAATGTTTTACTGCATCATGCAGCGGATCAATAAAAAAATCAATGGCAACGAACAGTCAAACGAAAGAATGAAAATAGCACCCCAAAATATTTTTGATATATTGGTCAATTATGTTAAAATAACTTTGAACAATTGAATAAAAATACGTTATTTATTGGAGGCGCAAATTGGAAACGAAAGTACGATGGACAGGATACGCAGCACTCATTCTTATTTTTCTATTTTTTTCCGGACTTTTTACAGCAAGCGAAGGTCCTCTACAAGCGTTGGATTTTAACAATATTGTCGGTGAGTTTGGTGTGTTGGGGGACTTAGGCGAAGGGGATGGTGTCCTTGCAAGTTCATTCAGAGGCATCGATGGAACGGGGGTTCGAGATGGCTTTCTCTTTGCCTTATCGTTGGTACCGGCAGTCATGTTCTCGCTTGGGATCATCAAAATCGTGGAGCACTTTGATGGATTGAATGCGGCAGAACATTTATTGAGTCCTTTGTTACGCCCATTGTTAGGTATCCCAGGTTCTTCAGGGATTGCATTGGTCGCAAGCCTGCAATCTGCCGACGCGGGTGCTTCGATGATGAAGCAAATATCTGAGGAGAATCGCTTAGATGCAAAGGAAAAAATCATTTTTTGCGCATTTCAGTTTTCAGCTGGCGCCGCGCTGACCAATTTTCTGGGAAGTGGGGCAGCACTGTTTCCTTTTTTAGGGAACGTGCCGATTTTGGTTCCTTTGTTGGTGATTTTCTTTTATAAAATTCTAGGTGCTAATTTGATGCGTTTGTATCTGAACAGATTTCCCATCAATGGATCGCCAGAAGGAGAGGTGCAGATATGAAAAAAGGTTCAGTGATTGATGCATTTGTCGAAGGCGCACGGAATGGTTTTCAGATTGCCGTTCATTCGACGATCCCGAATATTATTTTTGCTTTTGCGTTGATTCAGGTACTGGAATTAACTGGGGCATTGGTTTTGATCGGGCAGCTTTTCCGTCCTGTGATGGTGATATTTGGCTTACCAGGGGTGGCGGCAACTGTTTTGATGGGTGCTTGGTTGTCCATGGGCGGCGGCGTTGGGATTGCAGCTGGCCTGATTGCAGCCGGAGAACTGACGGGAGCGGAAGCGACGATTTTGTTGCCGGCGATCTATTTGATTGGCTCACAAGTCCAATATTTGGGTCGTATTCTAGGTACCGCAGCATTGCCAACGAAGTATAATCTCCACATGTTTTTGATTTCATTGATCAACGCGGCGTTGGCCATGCTGACCATGCGCTTGTTTGTATAATATCTAGTGATAGACCAGACAAAAGGAGGATTTGACATGGATCAAGAAAGATTGTTCACCACGTTTTGCACATTGGTACAAATCGATTCGGAATCAGGACAAGAAAGAAACGTTGCCGACTATCTGCTGCACACATTGAAAGAATTGGCGATCGAGGTGTTTGAAGATGATAGTCAACCAATCACAGGGTTAGGGTCAGGCAATCTGCTGGCCTTTCTACCGGGAAATATCCCCGATGCTGAACCATTGTTGCTGAATGCCCATATCGACACGGTGAGCCCAGGAAAAAGTATTCAACCACAATGTATCGATGGTGTGATTTCGTCAAAAGGTGCAACCATTCTTGGGTCGGACGACAAAGCGGGTGTTGCCGCAATTTTAGAAACAGTACGGACGATTCAGGAACAAAAGATCCCTCATGGGGATCTGCAAATAATCTTTACCGTTGGGGAAGAAGTTGGTTTGCTGGGGGCCAAAGCAATCGATCCAGCGCATCTCAGAGCGCAAATCGGTTATGCATTAGATACTGGCGGAGCTGTTGGCGGGATGAAGACCGCTGCACCAGGCGCGGCAGAAATCAAAGCAACGGTGAATGGCATCACAGCTCATGCCGGTGTCGCACCGGAAAAAGGTGTATCAGCAATCGAAATAGCTGCTAAAGCGGTGGCAAAAATGACATTGGGAAGAATCGATGGTGAAACCACCGCCAACATCGGCACCTTTATGGCTACTGGTCCGACGAATGTGGTAGCAGATCATGTAGAGATCATCGGAGAAGTCCGTTCTTTTGATCAAGAGAAATTGGCGCACCAAGTGGATGAGATGTTGACCATTTTGGAAGAAACGGCTGCGAGCATGGGTGGGAAAGTCCAAGCAGAAGCCAAGGTGAATTTTTCGAGTATTCAACTTTCTGACGACTGCAAAGCTGTCCGTATGGCCGCCGCTGCTGCTGCCAAAATAGGACGGACGTACCAATCATTTGCAGCTGGCGGCGGCAGCGATGCCAATATCTTCAATGGCTTAGGTGTTGAAATGGGTGTGCTTGCCTGCGGCTATGAAGACATTCACACAGTCAATGAAAAAATGCCAATCGAAGAATTGCAGCAATTGGTGGCCATGACGATTGCACTTGTCCAAGAAGCAGCCCAAACCGACACTGCTATCTGATAGTTGTACGAAACATTTTTTTACGCCTCAGCAACGACCGCAATGTCGATTGCTGAGGCGTTTTTTTGTGCAGCATCGTAAGGGAAAACTACTGCGGGATACAGTCCTAGTCATCGTTAGATAATTGGCAAAAGCTAGTGATTATGCGGCGCAAAATGGTATACTAGATACCATACATAACCAACCTGAAAATATTGGAAGAAAGAAGGGAAACCATGGATAGCCAAACTGCTGCCAAACTGATTCGAGAAGCCAAGAGCTGTACTTTTTTGACTGGTGCAGGGGTTTCAACGCCTTCTGGCATTCCTGATTATCGCTCGTTAAAAGGGGTTTATCAAGGGATTCAGCAACCCGAGTATTTATTGAGCCATACCTGTATGGTCAATGAACCGGATACCTTTTATCAATTTGTTCAACACTTGTATCATCCTCATGCCAAGCCCAATGTGATTCATCGAACCATTGCAGCGCTTGAAACGTCACGGCCTGTCTGGACGGTATCGCAAAACATTGATGGCCTCCACAAAAAAGCTGGCAGCCATCATTGCATCGATTTTCACGGCAGTCTTTACCATTGTTATTGCCGGAAATGCGGCCAAACTGTTCCATGGGAAACCTATTTGACAGATTGGCATCATCTAGCGTGCGGGGGGCAAATTCGCCCGGATATCGTCCTTTACGAAGAAGGGTTCGCAGATGCTCAGATTGAAGCGGCGATTTCTGCTGTAATGCAAGCCGAATTGCTGGTTGTCGTAGGTACGTCATTGCAAGTGTATCCCTTTGCCGGTTTGATCCAGTACCAGCAAACACCGTCAGTGTTGGTGATCAACCAAACCCCAGTTGCGGGTATCGCAGCTGAGCAAGTATTGGCGCGCGGCGAAGACATCTTTGCATTAGTTTAAAAATGAAGAATAACGCGCCGTTAATGAAAAGAATACGGCACATAACGGAGGAAAAACAATGACAGAACGGACAGAAAAAGAAAAAATGATTGCTGGTGAATTGTATTTCGCACCAGATCCAGAATTGACTGCAGATCGAAAATATGCCCGGGAACAAATGGCGTTGATCAATCAAGAAACCGATGAAAAAGTCAAAGAACAGCTATTGAAAGAAACCTTTGGTACGGTCAGCGGACGGATTTACATCGAACCGAATGTACGTTTCGATTACGGCTATAACATTTCTATTGGCAAAAACTTTTATGCCAATTATGATTGTATTTTGCTAGATGTTTGTCCAATCACGATCGGCGATAATTGTATGTTGGCACCCAATGTCCGTTTGTTTACTGCCACCCACCCACTGCATCCGGTCAAACGCAATAGCGGTCTTGAATTAGGTGCACCCATCGTGATTGGCGACAATGTCTGGATCGGAGGGGCCGCAACGATTGTCCCTGGCGTGCGCTTAGGCAACAATGTCGTTGTCGGGGCAGGAAGTGTTGTCACCAAATCATTTCCTGACAATGTGGTGATCGCAGGCAATCCGGCCCGCGTGATCAAAACAATCGATTTGAATGAAGCAGAATCCGCAGATCCATTGCAGCCTTTACGGGAAGAAATCGATCAAATCGATGGGCAGATCACCCACTTGTTAGAAAAACGCATGACAACGGTCAATGAGATCGCCCAAGTCAAAAAATCAAGCCACATGCCGGTCTTAGATGAAAATCGTGAGGCCAAAGTGTTAGACAATATCCGTCAATCTGTATCAAATAAAGCTTTTGAAGAAACAATCGTTGCTTCATTTGAATCGATCATGGCGCATTCAAGAGCGTATCAAAATCAACGACTGGAGGATTAAGGAATGGATGGGACAACGAGACGCACCCAAATCTTAGCCGCTTTGCAAGCAGCAGATAAAGCAATCAGTGCCAGCAAATTGGCAGATGCACTAGGTGTGAGCCGACAAATCATTGTTGGGGATATTGCCTTGATGCGGGCGGCTGGAGAAGAAATCGTCGCTACTGCAAGAGGATATCGGCTGCAAGCACTGATGGCTGCTGAGGGCAATGTCACCAAAATCGCCGTTCAGCATACACCGGCACAAACAGAAGCGGAACTGAATATTTTTGTTGCTTGCCACTTGGAAGTGTTAGATGTGGTGGTAGAACACGACATATATGGAGAATTGACAGGGAGTCTGCGTATTCAAACAGCGCAAGATGTAGCGGACTTTATGGCAAGGAGTCAACATGCTGAGGCGCGATTATTGTCAGACTTGACCAATGGCATCCATCTGCATACGCTGCGCTATCAAGATGCAGCGGACTTGGTCAAAGCCAAAGCATTATTGGCAGAACAAGGTATGCTCTATCAAAATTAGGAGTGATCATATGGAAGATGTATTACTGGTGATTGATCTGCAGAATGGTGTGTGCAATGAAAACGGCGCAACGATTGATCATCTGGAAGAACTGATTGCTTTTACCAATCAGCGCATTGATAGGTATCGGGCAGCTGCACGTCCCATTATATTTGTACAGCACGAAGATGAGGCATTGATTTATGGAGAATCATCGTGGCAATTGTATCCTGAACTGCATCAAGAAAAAAGTGATAGATATGTTCGGAAAACACATGCCAATAGTTTTTTTCAAACCAATCTACAATCGATTTTGGTTGATTTAGGTGTTGGGTCGATTGAATTTGCAGGGGCGCAAACAGAGTATTGTATGGACGGAACGATCAAGTTTGCCCATGGTTTGGGTTATAAAAACAGCCTGTATAGCTATGCAACGAGTACGTATCCCAGCAATGGATTGTCGGCACCGGCAATCATCGACTGGTATGAAGGAATCTGGCAAGGACGCTATGCCCGCATATTGCCGCAACCATAAAAAATGATTTTTTGTGTTGACAAGGAGTGCATTTTCCAGTAAAGTACATGACAACAAGAATAAATAGATCTGATGATAAGGAAAGTAAACGACGAAACTTTAAAGAGAGACTCTGTTTGGTGGAAAGAGTTAAGTCAGAAGCGTTGAACAATGGCCTTGGAGGATTGATTGTCGATAAGTAGGCAATCACGGACTGCTCGACCGATACCGCGAGCGCCAATCTCTGTGCAGACAGATGTTGGGTCAAGGGAAAGGCAACTTTCCGAACAAAAGGTGGTACCGCGAACTTTCGTCCTTTTATTAGCTTAGGCTGATAAAAGGATTTTTTTGTAC
Organism: Enterococcus salsurae; assembly: GCF_054784955.1. Taxonomy (NCBI): domain Bacteria; kingdom Bacillati; phylum Bacillota; class Bacilli; order Lactobacillales; family Enterococcaceae; genus Enterococcus; species Enterococcus salsurae. Next base: position 208,949 of record NZ_BAAHWY010000004.1, on the reverse strand, counting down.
ATAAAAATAGTATCAAACACGATGAATTGGTAAGTATATACGGCAGTTTTTTTCAAAAGAGAGCTTCGGCAGCTGAAAAGAAGCAAAAAAACACGGATAGAAAATGGCCAAGGAGTGATTCGTTCCGAGCAGATACCTGCAAGGCAGCGACGGCAGCGACCGTTATCTCGCTAGAGTATGTAGGTACTTGAAAAGGAGTCTTGTGTGAGCAAGGCTTGAACAGAGGTGGTAACACGCAAAAAGCGTCCTCAAGCAAATCAATCATTGGTTTGCTTGAGGACGCTTTTTGCGTAGTTGAAGAAAATAAAGGAGGAAGTACATGATTTCTTTAAAAGATATATCAGTCACATTCAATCAACCAAAAAAAACTGCGATCCAAGCAGTCAAACAAGTGTCATTAGAAGTCGATAAAGGAGATGTCTACGGCATTGTTGGTTATTCAGGGGCCGGTAAAAGTACGTTGGTACGGGTGATCAATCTCTTGCAACGCCCAACGCAAGGGCAAGTCGTTGTGGATGGCACAGATTTGACGGCATTGTCGGCAAAAGCTTTACGCGAGAAAAGAAAAACGATCGGGATGATCTTTCAGCACTTCAACTTGATGAACAGTCGCAATGTTTTTGACAACGTGGATTTCTCCCTGAAATATGCGGGCAGATCCAAACAGGAACGTCGTCAAAAAGTGACAGATTTATTGGCGCTTGTTGGGTTGGAAGAAAAAGCCGAGGCGTTTCCCAGTCAATTATCTGGGGGGCAAAAACAGCGGGTCGCCATTGCGAGAGCATTAGCCAACGATCCGCAGATTTTGCTCTGTGATGAAGCTACCAGCGCATTGGATCCCAAAACCACTTTGCAGATCTTAGCTTTGCTCAAAAAGCTGAATCGCAAGTTAGGATTGACGATCGTGATCATCACGCATGAAATGCAAGTCGTCAAAGAAATCTGCAACAAAGTCGCAGTTATGGAAGATGGCGAGGTCATCGAACAAGGGTCTAGTATTCAAATCTTCAGCAAGCCGGAAAAACCGTTGACCAAAGATTTTATTCGGACAGCCACACATATTGATCAAGCCTTAGAAACGATTTTAGGCAGCACCAAATTTTCTGCGTTGGCACCAAATGAATGGTTGGTTGAGCTTTCTTATGTTGGCGATCAGACCAACGAACCGCTGATAGCGCAACTGTATAGCCGTTACAAAGTGACGACCAATATCTTGTATGGCAACGTCGAGATTTTACAAGAGGTGCCGATCGGCAGTTTGATCGTTAGCTTATCCGGAGAGTATCAACAACGGAAACGGGCATTGGCTTATTTGAAAGAACATGGTGTGTATACCAACATCATCAAAGAAAATCATGCAGAACCATTAAACAATGTGATTGAGGGAGGGTTTTAAATGGGGGCTTTATTTGAACGATATTTTCCCAATGTAGTGGCCATTTCAGATGAGTTTGTCGCTGCCACGATCCAGACGCTCTACATGACGTTTTGGACAGCATTGATCGCCGGCATTCTGGGCATCTTATTGGGGATCGTCTTAGTGGTGACTAGACCAGGCGGTATTTTAGAAAATCGTGGGTTGTTTGAACTTTTGGATAAAGTGATCAACATCGTACGTTCGATTCCATTTATCATATTACTGGCATTATTGGGTACGTTCACCCGTTTGATCGTGGGGACGACGATAGGTGAAACAGCTGCGTTAGTGCCGTTGATTGCTGGAATCATTCCCTTTTTTGCACGTCAGATCGAGATTTCTTTATTGGAAGTCGATCCAGGCGTTGTTGAAGCAGCTGAAGCGATGGGTACGAGTCCGATCGGCATTATATTTAGAGTGTATTTACCAGAAGGATTGGCGGGCATCATTCGCGTTTCTGCACTGACGATCATCAATGTCATTGGTTTGACGGCAATGGCTGGTGCTGTGGGTGCCGGCGGGTTAGGCAATCTCGCCATCACGCGTGGCTACAATCGATTCCAAAGTGATGTGACCATTATGGCGACATTGATTATCTTGGTCTTGGTCTTCATCAGTCAATTTATCAGCAATCTTTTGGTCAAACGCGTATCTCATTAAAAAATAGCGAAAACTTGGAGGAATAAAAAATGAAAAAATGGATTCAAACAGTTGTGTTAGGGGCAGCATTATTATTGATTAGCGGGTGCGGTAACAGCAGCAGCGCTTCAACGGATAGTTCACAAGAAGAAGTAACTGTTAAATTAGGCTTGATTGGTGCGGATACGGACGTTTGGGATAGTGTCAAAGAACGCTTGAAAGAAGAAGGCATCAATTTAGAGTATGTCCAATTTTCGGATTACAACCAACCGAATCAAGCTTTAGCGGATGGATCCATCGATATCAATGCGTTCCAACATCAGTTTTTCTTAGACAATTATAACGAAGAGTTTGGGACTGATCTGGTATCGATCGGGAATACCGTCAATGCGCCTTTAGGCATCTACTCTGATAAAATCACTGATGTCAAAGATTTGGCGGAAGGGGCGAAAGTTGCGATCCCTAATGATGTCACGAATGGTGGTCGGGCATTATTGCTGCTGCAAACAGCAGGTTTGATCAAAGTCGATGAAGCCGCAGGACAAACACCAACAGTGGCAGATATCACTGAAAATGACTTGCAATTGGATATTTCGGAATTAGATGCTGCGCAAACCGCAAGAGCATTGTCAGATGTTGATATTTCTGTGATCAATAGCGGAATGGCTGTAGATGCGGGCTTTGTACCAACAGAAGACGCGATTTTCCTAGAACCAGTGGATGAAACCGCTCGTCCTTATGTAAATATTATTGCTGCCCGCAAAGAAGACGAAGACAACGAAATCTATCAAAAAGTTGTGGCCGCTTATCAAACAGTTGAAACCAAGAAAGTGATCGAAGAAACATCGAAAGGGTCAAGTGTTCCTGCATGGGAAACGTTTGGTGCAAAATAGGCTACTGACAAACTATAATAAAATCAATCAGCATGTAGAGGAGAGAATAGAGATGACGACTGCAACTACAACTAAAAATTCTACCATCAAAGCATTTATTGAAGAAAGATTACCTGAATACCAAGCATTGGCGCTGGATATTCATGCCCATCCCGAAGTCAGCAACTATGAATTTTATTCATCAGATGCCTTGATCGCGCAACTTGAAAAAGAAGGCTTCCATGTCAAAAAAGATGTCGCTGGCCATCGAACAGGTTTTGATGCGCGGTATCAAAGCGGCAAACCTGGCCCCGTGATTGCGTTTCTTGCTGAATTTGATGCCTTGCCTGGTATCGGCCATGCGTGCGGTCATAACTTATTCGGGACGTATTCTGTCTTAGCGGCGAGTGCACTGCAATCTTTTGTTGCTGAAATCGGTGGCGAGATTCGCGTCTATGGTACCCCAGGTGAAGAAGGTGGCGAGAACGGTTCAGCTAAAGGCAGCTTCGTCCGTGAAGGGTTCTTTGATGATGTAGATGCAGCATTGTGCGTACACCCCGCCCACCGCTATGGCGCAACAACGGCTTCTTTAGCCAATGATCCTGTTGATATCAAATTCTATGGCCGCGCTTCTCATGCCGCCGCAGCCCCAGAAAAAGGCATCAATGCTTTAGAAGCGCTGATCCAAGTCTTCAACGGAATCAATGGGTTACGCTTGCATTTGCCAAAGGATGTCAACATCCATGGTGTGATCACCGATGGCGGTGTTGCAGCCAATGTCGTGCCTGAATATGCAGCGGGCCGCTTTTATTTGCGGGCCAGCAACCGTGCGACCTTAAATGACGTCTATGAGAAAGTTGAGAATATTGTCAAAGGGGCAGCATTAGCTACTGGTGCAACGTATGATTTCGGCTTATTCCAAAATTCTGTAGATGATGTGATCGTTACCCCAAGCTTCGATGCGCTGTTCTTTGCCCATGCCGCAGACGCTGGAGTACCGGAAAATGAGATTGACACAGAAGCAAAAACCAGTTTAGGCTCTTCTGATGTCGGCAATGTCAGCCAAGTGATCCCAACGATCCAACCCACCGTTTCGATCTCAGACCCATATATTGCTGGCCACTCAGAAGAATTCAAAGCAGCTGCCAAAAGCGACAAAGGGTTGCAATCGATTGCTATTGCCGCGGAATTGTTGGCACTGACAGCACTGGATTTATTCCAACAGCCAGAATTATTGGTCAAAATCAAAGCAGACCATCAAGTGCGTTTAGCGAAAGGAAATTAACATAAGCAAGACAAAAAACCGCACCCTTCTCAAAGGTGCGGTTTTTTGTCTTGCAGCTAATCAATCACTAAGATACCTTCTTTTAATGAGAAAGGATTCTTTTCGTTGATATGATCGTAGAACATGACGCCATTCAAATGATCGATTTCATGTTGGATCACAATGGCTGGATAGTTCTTCAGGCGAACTTTTTGCTTCTTACCGTTGATATCATAGTAACTAATGGTGATGCGTGCGTGGCGCACGACATAGCCAGGCACTTCGCGGTCAACTGAAAGACAGCCTTCCCCTTCACCTAAACAAGCTTCTTGGACCGAGTGGCTCAAGATCTTAGGATTGTAAAGTACATCTTTAAACTCTGGCTCAGGGTTCTCAGGATCACTGCTAGGAACCAAAACTGCTGTGATACGTTTTGAAATATCTAACTGTGGGGCAGCCAGCCCAACGCCGCCTCGCAGTTCAAGTTCTTCTGCTTTGACAGGATCTTGGCTGTTCTCTAAAAATGTCATCATGTCTTTTCCTAATGCGATATCTTCATCGCTTAATGGAAAAGGTACTTCTTTGGCTACTTCGCGTAAAGTCGGATTGCCTTCGCGAATGATATCATCCATTGTAATCATTGATGATGTGACTCCTCCTACTATGTAAAAAATACGAATATCAAATATTCATTCCTTATAAAGTGTACCACAACTGTTAAATTATCGTCATAAGAATGTTCAGCAGCGCAAACATTTCTTATGATGTGAAACTATATTTCTAATTAAATAAATATTTTATGAAATATAGTTGCAATAGAAAGCGCCGTCAGTTATAATGCAATTGTAGAAAACGGTATCACTTGTAGATATTGAACAAGGAGGAGAAAAGATGTTTGGCTTTTCTGTATTTATGAATCAAGATTTAACACCCGATGATCTGGCACAAATGGAAGAAATGGCCATTTCTTTCAAAGGCATGTTTACATCGATGCATATTCCTGAAGATGATCGCAGCAAATACCGTGAGCGTTTAGCGGTAATTGGCGGCTTTGCCAAAACCCATCATATGTCTTTGATGGTTGATATTTCGGGTCACGCGCTGACTGATGCGGGCTTTTCTATCGATCGCTTGGAGGAATTGGCAGCTATAGGTGTTACAGGGTTGCGGATGGATTACGCAATCGACAATCAACAAATCGCCCGATTTTCACATCACCTCCGTATTGCATTGAATGCCAGTACGTTGACGGAAAAAGATGTCCAAGAACTGCAGGACTTTGGCGCTGACTTTACGCAATTAGAAGCTTGGCACAATTATTATCCGCGACCGGAAACAGGATTGGATGAACAATGGGTGCTAGACAAAAATCGCTGGTTGAAAGACAAAGGCTTCTATGTACAAGCTTTTGTGCCCGGGGATGACCGATTGCGGGGTCCTTTATATGCTGGTTTACCTACATTAGAAGAACATCGAGGCATGGCACCATTTGCAGCTGCATTGGCCTTACAGCAATCAGGTACGGTGGATGCGATATATATCGGAGATGGAGGATTGACGCAGCAAAGTATCCAGCAGTTCAATGAATATACGCAATATGATGTCGTTCCCTTAAGAGTCAAGGAGTGCGGGTCAGCTTACCTAGATGACGTGCTGGGGGTGCATCAAAATCGACAAGATGAAGCGAGAGATGTCTTGCGCAGTGCCGAGGCTCGTTTCGGTGAAGTTCCTTTAGTCAAAACAGAAGCCCCGCGAGAACGACCGATTGGGGCAGTAACGATCGATAATCAAGCCTATGCCCGATATATGGGAGAAATCCAAGTATGTAAACAACCACTGCCATCGGATCCGCGGGTCAATGTAGCTGCACAGGTGATCGATGCAGATTTACCTTTGATCCAACATATACGCGCAGGCATGCGATTCAAAATAGAAAGAGATGATTCCAATGAGTAAAATCAATTTAGACAACTTGACTACAGAAAGACGCAACAATGAAACAACGAATTTAGATGAGATGACGATTGCGGAAGCGTGTCAAAAGATGAACCGAGAAGATCAGAAAGTCGCCGCCGCAGTAGAAAAAGAATTGCCAAGTATCGAAAAGGTCATTGAAGCGACGATTGCCTCGCTAAAAAAAGGTGGCCGCTTGATTTACTTAGGGGCAGGCACTAGCGGTCGTCTGGGCGTTTTAGATGCTGCAGAATGTGTACCGACTTTTGGTGTAGCGCCAGAATTAGTTGTCGGATTGATTGCCGGCGGAGAAAAGGCCATGACGGTGGCAGTCGAAGGGGCAGAAGATTCTATGACCTTAGGGAAACAAGATCTGTTTGATTTGACACTATCAGATAAAGATATGGTGGTTGGGATTGCTGCCAGCGGCCGGACACCTTACGTGATTGGGGCGCTCGACTATGCCAATCAAATCGGCGCCACCACAGCAACGATTGCTTGCAACAAGCAGGCGGAAATTTCGGCGCATGCAAGCTTGCCTATCGAAGTGGATTGCGGGCCAGAGTTTTTGACAGGTTCAACGCGATTAAAATCAGGCACAGCACAGAAATTGATTTTGAATATGATCTCAACGATTTCGATGGTCGGTATTGGCAAGGTGTATAATAATTTGATGGTCGATGTCAAAGCGACCAATGATAAATTGGTGGAGCGGAGCAAGCGCATTATCATGCAAGCTACGGAAGCTGATTATCAGACTGCTACTAAGTTTTTTGAAGCAGCTGAGCAAAATGTCAAACTGGCGATCGTGATGCTCTTGACTGATAGTGACAAGGAAGAAGCGCAAAATAAACTAACGGCCGGACATGATTTTGTTAAAGCGGCGATTGGGGGAGAAGGATAATGGCAAAAGAAGCTTTATCAGTGGAAGAATTGGCAGCGAAAATCTTTGCTGCCTCTGGTGGCATAGACAATGTAGAGAGTGTCAATCACTGCATGACTAGGGTCCGCATGACGGTTCGCGATCATGACAAGGTGGATCAGCAAGGTCTCAAAGACATTCCAGGTGTCATGGGTGTAGTCAACGATGAACAGTTGCAAGTGATTATCGGCCCTGGGAAAGTCAACAAAGTGGCCAATGCGATGGTGGCACAAGCAGGTGTTGATCTTGGGCAAGAAATCCCGCAGAGTACGCTATCTGGCAAAGACGCTTTAAGTGCGAAGACAGCTGAAATGAAGGCGGCGCAAAAGGCAAAACAGAAACAATCTCCCTTCAAATCATTGTTGAAAGATATCTCAAATATTTTTGTACCGATGATTCCCGCCTTCGTGGGTGCGGGTTTGGTGGCAGGGATAGCTTCTGTCTTAACGAATTTGATCACCGCGGGCAGATTAGACGGGGACACGTGGAACTATTATGTCATGATCCTGAATATCTTAAAAAATGGGATGTTCACTTACCTAGCGATTTTCACTGGGGTCAATGCCGCACAAGTGTTCAAAGCAAACCCAACATTAGGGGGTGTCATCGGTTCTGTGATCTTATTATCTGGGATGAACCCAGATGCACCGATCCAAAACTTGTTTACTGGCGAAGCGTTAGTCGCCAACCAAGGCGGGATCTTAGGGGTGATTTTCGCGGTCTGGTTATTGGCAAAACTAGAAGCTGTTTTGCACAAAGTGATTCCTGAAGCAATTGATATCATTGTGACTCCGACATTATGTCTATTGATCATTGGGTTAGCGGAAATTTTCTTGATCATGCCGTTGGCAGGGGCAATCTCAGATAGCTTGGTGGGCTCAATCAACTGGGTCTTGAATGTTGGCGGTGCATTTTCTGGCTTTGTGTTGGGCGCAGCCTTTCTACCAATGGTGATGTTTGGTCTGCATCAAATCCTGACACCTATCCATATTCAAATGATTGAAGCAACTGGCAGTACGCAATTGCTGCCGATCCTTGCAATGGCAGGCGCCGGTCAAGTCGGTGCTGCATTGGCATTATGGGTGCGGCTGCGCAAAGACAAAGAATTGACAGAAATGATCAAAGGCGCGCTGCCGGTTGGTATTTTAGGGATTGGCGAACCATTGATCTATGGTGTGACATTGCCATTAGGTCGGCCCTTTATCACTGCTTGTATAGGTGGCGGGATAGGTGGTGCGGTCATTGGTGCCCTCTCTAATATTGGCGCTACAGCCATTGGACCATCCGGAATGGCCTTGATCCCATTGATTGCGAATGGCCATTGGTTAGGGTATATCTTTGGGTTATTAGCAGGCTATGCAGGTGGTTTTGTTGCGACCTATTTCTTTGGTATTCCCAAAGATCGGCTTGCAGCGGTGAAAGAAGCAGGGACAGAAACTGTTGTACCGCAAGCGACAGCAGCAGAAAATACAAATGAACGGTCCGTACAAGACACAACAACGACGTTCTATGCCGTTGCAAATGGTCAAACGAAAGCATTGACGGAATCAAGTGATCCAGTCTTTCGACAAAAAATGATGGGAGACGGTTACTTTGTATTACCGGAGAATGGGGCCGTTTATGCACCTGTATCAGGAACCGTCACCGCAGTTTTTCCTACAAAACATGCGATTGGCTTTACCACTTCTTCTGGGTTAGAGGTACTCTTGCATATGGGTGTCGACACAGTAGAACTGAAAGGAATGCCTTTTGATGTGTTCGTTGAGGTTGGACAAGAAGTTACATCTGACACACAAGTGGCGCAAGTAGACTTGGCGCAATTGAAAGCTCATCAAAAAGCTGCTGAAATGCTGGTACTGGTGACCAATATGGATGCAGTATCGACATTAGGTATGCTGAAAACTGGGCAAACGAACGCTGGCGAAATGGTTTTAAATGTGAAATGATCATACCCCATCTTTTTTAAAGGGTGGGGTATTTTTTAAGTTTTAGGTAAATCGATTGCTGATTATTTGGACTTATGTTACAGTTTTGTTACAAATATAGGACCTAGTTGGAGGAGAAGAATCATGAAAAAAGTTTTTTGGCTAAGTTGCTTTATCCTTTTCTTATCACCGTTGACGACTTTGGCAGAGGAATCGACAAGTGTTGATACATTTCAGAGCCTTGATTCGAGTCTCGAAATGACAAGTGAATCTAGTTCAGAAGCAACAAAAGAGAGCCAATCAGCGAGTGAGGATCCAACGACAACAAGCAGTACGGTTGATACGACGACAGAAACCATTGACGCAGCGGATGTGATCGATTCGATCCAATCAGAAACCGGAGAGTCAACGGATATCCAGAACTTTTCTGCACAAGATCAACCGAATGACATGCGGCAAGGACTGCAGACAGGAATCAGTGAAGGCAGTGTGACTGCCTTGACCAAATCGGACCTAGATCAGCTGACAGACGAACAACTTGCCCAAGCGAATCAGCTGGCTTTGCGCTATTCTAGTGATGCGATGGGCTTTGATATTGGTTTTTTGGGAAAAATCGTTCGGGCTTTATTTATTGATCAAACATTGTCATGGGCCGCGATCGAACCGCAATTGGCATTTGATCCCAGCAGTTATGCGACCTTTTCTGCAATGATACCTGATATTGATCAATTGCAAACCTACCTGAAAACCTTATATCCAGCAAATGGAATTTTTCTGACATTCAATCAATCTGTGACGGACGAATGGTTGGCATCTATCTTGACACAACTGGACACCGTTGAAGCCCAAACAAATGGTGAATCATTGTTCCCAGGCAGGATCGCTTGGATCATTCATGCAGTCAACGAATCGATGTATCTGCCAACAGAAACGACTGAAACAACCGATGACAGTCAACAAGCCACGAACACTACAGTTGAAACTGTTGCAAGCAGTGGGAACCAAAGCGACACTTCAGCAACACAAACCGCTGCGCAAGACAATGACCAGTTGCCAAAAACCAACGAATCCAAAAGCCCATTATTAGGCATTGCGGGTGTGGTTTTGATTCTAATCGTAGGCATTATTATCTGGAGAAGAAAAAAGAAATGATTGTTATTTTTTTCTAACTATCACGTATGATTTCCATACTGTACAGGCGTGCATGCTTGTACAGTTTTTTTAGGTTTTTTGAAAATGAAATATCCTTTCATTTCAATTATCCCCCATTAATAATGAAGTTATAAAAAAGAACTTCATAAAAAAATCAAATTTAATTGCTTGCTTTCTGTGGTGGAGGGTGTATAATGACACAGTGTCATATGACGATGTGTCATATTTGAACAGTGTGATTTATTTAACCAACATGAAAGGAGATTTTTTGATTGCCAACAGAAACATTTTTTCATCTGCCAGCTGAAAAGCAAAAGCGCATAATGAATGCAGCCAAGAAAGAATTTTCCCGATTGCCCCTTAAAGATGCCTCCATCGCCACGATCATCAAGGATGCGGAGATTCCTCGCGGCAGTTTTTACCAGTATTTCGAAAATAAAGAAGACTTGTATTATTACTATTTCCATACATTAAAAAGCGATAGTCAAAGGGATTTGATTCGATCGATCCAGCATGAAAAAGGTGATTTGTTTGCTGGATTTGAATGGTATTTTTCTCGGATGATCGAGGAAGTTTTAAAAGGAAAGAATGCCAACTTTTACCGCAACTTGTTCTTGAGTATGGATTACCGGTCCTTCCATAAAGTGATGCCAGAAATACATAAAAAGATGCATCATGCCCATCACGAAGAACGCAAAGCAACACGGAAAAAAGAAGAAGCTGAGTTTTTTGCTGAGATCGACAAAGACTTGTTGAAGGTTGCTGACGATCATGAGTTGAAATTGCTGATCCAATTATTGATGCATACGGTATTTTCTACGATCACCGAAGCATATCGTCATATTCAAGCTGACGACAGTTATGATCCATCATTGGCGATGTCTGATTTCAATAGCAAAATTCGCTGGTTAAGAGAAGGCGCAAAGAAAGAAAGAGGGGAAACACATGACTAAATTGATCAAACGCGTATCGTCCATTTCTATTATAATGGCAGTCGTGTTTATGGTGATCCAAGTAGTGGCGGATCTATACTTGCCGACATTGACTTCCAACATTATCAATAATGGGGTCGCCACCGGAGATATTGACTATATTTGGAAAACTGGGTTTTATATGATCGGCTTTTCCATGATCAGTATCTTAGCAGCATTAGGGAACACTTATTTCGCAACCCGCGAATCCCAAAAATTAGGCCAAAAGTTACGTTCGGATATTTACCAAAAAGTAGAAAATTTTTCTGCCCGAGCCTTTGATAAATTTGGTACGGCATCATTGATCACGCGAACGACCAATGACGTCAACCAAATCCAAATGGTCACACAAATGTTTTTGCGTATGATGATCAATGCCCCAATCACACTTATCGGTGCTAGCTTCTTAGCTTACCAAAAAGATGCGCAATTGACGCGGATTTTCTTGGTGGTCATTCCAATTATGCTGGTTCTTGTCGGCGGCATCATGTATTTTGCTGTGCCGCTGTTCAAAAGCATGCAAAAGAAAACCGACCGTCTGAACTTGGTTTTCCGTGAAGGGTTGACTGGTGTCCGGGTCATTCGCGCTTTTGACAAAACAGACTATGAAGCCAATCGCTTCGACGGTGCCAACAAAGATTACACCCAAACAGCCATCAAAGTGAACACGATCGTGGCATTGATGATGCCGCTGATGACCTTGATCATGAGTGGAACCAACATTGCGATTACTTGGTTCGGTGGTCATTATATTGCAGAAATGACGTTAGAAGTTGGGAATTTGATTGCCTTCATGACGTATGCAGCACAAATTTTGATCAGTTTCATGATGTTATCCATGATTTTTGTCATGGTACCAAGAGCGCAAGCCTCTGCAGACCGGATCAACGAAGTATTGAATGAAGAAGACGAAATTGTAGATGCGCAGACACCAGAAACATTAACACTAAAAGGCAAAGCTGCCACTTTAGCATTTGATCAAGTGAGTTACCGTTACCCTGGTGCTGAAAAATCAGCCCTTGAAGCAATCGACTTTCAAGCGGCATCTGGCGATTTTGTCGCTATAATCGGTGGCACTGGGTCTGGGAAAACCACGTTGGTCAATCTATTGCCTCGTTTATTTGATGTCGAAAGTGGAGCAATCAAGATCAATGACACCAACATTGCTGCAGTAACGCAACATAACTTAAGGGAAATTGTGGGATTCGTTCCGCAAAAAGCCGTCCTTTTCTCAGGTACAATCAGAGAAAATATGCTTTATGGCAAACCCGATGCCACTGAAGAAGAAATATGGAAAGCGCTAGAGATCGCACAAGCCAAAGACTTTGTATCAGAACTTGAAGATGGACTAGAAAGTCGGGTCGAACAAGGTGGCGGCAACTTCTCTGGGGGGCAACGACAACGGTTAGCGATTGCCCGGGCATTAGTCAAACAAGCAGATGTCTATGTCTTTGATGATTCCTTCTCAGCGTTAGACTTTAAAACCGATGCCAATCTGCGTGCGGCTTTAAAACGTGACATGCAAGATAGTATCATGGTGGTTGTCGCGCAACGGGTCAGCACGGTCATGGATGCCGATACGATCCTCGTTCTTGATGAAGGACAATTGGTGGGTAAAGGCAACCATGAAACCCTGTTAGCAGAAAATGAAACCTACCAAGAAATCGTTTCTTCACAATTGAGAGAGGAGGATCTTGCATGAGTGAAAACAAAAACAATACAAACCAAGGACACCGCGGTGGACCTATGGGCGGTGGCCCAGGCCGGAATATAGGTGCCAAAGGACCAAAAGCCAAAAATTTCTGGGGTACAGTCAAACGCCTCTTCGGCTATATGTCAAAACGGTCAATAGCGATCATTGCTGTCTTTGTCTTAGCGATTGCAGCGGTTATTTTCCAAATCCAAACACCAAAAATTTTGGGGGAAGCAACCACTGAAATCTTCAAAGGGGTAATGATTGGTGCGCAACAAATACAAGCAGGTCAAACTGTGACTGAATTTCCTATCGATTTTGACAAAGTCGGTCAAATCATTTTGATTGCCATCGGCATGTACGTGGTCTCTGCGGTCTTTAACTTTATGCAACAGTTCATTATGACCCGTGTGTCTCAACGCACTGTTTATGAATTGCGCCGTGACTTAGATGAAAAGATGAATCGATTGCCGATTTCTTATTATGACACTCACTCCAATGGGGATATCATGTCTCGTGCGATCAATGATATGGATAATATCGCCAGCACACTACAACAAAATTTGACTCAATTTATTACCAGTGTCGTGACTTTCATTGGTGTTTTATGGATGATGTTGACTATCAGCTGGCAACTGACATTGGTGGCATTGGCGACGGTACCGCTAAGCCTGATCGTTGTCATGATCGTGGCGCCAAAATCACAAAAATTCTTTGCTGCACAACAAAAAAGTTTAGGGTTGCTGAATGACCAAGTAGAAGAAACCTATGGCGGTCATACAGTGGTCAAAACATTCAATCATGAAGCAGCTGACCAAGTCGTGTTTGAAGCAGAAAATGATCGTTTGTATGCTGCTGGCTGGAAGGCACAGTTTATCTCAGCCATCATTATGCCTTTGATGAACTTCATCAAAAACTTAGGGTATGTCTTTGTGGCAGTTCTTGGTGGGATCAAAGTAGCCAATGGGAATATGACGCTAGGGGATGTGCAAGCATTCTTACAATATACCAATCAGTTTTCACAACCAATCACACAAATTGCTAGTTTATTGAATACGATCCAATCGACAGTTGCGTCGGCTGAACGGGTCTTTGAAGTATTAGACGAGGCAGAAATGACAGATGAACCTTCTGGATTGCCAGTTGAAAATACGGATTATAAAGTGCGTTTCGATCATGTTCAATTTGGATACAGTCCAGAAAAACTATTGATGACTGACTTTAGTTTAGACGTCAAAGCAGGAGAAATGGTCGCCATCGTTGGGCCAACTGGTGCGGGTAAAACCACATTGATCAACTTGCTTGAACGCTTTTATGATGTCAGTGGCGGAAGTATTCGTTATGATGGCAAAGATACCCGTGATTTGACACGAGATGAATTGCGCAGCAATATCTCGATGGTCTTGCAAGATACGTGGTTGTTTACAGGATCGATTTATGACAATATTCATTATGGCAATGAACATGCAACCAAAGAGCAAGTGATTGCCGCAGCGAAAGCTGCCCACGTGGACGACTTTGTTCGGAAGTTGCCAGAAGGTTATGATACTGTCTTGAATGAAGAAGCCAGCAATATTTCTCAAGGTCAACGTCAATTGATCACGATCGCTCGGGCATTCTTGGCGGATCCAGATGTCTTGATTTTAGATGAAGCAACATCGAGTGTTGATACGCGGACAGAAATTCTGATCCAAAAAGCCATGGGTCGTTTATTGGAAAACCGGACAAGTTTCGTAGTGGCTCACCGTCTGTCTACGATTCGTGACGCAGATAATATCATTGTGATGAACCATGGATCCATCGTTGAAACTGGCAACCATGACTCATTGATGGCGCAAAACGGTTTCTATGCGGACTTGTACAACAGTCAGTTTTCAGAAGATGCTGCATAAGCACTCAGCATAGCAACATAAATCGATAGAAAATTATCCAGCTAAAGAAATATTTAGCTGGATTTTTTTGTATATATTTATCTAATACCCGGTTTATTTTTGAATAAATTCCGCTAAAAATAAATATTTATTGCTATTTACGCTTATTTTATGTATATTAATACAAAAAAGAAAGTGTGTGATAGGATGAGTCATTTATTTCCCAACTATAATAAACTCCCTTTTGAGATCGTTGAGGGGCAAGGCGCCTATGTGAAAGATCAGCAGGGCAAAGAATACTTAGATTTGACAAGTGGCATCGGTGTAGTCAATTTGGGTTATGGTCATCCAGAAGTCCAGCAAGCATTGCTTGCACAAGCCGAGAAACTATGGCATATGCCCAACTTGTATGAGAGCCAATTGCAAGAAACAGTCGCTGCCCAATTGGTGCAGCAGATACCTCACACCTCAGAATATGCGGTTTATTTTTGCAATAGTGGCGCAGAAGCCAACGAAGCTGCCTTAAAGTTGGCACGTAAAGCGACGGGACGCAGTCAAATCATCAGTTTTCAGCAATCTTTCCACGGCCGAACATTTGGGGCCATGTCCGCAACTGGTCAAGCAACGATCCAAGATGGATTCGGCCCTTTGGTACCAGGCTTTACCTATCTTACTTACAACGATGAAGCAGCCTTGGCGCAAGCACTCTCAGCAGACACGGCAGCAGTGATCTTAGAATTGATCCAAGGAGAAGGTGGCGTGATCCCAGCTGAGAAAGAGTGGGTAAAGGCAGTCGCTGCTCACTGTAAAGAAAATGGTACGCTGCTGATCATCGATGAGATTCAAACTGGCATGGGGCGTACAGGCACCTTTTATGCGTTTGAACAGTATGATATTCAGCCAGATATGTTTACCCTGGCTAAAGGATTGGGCAACGGCATCCCTGTGGGGGCGTTGGTCGGAAAAGCAGCATTGAAATCGGCTTTTGGGCCAGGCAGTCACGGATCGACATTTGGGGGCAATAAATTGGCGATGGCTGCTGCGGCCGTTGTTTGTCAGCAAATTGCTGCGCCTTCTTTACAGGGTAATGTTCAAGCGCGCAGCGCACAATTATTGGCAGGCTTAAAAGATTTGCCCACAGTGCAAGCAGTTCGAGGATCAGGACTGATGATCGGTTTGGTTCTAAAAGATGCCGATACGTTGCAGCAAGTCATGCAGCAACTAAGAGAGGCACATGTGTTGGCACTGAAAGCAGGAACACAGGTCTTACGGTTATTGCCGCCTTTAACGATCACCGAAGAAGAGACAGCCGCAGGTATTGCGATTCTTCGCAGCATTTTGGGCTAAGTCCAATGCAGAAAATAAATGTATAAAAAAACAACTATTTGCGTCAATGACGAATATTCTCTGCTTTTTTCTGAATATTTTTATAAATAACCGTTGACATCTTATTGTGAGTTGCCTATAATCATAAGTAATTTATCACAAGGAGGAGAAGCGTTTGAAGGCAGCAATCGTTGGTGTTACAGGATATACCGGAGTTGAGTTGATTCGTTTGATCCAACAACATCCCGTGTTGGAGGTGGGAACGATCCATAGTCATTCGATGCATGAACATGCAGAAAAATTGTATCCTCATTTAACTGGTTTCTTGGATCAAGAGATTTTGCCTTATGATCCCCAGTACATTCAACAAGCAAATGAGTTGGTCTTCTTTGCGACGCCGGCAGGTATTAGTCGAACGTTGGCAGCTGACTTTGCGAAGAATGGGTTTCCTGTTATCGATTTGTCTGGTGATCTGCGCTTAAAAAATCCTTTAGACTATCAAAAATGGTATCAGAAAGAAGCGGCTGATGCAGAATTGTTGGCACAAGCTGAATATGTCGTACCAGAGTTTACCGCAGCCAATGGCCATCTGATTGCCAATCCAGGCTGCTATGCGACGGCTGCGATTTTGGCGGCTGCACCGATCCTTCAGCAAGGTTGGCTAGCGGGTACGTTGATTTTTGACGGCAAATCAGGGCTTTCCGGTGCGGGGAAGTCTTTGACTGATAGCAGCCATTATGTCAATGCTTCAGAAAACATGGCGATGTACAAATTGAACCAGCATCAGCATATACCAGAGATCGTCCAGCAATTGCAGCAATGGGATCCAACCATCCAGCATATTCAGTTCTCAACCAGCTTGATTCCTGTGAAACGAGGGATTTTCATGACACTGTACGCGCCAATCAAAGTTGCGGTCACGGAAGCAGACTTGTATCAGCAATTTTTGGCTACTTATGAAGATGCTGCTTTTGTTAGAGTACAGCCGGTGGGGAAGATGCCGGAGCTGCGACAAGTCACCGCCACTAATTTTTGTGATATTGGCCTATCTTTGAACCCAGACACACAAATCTTGACTGTGGTGGCGGTCATCGACAATTTAGGCAAAGGTGCTGCAGGGCAAGCAATCCAAAACTTTAATTGCTGGGCCGGCCTTTCCGAAACAGCCGGTTTGCTGCAAGTGCCGGTCTACCCATAAACAAATCAGAGAAACGAAAAAATTGCGTGTGAGATAAGCAGGAGGAAAATAGTATGGAAGTCATTGCCGGAACCATTGCGTCACCTAAAGGATTTTATGCTGACGGGATCCATTGCGGATTGAAAAAAACGAAAGTTGATTTGGGCTGGATCGTATCAGAAGTACCTGCCAACGCGGCGGCTGTTTTTACGACCAATCAGGTGCAAGCAGCACCGATCCAAGTGACCAAAGAAAAGATGGCATCAGGTCAACTGCAAGGGGTGATCGTCAATGCTGGCAATGCCAATGCTTGTACCGGTGCACAAGGCTATGAGGATGCACAGCACATGGCGATAGCTGCCGCCGATACACTCGGGCTGGCACCAGATCAAATCGCTGTCGCATCTACAGGGATCATTGGTCGACAAATGCCGATGGCAAAAGTTACCACTGGCATCTCTCAGTTGAAAAAAGCAGGTGACCCGCAAGCATTCCAGAAGGCAATCCTTACTACGGATCTAACAGAAAAAAGTATCGTGGTCCAAAGTCAGATTGGCGGCCAAACCGTGACGATGGCGGGATGTGCCAAAGGATCAGGAATGATTCATCCGAATATGGCCACGATGTTGGCTTTTGTCACCACCGATGCAGCGATCTCAACTGAATTGCTGCAAAAACTTTTGCGAGAACTGACAGAGGTCACCTTTAACCAAATTACAGTTGATGGAGATACCTCTACCAATGATATGGTGTTGGTGTTCGCCAATGGACTGGCGCAGCCGTCTGAGATCCAAGAAAATACGGCCGACTATGACCTGTTTAAAAAGATGTTTCATGCTGTGTTGACCGCACTAGCCAAAGAAATTGCCCAAGATGGTGAAGGGGCGACCAAATTGATCGAAGCCAACACCATCGGGGCAGTCACAGATGAGGCAGCCCGGATGATCAGTAAAACGATCGTTGGCTCGCCACTGGTCAAAACCGCATTGTTTGGCAAAGATCCCAACTGGGGTCGGATATTATGTGCCGTGGGTTACAGCGGACAACCAATCGATCCAAATGCATTAACGATTTCCTTAGCTGGTACTGTCGTCTTCCAGTCAGGAAAACCTGTTGATTTTGATGAAGACATGATGCAGGAGGCGTTAGCCCAATCCAAAGTGGAGATTCAGGTGGCATTGGCAGAAGGCTCAGGGCAAGGCATGGCATGGGGGTGTGATTTGACCTATGATTATGTCAAAATCAACGCCCTTTACCACACCTGATCAGAGAAAAGGACATAAAAAGGAGCATTGTGTATGGAAACGATCGTAATCAAAATTGGCGGCGTCGCTTCAGATAATCTGACACCGACATTCTTTCAGCAAGTCAGTGATTGGCAAGCCGCTGGGAAAAAAATCGTGATCGTTCATGGCGGCGGTCATTATATTTCAGAAATGATGGAAAA
Source organism: Enterococcus salsurae (assembly GCF_054784955.1). NCBI lineage: Bacteria > Bacillati > Bacillota > Bacilli > Lactobacillales > Enterococcaceae > Enterococcus > Enterococcus salsurae. The sequence goes on along the minus strand of NZ_BAAHWY010000004.1, from coordinate 190,320 downwards.
AATGGCGCTGCCAGTCACTATCAAAGACGGTTTACGGGTAACTGATCCGCAAACGTTAGAAGTGACCCGCATGGTTCTTTTAGGACAAGTTCAACCGATGATCACCACACGCTTCCAAAAAGCAGGCATGCAGGCAGTCGGACTCAATGCTGGCTGTGATCAACTGATTACTGGCGCTGTGATCGATGAAGCTCAATTAGGCTTTGTCGGACATGTGGCGCAGATCAACACAGCATTTCTGCAATTGCTGACACAAAAACAGCATATCCCCATTATTGCACCTTTAGGAATCACAGCATCAGGCCAATGGCTGAATATCAATGCAGACGAAGTTGCTTGTCAAATAGCAGCAAGTCTGCAAGCAGAGAAGTTATTTCTTTTGACAGATGTGCCAGGGATCAAGAAGGAAGACAAGTGGTTGGAAAAAATTTCATTGTCAGAAATGCAAACATTGATTGCAGATAACGTGGTGACTGGCGGCATGCTGCCTAAGGTGTTAAGTGCACAAAAAGCTTTACTTGCAGGGGTTTCTTCGGTTTCTATCACCAACCAGATCAACTATGGTGGAACGCAGATTTTAGGTGCTGACCGAGTGGCTGTTGTGATTTAGTCAATCAGAAAAGCGGAGCAATGAAGCAAAGCTACGCGATGGAATCCATCATCTTTGGTTTGGTGGTTGTTATTTATGTAGTTTTTCCTCTTTCATGCAAAAAAAAATGTATTTTTGACATGGATTTCATTTGCTAGAATGCATTTTTATCAGTACAATGGGTACAAATGTATGTAGGGGGAGAAAAAATGACAGATTTCTTATTGGGGCGCAGCAGCAAGTTATTGACAGTTGCGATTCGTGTCAAAGACCGGGATCAAGCCATCGTGTTTTATCGAGATGTGGTAGGGTTCGAACTGAAAAGGGAAGAAAATGAATTGGCGATCTTTGGGTATAAAGGGGATACCAAAGAGATCCTATGGCTGGAAGAAAGCCCACGCGCAACGGACCATACCGGTGAAATCAAGAAAATGCAGCGCATTGTCTTGGAGACGGCAACTTTAGCTGAAGCCGCAACGATTGCCAAAAATGTCCAACAACGTGCGTTGACATTTGAAGACACACGTTTTGAAACCGATCAATTAGGCTTCACAGTGGCAGATCCAGAAGGCAATTTGATCGAAGTGCGTTATACCGCGCAAGGCAATGAATCCGTACCGATCAACGAAGTGGACTTGATCAATGCAGTACCTAAAAAGCCAGCAGCGCTTTCAGCAGCTGTCCGTTTTGGCAAACTATATTTACATGTCAGCGATTTAGCGAAGGCACAAGCCTTTTTAGAAAATGTGCTGGGACTGAAGACCCAAGAATCTGAAGAAGACGCGTTTCTTTTGAATGATGGCGATTTTCAAGTTGGTTTGACGCAAGCACAAGGCGGTACGATCGATTTACCAACCCACGAAGTACTAGGCCTTGACTTCCTGAAAATCTCGATCAGTCAAGAAGATCTTGATACATTAGAAAAACATTTAACGAACGAACAGCAAGCATTCTTCATCAACAAGAAACGAACATTACTAACGACCTATGATACCATTGGGATTGAATGGTGGTTCATCGTTCAAAAAGATGTCGTTCCATGTCAGTCTAAATAAATCAGTTGAAGATACTCTCCACTGTGGATAGTATCTTTTTTTGATGAGTGGTGGCTGACGCATAGAAATAGGGTGAAGTGAGGAATATGATGTACGCAAACACATTGGAACTGATAGAAAAGAACATGCCGCAAGTCTATCCTGGGGCAGTCGTGCGCTTCCTTAGGAAAGGGACACAGGAGACGTATGTTTTTGGGCAGGCATCCATGCTGCCGACGGAAGAAAAAATGACTGCGACACATGTATTTGACACAGCATCGCTAACAAAAGTGATCTGTACAACGACTGTGCTATTGAAATGTTGGGATCAAGGCATGATTGATATGGACGATTCATTACAGTACTGGCTGCCGGAATATAAAGACCCAAGCGTAAAAATCAAACATTTGTTGACCCATACTGCAGCTATCCATACGTGGATCCCTCATCGAGATCAGTTATCTGCAGAAGAACTGAAGGCAGCGTATCTTACCCTTGCCAGTGATGGTTCCGCCGGACAAAGGGTGCACTATACAGATACAGGATTTATCCTATTAGGTTTTCTTTTGGAGAAACTGTTTCAAAAACCATTGACCGAGATTTTTTGCGCACAAGTACTCGTGCCATTAGGCATGACAAATAGCGGGTTTCCGCCATTTTCAAAAGCGCAGTCCTCCATGATCGCCCCTACCCAACAACAAGCCAATGGACAAGTGCTAAGAGGCGTTACTCATGACCCAAAAGCACGTATTTTAGGCCCTCATGCAGGCAATGCAGGATTATTCTCCACAGTGGATGATGTAACAGCTTTTGTCCAGACGTTATTTGAGGCGGCATCGCACGAATCGCCTTTCTTCTCAAAGAGGATCATCGAGGCATTGAAACAGCCGCAAACAACAGGTGATCGATTGCGTACCTATGGTTGGGATCTCATAGGTCCAACCCAGCAATTGTTTCATACAGGGTATACCGGTACGTTTATGTTGGTTGATTTGAAGGAACAGCAGGCCTTTATTTTTTTGTCAAATCGTGTGCATCCTCAGGATCATCGGGCAGCATACATCACGCATCGCGACGAAATCGTTGCTTCTTACCTAAAAGAACCTCAAACGTAACCCGTTTCATGTTATAATATCCACGAACAATGAGAGAGGGGATCAATTATGGAACCATTATTTATGAAACCAGTTTTTCAAGAAAAAATTTGGGGCGGCAGCCGACTGCATTCAGTCTTTGGTTTTGACTTGCCAAATGACAAAATCGGCGAAGATTGGGCGATCAGTGCGCATCCGCATGGTGTCAGTGTCATTGAAAACGGCCCGTTTAAAGGAAAAACTTTGGTCGATTTGTGGCGCGACCATCAAGAGCTGTTTGGCCATTCAGATAAGGACGTTTTTCCTTTACTGATCAAAATTTTGGATGCTGAAGATGACTTGTCTGTTCAAGTCCATCCAGATGATACCTATGGTTTGACCCACGAAGGCGAGTTAGGAAAAACAGAATGCTGGTATATTATCGATGCTGAGCCGGGTGCCGAAATCATTTATGGGCATCATGCACAAAGCAAGGAAGAATTAGCAGAAATGATCAAGGACGGCCGATGGGATGACCTCTTGACCAAAGTACCAGTCAAAAAAGGGGATTTCTTCTACGTGCCAAGCGGCACGATCCATGCGATCGGCAAAGGAATCATGATTCTTGAAACCCAACAAAGTTCTGATACGACGTATCGCGTCTATGATTATGACCGCACCGATGATCAAGGACAAACACGGGAATTGCATATCCAGCAATCTATTGATGTGACGACGGTTCCTGCCCGGACCCCTGAATTGTCCATCAAGGAAGTCAAACAAGGGAATTCTGCTGTGGTGACCTATTTAGAAACGCCGTTTTTCAACGTCTATGAATGGGAAGTGCGTGGTAAATTGAACTTGCAGCAACAAGCTGCCTACACATTGATGACAGTGATTCAAGGCTATGGTCATTTGGTGATCGATGGTCATTCCTATGAGTTGAAAATGGGTACAAGCTGTATCTTGCCAAACCCAATCAAAAAATGGGAATTGGTGGGAGAATTAACAGTCATCGCTTCTGAACCTGGCAAAGAGTAAGCAATCTACGTTGATTGTGTCTGCCTAAATAGCATGCATGTATCTGTCCTAACCACAATGGTTGTGTAGGACAGATTTTTTCGCAGTGGTTTGTATTAGACGCATACGTAAGTTCTGCTATAATGGCACATATGAAGGAAAGGTGAATAAAATGGTGTATTTAGACCACGCGGCGACAACGCCGATCCATCCTGATGTGATCCAAGTGATGAGTGAAACGATGGCAACGATTTTTGGTAATCCATCAAGTATCCATCATTATGGTCGGGATGCCCATACCAAATTAGAAACTGCCCGACAAACCATTGCGGCGCAGTTAGGTGTCAAAGAACATGAGATTATTTTTAACAGTGGAGGGACAGAAAGCGATAATACAGCGATCATTGGGACAGCTATCTGTCAACAAAACCTCGGTAAACATATCATCACAACGCAAATCGAACATCCGGCTGTCATTCAAAGCATGCATTACTTAGAAACACTTGGCTTTGAAGTGACCTATTTGCCAGTCGATCAAACAGGTCAATTAGCGGTGGCAGATCTAGAAGCTGCTTTACGGTCAGATACGATTCTAGTATCGATCATGAGTGCCAACAATGAAACTGGCAATATTTTGCCGATGGCAGAGATTGGGGCAGTCTTACGGACGCATCAGGCTGTTTTTCATACAGATGCGGTACAAGCATATGGAAAAATACCGTTGAATATAGTTGAGAATGGCATTGATTTGCTGAGTATATCCGCCCATAAAATCAATGGACCCAAAGGGGTTGGCTTTCTGTATAAACGCGACGGAATCTCTTTGCCTTCGTATCTGCATGGTGGCGAGCAAGAAGAAAAACGACGGGCCGGCACAGAAAACCTTGTGGGAATCATGGGCATGGCCAAAGCGGCCTCGTTGCTGACGGAGCAAGTCCAACAAGAAAATACAGCCCACTATCAACAGTTTGCTGAAGCTTTGCTAGACACGCTGCAAAAACACGGCGTGTCCTATCAGTTAAATGGTAACGCCAAAAGCAAATTGCCGCATATTCTTAATTTGCGTTTTCCCGGTGTCAGCAGCGACTTGCTTTTGATGAAGCTGGATCTGAAAGGTGCAGCCATATCGACGGGGAGTGCTTGCACGGCGGGGAACGTTGAGCCTTCTCATGTGCTGGAAGCGATGCTGGGCAAGGAACATCCAGCTATTCGAGAGTCTGTCCGTATTAGTTTTGGCTTGGGCAATACGATGGTGGAAGTTCGCCAATTCGCGCAGCTTTTGGCTGAAACCGTGCTGAATTCCAAAAAATAAGAGTTCCGCTAGCTTTCTTTTTCAAAACTATTTATAATAGAAGAAATGAGTTAAATGAGGTGGAAAAATGGCATTTGAAACACAAGCGACCGTCCTAGGTGCTGAAGTGGTCTATCGATTGGCGCCAGAAGCAAAACGCTATACATTACGAGATAATGGTTTCACTGAAACAAATGGCGGGAATTTCCAACTGATCCGTGGATTAGAAGCAACACCCCAAAGCAAAGAAGGATTTAAACTGAAAATTACGGTGGCCAAAGACATTCAGACATTTAAAATGTCGATCACCACAGCCAATGGGCTAAAGGCTGTCAATATTTTTAAAGATCCAAAACAAAAAATGCTCCAAGAAAAATTTTACTTTTTAATGGACGGCTTTATCAGCCGTGGTTTGTTTGAAAAAGTGTAAACAATCGATGAGCTTGAAGGGCATCAGCGTCTGCATTCTATGGAATGGGGCGCGATGCGCTTTTTTTGTATCTTTTGCGTTTTCTTTTTATACTAGACCTACCGATAACGTGCCAGCAATTGTCGTACGTTTAAAAAAGATTTGATTGGAAAGAAGGGTGACAAATGAAGGACGATCAAACAAGTATCATACAAGAAACAATTGGGATGGGCACTTGGCATATGGGAGATGAGCCAGTCAAAGAACAAGCAGAGATCGAAGCGTTAAAAGCGGGGATCGATGGTGGACTCATTGTGATCGATACAGCAGAAATGTATGGCGAAGGAGCCGCCGAAACATTGGTTGGCAAAGCCATCGCAGGTTATACCCGCAGCGACCTGTATCTGATTTCTAAAGTCTACCCTTGGCACGCATCAACAACCGAATTGCCGCAAGCGCTGGATCGTTCACTGGAACGATTGGGAACGGATTATGTAGATCTCTATCTATTGCATTGGCCAGGAGATATTCCACTAGCAGAAACAGTTGCGGCAATGGAGGCTGCCAAAGCGGCTGGAAAAATCCGCAATTGGGGGGTCTCAAATTTTGATGTCCCACAGATGCAGGCACTGATGCAAGTACCAGATGGATCACATTGTGCTGCCAATCAAGTGTTATATAATTTAGGTGCCCGCGGGATCGAATATGACTTGATACCATGGTTGCAAGAAGCAGATATTCCGCTGATTGCGTATTCGCCCATTGCACAAGGCGACAGTCGAGGCAACCACTTCCGCAACGATCCATTGTTAAAGTCGATGGCGGAACAAAAGGGGATTTCTGTCTTTCAATTATTATTGGCGTGGACGATTCGCAATGGTCAGACATTAGCGATTCCCCAAACCAGTGATGCCCAACATATGATCCAGAACATCGAAGCGAAGCAGATTCGATTTTCTGCTGCAGAGCTTGAACAAATTGACGCAAGGTTTTTGCCGCCAACAAAAAAACAGCCATTAGAAGTCATATGAGAAGGGAGACCAGATGAATTTTTTTATAGCTGATACACATTTTTTTCATGAAGCACTATTGGGAAACAATGATTTTGCCCCGCGGCCATTTGCAACTGTGACGCAAATGCACCAAGTGATGGTGGCAAGTTGGAACCAGGTGGTGAGGGAACAAGATACTGTGTATCATTTGGGAGATGTTGCGATGCATCCCGCTTATGAAAAAGGATTTCCTGAGGTGTTATCTGTACTCAAACAATTGCAAGGGAAGATTGTGTTTATCAAAGGCAATCATGATACCCGTGTATTTTTTCGTTATTTAAAAAACAATGATCCTGGTTTATCAGGACAAGCCAAATTTGCATTTGAAGATGTCGGTGCATTGATCAAGTTCGATCATCAGCAGTTTTTGCTGACTCATTATCCAATGTTGCTGGGGATCACCAAAAACAGCCGTAACTTGCATGGCCATATCCATCATCATAGCGTACCGATCGCAGAAAATCTGAATGTCGGTGTCGATGCACCCGAACGCGCGTTTCTGACACACCCACGGCCATTCGGGCAGCCGATTTCTGAAAATGATCTTGCGGAAATGTATCAGCGGAAAAAAGAAGAACTAGAGAAACTTTCTCGCTGAGAATAACAATTTATTTGCGTTTTTGGCGCAGATGTTGGTGGAATGAATAGGAAAAGAACTCTTTGACAGCAAGGACAATGAAAAATAATTGCTTTATTGCAGAAAAAAGCTGTATCTCAAAAAATAATCAATTTCAGGAGTTATTATTTGATGATTGTTTGAGAAATGTGTATGCTTTAAGTAGCAAGAAGCAAAGGAGGTTGCCAATGCGTAAGATTTCTAAAGTGATTCTTGTTGTCGGATTGTTATTGTTATTGCTACTCTTTTTCTTTGGTATGGTTGCCACACAACAAGCAGTTCAATTGCCCTTTTATCTGATACCGCTAGCGGAATATCCTTGGATCGGCGCTTCCATGGAGATGTTCATCTTTTGGCTGTCAGCAGGCTTTGCTTGTTTCGCACTCTTAGCGATTATCGTGGTCATCTTTTTTCCAAAACGTTCAGACCGCTTAGTCATCAAGCACAAAAATGGTCAATTGGTGATCCAAAAGAAAGCTTTGGAACATTTTATTGTTCAACAAGCAGAAGAAACGGCGTTCATTCATCAACCATCTGCGAAAATCAATATTGTTAAAAACAAAGTATCTGTCAAATTAGATGGTGAAATGAAGCAGACAGCTGATATACCACAAAAACAAGAACGTTTAGTGACCGCTATCAGTGCGAATTTACAACAGCTATTTGGTATTGAAAGCAACATCCAGACAGAGGTCATCTTGAAGGATGCTGAAATAAAACCCACACCGCATCAACAACCACGTGTGGTATAGGAGGAAAATGAGATGAATGAATGGTTCAGTCATTATAAAATTCCAACTATTTTTGCAGTGTTGGGTTTGATTCTAGCGATTCTCTTGATCACGATCGGCTTTTTGAAGACCTTGTTGCTATTGATATTCACTGCACTAGGCACATATCTGGGATTTTATCTAAAAGAAGTCGGTTTCTTTGAGCAATTTCAAAGACCGCAACGCTAAAATTTGGTACTATTGTATTAATTTAAAGAAGATATTAGGAGGAATGTACGATGGAAAACCAAACAAAACCAACAACAACAGGTGTTAAAGGAGAATTAACTTACGAAGATAAAGTGATTCAAAAAATCGTAGGCATTGCACTAGAATCTGTAGAGGGTCTATTAACAGTAGATGGTGGTTTCTTCTCAAATATCGCTGGCAAATTAGTGAATACCGATGATGTCACTTCTGGTATCAACGTTGAAGTTGGGAAAAAACAAGTAGCTGTTGATTTAGATATCATTGCTGAATATGGCAGTGACATGACAACGATCTATGATCAAATCAAAGATGTTGTATCAACACAAGTCAATAAAATGACGAACTTAGATGTCATTGAAGTGAATGTGAATGTTGCGGATGTCAAAACCCGTGAACAATTCGAAAAAGATTCCGAAACAGTGCAAGATAAAGTCAGCAGTGCTGCTGAAACAACTGGCGACTTTGCTTCAAAACAAGGACGCAAAGCCAAAGGTGCCTTCAACAAAACAACGACTAAAATACAAGAAAACAACGAACCACGGGTTCAATAATTTTATGAAGCGTGAACGACCAGTCGCAAGACGGGTCGTTTTTTTTATTTAACGCGCTTCTTGGACACAGGTATTTAAGAGATTCATTAAAGAATCAAAAAGATCAAAGAACTTATCGTGAAGTTTTTGGTATTTTGATGTATAATGCAAGATACTGAAAAGTTGCGACCTTCAAATCGTAGATGATTTCAGAATCTATAATTGAAATGATGGTGATTCAATCATGTCTAACGCAAACACCCGAGTGGTGGTTGGAATGAGCGGCGGGGTGGACTCGTCGGTAACAGCACTTTTGCTGAAAGAACAAGGGTATGATGTTGTCGGGATCTTTATGAAAAACTGGGACGATACCGATGAAAATGGCGTTTGTACCGCAACAGAAGATTATAAGGATGTCGCGAAAGTCGCTGCCCAAATTGGGATTCCTTACTATTCCGTCAATTTCGAAAAAGAATATTGGGACCGCGTGTTTGAATACTTCTTAGCAGAATATCGCGCAGGACGGACTCCCAATCCAGATGTGATGTGTAACAAAGAAATCAAATTCAAAGCCTTTTTGGATTATGCAATGGATTTGGGTGCAGATTACGTGGCGACTGGACACTACGCACAAGTAACGGTTGATGCAGATGGCGCAACGCATATGTTGCGGGGCGTTGACAATAACAAAGATCAAACGTATTTCTTAAGTCAATTGTCACAAGCACAATTAAGCAAAACCATGTTTCCTTTAGGCGGCATGGAAAAATCAGAAGTCCGCGCAATTGCGGAACGTGCTGGTTTGGCTACTGCCAAGAAGAAAGATTCAACTGGCGTGTGTTTTATTGGCGAAAAGAATTTCAAACAATTTTTAAGCAACTATTTGCCTGCAAAAAAAGGCAATATGGTGACCTTAGACGGTGAAGTCAAGGGCCAACATGATGGCTTGATGTATTATACGATCGGTCAAAGACAAGGTCTAGGAATCGGTGGCGGCGGTGCGACCCAAGAACCATGGTTTGTGGTTGGCAAAGATTTAGCCACCAACACATTGTATGTTGGTCAAGGTTTCCACCATCCAGCATTGTATGCTGATCGGTTAGAAGCCAGTCAAATCCACTTCACAACAGATGAAGATCGTGGCACGACGTTCAAATGTACAGCGAAATTCCGCTATCGTCAACAAGATGTACCGGTGACGGTCCATTTATTAGATGGCGATCGTGCAGAAGTTGTTTTTGACGAACCTGTACGGGCAATCACGCCTGGACAAGCAGTTGTCTTTTATGATGACATGGAATGTTTAGGCGGCGGATTGATCGATGCCGCTTATCAAGCAGCCAAAGAATTGCAATACGTTTAACCTCTAACAAAATCAGCCCTAGCTAAGAACACTGAACCAATCAGTTGCGCTTAGCTAGGGCTTTTTTTATTTGTACCAACGAATGTTTTGCGTAATCAAGAGAACCAAGAAAATAGGTAGCCGTTTATTCTTTGATCTTGAAAAGTTGGATCTTTTCGCTAAATGTAGCGACTTGTGAAGGAGCAATCGTACAGGTTATCTTGGAATTCAAGATGGGGGATATGTTCTAACGCCACATTGAGGATTTGACAGATATTTCTCTAGTAATAGTGACCTACTTGATGAATATTTCAGCAGTGCTTTTATTGCCGATCAATGTGATTATGGATGATTTAATCGACGTGCCGATACCAAAGCCCTAAAAAAGAACATCGGTATCTTCTCTGAAAATTCAGTGATGGCTTTCTCATTGGCTTGGGATTGGGATTAGCCACAGCTTATGGGGTGTTAGATCCATTGGATTTAGCTATTCAAATCGCGACTGCAATGGCGTTGTTCCCAACGAGCTCAAAAATGTTTATGCAGTCCCTTTCACCACTTGCTGCTGCAATGTTGGAAATGATGAAAAATCGCTTCAAAGATCGGGAAGTTTATATGGGGTTAGATTGGCCCGTATTAGCTGGTCGCTCTGAGATTTGGGTCACTGCTATCTGGTTGGTACCTGTCTTTATTGGCTATGCCATCATCTTACCGGGAAATGCTGTTTTGTCGTTAGTGTTGTAAGGGAGCGCTTCATCAAACTCAGGTCGTTTCAAGTCAAATCAATCATCTTGCCTTAGCCGTACTATTTGGTTTAGCAGGGTATTTGATTGTTTTAAAAAGTTCTACTTTTTGTCCTCTCAGATTGCGGGGCATTCCGATCAGTATAATCAAGCAGAAGTCAAGTGGGGCAAAATTGCGGGAGTTGTCGCCATCTTTGTTACGCTGATCAATTTGATTTTGGTCTTTGTGTGAGTGCGGCGGAAAAAAAGCCGCCAAAAGAAATCTTTGACGGAAAATGGTTTGCTTTGGTCATGATTAATCATCAAATTCGACTTGGTGTGCTTGAAAAAAGCGGTAATACTGCTGGACACTGGCTAACTGGGTCCACTTCCGCACATCGACGGGCGTTTGATCCAAGTCATAGATTTTGGCTTCCTTTAAAGATAAAACGAAAGGACTATGAGTAGCAATAATGAATTGGCACTGCTCATAGCGAACAAAATCTTCTAGTAACTGCACCAGTTCCAGCTGACGCTCAGCAGAAAGGGAATTTTCTGGTTCATCTAATAAGTAAAGGCTGTTGGGACGAATCTTTTCTTGAAAGAAGCGAAAGGCACTTTCACCATTGGAATATTCTCGGACGTTGTCGATCAAGTGCTTGCGGGTGAATTTGGACTGTGTGTTGGATCGTGCGAGATTGATTTTCTTCAATTCATGGTAATCGTCAAAACCTGTGAAACGAAAGTCCGCATACTTTGCTTGGTAGTATTCTTGAAATACTTCTTCTCGGCGATGATCGATCCCTTGATTTAAGTTTCGAATATCCAGCATGAAGTCAAAGACGTCATCGCTGGTCAAAAGCACTTTTTCTTGCGGTTCGTCGTTGCTACGAGTAGAACAGTAGGATAAGTAGTCCTCGAAAAAATTCGACCGATTATAAGCAGCAAAGCGCTGCGCGTGGATCTTTTCGGCAATTACGTTCAATGCAGTGGTTTTTCCAGAACCATTGCCACCATATAAAATCGTGATTGGTTCAAAATCAATCTGCTGAAAACGGCGGGCACTGAGAATCTGAAAAGGGTAGTAAGAATCATAGACAGTCCGTTGAATGGAAAGGAAAAAATCAAACTCGGCTTCTTGATCGGGAAAAGTGATTTGTTCGAGATACATGGAGCACCTCCTGGCAGTTTCGTGGTTGCCTTTATTGTAGCATATCCATCATAGATAAAAATTTTTGCGAAGTTAAAATAAATCTTGTTTGGTTTTTTTTTATTCTTTTTCTGTTATATTCACATTCGTTTTCTTCTATGCTAGACTATAGAGGAAAGAAAATAACTGTAATCTTAAGCGAATCATTTTATATTAAAAAAAACGATGATTTTATAAATGTTTTAAAGAGTGCTTAATTGTTGAAACTTATTTCTTGCAAGTTTAGGTAAAAGTGACTAATATGAGTAAGGAATCGTGAGAGGAGCAATGGAATGTATCAAGTTGTAGTCATGTATGGTGACAATGAGCCGTGGTGGTTTTTTGAGGGATGGCAGTCAGATATTCAAGAGGCGTTCACATTTGCAACCTTTAGCGAAGCCAAGTCATTTTATGAAAATAAATGGCAAGAAGTTAGAAATGATTATTCTTACATAAATGCAAAATCAAACTTTATGACGGCTTTTTGGAATGAAGAAGATGAGCGCTGGTGCGAAGAATGCGACGATTACCTTCAACAATACATTGGGTTAGCACTACTCAAAGAATATCAACAAGTCGTCGACGAAAGCGAGAAAGATTTTTATGAAACAACTAATTCTAGCGGAAAAGCCAAGCGTTGCCAAAGACCTCAGCAAAGTATTGGGCTGTGAGCAAAAACATAAAAACTATTACGAAGGACCCAAGGTAATTGTCACTTGGGCCCTTGGTCATTTATTGGGCTTGAAAATGCCTGAAGATTTAAATAAAGACTGGGCCAACTGGCAGCTGGAGACTTTGCCAATGATTCCCAAAAATATCGGCATCAAACCGTTGCCGAAGACAGGTCAGCAATTAAAAGCGATCAAACAGCTGGCACAGCGTAAAGACGTATCAGAAGTCGTTATCGCCACCGATGCTGGTCGAGAAGGCGAGTTGGTGGCACGTTGGATCCTTGAATGGGTACGTTTTGATAAACCAGTTAAGCGGTTATGGATCTCTTCCCAGACACCCAAAGCAATCAAAGATGGTTTTGCCAAGCTGCAGCCAGCCCGAAACTATGATAATCTTTACCATTCGGCACTTGCACGGGCAAAAGCGGACTGGTTGATAGGTCTAAACGTGACAAGAGCCTTAACAGTCAAATACCAAGACAATTTGAGTGCAGGTCGTGTCCAGACACCGACCTTAGCTTTGGTGCGGGATCAAGAAATGATCATTGAAGGGTTCCGTCCGCAAACCTACCATGTGATTGCCTTGACTGCAGGAGATGCGAAAGCAAAACTGCACTTAAAAAATCCATATCAACTGAAAGAACGGACGGATGCGGAAGCATTGGTCAAATCGATGAGTCAGCAGAACGGTCGCGTGACAGCCATCGAAGAAAAAATCAAAACAGAGTCTGCACCATTACCCTATGATTTGACAGAAATCCAGAGAGAAGCCAACCAACGGTTCGATTTTTCTGCGAAAAAGACCTTATCTTTGGTTCAAAGCTTATATGAAGTTCACAAAATCGTGACATATCCTCGGACAGATTCAAAATATTTAACCAATGATATGAAAGCGACGATGAAAGAACGGCTGCAAGCTGTGGCGGATTTTGCACCAGAAGTCAAAGGGTATATCAAGAATGGGGCAGTTGTCCAGCAGCAAGCGGTTTTCAATGACAAAAAAGTCAGTGATCACCATGCATTATTGCCGACAGAACAACGTGCACGCTATGAAAAGCTATCTAACGACGAGCAACGGATCTATCAAATGATCGTGGCACGTTTCTTGATGCTCTTCGCTAAACCCCACAAGAAACAACAACAGAAAGTGACCGTTTCTTTTGGTCAGGAAAAATTTGTCTTTACCCACAATACGATCATAGAGGCTGGTTGGAAAACAACAGGCGATGATGAAACGCAAGCAATGACTTGGCAAAAGGATAGTGCCGTCAAACCAGTATTTACGATTCAAAAAGAACTGACGACACCGCCAAAACCATTAAATGAAGGTACACTGCTTGGCAAGATGGAGAAACATAGTTTAGGCACACCAGCTACGAGAGCTGAGATCATTGAAAAATTGATCAAATCAGAATTGATGGAACGGACACCAAGTGGATTGCAAGTATCACCTAAAGGCAAACAATTGTTGATTTTGGTCAATCCTTCATTGGTGACCCCTGAACTAACAGAAAAATGGGAGAAAGAATTAGAGGCGATTGCGAAAGGCAGTTACTCCGCCCAGACCTTCCTTGCCCAAATTGAAGCGGACACCAAACAATTGGTCAAAGAAATCAAACAAAGTGAAAGCAAATACCAAGACTTTTCTCTGACCCAAAAAAAATGTCCAGAATGTGGCGAACCATTGCGGGAGAAGAGTACCCGTGACGGGAAAATTTATGTTTGTTCAAGCAGTACGTGCAAATACCGGCGCCGGAAAGATCCGAAAGTATCGAATCATCGTTGTCCGCAATGCCATCGTAAGATGGAAATCATTGATGGACAAAAAGGCGCTTATTTCCGTTGCAAGTTTGATGGAACAACAGAGAAAATGGCAGACAAAAAAGAGCGCAGCAAAAAAATAACTAAACATGAAGAACGGCGTTTGATGAATAAAATCAACCAAGATGAGCCGCAAGAAAGTCCATTGGCAGCCGCATTGAAAGCGGCAATGGAGAAAAAATAGCGATTCATGCATAAGGCATTAAAAACCTCAAAAACAATGTTTTTGAGGTTTTTTTTGCTTATAGCGGAGGCAACCGCAATTTGAAAAGAGCCAGTGATTGTTTGTACCGAAACATATTGTTTCCATTATGCTGGAAAGATTCTTTTGAGTACACAGCTGTTTTGTTTAGATAGTCGCGATTCAAATCAGATGATCAAACAAGTGCCCAAAAAGAGACAGCCATCAGACTGTCTCTTTTTGGGGGATACAAATAAGGAATAAAAGTGGATATTAGTTAAATGCGACTGCCTAGGGGGCAAATCCGAGAACAGTGCACGGTAACTACAGGTTAAGGTAAAGTGATGACATTTTCTGAATCTTTGTCAAAGAAATGTGCTTTGTTGATATTGAAAGCCAAATCAACTGTTTCTCCTGGGCGATGGAAATCCCGGGCATCTACTTTGGAAATAAATTCAGTGGCACCAACCCTTGTATAAAGCATTGTTTCAGCACCAAGTAATTCTGATACAACGACTTCGGCACGAACAGTTGCTTCTGGAGAAGTTTCTAATGCGATTTGCTCGCTATGGATATCTTCGGGACGAATACCAAATACCAATTCTTTGCCTTCGTAGCCTTTTTCAACGAGTACTTTGTTTTTCCCTTCAGGAATGCGCAAGTTCAAGCTTTGGCCATCTGAGATCACGCCGTTTTTCAATGTTACATTGAAGAAGTTCATGGCAGGTGAACCGATAAAGCCGGCTACAAACATATTTTTTGGTGTGTTGTAAACTTCTTTTGGTGAACCAATTTGTTGGATAAAACCGTCTTTCATGATAACGATCCGGTCAGCCATGGTCATGGCTTCTGTTTGGTCATGGGTTACGTAGATCGTTGTTGTTTCTAAACGTTGGTGCAGTTTAGCGATTTCAGCACGCATGGCTACACGCAGTTTTGCATCCAAGTTAGATAAAGGCTCATCCATCAAGAAGACTTTTGCATCACGGACGATTGCACGACCTAGTGCGACCCGCTGACGTTGTCCACCTGAAAGGGCAGCTGGTTTGCGGTCTAAGTATTCAGTCAAACCTAAGATCTCAGCAGCATTTTCAACACGTTTTTTGATTTCTTCTTTGTCATATTTACGCAATTTCAAACCGAAGGCCATATTGTTGAATACAGTCATGTGGGGATACAACGCGTAGTTCTGGAATACCATGGCAATGTCGCGGTCTTTAGGCGCTACATCATTCATGACTTTGCCGCCGATGCTTAATTCACCTTCAGAAATATCTTCTAATCCGGCGATCATTCGAAGTGTTGTTGATTTACCACAACCGGAAGGTCCAACAAAGACGATAAATTCGCGATCCGCGATATCTAAGTTAAAATCTGTTACAGAATAGGTATCATTGTTGTCATATTTTTTGTGAATATTCTTTAAGGCCATTTCTACCATTCGGATTACCTCTTTCGATTTAGTTTACATGCTTATCATAAATGAAAACGCTTCGATTGGACAACGTAAAGATGCACAAGAAAAAAGCGTTTTCTTGTGCATCTTGTTTAGTCTGTGTGTGTAGAAAAAGTTTGGCATAAAAAATAGCCTAGTAGCAGGTCGTCCATGATTTTAAGATTCAAATTTGTAGCTGTTTGAAATTTGTCGATTTTATAAAGCAAGGAGTTCCGATGCATAAACAGCGCTTTGGCGGTCGAGCTGGCATTTCCTTGATGTTGCCATAATGCACGAATAATCGTTTCTGTTTCTTCTTCGAACCAATCTAAATAAAGCGTTCGAAGCAAAGCGAGATAAGGCTTCGCCCCAGAAATGAATAGTGTGGACAACCCAGTCGGTAAGTCCAAACTCTTTTGATGTTTACGCAATTGTAAGACTTCATAGTAAAAAGTAGCTTCTTCTTCCCATAATTGCGTAAAATCATGTTCCGAACGATGGAACGGACCTACAAACAATTGAGAATAGCAATCGAAATCCATATCTAGGGCGACAAATAAACCATCCAAATCTTCAACACGCAGATTTTCCCCGCTATGGGCCTCGACAATGACCGCTTGGTTATCATAAATAAAGAACAAATCAACAACATCGGGCAACATTTGTTGAATCTCCGCCAGCCATTCCGACTGCAGCCCATCTATGATTTTGGTGAAATGAACGTGGATAAAACGATACATATTTGGTGAAGAGACAGGCTGATGGTCAAATAAAATCGGGTACCATGGATGTGCTTGATGGTCGATATTTTTTTGGCGGTCACCTTCTCGCATCTGAAACAAAAGCAACTCTTTCTTGGTTAATGTTTCCTTGGGAATCCAGATAAATTGTCGTCCAAACGGGACAGACAGTAGCCCTTGATCATTGGATGCAGATGGATGCAACGTGGCTTCTGGAAAGTGATGTTTGATTTCTTGAAATGAATTGATAGTGGAAAACCTCCTTTAGTCAACAGAATTTGATTCTAGTATAGCATGTTCTTCCCTTGAGTTTACAACTATTTATAGAAATAAAGGTTGACAAGAAAGCGCCTTCTTGTTATCGTATATGTACGGACAACTTTTGAAAGATGTGATATTTATGGCAAATAAGTACGAACAACTTGCGGATATTTTACGAGAGCAGATTCGATTGGGCACGTATCAAGAAGGGGATGCAATCCCTACTGAAGCTGCATTGCAAGAAGCGTTTCAATTTAGCCGCCACACCGTGCGGCAAGCAATTGCTGTGTTGGTCAATGAGGGCTATTTACGAAAAGAACGAGGATCGGGTACATATGTATCAATACCTATGACTCAGAATCAGTCCAGTCGCAAAACGATTGGCATCATAATGACGTATTTGTCGGATTACATTTTTCCGTCAATCATGCGTGGTGTGGAACAAACATTGAGAGAACAAGGATATTCCTTGTTGCTGGGATCGACCAATAATGACCATGCACAAGAGCGTGCATGTTTGCAGCAAATGATCGATCAAGGCGTGGATGGCTTGATTATAGAACCAACAAAAAGTAACCAATACAATCCTAATTTGGCCTATTACGCAGCTTTGAAAGAAAAAGGGATACCTGTGGTGATGATCAATGCCTACTATGAAGAATTAGACTTACCGCATATTTGTGTCAATGATACAAAGTCTGGTTTTTTGGCCGCAAATCATTTGTTGCAAGGTGGTCACACACGATTGATGATGGTCACGAAAATTGATGATCTACAAGGGAAATATCGCTTGAAAGGTTTCGTTAAAGCATTGACCAATGCCAAATGTTCCTTTTCATCTGAGGATGTCTTGACGTATACAACAGAAACGAAAGAAGCCGTGATCAAGCAAGCAGTCGATCAATTGATCCATGAAGAGAATCAAATCACAGGGATCGTCTGCTATAACGATGAGATCGCGCAACAGATGATCAAAGCACTGACAGCAGCTGGAAAGTCTGTGCCAGAAGATATATCGATCATTGGCAATGACGATTCTCCTTTAAGTACACTTGCCGTCCCAACGATCACCACGTTGACGCATCCGAAAGAAGCGATGGGACAATTGGCTGCCCAATGGGTCATTACTGGCAAAACCGCGGAGACAGACGCGTTTTATTTTGAACCGGACTTGATCGTCCGTGATTCAGCAATCAATCATAAAGGAGTGTAATTTTGATGACGGATCATATGCAGCAAGCCATCAAAGAGAGCCGGACATCGTTAGGGATCGAGTTAGGGTCGACACGTATCAAAGCAGTGTTGATCGATGATCAGTTTCAAACGATTGCTTCTGGTAGTTTTGAGTGGGAGAACCAATTGGCAGAGGGAATCTGGACTTACAGCATGGATGCTGTATGGCAAGGGATTCAAGCAAGTTATCAGGCGTTGCGTCAAGCTGTTCAAGACAAATACGATCTTACATTGACCAAAATCGGTACGATCGGTTTTTCAGCAATGATGCATGGTTATTTGGCTTTTGATACACAAGATCAACTATTGGTACCTTTTCGGACATGGCGCAATGCAATCACGGAAGAAGCAGAACAGCAGCTAACGGCATTATTTCAATACAATATTCCGCAACGATGGAGTATTGCGCATCTCTATCAAGCCGTGCTGAACCATGAGGACCATGTTGCAGATGTGGCTTTTTTCACCACCTTGGCAGGGTATGTGCATTGGCAATTGACCGGTGAGAAGGTCATTGGTATCGGGGATGCTTCGGGGATGTTTCCAATCGATAGTCAGACGAAAGATTTTGATGCCTCAAAAATCGCCCAATTTGATGCCCAAATTGACGGACAGGCGTATCCATGGCACCTAAAAGAGATTTTGCCGCAAGTTCTTGTGGCCGGCAGTCCAGCCGGCAGCTTAACGGCTGCGGGGGCTTTACGATTGGATCCTTCCGGTAATTTGGCAGCTGGCATTCCCCTATGCCCTCCAGAAGGAGATGCAGGTACTGGTATGGTCGCAACAAATAGTGTGGCACCCAAAACAGGAAATGTATCCGCAGGCACATCAGCATTTGCAATGATCGTGTTAGAAGAACCATTGAAGCAGGTCCATCCAGAAATCGATATGGTCACTACGCCAGCGGGTGATTTAGTGGCGATGGTCCACACCAACAACTGTACCTCTGAAATCAATGCCTGGGTCAAACTATTCAAAGAATTTACGACAGCGGCTGGTATGGATCAGTCAGTTGAAGACATTTTTTCTCTCTTATTCAATGAAGCAATCAAAGGGGATCCCTCTTGTGGCGGCTTACTCTCTTATGGGTATTATTCCGGAGAAAACATTACTAGGGTCGCAGCAGGGCGTCCACTTTTTGTCCGTACACCTGAGAGCGCCTTCACGTTGCCGAACTTTATGCGGATGCATCTTTACAGTGCTTTTGGTGCCATGAAAATTGGCATGAAGATCCTTGAGGCTGAAGCGGTAACGATTGAACGAATCGTGGGGCATGGGGGCATTTTCAAAACGCCTGAAGTCGCACAACGTATCCTGGCTGCAGCCATGGAAGCACCAGTCACTGTCATGGAAACAGCAGGCGAAGGGGGCGCGTGGGGAATTGCGATCCTTGCAGAATACCTCAGACGCCAGTCCGAAAACCAGACCCTTGATGCATTTCTGAATGAAATCGTTTTCCAAGGAGATACAGGCACAACATTGGCGCCATTGCCAGCTGATATTGAAGGATTTGACACATTTGTGGCGCGCTATCAAGCTGGATTGCCAATCGAACAAGCAGCGATCGATTATTTGAAATAAGAGAAAGAAGGCGAGATATGTGTTAGAACAGCTCAAAGAAGAAGTGTTTCAAGCCAATTTAGATCTGCCAAAACACGGATTGATCAAATACACGTGGGGCAATGTGTCAGCTGTGGATCGCGAACGGGAACTCTTTGTGATCAAGCCCAGTGGTGTCGACTATGAAACCATGCAAGCAAGTGACATGGTCGTTTGTGACTTTGAAGGAAAGATTGTGGAAGGTCAGATGAATCCCTCTTCTGATACACCGACCCATGCTGTTTTATACAAAGCATTTCCAGAGATCGGCGGTATTGTCCACACCCATTCCACATGGGCAACCAGTTGGGCGCAAGCCGGGATCGATTTGCCGGCCATGGGCACGACCCATGCAGATACGTTTTATGGCGCAGTGCCATGTGCGCGATTTTTGACACAAAAAGAAATTGAGGATGGCTACGAGGCTAAAACCGGTCATGTGATTGTGGAAACCTTTAAAGAACGAGGCATCCAACCATTAGAGATCCCGGGTGTCTTATTGCATGGGCATGGCCCTTTTACTTGGGGCAAAGATGCTGACTCCGCTGTGATGCATGCTGTCGTCTTGGAAGAAGTAGCCAAAATGAATGTCATAACCAGACAGCTGAACAGCTACGCCACTGAGCTGCCGCAACGGATCTTGGATAAACATTTTTTAAGAAAACACGGAAAAGATGCCTATTATGGGCAAAATAATTAAAAAGGAGCAACTCACAATGTTAGAAATCGGAAAAAAAGAATTTTGGTTTGTCGTAGGCTCGCAGCATTTATATGGAGAAGAAGCGTTAAATGAGGTCAAAGCCCACGCCGATGAAATGGTTCAACACTTAAATGATAGCGGTACCTTACCGTATCCAGTCGTATTGCAAGAACTGGCCGTAACACCAGATACCATCACGAAGATCATGAAAGAAGTCAACTATCGGGACGAAGTTGCGGGAGTGATCACTTGGATGCATACTTTTTCGCCTGCGAAAATGTGGATTCGCGGGACCAAATTATTGCAAAAACCCTTGCTCCATTTAGCAACACAGTACAATGAAAGTATTCCATGGGCAACCATCGACATGGACTTTATGAACTTGAATCAAGCAGCCCATGGTGACCGAGAATATGGCTTCATCAACGCTCGATTGAATAAGCAAAATAAGATCGTTGTTGGCTATTGGAAAAATGAGAAAATCCAAAAAGAAATCGCTGCTTGGATGGATACTGCGGTTGCCTATAACGAAAGTTTCCAAATCAAAGTCGCACGTTTCGGTGACAATATGCGTAATG
Organism: Enterococcus salsurae; assembly: GCF_054784955.1. Lineage (NCBI taxonomy): Bacteria > Bacillati > Bacillota > Bacilli > Lactobacillales > Enterococcaceae > Enterococcus > Enterococcus salsurae. The sequence continues at coordinate 169,254 of NZ_BAAHWY010000004.1, read as the reverse complement.
TTGGTGTGACAGAAGGAGACAAAGTAGAAGCACAAATCCAATTTGGTTGGACTGTCGATTATTTTGGCATAGGAGATTTGGTCCAATATATTGATGCAGTAACAGAGAAAGAAGTCGCTGCACTATTCACGGAGTATCGTGACTTATATGACTTCGACTATGGTGAATATGACCATCAAAAATGGGAAGACCATGTCAAAGTCCAAGCCAAACAAGAAATCGGCTTACGGCGGTTTTTAGAAGCTGGGGGCTATACAGCGTTCACAACCAACTTTGAAGACCTTTATGGCATGCAGCAGTTGCCAGGATTAGCTGTCCAACGGTTGATGGCAGAAGGCTATGGCTTCGCAGGAGAAGGTGACTGGAAAACGGCCGCGATTGATCGCTTAATGAAAATCATGGCCCATAATCAAGCAACTGGATTTATGGAAGATTATACGTATGAATTAGCAGAAGGCAAAGAAGCAATCCTGCAATCCCATATGATGGAAGTCGACCCAGTTTTGGCTGCTAATAAGCCTAAAATCGTTGTTTCCCCGTTATCGATGGGTGATCGTGAAGACCCAGCTCGATTGGTCTTCGATGGCCAAGGCGGTGCAGGGGTGGTGGTATCGATGGCTGACTTTGGTACCCATTATAAATTATTGATCAATGAAGTCGATGCCTTCGAACCCACAGAAGAGGCACCAAAATTACCGGTAGCCCGGATCATGTGGACACCGCGTCCAAACTTCCATGAAGGCGTCAAACAATGGATCGAAACAGGTGGTGGACATCATACTGTCGTATCTCTTGCTTTGACAGCTGACCAAATCGAAACATGGGCGAAACTTGTAGGGTTGGAATATGTGACGATTAAATAAATAGGAAAACAGCAGTTGTTATTTTGGCATCAATGCCGTCATTGATCTATGTATATGCTAAAATATAGTTGTAAATGAACACTATCTATAACAAAACGGGCGTGTGACAAAAGTCTTGTCACACACCCGTTTTGTTTGCTCAGCATGGGCAAACTCTAATGGGTTCAAGTCCCAAGTGTGTCCTAGTAACGGAAAACACACATAGCCGATAACAAAGCATTGTATGCGGAGAAAAAGGATCTTAAAAAATAGATAGGAAAATATTTGAAGTACGCCCAGTACGTGCTATAATAATATTGTCAGGAGGTAACTTGAAATGCCCATGACAATTAGAGAAGCAGAGAAGTTACTCAAGGATGCTGGCATTGTAGAAGTGCAGGGTGGAAAGGGGTCGCACAGAAAATTTACAAAGAAAAATTTTCCTAGACCAGTTATTCTTACCAGTTATTCAAAAGAGTTATCTAAAAGAGTAGAGGATACTGTTCGAAAAGCAGTGAGCCTGTAAGCCCACTGTGTCTATAAGAAAGAGAGGGATATGAATGAAAAAAGTTTATCCAGCTATATTTGAAAAAGATCCTGTTGGATACGGAATTTATTTTCCTGATATTGAAGGGGCGGTGACGCAATCGGAAGATATTGGTCAAGGTTTAGAGCTTGCTGCGGATGCGTTAGGGATCATGCTTGGAGACTTAGTTGAAAAAAATTTGCCTTTGCCTGCACCTACAGATATCAATTCTCTTTCTGTAAACACTGAAACAGAATTTGCGACATTGGTATCTGTCGATTTAAATGACTATTTAAAGGATGTCCAACTTGATAAAAAAACAATTAAAATTCCACATTGGATGAACGTGCGTGCAATGAATGAAGGAATTAATTTTTCCAAAACGATGGCTGAAGCCTTGGCTCAAAAACTAAATATTTGACGATGAAGGGGGCAATTTATGAACACGACGGCACTCGCAAAATTTATTCAGTCATTGGGTAGTTTGAATAACTACGGAAGCTCTGTTTACCAAACGAAAAAAGCTTTGGACATGAAATCCACGAAACCGCTCCGGCAAAATAGAGATGATATAGCTATTTTTGTGGATAGTCTAAAAGGAATCAATGCGATAAAAGAAAAAGGGTTTTCTGTAGATGGTATTATCGATGTAAACAAGCAATTTGATTCTCCATCTGAAGAACAGCCCAAATTACCAGGTCATTTGAGAAATTCATATTACAACGAAGATGATCGAATAGCCAATGTTCTTGATCAAGCGAGTCAAGAACATTATTTTCCTAAAGAGATCATTACCAGAGATGATTTACAAGAAATCGTGGATCAATTTGAACAATCAGAACGGACAGAAAAAGATGCCTGGTGGGTTTTCGCTCGACTTGCTAAATTACAGGCTTTTCAGGATGGAAACAAGCGCACAGCGTTGATTTCAGCCAATGCTGCATACGGTACTTTGGATAGCGAAAACTACCTAATGGTTCCATTTCACGATATAAAACGCTTAGAGTTTACCTATAATCTGATGGCATTCTATCGGGCAAATGATCATTTAGAGGAAGAGAATGCATTTGAGGGATTGTATCGCACTTTACCCTCGAAAAAAGATCGTGAATTGTATTTACGTCAACCGATTGAAGAGCGAAACGATGGCAAAGAGCTTTCTACTTATCGAATCAAATCTGAACTTCGATCAACGGAAAAAGACCACGGCCCAGAGCTATAAATAAAAATTCTAGCTTAACATGTAACAAAAATAATGATGAAAAAGAAGCATTGCCTACTCATTTTGGGGTCGCTTCATCGCCAATTTACTTTCAGTTTCTGTGCTTCATTTTTGAACCCTTTTATTTGTAAAGATTTCATTGTTCTTACACGAAAGTCTTGAAATGCTTGATTTATATGTTTAACGATATGAAATCGATCAATAACGAGATTGGCATTTGGAAATACCGTTTTGGTTAATTGAAAATAAGCTGCGTTCATATCAGTGACTAAATATTTTACTTGATCATTGTTAGAGCAACTCTGAAAATAGGTAGTTAGTCGCGATAGCTTACGTGTTGGCAAAATATCAATCAACTGCCCACTTTACGTATGGTAGTTTTCTTCTTCCCATTTCTTACAATTATCGTTTTACCATCACTGTCTTTCACTGTGGATCCACATGATTTACAAGCTTGCGGGCAAGGAGATAGTGTTGCGTTGATCACTAAGCGCTACTTTTTATTCACTGTCGCGTAAGAGACAGCTGCAATCTCCAAATTTTTATCTGTAATTCTCAACAATTTTTTGATAGAATCATTCATATAGCATATCGTCCTCTCAGTTGTTTATTTTGTCGTGATTTAATCATACTAGAGAACGATATGTTTTTTAATACCTAAAATGAAAATTGGACTGAAGAATCAATTCTGATTCATCAGTCCAATAAATTATAGAGCCACTTTTACACTGACAGGATTTTCTTGTCAGTTTTTTGTCGTGCGAACAATGGCCATCGCAATCAGCAAAATTGACTTTTATTTTCCCCGCGCATAGACTTTTATATATCAAGTACAGGTAGGATGAAGGAGGAGCAACATGACGAATCAATATGAAACAAAAGAGTATTTTTCTAAAATGAATGCGTGGTGGCGTGCGGCGAATTATCTGTCTGTGGGTCAAATTTATCTGAAAGACAATCCATTATTACGTAGACCAATCGAAGAAAAGGACTTAAAAGTCCATCCAATCGGTCACTGGGGCACGATTGCTGGTCAAAACTTCATTTACACGCATTTGAACCGGGTCATCAACAAATATGATTTGAATATGTTTTATATCGAAGGTCCTGGGCATGGTGGACAAGTAATGGTGTCCAATGCCTATCTTGATGGCAGCTATACGGAAATTTATCCGCAGGCGACCCAAGATGAAGCAGGGATGCAGCATTTATTCAAGATCTTTTCTTTTCCTGGCGGGATTGCTTCCCATGCAGCACCAGAAACACCTGGCTCGATCCATGAAGGTGGCGAATTAGGATACTCGATTTCTCATGGCGTTGGTGCGATATTAGACAATCCAGAAGTAATCGCTGCAGTCGTGGTCGGTGATGGAGAAGCTGAAACCGGTCCGTTAGCGGGCAGCTGGTTCTCAAACACCTTTATCAACCCAGTCAATGATGGCGCCGTGTTGCCGATCTTACATTTGAATGGGGCGAAAATCTCTAATCCAACGATCTTAGCCCGCAAGAGCGATGCAGAGTTAACACAATATTTTGAAGGTATGGGTTGGACGCCCTACTTTGTGGAAGGCGATGATCCTGAGATCATTCATCCGCAAATGGCACAACAAATGGACAAAGCCATCGAGTCCATCAAAGACATTCAACGAAAAGCACGACAACACCCTGCTGATCAAGCTGAAATGCCGAAGTGGCCGGTATTGATCCTGCGGACGCCTAAAGGGTGGACCGGACCGAAAGTGTGGGATGGCGAGCCTATCGAAGGCGGTTTCCGCGCCCATCAAGTGCCGATCCCTGTAGATGCGCACCATATGGCACATGTCGATGCCTTAACTGATTGGCTGCAATCTTATGGGCCGGATGACCTGTTTGACGCACATGGCAGGCTCAAAGCAGAGATCCAGGCGTTGGCGCCTCAAGACACCCAGCGCATGGCACTTCATCCAATCACCAATGGCGGCATTGATCCGCAGCCGTTACACTTGCCAAAGTGGCAAGCACACGCGATTGACGTAGATATACCAGGGGCAGTCACCGCACAAGATATGATGGTTTTTGGGAAATTTGCCAGAGATATCATCACTGAAAATCCAACTAATTTCCGTATTTTCGGCCCAGATGAAGCCAAATCTAATCGGTTGAATCATGTATTTGATGTGACGAATCGCCAATGGTTAGAAGCCAAACATCCTGATTACGATGAATGGCTGTCTTCTGTGGGACGGGTCATTGATTCTCAATTGTCTGAACATCAAGCTGAAGGCTTCCTTGAGGGCTATGTACTGACTGGCAGACACGGGTTCTTTGCGAGTTACGAATCGTTCTTGCGGGTGGTGGACTCGATGATCACCCAGCATTTCAAATGGTTGCGCAAAGCCAATGATTTGGCCTGGCGCAAGCCATATCCGTCTTTAAATTTGATTGCTTCATCAACAGTATTCCAGCAAGACCACAATGGCTACACCCATCAAGATCCAGGCATCATGACCCATATCGCTGAGAAGAAAGCGGCCTTTGTCCGTGTGTACTTGCCAGCTGATGCCAATAGTTTGATGGCAGTCATGGACAAAACATTGCAATCGCAAAACCAAATCAATTTGGTGGTGTCGTCCAAACATCCGCGTCCGCAATTTTATTCAGCGGAAGAAGCGGAAGTTTTGGCCAACGATGGGTTGAAAATCATTGATTGGGCTTCAACCGATCGCGGTCAAGAACCAGATATCGTGATCGCGGCGGCAGGAACAGAGCCTAATTTAGAAGCATTGGCTGCTGTATCCATACTGATCAAGGCATTTCCAGATTTGAAAATCCGGTTTATCAATGTGGTCGATCTACTGAAATTGCGTCGTCCTGAAGTGGATGAACGCGGGTTGAGTGATGCCGTATTTGAGGCATACTTTACAAAGGACAAACCGATTCTATTCGCTTTCCATGGGTATGAAGGATTGATCAGAGATATTTTCTTTGGTCGGCAAAATCAGCAGATCCATATCCATGGCTATCGTGAAAATGGAGACATCACGACGCCTTTTGACATGCGGATCTTGTCTGAATTGGATCGATTCCATTTAGCCAAAGATGCGGCGGAATGGGTCTATGGCGCAGACGCTGCTGATTTTGCACAAAAAATGGATGATACTGTGCAGGATCATCATGACTTTATTCGAGAAAACGGATATGATATTGCGGAAGTGGAAGAATGGACATGGCAACCATTGCCAGAGTCTAATTAATGAAAATGAGCACGGCCTTTCCAGAGAAGGAAAGGCCGTGCTCTATTTGTAATCATTCATCTTTTGAAATTTAGTCATCTGAAACAATGAGGTATCCAAGGTATTAGTTCAGTATTATTAAATAACACTTTATCGTTGTGCTGCTCAAAAATAGGAATAAAATTGGTTGTGTTGTCATATATCATGATGTTATCACAAAGCGGTGCAATCAGCGCTAAGTTTTTCAAAGACTGAAAATATCTTTTACGTATGCGTTCTTTTGGTATACCATGACCGCCTTTTTCCACCCTTTGTTGTACGCGTTTTATAGCTAAGTCAGCACTATCTAATCCAACATAAAGTAAATTCACCTGAAAGCCGCTATTCCTGGCTTTTTCTATCCATTTAATTTGACCCTGTCCAGACAGTGTTGTTTCTTGGTGAAATGACTTCTTCGCATCAATCGCTTGATTCATCTGCTGAATAACTTCACGCATCGCTTTCATATTATCCGCGTTTTTTTGCCAATCACCCTGATTTTTGTTCAAAATTTCATCGGCATTTATTCTTTGAGTATGTTCAAAAATTTCCGGTATAGTTTGATACAGCGTAGATTTTCCAGCACCATTTACTCCAGCAACAATGATGTATTGTAATTTTGTATTCATATTTAAATCACAAAATCCTTTTGATTAATCACTATTTTTTGCTTTTGTTGCAGTTGAAAGGTAAATAGCTCTTTGTAAAATTCGAGTTCTTCTGGTGTTTCAGCTTGTTCATAAGCTTTTTTTAAATCTAGTAAATCCATTTTCGAAACTGATATATAGATGTTCTTCAGTTCTTCTTGAATTGTCATTTTCAATCACTCCTCATATAAAGTTCAAGCGTTACAATACTTTCAATCGATGATGTTTATTGCTAATAGATAGGACCGTTAACAATGCTTAAACCTTTCGGCATCCATTTACTTATAAGTGAATATAAACATTATAGCATCACCAATTCTCATCAGCCAAATAGAAAAAACAAAAGATCAGATTGAGAGTGAATCTGGTATGTCTAAAATTTTTCTCGAAAACTTTTTACTCAATCAAAAATCTCGAAGCCATAGTTCTGGATATGCTGTTTAAGTAAAGTTAAATATTCTTGTGCCATCTCGCTAAGTTCCATTTTCTTATGTGTCAAATACCCTAGTGTCATCGAATCCTCGACAGCTAGTGGAATCGCCACGATTTTCTCATCGTTGAGTTCGCTGCTGATGATACCTGAACTGATGGTGTAACCGTTCAAGCCGACCATCAAATTGAAAATCGTTGCTCTATCACTGATACGGATATGTTTTTTGCGTTGCAAAGTACTTAGGATTTCTTCTGAAAAATAAAAGGAGTTGGTTTCTCCTTGCTCATAGGACAAATAGGTATAGTTTTCTAAGTCCTCCAAAGTGATACGGTCCTTTTGTGTCAGTGGGTTGTTCCGTCCGATAAAGACGTGGGGTTTTGCCTCAAATAAAGGAATGAATTGCAGATCTTTTTCACTGATCAAGCGCTGCAGGACGGTTTTATTGAAATCGTTCAGATAGATAACGCCTAATTCACTTCTGAAGGTTTGAATATCGTCCAAGACATTCTGAGTTTGGGTTTCTCTTAGGGTAAATTGAAATTCATCTTCACCAATCCGCTTGACCAATTCCACAAAGGCATGGACCACAAAGGCATAGTGTTGAGCGGATACACTAAATACGTGTTTCCTAGCAGTATCTTTACGGAAGCGCTCGTCCAATAGATTGACTTGATCTAAGATATTGCGGGCATAGTTGATAAACGCTCGACCCTCATCAGTCAGTGTGACGCCTAATTTGCTGCGATAAAAGAGCTGCAGATCATATTCTTTTTCTAATTCTTTCATGGCTTGCGATAAAGAGGGTTGACTGATGAACAATTGTTTGGCTGCTTCGTTGAAAGAGCCCGTTTCAACGATTTTTTCTAAATATTCTAGTTGTTGAATTCGCATATGACGCTCCTTTGGTTATAGGTATTACCTATAGAATATATAAGTTTATAAGTATTATCTATAGTATAGGATGTTTGCTAGAATAAGTCTAACAATTTTGAATTGGAGGAAAATGAATATGGCAACTGACAAATTTCAACTTGTAGGCTCTTTATTACGTCCACAAGATTTATTAGACTACAAAAACAAAATCGAACACCGTGATGACATTCACTATCCATTCTATGACGCTTTCCCTGGTTATCAAGAAACAGAAAGCAAAGCAATCGAAAACATTATTGCAGCGCAAAAAGCACATGGACTTACTGTGATCACAGATGGCGAACATGGTCGCTCTATGTGGCATCTCGATTTCCTATGGGGGCTAGATGGCGTAGAACGGTATATTGCTGACCGGGGATATGCTTTTGAAGATTTAGATGGTGGTGATTTTGAGACCCGTAAAGATATTGGCATTCGGATCACGAAACCTTTGTCAGGCAAAAACCATCATTATTTGACTTTGTTCAAAGAAACCAAAGCCCAAGCTGGAGCGGATACAGTCAAAATCACCGTTTGGGGTGCCGCGCATGCTTTTACTGAGTTGACATTCTTCAATGATCTAGTTGGTGAAGGTCAAGTATATGCAACCAAAGAAGACTTGCGTACAGGATTGATAAACGCGTATAAAGAATTCTTGCAAGAATACAAAGAAGCCGGTGGCGAAATCGTTCAATTCGATGACTGTTTATGGGAATTATTTGCGGATGATAATGACAAGAGCTTCTTTGCAGAAGGCAATGCGGGATTAGAAGCTTTGGCGGATGAGTTTGTGGCGATCAATAATGAAGTTGCCGATTTTGCCCATGATTTAGGCTTAAAAGTGTGGACCCATAACTGTCGCGGCAATTATCAAAGTCGTTCAGCGGCAAGCGGCACCTATAAAGCCATCGCGGAGAAATTTTTGAAAGATCAACACTATGATCGTTTCTTCTTAGAATGGGATGATGATCGCGCCGGAGATATTTCCGCATTAGAAGCCTTAAAAGATCGGCCGAATGTCGAAGTTGTTCTGGGCTTGCTGTCTAGTAAAACATCAACATTAGACGACGAAGAAAGAGTTGTGGCATTGTTAGATAAAGCCAGCGAAATCTTGCCAAAAGACCGTTTGTACCTATCCCATCAATGCGGATTTGCTTCTTGTGACTGTGGAAATGAATTGTCAGTGGATCAGCAATGGGCCAAAATTGAACAAGGTCAAAAGTTGGCAGCAGCGTATTTTGGTTAATCAGATTTATTGAAAATTGTATAAACATCCATCTTTTTTAAAATTTTCAGAAAAAATGTTTGACAATTTCCTTAAGAGCGAGTAAAGTAAGACTCAACTTAATGAAACAGACATCGAAAAGAAGAGTAGCAAGACTTGTTGTTCAAAGAGAATCTCTGGTTGGTGCAAAGAGATAGCACAGGGTTGTGAAACACATCTTGGAGTCGTTTTTCCGAAGAAGAAGTAGGAAAGACCGGGTATGCCCGTTAGCGCTGCAGTCATTGATTGATGACTTTCTAAGATCAGTTTTGCCGTGAGGCACTGATAAACAAAGGTGGAACCGCGTTGATAACGTCCTTTAGCTGTAATGGCTAGAGGACGTTTTTTTATTTTCCGACCGGATGCCTTTTTACTATTGGGAAGCCATAGACTGCTTGAGGTTTTTTCTGAGAGGAAAAAACAAATTGAGGTGGAACCACGTGTAGCGCGTCCTCTGGCATAAGCCGGAGTACGCGTTTTTTATTTATTTATTTGACCAAGGAGGAATAATTGTATGTTTGATTATTTAATCAATGTAATGCCCCAATTGCTTTCAGGTGCTGGCATTACCATCAAGTTGTTTGCACTGACTTTACTCGGATCGATTCCATTAGGTATTTTATTGGCCTTTGTATTGGCTAGTCGATTGAAAGTGTTGAAATTCATTGTACAAGTCTATGTTTGGCTGATGCGGGGCACCCCCCTGTTGCTGCAACTGATTTTTGTTTTTTATGGACTACCGATCCTGAACATTGTCTTCGATCGGTTTGACGCTGCGTTGATCGCTTTCGTTATCAATTATGCGGCTTACTTCGCAGAAATATTCCGTGGCGGCATCCAGTCGATCCCGGCAGGTCAATATGAAGCAGCGAAAGTCTTGCGGTTGAATCCGATCCAAACGATCCGGAAAATCATTATTCCGCAAGTCGTCAAAATTACGTTGCCTTCTGTCGGGAATGAAGTGATCAATTTGGTCAAAGACACATCTTTGGTGTATATCTTAGGCTTGTCAGATGTGATGCGGATCGGAAAAATCGCAATGGAGCGAGACAGTACATTATTGCCACTGTTAGGCGTCGCATTGATCTACCTATTGCTGACTGGGATATTCACGATATTGTTGAAACAACTTGAAAGTAAGCTTGATTATTATCGCTAGGAGGTACAACATGTTAAAACTGAATCAAATATCAAAATCTTTTGGCAACAAAAAAGTCATTGATGGATTAGACTTAACAATTGAAGATGGCAGCATTTTGGCAGTGGTTGGTCCTTCCGGTGGGGGAAAAACAACACTTCTACGAACGCTTGCTGGTTTAGAAACGGTGGATTCGGGGACCTTTTTGTTAGATGGCAAAGCCTTTGATCCAACGGATACCAAAGAACAAGAACAAGTGGTGGGGGTAGTTTTCCAAGATTTCCAACTGTTCCCGCATTTATCGGTGTTTGACAATATCACTTTGGCGCCAAAGATGGTGTTGAAGCAGGACAGAGCGACTTATACGGCAAAAGCAGAAGCTTTGGCCAAACAGCTAGGATTGGATGACTTATTGAAGCAATATCCATTTCAATTATCAGGTGGTCAACGCCAACGGGTAGCCATTGCCCGAGCGATGGCGATGAATCCAAAAGTTTTGGCATACGATGAGCCGACAAGTGCGCTAGATCCTGGCTTGCGGCAACAAGTAGAGGCGTTGATCTTGGATTTGAAAAAACAAGGTGTAACACAAATCGTGGTGACCCATGATTTGGTTTTTGCCAAAAACATTGGCGATCAATTGTTAGAAGTATCAGGAAAATAAGGGGGAGAAAAAATGAAAAAATATGTATTATCTTTGATAGCAGCTGCCAGCATCTTGGTATTTGCGGCATGCGGAAATAGCAACGAGACGACTGAAAGTGCCGCCGATAAGGATGAAGTCATTGTTGGGCTGGATGATACGTTCGTACCGATGGGCTTCCAAGATGACCAAGGGGAGATTGTTGGATTTGATGTCGATTTAGCCAAAGCTGTATTTGATTTAACAGGAACCAAAGTGACCTTCCAAGCAATTGACTGGTCCATGAAAGAAACAGAATTGGATAATGGCACCATCGACATGATTTGGAACGGCTACACGAAAACAGATGCCCGGGTCAAAAAGGTATTGTTTTCTGATACGTATATGGAAAACAAACAAGTGTTAGTCACTGCGAAAACAAGCAATATCACCTCATTTGATGATATGAAAGACAAAGTTTTAGGTGCCCAAGAAGGGTCTTCCGGCTATGATACATTCAATAATCAACCAGAAGTACTCAAAGACATTGTGGCAGATAATGATGCAACGTTATATGCTAGTTTCAACGAGGCATTCATTGATTTAGAAAATGGCCGGATCGATGGGCTGCTGATCGATCGTGTGTATGCAGAATACTATTTGACCCAAACAGGAAAGACCGACGATTATAATGAAATTGAAAGCCCATTTGAAGCGGAAGATTTCGCTGTGGGTGTCCGTAAAGATGATCAAGGATTAGCGGATAAAATCAACGACGGCTTGAAGACATTGCAAGAAAACGGGACATTCGCTGAAATCTCCGAGAAATGGTTTGGTGAGGATGTAACGCCAAAATAAACATTGCTTAAAACGTGATGTCGACAGTTACAGACAGCAAAAAAGGAAAGCCAAGCTTTCCTTTTTTGCTGTCCTATATCTATATTTGAAAAACCAGTCTGCCGCCTTAAACTTAAGGCCTTCAGGCTGGTTTTTTGTTTAGCACTACATCATGTCTTACTTAGAGGAGACAGTGCGATTTTACAAATATGGGTGGTCAAGCCTCATTCTCAGTAAGGGCTAAGGCAACTTTTAATGCAGGGACCAATAAATTGATTTGAGATTCACTTAACGATTTGCCATGAAAGAGCAAGTCTTCCGGATCTTGTGTCTGAATGTACTGAATCAATTGGGAAATTTTTAATGCTATGTCGGTAGGCGCATCAGTATTTTCGGACATATTTGTACCTTTAATAATGTAATCTGTGGTTACGCCATACACGTCCGCAATCTCAGCAATCATTTCTGCGTGAGGTTCTCTTGATCCGTATTCCCAATTTGCGTAAGTACTCACTGCCGTTAAACCCAATTTTTTTGCAACTTCAGTTTTTGTCCAGTCATTCTTTTCTCTTAGATCAGTCAATCGGCTTGCGATCGTTTTCAATAGGATCACCTCTCATTTTTATTTTACTCGAAGGACATCTTGAAGGAGGGTTTTTACACTTTATGTGTAAAAAATATATTGATTTACTCGTAATGGGTAAGTATAATGATTTGAGAAGATATTCGTCTATTTTATGTGGTATTTTTTTATTATTTGATGAATATGTTCAATAAAACAAGGAGGATAGGAATGAACAAAGAAGAAAACGAGTTGTTTCGAATGGAACATATCACGAAGACGTTTCCTGGCGTAAAGGCGCTAAGTGATGTTTCCTTTTCTGTGAATAAAGGAGAGGTGCATGGATTAGTTGGTGAAAATGGTGCTGGAAAGTCAACTTTGATGAAAGTGATGTCGGGGGTATACCAACCTGATTCAGGAGAAATATTCATTGAAGGCGTCAAAGTCAAAATGACGAATATTAAAAAAGCACAGGAACAAGGCGTGGCGATCATTTTTCAAGAGTTAAATTTATTGCCCCATTTAACAGTGGCAGACAATATTTTTATCGGGCGTCAACCGACAATGAAAGGGTTCATCCATGACAAAAAAATGCATAGTGACACGCAAATCATTTTGGATGAATTGGGTATCAACTTGAATAGCTATGAAATCGTCAGCCGTTTGAGCGTTGCGCAACAACAGATGGTCGAAATTGCAAAAGCGATATCAATGGATTCGAAAATACTTGTTTTAGATGAACCTTCTGCTGCATTAACTGAAAAAGAAATTGAGCAGCTATTTAAAATCATACGAAAGCTGCAAGAAAAAAATGTTGGGATGGTCTATATTTCTCACCGAATGGAAGAATTGGCGCAAATCTGTGCGCGGGTGACTGTTCTTCGAGATGGTGCGTATATAGGAACTGAGCGCTATGCAGATATTACGACCGAAAAATTGGTGAATATGATCGTTGGCAGAGAGTTGCATAACGTCTACCCTAAACATCAACGAAAGATTGGTGATACGGTATTAGAAATCAACCATTTAGAAAATGAGAGCGGTATCAATGTAGCGGGGATTTCAGTCCGTTCTGGAGAAATTGTCGGCATCGCAGGTTTAATGGGTGCTGGACGGACGGAGATTGCCCGGTGTCTTTTTGGTGCAGATAAGGCATTGAAACTAGATGTACGAATGGACGGCAAACCAGTCAAGATCACTAAGGTCAGTGATGCGATCAAATATGGGATAGGCTATGCGACTGAAGACCGGAAATATGATGGACTGGCATTGCAATTAGATGTTCGTTTCAATGTGAATATGGCTAGCTTAAGCAGAATCACACGCAAGGGAATAGTGGACGATCAAGCGGGGGAAGAAACTGCGCGTAAATATAAAGAAAAACTTTCTATACGCACACCAAGTTTAGGACAAACCGTAGCTAATTTGTCAGGAGGAAATCAACAAAAGATTGTTCTGGCAAAGTGGTTATGTAATGACGTTAACGTGTTGATCGTAGATGAACCTACTAGAGGAATCGATGTGGGTGCCAAGTACGAAGTCTATGAATTATTTAATGAATTGAGTGATTTAGGGGTGGCGATCATTATGATCAGTTCCGATTTGCCAGAAGTTTTAGGCATGAGCGACCGCATATTCGTCATTCATGAAGGGACTGTCAACGGTGAATTACCAGCTAAAGATACAACCCAAGAAGAAATCCTGTATCTTGCAGCTGGATACAATAAAAATATGGAAAACATAAGTTAATCAAAGGAGAATCGATTGAATGAAACAAGTGACTACATTGAAAAAAGAAAAAGAGATTTTTGCTCATCGCTTTAGCTTGAGTACGAGAAAAGCCATATTTTCAGGCATTGCATTGGTTATCCTTTTTATCATATTTGCGATTTTAAATCCAAATTTTATGGCGAAAAATAATTTGATCAATATTCTACAACAAGTTGTGACCTATGCCATCGTGGGGTATGGGCTAACCTTTGTTTTAGTGGGTGGAGGGACTGACCTTTCTGCAGGTGCATCTATGGGCTTATCAGGGATTATTGTCACAACGTTATTAATAGCAGGTGTTCCGCTGCCTTTAGCTATTTTGATTGCGCTGATATTTGGCATTTTAATGGGTGTTCTCAATGGATTTTCAATTGAGGTTTTAGGGGTTGTTCCGTTTATTGCTACCTTAGGTACGCAATGGGTTTTTCGAGGGCTAGCCAATGTGCTTGTTGATGGAAAACCAATTTATACCAATACGATCCCCAGCCAAGATGCGCAACAAGTATTCTATCAGATTGGTGGTGGGCGTCTGCCTGGCGGTATTCCGTATAGTGTATTGATTACTTTGATATATGGACTGATGCTAGCGTTCATTTTATCTAAGACAAAAATCGGCAGACAAATATATGCTTGCGGAAGCAATTTAGAGGCTGCAAAACTCTCTGGGATCAATGCTGTAGGTACAAGGATGTTTGCATACTGTGTCAGCGGATTTTCTGCATGTGTTGCAGGCATCATCGTCACATCAAGAATATCTTCTGCGCAACCTATGGCAGGACAAGGCATGGAGCTAGAAGCAATTGCGGCAGCGGTAATTGGCGGTGTATCCAATAGTGGTGGACAAGGTGCCATCGTCAATACGATTATCGGGGCTTTGATATTAGGCGTTCTGCGGAATGGCTTAAACATTATGGGAATCAGTTCATTTTGGCAACAAGTGATCATCGGTTTTATTCTAGTTGGTGTGATCGCACTGGATGTGCGTAGAAATAAAAAAAAGTAGGGGGAATACAAATGAAAAAGTTTATGCATACTTGTATCTTGATTGTCTGCAGTCTGCTTTTCCTAACCGCTTGCGCAAGCACAGAGAATGGAGAGGGAAGCAGCGATGGCAATGAAACAATCTATTTTTTGACTAAAGTCTTAGGCAATCAGTATTGGTCTGTAGTAGAGGAAGGTGCAAATGCAGCAGCCAAAGAATTGGGTGTGGATTTAGTCGTAACTGGTTTAGCCAATGAAGCTGAAGTTGAAAAACAAGTCCAGCAACTACAAGATGCAGTATCAGCTGGCGCGAGTGGGATCGTTGTTGGTCCGACAGATTCGACAGCGATGGCTAACCCGGTATCAGAAGCGTTTCAATCTGGGATTCCAATCGTCATCGTTGATACAATGATCAATACCGATGATTATTCAGTGGCTTTGATGACAGATAATGTAGAAGCCGGTAGAGAAGCGGCTGAAACAATGCTAGAACTTTTGAAACATCGAGGCATCTCGGAAAGTGAAGAAATGAAAGTTGGCGTACAGATTGGTGCATCGGGATCACAAACAATCATTGATCGCTTGTCAGGGTTCAATGAATATTGGGATTTGCACGCACCAGATACGTGGCAAGTATTGAATGAAGATATCAAGGTCAATGATGGCGATATCACAAAAGCGGTTGGTTTTACACAAGATATGCTGACTGCTTATCCAACGCTAAAAGCAGTATTTGGACCGAACAATGGTTCCACAGTTGGTTTTGTCACAGGTTTGATGGAAGCAAATCGGACGGATATCACATTGGTAGGTTTCGATTTCTCAAGTGAAATCGAGGATATGATTCGTACAGAAGCGTATGATGTTGCCACTATTCTACAGAAACAATATCTAATGGGCTATGAAGGTGTCAAACAAGCTGTAGAGCTCGCTCGCGGCATAGAACCTGATCAAAAAGTCGTTGATACGGGGACAATGGTGATTACCAAAGACAATATTGATGACCCAGAAATTGCAGATATTATCAACCCATGAAACCTATGGAGGAAGTGCGTCTATGCATGAATTTCTATTGAAAATGCGCCAACAATCTAAATCCTATAAAGCCAGAGAAAAAGCCTTCAATGAATTTTCCGACTTTATTTTTCCTTATGGGGAATCACAGCAGAGAAAAGTCACGCGTTTACTGATTGAGTTGTTCCCTAAAGAAAGAGAAAAATTTGTTCTGCTTTACTATATATTACTTAAGGATGCTTATATGACATTACAGGATTTTGATCAAGCGTATCAGATCGTCAAGAAGAAAAAAATCATTTCGGAAAATAGGAAGACTAAGTCTGTATCGCAAGTATTGATTGAAATAGACTGTGGAATTGATGGAGATCTCAATTACCCTTCAGCAAATGAATTATGCAATTCTGCTTTAGGAAGATGATCACGCTTATTGGTTTACTTACTTTGTCGACTCAATGAGAGAAAAAGGTTTCTCATTTCTTGTATATATGCTATTCTTGAAACGTGCAAAAAAAACAAAAAAATAGAATCTGATCACAAAGGGGAGCCAAATGGCTGAGAATGAGTTTACTCTAAACCCTTCGTACCTGTTTCGATCATTCGAGCGTAGGAATTGTGACGAGTTGAAGTATGGAATACTTCTCCTTTGTGAATTGTGACGATTCTGGAGGAGGAGTTTTTTATATGAATAGCAACACAAAAATCTGGGTAGAAGGAACGATTATTGCAGCATTGGCGATGATTCTTTCTTTCATACCTACCAATATTGGGAGCAGTTTCTCAGTTTCTCTAGGTCAAATTCCTTTGACTGTATTTGCGATTCGCAGAGGCTGGCGTCCTGGGTTGATGGCCGGTTTGGTGTGGGGATTATTGCATTTTCCATTAGGCCAAGTGTGGTATTTGAGTGTACTTCAAGTGCTGATTGAATATCCTTTTGCTTTTACTTTTGTTGGATTTGCGGGGCTTTATTCTAAAAAGATTCAGGCAGCAATAAAAACAAATGCTGGAAAACGTGTGATTGCATTACTAATAAACGCGTCGTTACTTGGGGCAACTGCTCGTTATTTCTGGCATTTTGTAGCTGGTTGGATATTTTGGGGTGCCTATGCATTATGGAATCTAAATCCATGGCTATTTTCATTAGTTATGAATAGTGCCAGTGGATTAGCGACAGCACTTGTAACTGCAATCGTTCTCGTATTTTTATATCGGACAGTTCCACAAATATTTTCTCCAAAAGCATAATGGAAATATTTCTGCCTATTCAGTATGTACACGGTTGGTGTACCGCTGAATAGGCAGTTTTCTTCAATATTTTGCGGGACTTAAAAAATTCTCACAGGAAAACTTTTGTTCGCCTTCTTTTTTCGTTATAATAGATAAAGATGAAAAGAGGGATAGACATGGCGCAAAAGAAACGCGCAAAGAAACGCAAAACAAAAAAACAGCAGCAACAACAAGAAAAATTAGTATTGGTCGGCGTCGGCTTATTGTTTATCTTGTTTTCGATATTTGGCTTTTTCCATTTAGGCTTTTTGGGGATGCTGATTGCCAATGGCTTTAGAATCGTTGGCGGCAATACCTACCGGGTTCTTTGTATCGCATTAGCGGCTTATGGCGGTTGGTTAGCTATCAAAACCACTGAAGCAAAATTCCAGCAATTTCGGCGGATTATCGGTTGTCTACTGATATATTTTGGTCTATTGATTATTTTGCATGCCCATCTTTTTGGGAATGTGATCAGTGAACAAACAAATGTACTGCAAACCACATGGATGACTTTGCTGGGGGATATTCGCCGCAGTCAAGTGAGTCAGAATGTTGGGGGTGGAATGACCGGTGCGTTGCTTTATAATGGCAGTTATTTCCTTGTCTCTCAAATTGGCAGTTATATCATAGCTGTTCTTTTGATGCTGGTTGGCGGCTTTTTGTTCAGCAACATGCGCAGCCATGAATTATTGGATCATTTGCAAACGGCAGGGGACAGCTTACAACGTTTCCTAGAAGGTTCTCCGGAAAAACAAGCGCAGAAAGAAGCCCGCAAAGCCGAAAAAGCGGCTGAAAGACAAGCCAAGAAAGAAGCGGAACGCGCGGCTGTTTTGGCAGAAATCAAAGAAAAGAATCAAGTGCGTCCAATGACTGAAGGGGAAAAGTTAGCCAAGGCAGAACAAGCCCAATCAACGGACACCTTCGAACCGGAACAATTGAGTTTTGTGCCGATCGATCATTTTCAAGAAGTCCCTAAAGCAACTGGCACATCCGCAGCGGCATCAGAGATGGCAGATGCACCACATCCTGCAGGCACGTCAAAACCGAGTAAACGGGTCAATGAGGATGGCGAAATTTTAGATGACGATGGCGAAGTATTGGAATTCGAAATCTCAGAAGAAGCGGAGAATCGAGATTACGAGTTGCCTTCTGCGGAATTATTGGATTCGATTCCGGCAACTGATCAAAGCAGTGAGTACAAAAAAATCGAAAAAAATATTGGTGTTCTTGAAACAACGTTCCAAAGTTTCGGTGTCGATGCCAAAGTCGTCAAAGCCAGTCTTGGGCCGGCAGTCACGAAATTTGAAGTTCAACCAGCAGTCGGCGTCAAGGTCAGCAAAATCGTTGGCTTGACAGATGATATCGCTCTGGCACTTGCCGCAAAAGATGTGCGAATGGAAGCACCGATCCCGGGTAAATCATTGATTGGGATCGAAGTGCCAAACAGCGCTATAAGCATGGTTTCTTTCAGAGAAGTGATCGATGCCCAGCCAGATCATCCAGATCAACTATTAGAAGTGCCCTTAGGACGGGATATCTCAGGGCGTGTCCAAACCGCAGATTTGACGAAAATGCCGCATTTATTGATTGCAGGCTCAACTGGGAGCGGGAAATCTGTTGCAATCAACGGAATCATTACTAGTATTTTGATGCGGGCCAAACCCCATGAAGTCAAATTGATGATGATTGATCCAAAAATGGTTGAACTGAATGTCTATAATGGCATCCCTCACCTGTTGACACCTGTCGTGACCAATCCGCGAAAAGCCGCGCAAGCTTTGCAAAAAGTCGTCAAAGAAATGGAAGAACGCTACGAAAAATTTGCAGCGACAGGCGTAAGAAATATTACCGGCTACAATGAATTGGTCATTAACAAGAATCTAGAAGATGGTGAAAATCGGCCAATCTTGCCTTTCATTGTCGTGATCGTTGATGAATTGGCGGACTTGATGATGGTGGCCAGCAATGAAGTGGAAGATGCAATCATTCGCTTAGCGCAAATGGCGCGGGCCGCCGGTATCCATATGATTTTGGCCACACAACGGCCTAGTGTCGATGTCATCACCGGAATCATCAAAGCCAATGTTCCTTCAAGGATGGCTTTCGCCGTTTCCAGCGGGGTCGACTCTCGGACGATCATTGACAGCAACGGTGCAGAGAAATTGCTGGGTCGCGGAGATATGCTGTATTTGCCGATGGGTGAGAACAAGCCAATCCGTGTCCAAGGTGCCTTTATTTCCGATCATGAAGTCGAACGAATCGTTACCTTTGTGACGGATCAGCAAGAAGCCAATTATGAAGAGAAAATGATGGTCACTGAAGAAGAAACGAGTACCAGTACTAGCGGTCAACCGCAAGATGAGTTGTTTGAAGAAGCCAAAGCGTTGGTGATCGATATGCAAACAGCAAGCGTGTCCTTATTGCAACGACGGTTTCGGGTAGGATATAATCGCGCTGCGCGTCTAGTGGATGAATTAGAAGCCCAAGGTGTGGTTGGACCATCTGAAGGAAGCAAACCTAGAAAAGTCTTGATCGAACCACAACCCGAAGAAATCCCTCCATTTGAGGAATAAATGCTGTATCCAAATACCTGTAAAGAAAGGCAAGAGGAATCATGAAGCGCAAGCATATTTTGTACCGCGATGTTGCCGATAAAATCAAAGAAGATATTTTTTCGGGCAAGTATCCAATCGGCTCATTTTTGCCGACAGAAACCGAGTTGGAGGCTGTCTTCAATGTAAGTAAAATCACGGTTCGTAAAGCAATCGAACTATTGGCTGCTGATGAGTATGTCGAAAAACGTAGTGGGCGAGGAACAACAGTATTAAGCAATCGCCCCTACAATCGGTTGTCAAAAGGGACGACTTTCAGTCAGCTGTTAGAAAGAACCGGCAAAGAATATACAAAAAGAAATATTGAATTTACCCAAGTAAGCTTATCCCCTGATCATCCGGCTTATCCATTGATGGGCAAAGATGTGATGCGTTTAAAACGTCTGTATTACTTTGATCACCAGCCATTTATTTATTATGAATACCACTTGCCGATCCAGCTTAAAGGATCGTCGATCGATGAATTGGAAGAAAAATCCCTCTATCGGTTATTAGACGAGCATCGGATGATCATTGATCGCTTCGAAGACGCCTTCGTTGGTGTTACCTTGACAACGGAGCAACAAAAATTCATGTTCACACCAGAAATATCCGCATTGAAGCGTATTCGGAAATCCTATGATATGCAAGGTGAGGTAGTAGAATACACAGAGGGAATCTATAATACTGCCTTACATCCTTACATGATTGAATTTGAAGCCTAATCTCTGATTGGGCTTTTTTCGCAAAACAAAGGTACAATCAAATTGAAATGGAGCGTGTTGAAATGAAAAAAATCGCCTTTATCGGTGCTGGAAATATGGCAAAAGCCATTATCAAAGGGTTGATCAAATCAGAATTGTATGCCGCAAATGAAATTCTGGTCTATAACCATCGCTATGAACCGACATTGCAGCAATTGGAGGCTGAAACAGCGATTCAAGGGACCACCACATTGTCTGAGGCCACAGCGTATGGAGAAGTGTTGATTTTAGCGGTCAAGCCTTTTGTTTTTGCCCATTTATTGCCACAATTGCAACCGCTGTTGACAAGAAACCATGTGATCGTATCGATTGCCGCTGGTGTAACGATCGACCAAATGACCACAGCACTAGGCAGCCAAAAAATTATCCGGGTCATGCCGAATACACCTGCTCTTGTAGGTGAAGGAATGTCTTCGATCAGCCCCAATGATATGTCCACTGAAGAAGATACCCAATTTGTTCTGCGGTTGTTTGAAAGTGTGGGAAAAGCTGCTGTTGTACCAGAAAGCATGATTGATGCTGTGATAGGTGTGAGCGGTTCTTCTCCAGCCTATACGTACATGTTTATTGAAGCTTTGGCAGACGGGGCAGTTGCTGAAGGAATGCCTCGGGAGATGGCCTATGCATTTGCTTCTCAAGCTGTGCTGGGTGCCGCTAAAATGGTCTTAGAAACCAAAGAACATCCAGGGGTCTTGAAAGATCAAGTCACTTCTCCTGGCGGGACGACGATTCAAGCGGTCAAATCGTTGGAAGAAAACGGGCTGCGCGCAGCGGTGATCCAAGCAGTCCATACAGCAGCAGAAAAAAATCGCGATATGTCGTAAGACACAATCAATCAAAGGGGTGCTTATGAAAGAATTACTGATTTTTGATTTAGATGGGTTATTGCTAGATACCGAAAAAATTTATTTTGATGGTTGGCTGGCGCTATTTAAAGAACACAACATTCCTTTATCTGCAGAAGACATCAGCAGTTGGCGGGGACAAAGTTGGCAGCAGACGGCGGATCAACTGGCACAGGTTGTTGGTGGACATGAACGGGTCATGGCACTCCGTGCTGAGCGGGAAGGCTTCATCGAAGCACAGCTGCTAAATGGCACGTTGCAGATGAAACCCTATGCCAAAGAGACACTGATGTTGGGAAGAGAAAAGGGCTTTATCACAGCACTGGCAACTTCGACGATGAAAGACCGAGGCGCAAAATTACTGGCGCATTTTGAGTTGGTGGCGTGCTTTGACTATCTGACTTTCGGCGATGATGTAGCCGCCCATAAGCCAGATCCAGCACCTTATGTGCGGACGTTGGCACTTGCGGATAAGACGGCCGCGCAAGCATTGGTCATGGAAGACTCTTTATTAGGGGCATTGGCCGCCACACGGGCTGGGATCGAAGTTGTATTGATCCCGGACCAAAGTTTCCAGACAACGTATACAGAAGCACAGAAAGCAGGGTTAAATCTGTATGCAGAAACAGACTCACTGCAGTTTGTTTATGATCTGCTGCAAGCCGATCAACTTTGATTCTTAATCGTAATGCCTTCTTGATAGGGAGAAGGCATTTTTTTATTTACTTTCGACATAAAGTCATATCATTCGGTGTGGGCTCATGCTTCATGGTAAAGTTAAAGAAAAGAGAATGGTTATCAGAATAAGGTCAAAAAGTAAAGGGGTTTCATTTTGACAAAAAGGGTCTTTTGTCAAAATGCAATTCGATAGCCGACCATAGTCATTGGCGTGAAGCCAAAAACATGGTAAATTATCCTTCGATGACGAATAGTGGGGGAAGAGAAATGAAGAAGATAAAAAATGTCTTTTATTTATATAAACTAGATTGGAAACGAATTTTTTCCAATCCAATCGCAGCTTTTTTGATTATTGCATTAATGATTTTGCCCTCGCTGTATGCGTGGTTCAATATCAAAGCCTTGTGGGATCCTTACGGCAATACAAGTGAACTGCCGATCGCAGTCTATAGTGCCGATAGTGGGGCAGAATTTGAAGGGACGCAAATCAAGATTGGTGATGAAGTCATAGATACATTACATGACAATACGCAACTAGGTTGGCGTTTCGTTGATTCAAAAGATGACCTTGTTGAAGGGGTCAAATCAGGTGAATATTACGCGGGTATCTACTTGCCAGAAGACTTTTCAGAAGACCTGATCAGTTTTACCAACGGAACGATCGAAAAACCAACGATCGAATATTACAGCAATGAAAAAATCAATGCCATCGCACCTAAAATCACGTCTAAGGGCGCCAGCAGTTTGCAAGAGGAGATTTCACAGAACTTCATTGAAACCGCGAGTTCCACCCTGCTAAAGGTTTTTAACGAGATTGGGTATGATATTGATTCTAATCTGATCAGCATCAATAAAGTGAAAAATATGATTTTGGATACCGATGAAAATCTGGATACGATCGATGGCTATACGCAAGAGATCGTCACACTGCATGACAAATTTCCAGAAATCAAAGACAAGATTGCCAAAGCGGAAGAATTTACGGATTATATCCCAGAAGTCGATGCGATGGGCGATAAACTGATTGCATTAAATGACAAAATGCCTACTTTGAAAAAAGAAGCCAGTATTATTTTGACATTGAAAGAAAAAATTCCAGAGATCCAAAATGCCGGCAAACAACTAAAAATGATCGATGAAGATTTTGATGATATTGCTAGTACGATGACCGACGGGATCGATACAGCCAAACAAGGCCTGCAAATCATCGAACAAGTGCAAGCTGCGTTGCCGGAGATCGAAGACTTAGGTGATCAAGCAGCCGATTTTGTTTCTGCGACAAAAGAAGGTGCCCAACAGCTGCAAGATGCGTTGCCAAGTATCTCCAGCAGTGTGCAGGTGACGATTGATGCAATCAGCCAAGTCGCAACGACCACTGCTAGTCTGACGGACACCATCAATCAAGCGTTGGCGGATAATGAGCTGACAGATGAGGAACGGACAGCCATACGTAATGTGATTGCTGATTTCCAGCAAAATATCCAACAACAGCAAACAGCTTTAGATTCTTTGATTGCGTTCATGACCAAAATCCAAGAGGCTGGAAACAATAGTGATTTACAAACAATCATTGATCAATTGAGCAATGCCAAAGACTTGTTAGGTGTATTGTCTACGCGCTTGAGTTCGCTAGACAATTTGGTACAAAATGGGTCAATTGACGGTATTCAGAACTACCTTAGCCAAATAACTGCAGCTGCACAAGACATCAGTAATTTACTGAATCGTATTGATGTATCTTCTATTACAAACACGATCAATGATGTCCTCACCAAATTGATCACTACGATCACCACCGCCGAAGATGTCTTGCAAAAAGCCCAAGATATTGATTTCGATTCTTTGTTGTCATCTACCAAAACAGTTGTCAGCAATGCTGTATCGATTTTGGAGAAATACCAAAAAGAATTGCCAGCGATCAAGCAAGAATTGCATGACGCCAATACAATGTTGAATGGACATATGGACGAGATCGTTGCAGCCATCAATAAAGGTGCTGATTTGTATAACAATGAATTACCGATCATTGAAGATAAATTAGGTATCGCAGCGGACTTCTTGCAAAATGATTGGCCTACCGTAAAGGCGGAAATCACCTCTACGATGGATATGGTCGATGAAAAATTGCCAGAAGTTGAAAAAGCCTTAGATGCTGCGGTGGACCTCATCAACAACGACTGGCCAAATATCAAATCTGGAATTCATAAAGCTGCTGATGCGATCCGCAAAGGCGAAAGCGAAGTGGATTTAGGGGATATCATCAAGCTGTTGAAACTAGATGCTACAGAAGAAGCTGAATTCTTCAAACAACCGGTTGATTTGGAAACCAATGAAATCTATCCAATCGCCAACAATGGCTCAGCCAGCACACCGTTTTACACCGCATTGTGTTTATGGGTAGGGGCATTATTGTTGTCAAGTGTTGCTACAACAGAGTATCATTTAGATAAGAAAGACAAACAACGGTTTACCAAACGAGAAACCTTTGTTGCGAGAATGATGACTTTCTTAACGATGGCGGTAGCGCAAAGTTTGATCGTTACGTTAGGAAATATGTTTCTCTTAGGTGTTGATGTGCGGAATCCTGTCTATAGCGTGCTCTTTGCCCTGCTTGTCGGATTGGCATTTATGATGATCGTCTATGTCTTAGCCGGACTCTTCGGTAACCTTGGGAAAGGAATTGCCATTATCATCCTGGTATTATCGATTTCCGGAGGTGGTGGGAATTACCCCATCCAAGTGTCTGGGAAGTTCTTCCAATTTATCAATCCTTTGTTGCCATTCACCCATGCTGTCAATCTATTGCGAGAATCAGCCGGGGGTATCTACTGGCCAAATGTATGGGCACCAGTCATCATATTGATTTGTATCTTCTTATTCTTCGGGATAGTCGGTACACTCGTTTCACCTTACGTAAGTGAGAAGTCGAAAAAATTGAGTGACATATCAAAAGAGAGTCATTTCTTCCATTAACAATAAAGCAGATAGAGCCGTTTGTTCTATCTGCTTTTTCTTCAATCTTAAGCTGGATTCTAAAAAAAAGAAGAGCATTTTACGTTGTATTTTTCATTTGATTTTCATTGACTTTTCCTGTTTTCAGGCGTAGCATACAATCTTGATCGTTCAATATTTATTATAGTTTTTATGGTATTATCATCGTATATTTTTCATGAAAAAGGAGTGTAAAATGAAGTGGACTATTTAAAACGTTTGTTGGTCGGACGTCCTTTGAAATCTGCTGAAAATGATGATCAGAAATTGACGAGAACAGCTGCCCTTGCGTTGTTATCTTCCGATGCGTTATCTTCGATCGCATACGGGACCGAGCAGATCGTGGTCGTGCTGGTCGCTTTATCAGCAGCTGCCATCTGGTATTCCTTACCAATCGCTGCATTTGTGATTATTTTATTGATTTCATTGACTTTATCGTACCGCCAAATCATCCATGCGTATCCTCACGGGGGCGGCGCCTATGTCGTTAGTAGTGAAAACCTGGGCAAAAATGCCGGCTTGATCGCAGGGGGCTCTTTGCTGATCGACTACATGTTGACAGTGGCTGTATCCGTCTCAGCTGGGGCAGAAGCCATCACCTCGGCGGTTCCAGCATTGTATGGTCATCAAGTAGGGATTTCGATCGTGATCGTTTTATTGATCATGATGATGAATCTGCGGGGATTGAGGGAATCCGCTTCGTTCTTGATGATACCTGTATATACATTCATTGCCGTGATCACGATATTGATTGTTGTTGGCCTCTTCAATATCATCACAGGCGCGCAGCCTTTAAACGCTACAGCGTTGCCGGGTGCTGTAGTACCAGGCGTTTCAGTCGCCTTGATTTTAAGAGCCTTTTCTTCTGGTTCGTCTTCACTGACTGGTGTAGAGGCCATCAGTAATGCAGTCCCGTTCTTTAAGAAACCACGGGCCAAAAATGCCGCAGCAACTTTAACGATCATGGCTGCCATTTTAGGTTTCTTCTTTGTCGGTATCACATTTATCAACTACTGGTACGGTATTGTGCCGCAAACTGAAGTGACCGTCCTATCGCAAATCGGTGCCGCTGTTTTCGGACATGGCATCATGTATTATGTTTTACAATTTGCCACGGCATTGATTTTGGCAGTCGCTGCCAATACTGGTTTCTCTGCTTTTCCAGTACTAGCATTCAATTTGGCAAAAGATAAATATATGCCGCATATGTACCAAGACCGTGGGGACAGACTAGGGTATTCTAACGGCATCATCACTTTAGCAGCTGGTTCGATTGTCTTGCTATTTATCTTCCAAGGATCAACAGAGCGTTTGATTCCTCTGTATTCTATTGGGGTCTTTATTCCTTTCGCATTGTCACAAACAGGGATGGTCGTGAAATGGAAAAAAGACGGCAAAGGCTGGTTCTTCAAGTCTTTGGCGAATATCGTTGGCGCCTTGATTTCCTATGCAATCATCGTGATCTTGTTCGTGTATCGTCTGAATGATATTTGGCCATTCTTCATCATCATGCCGATTTTGTTGTTTGTCTTCTACAAAATCCATGACCATTACAAGAATGTAGCAGAACAATTGCGCTTGGAAAAACAAGGGAAATTGCATGTCTATGAAGGCAACACGGTAATCGTACTGGTTGGGAATGTGACACGCGTGAATGTTGGCGCCCTAAACTATGCGCAATCTATTGGGGATTATGTTGTCGCGATGCACGTCTCTTTGGATGAAGATGTCAAGAAAGAAAAAGAAATCCAACAAGAATTCAAACAAAACTTTCCTGATGTGCGTCTATCGATCGTCCATTCTTCGTATCGCTCGATTGAAAATCCAATCATTCGCTATGTAGATTTGGTCAGCCGGAATGCGACCAAGCACAATTATACGACAACGGTCATCATTCCTCAGTTTGTACCGAAACACCGCTGGCAAAATATTTTGCATAACCAGACGAGTCTGCGATTACGGTTTAGATTGTCATGGCGGGAAAATATTATTGTAAGTACGTATAGTTATCATTTGAAGAAATAACAAGATGAAACAAAGCCGCGAATGATCAGCACATATTGCTTGTCATTCGCGGCTCTTTTGATGCCTCAACTATAAAACATTTTTAGTTTGATATCTTGGTCGTAATTGCCAAATCCTTTGCCAAAAAGGGTACAGCCGCCAATATGGGTGGCTGTTTCTTTGACTTCTAATTTGAGATGCCAAGTATCTTCATATGCCGGAATATCTTTGATGGTGATGTTGGATAGCGGCTCTCCTTCCATATAGGTTCCGTGATCCATGATACGAATCGTTTTGAGCAGACCATATTGATTCAAGTTATCGGGATACCAATCTGGGGTAAACTTACCGCGAATATCGGCAAAATCCCCGGGACTCGTCCAAGTACCTAACTCCACACCATTCAAACTAAAAGTAATATCTGATGGCCAATTGTTATTAGAAAATGGAAACTCGGATGAGATTTCCATCGAAATCTCCATCATTTCTAGTTTTTCTTCATTTGCTAGAAAGTTAGGGGACTGATATTCCACGAACCCTTTTGTAAACCACAAAATTCTTGCATCCATTCTATTTGGATCCATGAAGTATTTAGGTTCGTCTACCGGTCCAACAAAGCCTGCTAAAGTTGCCAGCCCACATGTCGGTTCCACCGCATAATTTGTATAGTGTCCAATAGGAATCACGGTTTCCTTCGTATCAAAAGCGTTAAAGATTTTTTCAGGGAAGTTGATATCGATATGATCGACTCTTAAACTGGAAATCTTTTTTTGCCCAATTCGTTCTGTCTTGATAATGTTTGCTTCTTCCAATTTTTTGATATGCATAGTGATAATGGCACTGCTTAAGCCTAGAGCTTGAGCAATCTCTTTCACATTCATTTTGTTTTTGGCTAACATCTGGATAATTTTAATGCGCACACTGCTCGCTAAAGCTTCGTATACTGGCAATGCCTCCTGATTGATTTCTAATTGCATTTTCCCACCTCCTAGGAATCTAACACTCATATTTACCTGAATGTTAACATATTTGCTAATATGTGTAAATAGGCTTGATTTTATTTCTTTTAGTTAATGATTATATTAATTAATATATAGATTAAGTTGATATAATTAATCAAAATATTGTTGACAGCGATTACATAGTAAAGTATTATTTATTTGTAAGTTGAAAGTGTTTGCAAACGCTGTTAAAGAAATGAAGGTTTTATAAATTTAAGTGAAACATTTTTTTCAAAATCATCGAGCTCTTCAAATCAAAAATCAGGAATGAAAGAGGGAAGAAAATGAAAAAGAAAATTCTTATTGTTGCTGCTGTTTTAGCCGTCGCTGCAATTGCACTTGTTGGATTTAATAGATACCAAACTGCTGAAAAGGAGAAGTTCACGATTAATTTTTGGTCTCCGTTAACCGGTGATGATGGTGCATATATGGATCAAATAGTGAAAGAATTTAATGAGCAGTCTGATTCAGAATATACGATCAATCATGTTATTACCTCTGATATGTATACCAAATTAAGTACTGTTGTCAGTTCAAAAAGCGGTATACCAGATTTAACTTTGATGCATTCTTATAAAGTAGAAGAATTTGTAAATTCTGGCATTATCGATACCGTTGATTCGTTGATTTCTTATCAGCCAGAGCTACAAGAAAGCAATTATTTAGATACAGCATGGAATGCAGGAAATGTGAATGGCACACAATATACTATTCCGTTGGATATCCATGCAAGCGCGATGTATTACAATTCTGATTTGTTAGAAAAATATGGTGTTACTTCATGGTTAGATGACAATATCGTGACTTTTGATGAGATGATGTCTTTATCAGGGAAGCTAGATGAAGGAGATTATATTGTTAATAATGCGTTATTATCATGGGTATTACTAGCTCAGATTCGCAATCTAGGCGGCGACATCTCAGACGAAGCTGGGAATCCAACGGTGAATACACCTGAAATGAAGGAAGCACTTGAAAAGATCAAAGCATTAACGGACGCAGGTCTGATGACACCTTATGGCGAAGATGGATACCTAATGTTCCAAGGAGGAAACGTTTTGTTATCTACTGATGGCACGTGGACTTCCACAGCCCATGATGCAGTTGAAGGATTAAATTGGGGTGTGACGAATATTTACTCTACTTCATCTGATATTGCAACGAATCGAGCTGCTTCTCACATGTTTGGCATGTTAAATAGCGAAACGAGAACGGACGAAAAAGAAGAAGTAATCGCACAATTTCTGGAGTTTGTACGTACCAATTCAATTGAATGGGCAAAAGCAGGTCAAATTGTCGCTAGTAATGATATTTTGGAAAGTGAAGAGTACAAACAATATCCCCAATCATTCTTTACATCTACGCCTGAGGAAGAAGAAACGTTATACATCTTTGACTATGTCTACTTCTCTTATGTACTAGAAGCTCTAGATGTTTACTGTACTGATATTGCTTATGGAGAATTAGATATGGATGAAGGTTTGGCTACTATGCAACAATATGTTGAGGACAAAATTGCAGAAGTTGCCAAGTAATGTAAGGGGATTTTTAATCCCCTTACTCATTTTTTGAAGGGAATGAAAGGAATGGAAAAGAAGAAAATCAATTGGGCATCCTTTGCGTTTATTGGACCTCATATGGTATTGTTTATTATTTTCGTTTGTATACCAACACTCTATGGTATCTACGCTTCATTTACACAGTGGAATTTGATCTCTGATCCGGTATGGGTAGGTTTTAATAACTATAAAACATTATTATTCGACAGTTCTTCAACATTTTACACTCAGTTTTGGAATGGGCTAAAAAATACCTTTATATTTGTACTGATTATGGTGCCGTTGCAAATCATCCTGCCTTTATTGATTGCAGCAGCATTACAACATAAGAAAGTAAAATTGAAAGGTTTTTTTCAAGCGATTTTATATATTCCCGGGCTTATTTCGGTATCTGCTGGATCGTTGATATGGTCACTTATATTTCATTCTCGTTTAGGTGCTATAAATAATATTTTTGGCTTTGACTTTTCATGGGCGTCCAGACAGCCTTATGCTTGGATTTTGATTTTTGTTGTAAGCATTTGGGGTGCAATTGGTGGGAATATGATTATTTATCGATCTGCTTTAGCAGGGGTCAATGAAGATTTATATGAGGCAGCCGAAATCGATGGGGCTGGATCCGTCCAAAAATTCTTTAATGTAACCTTACCTTCTATTCGTTTTCCTCTGTTATACACGATTGTCATGACGACTGCTGGTGCATTTAATGTATTTGCACAACCATTAATGATGACAGGTGGAGGTCCTAATCAAAGCACGACAGTATTAATGATGTATATTCGTTCATTAGCGTTTAGTCAAGGAGAGTCTATTGCGGGAATGGCATCGGCAATGGCTGTTATTTTAGGGTTGATTATTATGTGCGTATCTGTATTTCAGTATTTTCTATTAGATAGAAGTAATACATAAGGAGGTAAAAAATGAATACACAGAAAAAACGTTTACCTAGTATGGTTATCGCATACGTATTTCTAATAGCGTTGTGTATTATCTGGGTAATTCCATTGATTTTTAGTTTTACTACTTCATTTCGGTCGCAAACAGAAATTGTATCATCTGGTTTTAGGTTGTTGCCTGTGAACTGGATACTAGATAACTATGTTGCGATTTTGACAAATACATCAACTGCACCAATCATGCAATGGTTATGGAATTCACTTTTTATTGCAGTTACGCATACAGTATTGGTTGTAATAGTTGTTTCCGTAACAGCTTATGGGTACGGCAGAATGAGGTTCAAATATCGAGATCGTATTTTTTATACTTTAATGGGAATTTCCATGTTTCCTGGTGTGGTTAATTTAATTCCCTCCTATAAGATTATTGAAAGCTTTGGTTGGGTAAATTCTTCTCTTGCAATGATTATCCCGGGTTTGGCTGGAATGGGCAATATTTTTCTAGTCAGACAGTTCATGAAAGGAATCCCGCTTGAATTTGATGAATCTGCACGAATGGATGGGGCAGATGAATTTACGATATTCTCAGAAATTATAGTTCCACTGATTAAGCCAGTACTAATCGTGGCCGGGTTATTCTCATTTACAGGCTCTTGGAACGATTTTTTATGGCCAGTTATTGTCTATACAGATGTGAGTAAAATGCCAATTACAGCAGGATTACTTCTATTACAAGACATATATGGAAACTATCGTATGATTGGTCAATTAATGGGTTCTGCTTTGATTGCCATCATACCAACTGTTATGTTATTCCTATTTGCGCAGAAGTATTTCATTGAATCGATGAACTTAAATGCAGGGGTAAAAGGATAGTGAAATCAATGAATAGAAAATTAGAAAAAAATCTATTACGTATAGGTGCTGGATGGGATGTTTGTATCGGCCTTGTGACGATGTTCGGTTATTATCCGTGGTTTGAAGAGCAAGGCATAGCAGCTTTTCAACAGCAGAACCAATATGATTATTTACAGTCAAGTCTTGTAGGGATGATTTCTAAAGTGGTCATGATTGTAGCGTTAGCGACCATCCTAATGGGTGTGATCAGTTGGATAAATGCCAAAAATATGAAAGATAAGCAAATAAATAAAGGCACTATGAGGTGGATGATTGCCTGTATCATTATTCATTTAGTGATTTATGATGTTGTTGGTGTCATATTCTACTTACTGGCAACAATACTTTACATGTCTAAAAACAAAGCAATAAGAATGCTGAAAACTGAAAATGGATATTTTTAAGAAGGTGTGGACTTTATGACAGAAAATTACTTGGAACCGATTGTATTAGAAAGAGCAGATCCGTGGGTTTATAAACATACAGATGGTTATTATTACTTTACAGGGTCAAAACCTGGCTATCAAGAAATTGAGTTGAGGAGAGCGAAGACATTGAGGGGCTTGGCTCATTGTGAAACAAAAGTCGTATGGCACGCACATGAAGAAGGACCATTGAGCCAACTTATTTGGGCGCCCGAAGTCCATTTTATTCGTGGTAAATGGTATATCTATTTTGCTGCTTCAGACCACTCTGTCATTAGAGACGATACACATCACCATCGTATGTTTGCAATTGAGAATGCTTGCGCCGATCCTTTCGAAGGAGAATGGCAAGAGAAAGACCAAATTAAAACACAATTTGAAAGTTTTAGCTTGGACGCGACCGTTTTTGAGCATAAAAATCGTTTGTATTATGTATGGGCACAAGCGGATCCTAATATACCCGGGAATTCCAATCTGTATTTATCAGAGATGGAAAACCCATGGACACTCACTGGCAAGCAAATACTCTTGAGTATTCCTTATTACGATTGGGAAAAGATCGGCTTCAAAGTCAATGAAGCTCCAGCAGTTTTAATTAAAAATGGTAAGGTGATCATTACTTATTCAGCAAGTGCTACAGATGAGAATTACGCGATGGGACTACTATGGGCGGATGCAGATAGTGATTTACTCAATGGGT
The DNA here is from genome assembly GCF_054784955.1 of Enterococcus salsurae. Classification (NCBI taxonomy): domain Bacteria; kingdom Bacillati; phylum Bacillota; class Bacilli; order Lactobacillales; family Enterococcaceae; genus Enterococcus; species Enterococcus salsurae. The sequence continues at coordinate 136,613 of NZ_BAAHWY010000004.1, read as the reverse complement.
ACTCATGGAACAAACTTGAGAAGCCGGTATTTTCAAGCTCAGAAAATAATTCCCTTTATGGTCCGGGCCATAATTCTTTTACGGAGTGTGAAGACAGAACACAAGAAATTATTGTATATCATGCAAGACCAGAAAAAAATGATTATAGTGACCCATTGGAAAACCCAAATAGACATGCTTATTATCAACCATTTACATGGAGCCAAGAAGGATTGCCTGAATTTGGTGAACCAGGTGTAGTTAAACGTTAAAAAAGAGGAGAAAAATGAATTATACAAAAAAAACGAAGCGTTGTTTTATTATCTCAGTTTTTTTACTTAGTTTATTACTTGCAGGTTGTCAAAGAAATAGAAACGCTCAGCCAATTTCTCAAAAAAATTGGGGAACGATACAAAATAATCGTGTATCTATTCATGATCCATCGATTACTTCTGTTCAAATAGACGGGAAAGAACATTTCTATGTATTCGGCTCGCATTTAGCCGAAGCGAAAACAATAGATTTTCAGACTTGGGATGTACCATTTTCTCAAGAGTACGAATCCATGGATGACAATATTATCTTCGGAAATACCCAGGAAAATTTGGCTGAAACCTTCAAATGGGCTGGTTATGACGATGCAGACTCAGAAGGAGGCTACAATCTTTGGGCACCTGATGTTATTTGGAATCAAGATTATATATGGTCAGATGGAGATAAAGGGGCGTATATGCTCTATTACTCGGCTAGTTCAACATGGCGTCGCTCAGCTATTGGACTAGCGGTAGCAAAGACAATTGAAGGCCCGTACAGTTATTCAGACACAGTGATCTATTCTGGTTTTACAGAAAATGACTCAACGGATGGCAGTGAGCGAAATACAAATTATCAGAACACACACCTAGAAAATTTAATCAAAAACAAAAGCATTAGCGGTTTCAGTGAAAAATGGACAATCGAAAATGGTCTTACGTATAACACTGATTACGCACCAAATGCGATTGATCCTGCTTTATTTTATGATGAGGAAGGAAAACTCTGGATGACTTATGGTTCGTGGTCAGGTGGTATCTTTTTGCTTGAAATGGACAAGTCCTCAGGCCTGCCAATTTACCCAGGAGAAGATAGTGAAACCTCAGACGGTCGGATAATTGATCGTTATTTTGGTACAAAACTTTCTGGGGGATATCATCAATCCGGTGAAGGTCCCTATATTGTATATGATCAAGAAACAGGATTTTATTATCTTTTTGTTACGTATGGAGGATTATCTGCAAAAGGTGGATATAATATGCGTTTGTTTAGGTCAGAAGAACCGGATGGACCTTATTTGGATGCAAAAGGCAATAGTCCTATCTTAGAGCAGAGTGATCAAAATGCTGACTATGGGATTAAATTGATCGGTAATTATCAATTTTCGTTTCAGCAAACAGGCTTTCGTGCTGCAGGTCATAATTCCGCGGTTATCGATGAAAATGGTGATTGGTACTTGATTTATCACACCCGATTCAACAATGGAACTGAAGCGCACGAGGTTCGTGTGAACAGAATGTATATGAATGAAGAGGATTGGCCAGTTCCAGCCCCTTTTGAATACTTAGGCAACGAGCATGTTGCAGATGATTTAGTAGAAGCAGATATCACTGGTCGCTATGAAATCATTAATCATGGAACAGATAATGGGAAGACAATGATCAAGTCTCAAATGATTGATTTTCATAAAGACGGGAGTATTAGTGGAGATATAACTGGCAATTGGGCATATGATGAAGGGTTTATCAGTATAACAGTAGAAAATACTACATTTAAAGGCACTGTATTGAGGCAAGAAGTATCTACTTTTGATAATCAAAAAATAGCTTTTTCTACCTTTGGTGACAATAATGAGTCAATATGGGGAGTTAAAGAAGAATAGGGGTATAACATGACAATCAAAATCTTAAACACTAAATCAGGAACCACCATCAGTAAATACATCTACGGCCACTTTTCTGAGCATCTAGGCAGATGTATCTATGAAGGACTCTATGTAGGGGAAGATTCATCAATCCCAAATAAAAATGGCATGCGAATAGATGTAGTGGAGGCTTTAAAAAATATTCAAATCCCTGTATTGCGCTGGCCAGGCGGGTGTTTTGCTGACGAGTACCACTGGAAAGATGGGATTGGCCCAAAAGAAGCACGCAAAACGATGGTCAATACCCATTGGGGCGGCGTGACGGAGAACAACCACTTTGGGACGCATGAATTTTTTGAATTGGTGAAGCAGCTTGAATGTGATGCCTATGTGAATGGGAATGTCGGCAGTGGTACTGTGCAAGAAATGTCTGAATGGGTCGAATACATCACCATGGATGGGATTTCACCAATGGCCGATCTTAGAAGAGAGAACGGGCATGATGCTTCTTGGCCAATGAAATTTTTTGGCGTTGGGAATGAAAACTGGGGCTGCGGCGGGAATATGCGTCCTGAGTATTATGCGGATTTATACCGACGTTATCAAACCTATGTCCGTCAATATGGTGATCAAAAAATTTATAAAGTCGCTGGCGGTGCCAATGTGGATGACTACAATTGGACAGAAACATTAATGAAAAATGCCCATTGGCTGATGGATGGTCTAAGTTTGCATTATTATGTCCATCCGCAAGGCTGGGAGAAAAAAGGCAGCTCGTTGGACTTCAATGAGGCGGAATGGGTTGTCACCTGCGAAAAAGCAGCGTACATGGATGAGTTGATCACCCGCCATAGTGCCATTATGGATCAATATGATCCTGAAAAGCGCGTCGGCATCATTGTGGATGAATGGGGGACTTGGTTTAGTGCCGAACCTGGAACCAATCCTGGATTCTTATATCAGCAAAACACGATTCGCGATGCGATGGTTGCTGCGATTACACTAAATATTTTTCATAAACATGCGGAACGTGTTCATATGGCGAATATCGCGCAAACCGTGAATGTATTACAAGCAATGATCCTGACAGATGGTGAACAGATGGTGAAAACGCCGAGTTATCATGTGTTCGATTTATATAAAGTCCACCAAGATGCTGAAAGAATCGAAAGCCATGGAAACCATGGTGAGCACATCACGTATACGATTTCTAAAAAAGAGAACACGGTGCATGTATCGATTTGTAATTTTGACATCACGGCAACTGAAGCACTGTCCTTCACATTAGAATCAGCCATCAAAGAAGTCAAAGAAGCGCGTTACATCGTTGGACATACGATGAATGCCCATAATGATTTTGATCATCCGGATACTGTGACGATCCAAGCATTTCAAGCGTATCAGGTCGATGAAGCGCAACTGTCGGTGACCGTACCGCCGATGAGTGTGCTCACGATCTCATTATCCCTGTAAAATGACTTGCAAAGGGTGCGATATCAAAGATACAGCAGCGGCAGCCAGTGAAAACATTGACGCGTTGATTGCTGAGCAGTTAGAGCTGGAAATAGATTTGGCATTGCCTGAAGTAGTGGCTCGCCGAATAGCGATCTGCGAAGACTGTCCCTTGCGTATCAATCATACCTGCAGTAAGTGCGGGTGCTTTTACAAATTCAGGGCAAACTTAGCCCACAAGGACTGTCCTGTGGGAAACTGGCTTGAATAAATTATTCTTATGTAGAATACTCAAAAATAAAAAAATGACTTTTGAAAGAAAAGAGCTAAACTTAGTTCTTTTCTTTTTTTATATAAAAAAACAGATATTATCTGAAACGTCTCGTAGATATTTCTTAAATTTGTTGCATCATTCCTTTAATTTGTTCCTATATATTCTTATTTGGAATCGTTATCTTTGATGTGAGAACTCCCCCAAATGATTTTAAGTTGGTATGACTTCGCATGTTTTCAATAACAAGCGAATCAATATATAGTATATAAGGAGGAAGAAGTGTGACGAGTAAATTGAGAAAAGCAGGGGTGGCGATGATTCTGTTGGCGGCTTCAGCACAGTTGGCCGGTTGCAGCCAAAGTGAGGCAGATACAGCAGATATCGTGTACACAGAAACAGCCAAAAGTACCATTGAGAAGGCGATGGATAATCAACCGGAGTCTTCTTATTGGTTTCCAGAAGACTTGTTGGATTGGTCTTATGCAGATGATCCTGATGCCCAATATAATACCAGTGTTGTACCGTTGGCTGCACGGGTGGACAAGCAGACCTTGCCGCAAATGAATGACAGCCAATATGCAGAAACCAAGATTGTTGCATTGTCGATCATGAATAGCAGTACGAGCGGCAATTCACCTAGAGGCATCAATACATTTGATGCCAATGTGTTCTCTTATTGGCAATATATCGATCAATTGGTTTATTGGGGCGGCTCATCTGGTGAAGGCATTATCGTACCGCCAAGTCCTGATGTGACAGATGCTGCACATAAAAATGGTGTGCCCGTTTTAGGCACGGTCTTTTTCCCGCAAACGGCACATGGCGGCAAGTTAGAATGGTTGGATACATTTTTAGAAAAAGACGATCAAGGGAATTTCCCAATCGTGGATAAATTGATTGAAGTCGCTGAGGCTTATGGCTTTGACGGCTGGTTCTTCAATCAAGAAACAGATACAGTCGTGACGAGCTTTGATGCAGCCTCCGATGGTACGTCACAAGATACAACAGCTGTTGGTGGTTTGAACGAATCTCATGCCAAAGCGATGCAAGAATTGATCGCACAGTTCAAGGAAAAAGCAGAGCAGTTAGATATCATGTGGTACGATTCCATGACGACAGATGGGAAGATGGACTGGCAAAATGCCCTGACAGATGAAAATAAAGCGTACTTAGTGGATGCAGAGATGGAACCTTTATCAGATAGTATGTTCCTGAACTTCTGGTGGACCAGTGATCGACTGGCAGATCAAGAACTCTTGAAGGCATCGAATGAAAAAGCGCTAGAGATCGGCATTGATCCATATAACTTATTGGCAGGGATCGATGTCCAGGAAAATGGCTATTCTACCCCAGTACGGTGGGATCTATTTACGGATGATCAAGGCATTCCTTATACATCATTGGGGTTATATGTGCCAAGTTGGACCTATACGTCATCCAGTAATCCCGATGATTTCCAAGCCAAAGAAAATGCCTTCTGGGTCAATACATCCGGCGATCCTCGAGAAAGTACCTTGCCAGAAGACACCAAATGGCCAGGGATCTCCACTTATGCATTAGAACAAACTGCGATCACATCACTACCTTTTGTGACCAATTTCAATCTAGGAAATGGCTATAATTATTTCATTGATGGGGAAAAAGTATCTAGCCGCAATTGGAACAATCGAAGTTTGCAAGATATTTTGCCGACCTATCGCTGGGTCTTCGATCATGAAGACGGTAATCAGTTAGCAGTCACGGTCAATTATGCGGATGCCTACAATGGCGGAAATGCGTTGAAACTTAGAGGCCAAATGACTGAAGGTGCAACCAGTCAAATGGCGCTATACCATACGCAAGTCAAACTGGAAGCAGAGACCAAAATCAGTGCTACAGCCAAAGCAACGGACAAAACAGCTTTATCTTTGGTACTGACATTTGAAGATGGCAGTCAGGAAATTCTTGAGGGGGACCAAGAAGTAGGCACGGAATGGACGACAGTCAATTATGATGTAAAGGACTATGCGGATCAAACTGTAACAGATATTGGTTTAGCCATAAGTAGCAAAGCAACAAATGATGTCTATGAAATGAATCTAGGCCAATTGGCGATCGGAGACCATGAAGCCAGTCAATTAGGAGTCGACAATTTGCAAGTTGAAGATGTCTTGTTTGATGAAGAAGAGGGCAATTATGCAGGCGTTCGTTTTACTTGGGAAGCAACGACTGATGGTGCCAGCTATTACGAACTGTATCAAATCAACGCAGATGACAGCCGGTCATTCTTAGGTGCAACACCTGCAGAAAATTTTTACTTGAATGCATTGGATCGACAAGAGACGGATACGACAACTTTTGCTGTCTTGCCAGTCGATCAGTACGGTCATCGTGGGGCGCTATCTGATACAGTTGACATTACTTGGCCAGACAATCAAGTGCCTAAAGCATCCTTCACTGCTTCCAAAACATTGGCAGCACCGGGTGAAACGATCACTTTCACGAACACATCTTCTAGCAACACAGAAGAAGTCAGTTGGACATTTGAAGGCGGAAACATTGATTCAAGTAGTGCGAACGACCCGCAAGTGACCTATGACCAACCTGGCACGTACACTGTTACTTTAACTGCCAAAAATGCGTCTGGTGAAACGCCTATTGAAATGACAGGCTTGAGCACAATACGTGAGGATGCACCGAATGATTTGACACTTTTATCTGAAGGCGCAGATGTCAGTGCCAGCTCATTTGTCAATGATGCTGAAGCACCTGCCTTTGCAGTGGATGGGGATACCAGCACGAAATGGTGTGCCACAGGGAATGGGCCACATGAATTAACGATTGATTTGGGCAGTGCGCAAACTGTCAGTGAAGTGCATATCGCACATGCCGAAGCTGGAGGAGAAAGTCCGGATATGAATAGTCGTGCGTATACAATTTTGGTGAGTGAAGACGGCAAAGACTTTGAAGCCGTTTCTCGTATTTTGACCAATGAGGCAGCGGAATCTAGTCACACATTTGCAGCCAAAGAAGTCCGATATGTGAAGTTGAGTATCGATAAACCAACGCAAGGCGCCGATTCTGCAGCAAGAATCTATGAAGTGCAAGTGTATGGGATGAAATAAATAGGTTGGATCAAAACCAACGATCAGATGCAAAAAAACCGTTTTGTCAAAACTCTGACAAAACGGTTTTACTTATTTCGATGTCCGACTCGCAGGATCCAAGCGGCGTTCAATGAAACTCAAGCCTAAGTCTGTGATGATTGCCATCAATGCAGTCGGCAATGCACCTGCCAAAATGATCGACGCACCATCTGTAGCGTTTGTTCCTCGGATGATGATGTCACCTAGACCTCCAGCGCCCACAAAGGCACCAATGGCTGTGATACCAATCGCTACGACCAAGGCATTGCGGATACCCGCCATGATCACAGATACAGATAAAGGCAATTCGATCATGTACAGCCGTTGCCAACTGGTCATGCCCATCCCTTTACCGACATCTAATGTATTGCGGTCAACTTGACGCATGCCAGTGTAGGTGTTCTTGATGATCGGCAATAAAGAATAAAGGAAAATCGTTAGAATGACGACATTGACACCCAGTCCCATTCCAATCATCAAAATTGAAATCATCGCCAAAGAGGGAATCGTTTGGATAATGTTCGCAAAACGAATCACCCAGTCAGCCAAACGCATTTTTTTGGAAATCAAAATACCAATCGGAATACCTGCGATGGCTGCAAAAAGTACGCCGTAAATCGAGATCAAAAAGTGACGGAGAAACTGCGTGAACACATAGCCGCCATTTTCTTGAAAATAGAACACAAATTGTTGAAATAGATTCATATCAGCCATGGGATCACTCTCCTTCAAAATAATTATTTTCTTCTAAGAAACGTTCTGCAACAACAGTTGGTTCTAATAGATCATTGTCAACTTGATAGTTCAATTCTTGCATTTTTTCGGTATCGATCGTGCCAGATAATTTATTCAATGCATCGCCGACTTCAGGTGTATCTTCCAGCAATTTGTTGTCAACAACTGGTGCTGCGTCATATGGCGGGAAGAAATGCAAGTCATCTTCTAGCATGACAAGATCGTAACTGCCGATTCGTCCGTCTGTCGAATAGCCTAAAACAATATCCATTTTGCCGTTATCCACAGCATCGTAGACTAAGCCGATCTGCATCGGTAGAATATTTTGGAAAGAAAATCCGTATGCTTCTTGGAATCCGTCATAACCATCACCGACACGGGTGATCCAAGCGGTATCGACACCGGCCACCAATTGGTCGGCAACATCTTTCAGGTCGCTCACTTTTTCCAATCCATACTCTTCTGCCGTATCTTTGCGAACTAAGAAAACGTAGGTATTGTCAAAACCATAAGAAGGAAACCACGTTTGGTCATAACGTTTCTCAAATTCGGATTTGACTTTCTCAAAAGCAGCATCTGGATCTGATTCTGGTTCTAACCCTAATGTCGTCGTTAAATCAGTCCCTGTATAACGTGCAGACGAGATGGATGCATCGCCATTCATCATCGCTTGATGGTTGATGGTCGTTGTCGCTAGGTTATTGATGACTGTTGTATTTTTGTCCGTATAATGTTCAACCATGCCCGCCACGATAGCGCCAAGAATCTGTGCTTCTGATGTGATACCGCCAGTGATGGCGATCGTATCATCTGTCGATGTCGATGCCAATCCAGGGAATGAACACCCTGATAGGAAAACTACACCCAATGAGAAGAGCAAGGTTAGTTTTGCTTTGATTTTCATTAAGCATCCCCCCTTAAAGCAGCCGGTGTTAATTTGTTTTCTAGCAATCCAAGCAACCAGTCTGCCAATAAAGCAAAAATAGTTACAGGAATCGTTCCGGCAAAAATCAATGGTGGTTGATAGTTGTTCAAACCACTGAAAATCAAGTCGCCTAATCCGCCCGCACCAATATATGAAGCCAAGGTTGCCCATGCCAATACATAGACGGCAGACAAACGAATCCCCGCCATGATCGTTGGGATCGCCAATGGCAATTCTACACTAACGATGGATTGGAAGTTGGTCATCCCCATGCCTTTCGCGACATCACGGTAATTCCAATCGACTTTTTTCATCCCGATATACGTGTTGCGCAAAATTGGCAGCAATGAATAGATGAACAATGCCGCGATCGCTGGTACTTTACCGACACCTAAGATCGGAATCATCAAGGCCAATAAGGCCAAAGAAGGAACGGTTTGCAACGCACTGGTGATGCCGATCACGATGGAGGCTGCTTTAGGAAAACGGGTCAAAATCACGCCGACAGGCACAGCTACAAGGATACCTAGCAGCAATGCCGCAAATGAAATATATAAATGTTCGATACTTTTGCTGACGATTTGACCGCCATATTGATCTATGAAGCTTTGCATGAACTAGACCTCCTCTGTTTCAGCAGGTTTCACTGATTCGATTGCGTCGGAGATCGAAGGCTCGTCGCCCCAGATCACATCATAGACGATGTCAACTAATGAAGCACGGGTCAAGATACCTACAAGATGTTTATCAGCATCGACTACAGGCACATATTTTAATCCCCGTTTCAAGATACGCTGCAATGTATCACGCAACAACGCTGTTTCCCGCACAAAAAAGACATCCTTGTTCAAGATATCTCCTACACTCGTGACTTTGCCACGGTTTCGGTCGATAGATTCTACATCGATATAGCCTTTCAGCACATTGCTGTTGTCAGTGACCAACAGAGTATCTACCCGTTTTTCACGCATCAAGCGGATGGCTTCTTGCAATGATTTTTCTGGTGTGATAGCGATTGGCGTATTCAACATGACATCTTTGACTGGTGTCGTGTCAGGTTTTGCTTGCAGTAAGCGATCCTCCCCAATCAACTCTTCAACGAACGGTGTTGCAGGGTGTTGGAGAATGTTGGCAGGAGTATCAAATTGGATGACTTTCCCTTCACTCATGATGACGATTCTGCTAGCTAACTTGAGGGCTTCATCCATATCATGGGTAACGAAAACAACCGTCTTACCAAGACGTTCTTGCAAATCTTTGACCAAATCTTGCAGTGAATCACGGGTAATTGGATCCAATGCACCGAAAGGTTCGTCCATCAAGATCACATCTTGATCGGCAGCTAAGGCACGAACAACACCAATCCGCTGTTGTTGCCCACCGGATAATTCATTTGGATAGCGGTCAAGCATTTCGCGGGGCAATTCTACTAAGTCAATCATTTTTTCAGCGGTTTTGTTGCGTTCTTCCTGGCTGACTTTCAATAGTTTTTGTACCAAGGTAATATTTTCGCGAATCGTCATATGGGGCATTAGACCAATACTTTGAATCACATAGCCGATTTTGCGGCGCAGTTCAACTGGGTTGATCTCAGTCACGCTTTTTCCATTGATCAAAATCTTTCCTTTTGATGGGTCAGTCATACGGTTGATCATCCGCATACAAGTGGTTTTCCCACTGCCGCTGGTCCCAATAAAACAGATGAATTCACCTTTATCAAAAGACAAATTGACATCTTCGACGGCTACTTTTCCACCTTTATAAATTTTGGCTACTTGCTGAAACTCAATCATGTTGTCACCTCAAATTTTATTTAAGTCAACTATTTCGACTTATATTCTTTCCTTAGTATGCCGAAAAGTATTGGGTTATACAAATGATTTGACTTTTACTGTGTTATTTACACACTATTTTTTTAGAGGGTCATCGAAAAGGAACCAAATTTCCTCGATAGACGATCAAGGAGAGAATTCCTTACGTAACAAGTGAAAGAGACGATGTTTGACGTTTTTCACATAGTGGCGAAGAATTTACATATAGTCATATGTCAAATTGGCTCCTTATACTAGAGGTACTTTAAATAAAGGGATGGTAGCATGGATATTTTGACAATTGATATTGGCGGCACAATGATAAAGTCAGGGGTAATTGATCGAAACGGCACCATAATCTCGCGAGGAAACTTTCCGATGCCTGCCGCTTACGAACAATTAACCGCACACTTGATCGATCATATTGAGCAACACTATGGACGTATGTTTGATGGTATCGCAATTAGCAGTACCGGTTTGGTTGATCCAGAGACCCAAGAAATTGGCATAGGTTCTGTACTGTATGAAGCATTTGGTCAATCACTCGTTAAGGAATTGGCGCGTTATTTTCACATACCAGTATCCGCAGAAAATGATGGGAACTGTGCCCTCTTGGCAGAAAAATGGTTAGGTAACGGGAAGAAATGCAAAGATTTTGCGACAATCGTCCTCGGTACATCAGTGGGCGGCGCCTTGATGATCAATCATCAATTGGTACGAGGCAAACATTTGGTAGCGGGAGAATTTGGCTATATGTTATATCCATCTAATCCGAAGCCTTGGGAAATATGGAGCTTGGTAGGCTCTACACGTGTACTTGTAGAAGAAGTCAGTCAAAAGTTCGGCAAACCGCTAGATGGGCATCAAGTAGCGGCACTTTTTGAAGCAGGGGATACGCAGACACAAGCATCGGTCGATATATTTATTGAGAAATTAGCGGTTGGTTGTTATTCATTACAATATATGGTTGATCCAGAGAAAATACTCATCGGTGGCGGTATTAGCAAAAGTGATTTTTTGCTCCCTGCATTGCAAAGGGAAATAAATCGTCTGGCAGCTACGATCCCTAGTAACATTATCGTGCCACAGGTTGAAGCTTGTTTATTTGGCAATGACTCGAACTTGATTGGCGCTTGTTATTATTTTTTAAATAAATTCGAAATAAAAGGAAAAGCAAAATGATAATCTTGTATTGTTATTTTTTGTCCGTTGAATCATAATAATAATGAAAACGTTTTTAAATAATTTTTGATCATCTTTATCAAAGGAAAAGGCCGAACCCTCCGTCAAATCAATTGTACGGAATTCTATAGACACGGGAGGATCAATATGGAATATACAGGTAAAAGAAGAGGGCAAAAGAAAGTAAGTGGTGTAAGTAAGGCAATCTTATCGTATATGATTGTTTTTTTACTCCCATTTCTGATCATTTCTAGTATTTGGTATGTTGCTTCAGTTGAAAGCATTCAGCAACAAGTCGAGCTAATGGCAAAAAACCAATTGATCCAATTAAAATATTCTTTAGAAAACAATTTCATTCAATTGAATTATTTGACGCAAAAAATGAGTGGTGACTATTTGCTCACTCTGAACTCTATGCGTCATCCTTATTATGCGAAAGAGGGGAAAGAACGCTTACAGGCATATAAAATGACCAGCGAATTCGTCGAAGAAACATATCTTCATTATAAAGACGATCAAGACAGATTGTATTCTTCTGTAGGCATCTATACAATTGAAACGTTTTTGCACAATGTATTAGAAAATAATACAGAACACACAACCCAACTCATCGAGCAATTAAATGTGGATGCACCAACATTGTTGACCGTTAGTGAAGCAGAAGCAATGACCCGCATATCAAGATTTTTTTATGTGGTGCCTTTACAAAATGATGATTTGCCTGCCTACGGGTCAGTTATCTATGAAATCAAAGAATCTAGTTTGAAAAGTATGCTGGACCTCACATCCAGCGATGGGAATTCAACCAATTTTCTCGTCAATGATCAAAGCCAGATCATCGCGAGTACGCAAAAAAATATAGTGACAGAACAATTTGAAAATACCGACGTGTTGAAAAGTGCGCTAGCTGAAAAACAGGTGAAGTATAATCAACAGAACTATTTGATCCAATCTCTCCCAAATAGTGATTTAGGTATCTCAGTCGTGTCTGTTACAAATATGGATAGCGCGCTAAAAAGTGTCAATCGTGTGCAGAATAGTTTTTTTGCCACGTTTGTGATCATGCTTGCTATTGGTTTTGTGGTCGTCGTCATCATGGGACGCAGAAGTTATCGCCCGATTGAACGGATCGAAAAATTGGTGAGAAAGCACACACCTGAAACTGCAGTATCGACACTAAGCATAGAAGATGTGCATACCACGCTCGAGGATTTCTTTGCCAAACACCAAGCGCTGCATCAAGAGATTCAATTGCAGACCCCTCATGCCAGAGAACAAGTGATTCGAAAATTGATCAGTGACCGCTTTGAATCAAGTCAAGAGTTGGCGCTGTTGCTGAAAGCTGTCCATGTCCAGTTCCCGGCAAATCATTATTTTGTGATGGTAATGGATGCAAAAAATATCAACGCCAAAGAAAAAAATCAAGAATCTGCCTTTTTGATTGATTCGATTGAGCAAGTGGTGACTAACCACTATGCTGTGTATGCAACAGAAATCTTGAGCAGCGAATTGATTGCCCTGGTGATCGGTTTTGAGCAAAGAACAAAACCAGATAAAATCGTGGAAGAAATGCTGGCATTGATCTCAAAGAAAACAGATATCGTTCCCCCAATCGGCATCGGGACTGTGGTCCATCAATTAACTTCTGTAAATGTATCCTACATCGAAAGCTTGGCAGCATTAGACTATCATTCAGCCAACAAACAATCGATCGTTTACTATCGAGATATCACCTATGAGACAAAAGAAAATACGATTAGTTATCCTGAAGGAAAGAAACTAAAACTGATCCAAGCACTGAATCAGGGAAACAGCAAAGTGGCGACTGAAATGATCCATACACTGATTTCAGAAGTTCGTCTTAAAGGTTATTCAATATCTGTCCAAAAAATGTACGGCTTTTATGTATTGAACGCCGTAGCCCAAGTGGGCGAACAATTAGCTGGTCAAGCGATTCTACAAAAAGCGGAAGAAATGGTTGAGTTCAGTCATTTGAATCAATTAGAAAAAAATCTGGTGGCTTTGGTACACTTGATTTGCGAAGAAGTTCAGGCGAATACACCAAAACCTGCGATAAATATGAGCGAAACAATCATTGATTATATGCAGAAACACTATACTTCCTCACAGCTTTGCTTGGAAAATCTAGCAGAGAAGTTCGATGTCTCTGTCTCTTATGTCAGTCGCTATATTAAAAAAGAAACAGGAATGACATTTTCCAAGTATGTTCAAATGCAGCGCTTGAATAAAATCAAAGAAGATTTAGTGGAAACAAATCGACCGATCAAAGAGATCATCCAAGAAAATGGCTACTACGATGTGTCTAACTATACAAGAAAATTCAGAACCATCGTTGGTATGACACCCGGGCAATATAGAACATTTTATCAAAGTGCCGATCCATCCACCGAAAACAATGCAGATATAGGAGAGAAGATATGAACGCAGCGAATAGGTTTATCTATCAAGAAGAGAACAAAGAAGTGGTTGACGCGATTGAGCAGCTTATAGAAGAAACATCGATCGATTATGTAAGTCTGAAACAGCCAATAGTAGTGCGCGTGGATCCAGCGTTAGACGAAGATTTTGTGATCAATCCTGTGGAAGGCTGGATCTCTGGGCGAAATCAAGCAGAATTATTTCATGGTATCACCAAATATGTATTGCTGTCTTCTTCGAAAGAAGTCAACGAACCAATGACTGTCACTGCAAAAGTCAGCGAACGCTGTGTCATGATCGACATAGGGCGAAAGTTCTATTCTTTAAAGAGGTTAAAACAATTGGTGCGAAGTATGGCTTGGTTTCAATGCACGCATTTACAACTTCATTTTTCGGAGAACGAAGGATTTCGTATCGAATCAGAACTATTTCCCGAAATCGTATCAGAACAACATCTCAAAAAATCTGAGATCAAACAATTGATTGCTTATGCGAAACGCTATTTCATTGAATTGATTCCAGATTTGGATTCACCAGGGCACCTTAAGCAACTATTGCACCATTATCCAGAGTGGCAACTGCCTATGAAAGATGGAACGATGGATGAACGTGCACTGAATATTGTACATCCAGATGCACAACAGTTTATCAAATCGTTATATGACGAGTACGCAGCGCTATTTTCTGGAAGTCATTATTTTCATATCGGTGCAGATGAATTTATTGATTTTGATGCACTGGAAACCTATCCTTTACTAGTCGAAACAGCAAAGGAAAAGTACGGAGAAAAGGCGAGTGGGATTGAAGTTTTCATTGAATATGTCAATGATATCATTGACCACGTCCGCCAATTGGGGTTTACTGTACGCGTGTGGAATGATGGGTTCTATCGCTTGAATCGTGAAGAGCAATGTGTACTATCAAAGGCATGCCAAGTATCTTATTGGACCCGTTGGAATCCGAACATGGCGCCAGTTTCATTTTATTTGGAAAATGGCTATGAATTGATCAATCATAACGACAATTTTTTCTATTATGTATTAGGCGAAGCTGCAGGATATACCTATCCTACGTTTGAGAAAATCCAAGAGTCATTCCAATTGACCACATTTGCCCATAACCAACGGGTAGCCGAAAAGTGGCTTCGCCAGTCGCCAGCGATCGCGCTGTCGATATGGGCTGATATCCCAGAAGCAAAAACAGCACAAGCGGTGATCGAGGATGCGTTTTGGCTAATGGCAGCGATCCATCAAAAAGTGTATGCACTAGAAGAATCTAAGGCGATGTATCAGCCTTTGTACAGGGCATGGCATACAACATGAAGAACGGCAGCTTTTCTTATAGAGGAAAGCTGCCGTTTTTTTCATCTGATTCGTGCAAAGTGATTTCTAGGACAGGAATGAGGGTGTCTGGTTTCACTGTAGGGAGCGCCACCAACAAGTCATCAGGACCAATGGTTTCTTCAGTAGAGGTAATGACTTCCTGAGGGTCGTATCCGCGATAAAAAATTTCTGATCCATCTGTAAGTAAACGAATGCTGCGGACTTTTTTTGCAATATCTCTAATATAAAGTTGTTTATAAGGATAGGAAAAAATATGGAGGTATAATTTTAGCCCATTTTGAGTATAGCGGCAATCCGTGGGTGGACTATAGATGCTTGAGCCGCAGCCAATAATGGACTGTTTGTTCAACCGCATCCATTCCCCAATAGCCTGTAGTCGTTCGCGGGTACGCGTATCGATTTCCCCCCGTGCATTTGGCCCGATATTCAGCAGGAAATTGCCATTCTTTGCAACCGTGTCGATCAACATTTTCAACAGCATATCACTAGATTTCCATTCTTGGGCATCACGATCATAGCCCCACGTACCATACATCGTTTGACAGGCCTCCCATAGAACAGGTAAGCCGTCTTTTTCAAACGGTTTTTCTGGTTGAAACTGTTCTGGCGTGGTGATGCCGCGACCGAGTGCCAAACGATCATTCAAGAGCATATCTGGTTGATGTGTGCGGCAAATCGTTTCCAATCGGAGACTATCCCAATCAAGAGGACCTTTCCCTTTAGACCAGCCCCAGTCACGATGACTATAAGGGAAGTCAAACCACATATAGTCGATTTTACCGTACTGGGTGACCAATTCTTCTACTTGATGGGCAATGAAATCTTGGTAGAGGGTCATGTTTCGTTGGTCGTTGTTCAGACGCGCCTCTTGATTGTTTCTTTGGGGATGCAATCCATCTAATGAAAAGTGTGGATGATACCAGTCAATCAACGAATGATATAAGCCGACTTTGATTCCTTCTTGGCGAAAAGCAGGCAGCAATTCAGCAAGTAAATCTCTTTTGAACGGAGTGTTCGTTATTTTATAATCGGTGAATTGGCTATCCCACAAGGCAAATCCTTCATGATGCTTGGTTGTGAACACCATATATGTGATACCGGCAGATTTGGCTGCTTTGGCCCACCTTTTGGCATCGAACAAATCAGGGTCAAAACCATCAAAATATGTTTCTCGATAGGTTTTTGGGTCTATTTCCTCAGTCGTCATATACCATTCATGGCGGGCACCAACACTGAATAAACCAAAATGGATAAATAGACCAAAACGGTCATGAATAAACCAGTCTGGCGCAGGGTAAGTGGTAGGCCAATTGGCGAATTTCCTCATCATGTTGTACTCCTTTTGTGTATTCAATCAATGAATGATGTATTTGTCATAACTGTCTGTTGGATTTTCCACGCTGCGCCTTCTTTAACAAATGTATGATGGGCCTGTGTGATATGATTTCGATAGCTATTTTCACCCAAATTGATTGTTTGTTGTTGGGCGGCCACCAGCATAGAGGACGCCTCTTGCTTGACTATCTCAAAAGAAAGCAAGGTATGCGCTAACGTATAGGTGTCAAAGAAAGTCGTCATTTCTTGCGCTGTTTCCTCATGTGCACTAGAGACCAATGTATCAATATAGGTTTCAATATCTTTATTGGAAGCTGCAGTCAAGTTCTTTTCTAACAAATCAAAACAGATTTGTGCATCACGCTGATTTGTGACAGCACCTGTGATTCCATTGGCTTCAATCGTGTGAGATGTAGCTTTTGGTGCTGAAAGATAGAATGTGGCCAATAATCCAGCGAGGAGGATAACAAATATCAATCCCCAATTTTTCCTTCGGTTGTTCATGCAATCATTCCTTTCTGTTTAGACATCTGAAATTTTACTTGGGCTGTAGATACCATGAAAAAGATTTCGACCGAATCCTTCTGGAGATGGATACAATTCGTCATAAGGGAGCCGCCGGCCAATCAATTCAGGTAGTACGGAAATCGAACCGTCTAGATAGTGGCTTAAACGCCAAATCGTCGTGTCAATGCGATTCATCAGGGCACCGTAGCGTAAGTCCATGATTTCAAATCCAAAGGGTTGATTCCACTCAAACCATAACGATCGATAGGTATCGTAAAGTTGCCGCAAAGCTTTTTTAAGTTGAGTTGCTTGGTGAAGATGACTTTGTATTTCTGATAAATCATTTGTTTGATAGGCAAGGTGAAGCGTATGCCCGAAATCTGCCTTGATTGACAATACTTCGGCAAGCTGCTGATAATAATGAAACATCTTTTGTGTATCAGCAGAGACTTGCACGTGCTGCAACGCTTTTGCTAGCTGTTGATAATGTGCTTTAAGGGGCTCAGCAGCCAGTGTTTGATCATACAGGCCAAATAATAAATCTTGATAGAAAACGAGCTTGCTTGGGTTTGCGCCACTGGGATTATCCATCGGAACGCCCGGTGTTTGATCAAATTGAGACAATAAAAGGAAATCTTCTGCTGCCAACTGATGGAAACGTCGAAAAGCTGCAGCAATCTCTGTCATCGTCGGATCAGGATGAAATTGATATTCTGCAAACAATTGCAAACCGAGCAGCGATGCGATCAAAGGGGTTTCTCCGCCGTCATCCCCCCATAATGTGGCATAGATTGTCTGGATATTGGCCTTTTTTGCTGCAGATAACCCTGCCCTTGAGGTAGCGATGGTTTTGCCATAATTAGGTGCAAGACCATTCCAAGTCCAAATTCCACCAGCAAAAATCACTGGCCGCTGCAACTGCTGATGGTCTCGAAACAACTGTTGATAACGGGCTTCGTCATGGTGGTAGTAGTCCCAATAGACCATTGTGACTTCTGGTATTTGCTGCGGCAAATCTTCAGGAAAATCAACATTGAGGTCATAATAATCACCCGTTTTGGATCCAAGTCGAAAGAACATGTCACTCCACATCATTGGTTTGAGTGATAGTTTGTTGCAAATGGCGACTACTTTTTGCAGATGCTTTGTCATGATCGAGAAGCGATCTTCAGGCCCGTGTTCCTCAAAATAGGTTCCTTTACCCAATTGATGGGCTTCATCCATCCCAATATGGATCTTATCAGTGGAGAAGCTCTGCTGAATCGAAGTTAAAGCAGCCTCAATAAATTGATATGTTTTAGGCGCGTCTACAAGTAAAATGTCGCTGGTATCTTTCATGTCTTTAGCAAAGCCCCACTTGAGAGGATTGGTCAAATGCGCCAATGTTTGGATAGCCGGAACCAATTCGATGCCAATTGCCTGAGCATATTGATCCAATTCTTGCAGCTGCTTTTGGGTATACCTCCCCCTCAGATAGCCAAAATAAGGAAATTCAGGTATCTCATAGGTATCCTCCATATAGAGCAAACATGTATTCAAACCCATTTTTCCACACAGCAAAATAAATCTTTTGGCTTGTGCGATCGTTAGAACAGCATTACGGGAAAGATCGATCATAGGACCGATTTCTTTGAATTGTGGCTGTTCTTCAAAGGTATAGGTTGCTTCAGGTTGGGTCACCCATAACACCAATGCACGGAATAAGTGGGCCTTTTCTTGATAAAAAATGGTGGTACTAGTTGGTGTTTTGACGATTTTTAGCGAGCCGCTACGTTGGATCAAGACCATCTTTTCGCCAGATTCGTCTAGCTGCAGCTGCAATTCTGGCGCTGCAATTTGCCAGAAATCAGTCAACGTGGGGTCGCTTGTTTCTATATGAATAGGCATCCTTGTTTTCCTTTCTGACTTATTCAAAGAGCGCTTTTTTTTCCTCGCCCCGCTGAATCGCTTGGAATGTAAACCAACTGATTGGGAAAATCACCATGGGAATAAAGGCAGTCACAACTAAGATAGGGAAGAATGTGGCAATCACCGATGCAACAAAAATACCCAAAATGATTGCCATTGTTTGCGATAGGCTGATCATCATCAATAAAAAGGCTACTTTGAAATAATGCAGATGGCTGAGGGAGTATCGCAAATAGACTGGAAAAAGATACACCCCGGTTAACAGAGCCATTATCAAAAATACGGTCAAAACAAAATGGATCAAACTATTTTGTACAAAAGTACTGGAAATTCTGAGATCAACCCAAAGGAAACCAACCATCCCACAGAGAATCAAGGCCAACTGATTGGTTTTTAAAAAATGACTTTTATACGTATTCTTGAACCATGGATACAACGCAGGTCCAGTTTCTTTTTTTTGAAACGTTAATAAAAAATAATGCATCACTGTAGTGATTGCTGGGAAAATACCAAATAGCACACCTCCGCGAATGATAAAAAACAAACAAAAAAATTGTAGTTTGATCAAGGACAACAACCAATCCCCTAGACGATAAGAAAAACGATACAATTGTTTATTTTCTTCCATAAAAATCCCTCCGTTCTTATAAGATGATAGCACTTACAACGTTGTCCTGATAGGTAAAAACGAATAGTACATAGCATGTACTAAAATGACATATCTCAGCACTTGCTTGAAACAAAAGGATGGGTCACATTTTTTGTGCAGCTCCGATGATGACGCTTTCTACATAAGGACAAAATAGAATTACATATTGTCTGATCGGTCAAACTTCGTTAATTTTTTGGTAGACAGAGGGGAGGCAAAACACATGAAAGAAGTTCGTGGTGACATTGAAGAAGCCAAAACAAATAGTTGGGCAGACCAGCAGCAGTATCCAGAAAGTCAGATGTTGCAAGAGCGTCTAGACTGGTTTCAGGATTTAAAGTTTGGGGTGATCTTTCATTATGGGTTATATACACAAGCAGGAATCGTAGAGTCTTGGCAATTATCAGAAGAAGATCTCTGGGCGAGAGAAGGTCGTGCATTTCGAGATGATTTCCAACAGTTGCAATTGGACTATTGGCAGTTGATCAGTCAGTTTGATCCTGCAAAACTCGATACAGACCATTGGGCTGAGGTATGTAAGGCCGCAGGATTCAAATATTGTATTTTCACAACAAAACACCATGATGGGTTTAATTTGTTCAATACCTTAGAGACAGAATTTAAAATTGGTGGGAAGTTGAGTCCATTCAAAAGAGATATTTTGCAAGAAGTCTTTACATCTTTTCGCAAAGCAGGTCTAGGGATTGGCGCTTATTATTCAAAAGCAGATTGGTATTCTCCTTTTTATTGGTTAGATGATGGTACTAAAAAAGGCCGAAGAGCCAGTTACGATCCGGAAGAACGGCCAGATATCTGGGCAAGGTATGTTGCCTTCGTGCATCGTCAAATACATGAAATCACCACACAGTATGGAGAAGTGGACTTGTTATGGCTAGATGGTGGATGGTGTGGTCAAGGAAAAGAAGACCTGCAAATGGATCGATTAGCTGAAATAGCAAGAGAAAACCAACCAGAATTGATCATTGTCGATCGGATGATGGGTGGGCGTCATGAAAATTATGTGACACCAGAAAGAAAAATTCCTAATGAAGATGAGATTCCAGATAAAGTATGGGAAAGCAACATTCCTATTGGTAACGATTGGGGATATGTACCTTCAGATACGTTCAAGTCTAGTCAAGTATTGATTGAAACATTGATTGATGTTGTGAGCAAAGGTGGGAACTTGATCTTGGGTGTGGGACCAACACCAGAAGGCACTTTTACAGAAGAAGAAACAGCTATTCTAGCAGACATTGGTGCTTGGTTAGACCAGTACGGGGAAGGGATCTACGAGACAAGAAGCAAGAGAAAAAGTAAACAGAATCAGTGGTGGTTTACCTATCATAAAGCACAGCAAGTGCATTATGCCTTTTGCAGTGTGCGTGACTTGAATGAAGAGAAGATTTATTTAGATGAGATCAATGCTGAAAAAGCGCAAGTCATTGATTTGGCCACAAATCGTGTATTGTCGGTCTGCAGTGAAAATGGCCGAAGCTATATTTCCAAGACAATGATTCGCATACCAAGTGTGGGTGCTATTGGTTTGAAAGTAGTCAATACGTAAAAGAATTGCTCGATTTTTTCTAGGATGTGGGATGTGTATTTTTTGCGATTTCAAAACAGAATGTTGCTATACCAAGTATCTTAACCATATATCCCTGTCATACTTAGCGAAAATACATATTGATATGTAAGCGAATTCATTTAAGAATTGAATCATGAGCGAAGGAGGAGTTTCAATGGAAGCAGCAAGCATGAGTAAAAGTCAGCCGAAGTCATCTAGTCGACTGGACAATATAAAAATAAGGATCAGAAAAAGCAAGCAGCTGTATTTATTTGTTTTACCAGCATTTCTCATTATTTTGATTTTTTCCTATGGACCAATGTATGGAGTGATCATTGCATTTAAGGATTATATGCCTTCCTTAGGTATTCTAGGCAGCCCATGGGTCGGATTCAAACATTTTCAACGTTTCTTTGACTCTTACTACTTTTGGGATCTCATCAAGAATACAGTCGGGATCAGCGTGTACTCCCTAGTTGTCGGATTTCCGTTGCCGATTATCTTAGCTTTGGCACTCAATGAGGTCAAGGATGGTCCTTTTAAAAAAATTACGCAAACTGTTACCTATGCCCCTAACTTTATTGCGGTGGTTGTTATGGTGGGGATGGTGATTGCGTTTCTATCTCCTTCAACAGGAATTATCAATCACTTTCTTGAATTGATTGGCATGGAGCGGATCAATTTTATGACAGACCCGAAATGGTTCAAAACGATTTATGTCTTATCTGGGGTTTGGCAAGGAACAGGTTGGGGTTCAGTGATCTATTTAGCCGCCCTTTCTGGCGTTGATACGCAGTTGCATGAAGCGGCGACAATTGATGGGGCATCTAGGATCCAGCGGGTTTGGTATATCAATGTACCGACGATCATGCCAACAATGGTTATTTTGTTGATCATGAGTTTTGGCAGCATCATGTCTGTCGGATTTGAGAAAATTATTCTGATGCAAAATCCATTAAATATGGAATCATCAAATGTTATCTCAACATTCGTTTATCAGCAAGGGTTATTGGATGCGCAGTATAGTTTTGCGGCAGCTGTCGGGTTGTTCAATTCACTGATCAACTCCGCGTTGTTGATCTTGGTCAATGCAGTTGCAAAACGTTTAAGTGATTCTAGTTTGTTATAGGAGGTGAGAACATGCAGACGAGTTTGATTAAAGAAACACGAGGCGACAAATTATTTCTAGGGTTTGTTTACTTCTTTTTATTCTTGGCTTTAGTGGTCGTTTTATATCCATTGATTTATATCGTCAGTGCATCGATCTCAAATCCCCATATGGTCAATTCTGGGGAAATGTGGCTGTTGCCAAAAGGGATCACGCTGGAAGGCTACAAAACATTGTTAGGGAATAACAGTATTTGGCGCGGGTATGCCAATACGATCTATTATACCGTCTTAGGGACATCGATCAATCTGATTGTCACGCTTCCTTGTGCCTATGCCTTATCGAGAGATGATTTTTATGGACGCAGGGCGTTTACGAATTTTATGATTGTCACTATGTTTCTTTCTGGCGGCTTGATTCCAAGTTATTTGTTGATCAGAAGTCTGGGTATGTTGAATACCGTTTGGGCGTTAGTGATTCCGGGGGCAGTCTCTGTGTACAATGTCGTTGTCACGCGTACTTTCTTTCAGTCAACGATTCCTAGGGAAATGGAAGAAGCAGCAATCGTAGACGGATGTTCAGATTTTCGTTTGTTCATGCAGATCGTCCTACCGTTATCCACACCGATCATTGCTGTTATGGCATTGTTTTATGGTGTTGGTCATTGGAACAGCTTCTTCAGCGCATTGATTTACTTATCTGATAAATCTATGTATCCATTACAAATGGTCTTGAGAGAAATCTTGATTTTACAAGATATGTCATCCAACACAGTGGGCAGCAATGTGACCGCTGAAGTAGCGAATATGCTCTACAGCAAGCAACAATTAGCAGCAGTAATAAAATATGGGGTGATGATCGTTTCATCACTACCAGTTATTATGGTGTATCCTTTCTTACAAAAATATTTTGTAAAAGGAATGATGGTCGGTTCAATTAAAGGTTGATTCATTTTATAAGGAGGAAAAACAATTGGAAAAAAAGAAAATCGTACGTTTACTGGGAATGTTTGTATGCGGCACAGTGTTAATGAGCGCTTGCGGGGATAGCAGCGCGAATAGTGATGCTGCTAGTGGGGAAAATGGCTCTAGCGTCAAGATCAACCATGATAGTCAGTTTCCAATCATTGAAGAAGGGGAAGAACTAACATTAAATATCATGGCACCCGGCGTGGGCATGGCAGAATGGGAAGACATGCCCACGTTACAAGACTATCAAGAATTGACGGGGATAGATTTGACCTATACGACCCCACCGTCAGCTGATTTCAGTACCAAGTTGAACTTGGCATTTGCCTCAGGCGATTTACCAGATATCGTATACGGTGCCGGCTCAAATGCACTGACGTCTTCAATGGAAATCGATTATGGCTCACAAGGTATCTTAGTCGCATTGGAAGACTACATTACACCTGAAATTATGCCTAATCTATACGCACTTACACAAGAAGATCCTTCTATCTTGAAATCGATCACCACACCGGATGGCCATATCTATTCTTTACCAATGATTTCTCGGAATTCAACATCGATTTGGTGGCAAGGACCTATGTGGTATAACGGCACTTGGCTAGACAACTTAGGCGTAGAGAAATTACCGACCTCAACTGATGAACTGTATGACTTATTGACACGATTCAAGAACGATGATCCGAATGGCAATGGCGCAGCAGATGAGATTCCGTTGACCGATGTGGACATGAATTCAACAAGAGTATGGCTTATGGCAGCTTTTGGTGTCTTGACTAGAGGCATCCAAGTGAATGATGATGTGGTCTCTTATACACCGATTTCCGAAAACTATAAGGCTTACCTTGCGTTTATGAACAAGCTATATGATGAAGGACTGTTGGATGCTGAAGTCTATGGTCAATCTGATGAGCAGAAGAAAGCCAAAGGGCAAAATGATCAATTGGGTTTGTTTGCTGATTATTTCAGTTTCTTCACGACTGGACGTACAGAAACAGAAGCCATGAATGATCCGATGTTCCAACCATTGACGTCTGAATGGTCGACATCTGCGGTGATTCCTGGTAGTCCAAGACTTTCACGTGGCGCTTTTGCGGTCACAAATGTCAATCCTTCACCAGAAGCATCGATGAGATGGGTGGACTACTTCTATTCAGTAGAAGGGTCGAAATACATTGAACAAGGTCCTGAAGGTGTGTTCTGGGAGTATGCAGAAAATGCGAACGGAGACCAAGTGCGTGTCTATGCTGAAGGCGTTGATTTAGACAAAACGGAAGACGAGCGAGGAAAAATCACACCTGCCTATGGCTTAACGACACCAAATATCGTTGTAGACACAACAGATGAGTATGCGATCCTTGTGAATCCAGATGATGAAGTCGACAATGCTTTTGGTGACTGGGTAGCACAAGAAACAGAAGACAAAATGAATGATATTGCTGTCGTGCCATTCCCATTATTGTACCTGACAGTAGAGGAAAATGACCAAGTGGCGGCAACTGCAACAGACTTAAGTACGTATATCGAACAGATGGAAGCCAAATTTATCACCGGTGTAGAACCTTTAAGCAATTGGGATAAATTTGTGTCCACTGTTGAGTCGATGGGCATTGAAGATTATGTGGCGGTCTATCAAACAGCATATGATCGTTGGCTAGCGAACTAATAAAGTGAAGAAGCGGGCGAGGACAATCGTTGTCAAGTCCGCTTTTTTTATTACAGGAAGTGGAAAAATGACAAATTTTGAGTTTGAACGTATTCAAAAAATCTTGATCAAATTAAAAAGTTTTCGAATCAAAGAACAACCTATCGCTATTCCTGTTGACATGCAAACATCAGAAGGATGGCAGCCCTATGCGCAGGGCACTTTTTTCGGCAGCAAAAATCAATATTATACTTTTAAAGGACGCATCCATATACCAGCGGACTGGCAGGAACAGACAGTGGCTATCCGTATCTATACTTCGTTGAACGAATGGGATAACACCACCAATCCGCAAATGAAAGTATATTTGAATGAATCTTTTGTACAAGCCATCGATGTCAATCATCGCGAAGTGCTGCTGGATTCATGGGATGAACGGGGAATGGATTTCCGGCTAGAATTATTTTCTGGAAGGGAAGAGAAACAATTTCCTCTTTATCTGCAATTGATTGCTATTGACCCAGATGTAGAAAAAACAGGGCTGGATTTTACAACATTGTTTGAAACATGGCGGGCAATCCGTAAGTTTGGCGGTGAAGAAAGATTTTATCAACAGCATCTAAGTACCGCTGCTAACATCTTGGATTTCTGCAGTCCTTACAGTGAACGTTTTTATCATAGTTTGACGTTAGCGCAAGCAGAACTAGCAAAATGCTATCAGGAAGAAAACGTCACAACAGAAAAAGTAACGGCCATTGGCCATACCCATATTGACTTGGCCTGGCTATGGACGGTTCAGCAAGCCATCGAGAAAGGGGAACGCAGTTTTCAAACAGTGTTGAAGTTGATGGACGAATTCCCAGACTATACTTTTTTGCAAAGTCAGCCGCAAATGTATCAATTTATCAAAGAGCAATACCCGGAGCTGTACCAAGCAATCAAGGAAAAGATCCAATCAGGACGTTGGGAAGTAGAAGGTGCGATGTGGGTCGAAGCCGATTGTAATTTAACATCGGGTGAATCCCTTGTAAGACAATTGCTTTATGGCAAACGATTCATTAAACAAGAGTTTGGCATCGACAGTCAAATGTTGTGGCTGCCCGATGTATTTGGCTATTCTGCCGCTTTGCCGCAATTGTTAAAGAAAACCAATACACCTTACTTTATGACTACGAAGTTATCATGGAATCAATACAACCAGATTCCCTACGATTCATTCTATTGGCAAGGCATTGATGGCAGTCAAGTCTTGACCCATTTTATTACGACAATCAGCGAAGGGTATAGTCCAACCCCTTATTACACCACCTACAATGGATTGTTAGACCCATATACGATCAAAGGCAGCTTTGCACGCTACCAGCAAAAAGAAATTCATGATGAGATCATGATTGCCTATGGGTATGGTGATGGCGGCGGTGGTCCTACCAGAAATATGTTGGAATGTCAGAAACGCCTGCAACAACCATTGCCGAGTATGCCAACGATTACTGGGGATAAAGCCGTGGCTTATTTCCAACGGCTGGCACAATCTTTCGAGGCGGCAGCAGCACCTGTTTGGTATGGAGAATTATATTTTGAGTATCATAGAGGTACCTTGACCTCCATTGGTAAAAATAAAAGAAACAATCGTCAAGGGGAAAATATGATGCAGACCTTGGAAAAACTCTATACACTTCGCGGGTTTGATCACTATCCAAGAAAGGCATTGGAGAAAATGTGGAAGTTACTGTTGCTGAACCAATTTCATGATATTCTTCCAGGCAGCTCGATAGAAGAAGTCTATCAGCAAACAGATCAAGACTATGCATGGCTGAAAGCAGAAGGACAAGCAATGATCAAGCAATTGATCCCAGAAGATCCTGCACAAAAAGATGTCTTTACGGTGTTCAATGGTCTGGGCATTCAGAGAACGATGCACGTGCAATTACCTGTTTCAGCGCAAACTGCTATAGGGATGCCTTCTCAAAGGACACATGATGGCCAGTTGATCGTCCAAGTGCCGCAAGCAGATAGCCTATCCTTTACACCAATCAGATTACAGGCTGCAGAAAGCGTGCAATCTGTACGTACTTTGCCACAACGTTTTGAAACAACCGATTTTGTAGTCATATTTAATGCACAGTTTGAGATCGTGTCATTATTTGACAAAAAACACCAAAGAGACGTCTTGCCAAAAGGGGAGGTCATGAATCAGCTGGTTGCATACGAAGACTTGCCGATGAACTATGATGCGTGGGATATTGATCCGTATTATGTGCAAAAATCATATCAAGTAGCACAAATCAGCGAGGCTGCAATTGTGGAACAAGGACCGATTCGAGATACCATCAAACTTGTACGTCCCTTTGAACAATCAAAGATCACGCAATTTATTCACTTCTATCATGGAACAGGCAGAATCGATTTTGACACCACCGTTGATTGGCATCAACACCATGTTCTTTTGAAAGCGCAACTGCCGATAGCTGTGAATACCTTAGAAGCGACTTTCGATATTCAGTTTGGCAATGTAAAACGTGCAATCCATCAAAATACTTCTTGGGACGTTGCTCGTTTTGAGAGCTGTGGCCAGAAGTGGGTTGACTTGTCGGAAGATGACTATGGGGTCAGTGTCTTGACCGATTCAAAATATGGATTTAGTACAGCCTTTCAAAAAATAGGTATTTCCTTGATCAAATCTGCTATTGATCCATATCCAGAAGCCGACCAAGGCCATCATGAATTTACGTACGCCCTCTATGTCCATGAAGGAGATTGGAAGAAAGGACATACTATGGAACAAGCACTAGATTTGAATGTGCCTGCCATTTCTCTCCCAGCAACCAAGATAGCGTCTGGTGCCTTTTTCAACGTACCACAAGAGAATATTCTTTTAGATACCATCAAAAAAGCCGAAGATGAAGAAGCCGTGATCATTCGCTTATATGAATATTATAACCGGCGTACACAGGCTGTGATAGAAAGTCAGCAATCCATTCAACGGGCTGTTTTGTGCAATTTATTAGAAGAAAACGAGGAAGAGCTACACGTGGAAGCAAATCAAATCCATGTTGCTTTCGCGCCATATGAAGTGCAAACGATAAAAATATTTTTTGAATAGGAGAAGCAAATGATCGATGCGTTGCTCAAACAAATGACGCTCCAAGAAAAAGTTGGACAACTGAATCAACGCCTCTATGGATGGCAAGTGTATGAGAAGGTGAATGGGCAAATCGTTTTGACAGATTACTTCAAAGAGGAAGTGAAACGATTTGGATCGATCGGCTGGATTTATGGTGTGTTTCGAGCGGATCCTTGGTCTGGCAGGAATCATACCACTGGGTTGCATCTGGAAGAAGCAAAAGAAGTGTCTCAGCTGATCCAGTCTTATTTAAAGGCCAATACCCGGTTACAAATTCCAGCGTTTCTTGTAGAGGAGTGTCCCCATGGACATCAAGCCCTTTATTCAACGACCACACCTGTCAACTTCAGTGTCGGCGCAAGTTGGAATCCGACACTCTATGAAGAGGTCCAAAAAATCGTTGCAGCAGAATTACGTGAAAAAGGGGCTCACGTTGGGCTAGTTTCTGCATTGGATGTGACGAGAGATCCCAGATGGGGAAGGACAGAAGAGTGCTTTAGCGAGGATCCTTTTCTTACCAGTTGCTTCGCAAAAGCGGCAGTGACCGGCTTACAAGGGGATTTTGGTACCGAAAATGTTATAGCTGTGTTGAAGCATTTGGCGGCTCAAGGGGCCTGTATGGGTGGGCACAACGCCGGACCAGTAAGCATAGGTGATCGAGAACTACGAGAAATCCATTTGCCCCCAATGGTGGCAGGTGTTGCTGCAGGAGCCGCTGGTTTTATGGCCGCCTACAATGATTTAGATGGGGTACCCTGCCACACGAATAAGTATTTACTGCAAAGCATTTTGCGTGAGGAACAGCAATTCAAGGGGATCGTGATGGCAGACGGTTGTGCGCTAGATCGTTTAACTGATCGTCTGCCACCTGTAGAAGCAGCTGCGCTAGCCTTGTCCAGGGGAATCGATGTCAGCTTATGGGATAATGTGTATCCTTTGCTTGAAGAAGCGGTCGATCAAGGACTGGTCACTATGGATGTTCTAGATCAAGCAGTCCGCCGTGTATTGTCATTAAAAGAAAAGCTAGGATTATTTGCGCATGCTGTCTCAACAAGTACGAGTGCCAAAACAGACAAAAAAACCAGTGTCTTGCAACTTGCTACAGAGTCCATTGTCCTGTTAAAAAATCAACAGCAAGTTTTGCCGATCCCAAAAGATCGACCACAAAAAATAGCCTTGATCGGCCCACATATCAAAAATATCTACCATCTTTTAGGGGATTACACACCGTTCAAATCAGCCGCTGAGTGTGTGACTATTTGTCAAGGGATGGAAAGGTATCAAACCGAATCCCTCACGATCAAAGCGGCTGAAGGATGCGGTATCACACAAGGCAATGCGCAATGGCTGCAAGAAGCGATGGCCATCGCCAAATCCTCAGATACGATCATCGTGACGATGGGTGGATCGAGTATTCGTGATTTTGGGACAGTTTTTGATGATAACGGCGCAGCACGCCAAGGATCACACGATATGACAAGTGGAGAGAATATCGACTTGGCCCATTTAAACATCCCGACATGCCAATTGGCATTGATTAAAGCGTTAGCCACATTAGGCAAACCGATGATTGGTCTGATGATTTCCGGTCGCCCACATTTGATTGAGCCAATCGAATCGTATTTTACGAGTATTCTTTATTGTGGATATCCTGGCCAATATGGAGGGGAAGCAATCAGTAGACTAATTTTTGGTGATGACACACCAAGTGGCCATCTTGCTGTGTCTATCCCAAGTACGGAAGGCCAGTTGCCTGTGTATTATAATTATCGCAAGCAAGCGTTTCAAGAGGATTATTTAGATGAAAGCGGTCGGCCTAAATATTCATTTGGGTATGGATTGACCTATGGCGCAGTTGCCTCTGTTATTACTTCTGTTAGACTATTTGATGGTTGCATTGAAATAGAGGGAGAAACAGAAAATCCGTCTGCAATGAATGGCAGTACAACGATCCAAGTATATCTCAAGGATTATACAACGGATGTCATACCACGAGTCAAAGCACTGTGCGGGTTTACTAAATCAATGATTCCAGCCCAAGGATCAAAAACATTTTCATTGCGGATCCCCTTGTCTTCCCTTTTACAAGGCAGTCTATTAACGGAAACACCAGAATTCACATTACAAGTCGAAGCCGAGAATACTATTATTTTTTGTGAGAAGTTCAACGTCACAACGGCATGACGCAAAAGGAGAGAAACAAATGTATACATTCCCCAAAGATTTCTTATGGGGCGCAGCAGCCTCAGCGCCACAAACAGAAGGTGCAGCAAATGTAGATGGAAAAAGCCCGTCTACCTGGGACAAATGGTTTGAGATGGAGCCAGAGTTATTTTTCGATGGCGTGGGGCCTGAACATACGTCGAATACCTATTATCAATACAAAGAAGATGTAGCGAATATGAAAGCGATGGGGATGAATTCTTTTCGTACCTCGATTGCTTGGACACGCTTGTTGCCTGATGGTCAGACATTAAACCCCAAAGCTCTTCTTTTTTATCGGGATTATTTTCAAGAAATGATCGACAATGGCGTGGAACCCATCGTTAATTTATTTCACTTCGATATGCCATGGTGGCTGATGGAAAAAGGTGGATGGGAAGCAAGGGAATCGACAGACCATTTTGCCTTCTATGCCAAAACAGCTTTTGAATGCTTTGGGGACATTGTCAAAAAATGGGCGACATTCAATGAGCCGCTGGTACATATCGAATGCGGCTATATGGGTGATGCCCACTGGCCGAAAGTGCAAGATTTTAAGCGTGCGATCCAAGTGGCTTACCATACTTTGCTGGCCCATGCAAAGGCGGTCAAAGCATACCGCAACAATCCTTACAATGATGGGCAAATTTCGATTATCTTGAATCTCTCTCCTGTCTATCCAAAAAGTCAGAATAAAGAAGATGTTGAAGCTGCGAGATGGGCTGATTTGCTGTATATTCGCAGCTTTCTGGACTGCGCGGTCAAAGGGACTTTTCCAGCTGAACTTGTGGAAATCTTGAAAGAGGCACATTTATCTCCTGAAACGGACATAAATGATCACGCGATATTCAGAGAAAATACGGTCGATTTCGTTGGCTGCAACTACTATCAGCCGTTACGTGTGCAAGCCCCACAAAGTCCGCATCGACCAATCACAGGCCCTAGAGATTTGTTCCGGGGATATGATTGGCCAGAGAAACGAATCAATCCCCACCGTGGCTGGGAAATTTATCCGCAAGGTATTTATGATATTGCGATGCGTTTGAAAGAAAGCTATCACAATATTCCATGGTTTATTTCCGAGAATGGGATGGGGGTGTCTGAAGAGGAACGATATATGGATGCGCACGACATCATTCAGGATACGTATCGCATAGACTTTGTGTCAGACCATCTTAAAGCGCTGCATCAAGCCATCGAAGAAGGTTCGCCTTGTTTTGGTTATCATATGTGGACATTCACGGATTGCTGGAGTTGGTTGAATGCGTACAAGAACCGCTATGGCTATTACCGTCTTAATTTGACCAACGGTTATGCACGGACACCGAAAGAAATCAGTTTTTGGATGGCAGATGTCATCGCACACAATGGATTTGATTGACCTATAAAGTAAAACAACCTTGAGAAGTCACTATGCATTCTCAAGGTTGTTTTAAAATGTACACATGTGGAAAGAGAGGAAAGCGCAAATGAAATTTGACATCAAAGAAGAATTTTATATAGATGATCAACCGATTCGTTTGATATCTGGGGCCGTACATTATTACCGTCTGGCGCCTTCAGAATGGCAGATGACGTTGCAAAATTTAGTGGCATTAGGTGCGAATTGCGTAGAAACCTATGTACCTTGGAACCTGCACGAACCTAAGAAAGGCGTCTTTTGTTTTACAGGGATCGCAGACATCACCTCATTTTTGACGATGGCGCAAGATCTAGGGCTATATATTATTTTAAGACCATCGCCTTATATCTGTGCGGAATGGGATTTTGGCGGCTTGCCGGCTTGGTTGTTGGCAGATGATAGTATGCGGATTCGTTCGCAGCATGCAGGCTACTTGAAAGCCATCGAAGCCTATTATGCCGTTTTGCTGCCCAAGTTGGTTCCCTATCAATTTACTAAAGGCGGGAAGCTATTGATGGTTCAAGTGGAAAACGAATACGGTTCTTTTGGGACAGATCAACAATATTTGTCATGGCTAGCGGGGTTGCTGGCAACTTATTTCGATGTGCCTTTGTTCACTTCTGATGGGGGTGTTGAGAAGTTACTTGAAGCGGGGACCTCGTCAGATAACCAAATTCTTGCGACAGTCAACTTTGGATCAGATGCGTCGGGCCAATTTGCAGCACTTAGGGCGTATCAACACAGACGGGGAATCGATCGACCTTTGATGTGCATGGAATTTTGGGATGGCTGGTTCAGTAATTGGGGCAAGCCAATCATCCGCAGAGACGCAACGGAAACAGCAACGGAAGTCCGACAAACCTTGAAACAAGGCAGTATCAACTTGTACATGTTTCGTGGCGGGACCAATTTTGGTTTTTATAATGGCTGTTCAGACGCAGGGGACATCAACGATCCACAAATCACTTCCTATGATTATGATGCTCTCCTTACTGAATGGGGTACACCAACTGAAAAATACGATGCGATCCAAAAAGTCATCCAAGAAGAAGTGCCGAGTGCGGACACTAAAGCGCCTATTTTACCCAATATAGTTGCCTTTGACACACAGCCAGTACATGATGCGGTCAGCTTGTTTTCAGTCATAGATGAGATGTGCGTACCGGTCAGAAACGACTATTCCTTGCCAATGGAAAAATTGGGACAGCAATTCGGCTATCTTCTATATCGCACTGTCCTCAAGAAAACTGCTAGTCATAGTACGCTGAAAATCGTAGAAGGCGGCGATCGTATTCAATGGTACCTTGACCACGAGTGCGTGGCGACACAATACCAAAAGCAAATAGGTGAAAGCGTGTCATTGCACTTGTCAAAACCATACAGTCAGTTAGATCTACTCGTTGAAAATATGGGAAGAAACAATTACGGTCTCAAACTGATTTCGCCTACCCAGCGAAAAGGAATACGTGGCGGCGTTCTAGATGACAATCAATACCTATCAGATTGGCAGCATTATTCATTAGAGCTATCACCTGAGCAGTTGCAAAAAATCGATTTTGGCAAAGAGACCCTATCAGGTACACCTTGCTTTTATAGAATATGGATCCACCTAGATAAACCTGAGAATACCTTCTTGGATTGTCGTACGTTAGGCAAAGGGGTCGTTTTTGTCAATGGTCATCATATTGGACGCTATTGGCAAGGACCGGTGAGGCATTTATATGCACCAGCCTATTTTTGGCAGCAAGGAGACAATGAGGTTATTGTTTTTGAGACAGAAGGTATCCAGGTGACGGAGCTGACTTTCAGTCAGACACCTATCATCGAATAAAAAAACTGAAAGGAGCAATATATGGTATCTGTACAAGAATTATCACAGATTCGTCCATCCAAACGTCAAATCGACTGGCAAGAGACTGAATTTTACGGCTTCATTCATTTTGGGATGAATACAATGACGAACAAAGAGTGGGGGGATGGTCAGGATTCGTTAGCGCTATTTGATCCGCCATCTGTAGACTGCAGACAGTGGGTCAAAGGGCTGAAGCAAGGAGGCATGAAGGGAATCATTTTGACGTGCAAGCATCACGATGGATTTTGTCTATGGCCGACACAAACAAGCGCCTATTCAGTCAAGAATACCCCTTGGAAAAATGGGCAAGGTGATTTGGTTGCAGAGGTCTCACAGGCATGTGCCGAAGAAAACATGAAATTTGGTATCTATCTATCGCCATGGGATAGGCATGCGCCTGTTTATGGAAGCGGAGAAGCGTACGATGCATTCTACATTGCGCAGCTGACAGAATTATTGACGCATTATGGTGATATATTTGAAGTCTGGTTTGACGGAGCAAATGGTGAGGTTGCAGGCAAACAACAACGCTATGATTGGCAACGTTACTTTGATTGTGTGCGTCAATTACAGCCGCAAGCAGTCATGGCGGTCTGTGGTCCAGATGTACGTTGGGTTGGCAATGAGGCTGGGCATACACGCGTAGATGAATGGAGCGTGGTGCCAGAAGCTTTATTGTCGGCGGAACGCACGATGGCGGAATCACAAAAAGTGGATGACGGCACCTTTGGCAGAGCAAATTCAGCCCAACAAGATCTAGGCAGCCAAACCGTTTTGGCCGCCTATCAGGGGAAACTCGTTTGGTACCCAGCAGAAGTCAATACATCAATACGTCCTGGTTGGTTTTATCATGCCCACGAAGACCAGGCGCTGCGCAGCAGTGAAGAATTATTTACGATCTATCAGCAGGCGGTCGGCGGCAATAGTACCTTTTTGCTAAATGTGCCGCCCATGCCCAACGGATTGATGGCGCCAAACGATCTGATCGTACTGAATGAATTAGGCGAGAAAATCAATGCATTGAAGAAGGAAAACCATGTGCCAACAGCTACGTGCCAGTTGACCAATCTTATTGTTGATCCAAACACGCAGACGTATCGGTCTGTCCAACCGCAAGAACCAGCACAGTTGCTGTTTGAATGGGCAGAACCAGTCGAACTCAGCGGGGTTTCGCTAAAAGAGGTGATTTCATTTGGCCAACAAATCGAAAGCTATCAGATTTATACAAAAGTGGATGGGCAAGACGAATTGCTGGCAACAGGAAATGCGATTGGGTACCAGCGCATTGTTCGTTTTCCTAAACGTGCGCTTACGTCTCTTGAGGTCCGCATCCTGAAGAGTAGAGGAAACTACCATATCGAAGAAGTGCGGACCATTTCTCTTTAATCAGCAGTCTTCTTTTTCTTTTCAACCAAAAACATGCTAAAATAGACGAGCAGATGAAAGGAAGAGAGGAAAGATATGTTAACAACTGAAGATTTTGATTTTGATTTACCAGAAGAATTGATTGCCCAAACCCCATTAAGCGACCGTTCAAGTTCACGTTTGCTTGTCGTAGACCGTGAGACGGGTGGCTTTGAAGATAAGCACTTTTATAACATCATTGATGAATTGAACCCTGGCGATGCGTTGGTCATGAATGATACCCGTGTTTTGCCAGCCCGTATATATGGCGAAAAACAAGAAACAGGAGCACACCTAGAAATTTTGCTGCTGAACAACATTGAAGGGGACAGCTGGGAGACGTTGATCAAGCCAGCCAAAAGAGCCAAAGTCGGTACCAAAATTACTTTTGGAGATGGGCGTCTGGAGGCAGTCGTTGAGGAAGAATTGGATCATGGTGGACGTATCATTCGCTTTAGCTATGAGGGCATTTTCCTAGAGATTTTAGAATCATTAGGAGAGATGCCGTTACCACCTTATATCAAAGAACGTTTGGAAGATCCTGATCGCTATCAAACTGTGTATGCGAAAGAAAATGGTTCAGCTGCTGCACCCACAGCAGGCTTGCATTTTACTCCTGAACTGTTGGCAGAGATCGCAGCCAAAGGTGTAAAACTCGTGTATTTGACCCTCCATGTTGGGTTGGGCACGTTTCGACCTGTGAGCGTGGACAATATTGCGGATCATGAGATGCATAGCGAATTTTATCGTTTGACGGAAGAATCGGCGGCACAGTTGAATGACGTACGCAGCAAAGGCGGAAAAATCGTCGCAGTAGGGACAACCTCTATTCGTACCTTAGAAACGATCGGAACCAAATTTGATGGCGAAATCAAAGCCGATAGTGGGTGGACGAGTATCTTTATCACCCCAGGGTATGAATTCAAAGTCGTACAAGCTTTTTCAACCAATTTCCATTTACCAAAATCTACATTGGTTATGTTGGTCAGTGCGTTTGCTGGACGTGATTTGACTTTAGCAGCTTATCAACATGCCATCGATGAACGCTACCGCTTCTTTAGTTTTGGCGATGCGATGTTCTTGAAATAAACAAATAAACTGAGCGACAATTGCGGTTCTTAAGTTGCTGATTTCTCAACTTTAGAACTGCTTTTTTGTCGCCCAGCTTCATACTTGAGGAAGGTATAAGTGGTGGTCGCTTTTGATGTTACATGCAAAGCAATGGTTCGAAAATTTGTTTCATTTACAACTTTACACATGTTTCGTGTATTCTGATACAAAATGAGACGTATCATTTGTCGATATGGAAATGTTCGATCTTTGTTACGTGGTTCTTCTTGTTACTTTACACGTTTGATACTAGGTGAAACTTGTACGTTCAACAACTTTTTGTAGATTGAGTTTGCGTTTATTACGTAACCACCATCAGAGTTGCTACCTTCCTTACACTCATAATATACCATGGTTAGGAAACGCTTGCAAATGGTTTGCTTGCCAAAGAAAAAAGACCGTTACGACGGTCTTTTAAGCGAGTGCTTGTTTTGGCAGATTTTCATAGAATGCCGCCTTTGTGGCGCTTATATAAGGTGTCAACCATAAATAGCCAATACCCAATGTAAACAGCGCCAATATATGCCAACCAATGAAACTCAAATCAAGCAAGAACAATTTTCCTTTATAGCCATTCATCAAGTGGCGACTGCCAGTGATACAGCTGAGGAAATCTGGACGCATGCCCGTTTGTTCATACGTATCGTAATAAACAAAATAGGCTTGTGAGTATGCATACGCCTTGATGATGCCGGGAATGATGAACAAGAAAGTCCATAACGTTGTAAAAATAGTTGTTAAAATGAAAATGACAATAATACCTAGGACAAATGCGCCGTTGAAGCCGCGGAAAACATCAGAAAATGGCTTGATCTCTGTGCGTTTGCCACGAAGAATATCCAAAAATGTCCAAGAAATCCCTGCACCAAAGAGTGCCGCAAACAACCCGTTGATCAGACCACCGCCACCATTACCTGTAGAACTCGCTGTTTCCACCGTAGACGCGTCTATAGAGCCGTTGCTATTCATTAGTGCCATCAGCGGAATAACAGCTACAACAACCAGCACAGCAGTGATGGCGATGGCAATCAATGTAGGGACTAAGCACATCAATACACTGTCCTTCCATCGGCCTTGCAACATTTGCTTTGCTTCACGTTTTAATTCACCAATCGATTTCACAAAAAAACCTCCCTTCAATATAAATAACATCATAGCAAACATTCACTAAATCTTCAAAAAAAAGAAGAGATTGATTCGCATTCTTAGGAGAAAATAGGGATAGATTCCTTAAACTTCCTTGCAAATTAACAGCATAGCGCTTATCATAGATAGCGTTGCACAGTAACTTGAGTATATAAAGAAAGTAGGGAAATGAATGACAGAACCAGCCATTCGTTATCGTCTAATCAAAAAAGAAAAACACACCGGTGCACGCTTGGGAGAATTGATCACCCCTCACGGCACATTCCCAACCCCGATGTTTATGCCTGTTGGCACTTTGGCAACCGTCAAAACATTGGCACCAGAAGAATTAAAAGAGATGGGTGCCGGTGTCATTTTAAGCAACACCTATCATTTATGGTTGCGGCCAGGAGAAGACATCGTAGCAGAAGCAGGCGGCTTACATAAATTCATGAATTGGGATCAACCGATTTTGACTGATTCTGGCGGTTTCCAAGTCTTTTCGTTGGCAGATATGCGGAATATCGTAGAAGAAGGCGTCCATTTCAAAAATCATTTGAATGGCTCAAAAATGTTCCTATCACCTGAAAAAGCAATTGATATCCAAAATAAATTGGGCTCAGATATTATGATGA
The DNA here is from genome assembly GCF_054784955.1 of Enterococcus salsurae. Taxonomy (NCBI): domain Bacteria; kingdom Bacillati; phylum Bacillota; class Bacilli; order Lactobacillales; family Enterococcaceae; genus Enterococcus; species Enterococcus salsurae. The sequence goes on along the minus strand of NZ_BAAHWY010000004.1, from coordinate 98,910 downwards.
GTTTTGATGAATGCCCCCCATTTGATGAAAGTTATGATTATGTCAAAAAATCAGTTGAACGAACATCACGTTGGGCAGCAAGGGGACTAGAAGCCCATGCCAATCCTGATCGCCAAGGGCTATTTGGGATCATCCAAGGGGCTGGATTTGAAGACTTGCGGAAACAAAGTGCGCAAGATTTGATCAGCATGGATTTCCCAGGTTATTCTATCGGCGGATTATCAGTCGGCGAACCAAAAGCTGAAATGAACCGTGTGTTGGAATTTACTACTCCATGGATTCCAGAAAACAAACCCCGTTACCTCATGGGTGTTGGGGCGGCAGATTCCTTGATTGATGGTGTCATACGTGGTGTGGACATGTTCGATTGCGTGTTACCGACACGGATCGCGCGTAATGGGACTTGCATGACCTCTAAAGGTCGCTTGGTCGTGAAAAATGCGCAATATGCCCGTGATTTCCGTCCAATTGATGAAAAATGTGATTGCTACACCTGTAAGAATTACTCACGGGCGTACATTCGTCATTTAATCAAATGTGATGAAACTTTCGGCATGCGTTTGACGTCTTACCATAATGTTTACTTCTTGTTGAACTTGATGAAACAAGTCCGTCAAGCGATCATGGATGACAATTTATTAGAGTTTCGACAACATTTTATTGAAGAATATGGATTCAACAAAGAAAACGCAAGGAATTTCTAAACTTTATCGTCAAAACGGTAGGAAAATAAAGTTGATTCTGATAAAGTATTTATAGGAAAGAATAATAATCGAGGTGAAAAAAATGGCACAATCTTTACCAATGATCTTTATGTTGGTTGCTTTAGTGGCAATGTGGTTCTTCATGAGTCGCTCACAAAAGAAACAACAACAAGAACGCAAAAACTTGCTTGAAAATATGAAAGCTGGCGACAGTGTGGTAACAATTGGCGGACTTCATGGCGTGATTTCTGAGATCAACACTGAAAAAAGCACAGTTGTGATCGATTGCGAAGGCATCTTCTTAGAATTTGATCGTTCAGCAATTCGGACGGTTACACCAGGAATGGTGGAATCTTCTGTTGAAACAACGATCGAACCTGCGGATGTTGTTGAAGAAACAACAGATGTTCAAGACGAAACAAAAGAATAATGATGAAAAAGGAATGCCAATGGCATTCCTTTTTTTTATAAACCTCTAGCGCAGTATATACTAAATGGTATATACTGTTTTTGTGAAGAATAGAAGAAATGATTCTTATTCAAAATAAGTTGCAAGATATGAGATGCAACAGAAGAAGGTGAAGCAAATGAGTACGCAACCAATCTACCAAGAAATTCAAAACCGGATTTTAGCCAGAATAGATGCGGGGGTCTATCCAGCTGGTCAGAAACTACCTTCAGACTATGCTTTGGCGGAGACATTCCAATGCAGCCGCCTCACGATCCGAAAAGCGATGGAAGGACTGATTCAGCAGCAACGCATCGTCAAACATCCAGGCAAAGGCAATTATGTCATGCAGTTGGCTAAAATCCAAAGTGGCGCGAATGGATTGCAAAGTTTCTCGGAGCGCGCGCAATTGGAACAGAAAACAGCCCAGACCACTGTCTTGCAGGTAGAAGAATCTACGACGGTACCAGATAAAATCAAGCAACTATTTTCCGAATCGGAAGACATACCAATGGTTCATCTGGTGCGCCTACGTTCTTTAGATCATGAACCAATGACGCTAGAAAATATTTATCTTCCTAGTCTGCAGTTGTCAGCTGAAAAAGAAACGTTTGATTTTTCAGGCTCACTGTACGAAGCAATCGAAAAAAAACAGCCGATAGGCTATGCCCAACAAGAAATTGAAGCAATCAAATGTCCAGCTTCAATCGCGCGCTTACTGTCCATTACAGAAAATGATCCTGTCCTTCTGTTGCGTGCGATGACGTATGCTGCGAACGGGATACCGGTCATGTACGAAACCTCCTATTACCGTGGTGATAAATATACATTCAAACAAATCAATAGTCGCAGGACATGAAAGGAGTAAAGAATGGATCAATTTGAGCACATCATTAAGCAGCAGTGGCCCGCATTTCTTGCTGATTTGCAACGTATCATGCAAGTCCCCAGTGTGAAAGGTGCTGCTACCAAAAATGCCCCTTATGGCACGGGACCTAAACAGGCGTTAGAACAAGTCTTACGCTTAGGCCGAGGGTATGGTTTTAAGACAAAAATGATCGATCAAAAAATCGGCTATGTAGAATGGGGCACATCAGACACTGATTATATTGGTGTTTTTGGCCATCTAGATGTCGTCGCAACAGGGGAGGGATGGTCAGTTCCGCCGTTTGATTTGACGGAAAAAACGGGTAATTTATATGGTCGCGGGATTTTGGATAATAAAGGGCCAATCATGTGCTGTCTATATGGCTTGAAATTGCTTAAGGAATTAGGGGTCGTGCCAAGCACCAAGATTCGGATTGTGTTTGGCACAGATGAAGAAAGCGGCATGTCCGATATCCCAGCTTATCTTGCCGCAGAATCAGCACCTAGTTTTGGGTTCACCCCAGATTGCAAATACCCTGTGGTCTACGGCGAACGTGGAATTTTACAAGTAAGACTCTCATTTCCGTTATCCACGCAAGATCGATTACTTTTGGGAACGATCGAAGGGGATCAGTCTCGAGCACATGTTCCAGATCAGCTCAGGGTCACTGTGGCGGAGCGCGTTGTGACTGCGAAAGGCAGACGCGCACCAAGCAATACCCCTGAATTAGGTGAGAATGCCATCACGATACTGGCCAAAAAACTCCAACAAGAAGCTGGTCTATCTGAAGCAGCACGTACCACATGTGCATGGATAGCAGAAAAACTTCATGCACAACATACCGGGGAAGGGATTGGTCTTCACACATTCTCTGCCACAGAAGAAGCCTCTTTAGTGACACCAGTCATTTTGCAAAAAACAACTGAAGGCCTTTCTTTGGATGTGAGTGTCAGGTATCCTGTTGCGCGAAAGGAAGCACAAGTTCTAGCAGCGATCAGACAGCATCTGCCCAAACAGGCAGAGATCGAAGTGGTGCGAAGCATACCTAGTATTTGTCGCGACAAGGAGAGCCGCGGGGCACGCCTGTTATCCGAGGTGTATGGTCAAGTCACAGGTACTTATTTGGCCCCTGTGACCACTACCGGAGCGACATATGCCCGTAAAGTGCCTAACATTCTCGCCTTTGGTCCGTCTTTTCCAGGACAAAAAGGCATTGCACACCGAGAAGATGAATACATGGCTGTAACAGATCTTCAATCAAACGTAAACATCTATATGCATGCAATGGCTGCATTGATCAAGAATGAAAACAACAAAGGGACGCAAGAAGTCCTTATAGGAGGAGAAAATATATGTGGGGAACAATAGCAACTTGGCGTATGGCGCACGATGGGGTTTTAGCAGCAAAAGCTATTTTAGCAGATAACGGGGATTGTAAAGATGCTGTAGAAACAGCTATCTGTAATGTCGAAGACTATCCATACTATAAATCTGTGGGATATGGCGGCTTACCCAATGAGCGAGGAATCGTTGAATTAGATGCGGCATTTATGGACGGCGATACCTTTCAAATCGGTGCTGTTGCGGGCATCACAGATGTGGCCAATCCGATTTCGGTGGCGCGCAAATTAAGTGTCGACACCTTTAACAGCTTTAGAGTCGGACAAGGTGCGACTAAATATGCGATGAATGAAGGGTTTCCTCGCAAGAACATGCTGACACCACGTGCCAAAAAGATCTGGCAAAAACGTCTAGCAGAAATTGCCGACAAGAAATTGAACCCCTATGATGGTCATGATACTGTCTGTGTGGTCGCACTAGACCAAAGTCAACGCATGGCTGTGGGGACTTCCAGCTCAGGTCTCTTTATGAAAAAGGCTGGACGTGTAGGGGACTCTCCGTTGTCAGGATCGGGATTTTATGCAGACAGCACCATCGGCGGTGCCGCAGCCACAGGCTTAGGCGAAGATTTGATGAAAGGATGCTTGTCCTATGAAATCGTTCGATTAATGGGCAATGGGTCGACACCTCAAGAAGCGTGTGATCAAGCAGTCTATCACTTTGATCAGCAGTTGCGGGAACGATTAGGAAAAGCAGGGGCATTTTCGCTGATTGCGATGAACAACCAAGGGGCGTGGGGCGTTGCCACCAATGTGGATTTCACCTTTAGCGTGGCAACTGAACAACAAGCACCTGCGATATTTATGGCTAAACCTGGTCCCAACCAAACCACGATCATCGAACCCATCACACAAGCATGGTTAGATGCGTACGAAGCGAGAATCAAAGCGCCAGTTTAAAATGGGAAGAAGGGTGATTGCAAATAGACGTGGTCGTTTTCTTTATAGAGAAAATAGATCAGCTTTTATGTAATTACTTGTAATGACTCCTCGTGATGGTATAATGTAATGACAGAGACATTACTAATGACAGGGGAGGAATAAAGATGATCACCAAGACCAGAAAACAAGGAAACTCAATTATGTTGACCGTACCCAAAGACTTCAATATTCCCAGTGGCGTGGCAGTAGAGCCTAAACTAGTAGGCAATGGTATTCTATACGAATTTGTAGAACCAGCAAAAGGTTTTTTCGATTTTGGTGAAGAGATTTTAACGGATATCATCGCAGAGGGATATGAGCATGAAGATATTTTAGCAGCATTCAAAGAGCGCAAAGAAAAAATAGTGGCTTCATTTCACGCCATTGCTGAAGAAGCATATACAGATGCTCGCCCTATGACAAAGGAGGCGCTGGAGGCAGAACTTGACCTATGAAGTGATACCTTCAAAACATGTCATAAAATATCTGAAAAAAATAAAGGAGAAGCAACTAAAGAAAAAATTTATAGCGCTCATATATGATGAAATCGCAATAGAAGAAAATGAGTAAATAGATAAATGACTTTCATTAGAATCTTTACTAAGCAGATGCTTTGATGATATAACCGAAAAAATATAAGAACTCTAGAACAGCTATGTTTGCTGTTCTAGATGCTTCTTTAACGATAGAAAGCAGGCGGAAAAAATAGAACATACAGCATTTGGGGTTTATGGCATTATGATCAAGGATCAGAAGCTCCTAGTGATAAAAAAGAATGGCGGACCTTATCAATATCGTTATGATTTGCCAGGCGGCAGTTTAGAAATGGGGGAATTGCTGGAAGAAGCACTGTGCCGAGAAGTATTAGAAGAAACGGGGGCAAAAGTTGCACAGTGGCATCAATTGGGTGTGGTTAATTTTTTGTATCCATGGACATATCAAGAAACAACGGAGAACAATCATATCTGCGTTTTTTATAAAATTGACCAACTGATTGGAGATATCTGTGAGACAACCATCGATTTTGAAGGACAAGATTCTATCGGCGCTTTATATGTACCTTTGGCCGATTTAAACGAGAAGAATGCCTCTTTACCAGTACTGAAAGCTTTAGCTTATAGTAAAAAAGGAATATTCAGCGCAGAAAGTTGTAGATTAAAAGATTGGGAAGTATTATCAGAAAGCTCTTTTGACAAATAGCATGAGACATAAGTAGTATCGTTTGCTCAATAAAACACATGTGATTTTATATTCATTTTGCGCAGTTCCGGTTTTTTATAGGATAGACAAAAGAATGAAAACGTTTGATTTGAAGATATTTTAAAAACTGTGAAAAAAATCACAAAAAAACTATTTACAAATAAAAAAAGATGCTGTATCATTCTATATGTGAAGTACTTAACAAATAAAAACTTGTTTAAGAACTAGGAGGAACAACAATGGCTAAGACATTGGAAAAAGAAGTAACCATCGACGTACAAGGCATGATCGACGATTTGGCTGTAAAAGCAAACGTTGCATTAAAAGAAATGGAAAGTTTTGATCAAGAGAAAGTAGACCACATTGTGCATGAAATGGCAATGGCTGCGTTAGACAAACATATGCCGCTTGCAAAAATGGCTGTTGAAGAAACTGGCCGTGGTATTTACGAAGATAAAGCAATCAAAAACATGTATGCATCAGAATACATTTGGAACAGCATCAAACACGACAAAACTGTTGGTGTGATCAATGAGGACAAACAAAAAGGCTTGATTGAAATTGCTGAACCAGTTGGTGTGGTCTGTGGTGTAACCCCAACGACCAACCCAACTTCAACAACGATTTTTAAAGCAATGATCGCATTGAAAACCCGTAACCCAATCGTATTTGCTTTCCATCCATCTGCACAAAAATGTTCAGCAGAAGCTGCGCGGATCGTGCGAGATGCTGCAGTTGCAGCGGGCGCACCTGAAAATTGTGTCCAATGGATCGAACATCCATCTATCGAAGCGACTGGCTTGTTGATGAACCATCCAGGCATCGCCATCGTTTTGGCAACTGGTGGAGCGGGCATGGTCAAAGCAGCTTACTCAACTGGTAAACCAGCCTTAGGCGTTGGACCAGGTAACGTGCCAGCTTATATCGAAAAAACAGCAAAAGTAAAACGCGCTGTGAACGACTTGATCGTATCAAAAACATTTGATAACGGCATGATCTGTGCTTCTGAACAAGCAGTGATCGTTGATAAAGAAGTGTATGCTGCAGTCAAAGCTGAATTTGAAGCACATCAAGTCTATGTGGTGAAACCAAAAGAATTGCAAAAATTAGAAGATGCAGTGATGAATGAAGGCAAATATGCCGTGAATCCAGCAATCGTTGGACATTCAGCAATGGATATTGCCAAATTAGCAGGCATCAAAGTACCTGAAGGCACAAAATTATTGATTGCTGAATTAGATGGCGTAGGTGCGGATTATCCATTATCACGTGAAAAATTGTCTCCAGTCTTGGCGATGATCAAAGCCAACAACACAGAAGATGCATTCCAAAAATGTGAAGCGATGCTTGATTTAGGCGGATTAGGCCATACAGCCGTGATTCATAGTGAAAACGAAGACTTGCACTTGGCATTCGGTTTACGAATGAAAGCATGCCGGATCTTAGTCAATACACCATCGGCAGAAGGCGGTATTGGTAATATCTACAATGAAATGATCCCATCATTGACATTGGGTTGTGGTTCATACGGAAAGAACTCAGTATCACGCAACGTATCAGCTGTCAATTTGATCAATGTGAAAACTGTAGCGAAACGGAGAAATAATATGCAATGGTTCAAATTGCCACCAAAAATTTTCTTTGAAAAAAACTCTTTGATGTATCTTGAAAAAATGGAAAACGTAGAGCGTGTCATGATCGTCTGCGATCCAGGTATGGTTCAATTTGGCTACTGTGATACTGTGCGAGAAGTTCTTGCACGCCGCAAAAATGATGTCAAAATCGAAGTGTTCTCAGATGTAGAACCAAATCCTTCAACAAATACAGTTTATGCTGGCACAAAAATGATGGTTGATTTCCAACCAGATACAGTAATCGCTTTGGGCGGTGGTTCAGCGATGGATGCGGCCAAAGGCATGTGGATGTTCTATGAGCACCCAGACACATCATTCTTCGGCGCGAAACAAAAATTCTTGGATATCCGCAAACGGACGTACAAGATCGATAAACCAGAAAAAACACAATTTGTATGTATCCCAACGACATCTGGTACAGGTTCTGAAGTGACACCTTTCGCCGTTATTACAGACAGTGAAACACACGTGAAATATCCATTGGCTGACTATGCATTGACACCAGACGTAGCGATCGTTGACCCACAATTCGTGATGTCCGTTCCTGCTTCTGTCACAGCTGATACTGGGATGGACGTCTTGACACATGCCATTGAATCTTATGTATCAGTGATGGCATCTGACTACACACGTGGATTAAGCTTACAAGCAATCAAGTTGGTCTTTGACTACTTAGAAAAATCTGTCAAAACACCTGATATGGAATCTCGTGAAAAAATGCATAACGCGTCAACAATGGCTGGTATGGCCTTCGCCAATGCATTCTTAGGTATTTGTCACTCAGTTGCCCACAAAATCGGGGGCGAGTATGGCATTCCTCACGGACGGACAAATGCGATTCTTTTACCGCATATTATTCGCTACAATGCGAAAGATCCGCAAAAACATGCAATGTTCCCGAAATATGATTTCTTCCGTGCAGATACAGATTACGCTGACATTGCGAAATTCTTGGGTCTTAAAGGTGAAACCACAGCTGAACTAGTAGATGCTTTGGCAACTGCTGTGTATGAATTAGGTCAATCTGTGGGAATCGACATGAACTTGAAAGCACAAGGTGTGACACAAGAAACCTTAGATACGACAGTTGATCGGATGGCTGAATTGGCTTATGAAGACCAATGTACAACAGCAAATCCAAAAGAACCATTGATTTCTGAATTGAAACAAATCATTGTGGATGCTTACAACGGCTAAACAAATGACTAAAACCAGCCCCGCGGTATCTTAGCTGCTAAGGGGCTGGCTTTTTTTATGAGTGATCAAAGAGGCAAAGGCATGATGAAGCGCAAGCGCAAAGAAAGGATTTTGTATTTCTCTGAGGTTTTCTTGACGGATCCAAAGAAAAACGTAACAATAGACTATATCAGTAGGAGGGTGTCGCCCATGGAAATAGAAAGATTGATAGCGGATTTAAATCGGCAACAAAAAGAATTGGAAGCGGTACATAAACAATTGATGCAAACGACGATCACCAAAGAGGAAGAAAGCCAAACCTTTCTTTTTGATTTGAAAGATTACGCGGATAGTTTATCTTTAGTGACTGTTTATGAAGAGCCAGTCCAAGTTGAAGCACCGCCAGTCCAAAGATTATCTGCTATTCTCGGTGAACAGGTACAGACATTGCAACAACTTATTCGAATCCTCTCGGCACAAGAAGAAAGTGAAGCTGCGGACTTCTATGGTCAGCAAGGTGGCGAGTTGCGGCGAACGATTGCCAGTTTGAATGGTATCGTAGAATTGAACGGATTGCTTTTACAAGATAATTTAACCTTTCAACGAAAGCTGAAAGATCATCCGCTGCAACAACTTTCAGTTCAAGAGACTGCGGATAAACCAGGATTTTTTCAACGATTATTTGGCAAATAACCAGGAACTTTTTCTAGATAGAATAGAGGGATACAATGACACAAATCACCTTAAAACCAATCACAGAAGACAACCTTAGCGAACTTTGGTCCGTCAGCTATGGTCCGAAAGCAGATTTAGAATGGATGAACTGGGATGGGCCGTATTTTCAAGATCCTGTGTTGACATGGGAAGATTTTCGCAGCGGATTTGGGAAAAATTGTCTGGACAATCTCTTGCGTAAAGCTATTTATGCGGATGACCGTATAGTTGGCATCGTGACCGCTTATTGGGAAGACAACGATCTGCATCAATGGCTGGATTTCGGTATTGCCATCTATGATCCCAATCTTTGGAATCGTGGGGTGGGCAGTCAATCGATCCGTCAGTGGCTCACCTATTTATTTGCTCAAGAACCGACTATTCAGCGAATCGGTTATACCACGTGGTCTGGCAATCATCGGATGATGAAACTAGGAGAAAAACTTGGGATGCTGAAAGAAGCACAAATTAGGAAAGTTCGTTTCTGGCAAGGTGAATATTATGATTCCGTTAAATACGGGATTTTGCGGGAAGAATGGCTGAATAACTAATTCAAATGGTATATCCTCTACTGGATATGCCGTTTTTTTTCGGAAAATCATTGATTTGTGTGCATTTTTTTTGAATCACGAATTTTCTTGGCGAATCGGCTGTTTTAGTTTATAATAATTCTAATGTAAGAGATAGAATTAAATCGACAAATGCGAGAATAGCGTTTGAAGTTCATTCTCAATTGGTCTAGAATAGTGAGAAAGACAAGATACTGGAGGGAATAGCATGTCAGTTTTAGAAATCAAAAATCTACACGTTCAAATTGAAGACAAAAAGATTTTAAAAGGCGTTGACTTAGTATTAAAAACTGGAGAGATCCATGCCATCATGGGACCAAATGGAACAGGTAAATCAACCTTATCAGCGGCCATCATGGGCAATCCAAACTATGAAGTCACTGAAGGTGAAATTTTGTTTGACGGTGAAAACGTATTGGAAATGGAAGTTGATGAACGGGCGCGTTTAGGCTTGTTCTTAGCGATGCAGTATCCAAGTGAAATTCCAGGGATCACCAACGCAGAATTCATGCGGGCAGCAATCAATGCCAAACGTGATGAAGATGACAAAATCTCTGTTATGGATTTCTTGAAAAAATTAGACCAAAAAATGGACCTATTGAATATGCCGGAAGAAATGGCAGAACGCTATTTGAATGAAGGCTTTTCTGGTGGTGAAAAGAAACGGAACGAAATCTTGCAATTGTTGATGTTAGAACCAACATTTGCGATCTTAGATGAAATCGACTCTGGGTTAGATATCGACGCATTGAAAGTCGTAGCTAAAGGGGTCAATGAAATGCGCGGTGAAGGTTTTGGCGCGTTGATCATTACCCATTACCAACGGTTATTAAATTACATCACACCTGATGTTGTGCATATCATGATGGAAGGCCGTGTCGTGATGACAGGTTCTGCTGATTTGGCCAAACGTCTAGAAGCAGAAGGGTATGCAGGGATCAGTAAAGAATTAGGGATCGACTACAAAGAAGAAGAAGCGTAAGGGGGCAAGGTAAATGGCAAAATTACATGATTATCTTGAACAAGTCAACGTTTTTTCGGCATTGAAAGAAGAACCTGAATGGATGTTGGAAATCCGGCAAGCGGCATTAGCAAAAGTGGATGAATTGCCATTCCCGAAAATCGAGCGGGTTCGTTACGAACGTTGGCCATTGTTTAATATCGATGAAACAGCCTTAACTGGTGGACAGACGATTTCTGAAGAGGCAATTGCGCATGCTGTGCCTGCCTTTGATGAGATGGATAGCCATCCAACTGTTGTCCAATATGAAGAAACAACGATTTTTGAACAATTGCCGCAACATTTGGTTGACCAAGGCGTGATTTTTACAGATCTATTCACTGCGTTGCAGGAAGTACCTGAATTAGTCAATCAATATTATATGTCTAAAGCTGTGCCAGTTGACGAAGACAAAATGACGGCAGCCCATGCAGCATTTATGAATAGCGGATTGTTTTTATATGTACCAAAGAATGTGGTTATTGAGGAACCTTTAGAAGCTATCTTCTACCATAATGGCAATAGCCAAGCACATTTCTTCAAACACGTCTTGATCGTCGCTGATGAACATAGTGAGTTCAGCTATTTGGAACGTTTCCAAACAAAAGGCGATCAAGCCAAAAAGTTATCAGGCAATATTGTCGTCGAAGTGATTGCCAAAGCAGGCGCAAAGGTCAAGTTTTCAGCAATCGATCAATTAGGCGTCAATATCACGACGTACATGAATCGCCGGGGCTATATCTTGCGAGATGCAATGGTAGATTGGGCGATCGGTGTCATGAACGATGGCGATGTCGTGGCTGACTTTGATTCTGATTTGGTCGGTGAAGGGGCGCATTCTGAAGTCAAAGCTGTGGCTATCAGTGCCGGCAGACAGACACAAGGGATCGATACCCGCGTGACCAATAAAGCACCCCATTCAATTGGCCATATTTTACAGCATGGGGTCATTCGTGAACGAGGCGTATTGACCTTCAATGGAATCGGTCATATTTTAAAAGGCGCTAAAGGTGCAGATGCACAACAAGAAAGTCGTGTGTTGATGCTATCTGATCAAGCCCGCGGAGATGCCAATCCGATTCTTTTGATCGATGAACACGAAGTCACTGCAGGACATGCGGCCAGTGTTGGTCGCGTCGATCCAGAAGAAATGTACTATTTAATGAGTCGTGGTCTACGCAAAGAAGACGCAGAACGTTTGGTCATCCGTGGGTTCTTAGGTTCTGTTTTGACCGCGATTCCTGTGAAAGCAGTCCAACAAGAATTGGTAGAAGTGATTGAAGGGAAGTTGCTTGCATGATCGATAGCCATAAAGTGAAACAAGCGTTTCCCATCTTGGATCAAATCGTCAATGATGAACCACTGGTGTATCTTGACAATGCGGCAACAACCCAAAAACCAGAAGCTGTTCTAGATGCAGTGGCCGCTTATTATCATCAAGACAATGCCAATGTCCACCGAGGCGTCCATACGCTAGCAGAACGGGCGACGCAATCTTATGAAGCAGCTAGAGAGAAAGTCCGTCAATTTATCCATGCCAAAGAAACGGCAGAAATCCTATTTACCAGAGGGACGACTACAGGCTTGAATTGGGTCTCTCGCAGTTTTGGCGATCAATTTGTCAAAGAAGGCGATGAAATCGTGATTTCCTATATGGAACATCACTCGAATATCATCCCTTGGCAGCAATTGGCCAAACGAAAAAAGGCGACTCTGAAATACATCCAGTTAACCCCAGAGGGTACACTGGATATGGCAGATGCCAAAAAACAAATCACCGAAAAAACAGCGATCGTATCGATTGCCCATGTCTCGAATGTGCTAGGTGTGATTAACCCAATTGCCGAATTAACGGCATTGGCTCATGCCAATCAGGCAGTCATGGTCGTGGATGGTGCCCAAGCAGTGCCTCATATGACCGTTGATGTACAAGCACTGGACTGTGACTTTTATGCTTTTTCTGGGCACAAAATGTGCGGCCCTACCGGTACAGGCGTTTTATACGGCAAACGTACCTGGCTAGAACAAATGGAGCCTGTCGAATTCGGCGGAGAAATGATTGATTTCGTTCATTTGCAAGACAGCACTTGGAAAGAATTGCCTTGGAAATTTGAAGCAGGCACACCAAATATTGCCGGTGCAATCGGATTAGGCGCGGCAGTCGATTACTTGCAAGAAATCGGCTTAGACGCCATCCATCAGCACGAAGCAGAAATCGTTGCCTATGTCTTGCCAAAATTGCAAGCCATTGAAGGGTTAACGATCTATGGCCCGCAAGAAGCTGCCAAGCGAACAGGTGTAATTGCGTTCAATATTGAGGGCATTCATCCCCACGATGTGGCAACAGCGTTAGATATGGAAGGCATCGCTGTACGGGCTGGTCACCATTGTGCCCAACCCCTCCTACAGTATTTGCAAGTGCCGGCAACTGCACGGGCAAGCTTTTACCTGTATAATACAAGAGAGGACGCCGATCGTTTGGTTGACGCCATTAAGCTAACGAAGGAGTTTTTTCAATATGGCACTGACACGCTTAGATAATTTATACCGGCAAGTGATTTTGGATCATTCCAGTCATCCCCATCACCGCGGCACATTGGGAGATTCAACCTACAAAGTCGAATTGAATAATCCAACTTGCGGCGATGTGATTCATCTGGAACTTGCTGTTGAAGGAGAAACCATCAAAGACCTCGCGTTCACGGGTGAAGGTTGTTCCATTAGTACCGCCAGCGCGTCAATGATGGGCGATGCCGTCATCGGCAAAACCTTGGCGGAAGCAGGAGATTTGTCACGCTTATTTTCTGAACTTGTCCAAGGACATGATGTCCCAGACAGTGATCAATTAGGGGATGCATCGATGTTAAGTGGTGTAGCGAAATTTCCTGCGCGGATCAAATGCGCAACATTGGCTTGGAAGGCCTTGGAAAAAGCCATCCAAGACGATCAAGGACAAGCAACCACAGGTCAACTGCACTGTTCAAATGAAGACAAGCAACCGACGGAATAGACTGATCATACAATCACCTAGTCACAAATCAAAGGAGTGAGAATCATGGGTGTACCTGAATTAGAAGAATATAAATTTGGCTTCCACGATGACGTAGAACCAGTTTTTAGTACTGGCAAAGGCTTGACTGAAGACATCGTCCGTGAAATCTCACGGGTCAAAGAAGAACCAGAATGGATGCTCGATTTTCGTTTGAAATCATTAGAAGCATTCAATAAGATGCCTATGCAAAACTGGGGACCTGACTTATCTGACATCGATTTCGATGCCATCAAATATTATCAAAAATCAAGTGACCGTCCAGCCCGCGATTGGGATGACGTGCCAGATAAAATCAAAGAAACGTTTGAACGTATCGGGATTCCTGAAGCCGAGCGTGCATACCTAGCTGGTGCTTCAGCCCAGTACGAATCAGAAGTGGTCTACCACAACATGAAAGAAGAGTTTGAGAAATTAGGGATCATCTTTACGGATACCGATTCAGCCTTAAAGGAGTATCCTGAAATCTTCAAACAGTACTTCTCAAAATTAGTGCCGCCAACAGATAATAAATTGGCCGCGCTCAATTCAGCCGTTTGGTCTGGCGGCACCTTTATTTATGTGCCAAAAGGCGTTCGTGTCGACGTGCCTTTGCAAACCTATTTCCGGATCAATGCCGAAAATACTGGACAATTTGAGCGGACATTGATCGTGGTTGATGAAGGGGCCAGCGTTCATTACGTTGAAGGCTGTACCGCACCAACATATTCAACCAATAGCTTGCATGCTGCCATCGTTGAAATCTTTACGTTGAAAGATGCCTATTGCCGCTATACGACCATTCAAAACTGGTCTGACAATGTCTACAACCTTGTGACCAAACGGGCCAAAGCGCTAGAAGGTGCGACAGTCGAATGGATCGATGGCAATCTAGGGGCTAAAACCACGATGAAGTACCCAAGTGTCTACCTAGACGGCAAAGGTGCCCGCGGCACGATGTTGTCGATTGCTTTTGCAGGAGCGAACCAAGTCCAAGATACAGGTGCCAAAATGATCCACAACGCACCAAACACATCCAGCTCAATCGTCTCGAAATCAATCTCTAAAGACGGCGGTGCAGTAAACTATCGCGGACAAGTTACTTTCGGTAAGAAGAGCACAGGCTCCATCTCGCATATCGAATGTGACACGATCATCATGGATGACTTATCAAAATCCGATACCATTCCATTCAATGAAATTCATAACAGCCAAGTGTCACTTGAACACGAAGCCAAAGTCTCAAAAATCTCAGAAGAACAATTATACTATCTGATGAGCCGCGGCTTATCAGAAGGGGAAGCCACCGAAATGATCGTCATGGGCTTCGTAGAACCATTTACGAAAGAATTGCCGATGGAATACGCGGTTGAGTTGAACCGGTTGATTAGTTATGAGATGGAAGGTAGTGTGGGGTAACACCTGTTTTGAAGCTAGAACCCTTGATGTATAAGGATTCTAGCTTTTTTATTTTGCTTAAAACTATGAATGTAAGTGTTTTTGTAAGTGCTTTTGATTAAAAGCCAACAAAATTGGCGAATTTATCAGCGGTCTTTTCTGCTTCTTCAGGCATTACATGAGTATAAATTTCTAGCGTGATTTTCACATCTTTATGACCTAATCGTTCACTGACTTCTTTTACAGGAACGCCGCTTTGCAACAATAAGCTTGCATGAGTGTGCCTGAAAGCGTGTGGAGATATTATTTTCAGATCATACTTCTTTATCAAATACTTTAGCCAGTCATTCACAACTTGAGGATAATACAATTCATTGCGCTCATTGGTGAAAATGTATTGATCATCGCTAGAAGTATTGAAACCCATGCTCAAATAGTCTGTTCTTTGTACTGTTCTCCACTTGGCCAAAACTTTCACTGTTTCAGCATCTAGGCTTATTGATCGTGTGCTAGAAGCTGTTTTAGGGGTTTGAATAATAATATTGGTATTTTCATCAAGGGCTAGTGTTTTGCCTATCGAAACACTTTTGGTAGTCAAATCAATATCTTTCCACTGCAAAGAAAGTAACTCTGATTTTCTGGCACCACTAAATGCAAGTAAGCGGAAAAAAGCATATTGCTTAAAGTTACCAAATGCCTTTAAACAATCAAAAAAATGTGCTAGTTCATCTTTAGTGTAATACTGCAGTTTTTTCTCTTCTTCTTTGGCTCTTGGAAGAATCGTTTTGGACATTGGATTGCTATCCATAATCTCCATGGCCACACCATACCGCATAATTTGAGCAGTGACTTTACGAAAATAGTTGTATTGTTTATAACCTTGTTTGAACCACTTGTTTACCAAATCCTGGCATTGGATAACTGTTATAGAAGCAAGCTTGGCATCGCCTAAGTATGGCAATACATGTCCTTCAACAAAGCGCCTATTCAATGCTATTGTGGATGGTTTTACATTGAGTCTATGCTGCGCCAACCATTTATCATACAAATCCTTAAATGTGATAACAGTAGGCTTATTTGATAAGCCGTTATTTTCGTATTCCTCAATTATCTTGGACAAAGCAATTTGCGCTTGTTTCTTATTTGCAAATCCTCTCCTTCTTCGATATATGTTCTTTCCATTATCTGTCTTGCCTAGATATACATTGAACTCGTACGCTGCTGATCCGTCTTTCTTTATATACTTCTGTATCTTTGTCATGTTTTTACTCCTATCTACCACCAACGCCAATTAGAGTAGATATGAAAGGTAAGTCTAAATGCTTTAGATCAAACACTTGCAATTTCTAATACACCTATTCAATCATCAGTGTTCTCTAGATTTATAATCCCCTCAAGAGCTTCCACCGGTAAAAAAGGAAGGATTTTATTCAATTCTACAATACTTTTTCGATCTTCTTCTGTAACCAGATCGGATTTCGGTATCACCATTTCATTTATATCGATTGAATTAGTACTTGAATAGTTTTGGATTAATTCAGCAATATAGTTAGAGTAAATGGTTAATATCAATATTCGGAATGTATTTAACTCAAATTCATAGTCTAAGTTATCCTCTTTGTTTTCTCTTATCAACACAAATTTTTCAATTAATGTTTTTAAAAAAACATGAGTAGTGTCATCTGTATCTTTATTTAACTTAGCTAACAACTTTATAGTTTCTTCATCGTACTCACCAAAGGAATTCGTATCTGCTATAGGTGTTCTATCTTTATCTAATCCAAGTAAATATGAAACAGGAACTTCAAAAAATTCTGCTAAAGAATCCCATACCTTAGAACTTCTGGGGCTTCGCTTTCCATTTTCGTAATTTGACAATTGTCCATCAGATACTTTTAACAAATATTTCTCATTTAAAATGCCGCTTAATTCTTTTAAGGTGATTCCCTTTTTATTACGTAGTTCTTTAATCCTGTTCATTATTAAACCTCCTAATAGGTATTATAGCTTATTTGAAGCTAAACACAATGAAAAACTTTCAAATTGAAAATTTACTCTTGACACTTTCAATTTGAAAGTTTACTATTAGTGCATACTTCCAAATTGAAAGCGAGGTGTGGGTTTTATGTTTGAGCTGGACAGAGAGATGAGCGCAAAGTTAAGAGAAAAGCGTGCTAGGAAAAATATCACATTAGAAGAAGCGGCTGGTGAGATAGGAATAAGCAGAATTACATTAGGGAGAATAGAAAATGAGAAAACTTATGCGGTTCGTAAAAGTGTATTCAAAAAGATAGTTGATTGGTTGATAAATGAAAAAAGCTATAAAGAATAATAAAAAGGAGATGATTAGGTGAAAATGACTGAAATGCCCAAATTACAACTAGAGGTGTCTCACTCGCTCTCTAATGAGCAGTTGAAACAAATATCCGATAGTGTGTTTGAAACGATCGTAGAGGCAATTGTGGCGGCGAGAAACGCAAGCAAAGTTGATTCGGACATCTTAACAACTAAAGCGGCGTTGCAAAAATGGCTTGGAATCTCAGCAATTTACCTTGAAGAGTTACTAGCCGATCAAAACTTCCCGAGGGGAAGGATGTTGAGCGAACGGAAACAAGTATTTTTCAAATCAGACATTATTAAATATCTAAAATCAAAATAAACACCACCAACGCCAAAATAGAATGGATTTCGACAAGAAGCACTTACAAAGCGCACTTACAAAATGCTTGCAATAAGTCTTGAAGGTTAATATAGCGACATTTCAAATGCCGAAAAATACAAAGCTGATAGATTAGTAGGACAAAAAAAGGAGAGAAAAGAAGAATGGAAATCACACAAAATAAAGCAATCGAAAAAGTTTTAAGCGAGGTTATTTCAAAAGAAGCAGCAAAAGAGTTGGCAAATATCGATGGCAAAACTTTAACAGAAGTCTATGACGCTTTGAATGAGCAGGTGGAACACCAAGGGTTAATGCCTGAAGCGCCGAACGCTACAAGCCTTCTAAGAGAATTGTACGAACTAACAGAAGCAAAGTTCGTCGATGATTTTGAGATTGGGGATCTTCAGTATCAAGTGTATGCAATTGTTGAAACGCTGGCAGGCTTGTTAGGAATTGATTTGGAATGAAAATGATATCTGTTTGGTGGTATGAAGATTGGAAGAAGTGCATCTGATGTACAAATAGATTTGTTCAATTAATGAACGAATTGGCATTTGTCCATTTGACGGAAGAAATGTTGTTATTAGAATGTATTCAAAGTATTTCGAATATATGGAGGTGGGTCAATGAACGAGTTAGTATTTTTGGAATCTGACAACATGAACGAAGAACCTTTTACAACAAGTAGAATTATTGCGGATCATGCAGAAGTCGCTCATCATTCTGTAACTCGGTTAATCAGAGACTATGCAAAAGATTTAGAAGAGTTCGGAATTATTGGATTTGAAATCCATAAATTAGACGGTAGAGGTAGACCGAGAAAAATCTATCACTTAAACGAGGAACAAGCAACGCTGCTCATAACATACTTGGATAATACCGAACCAGTAAGAGCATTCAAAAAAGAGTTAGTGAAACAATTCTTTGCTATGAAGCACGAACAATTATCTCGGCAGGCCTTACGAAGTGCTGGTAAGCAAGTTCGCTTATCTATGACTGATGCCATAAAAAAAGCAGATTTATCGCCTCACTTCTATAAACACTATACAAATCTATGCTACAAGTCAGCTATAGGGTTTAATGCAACGCAAATCAAGAAAGCGCGAAATATAGTTAAGAATTGCTCACTAATGGACTACCTTTCAATTGAAGAACTGGAAGCAGTTAGCGTAAGAGAAAGTCAAATAGCGATCATGATCACTCTAAGCATGTCTTACGATCAGATTAAAGCTGTTCTGGGAAACAATGGTGTGATTTATCAAACGACACTTAAAATGCCTGTGAGTGAAAAAGAAGCAGTTTAAACGAAGGGGGATTTAAGATGGAGCGATTCCACGAGTTGAAAAGAGAAATCATCGCAAAGTTGCAATCTATTCAAGATGGCGATGCGTTGGAAAGTTATTCAGATAATATGATTGAAGATATCACTAATAAAGAAACCTTCAACTAGGCTTTTGAATTAATGCTGCAAGCTAAGGAGATTTCTGAAAGAGAGGATTAATGAATGATTGGAGAAAAGAAAAAAGCCTTTGCTATACAATTCTTGGCGGAATTAGCAAAAGGCAACACAATAGGTTTATTTACCTATATTCTTTTCTCCATTATAACAGATTCGAAAAAAATTCAAAGAAAAATGGAGCGAATACGATGAAAAACAGAAGAATTACATTATTGATTACTATTTTTATGATTGGCGCAGCTGTTTCTCCCCTAATAAAACTGCTGATCATTGCACCTTGTTTAGTCAATTTGTTTATGCAGTATGACGAGTACGACTATAAGCTAAGTTTCGGAGGTGCAAAGTCATGAGTAAAATTAGCGATAGCGTTTTTGAACTTGAAGATCTCATTGGCCAATTTGATTCAAGGTTAGATGGATTGGTTTTAACTTATAACTGGTTTTCTACGAAATATGAAAATGATGGTACTAAGGAAGATGTTACCAACCAGGCGTTAAATATTATGAATGAGTTCAACTCTCAACGGTCTGTTTTCCAAAACTTCTATATTGATTTGTTGAAAATATTTACTGATCTTGATTCTCTTCATAGTCAAATGATTAGTTTAGTGAAGGAGAAAAATTGAATATGTATTTAGATGAATTCGTTGTTGAAGCAGGTGTAATCATGTCGGCATTAGAATCACTGAATGAAAAGGTACGCGATGTTAAATTTGATAATTTAAATGCTGCAAACCAAGTTATTGCACAAATAGAATGTTTGACTGTATATGCTGAAATACATTATAAGAAGTTAGAAGACAAATCTATTGGAGAGGTAGCCAAATGAAAGACAAAAATTTGTTAGCCAATTCCCAAAGCCTTGCAGCAAGAGTAAATGATTTAAAAATCATTGAGCGGCTTATTGAGAATATCGAATACTCAAGAGTAACTGAAGATACATTTGCTTTAAATAAACATTTAGGAACCGGAGCGCTTGGCGAAATAGGCGAAGCGTTAGAAAGTATCCGAGAACAAATACAAGTAGTCTCTGATGCACTTTATCCAAAATCTGGAGGGTTCATATGAAATACGATAATGTTTACACTGTCTCAGAAGAAAACTCACATCGATTCTATCAATTGCCTAAAGAGTTGATTGTAGGTGACTTATATAAAGGGTTGTCACTGAATGCAAAAGTCATTTATTCAATGTTGCTAGATCGTAAGGAGTTATCTAGAAAAAATAATTGGGTTGATGAATTCGGTCAAATATTTCTGCTGTTTACAAGAGAAAACATCATGAGAATCCTTAATATATCAAAGCCGACTGCAGTGAAAGCCTTTAAAGAATTGGCTGATTCCAAACTTATCATCGAGGAGAGACAAGGGTTAAATAAGCCGAACAAAATATATGTATGCCGTATTAAATACGGAGGTTCAAATTTTGAACTTCAAGAAGTTGAAAGTTTTAACCCTAATGATACTGAGATTAATAATACTGAAAAAAACAATAACCTTGACGACGACAAGGATAACTCTTTTTCTGAGAAAAAAGAGCCCACGACTACTTATTTCATACATGATTATAAATCTATTATCAAAGGATTAAACTTTAAAGATGAGCAAGCCGAACGAGTTATTAATGTAATCGTTGGATATTCCGAGAAGTATAAAGATACTTTACAAGAATTCCATCCCAGAATAACTAAAAGGCAGCTTACTAAGGTAGAGGTGATGATCAGATACATGGACTATCTGGAATTGTGGGATTGGAGAGAGTTGATTTCGCGATATTTTGAAGAAGAAAACTTTGGTGATGGCAATATAAATAGGTTCTTTGCAGGTACTGAAGAGGCTGGTGTGATAGCTGGAATGATAAATGAATAAAATAGAGTTGTTTGGACATACGTCAGGACATTTGTCCACTTGTGTCCGGACATTGTCCTAACTTCATAGGCATCACCATTGAAATCAAATGAGAGGGGAATATCATGAATATAGATGAACTGCAGTTAAATTTAGGCAGAGAATTAGCAATAGCGTTTTTCCACGAATACAGGAAAACAGAAGAGTTCGATAGACTATTAATAAAAGACCTGACCTTTCAAGAGTTAAAAACAACGATTGTACTCAATATTTATGAAAAGGTAGAAAATATGTACCTAGTTAAAGAACTTGGTAAGTTGGAAAAAATGGATAAAAGCATGTTGATCGCGCAAATATTTCAATTGCTGCAAGATATCAACTCGCATGAAAAGTCTTGGTATTCTAATTTCCGCGAAGAAGAAAATGAGATGAAGCTTGATTCAGTAACCAATAATTATTATGGCATGGTTCCAAGTGAGAAAATAAATTTACTGGCCGCAATTGAGGAAGTTATCGAGAATGAAATAGAAGGAGTGGTATAAGATGAAACCTAATCTGACAGAAACAGATTTTTTGGTACTAGGTATAATCAAGCAACACTCAACTCACAATAGGATATTGGCGAAGGATATCATTAAGCAAACTAATCAAACTTATAAGCAATTGAAAATATCGGTCAAAAGATTAAGAAAGAATGGCATTCCTATCGGTGCAAGTAAAGCGGATCCTATGGGATATTGGATAGCTAGAACTAAAGAAGAAGTAACGGAGAGCAATCTGCTGTACGAAGCCCAAGCTTATTCTATGCTTGATACAGTTAAAACTATGAACAAGGCACACTTAAATACATGGGAATATGATTTAAATGATCCTGGTTGGCGTGAAAGAAATACAGGACAGTTACTGGTGGAAAATGGAGGCAAGCAATTTTCGATTACAGCAAAGTTATTTGGCGAGGATACAACTGATGGCGAAATCACATTGCCTAAAGAATTGATTGAGTCGTTACCTGAAAATACGAGGCGAGTATTTTTGATTAAAAAAAATGATTGAATTTTATGTATTGGATATCAAGTTTTGTCAAGTTTGGGTCAGTTTTCTTGTTAAGCATATGAAGTTTTTGAGAAAGGAATGTAGAAAATGGAAGACAAAGTTTATATTGAGTCCGAAGATAAAAATGCAAAAACCGCAATTCTATTGCCTAATTATGGAGAGGTAAAATTAATCGTACAACAAGGTAGAGTTATTCGGTTTGAAACAAAAGAAATCAATCTCGTAGGTAAATAAACATTGATTTATCAAGGTTTTAGATACAAAAGAATCGCGAAATATGGTATAATTATCACATAAACATATTTAGTATCCTACTAGGAAAAACCAGCGGATGCGAGACAAAATTCCCGATTGAGGAAATGTCTTGTGTCCGCTTTTTTTATTCCATTGATCATTGAAAACTAAATAAGCGGTTGTGCTGCAAGCGCCGTCCTTGATGATGACAATTCCAAGCAAGACCAACGACCAAAACCGCAAAAATATCAAAGGGAGGGTGAGTATGGATCAAGAATATAATTTAGGCCGATATTTAGATATTGATTCGCAAATCCAAAAATTGATTAGAAGGAAAATTTCATTGAGACAAGAAATCTATAATCGTACCCTAGCTACTCACCTTGCCTATGATGAAATTTCCATACACACTCATGCACCTAAAATCGAATTTATCGTTTCAGATAATGCAGAAGCTGAAATGCTTATTGATAGGCAGATAGAGCGGTGGCACACAAGAGCCAAGTATTTCTCCAAATTCCTAGCTACATTGTCTCAGAATGAAGCTGAGAGCCTAATAAAAGGGTATGCTTCTAAAGAACTCAAGGATGCTGCTTTGGAAGAAATTGAAGAAATAGAAACGGCTATGGCCTTCAGATATGGATGGGAAGTGCCGCAAGAAAAGGTTGAGCTAACGGACGATTTATTTTCCGATATATCAATAATGGCGGAGGTGTTTGGATAGTGAGTTATGATTTCGAGATTCGTCCAAAGTGGATACTCACACAATGGAAGGCATTTGTGGTAAATAGGAATCATTTAGGCGATGGCAATGCCAAGGGGTATGCTCGTCTACTATTTGCTGCTTTAAAAGAGTTGCCTAAAGAAGATGTTTTAATTCTTTCTGAGAAATATTATGAAACTGAACAAGGTGCCAATTTTACTTATGCTTATAACGGTTATCGAACATATATACCTATAACAGATAAAGTATTGGCTGACCGAAGAGGAATATCCGTACTTGAATATAGAAAAATCAGGAGTAAGTCAGAAGCAAAACTGCAAGCTATTATCAATCGACTGAGAAAAGAGTTCATCAAAATAGATGCTGATAGCCTGGAAGAATACATTTTAGGTGTAAGAACTATTTATTTGAAGAGTTATCAAATTATCGAGGGAAAGCGTGCGGATCCAGACTCTTTTGTTTTTACTCTAGATAGATCAAAAGCGAAAAAATTCAAGCAAAACTCTCCTCAAGGAAGACAAATTAAAATGTATCTTAGACTTGAGAAAATGGAGCCGCGAGACGAGTGTATAAAGTTTGTGGATATTTGGTTTGATTAATTTCTAAGTCGATTATGTAATTTACTGCATTTTACTACAAGAGTTTGATTCACAAGTCTTTGGCGATTGATTTTGGTATTTATTTTGGTGACAAAAAAAGACATATAGGGATTTTCAAGGATGGCAAAACAGTTTTGAACAATCGCAGTTTTCGATAAGGTTTCGATAAGGTTTTGGCTAGGCAAAAATATTTTAAAAAGCTATTCAGATTTAAACAAAAACGGAATTATCGGAGTCCTTAAAAAAGAAATTTCCGCCATTCTTGTGATCTATTACCAAGGAATCCGAAATTTTTTTAATTAGTCTATACCAATTAACAGAAAAGTGCATAGTAGTGAAGGGTAAGTGCATAGTTTGGAATTCAACTATTCACTCCTTCAAACCCTTGCTATTACTATATTTATATTACTTTTTTTATATAAAGTGAATAGTAGTGAATAGTTAATATAAAAGAGTAAATAAAAAAGTAATAAAGGAAAAATATATAAAAGAATAGGAATTTGGGTCAAACTATGCACTACTGTTCACCTTATCACGCTGTATCCATTGGGGGAGTAAGCACGAAGGCAGGTGAATAGTTTAGGCTGACTATTCACTTTATTAGGAGGTCCAAACATGCAATCTGAACAATCAATCCAAAAAGTTTATTCTGACATTTCTGACGCCCTAAAAAGGGTGCTTTTCATTTTTCCAATTTAGAATTCTATTAACGGAGGCGATTTTTTTGAATTACACCAGCGAACAAGTAAGAAAAGCAATGGAAAAACAATATTCTGATCAATTAAAAATCATGGAACACTCGTTGATAAATATGAGTAAAAAGGCTGTAAAGAACCTTATACTAGAAAAAGAGAAAGAATATCTAGCGGAGAAAAATATAGCTGTTTACTATGCAATTGTATTAGCCCAAACAATCTACAAAAAGAGATTTAAGCGAGAAGTAATATTGAAAGGTGTCTATAGATTACCGGAAAGTGGGTAAGCGTCAGGAAAGCCGCTGTCAAAATATAATTAATATCACAGGAGGGAACAATGGAAAGCCAAGTAATAATAATTCAAGATAATAGAAAAATAGATGTACCATTACCATCGTTTGGAGAAATTATCTTAAAAATTCAAGATGGAAAAATTGTCAGCAAACATATTACTACAACAGAGAGATTAAAATAGTCTGACTAATTAAGTTAGAGGACATGAACAAAGCAGGTTTAATCCTGTAATGTTCATGTCCTCTTTTTTTGGTTTAACCGTCAATTCTTGACGTTTAAATAAATGAATGAAAGGAGTGAAGTATATGGAACAATTCAGTGTAGAGGCTTATTTGAAAGCGACCGATGGTGATTTTGGGAGTACATTTAAGGCAGCCATTAGCACAGTAGAGGAATTCAAAAATAATACTAAAAGTACCATGTCTGCTGTAGGTGATATCATGACGTCTGCTGGTAAGACGATGACAAAGGCGGTCACTCTTCCTATATTGGGAATCACAACCGCTGCAGTCAAAGTTGGTGGCGATTTTGAAGAACAAATGAGCCGTGTTAAAGCAATATCTGGCGCAACTGGCGATTCTTTTGAAGAATTAAGAGACCAAGCGATTGACTTGGGTGCTAAAACCGCCTTCAGTGCGAAAGAATCAGCTGACGGAATGGAAAACCTAGCATCTGCCGGGTTTGATGCACAGGAAATTATGTCTGCCATGCCAGGTCTATTAGATTTAGCCGCCGTTTCTGGTGGTGACGTAGCATTAGCTTCAGAGAATGCCGCAACTGCATTGCGAGGGTTTGGACTAGAAGCAGATCAAGCTGGGCATGTCGCTGATGTATTTGCAAGAGCAGCAGCAGATACCAATGCCGAAGTTGCTGACATGGGTGAAGCAATGAAATATATTGCCCCAGTTGCAAAAGCGATGGGATTGTCTATTGAGGAAACAGCAGCTGCGGTCGGTATCATGAGTGATGCAGGTGTAAAAGGATCTCAAGCGGGTACAACATTACGTGGCGCATTGTCTAGGATTGCAAAACCTACAAAAGCTATGCGTGACACGATGGCAGATTTAGGAGTTTCTTTTTACGACAGCGAAGGCAATATGATTTCTTTGAAAGAACAGATTGCTTTGCTTTCAGATTCGTTCGATGGATTAACACAAGAACAGAAAAACCAAGCGTTGGTTACATTGTATGGACAAGAATCGCTTTCCGGTATGATGGCACTTATCGACAAAGGTCCCGATTCACTAGGAAGCTTAACTAAGTCTTTAGAGGAATCAGATGGTGCAGCTGACGAAATGGCGAGAACGATGCAGGATAATATGAACTCTTCAATCGAACAGATGTTGGGTGCATTTGAATCTGCAGCGATCGTCATCCAGGATATTTTAGCGCCAGCAATCAGTGCAGTAGCTGATTATATTGGCGGATTAGC
Source organism: Enterococcus salsurae (assembly GCF_054784955.1). Lineage (NCBI taxonomy): Bacteria > Bacillati > Bacillota > Bacilli > Lactobacillales > Enterococcaceae > Enterococcus > Enterococcus salsurae. The sequence goes on along the minus strand of NZ_BAAHWY010000004.1, from coordinate 72,855 downwards.
TGAGAAGTTTGTTTCTGCTCCTAAGTGGATGCAGACTGCCATCATTACATTTGGTTTATTAGCTGCTACAATCGGGCCTGTTTTACTTGTTATAGGAACGCTCATTCTGAAAATACAAGATTTTAAAGTAGCTTTGGCATTCTTGCAATCTGACATTCCTAAATTAGGGAAAGCAATAACTTCAGTTACGGGAGGTCTTAAAACATTCTTCAGTTCATTAGCAAGTACGAATCCCATTATCCTAATTGTAGTAGCCATCGCAGCAGCAATAGCCGCGTTCATTTACTTCTGGAACACGAGTGAAGAGTTTCGAAACTTCTTTATTGGTATGTGGGAAGCTATAAAAGAAGCGGTAGGCGTTGCTATTGAATGGGTTAAAGAATCATGGACAAGTATGGTGGAAGGCGCTAAGAACGCCGTAGAGAGCGTTAAACAAGCGTGGGCAGACACGAAACAATGGTTTGCTGATTTATGGCAAGGTATCAAAGATTCGGCTGCTGTAATGTGGGAAGGCACAAAGCAAGTATTCGATGATGCGGTAGATAGTGTTGTGTCTGCGTGGAATAGCGTTACGGGTTGGTTCGCTGATTTGTGGAACGGCATTAAATCAACAGTTTCTAAGATTGTTGGAAAAATAGCAGACGCTATCAATAGCCGTTTCGGTTATCTGATCAAAACTATCATTTTCTCATTCGAAAGTGTGGTTATTTTCCTACAGAACACTTGGAATAACCTGGTAACTATCGCACAAAATGTATTCACTATCCTAAAAAACGTCATCCTAGCACCAGTTTTATTCGTAACCTCGCTTATATCTGGCGGTTGGGAAGAAGCCAAAAACAATATGATTGGTGTTTGGAACAACATTGTAGAATCTGCAGGTAATATATGGGGCTCATTTGTTCAAATTTTCATTGATTATTTTGAAACAATCAGAGAAATAGCGATTGTCTTGTGGGCGGGTATCCAGTCAGCGATTAACAATGTGTTAATTGAAATAGCGACAATTGCTTACAACACTTGGAACTCTGTCAAACAATTCTTTTCAGACACTTGGGAAAGTATCAAACAAGGTGCTATTGACGCATGGAATGGTTTGAAATCATGGCTATCCGAAACTTGGAACAGCTTGAAACAAGGCGCTATCGACACTTGGAATAGCGTGAAGCAATTCTTCGTTGATCTGTGGGAATCTACAAAAACAAACACAATCAATATGTGGAATGCGATTAAAGACGGCATAGCGACTGCGTGGGAGAATACAAAGAATGCGGTGATAAATACTGCCAAAGGTATTGTTGACGGCGCTAAACAGGCTTGGGAAGACCTGAAAACAGGCGTTAGCAATGCTATCGAAAAAGTAAAAGAAACATTCGATCAAATCAAGCAGATTGATTTATTACAAATTGGTAAGGATATTATTGATGGCCTAGTAAATGGTATTAAAGGCAAAATTGAAGACGTCAAGAATGCGGTAAAAGATATTGCTGGTTCGATTACAGGGAAGATCAAAGACATTCTAAATATCCACTCTCCTTCTCGTGTTATGGCTGAGTTGGGTATGTTTACTTCTCAAGGTTTAGCTGACGGTATGCTAGACGGCGCTAGGTATGTTGACCGAGCATCTTCTCAAATTGCTGACCGTGCTTCAAACATGGACATTGGCAATCGTATCTCGGCAGTCAATAGTCAGATTCAAACGCAAGTGCAGCACGAAGTTAGTTACGGATCAAACAGCAAACCAGCATTGTTTAACATCCAGTTAGGCAATCAAGTGTTTCAAGCTTTTGTTGAGGATATTAGTCACGCGCAAGGCGGCGGAGCCAATCTTAACATCGTTTTTTAAAAGGAGGGGGATAAGTTTTGAGCGAAAGTATTTATTTCTTGAACGACAAACAAGCGTTGATCAAAGTGGTTCATGAAGACAAAATAATTGAGTGTATCCAAACGAAAGAAATTACCGCTGATAAAAGCGAGTTGATGAATGATACTTTGTCGGTTAGCGTTCTAGACGACGAAAAAATCAGAGACGCTTTTTTTACAGCTGTTCGTGAAGAGGACGATTCGTTTTCTGTCTACAAGATAACTGCTGATAGCGACCCTAGAGGAAGATTATCTTTTGTTGGCATCAATTTTGCAGTGGACGAATTAAGCGCCTTTGTGGTGAATGATATACGCCCACAGAACAAGGGTATGAAGCAAGTAGCAGAGCAAATAATTGCTTTTACAAGCGATGAATGGCGAGTTGGTTATGTAGACCCAACTTTACCAGCATTGTCTGGCTCGTTCTATTACATCAGTGTAAAAGACGCGTTAAAGCAATTACAAACATTCGGCTGCGAGATTCTTTTTAAATGTACGATAACTGGTAACAAAATTACCGATAAGTGGATTGAGATTTATAAGCAAATTGGTGTAGTGAGTAATAAGCGCTTTGTGTATGGATCAAACGCCTTAGAAGTAGTCCGTCAGCGAGATCGCTCTCAACTCTACACCTCTATTATCGGACGTGGTAAAGGTGAGGAAGTTGGAGACGGTTATGGCAGGCGTATTGAGTTTACGGACGTTGAATGGAAGAAGTCAAACGGCGATCCTTTAGATAAACCTAAGGGTCAAAACTGGCTTGAATATCCAGAAATGACTACTCTTTACGGAATGCCTACCAAAAGTGGAACAAAGCGCAAAAGAGAAACAGTATTGATTCTCGAAGACATTGAAGACGCCAAAGAATTATTACGAGAGACTTACGAAAATCTAGTTGAATACTCTCGTCCGTTGATTCAGTTTAAAACAACCGTTTTAGGTGCTGATTCAATCGGTAACACTGTTCCGATACATCGATCGGACAAAGGTTACCACTATAAGACAAGAGTCTTTAGCGTGAAACTAGACCGTATTACGGGCAAAGCAGAAGCTGGTCTTGGTGACAATTTAAATAACTCGAGTATTCGACAATCTTCAAATCTTCAAAACAGCGTAACCAATCTAGCCGAAACCAAAATGACATTTTATGATTCAACCGAAATCAGCAAATGGCAATCAGATATCATACGCGGTGCTCATGGCGGTGCGGTTATTTTGATGTCTCCATCTGATTATCCAGCCAATCATCCGCAACGAGGAGAGAGCAGACAACCTTTTCAAATGGTGTGGATGGATGGCGATTCTATTCAAACGTCAAGTCATTTCTTAGTTGCTAATTCGGATGGGATTGGATTTATAGACGGCGATTTCTACACGAGTGAGTTTAAGACTGCGTGGACTATTGACGGCAAGTTTAACGCCGATTTTATCCAAGCCGGAACAATAATGGCAGAAATTTTTGAAACGTCATTCAACAAATTGGGAGACATGCTCAAATTGGTATCTGGTGCTTTAGTTGTTGAAAATGATGGTAAAAAAATCATGGAATTAACTAAGCGTGGTATGGAGTTTTGGAGTGGCTCAAGAAGCGTGGGAACCATAGGTACTGCAGGCAATCCTTTTCCAGAGTTAGTTGTGGGGTCGGAAAATGGTCAACCTATTCTGGCTGATATGGACGGGAAAGCTTTGCAAATTGTCTCAGACAGTGGAGGAGATTATATTTTAATCTCTACGTCAGAAGGAAAAGGCATAGTTTTAGGTAAAGACAAAGGAATGTATTTCATAGATTCTGATATGCGTTTTGTAGGGAACATGACGCTGTCCGGCAACTTTGATATTCGTGGAGAATTAAAGTTAAACGGTCAACAAGTTTATCCTGGCGGTTCTGGTGGTGGCGTGGGTCCAAGTGGATCAACATACGATCCAATAAACATTGGTAGCAATATCACAGGAAACGCGAATATAGTTGCGTGGTTAGAGAAATATACGAAGTTATACGGTATATTTGATTATATCGGTTTGGCTTATGCCTTAATCATGGTTGAAAACCCTAGCACAAACGGAACAGACGATATCATGCAATCTTCGGAATCTGCTGGTTTAGCACCGAACACTTTGAGTGGTGAAGCATCCGTAAAACAAGGTTGCAAACATTTAGCCGAACAAATCAAAAACGGTCAAAATCAAAATGTGGATATTTGGGGCGTGATGCAAGGGTATAACTTTGGTAGCGCGTATATACCTTGGCTAGCAAACAGAGGCGGTAAAAACACTACTGACCTTGCAGAAGTCTATTCTCGTGATGTAGTTGCGCCTTCGTTAGGTAATACAACTGGAGAAAGGTACTCTTATGTCAATGCTGTGTCACAAGCTGATGGACGTACTTATTTATATCTAAACGGTGGTAATTTCCACTATGCGGCAATGATCCGACAGTATGTGCAAGTAAACGAAAGTACCGGCTATGTAGTGCCAATCAGTAAACCTGTAACTGTTACAAGCGAGTTCGGATACAGAATACATCCAATCACAGGAGCATATTCATTACACAACGGTATAGACTTAGTAAACGGAAACGCTACGACACCTATATTCGCAGCTGCTGCAGGTGAAGTTGTTATAGCTGGTAGTTATCCGGATTGGTATGGAAATTACGTGGTTATCAAGCACGCTGATGGACTTTACACTGGCTATGCCCATCAAAGCCAATTGAGAGTCTCTGTAGGCGATACAGTCAATCAAGGACAGCAAATAGGCAACATGGGTACAACGGGGCCTAGCACTGGTCCGCATTTACATTTCCAGTTTTTTACAAATGGGCCTTGGCCAAGTTCGGATGATTTTATCAATCCGCGCGAACATATTGATTTTTGATAGAGAGCAGTTGGCGAAGAACTCGTTAACTGCTTTTTTTCTTTATATAAATTTTTGAGGAATTATTTGCAATATAGATTATGTGCATTAATTAGGGTATAGTTATTATGTAAGCGTTTAAAATTAGAAAGGTTTTGACATGTAAAAATGAGATAAAGGCGTATTCATATAGATGATTTTAGGAGGATTTAAAGATGAAAATGGGAATGAGAAAACCAAGTATCAAAAAATCTATATCTGCCAGAACCACAGGCAAAGCTAAAAGAGCAGTAAAAAAGTCAATTAATCCTATGTATGGAAAGAAAGGCGTAGGTTTTGCTAAATCCCCGACAAAATCTGTCAAAAACAAAGTGTACAAGAAAACAACTTTTAGTTTCTGGGATTTATTCAAATAATTAGCGAGGAGGAGGGATTTTGTATGACGCAGTATCTCGAAGCAAAAATTGTTATACCAGAAGACTACGTAATCATTTCAAAAGTGGAATATGAAAGATTTATACTTAATGAAGAATTAGGTAGATGGTGGACTTTAAAAGATGTGATGGAGAGGGTCAACAGGAAAAGATCTTGGTTAATCGAAAACTTCCTTAATCATCCTAGTTACAGAAGAAAAATAGATGTTAAAAATGGTGGCTTTGTCAAATATCCCACAGGCGGAAAAGACAGCTATTTGTTTTTAGCAAGCGAAACAAAGAGATTCTTAGAAGAAAATTTTTCAAACATACTTAAATAGTCCGTTGAGCGTTGCAGAAAGTTTTGAAATAAGTGTAGCAAATCTATATCGATGAATAGTTGGAATTTACTAGAACTTATTTACAAAAGACAGTACAAAAAATGATTTTCAAAATGTTGGCTATTGTCGGCAAGCCAGTTTATCACCCGTGTTAAAATGAAGCACATATAAAATAATAGAATTCACCTAGAGATGTTAAACAAAACAAAATTTTTTAGGAGGGTTAATATGCAAATCACACTAGCGAGAACAATCGAGGTGCCACAGGCGTGGATGGCTAAAGATGAAGCTTTGGTTTACTTCGGTTATCAGCAACACAAATCATTATTTCAAAAGTTACTCAAAGAATTCAAGGAACACAAAGATTTTAAAGAAGGCTATAGATTGGTAACTTCGAATCTACCGATCATCAACATTCAATTATTTGACAATTTCTTAGTCTGGCGGGCGGCAAATAAATATAAGAGATAAAAAGTAGGATCCAAAATGAATGAATTAGTAATCATGAAAGATCAACAAGCGGTAACAACTAGTTTACAAGTTGTTGAAAGTTTCGGAAAAGAACACCGAGCAGTTTTAAAAGCGATTGATGATCTAAAAGAGGGGCTTGCACAAAAGTATGCAGACCTATTCTGGGAAGATACCTATGTCCATCCTCAGAATAAACAGCCATATCGAATTGTTTTTATGAACCGTGATGGATTCACTATTCATGGTATCGCTCATCGCTTTTCTTGTATCTAAACCGTCAAATGGAAATTCCTGTCTTAACTCTTGATCAGTTGCATTTTTTAGTTTATTCAAATATTTGTAGACTTTAGGATTCTTTAGAAGTTAAGAAAATAAAAGTTGTGAAGACCAGCAATCAATATCTTTTGAAGGCAAAATCTATTAGCGAAATTCTTTGTTGTAAATATAGACATTCATACTACTAATTTTGAAAATAGATGGACAGCATAGGGGAGCGTTACTTTAGTATACCGGTGTAGCGGAAAAAGTTAGACCATTTAATCGTTGCAGTGTCTATGCTAAAGGATGGCGAGTGACCACTTTAGATCGCAGACGGGAGTGCTGAGGAAGTATGATCCGGAATTGGAATATAGTCCTGATGGACAAATAAAATAACCACTCCCAAAAGGAAGTGGCGTTAAAGTGGTTTAGGAATAAAAAGGTAATTCTTGCTTAATTAGAATATTACTCCTATTGATAAATAATTTCAAAAAATAATATCTATTAAAAAAGAAGAGTGCTAAAATAAAAAAGAAGAGTGCTAGATATGATAAGATGGCTTCCCCAAAAATTCATCTTATCCTAGCATTCTTCTTTTTTGTTCATGTTGCATATTAAATATTATAGTAGTTACTTACTTTGTGCAAGTGAAATGCCGGAAAATCTAGTAAAAAATATTTTTTTCACAAAAAAGCCTTCTACTCGCAAAAGTAAGAGATTAATGTTTGGCAAATAAAAAGACCTTAGCTTTCGCTAGGGTTTCTTTTGTATTTTAAAGAACAAAAGTTCTTATTGTTTTATAACATATTAGCAATATATAATAATAATAATAATAATAAAGAGAGGTGTACTTAGGATGGGAAGTTGGGAACACTTATTAAATGAACTATTAACAACAATTGATCCAAATACAAACTCGCCCGATTTTGATGGGATAAGAAGAAAATATATAAAATCGCTTGAAGAGTATACTGGAAGAAATGTTATTTCTTACTATTCAGCTTTTAACGAGCGAGAGCAAGGTAATAACCTTTCAATAAAAGATGGGGATATGGAAGGTTTTATGAACGCTGTACATGGAATGGACAGACGTAAAGGCTTAGATTTAATTTTACATACTCCCGGTGGAAGTCCTTCTGCAGCTGAATCAATTGTTAAGTATTTGCGTTTCTTATTTAAAAATGACATTCGTGTTATTGTTCCTCATATGGCAATGTCTGCTGGTACAATGATTGCTTGCGCTTCTAAAGAAATTATTATGGGGTATCAATCAAGTTTAGGCCCTATTGATCCACAATTTCAAGGTATTCCAGCTTACAATATTCAATCAGAGTTCGAAGAAGCTAAGGAAGATCTGCAAACTAATCCATCTAGTGCACAATATTGGGCAATAAAGTTGCAACAATATCCTGCTGCTTTCATGAAGTCAGCAATTGATGCTATTGAACTATCCAATGTTTTAGTAAAAGAGTGGCTGCAGTCAAATATGTTTTTAGGAGAAGATACTGAAAAAGTTGAATCAATTGTTAGATTTTTAAATGAGCACAAAAACTCGAAAACGCATGATAGACACTTTGATATAGACACATGTAAAAATATCGGTTTAAAAATTGTCCAAATGGAAGATGACAACGACCTTCAAGATAGAATATTATCCGTACACCATGCTACAATTATTTTGCTACAGAATGGTGATGTTGATAAAATAATCGAATCTGCTAGTAAGTCATTTGTTTCAAGATCTCTCTAATATTTGTTATAATTAATAAAGGAAGGATGAATCCGCATGACTAAATTAATATCGACAGAAGAAATACTATCTCTTTATAAAAAAGTGAATGTCAAATCAAGTCCAAAAACTTTTAGTACTGTTAGAAGTACCATCAATACTGGAACACTTACAAATATGCTGGCTGCTCAATCGCTGACTAATCGTCAAAATTCAAACGCGTATAACTTTAAAAGCAAATAATATGCTAATTTGTAGTTATGAGTGACTATAGTTATAAAGAAACACCCCCTACTCGCAAGAGTAAGGGGTTTCTTTGTTCTCTTTCTGTTCGTGTGTATAAAATATTATACTCTTCTTATCAGTCGGTGGTCGGCTGAAATACTGATAAGGAGTTAAATACATGGAAATTGAGAACGTAGTTTTAGCTAATTGGGAATATTTCACTTCCGGAGAAAAAATGGATAAATTAAAAACAGGAAAATGGATGATTTTCTTTAAATTTTTTGATGAGCGAGAGACGATAAGGTCATATTGCGAAAGAAGTGTTGTCGAAAGAATTGTTAGGACTGCTAAATTAAGTAGTATGCCACGTAAAGATGGTAATGGAGTTGCATGCTTCTTTCTCGAAATCGATGATTATAATCAGCATAAAAAAATAATCAATTTCTTGATAGAAAATAATTTGATACCAAAAAAGAAAAATGGTGATTATTACAATTTATCTTTTAAGCTCGACGAGCAGACAAGAAATAATGAATACAATGAAAACTTTAAATCTGTTCTTAAATTGGAAGAATTATTAGACTTGAGAACAGGTGAATGGAAATAATAAAAAAAGACCTTAGCTTTCGCTAGGGTCTTTACGCTAAACATGCCTCAATCATGTCAGTATATTGATTCCGCATAGAGAAATTTTTAATCCAGCTAAATAGTCCACGAGCCTCTTTATCTTCGCTTACTCGATTAACTACAAAGTCTTCTTTTACTAATTCAACGAGTACAATTAAACCTATATCAAACCTAAGGAAGAATTGTTTGAAAACGAACTTGACAAATTTAAAATCCGATTTTTTTTCCCAGGCTATTTGTACATGTACTGTAAATATAAATATTGTCAAAATAGCAGAAACAAAAAAATTTGACTTGATATTATTTTTTTTAAATTGCATAAAAGTTTTCCTACTCAGAACTACAAAATAGGCAAGTAAAGAGGTGGCAGTTATTAGAACCAGTTCCATTAACGTCTTCTCCCTTCTCTTGTATCCTTATTATCAGTGCTTTCAATAAACTCTTTTGTATCTTGATTCATTTTAACATTTTTATTTCTATTAGCAAACTTTTTTTCCTTTGCGTTTGTTTCTTTAATTTTTTGTACTCTGTGTTTTGTTTTCTTTATCTCAGAACTTTCTAAATCATCATCGTCTTTAATTGCATAGCTTGGAGCAACAAAAGAAACGCCCATAACCAATAACTTGAATATCCAAAACAAGATATTCTTAGCAATTTCATTTTTAAAGTTAGAGTGAATAAATAGCAAGACTAGAAGGATAGCTCCTGTAATTATATATATGTTAATTATTCTTGCTTTACGGTTATTACCTGAATCACTTTTCGGATCAACAACATAAAAAGCAAGTGCGTTGGAAGTACAATGCGAAACCGCTGTAAAAAAAAGAGAATACAAATTATTTGAAGTAAAAGCATTTATAACTAAAGCTACGCTAGTAACAAGAGTTAAAATAATTTTAGTATTACTAACTGATATTTCATCAATATTAAATTTGCTCATTAGAAGGATCCTTTATAAATTTTGTTGGAATACTCAATATATCATATCAATTTTTGACACTCTAATCAATATTTTTTTAAGGTAGTATTTCCCACGTAAAAAAGCCCCCTACTCAAGCGAGTAAGGGCTATTTGTTTACCAAGGTAGCTTATTTTTATTAAGCGCTCGTTGCAAGGCTTTGACTACTATGCCGGTTATGGTATATTAAACATAACTTTTACATGTTTGCCAAATATTAGTATGTATTTAATATCGAAGCTGTGATATCGGATTTTTGATATCTATTCTAATTGGCGTTGGTGGATAAAATTGTAAGTGCGTTTGTAAGTGTATGTACTTACATTTATAATTTCCTAATGATGTTAAAATATCAGTTAAAACCTGTTACACCAGTGTTAATTGCACTTAATCACGATTAACAAAACCCATTCTTTTATATGGAAGGGTCTGTGGGGTAATGGAATTGATTAAGCTAGAAATGCCTATTTGAAGGCGTTTCTGGCTTTTTTTGTTAGGACTTGAGGAAAGCAACATCAAAAGTAACACCATTGAGAAATGGATAGTTAGATTGTCATGGTAAAAATGATCTAAGTAATGAAAACCTTTCAGAGGAAAACGAAAATGTATAGGGGAAATAAAGATAAGATACTTTTTTTAAGATTGAAAATATAAAATATCATTGTTCTTATGCTGCTACCATTTGGAAATTAAGCTATCCGTCCGTTGGTGCACTACGTCAATGGTATAATGAATATTTGTTATCTGGGAAGCTTCATCATAATCACCGGAAAAATCAAAGTATTCTGAAGAACAAAAACGAATAGCCGTGGATTATTATTTTGAATATGGCCAATATTACGCACGAACCATTCGTATGCTCAGAAGATTTCTCCTGTACAACCAAATCTATTGAATCGTAACTTCAAAGCAAAAAAACCAAATGAAAAATAGTTAATAGATATTACTGAGTTTAAAATTCCTGAAGGGAAAATCTATTTGTTCCCGCTTGTCGATTGCTACGATGGAGCTTTTATTAGTTGGACCATTGAAACAAATCCTGACGCAGAATTAGTGAGTGCTATGCTATATTGTGGACGAGCTGAGCTCTACCCTTCAAGGTCAAGAGCGTCCAATCATTCATTCTGAACGTGGGGCTCATTATCGATGGCCAGATTGGATCGAGCGAATGAACAAAGCAAACTTGACTCGCTCCATGTCTAAAAAGGGGTGCTCACCAGATAACTTAGTGTATGAAGGTTTCTTTGGACGATTAAAAAACGAGGTGTTTTATCAACGTGACTGGAAAAACACAACAATCAATCAGTTTATAAACCAATTGGATAACTATATCCACTGGTATAATCATAAACGGATCAAGTTAACTTTAGGAGGACTAAGTCCTCTTCAATATCGGAAGAAACAAAGATGTATTTTTAAAAATGGTCCAGAAAAACATCCGCACCCCCAAACCCACAATTTTAAACTGCCCTTGACAGGAGATGATGGAGTCTCTAAATCACTATATTTTTAACTAGTGATACCGATATAGATATATATCTGTAATAAACAAAAAAATGAAAGCGTTATTGACAAGTTCGTATAGACAATGATACTATTATAGAGTAAACGTTTACGTTGTTTTGTTAGTAGTATTTTCTCATTTTTTTTAGTTATTTACGTAAACGATTACGTAAACCAAATAAAAGGAGTATTACGAATGAAAAAGATGCATAAAATTTTGACCGGTTCAGTTGTATTGAGTAGTGTTGTCTTACTTGCAGCATGCAGTGGCGAACAAGACAAAGAAGCAAAAACAGATACCGATGGAAATATTGTCATGACAGTGGGTCAACAGACGCAGCCAAACTCCAAACTCCCTGATGGAGACTCTTATGCAGATAATGCTTATAGAAGACTGATAAAAGAAGAGCTAGGTGTGAGTATTGAGAGTGCATTTGGGGCAAATGGTGATGATTATACCAGACAAGTGTCGCTTGCCATTGCTTCAGGCGATCTACCAGATGTAATGGTTGTCAGCAGAGATGAGATGGAGGAATTGGCTGACAATGATTTGATTGCTGATTTAACAGATGTTTATGAAGAATACGCTAGTGATAATATCAAAAATATATACAATTCTTTTGACAATGTCCAAATTGATTCTGCTAAAATAGGCGATCGAATTATGGGACTACCAGGCACTGCGAATGATTTTGGTCCTAATTTGGTTTGGATTAGACAAGATTGGTTAGATGACTTGGATGTCCAATTGGACGAAGATGGCAATCATGCCATTACTTTGGAAGAGCTAGAATCAACGGCCAAAACCTTCAAAGACAAAGATGCAGGAGGAACAGGGAAAACACAAGGTCTCGCATTTGCCAATTGGCTAACTTCCGATAGTCATGGAGGATCTGGGTATACAGCAACTGCGATATTCAATGCCTTTGATTCATTTCCTAAAAATTATTTAGTTGGGGAAGATGGTCAGTTGGTTTACGGGTCAAATACTGCCAAAACCAAAGAAGGATTGAGCTACGTAAAACAACTATTTGACGATGGAATTTTAGATGATCAATTTGGTACGCGAACATACGACGACATCAATGCGATGATGATTAATGGAGAACTTGGTATTATACCTGGCCCTTGGCACTTATCTGATTGGGCTTTGGTTCAAGCAAAAACTGCAAACCCTGATGCAGCATTCACGCCTTATGCAATTGAGAGTAGTGATGGTCAAGTAAATGGTGTGAGCAAACCAGGTGTAGGCGGCTATGTAGTTGTTAATAAAAATTTTGCAAACCCAGAATTAGCCATAAAAATAATCAATTTATTGTTTGATGAAGTACCAAACTCAACCGATATGGAAACAGAGTATCCTGAAATATATGCCTATGCGCAAAAATCTGTAGACGGATCAGTACGTCCAATGAATATTGAAATGTTCGAAAACTTAAGTGAAATATCTGATGCAGTGGAAGCTTCTCAAGCGGCTGAAGGTGAGATAGATATTGATGATATTTCAAGTTTCACAGTAAAAAACAATGCACAAAAAATTAAAACCTATCTTGATGATCCGAGCACTGCAGATCCAACAGATTGGGCGGTCTATGCGTCGAGATTATTGGCTGTAACTAATGTGATGAACGGTGTACGGGAAGAGAATATCTATAATGAAATCACGCCATTTACGACATTTGAAACCATTAAAGCAAGTGAGCGGAATGGTGCCCAAATTTCAAAATTAGAAGAAGAGACGTTTATCAAATTTGTGACAGGGGAAGAATCTTTGGATAATTTTGATTCATATGTGAAGACTTGGAATAGTCAGGGTGGACAAGCGATTTTAGAAGAAATGCAAAAGCTCGCGGATGAATAAAGGTCATTTCTAAATTTTGGGTAGAGCATTTGTTCATTGCTGCAAATGCTCTACTATATTATCAATTATCAAATAAGGAGAAAGTTTATGGAAAAGCTTGCAACAAAAAAGAAGTGGTTTTCTAAAGATCAGTGGTTATTTCTAGCAATGATTGCGCCGGGAATGATTTTTCTACTAATCTTCTCGTATGCGCCAATGTTTGGTTTAATTATGGCATTTCAAGATTTTGTTCCAGCGCGTGGCTTTTTGGGTTCGGATTTTGTTGGACTAGATAATTTTATCTATATTTTTAATTTGCCTGATATCTGGCAAGTAACCTACAATACGGTTTTTATCGCAGTAGGGAAAATTGTGTTGAACACCATTATTCCGATTATCTTTGCCATTTTATTGAATGAGATTCGCGTCAAATGGATGAAGAAAACCATGCAAACAATCGTTTATTTGCCACACTTCTTATCATGGGTCATCTTGGCATCAGTTATTCTCAATCTATTTAATTTAGATGGTACTGTGAATCAAGTGTTACAAAGCTTAGGCTTGGACCGAATTAACTTTTTGGGCAGCAATGCTGTGTTTCCACATTTGTTGATTTGGACAGATGTATGGAAAGGATTTGGTTATAACTCTATTATTTTCTTAGCGGCAATCACATCGATTGATCCAGGGTTATATGAGGCTGCAACAATGGATGGCGCTAGTTGGTTGCAACGTGTAAAACATGTGACGATTCCAGGCATGATGTCTTTTATTATTTTGATGACCATCTTGGCTTTACCAGGTATCTTAAGTGCCGGATTTGATCAAGTTTACAACTTATATTCACCACCAGTCTATGCTAGTGGAGATGTTTTGGATACTTACATTTATAGAATTGGGTTAATCGGACGTGATTATAGTTTAGGGGCTGCAGTAGGACTTGTCCGGTCGATTATCGGTTTGATTTTGATTTATGTCTCGAATAAAACAGCTGAAAAAGCCACAAATCGGGTTATGTTTTAATTCATAGAGAGGAGAAAAAGATGAGAGAGAAATTCGGTATTCGACAATTTGTGATTTATTTAATCGTTATTTTATTAACACTATCTTGTTTGGTCCCTTTATTAAACGTTCTGGCGCTGTCCCTAAGTTCCTCCCAAGCAGCTGCAGGGAATAAAGTAGGACTTTGGCCAGTAGATCTCACGTGGGCAGCATATGAAAGAATCATTAACGATACACAGTTTTGGCGTTCGTTTGGGATCTCTGTTTTTCGTGTATTTGTTGCTTTGGTCCTTAATTTAGTGATGATCGTCACCTTAGCTTACCCATTATCAAAATCAAAAAAAGTGTTTCGGACTAGACGTTTCTTTATGGGATTTATGGTTTTTGCGATGCTCTTTAATGGCGGGATGATACCGACCTACTTGATTGTACGTAATCTGGGAATGATCAATAGTATCTGGGCGTTAATATTACCGGGTGCTGTGCCTATTGGCAGTGTCATTTTAGTCATGAATTTTTTTCGAGGGGTACCTAAATCTTTGGAAGAGTCTGCATTATTAGACGGAGCAAATGCATTTGATGTTCTGCGTAAGATATACATTCCCATATCTTTACCTTCTTTGGCAACTGTATCATTATTTAGTATTGTCGGGAGCTGGAATGATTTCTTTGGTGGTTTGATTTATATGACAAAAATTGAAAATTACCCATTAATGACGTACATTCAATCTCTGTCTGTCAATATTGCAGAAACTTTGCAAAATGCAAGCGGCATGACATCAGAACAATTACAAAGTTTATTAGCTGTTTCAGATCGTAATCTGAATGCAGCGAAAATCATTGTAGCGATTGTCCCCTTGTTGGTGATTTATCCTTTTTTACAGAAATATTTTGTACAGGGAATTGTTGTTGGGGCTGTAAAAGAATAATTCTAATCATGAGATAATTGAAAAACAAGTCAATGGATTCGATAAGAACCTAAGAAGAAGGGAAGTAAACCTATGAATTCTTTTTTTCGAATAGATGGACCCGTCTATAACCTTTTGATGAAGTTGTGGAGTCTGTTCGTTCTCAATTTATGTATTTTAATAGGGAGTATCCCAATTGTAACAATTGGTGTTGCAACCAGCGCAGCTTATGCCGTTTGCTTTAAGTTGCATGAAAACAATGATACACGTGTTATTGAAAACTTTATTTTGGCATATAAACGAAATTTCAAACAAGCTATTGGTTTTAGCATCATGCAATCTATTGTTTTTTTCGTTGTGGTTGTCGATTTGAATTATATGATTCATTTGGATCAGCAAAATCTCATTGGCTTGCTTGGGGTATCTATCGTGGGTCTTGTCCTTGTGTTAAGTAGTCAATATACGTATGGTTATATTGCACGCTTTAAAGATTCGGCTAAGCTTGTTTTCATGAACTCTATGAGGCTTGTCTTAGCAAATATGCGGGTGAGCTTTTTGTTATCAGTTATCACATTGTTCTTGCTATTTTTGATAGTGACCTCCCCAATTGCATTTGTTTTTGTGTTGTATCTGAGCATTTTTATTGGGTGTAGTTTTCTTGTATTCTTAAAATCATTTTTAATGTTAAGTGTATTTAAAAAGTATGAAATGTAAAAGGAGATTCAATATGAGTTCATGGTGGCAAAAAGCAGTCGTATATCAGGTGTATCCTCGTAGTTTTCAAGATAGTAACGGGGATGGCATAGGTGATTTAAAAGGGATTATCCAACGATTGGATTACTTGGCGTATTTAGGCATTGATGCGATATGGTTAAGTCCTGTCTATAAATCGCCAAATGATGATAATGGTTATGACATTTCAGATTATCAAGAGATAATGGACGAATTCGGAACAATGGAAGACATGGAAATTCTGATTGCAGAAGCTATGAAGCGGAATATCCGAATCGTTATGGACTTGGTTGTTAATCATACCAGTGATGAACATCCCTGGTTTGTTGAGGCGAGACAGTCAAGAGACAATCAATATAGAGATTTTTACATTTGGTCAGATCCTGATTCACAAGGGAATCCGCCCAATGATTTAGGTTCAACATTTTCTGGTCCAGCTTGGGAATATAGTGAATTAACGGGACAGTATTATTTACACTTATTCAGTAAAAAACAGCCGGATTTAAACTGGGAGAATCAAGAAGTAAGACAGTCTGTTTATGACATGATGAATTTTTGGATTGAAAAAGGGATTGGCGGATTCCGAATGGACGTTATTGATTTAGTTGGTAAACAACCATTCAAAAAGATAACAGGGAATGGGCCTAAACTGCATGAATACTTGCAAGAAATGAATCGAGCTACATTTGGCAACAAAGACCTTATGACGGTTGGAGAGACTTGGGGAGCAACACCAGAAATTGCTAAATTATATTCCAAACCCAATCGTAATGAACTGTCAATGGTTTTCCAATTTGAGCATTCCGGTCTTGATCAGCAACCAGGAAAAGAAAAGTGGGATTTAATCGACCTGTCTATTCCAGCACTAAAGGACGTTTTTTCCAAGTGGCAAACAGAGCTGGCTTCCGAGGGATGGAATAGTTTATTTTGGAATAACCATGATTTACCAAGAATCATTTCTCGCTGGGGGAATGATAAAGAGTTTCGCGTCCAAAGTGGAAAAATGTTTGCAATTTTGCTGCATTTATTAAAGGGAACCCCGTATATTTATCAGGGAGAAGAAATCGGTATGATCAATTATCCGGTTGAAACCATTGAAGAAGTCGATGACATTGAGAGTATCAATATGTACAATGTCCGCTTGTCGCAGGGCTATGCAAAAGAGGATATTTTGGACTCGATCAATGCAAAAGGGAGAGATAACGCAAGGACACCGATGCAGTGGAATGATTCAAAAAATGCAGGATTTACCTCGAATAAACCTTGGCTACATATAAATCCTAATTATCCTGAAATCAATGTGGAGAAAGCTCTTGAGGAAAAAGATTCCCTTTTCTACACATATAAAAAATTAATCCAATTGCGACATGAACATCCAATTGTAGTTTGGGGAACTTATAATTTGGTTGATACCGAAGACGAAAATATTTTTGCTTATTGCCGTGTGCTAGATGAGCAAAAATGGTTGATCATTACTAATTTTCAAGAAAAGACAACTACTTTTGATCTAAAGGAAGAGCCAAAATCAGTTTTGATTCAGAATTATACGAAGAAAGAATATACAAAAGGTATGCTCTATTTGGACCCCTATGAAGCTGTTGTCTTAGAAATAAGCTGATTTACTTAGTGACTGAAATATTTAGAAAAGGAGTAAATATGACGAAAATAAGAGAAAAAAATAATAGAAAAGTTCTTGCAACAAAAAAAGATACACAAAAAAGCTGGACTGTTTCGATTATTATCATTGCCTTTCTTTTCGTTTTTATTTTTGGTAGTGCTTATATGAACAAAAAATTGCAAGAGGAGATGGTGGGCATTCAATATGATGCAACATTAAAGTTTTCAGTAGATAAATCTATGTATGATCCCGGGGAAACCATCATCTTGACGTTATCGACAAGTTCAAATTCTCTAGAACCATCTAAAGGCAAGTATCTTGTCAACGTGAAATACTTGAACGAAACAATCGATACGATTGAAGGCGTTTGGGAAACGACATCAGAAGGGAGCATTCAAGAGGAAATTGAATGGACTGCACCAAACGAAGACTTTAAAGGCTATTTATTTGAATTGGACATACTCGATTCAGAGGGTCACGCTATTCGACACATGAATACAGCAGCAGATGTGTCAAGTACATGGACGAAGTTTCCTAGATATGGCTTTTTGACAAATTTCGATAAGGATATAGACACTGAAGCAGTGATTGAGCAAATGAACGACTGGCAATTAAATGGGATTGAATACTATGATTGGAAATACCTGCATCATCAATTAATTCCTGAAGATGGAACAATGGAGTGGCAAGATTGGGCTGGTCGCAAGATTAGTGGAGAGACCATCAAAAGCTACATAGCTGAAGCAAAAGCAAGAGGGATGACAAATATGTCCTATAATATGATTTATGCTGCGACAAATAATTATGCTCAATATGGTATCAAAGAAGAGTGGGGGCTGTGGTATGCAGAAGATCATGAAGCTGGTAAAAATAAAGGTGATCGATTTACATTCTCAATGGGTGCAAGTCCTACAGGTCAATCCAATCTCTTTTTCTTTGATATTCAAAATCCAGAATGGCAAAACTATATTATTCAAAAAAATTTAGAAGCTCTACAAGTGATGGGATTTGATGGTTGGCATGGAGATACAGTGGGTGAATGGGGAAAAATGTGGACTCATGATATGATTGGTGATGAGACACAAGGTATTTATGTGAAGGATGGGTATAAAGAATTCTTGGATATTGCCAAAGAGAAGCTTGATAGCTATTATCTATCATTTAATCCTGTAGGTGCTCAAGGTATCGAACAGGTAAATGCCTCTGCTGTGGATGTCCTATATGCAGAAATCTGGCCTTGGGATACAACAAGTGATGGAGAGCAGTACAATACTTATCAAAGTCTAAAGAACGTCATCGATAATTCTCGAGACCAAAGTGATGGGAAATCTCTGATCATTCCAGCATATATGGAATACGATTATGCTGAGAGTGTGGTGAGTGAACCTTTTAATATGTCTGCAGTTTTATTAACAGATGCGGCAGTATATGCTGCAGGAGGTTCACGTATTGAATTAGGTGATGGCGACGAAATGCTATCGAATGAATATTTTCCCAAGCATAATTTATATATGTCAGATGAACACAAAGTACGTCAAAAAGCGCTGCAAAATTTTATTGTTGCTTATCAAAATCTTTTGCGGGATGGATTAGAAGATAATGATAAACTGATTGAAATTGTTCATCATAATCATTCAGAGAATGGTGATCCTAATACAATATGGACATATAGTAAGTCAGGAAATGGATTTGATACCATTCAAATAATAAATTTGCTTGGTGTATCAGACAATGACTGGCGTGCCAATGAAGGAAAAAAAGAAACGCCTACTAGGATCGAAAATGTGGTGGTTAAATATTATACTGATGACTCATTTGAAAGTGCTTGGGTAACTTCGCCAGACCCTGCATATGATTCTGTTTCTAAGGAATTATCTTTGGAATATGGTTCTGATGAAAAAGGGAGTTATGTACGGGTGTCAGCTCCGTCTTTAGAATATTGGGATATGATTTATTTTAGTCATCTAAAGAAATGAAAGAACATGAATGACTCCAGCAACAAGTTTTTACCACTTTTGAAGATGATCAGCATAAAGGAATCCCACTGTTTTCATTTGTCTAAAAATGAAGTAGTGAGGTTCTTTTTTGACGAAAAATCTCTCGCATTTCTAATAAATTTGTGTAATACTATAGTTACGAACGTAAGCGTTTACCCGGGAGGTTTATATGCAATATACAATTAAAGACATTGCTAAGAGAGGGAATGTCTCTATAGCTACTGTATCCCGAGTGATTAATGATCTTGGTGGATATAGTGAAGAAACCAAACAAAAAATATTAACGATTGCGCATGAATTGGGCTATAGTCAAAATAAATCTGCAGTATCATTGGTAAGCAAAAAAACAGATTTATTAGGAATTATTATGCCACAATATGCGACTAGTTTTTACGGAGATATAATTAGTGGAATTGAAGATGAGGCATATAAGAAAGGTTATAACGTGATCTTGACACACGCAGGTATTGATGGATCAAGAATGAGGGAAAGCATCACTCTAATGAAGGAGCGAAATGTCGATGGCTTTATCATTTTCTCGGTGGATTTATCAGACGATGAGATCAATTTAATCAAAAATAACAACATCCCATGTGTGTTGCTTTCTGCAGATACAGTAAAAGGTGATATTCCCTTTATTAAAGTCAATGATGAAGAGGCGATTGCTGATGCGACATCTTATTTGATCAAAAGAGGATGTAAAAAATTGGCCTTGATTGGTGTAAACCCAGCAGATCGTATTGCAGGTAAAGCGAGAATAGTAGGGTTTAAAAATGCATTAGCCAGTCATCAATTGATTTTTTCAAATAAAGATATTTATGTTGGAGATTATGGTTTTGATTCTGGAAAGGAAAATATGGAGGAAATTATTCAGGGGGAGCTTAACTATGATGGCATCGTTTGTGCCAGCGATGAAACAGCATTAGGAGTGATGTCTGCTTGTTCTGAGGCAGGGATCAATATTCCAAGTGGCTTATCTGTCATAGGATACGATAATTCATTAACTGCAAGAATGAGCACACCTGCTTTAACTACAATATCTCAACCTTTCCATGAGATGGGAAGCGAGGCAATCGATATGTTGATTCAACTCATAGAAAATGTTGGAAATGTGGCATCAAAAGTTGTGAAGCATGAGATTGTAGTCAGGAATTCCGTTAAATAGTTAATATAAGCATAGAACATAGAGATGAGAATAATCGATCGGTTCACTTGTATTTTGTATTGACCAACAATAAAATATATATCATAATATAACATAAATATGGGAATGAATGTCTCCCTCAGTGATGCTGGAACCGCAAATGATTGCTAATGACTTCTACAGGCTTTTTTTAAGCTTGTAGAAGTCATTTTTTTTAGGAGGAAATGATGATAGGTAGTATAGTATTCGTCACACTTGTAGGTTTGGTGGTCAGGCACTTATGTAAAAAAGTAAATATTCCGCCATTGATAGGATTTTTAGGTATAGGTATATTTTTGGGTCCATTCACATTGGATGTATTATCGGACGACTTATTAAATAGGTCATCAGAAATAAGAACGATTGCTTTGATCATTATTTTATCCAAGGCAGGATTAGCCATGAATATTTCTGATTTTAAACATGTCGGAGGTCCGGCAATACGCATGTGTTTTGTGCCGGCAATGATTGAAATCATTGGCACAATGCTATTTGCGCCTCTTTTGATTGGTTTGTCACTTCTGGAGTCAGCTATACTGGGGAGTATTATCGCAGCAGTTTCACCTGCAGTGATTGTGCCGCGTATGGTTCAATGTATTGGGAAAGGCTATGGGAAAGAGCATAGTGTGCCGCAAATTATTCTAGCAGGTGCTTCAGTTGAAGATGTTATTGTTCTCGTTCTTTTCTCATCATTGTTAGGGTTGCATCAAAGTGCTGATAGCGCATTTTTGCAGTTGATTGATATTCCAGTTTCAATGATTTTAGGCACACTTGCCTGTCTGGTCGTTGGAAACTTGCTCGTATGGTTATTTAAAAGATATCGCATCTTCGACTCGATGAAAGTACTGCTTCTTCTATCAATTTCGCTGCTATTTATGGCTGTAGAATCTAGGTTAGCAGGTCTCGTGGCTTTTTCAGGAATGCTTAGTGTACTAGGAATCAATGTCATTATTTTAAATAAAAACAAAATAGTCGCACAAAGGCTAGCCCAAAAATTCAATTATTTATGGAACATTGGAGAAATATTTCTTTTTGTGTTAGTGGGCGCTAGTGTGAATATAGACTATGCCATAGCTGCAGGCTTTATGCCGATACTTCTGATTCTAGTTTTAGCAGCAATACGCATGAGTGGTGTCTTTCTTTCTCTGTCCAAAACAAGATTAACATTAAAAGAAAAATCGTTTTGTATGATTGCATATTTACCAAAAGCAACTGTACAAGCAGCTGTTGGTTCAGTTCCGCTGTCATTAGGCTTGCCAGCTGGAGAAATGATACTCACCGTGTCCGTACTCGCCATATTGATCACAGCACCAATGGGCGCTTTTTTGATTGACTCTTTCGTTAGAAACGTGAAAATCTGAACCAAAAGAGGAAAGAAATGCTAACTAAACTTCATTAAAACGTAATTACGACATAAATTTGAAGTTAACTTCAAATAATGATAAAATTTAATATAAAATGATGTTTAGAAACGAGGTGGAAATGGATGTTTGAAAGGCCTACATATCTTCAACGGCTCATTGACTTTAAAGACACTGACTTTATTAAGGTGATTACAGGTGTCAGACGCTCGGGGAAGTCTGTTCTACTACTTTTATTCAAAGAATATTTAAAGCAAGAGGACATTCCGGATGATCATATCATTTACATGAACTTTGAGAGTTTTGACTACCAAACCATTACGACAGAGGAGAAGCTGCGGGAAAAGTTCCAGGAACTGTTGCCTAAAGATGGGAAAAAAGTCTATTTGTTGCTAGACGAAGTCCAAGTAGTCGATGGCTGGCAACGGGTTATCAATGGCGTTCGAGTGAGTTTTAATAGTGACATTGTGATTACAGGTTCGAATGCCAAAATGCTCTCTGGCGAATTAGCAACGCTTTTAAGTGGGCGCTATATTGAAAACCCTATGTATCCTTTGTCCTTCCAAGAGTTTTTAGCGGTAAAACAGATCCATCCTGATTCAAGAAAAGTGGATCCAGCCTACGAAGAGTATGAAAAGTATGGCGGATTCCCAAGCGTTGTGATTGCGGAAGAAGGAATCAAAGATACGATTCTATCAGGTATATTTGATACAATTGTTTTGAATGATGTTGCATTAAGAGCCGGCATAAAGGACCCTGTTGTTTTGAAATCAGTGATTCGATTTTTAGCAGATAATGTTGGACAACTTGTGAACACGAGTAAAATCGTTCATACATTGAAGAGTGAAGGGATTGAAACCACTAGTCACACAGTAAATAGGTATTTAGATTTATTGGAGAGCGGGTATTTATTTTATCGTGCAAAACAATATGATATACGCGGTCGAGAGTATCTAAGGACGAATGGCAAGTACTTTATAGTGGACACAGGGCTGAGAAGAAATGCGGTGGGACGAAAAGATGGCAACTACAGTAATCGTTTAGAAAATATTGTGTATGTTGAACTGCTTCGCAGAGGATATCATGTTGATATTGGTAAAATAGAGCAAAAAGAAATTGATTTTATTGCGCGAAAATTAGATGAGACACTCTATGTTCAAGTTGCTTATCAATTACCTCACAATACGCGTGAAACAGATAATTTACTCAATATTAAAGACAACTATAAAAAAATTGTTTTGACTGGGCGCTATTATGAGGTTGAACAAATTGATGGAATCCCCATTATTTATATTGCAGATTGGCTGCTGGATGAATAGAACAGGTTAATTGAAATCAATGCGTTGCAATGTGATGTTGTTTTATCGCTATTGTGATCATTGTAAAGGATTTAAGTCATCAGAGGAATAGTTCTCTCTCTGATGGCTTTTTTGCAATGGTTAGCTAAAACAATCTGTTTCGGCATCTTTAAAAGTAACTCTAATCAAATGATAAGCTAGGTTAATAAAAAGATTGATTTCGAAAAAGAAAAGACTAGACATGGAAATATTTCCATGCTATTCTTTATTAGAAATCGGTTTCACTATTTTGTTAAGGGTTTGAAAGGAGAAAAATAATGGATAAATTTATAGGATTTATGGAGAAGCATTTCATTCCGATCGCTTCTAAAATTGGGTCTCAACGACATTTGGTTGCAATTCGGGATGGGTTTATTGTGACGATGCCATTGATGATTTTAGGATCATTTGGGGTATTGATCAATAATTTGCCAATTCCTGCATATATTGATTTCATGAATGGGATTTTCGGAGAAGGTACGTGGCAGGCATTTGGGAACAATTTATCAGCTGGTACTTTTTCAATACTAGGACTTTTAATCGCTTTCACGGTGTCGTATAATTTAGCTAAGAGCTATAATCAAGACGCATTAGGTGCCGGCGCTATCTCAGTAGCAAGTTTCTTCGCTTTGGGTGCAATTGCTACCGATGCTGATGGCTTGCTGACAGCAGCTGGATTAGGTTCTCAAGGATTATTTTTGGCTTTGATCGTTGCAATTATTTCAACTGAGATTTTCCGTCGTTTGGCAGGCAATCCACGTTTGGTCATCAATATGCCTGATGGGGTGCCACCTGCAGTGTCTCGTTCATTTGCGGCTTTGTTCCCTGCAATGATCACAGTGTCGATCTTTGCTTTGTTTACCGCAATTTTCCAAGCGCTTGGTGTGACGAGCATCGTTCTTTCATTCTATGAATTGGTGCAACAACCATTTATGGGATTGGCAAATTCATATCCAGCAGCGCTATTGTTAGGTTTCATTTCTGCATTCTTATGGTTCTTTGGTTTACATGGTGCCAATATCATCGATCCATTTATGCAAACGATCAATGTACCAGCTATCGAAGCCAATGCAAAAGCATTGCAAGCTGGAACTGATCTGCCTTACATCGTCAACAAACCGTTCTTTGATTCATTCGTCAATATCGGCGGTACAGGTGCAACATTAGGCTTATTGATTGCGATTTTCTTAGTTGCTCGTCATCATAAAGCGTATATGACTGTGGCAAAATTGTCAGTTGCGCCAGGTATCTTCATGATCAATGAACCTGTAATGTTTGGGTTGCCAGTTGTGCTGAACCCGATTTTGTTCATTCCATACGTGTTGACACCATTGGTTCTAGTCACAACAGCGTATTTCGCAACGGCCACCGGGCTTGTTCCTGCGGCTACCGTGATTGCACCATGGACGACACCACCGATTATCGGCGGTATTTTGTCTACACAAAGTATTGCTGGTGGTATTCTAGCAGCAGTCAACTTGATCTTATCCGTTGTCATTTACCTGCCATTTGTTAAAATGGCGCAAATTCAAGAAACACGTCGTTTGAAAAACGCAGAATAAACAAATAGTTCATTTCAGCTAAATAAAGAAAAAAACAGATTGACCGGCTGCGAGTAAAGTGTGCATCTCCACCTCATTGTGTGACAAATCAAGTTGCAGCAGGTGTTGACACGCTATCGTCAAGCCGGTTCTTTTTTAGTCGTTTTGGAAAAAAATAGGAAACCGTTTCGGAGGTGGCAAAGATGCCGAAGTATTTGGAGATTGCAGATGTACTGCGTAAAAGAATCAAAGATGGGACCTACCCAAAAGACAGCTTGTTGCCATATCAAACAGAGCTGGTGGAAGAATTTGGTGTCAGTCGCATGACAATCAAGAATGCAGTCAATATACTGATCATGGAAGGGCTGCTGCTGACGAAACGAGGATCCGGGACGAAGGTGTTGAACCATTCTTTTGCAGGCAAAGATACATCTTCAGTAACAGAATACAAAGGGTTAAGTTACCAAATGAAACAAGAAAAGCGGCAGTTGACAAGTCAAGTCATTACATTTGAAGTCTGCTTTCCTACGACTAGGATCCAAGAGATGTTGCAGGTAACGCCTGAACAACCTGTCTATCATGTCATCAGACTGCGGGTTCTTGAGGGAAATCCATACATACTTGAGCACTCGTATATGCCTGTCGATTTGGTGCGTGGGTTGACCAAAGATATTTTGGAAGACTCAGTTTATGATTACATCTTGCAAGACTTAGGCCATCGATTTGCCGGCGCTTATCGGACCTTTCAAGCAGCAAAAAGCGATCAGTACGATCAGGCTTATCTTGATTGCAAAGAAGATGACCCAGTATTGGAATTGGAGCAGATCATTTATTTAGAATCTGGCCGACCAATCGATTACTCGTATAGCCGCAATCGCTATGATGTGAAAGGCTATTCGATGTTGGATATGAAACCTGATTTGCTGCAGCATCATAAAAAATAGCAGAGAAATTCGGGCAGTTGGTTCCAAAAAGTCAATGATACGCGTGATGGAAGTAGTAGCTTTCGTCACGCTTTTTTTTTATGTCTAAGAGTATCAAATGAAGTCGCAAGACGCGTACTTAGTGTAAAGGTGCCTTTACACTAATCCTTCTATTATGATACACTAGTTGTAAAGTAAACTTGACAGGAGAAAAGCAATGCCCGTTATGAATAGAGTAAGGATGATCCGTGAAAAAGCTAAACTATCACAAGGTGAACTGGCTGAAATCCTCGGTGTTTCTAGGCAAACCGTCAATGCTATCGAAACCAATAAGTATAATCCATCCTTGGAACTCGCTTTACGTATTGCTCATTATTTTCAATTGCCTATCGAGGATATTTTTAGATTGACTGGGGGGAATGCTAAATGAAACATTTTCGTTCGGATATCATCCAAAAAATTGTGCTGATGATTTGGACCGTTGGTAATCTAGTGGTATTTGCGTGGTTAGGTAAGTGGTATATTGGCCTAATCTTTCTGGTTGTCTTTTATCTCATTTTGGCTTTGATGCTTTGGCTGACACGCGGGGCACGACTTGGAAAAAAGACCTATGATGAAAGACAATTAAAGTTGAAAAGCAGGAGTTATGAGTTAGGTTTGACTGTTGGTGGTCTGTTATTATATTTGGCACCCAATTACTTCAGAGACACCACTCAATTTGCATTATTTGTTATTGGTGTTGTGGGGATGATCATCTTTGGGTATCAAATCATCACAGAAAGTCTATTCGCATGGAATGAATCGAAAAAAGAACGGTATGGTGTCTTGGGTATTGTGACTGTTCTAGGTATTTTGGGTCTGACGTTGTATATTCGGGATACGATAATCGGCACACAATCTTTTTTGGCAAATGGTAGGATTGCCATCGATTCTGGGTTTTGGCTGTTTTTGGCTTGCTTTGTCGTTGGGTGTTTGGGATGGATTCGGATGTATGTGGATAGACATATGATGTTGAAATCTTGATTACGATAGTCAAGTTCAGGTAACATGTATGCAAATGAATAGAGCAACCATTTTGCGCATGGATCAAAAAGAACAAATGAAGATAGTGATTGCAAAACAAGAGGTGGAAGTTTTACTTTCACCTCTTGTTTTATCACTTGATAAAAAATATAAATAAATAACCATTTTCTTCTTGTCACTACTGAAAGTAAAGCCTATCATAATAGTGTTAGTAAATAAAAATAGGGTGGTAAAAAAATGAAAGAGTATCAAGATATTATGAATGGCTATCAGAAACAAAAAGACTATCAGAGGAAAGTTGTCGCAGTATCGATGGGGTTGATTGTTTTGGCAAGCATCATTGTTTATTTAGATCTTGTTAGAATCAGTCCTTTCTTGATCTACTTGGCAGGAATGGGTATCGCTCTTTTTTATGCTACTAAAACACGGGTTGAAACGGCAACCTATCCACAACTGAAAAAATACTTGCGAAAGACAAATCCGACCTTATCAAAACAAGAAGCACTCGTCTTTTTTATTGATCAGCAACTGAATAAACTGCCAATGGATGAGGCAAATGACTTATTTGCTTGGCTAGCCGATGATAAAAAATGGCAAGACAAAGAAATACGTAGAGATTTTCATGGGAAAATAGATGAACTCAGAGCCTATTATCTGTTTTTGAATGAAATGACTGGTGATGAAGAGAATGGGGAAATCTCTTTTGATACCTATCGGGCGTTGGATACGAATCGTCATAAAGAGTTGGTTTAATAGGAGAATGAGGATGAAATTAAGAAAAGAGTTATTAGGGATTGTATTGGCATTTTCAATGACGGGGATCATTGCGACTTCTGCAAATGCCAATGCCTATCAAGAAGTATATGATCAACAAGAAAAACAAGAACAAAAAATAAAGACATTACTCGAATCTGAATTTATTTCAGCAGATGAGCAAAGTATTTTAAAAAATGAACTTTCAACTTTTGCGCAAGCAAAAAATAGTCAAAACAGACAAGGCTTATTGGCGCTGATTGCGCAAAGTGAAGAACAAGTTTCACAGGTTTCGCAAAGTGTCGCTTCTATGGAAGCCAATACGATTCAAACCGAACTAGGACAAGTAGAAATACAAATCGACACTTTAGTTGAAAAAAGCGATGAAGCATTTATAAGTAAAGCAGACCAAGACCAAATCAAAGACCTAGTAGAGAAGTATCAGACAGTGAGTGACACAAAAGAAATCACACCAGTCCGCGCACTAGCTGATGAAGCAAAGACACTGACGGAAGCAGTCACAGATAATCAAAAAGAACTGATTTATCTAGTTGATACACTCAAGGCAGATAACGAATCTAGTGATACACTGTTAAAGAAACCCTATCTGTCAGATAGTGAAAAAAAAGAGTTGAACCAAAATAAAGCAGACAATCAACAATTTTTTGAAGATGCGGATGTAAAGCAAGCTGTAGTTGATAGACAAGAGGCGTCATCTAAGCTGATCGAAACGATCAGTCAGAAGCAAGCAGCTACTGCTAAAGATTTCAAATCATATGCAGACAAAGCGAAATCTCTGATCAACGAAACCAAATCGCTCCTGAGCAATGGCGATCTTTCCGACGAGGAGAAAACAGAACTGACCTCTGCGAAAACTCAATTAGAAGACAGTTTAGTGTTGAAAGACTACACACCTGGAAATTTAAAAACAGGTTTCACAGATTTGGACGATCAGTATACCAACGCGAAAACAAGCAGTGACAAACGAATCGCTGACAAGAAAAAAGCAGCAGAAGCAGCGGCACAGGCTGAACGTGAAAAACAAGAAAAAGAGCAAGCCGCTCAAGCCAAAGCAGCGGAAGAAGCAAATCAAGCCAGCAGTAACCAAACAGGTTCGAATCAATCCACACCTCCACCTTCATTGGTAGGGGAATGGTATCAAGCGCCTGACGGATATAAATTTTTGAAGGTTGAAAGTGGTAAGACATATGGACAAGTTAAGATTCCTAGTAACTTTACATTGATTACTGCAACAGAAGCACAAAGTTATACGCCAGGCCACGGAAACGGGTATGCCAAACAATAGCGTATGAAAAATGCAAGCAGACCACATCACTATGGTGGGTCTGTTTTTTTGGTCGATTAGATGACATATCAGCCAAACTTTTTATAAAGCGCCTCAGTCAAAGTTTCAGAAAAATTGATCTGCTCTTTCTCAGCTTTTTTTGCCAACCATTCTGGAATCGTCACGTTCTTGCGAATCGTTTTGTTTCCGCGAATGTAAGGCATAGGATTTGCTTGGATCAAGGTCACAAAATCGTTGGTATCCGCCAAAATGATGGCGCGGATATCGGGAGCATCGGGTAAGGTCAGATCTTCATCTATATAATAGGCAATGATGCTAGACAAGAAATCTTTGGCTTCTTCCATTGCTTCTTCTAATGAATCGCCTTGTGTACCGCCATTGAATGCTGGAAATGTCACAGAATAGCCGATTTCTTCGGTGTGGAAAATAGCTGGATAGGTTTTTAACAATTGTATCGACTCCTTTGATTTTTGATAAAGAGTTAGCGCAGTCCAAGTTGCTTTAGCAACTTAAGGGTAACTCCTTTGTATTTTCATTATACGCATAATGCGCATCATAATCAATTGTCAAAATTCGAGTCAGTAAAACTGCAATTAAAATAAACTACGCTTTCAGAAATATCTCAAAAGTTCAGCATTGAACCGTGATATAATCATATTGACTATATTAAACTTACGCAGTAAATCAGCATGAGTTTAAAAAAAAGCAACTTTAAAAATTAGATAATGTGAAAGGAAAGATGTAGGTGGCAGAAGCAAAGTTTGAAGCAGCATTGATTAAAAAACTTGAAGCTGAAGGGTGGACTTATCGAGAAGATTTGTCTAATGTCAGCATCAAAAAAATTGAACAGCACTGGCGAGAAGTCTTAAATGAAACAAATGCGCATAAGTTGGATGGTATACCATTATCTGATATTGAATTCGGCTTAATCTTGCAAGAATTACAACGCATTCGGACACCTTATGATGCGCAGTTGCTATTGGTTGGCTCGGGTGGCGTTGGATCAATTCCGCTAACAAGAGATGATGGATCAAATATTGAAATTGAAATTTTTTATGAAGATGATGTCGCAGGGGGACGTTCGCGATATGAGGTAGTTAGTCAAATCAATTTTACCGAATTGCCTAAAGGGTTAACTACTAAACGCATCATTGATCTTGCATTATTAATCAATGGTATACCTGTTGCACATATCGAAGAAAAAGATGAGCATTTGCAGAATCAGTGGAGTGCCTTTGAGCAATTAAAAGGATATCACGGTGATGGTTTATACCAAGGGTTATTCGCATTTGTTCAAGTTCAGTTTATTTTGAGTCAACATTCCGCTCACTATTTTGCGAGACCGAATGCATTTGAACATTATAATAAGACCTATGTATTTGGATGGCGCGATGAAAAAAACAATGATATAACGGATGCTTTTGTTTTTGTCCATCAAGTAATGGGGATACCAGCGTTGCATCGATTAATCACTGTAAATATGATTCCCGATGCATCAAATGATAATTTGATGGTGATGCGCAGCTATCAAATTCAAGCGACACGTCAAATTTTGCAACGTATGAAAGAAATGGAAACTAGCGGTTTAATTCAAAAAGAAGGCGGCTATATCTGGCATACTACCGGATCTGGCAAGACAGTCACTTCTTTTAAAGTGGCACAACTTTTGGCATCCGCGCCAAGGATCCGAAACGTGCTATTCATTGTTGACCGTGTTGATCTAATTGATCAGACATTAGAGAATTTCAAAGATTTTGCTTATATCCATTTTAAACAACGGATTAAAAAGGTGAATGGTCGGGAACTAAAACAGGCTTTGAAGCATAGAGGTGCTTCACAGATATTGTTGATATCCGTGCAAGGATTAACTAAGGCAGTTAAAAATGGCTTAAAGAATGAGGATTGGAATGTCATCATTATGGATGAAGCCCATCGCAGTGCTAGCGGTGAGTCAGTACAATTGATCAAGCAAGCATTCAAGAAGACGACGTGGTTCGGATTTACTGGAACACCGAATTTTTATTCCGATGAATTAAACGATATCAAAACATCACGTGAGATTTCAACCCATGATATTTTTGGCAAGCGGCTGCACACGTACTCAATCAAAGATGCAATTGGTGATGGTAATGTGCTTGGTTTCGATATAACTTATTTCCGGCCGCATTGGGTAATCGAAAATCCTACCGATGATTTTTCAGAGAAAGACTACGAAAAAGAGATTTACCAAAGTGCCGTGTATAGACATGAAGTAGTAGAAGACATTCTTGAAAATTGGAAGAAGACCTCAAGTGGAGCTTTGGTATCAGGAATCAGAGAAGAAAATGTGTTTCAAGCGATGCTGGCTGTGTCTGGGAAACAAGCGGTAGCACATTACTACAATATTTTTAAAGAGAAGGCACCTCATCTCAATGTAGCCATGACTTTCTCTCGTGATGAGTCCAATGAGCAAGGAACGAAGGAACTTAATGAGTCTTTAAAGAAAGCCATTCATGATTATACAGCGAAATTCAATGTGCCAAGTATATTAGATGCCAAAGATCCTGCTCGTGCATATATGCTGGATATCACGAAACGTTTGGCACGAAAAAAACCGTATAATAAAGGATTAGCTGAAGACCGATTAGACTTGGTCATCGTCTCAGACCAACTTTTGACGGGCTTTGATTCTAAGTTTGTCAATATGATCTATATGGATAAGATGCTTAAAGAAGGTATGTTGATTCAGGCAATGTCCAGAACGAATCGGACATACAATCGCAACAGTAAACCCCATGGAAAAGTCCGTTTCTATCGTCAAGGGGATGAGATGCAAGAATATGTTGAAAATGCATTACGCATTTATACCAAAGGTGGAAATGATACCTTAGAAGAAGCGGAACAAGAAACAGCAGAGCAAGAAACCAAAGATTTGGAAAATGATGACATCTTGGCAAAACCGCAAAGCCATCAGATACTTGATTTAGAGCGTGCTGTTATTCGCTTAAAAGAGCTGTCTGATGCGCAATTTGGCAAAACACCCCGCGGAGAAAATGATTTGAAAGAATTCGTCAATCTAGGACTTGCAACGCAAAATAAAATTCAACGCTTGGTTCAACAAGGATATGAGTTGGGAAGTGAAATAGAGCTATTAGACGATAAAAGAGAACCAACAGGTGAGATGGTTCGTTTGGATATCTCTAGTAGTGAGGAATTTGGTGCGTTGCAGGCAAGGCTAAATGATGCTCGTGAACGGTTACCAGAAAAGGATCGTCCAGATTTAACAGAGATTAAAGTTGGGCTTGAGTTTTATAATCATCAAATTATTGATTATGACATGTTGGTTGAATTACTGAATACCTTTATAGATGACAAAAGCACAACCAACAAAGAAGCAATTGAAAAACATATTACGCCGTTGGATGATGAGAATCGTCAAGAAATTAAGGATATTGTTCAAGATATTGAAGCAGGAGAAATTACAAAACATTTTACAACAGAATCGCTGCAAAATACGCGCAAGAAATATCGAACAGAACGCCGTGAACTCAAAATACGTCGATGGGCTGCCAACCAGAATGTGAATAGTAATATGATTTTAGAGGCATACGATACCTATATGCCAGGACATTCGTTGATAGAAAATCCAAAACTCCATGAGATAGTTAACCGTATCGAAGATCAAGAAAATATTGGTTTCTTTGAAGCTTCAGAATTTGAAGACGCGTTAATGTCCTTTTTTGAAGGGTTTAAAAATTGATTTATAAGTAGAAAGTGAGAGAAGCACAGATGGCATTATCGAAAGAACAGCAGACAAAGATGTGGGCGATGCTTAATCAAACCCGGGGACAAATTGGCTTAACAGCCTATAAAGATTATATTTTTGGTATTTTGTTTTATAAATACTTATCTGAAAAGGCGACAAAATGGTTAGAAGGGGTTTTACGGGGAAAGACGTGGGAAGAAATTTATGCCCAAGATCCGGCGAAAAGTCTAGACTATATGAAGCGAAATCTAGGTTATGCCATTCAACCTGGCAACTTCTTTTCTGATTGGAAAGCTGCGATTGATGAAGATCAGTTTAATATCGGTTTGATGACTGATACGTTTGGACACTTTAATCAACAAATAGCATTGGAAGCAAAGGGAGATTTTGAAGGGATCTTCGACGGGATGCGCTTTGATAGTGCTGATTTAGGGGCAAATGCACAAGCACGTGCAAGCGTAATGATTTCAATGATTGAGTTACTATCAGCCCAAGAGTTTGATTTGTCGGGTGGCGATGATGCCATCTCAGATATTTACGAATACTTGGTAGCACAGTTTGCTACAGTATTGGCTTCCGATATGGGGCAATACTATACACCAAAAGAAATCTCAACCATTATGGCAAGAATTTTGACCCACGGTAGAGAAGAGGAGGAGAAATTTTCCATCTACGATCCAACTGTTGGTTCAGGATCATTGTTATTGACTACAGCGAGTTTTATGAAGCATTCCCATAATCGTGGAATGATCAAATACTACGGACAGGAAAAGGATGCAACGCCTTATCGTTTAGCGCGAATGAACTTGATGATGCACGGTGTGGAATATAATGATATCAGCATCAACCATGCAGATACACTAGAAAGTGACTGGCCAGATGGTGTCGTTGATGGTAGAGATAATCCTCGTATGTTTGATGCAGTCATGGCGAACCCACCCTATTCTGCCCATTGGAACAGTAAAGATCGTGAAGATGATCCCCGATGGCGTGAATATGGTGTAGCCCCGAAAACCAAGGCAGATTATGCTTTTCTATTACATTGTTTATATCATTTAGAAGATAATGGACGAATGGCAATCATTCTACCTCATGGCGTGTTGTTTAGGGGCGCAGCAGAAGGTCGCATTCGTAAAGCTTTGATTGAACGACATCAAATAGAATCCGTGATCGGTTTCCCTGATAAGCTATTTTTAAATACATCTATTCCTGTTTGTGTCTTAATTTTAAGAAAAAATCGTATAGCGTCGGATATTCTGTTTATTGATGCAAGTAAAGACTTCGAAAAACTGAAAAATCAGAAACGATTAAGGTCAGAAGATGTGGAAAAAATTGTTGAAACGGTCGTTCAACGTAAAGAGGTTGAAAAGTATGCGCATGTGGCAACTTTAGAAGAAATTAAAGAAAATGACTATAACTTAAATATTCCTCGTTATGTAGATACTTTCGAAGAAGAAGAGCCGATTGATATCGTAGCAGTGAGTCAAGAAATTACTAAAATCAATGCTGAAATCAAACAAGCAGAGTCAGAGTTTCTTTCTATGTTAAACGAGTTAGCCGTCACTCCTGAGACCAAAGATTTGATAGAAGCTGCAAAAGGAGTGTTTGAATAGTGGGAGAAAAGAAAGCACCGAAATTGCGGTTTGATGGTTTTGATCAAGATTGGGAACAGCGTAAGCTTGGCAATTTAGCTGCTTTCTCAAAAGGAAATGGCTATACAAAGAATGATCTACAAGAGTCTGGGGATCCAATTGTTCTTTATGGTCGTCTCTATACAAAGTATGAAACTGTCATTAACGATGTTGACACTTTTGTTATAAAGAAAGAAAAGTCAGTTATTAGTGAAGGAAACGAAGTAATAGTTCCCGCATCTGGTGAAAGTGCTAAAGATATATCGAGAGCATCAGTAATCGATACTGCTGGGCTGATACTTGGGGGTGATCTTAATATTATTCGACCGAACGTGAATATTAATCCTATATTTTTGGCTTTAACAATTTCAAATGGATCACAACAGAGAGAAATGTCGAAACGCGCTCAAGGAAAATCTGTTGTTCACTTACATAATTCGGATTTGAAAGAAGTGAACTTACTATATACAAGTTTGAAAGAGCAAAAAAAAATCGGCACTTTCTTCAAACAACTCGACGACACTATCGCTCTTCATCAGCGTAAACTAGAGCAGCTAAAACTGTTGAAACAAGCTTTTTTGCAAAAGATGTTTGTCAATCAAGGGAATGTTCCTGAGTTGAGATTTGCTGATTTTAGTGAAGAGTGGGAACAGCGTAAGTTGGGGGATCTTGGTACTGTTGCTATGAATAAGCGTATTTTTAAGAAAGAAACATCTGAAAGAGGGGATATCCCCTTTTATAAAATTGGTACCTTCGGATCTGCTCCTGACGCATTTATATCAAAAAAATTGTTTGATGAATATAGAAATAAATACCCGTATCCTAAAGAAGGTGACTTATTAATTTCTGCTTCAGGCAGTATTGGAAGAATTGTTGAATATACAGGAGCTGACGAATATTTTCAAGATTCGAATATTGTATGGCTGAAACATGATAATCGTTTAATTGATTCATTTTTGAAGCAGTTTTATAGCGTTGTTAAATGGCAAGGATTAGAAGGTAGCACAATTAAACGACTCTACAATAAAAATATTTTGGAAACAGAAATTGTCCTTCCTAACCCTATGGAACAACAAAAAATCGGTACTTTCTTCAAACAACTTGACGATACTATCGCGCTTCATAAAAATAAGGTATATAACCTCAAACAATTAAAAGAATCTTTCCTACAAAGAATGTTTATATAAAAAGGCGCCGAGCAGCGCCTTTTTTCTATACCAATGCCGCCAAATGCCTCATAATCTTATCATTATCCTGATTTTCTAATTCTTGAATGATATGCAGATATGTTTCTTGTGTCGTCGTCATACTCGAATGACCAAGTCTCTTTGCTACACTAGCAATCGATACACCAGCAAATAATAGCAATGAAGCATGTGTATGTCTTAAAGAGTGGACTGTAATGACTGGAACACTTGCATTTGTACACAAAACTTTCAATCGATTATTTATCGTAGAATTAAATACACGTTTTTTTACAAAAATAGGTTTATCTATCTCTAATTCTCTAACCAATTGCGAGAACTGCATGGCTAATTGCCAGTCCATTTGGATATTCCTAACTGAGGAGGCATTTTTAGTAGGTTGAAAATCTCCAATAGAGTTTCGATAATTCCAGGTTTTTGTAATAGTTATCTTTTGATTAAAGAAATCAAAATCATCAGGCGTGAGTGCCAATGCTTCAGAGAAACGTAATCCTGTCTTTGTTACCAGTAAAATAAACCAATCCCAGTTTATTTCCGGTTTCAAATCTAATTCACGTAACAATAATTGGACCTCATGTTGATTTAAAAACTTAGGTTTCTTTTCCCTAGGTGTTTTCCCTTTAATAATGACTTTTCTGGTTGGATTCTGAGTCAGTATCCCTTCATCCACTGCATCTAAGATTGCGCCTTTAATCTGATGATGAAAATCCATCGTTGTCTGTTTTTCATGATCTTCCGCATAAGCATTCAATAGCGTTTGATAACTTCGTCTATCTAAATCTCCAATTTTTAGATCAGGTGCTAGTTTAGTTACCCAATGCAAACTCATATAATACTTTTCCAACGTAATCGAACGAATCGATCCTACTTTGTATAATTCAATCCATTCTTCAAAATACTTATGAAATAGTTGTGCTCTCTTTCTTTTCAATACAAAAACCCCCTAATAATTTTGATGGTACTTGTTAATTATTGGGAAGTTTTCGGTGAATGTGAAGATTTATTTTTAGATAAACATGAATTGTAGAAATGCCTTTTTTAATTCTTTAAGGTAAGTCAGCTTTTTTTGATGAAGGGTGATAGTGTCGTCGATCCGATCGAAAAAACTGCCGATTTTTTTTTGCTCTTCTTCATTTGGAATATTAATTAGAGCTTCTTTAATGTCATTTGAGTTAATACTTTCAAATGTTGAGCCCGTACTAAATCTATTCCAAAATCCTTCCTCATTCATTTTTCCAAGTTGCTGAAAAATAAAATTATTTCCTTTAATTGCTGCGACCCCACGTCCTAGAACTACATCATAATCAGTTTTTCCAATATCACCGACTGGAGCGCGAACACTTAAAATCAAATCACCTTTTTCTGCTTGCTTTGTAATTTGCGTCGTCCAAACTCTCGGTACAACTCTATTATTTTTCATGTCGGCATTTCCTTGAACCAAAATATGATCAAGTGAATTTTCTGTATAGTTATCTGAATTTGGAGATTGGCCCATAGTAATTTGTACTGCCTCACCTAGCTTACGCTTTTCCCACTCTTCACTAAAATCAGCAAATCTCAACTCAGGAACATTCCCTTGATTGACAAACATCTTTTGCAAAAAAGCTTGTTTCAACAGTTTTAGCTGCTCTAGTTTACGCTGATGAAGAGTAATAGTGTCGTCGAATTGTTTGAAAAATTCCCCAAC
This sequence comes from Enterococcus salsurae, assembly GCF_054784955.1. NCBI lineage: Bacteria > Bacillati > Bacillota > Bacilli > Lactobacillales > Enterococcaceae > Enterococcus > Enterococcus salsurae. The sequence goes on along the minus strand of NZ_BAAHWY010000004.1, from coordinate 35,822 downwards.
TTTTGCTTGCTCTTTTAAGTTTTTCGGATAAAAAATATCTATAGTTCTTTGCGCAAGTATTGGTACCTGATTTCTAGTAGTTTGTTTCATCATTTTTTTTAGCTGATTTTGAACTTTATTTGATCGAATTATACTTAAGAAAAAAAGATTATCCATTTTATCTTTATTGATTCTGTATAGTGTTAAAGTGGTGCTTAAAATTACAAATGGAAGATTGATTTTTAATAATGCAGAAGGGCCAACAGTGGCATTATGTGCCAATAATATATCCCCATCTCTAGCTACTCCTTTTTTAAATTGTTCTGCTCTTAATAGTGGTAAATATTTAACGTTTTGGTAATCTATATTATTGTCAATTATGTTGCTAGCAGACAGATATGGTATACCTTCCTTAGCAAATTCTGAACTTTTTGGGTATAGTTCTCCATGATTACCATCACTTTGTTCTAAAATTGTTTTATCTTCTAGCATTTCTCCCAACTTACGCTGTTCCCACCCGTGTAGTCAATTTTCGTAAATTAAGAATAGTATTAACCTTTTTATTGATAAATATATTGAATTTCCATCCTTGTTCGCTTGCAACCCCTTCCAAAATCGGCTACACTAATACCGAATAGAAACCAAAAAAAATAGGCACCTCATAACAGTACGGCAATACTGTTACGAGGCCCTGATCAGTCACACACCTTAAGTAGGTTGACCAATCAAGTTGCCATAGTTGACGCCAAAGCATCAACGTGTTTATTGTACCTAAAAATACCCGTGATTTCTAGTAGCATCAAGGCGAAATCGGTATTTTATGAGGAAAATTTCACGAGTTGCTAGACGCTTATTTTGCTATGTCAAAGGCATTGGACAATCTTGTCTGATGTCTTTTTCTTTGCGTTCCTTTATGCGCAGAAGGACGCAAAAATAGGCAGAAACGTACACATGAAATGGACCATACGAGAATAGGCAGTCATAGTTGACCATTTATAAACAAGTCGTAACGAACTTTCATGAGGACGAACGGGGAAGACACTTCATTCCTAGGTAATGATGATGGCAAGTCGCTGGTTTCTATTCACTATTTTTTGGCAGTGGCAAATTTTTAAAAACATGCATACCTTATACGTCAATAGAATTCTGCATGTGAGCAACAATGATAGAAAATTTTAAGGATGAAAAGGGGAAATGACCGATATGAAGAATCGTCAAGAACGAATGACAAAGAGATACAAACGAATCTTAAAGCTATTTTTGGCTGGCTTATTGATCTTTTTAGCAGCATGCAGTTCCAATGAGGAATCCACGAAAACAATAGGGATCGCCATGCCATCTAAAGCGTTGGAACGGTGGGAAAAAGATGGGGACTACATGGTCGAGAAATTTAAAGAACTTGGTTATGAAACGGACATCCAGTATGCACAAGATCAAGTACCTACCCAAGTGTCACAAATCGAAAATATGATTACCAAAGGGGTAGATGTGATCGTCATCGCATCAATTGACGGTGAAGCGTTGACGGACGTCGTAGATAAAGCAAAAGGTCAAGACATTCCAGTCATAGCATATGATCGATTGATTATGAATGCAGAAGGTGTTGACTATTATGCAACTTTTGACAACTTTGGGGTTGGGATTTTGCAAGGTAGTTATATTGTCGATGAATTAGACTTAGACAACCAAGAAGGTCCATTTAATATTGAATTATTTGGCGGTGCACCAGATGATAACAATGCCCGCTTTTTTTACAATGGGGCTTTATCAGTGTTGCAACCCTATATTGACGCAGGTGTTTTGAATGTTAAAAGTGGACAAACTGAATTTAGTCGAATCGCCATACAAAACTGGGATGGTGCTACTGCACAAGCGCGGATGGACAATCTACTAAGCGCAAGTTATACAGAAGATCACGTGGATGCTGTATTGGCACCGAACGATGCAGTAGCGATGGGCATTGTTTCTTCTTTAAGAAGTGTCGGTTATGGCACCAATGAACGGTCAATGCCGGTGATTACTGGTCAAGATGCGGAGACAGCTTCTGTTAAATCAATCATTGAAGGTGGTCAGTCTATGACTGTTTTCAAAGACACGCAAAAATTAGCAGATGTGACCGCAAAAATGGTTGATCAAATACTGACGGGTGAAGAAGTCGAAGTGAATGATCGTGAAACATATGACAACAATACAAAGATCGTGCCAACAAACTTATTGATTCCTATTGCTGTCGACAGTCAGAATTATCAAGAAATTTTGATCGATAGCGGTTATTTGCTTGAATCAGATATTCAGTGAAAAGAAATGATCGCGTTCATGTATCATGGTTATTCGCTTTGTCATCTTTAGCAGGAGGAAGAACATGTCAGAATTTATACTTGAAATGAAGGATATTACGAAAGCATTTACTGGTGTTAAAGCGCTGAATCGAGTGAATTTGAAAGTCAAACAAGGAGAGATCCATGCATTATGTGGTGAAAACGGCGCAGGAAAATCGACACTGATGAAGGTGCTTAGCGGGGTGTACCCTTATGGTGATTATGAAGGAGAAATTATTTTTAACAAGCAGCTTTGTCAGTTCAAGGGAATCAAAGATAGTGAAAAAGAGGGCATCGTGATTATCCATCAAGAATTAGCACTGATTCCTTACTTATCTATTGCAGATAACATTTTTTTGGGGAATGAGATAGCCCGTCATGGATTCATTGATTTTGATGAAACCATCAAAAAAACTGGAGAAATAATGGAAAGCGTTGGCTTGAGCGAACAGCCGAATACGCTGATCACAAATATTGGGGTAGGGAAGCAACAACTTGTAGAGATAGCCAAGGCGATTTCAAAAAATGTAAAAATATTGATTTTAGATGAGCCAACTGCAGCGCTCAATGAAGATGATAGTGAAAATTTATTGAATTTATTACTTGAATTTAAAAGACAAGGGATCACTTGTATTATTATTTCTCATAAATTAAATGAAGTGATGGCAGTTTCTGATTCAGTCACGATCATACGAGACGGAGAAACAATAGAAACGTTACATGCTGAGACAGGCGATTTGAGCGAAGAGAGAATCATTAAAGGAATGGTAGGCAGAAGTTTAGAAAATCGTTATCCAGACTATCAGCCAGTGATTGGAAATACGTATTTTGAAGTGAGGAATTGGTCTGTGTATCATCCAACACATACAGCGCGCAAAATTCTTGATGATATTCATATAACTATCCGAAAAGGCGAGATTATTGGTATTGCCGGGTTAATGGGTGCAGGAAGAACAGAACTTGCCCGTAGCATCTTTGGCAAGAGTTATGGCGCAAAGATCAGTGGGCAATTATTCAAAGATGGTAAGGAAATCAAACTGTCTAATGTAAAAAAAGCAATTGAATCAGGCGTTGCTTACGCGACGGAAGACCGAAAAGGAAACGGTCTGGTTTTGATTGAAACAATCAATGAAAATATTTCTTTAGCAAGCTTGAATAAACGTGCAAAAGCCACTGTGATTGATGAGAACCAAGAAATCAAGCAATCAGAATACTATAAAGAAAAAATGCGTATAAAAAGTCGTGATGTATTTCAGGAAGTAGGAAGCTTGAGTGGCGGCAATCAACAAAAAGTCGTTCTTGCCAAATGGCTACTGTCTGAACCAGATGTTTTATTTTTAGACGAACCAACCCGTGGCATTGATGTGGGTGCAAAATATGACATTTACTTGATCATACAAGAAATGGCCAAGGCAGGGAAAGCAGTGTGTATCATCTCCTCTGAACTGCCGGAAATTCTAGGCATGTGTGATCGTATCTATACAATGAATGATGGACGGATTACGAGCGAATCTAAAAGAGGAGAAGCGACACAAGAATCATTGATGGAAAAAATGACGAATAAGGTGGGGGTCTAAGGTTGGAAAAGAAAGGATCACAAAATAAACAGTTGATGGCAGCAGAACAGGTCTTTGCTGTCATTAAGAAAGTCTTTCAAAAATATAGTATGTATTTTTTCTTGGTACTGATCATGGTTGCTTTTCAACTATTAAGTAACGGTGTTTTGCTAAGACCACTGAACATTACAAATATCATTCTGCAAAATAGCTATATCCTTATTTTAGCAATTGGTATGGTACTTTTGATCATTCTTGGTGATATTGATTTATCTGTAGGCTCAGTTGTCGCGTTTACAGGCGCCTTATCTGCAATTTTTACAATCAATATGAACATGTCTACACCAATAGCTATTTTGCTGTGTCTGCTTGTTGGTGCTACAATTGGCGCATTTCAAGGGTTTTGGATTGCTTATGTGAAGGTGCCGGCATTTATAGCTACATTAGCGGGTATGTTGATTTTTCGTGGATTGACAATCGTTGTCTTAGACGGTAAATCACTATCACCTTTTCCTGCCGCTTTTCAAATGCTCAGTGCTGGTTTTATTCCGCAGATAGCCGTAGTGTCAGGGTTAAAGTTATCGACTTTACTTCTTGGTTTGATGGCTATTCTTATCGTTACATTGTTTATGCTGAAAAATCGTAACAAGAAAATAAGTTATGGTTTTCCTGTAGATTCGATGTCAATATTTGCTGCAAAAATTGGATTGATGACTCTGATGATCTCATGGTTTACCTATGTCTTGGCTAGTTATGAGGGCTTTCCCAATGTGCTGATTATTTTGACTTTTCTTGTCGTGGTATATCGGTTTTTGACGAATAAGACAACCATTGGTCGATACATCTACGCGACCGGAGGAAATGAAAAAGCAGCAGCTTTATCAGGTGTTGACACAAGAAAAATCAAATTTTTTATGTTTATCAATATGGGGATTTTGTCTGCCATTGCGGGTCTTATTTTTTCAGCTAGGTTAAATGCTGCTACGGCAACAGCGGGAAACGGATTTGAGCTGGATGCGATCGCGGCTTGTTACATTGGTGGTGCATCAGCTTATGGAGGTATTGGGACTGTCCTAGGTGCAATCGTGGGTGGTTTGGTTATGGGTGTCTTAAATAATGGCATGTCTCTTTTAGGAATTGGTGTTGACTGGCAACAAGCGATTAAAGGTGCAGTACTATTGTTTGCGGTGGCTTTTGATATTTATAATAAGAGGAAAGCTAGTTAAGAATTGAACGTGATTTTACACATCCGATAGCGCAGTAAACAAAAAGCCATTGAGCAAAAATTAGAATCTGACAAGCCATATTTTTCGTACTAGGTAGATACTTGAAGGCACTAATTGTTGATCATATCATTAACCAAAAGCACCCACAGAAGTTGGCGATTCCACCGAACTTCTGTGGGTGCTTGATTGTATCTGCTCACTTATTTACCAGCAAAGATGTGCGCCACTTGCTGCAGCCAGTGCTGTCGTTTTTTATCGTTGATAATTTTGACCATATTGAAGCTTAGCCATCTGACGTTCTTCATCCCTGTTTTCTGAAAGGTGCCTTTGATCAGGGCTTTTTTGAGTGCATTGCCATAAGTCCAATTATACATCAACTTTGGTGTGTTCATCGTCGTGATGATGGTCGTAGACTGCAATTTTGGCAACAGACTAACCATACTGAGGCCATTTTCTTTATACGTATAGGTTAAGCCAGGGAAAATAACTTTATCGATGAATCCATTGGTCATCGCCGGCATCAGTTCCCACCAAATCGGAAAAATGAAGACGAGGTGATCCGCTGTGCTGATTTTTTGTGCATAGCCAAAGGCTTTGGGATCAACCGCTTGATGCTTCACGAAGGCTAACAAGTCAGCGGAAGTCATGACGGGGTCAAATGCTTCTTTTCCTAAGTCGATTACTTCGTAGGTCCCGTTTGCTTTCGTTATGCCCTGGATCACTGACTCAAGAATGGCGTGGTTGTAACTTCTATCGTATGGATGATCGTAGATAATAAGTGTTTTCATAGAAATCTCCTTTATGCTTTGATGAATAAAGTATAAGGAGAAAGCTGGGGGATGTAATTAACATAAGATAATCTCGCTTACTTGATGCGTGTTTTGATTCTGCTTAGAGAGACAGGCGTTATCCCTAGAAAAGAAGCGATATAGTGATCGGGCACCCGCTTGATCAGCTGGGGATCATGTTCTTTCAAAGAAATATAGCGTTTTTCTGGGGATTCTTTGATTCTTGATAAGAAATATTCTGTATAGGCGATGAATCGTTCTGATAGCTGATTCATGACAACGCGCATCAACGCAGGATTGTTCTGCAAAAAAGTCTCCAATGTTGCTTTTTTCAATAGCAGCAATTCTGTGTCTTCAATTGCTTCAATCGAAAATAAACTTGGTTTTTCTAAATAACAGCTTTCATATGAGGCTACGATTTGATTTTCAAAGAAAAACTGAAAGGTAATATCTTTGCCGTCATCGTTATGCCAAAGCCGTAACGCCCCGGAATGGATAAAGTATAAGTTGTCTGCCACATCGCCTTCGTATAAAAGTGTCGTATGTGCAGGGATCGTCTTTTGCCCCCAATCGGTTTTTGCGATGACGTATTTTATGAGTAAATCAACAAATGAATCGATCATAGTTCCCCTCCAAACTATTTCATTTTTTCGTCATCTCAACTGTGTTTATTAAGCATAGTATAATGGAAAACCACTGATTTGGGGAATAAAAAAAGAAATGGCCTGAGCGCGTCGCAAGCTTACGGGAATTGGTTGGTTTCCGCCGATCGTGTCTTTACAGGCGTCTTTTTTTGACAAATCACCCAATATGTCTAATAACCATAAAATCACATAGGCTATCATTTGAACTTTTTCCTCCTAAGGACTACGATGAACCCGTAAGTTGAATAAGACATAGAATAATCACGAAGGAGCGAAATCACATGAAGAAAAAAATGATCTTATTAAGTATCGGTTTAGGCATCGCTGCAGCTGGTGCAGGATATCTAGCGAAGAAGACAGGTTTCTTTGAAGATGATGCTTGGTTATACGATGAATATGATTCAACATTGAATTAACTGGAAGTTGAGCAAGATGTATAAATAGGAGGAAGCGCAATGCAAAAGAAAAAAGCAATCATGATCGGTGCAGGATTATCCAATATGGCAGCCGCAGTTTACCTGATTCAAGAAGGCAAATGGCAAGGCGACCAAATCACGTTTTACTCTCTCGACGATCATGGATCAAATGATGGGGCACCTACTAGGGATGTCACAGATGAATACTGGAACAAGAATCATCCTATGGAGAATCAAAAAGGGTATGTGGCCCGAGGCGGCCGCATGTTAAACTATCGAACCTACGTGGACTTGATGGATCTGTTGGATCGGATTCCTTCTGCGACGGAACCAAACATGACCGCTGCAGAAGATACCCGCGATTTTGATGCGAAACATCGGACATTTGATAAAGCCAGACTATTGGAAGGCGGCAAGGGGATCATTGATGGCGGTCACTTAGGCTTGAACAATAAAAGCCGTATGTTGCTGACACAAATGATCATGATGCCTGACAGTGAAGAAGAAAAATTAGACAATGTCACCATTGCCGAATACTTCAAAGAAGATCCAGCCTTTTTTGAATCCAATTTTTGGTACATGTGGGAAACAACGTTTGCCTTTCGGACCCGGAGTTCCGCGCAAGAATTACGGCGCTATATGCACCAAATGATTTACGAATTTACACAAATCGAGCATTTAGTGGGGGTCAATCGGACACGCTACAATCAATATGAAAGCATCATGCTGCCTTTGATCAATTACTTGAAAGAACAAGGGTGCCACATCGTCCTCGATCGGTTAGTCACAGATTGGTCGTTCAAAGACACCACGATGCAAGATGAAATCACTGTGACTGGGTTGCACATGTTGAATGTGACGACCAATCAAGAAGAGTATGTTGCAGTTGATGATGATACAGCTGTTATCTTTACCAATGGGTCAATCACTGATTCAGCGACATTAGGTGATTTTGATACACCCGCTGCAGAAAATATGGATTACGGTGCAGCCTCTAGTCTTTGGAAGAAAGCGGCTGAGCAGTTTTATAATCTGGGTACCCCGGATAAATTTTTCGCAGATCGTGATGCGAGCGAGTGGGTCAGCTTTACTTTGACGACCAAAGACCATCTATTGCTGAATGAAATCACACGTATCACTACACAAGAACCAGGGAATGCCTTGAATTCATTTATTTCCACAACGCCAATTTCGCCTTTGCACCAAAAAGATGTCAATATGTCGATCGTGGTTCATCACCAACCGCACTTCACCAGTCAAAAACCGAATGAAACCGTCATTTGGGGGTACTTCTTATATCCGCGTCGGGTAGGGGAATTCGTGACTAAACCGTATATCGAAATGACTGGGAAAGAAATGGTGCAAGAATTGATTGGCCAGTTGTCTAAAGTCGATCCCGGACCGGGCAATATTCGAGACAAAGAAGCATTGATCATGGATAGTGTCATCAACAATATTCCTGTGTATATGCCGTATGCCTCTGCATTGTTCAACAATCGTGCCAAAAGCGATCGGCCAAAAGTGATTCCAGCTCATTCCACCAATCTGGCTTTCACAGGGGAATTTGTGGAACAACCCTATCAAATGATTTTCACAGAACAAAGTGCTGTCCGTTCTGGGGAAATTGCGGCATTCCACTTTGCCGGCATTCCAATGTCACGGTTGGTCCCTACGCCACGCTATGACAAAGATTTGAAAACGTTGGCTCGTGCGGCGAAGAAGATGTTTGCGTAAGACCTGCAGACTGAAAAATGAATACATGTGCCTACACAAAAAAGCTGCTTCCTTGATCCTGTAATCAAAGGTTGCGGCTTTTTTGGTATAGATGATAGTTGTAAACAATAAACCAAGATTGCGAGAAGTTTTTCTAAACGATTCAAAACAATTTATAACAGTAAATTATTTGGATATACGACTTAGAAATGGTTAATAAGTGATTGTTTTACCAAATGAAACAGCCTAAGACCCCTCTTAAACTATCCATTTATAGGAACAAATTTCCCAATGAAATAACAGTTATCATTTATACTCCCACACAAACTGTATTGTTTATATACCAAGGATACGTAAGTTAAGGTATACTTGGTTCGAAATGTGATGAAATGTACCTTAAATGAAGGAGAAGCAGGATGGAAAGTAATGAAGTGGTGAAAGCGTTGCGGGAAGAGCGCGGGTTTACGATTGCCAAGCTGGCAGAGGGGATCATGAGTCGAGAAGCGTTGAACAAATTTGAACTCAGAGGGACATCAATGTCTTCAGAAAAACTGACGCAAATTTTGTCAAAACTCAATGTGACGTATGAAGAATACCTTAGTCGTCTAGATATGCCAAGTATGGATAGCAAAAAAGCGTATGATCGATTGTTTCGTCAAGCTTTAATGCATCCAACTGATGAGAAGTACCAAGCGTTGCAGCAACAATTAGCAGCGCAATATGCAGAAACAGCAGATGTTTTTTTTCAGATCAAAAAAGAACAATTTGCGATTGAATACAATTATATGAAGCATCAAACAATAGAGGGCAGTCAATCAGGGATTGCGTACATCCAAACCTATTTAAATAGTATCGACACGTGGGGGAAATTTGAAATATCGATTTTTGGCAGTTGCATGTTCGCTTTTACGAATGATTATATTTATGGTATTTTGAATCGGTTGAATCGTCGAATCCATTCATTGATCAAAGAGTCGGCTATCCATAGTGAGTTCTCTCATATTCTATTGAATGCGTTGATTTTGCTGGTAGCGATCAGAAAAGATTATACTTACGGGCCTAAGCTGTTGGCTCAATTGCTTGAATATACCAATGATACAACCTATATGTATGAAAAAATTTGCGGCAATATTTTCCAACAAGTTATCGACAAGAAAGCCCAATTTACGATTCGTGATGTTGAAAAGGAATTATCGATTTTGCACTATCTAGGCTATGATGAAGTGGCAGCAGGTATCGAAAGTGTACTGGTGGTACACAACAGCTAGTTGTACGTAAAAATAGTCCGATCCCCCTCAAACATGAGGGCGTATCGGACTATTTTTCATTGGGGCTTATACTTTGGATATCTTCGGCAGCGCACGTTTTTTCTTGTATTGACGCATCAACTGTTTCATCCATCGTTCAACAAATCGCTGCATGTACGTGGCATAGTTCAATAAAGCAATCAGCAAGATGAGATTCATGTAGGTTGTGTTGCCTAAATTAAAGAGGTTTTGCCCGATGATCAAAGCAACAAAATAGAAAAATTGGGTACAAAAGAATATCGTTGTTCGATATTTATTGATAGGTGGGTAGACTTTTCTTTGCAACAACCGATAATTCCAAGCCGTAAAAATAATACTCATGATCGAAAGGGCTTGCGTGCTGCTATTGAACCAATACCCGACATTGATGATCAGCAAGGTGCCGATCGAGATGGTCATCGCTGCCGGAAAAGCCTGTTGGAAAATCGTTGTCATAAAGTCTCCCTTGATCCGCTTGAAATCTGGCTCGAAGTTCAAGAAGAAAGTCGGGATGCCGACAAAGCAGGCATTGATCATCGTTAATTGAATCGGTTCAAATGGATAGGTAGTCCCTGAAAGCAAGGTACCAATGGTAATGATGATCGAGAACAATACTTGCACCAAGACCAATGAACCTGAGCGGGTAATATTGTTGATGACGCGGCGCCCTTCATCCATTACGGATGGCAATGCCGCAAATTGGTTTTCTAATAGCACCAAATTCGCTACTTGTCGAGCGGCGTCAACACCTGACGCCATCGCGATCGAGCAATCCGCTGCTTTCAATGCCAGAACATCGTTGACACCATCGCCAGTCATCGCCACTGTATGACCAAGTTCTTTGAGATAAAGCACCATTTCTTTCTTTTGCTGCGGGGTAACACGACCGAAAATTTGATACCTGCCAACAGCTTCCTTTAATTCGACAGCGGTTAAAGTAGATACATCAATGTAGTTTGCAGCTCCGGGCAAATTGACCTTCTTAGCGATTTGGCTGACAGTAACTGGGTCATCTCCAGAGATGACTTTGCATTGAATACCTTGAGAACGGAAGTATTCCAAGGTAGCTTCAGCGTCTGAGCGAATCGTATCTGATAAGAGAAAAAAGCCCAGCGCTTCTATGTCTGTCAAGGACTGATCGATCTCGTAGGCGTGAGGACTATGGGCCAGGAGTATCACGCGATAGCCTTCTTCGGCAAATTGTTTTTCATTTTGCAAAAGCTGTTTGTCCGTTTGCGAGAGTAAAATCGAGGGCGCACCTATAAAGTAAGTGCCTTGTTCTGCAAATGTCACACAACTATATTTGCGGTCGGAAGAAAAGGGCGTCACTTGTTGCATCGAAAAAGTTGAAACGGAGTCATAATGCGCCCGCAACGCAAGCGCAGTCGGGTTTTGGTCAGGTAGCTGTGCCAATAGATTTTGTGTGATCAGCGGGATATCTGCTGAATCCGTCAGCGGGATCACTTTTTCGACGGTCATTTTTCCTTCGGTGATCGTGCCTGTTTTGTCTAAACAGAGCACATCGACCCGTGCCAACGCGTCAATACAGTTCAATTCTTGGACCAATACTTTGCGTCGTGCGAGATAGACAGCACTGATGGTTAATGTCACACTAGTCAATAAGAATAAGCCTTCAGGAAACATGCCTACAGCTGCAGCTACAGTTCGTAAAATCGCAGTATCGAAGGGGGCGTGAGAAAAGAAGTATTGTTTCGCGAACAACAGGCTGCATAGTGGAACCAAGATCAAACTGATCCAGCGAATGATTCTATTCAAACTCCCTTGGATCAAGTAAGTCTGGCGCTTGCTGGCTTTTGCTTCTTTATTGATTTTTTCGATATAGTTGTCTGCACCAACATGGATCACTTGGCAGACAGCTTCACCTGAAGTGACAAAGCTCCCTGAAAATAAGGCATCACCTGCTTGTTTATAAATACTATCTACTTCGCCAGTCAACAAGGACTCGTTGACTTCTAGCGTCCCAGAGATGACCTGCGCATCTGTAGGGACTTGATCCCCATTTTTCAGTAGGATTTGGTCATCAAGGACGAGTGTTTCGATCGGCAGCTGCGTTAGGGTGCCGTCACGATACACATCGACCTTAGCGACTTTCAACAGAGCCATCTTATCCAAAGTTCGCTTCGAACGGATTTCTTGGAACAGGTTGATGATGACGTTGCTGAATACCACGAAGACGAACAGCCCATTCTGATACGCACCTGTGAGGCAAACGAGTAAGAAAAGCACTGTGTTGATCAAATTAAAGAAAGTAAAAATATTGCTGCAGATGATTTTAGGATAAGAATTGGCATGGTCTTTTTTTGTTTTGTTGACAGCACCGCGTTGCACACGGTGTTTGACTTCAGATGCGGTCAATCCTTTTACGGTTTTGATGTCGATGCTTCTCATCCTTTCTGTTTACTGAATAATATATGATATAGTGTACAAATATATCTAGCGTCTGTAATCCGTCTTGAGTCCCGGATAGGGCATGATTCATGTTGGGGTGAATCAAATGCGTTGTGTAAAATATAGCATATCCTGGCAAGAATAAGTCGTTTCATTTTTGTCACTTGGTCGTTAGGTCGTGTAAGGTCAGGCACCTTTGTTTGTGTTCGGATCAGTAGGATACACTTGAGGACTTTTTATAAAAAATGGGGTATTGTGTGAGAGACAACTAGAGATAGTTCACCGATAATGTAGGAGCGTGAGAAGGAATGGAAAACAAAAATAGGTCAATGGACAGCATCAATCAATTTCGAGATGAACGCAACTGGCGACAGTTCCATAACGAAAAAGACTTAGCCTTGTCGATCTCCATCGAAGCAGCAGAATTGCTGGAGATTTTTCAATGGAAAACGTCAGAGGAAGCGTTGAAAGACTTTGAACACTTGAAAGAAGAAATCGCAGATGTGCTGATCTATAGCTATATGCTGGCTGATAATTTGAATTTGGATATCGATGAGATCATCCAAGAGAAGCTGATCAAAAACAACCTGAAATACCCTGTAGATCAAAGCCGTGGGCTGAAATAGCAGAAAAAAAGGGCGAATCTTCGCCCTTTTTTGATTAAGCATATGAAGTGAACTGCAAAAAAGCCTGAACAGACCTTTAGGTGAATCCCAATACATCCACGAGGTGTTTATAGCTAGCTCATGCCATACCGGATATCAATCAATGACCGCTCGTAAATTTGATGCCCAAGATACCGACAATGAGTAGGACCACGAAAAACCAAGTCAACAGCGACAACTGATCCTTAAACAAGATAACCCCGACGATGATCGAGCCCACTGCACCAATGCCTGTCCATACAGGATAAGCGATACTCAAAGGCAATTGCTTGACAGCCAAAGCTAAGAATCCAAAACTAAAGACCATGCCAATCACTGTGAGGACACTATACCAAAGCTGACTAAATCCATTACTCAATTTCATCGTACTTGCCCAAACAACTTCAAATAACCCACCTAATAATAAATATATCCATGTCATCTGACATTCCTCCTTACACATAAAAAAAAGCATCTAGCCAACTCTACTAAGACCTAAAGAGTTGTCTACATACTGGGATCACCCGGTGGTGATTTTTTTATAATGAGGCTATTATTGCACGTTTAGAACAGAAGGTCAATAGAAAGCATCATTGGTATCGTTGTTATCATTTGTTCAATCGCATATAGTGTCGTACACTATTGATATAGTAAATAAAAACGAGGTGAGTAGAATGAAAAAAATGACAACTACGTGGCTGCTAGCCTCTCTTTTCGTGTTAGCTGCCTGTGGTGATACGGCAACAAGTTCCCCTAGCGACAGCAGTCAGACAAGTAGCGCATCGTCCCTTTCATCGACTACCGCGAGTCAATCATCTACCGAAACGAGCACCGTGACCAGTACAACAGATGCCACGAGTACGACGCAAACCTCAGGGGCAGAAACAAACCCGCAAGCTACACTGTGGAATGAAACGAAGGCAGCGCAATTGCGCAGTTTTATGGAGGACTGGGGGGCAGAGATGGAGCAGACGTATCAAGCATACAGTCCTGGGAACAACGTTGATTTATACGGATTGGCTTTGCCAGATGGTGTCCTCAGCGGGTCAGACAAATGGCAAGCGGTGATTGATGATACACCGATCGACATTGCCTGGTCTGATACAGGAGAATCAAGTGAGGCATACAACCTAGTGGCGGTCTATTCTGACGCAGAAACACAAGATTATTTAGACAAACATGTCTATTTCTTTACGATACACAATGGCAGTCCGCTTGTGTTGGTCACTAGTCAAAACCAAGGAAACGAAAATGATTATTTGTATTTCACGGAAACAGAGAATGCGAAGTTGAAAGAAGGCTTCAAGCAGATTATCCAAGCGTCCTAACCAGAGATAGGTCAAAAGCATGAGAGGCAGCAAGCAAGAAAATATCCTTCGACACATAGACCACAACCAACTCGCTTAAGTTGGTTGTGGTCTATTCATGCTGGCTCAAAGGCTGATTTAGTGCTTCAATTGACGCATTAGGCAATTTGCAACGTTCTTTTGCAGCTAGTTCTCGAATAAATGCCTGCATATCAGTGATAAAGTTGCGTATTTTTTGATTGCGGGCTTCTCCTTGTCCAAATTGATAAATGACATATAAACGGCGGTAGACCGCACTTTTTGTGGGCAATGTTCGGATATGGGCATTTTTTTCAGCAATATCTTGATAGACGCATAGAGGAACGATTGCCCAGGTATGGGGTGCTGTCAAATAGTCCATCAGCAATTCGGGGGAATCTAACGTCATTCTTGCGGGAATCGTTGTATCCCAATGGCGATGGTACCACTCTTTATAAGCGGGTCCCCAACCAATATAGATTTGGTCCCCTCGGTTCAATTCCGCCATGTCTTCATATTGTGCGAAACGATTATCATAAACGATCAGTAACGGCTCGTCCAGTAAAGGCACTGTGGTGACTTGTTTTGATTGATAGGGCCGAGAAACAATCCCGATATCTAGATGAAAGGCATTGATCATCGTGTAAATCGTTCGATTCCAATGGGCGCTCACATGCAAGTGATAGGTCGCATCTAAATATTGTCGATAAAAATCTCTGAATAAATACGTATTGACGCTTTGCGGTGCACCAATCTTCACTTGCGGCAGGTCTCCTTTTGATCGGATTTACCGATAGGTCTACCGTAAATCTGTATTTATCTCCGTATGCAACCATGCTAGTATGAATCCAATGAAACGGTCATCTATGTTTTGTAAAAAACATACACGCAACTATTACCTATAGTATGACGATTTTGCTGCGCTGTAAAGAGGTGGACTCTCCAAGATAGGCGTTGTATAGAAAAAACGGAAAAGCCGGTTTACCTAAAAACAGGAACAAATCGATGTTGACGCAACCGATAGGACACAGCAGCGGTTTGAAAAGCGAAGAGAAGGGGAACGAAAGACTATGACCAATAAACAAGCATTTTCGAAAATCAGACACAACAGCAGGCCGCAAAAGCCCAGACAATATGGTGTGACCGAGATACGCGGTCCTTATTACAACGTCATGGGGGAGCGTTACTTGAGAGATATTATGGAGACAATGGGCGAACATGTAGATATCATCAAGTTTGCTGGCGGCTCTTTTTCATTGATGCCAGAAGACCAATTGATACAATTTATCAATATCTGTCATGAATATGGCGTGAAAGTCGATACCGGCGGCTGGATGGAATATGTATTGACCCAAGGCATCGATGCAGTGGATCATTACATTGATGAGTGTAAGCGCGTTGGGTTTGATATCATTGAGATCTCTACCGGTTTTCTGACGATGCCGAGCGATGACATTGTCCGCTTGACCCAACGTGTTCAAAAAGCTGGTTTGCTTGCTAAACCTGAGATTGGGATTCAATTTGGCTCTGGCGGTACCAACACAGCGGCTCAAAATGAAGCAGCGGGATTGACCGATATTGACAAAGCAATCGAAACCGGAAAGAAATGTTTGGCAGCAGGCGCTTATATGCTGATGATCGAATCAGAAGGCATCACAGAAAGTGTGACGAACTGGCGAACAGATGTGGTTTCTAAATTTGCCAAGGAGTTAGGGACAGAAAAAGTGATGTTTGAAGCAGCAGATCCGAATGTATTTGCTTGGTACATCAAAAACTACGGGCCTGAAATCAATCTCTTCGTTGACCACAGTCAAATTGTCCAACTTGAAGGATTGCGCAGAGGGATTTGGGGGAACAATGAATTATTTGGCCGCGTGCTGACCCTTGATGATGGCAAGAATGACTAATGGGCGCCTGAGGATAACCAAAATCGTTGCAGACTGGAGGCAGATACAATGACAGAAACACAACAAACAATGGTTGAAGCACTTGCCCATTGGGTAGAAAAAGCCGCGTGGTCAGATCTATCACAAGAAGCGATCACTGCATTGAAAGGGCGCTTATTAGATAGTATCGGGGTGGCGATTGGGGCATTAGAGGGGCAACCTATCCAAGCGATTCGTCAGATGACAGAAGACCTAGGTGGTCAGCCGGCAGTGACTCTGATTGGCGGCGGGAAGACTTCACCAGTCAATGCCACGTTCTTCAATGGTGCAGCCATTCGTTATCTTGATTTTAATGATTCATTTTTAGCCAAAGAAGAAACGTGTCATCCCTCGGACAACATCGCACCGGTATTGGCTGCTGCGGAATACAACCAAATCAGCGGCAAACAATTTTTGGTGGCACTGGCCATTGCCTATCAAGTGCAGACCAGGCTATCTGAAGCGGCACCTGTTAGAAAACATGGATTTGATCATACAGTCCAAGGGGCGTATGGCGCTGCAGCAGGTACAGCGCGTGCTTTAGGCTTAGATGGGCAGGGTATTGCACAGGCAATCGCTATTGCGGGTACCACGCAGAATGCCTTGCGGGTAACCAGAACGGGCCAATTGTCGCATTGGAAAGGCTTGGCCTATCCCAACACGGCGATGGGGGCGATGCATGCAGCGATACTCGCAAAATATGGTATTACTGGTCCTCGCGAAGTCTTCGAAGGGAATAAAGGCTTCATGGAGAGTATCGCAGGCCCCTTTGCGATTGAATGGGCACAAGAAAACTATGAAGGCGTCACCCGGACGAGCATCAAAAAATATAATGCAGAAATCCATTCTCAATCAGCAATTGAGGGGATTTTAGCACTAAAACAACAAGCAAACATCGCGCCATCAGCAATCAAGCAGATTCGCTTAGATACCTTCGATGTGGCGTATAACATTATCGGCGGTGGCGAAGAAGGAGAAAAGAAAACCATCAAGACCAAAGAAGAAGCCGACCACTCGCTGCCTTATATGCTGGCGGCAGCTTTTCTGGACGGACAAGTGATGCCAGAGCAATATCAACTACAAAGGATCAATCGGCAAGATATACAATCGTTGCTGCAAAAAGTAGACGTCAACTGCTCAGAAGACTACAGCGCACGTTTTCCCAAAGAAATGGTGTGCAAAGTGACCATCGAAACCAACGATGGTCAAATCTTTTCAGTAGAAAAACACGACTATCCAGGATTCACGACTAGTCCTGCCAGCTGGGATCAGTTGCTGCAAAAGTATCAAAATCTGACCAAACACATCGATGGCACGTTAGCGGCACAAATCGCGGAGACCATCCAGCAGATCGATCAAAAAAAGATAACAGATCTGACAGATTTGTTGGCACAGATCAACGTACACCATTAAGCCAAAAGCATCTTTCATTCATTTAAAGAAATTGTTGGTGAGAAGAGCAGGAAACGAATGTTTCCGCTCTTTTTTTGCATGGATCGCGTCACTGATTCTCCAACATGTAATACATGAATCGTTGTGGATCTGACATGAAATGCTTCATAAATGAGACATTTTCAATCTCATCGTAGTCGATTGGGGCGATGTGTGTATCGCTGATTTCGTAAATGACCGCCTCTGGATGGGCAGTCAGAATCGGAGAATGAGAAGCGATGATAAACTGTGCCCCTTGTTTGATTTGATCATTGATCATTTGCAGCAAAGCCAATTGATTTTGGGGACTTAAAGGTGTCTCAGGCTCGTCCAATAAGTACAAACTGTTTGGGGCTAACCGACTTTTGAAGAGTGCCAGAAAGGATTGACCGTGTGACAAGGTATGCAGCGCTTTGGGGTATGTGCGTTTTAATGCAGCCAAAGAGTTCTCATACGGTTGCCGCTGGAAAGATAATTTGGGTACCCCTTGCTGATCCAACAACGCAAGCTCCTCTTGCAACTCATGGCGCAAACGCTCATTTTCGCGAACAAAGCTGATAAAATCATCCGCACGAAAGAAAAAGCCGCTTTTGGATTTCACATCCCATTCCGTTTTTAAGCGATTGGCAAAGGCCAGCAGTGCAGTGTAACTCGGGTCGTCTTCATAAGATGCATTGGTGAGTTGCGGAATCTGCGTTTGAATGGCCAATGCTTGGATCAAAGTTGATTTGCCAACACCGTTATTGCCAACCAAAAAAGTCAAAGGTTGATGGAAATCCAAGTCCTCAATCGCAGATAGCCAAGGCAAATGAAATGGATATTCTTGCGAAAGACCTGCTGCTGTGTACCGTACTTTTTTTAACATAGATAAACTCCTCATCATTGTTTTTTGTCCTTCGAAAAACCATGGATATGTATGTAATTTTACTTGAAAAGCCAGTCAAATCAAGTGTTTTCACTTGGTTTGACTGGCTTTTGTTCAAGTCGATTTTAAGATAGATAGGGGCCCGCCACAGCGTATGGAAAAAATGATTCGACAAAAAGGGAAGCTGATTTTCAAGACTACGCAGACGAGGCAATACGCAAGGGAGATTTGATTGCTGTGTCAATTTATGGACGGCAAGCGTGAGCGGTTTGAAAAAAATGTGGGGTGCCATCTGACACACAACGACCGATTCGTATGAAATCGATCGTTTTCGTCAGGGGATCGGTCAGTCTTGCTCTTGGTAAAAAGCAGGTGACCAAGTGTCATCTAAATGGGTGGCATAAAAACGCAGTCCCTTCTCGAAATAGCGGATATCAGGATCTTGATTGTCAGGCAGCAAAGTAAGGAACGCTTTCTCTAATGCTTGTTCATAGTGCTGGGTATTGAATAATGTCAGCGCATAAAACAAATGCAATGGCTTGTATTCGGGGAATTGTTCGACCGCTTTTTCTAGAATCGCGAGCGAACGTGCATATTGACCAGTCACGCGATAGGAACTGCCCAATCCCAAATAACAACGACGTAAATCATCCTCACCCAGACCTAGCGCGATGGCCCGTTCATAATGCGGAATCGCATCATTGGTGAACCCAAGATTGTCAAAGCAAATGCCAGTTTGATAGTGAAGGACTGGCTCTTGAGAGTGTACGTGTATCAAATCTTGAAATCCCGTCAACGCTTCTTTCAGTACTGCGGTGTCTTGGGATGCACGTCCGGACTCTCTTAAGGCAATCAGGGAGTCAAGCTTTTCCGAAAATATTGTTGCGGTTGTGTGCTGCGTTGGTTGGGGCTCGGCATCTATCTGCCGTACCATCGAAATGTCTGTTTCGAGATAGCCCATTTTTTTGTATAAATGATAGGCCGATTGGTTGTGGGCGAAGACATGTAAACCAATTTCCCGAATCCCTTGGGTATGGGCCCATTGTTCAGCAACTTTCAGTGCAGCTTTGCCATACCCTTGGCCACGGTAAGCGGAATTGATCTCAAAATCATAGATAAACGCTTTTTGATCTTGCGCATGGATCCAGAGTATACCGATCGGCTGATCGATGCCTTCTTGCATGAGTGAGAAGACGTAATGATCTGGGGTGTTTGGTCCATCTGGCAAAAGTCGTTGGAAACTTTCTGCAGCAAGCGTCTGGGCTTCTGCTGGCGACCAAGTACCAGCTTGGATTTTATCTTGGGCATATGCGTGAGTAGCATATGTCAAGTAGTCTTTATAGTCAGTTATAGACATTTTAGATAGATACATGTGGTACGTCCTTTCCAATTCAACCCTTTTTTTCTAGTGAGGGATGCTTGAGGTGATGGCACAATTATACCCGATACGGGGGGAGTGCGGATGCTTTTATGCGCATTGTTGAAAATATTCCAACGATTCCCTTGATGCGAGATATGTCTAGTGGAAGGGAATAAGATTACGGAAGCGCGTGTTCGATTGTTGTGAAGGATTCTTGCTTTTTCACTTCCTGTAAATAGCGGTAGACTGTTGCTTTCTTTAAGCCGGTTCTTTCGCAAATTACATCAACGGGATACGCTTGTTCATAATACATCGCCACCGCTTGTTGGACCAGTTGCTGATCGACGCGCGGCCGTCCACCGATTTTCCCTCTTGCGCGAGCCGAATCCAGTCCTTCTCTTGTTCGTTCCACAATAATATCTCGTTCAAATTGGCTAAAAGCTTGGAAAACAGTCATCATTAATTTTCCTTGTGGCGTTTGGGTATCGAAGTTTTCTTTGATGCTGATAACCTTAACGCCTTTTTCTTCAAAGAAGGAAACCAAGTCGATCAAGTCCTTCGTACTACGACCAAGTCGAGAAAAGCTTTCAATCAAGACCTGATCTGACGCTTTGACCCGCTTTTTTAATTTGTTTAATTCTGCTCGATTTGTATGGGCACCGCTGATTTTTTCGGTATATATTTTGTGGCAGCCGTAGCCATCCAGCAGGTCTAATTGGCGTGCTAAATCTTGTTGCCGCGTAGATACACGGGCATACCCATAAATTTTTTCTGTCATAATTATTCCTCCAATTCGATAGGCTATGTCTAGTATAGAGGATTTTGGAATGGTTATCAGAAGAAAAGGCCGTAAACAGAACTTGGCATAATAAACGAGACTAAAATTTAAGGGAAAGCGGGGATCTAGATTATGCCAAGACGTTCATTTGATAACGGGTTTAAAGTCGTTGCTGTAAAACTGGTAACTGCAGCCATTTATTTTAAGAAATAAAAAACTTAATATTTTTTGATACACGGGATAATTCGCGGGATGATAGGCTTACGAGTGTTTCCTAAACTCGTGTCATAAATCAAGAGAACTTTGTATGATTCTAGCGCTAAATTAAGTATGACAATGCTTCATATGATAAAGCATATAAATGATTAGGAGGATTCGAGATGAAGAAAATAGCAGTTTTTAGCAGCATTTTAGGAATTGGTATTTTGATCGGAGCTGCAGCATTAGTGCTGCAAAACAAACAGACCAATGAAGAAGCTATTGGAAAAGAAATACCGATTTATGCGATTCATGCTGACTATAATATTGATGTTGAAAATCCAGAAGCGGTAGTCGGTTCAGGAAATTATGTGTTTGTAGGTGAAGTAACTGAATTAACTGGTACAACATATGAAGATGATGTTCCTGTTGAAAGAGGAGATGGCACAACTGAATATGTCGGAGAGGCATATACTCAAGATGATGGATCTCTGCTTGTTTCCGGAGCAAATTCGAATATTCTTTTTGATGAATCAGCTGAAAATTTAACTAACGAGGAAAATCTGGAATCAACAGAAGAATATCAAAAATATTCAGATGCAGTGGATCATCAAATAAATGATCCTTATATAGATGACGTAAAGTCTGAATATGATTTATCAAATCAATAATCAAGTCTATATGATTACACAATATCCAAACCACTTAGACCAAAAGGATTTGTTCGACTGAAAGGAGCTATTCATGGTAAAAACGAATAAGATGTTTTTTGCTTTAGCGATAATCAATATCGCGTTATCATTCTTTTATGCTATTTCTTTTCTGTACTTTAATAATGAATTCATCTCAGTATTTATACTAAATATTGGCATAAACATCGTTCTGGGTTTCTTAATGATTAAGATCATTTTGAGTAAAAAGTTTATTTTTACTTCTTTATTGTTGATAGCATGCGCACTATTTTTGACGGGAAAAGATAACAATAACATTGAACATATAGATGCCTACACGAGTATCATTTCAAAAGTTGAAATGAATAATCAGAAGTATATGATTAAAATAGAAAATTTTGGAGATTTATCCAATGAGCCGATTAGCTTAGAAGTTAGCCAGCATGATTATGAGAAATTGTCTGTGGATAATCAAAAATATTTAATCACATATAGGAACTACAATATCAACGAATTTTCAAATATTTCAAAATTGGTGACTATTCATTGGGACGAATAAGCAAACAAAAGTATTCTATCCGATGTACAGGTTGTATTTCTTATTGTTGTCTATCTTTTGAATACTTTTTTGCCTACAAAAGTCGTTTCAGCAAAAAAAACGGCAAGCGCCCCCTAAGCATCGCAATTCCCATTTCTTGTGTTTCTCGTTATACTGAAGGAAAAGAAGGTGGGATAAAATGAACAAAGAAACGGGTTTGCGTTCTCTTTATGCATTGATTGGCGTAGCCATTCTAGGTTTTGGTGCAGCATTGTTACGGGTAGGCGGTGTGGGTCTTGATCCATATACAGCAGCCAATATTGGTGTAGGTGCTGTCTTGGGCTTGTCTTTAGGTACCTATCAACTAATGATCAATGCGGTGATCCTTGTGTTGATTTTTATCTTTGGCCGACGTCACATTGGTATTGGGACCATTATCAATATGGTTTTGACAGGCTTTTTTATTGATTTCTATACGATGATTTTTGATCGATTGTCAGTTGCCCCTGATGGTTGGCTGCAACAAGGATTGTTTTTGCTGCTAGGCGTATTGTTCTTTACTTTTGGGGCGTCCTTTTATATGTCGGCACACCTTGGCAGTGCACCCTACGATGCATTGGCACCGACGATCGTTGATAGAACAAAAGCAAACTATCGGGTGGTTCGGGTGATCCAAGATGTCTCGTTTGCTCTGATTGGCTTATTTACAGGTGGACCGATCGGAATTGGGACATTTATCTGTGCCTTCTTGGTTGGCCCGCTCATCAAATTCTGGGATGATTTCATCTCAGTGCCCTTTATTGAAAAAAGCGTAAAAAAAGCCGTATTCAAATAAGCAAACATGGCTGCTGCGTGAGACAGGTCGTTATCTGTCTCACGTTTTTTTTCGTTCTGGCAGCAAGGAGCTATGATGCAGGAAATACCCGTAGGTTTTTCGTGCCAAACACAAACATTTTTGCGCCATTCATTCGATAATTTCTGCTTGCATATTGCCCCCTCAATCGCTAAAATAAAAAAACCGAGGGGGAACACGTATGGAATTACCAATTTCTTTTATTGAAAAATACCAACATTTATTGGGGGAAGAAGCAGCGGCATTTTTTGCTGCGTTGACGTCTGGTTATCCTGTGAAGGGATTTCGCTTGAATATTGCGAAGCCGCAGGCTGAAGCTATGCTGGCAAAGTATGGACCGGCGCACGAAAAAGCACCTTATGCACCGCATGCCTATATTGGAGAAGTCAAAGGCAAGTCGCTGCTGCATCAGGCTGGCTATGTGTATAGTCAAGAGCCAAGTGCCATGATCGTTGCGGCAATCGCAGATGTCCAACCAGGGGAACGCGTGTTGGATCTTTGCGCAGCACCGGGCGGCAAATCAACGCAATTGGCGAGTCAATTGCAAGGTGCTGGTTTGTTAGTCAGCAATGAGATTTTTCCTAAGCGAGCGAAGATTCTGTCTGAAAATATCGAACGCTGGGGATTTGCGAACGTCGTCGTGACCAATCATGCGCCGAATGAGCTGAGTCGCCATTTTCCGCAATTTTTTGACAAAATCATCGTTGATGCACCTTGTTCAGGGGAAGGAATGTTTCGTAAAGATCCAGTAGCGGTTGCTGAATGGCACAGTGGTGCGCCGGAGCAATGCGCCAACCGGCAACAAGCTATTTTGATAGAGGCTGTGAAAATGTTAAAGCCAGGCGGGCAATTGATTTATTCCACGTGTACCTTTGCACCAGAAGAAAACGAAGCGATCATCAGCTGGCTTGTAGAGAACTATCCATTCGTGATCCAACCTATCGCCATGCCCAACGTGGCGCATGGACGCCCTGAGTGGGGACATGCAGCCGATATCGACAAAACGGTTCGTCTATGGCCGCATTTGAATCAAGGCGAAGGCCATTTTGCAGCAAAGTTGCACTATCAAGGTGAAGCTAAGTCGATCAAGCAAAAGAAAGGCAAACATAAAGAGGCACTGCCTAAATTAGAGCAAGAAGCCAGCAAATTATGGGAAACCTTTCAAGCAACATTTCCTTATTTGCCTTTTGATGAAGGTACGTTGCACATGCTTGGTGATCAGCTATGGCTTGTGCCAAAAATGCTACCCTCATTGCAAGGACTCAAAGTAATGCGGCCCGGACTGCATCTTGGAACGATGAAAAAGCATCGGATCGAACCAAGTTACGCTGTGGCGCTGGCATTTCTTGCAGGCAGTCAAGGACCGACGCTGCCGATCACGATCCAGCAGTGGAAGCAATATGTTGCAGGGGAAACCATCTCTGTACCGGGAAATGCCGGTTGGGTGATTTTACAGGTCGATGAGGTGCCAGTAGGCATTGGCAAGCAAGTCCAAGGCATCGTAAAAAACTTCTTTCCTAAAGGGTTAAGATTTCAAGCAGATTGATCGAAATAGTATTCATATCTGGAGCGCCGTGCTATCATGTAAATAGCAAATCAAAGGAGCTGATCGATATGAAAACATCATCAAAAGTAACGGTTGGATTAAGTATTGCAGCGATTGCTGGCATCACCACTGCAGTCGTTGTTTCAGACAAAGTATTCAATAAAGTACGCTTCGCTTGCAACCGCCATAAAGTGAAGAAGTTTGTCGATGACAAATTCAATGGCAATGAGAAGCTATTGGATGTTGTAGATGGATTGTCGGACAATGAACTAGATTCATTATTAGGCGTCATGAGAAAAGTCAAAGATGGCCGCGATAAAATCTCGGTCTATGGCGACAATATCAAAGATTCTACGGAACATGTCAAAGATAAATTAACTAGTTTGATTGACTCTGTCTTTTGATCCAATAATCGACCAAACCGCAACGATCAACGCGTTGCGGTTTTTTTCTCGTCTTTGGTCATTGCCTTCGGTATAATGAGAGTATGAGTAAACAAGCAGGAGTGAAGCCCCACGTGGAAAAAGAAAGTACATTGACTACTGAACAAAAAGAATATTTCATGCAAGAAGCCATCAAAGAAGCAGAAAAAGCTGCTGCCATCGCTGAAGTCCCCATTGGTGCGGTAGTGGTTCTCAATGGTGAGATCATCGGCCGGGGGCACAATTTAAGAGAGCATCAGCAACAAGCAGCGGCCCACGCAGAGATGTTTGCAATCCAAGCGGCCTGTCAAAAAGTCGGCAGTTGGCGTCTAGAAGGCGCACAATTGTTTGTGACGTTGGAACCTTGCCCGATGTGCAGCGGCGCAATGCTCTTATCACGAGTAGAAGAAGTCTACTTCGGTGCCCACGATCCCAAAGGCGGTACCGCAGGCACATTGATGAACCTATTAACGGATGAACGCTTCAACCATTGGGCACATGTTGAGGGTGGGATTTTGGCAGATACCTGCGGTCAGATGCTGACAGATTTCTTCCGCATGCTAAGAGAAAAGAAAAAACAAAAAAAGACTAGTAATCCTGAGTAAAGTACGTTATACTAATTACTGCCGTAAGGCTAGGACAATGAAGGTCTTGTGAAGCGTGTCAGATCCGGAAGGAAGCAGCACTAAGCAGGGTCCTTCATGTGTCTGATTGAATGCCTATAGAATAGCTTTTTATCAACTCTGATGATGGTCCATAACAAGAAATGGGGCAAAAGGGGTATTCGTTTACAATTTAATGATGATTGTTCAAACCTAGGGTTTATAACCCTAGGTTATTTAATTTCTCTCAAATATTTTTTTTACTTCTCAATTACATGAGTGTATATCTTCAGAGTGGTATTTTCAGGGGTAACCACTTTTTGTAAAAAAAAGAGAAAGTTGAACCGACTTACTCTCATTTTCAGGTTTGTTCTGTTTTATTATAGATGAAGAGGTATCTCTAAGAAATTTTTTTTTGTTGATCATGAGGAACTCATTTTTCTCTACTTCGCATCGGCAAATACCGATTCACCAAAATCGCTACCCCCATCCCAATAAAACTATCGATCACCCGATTAAAGGCATAAACATAAGATTCCGTATGCGGCACCATAAACAATATCGTCAGCAAGGTTGCGCACGCACCAACAGTGCCTTCGTTATAATCAAATCGAACCAATAGTGCAATCATGCACATGATCACCAATGGAATGGCGATGATTTGGACAAGGGGCGTGAAGCCAAAGTATTTAAAAATCGCGATGCACAGCACAGATGCCATGGCGCCGAAGGTATTGCCGGCGATCCGATGTTTGCCGTATTTAAGGGTGTTTTGGTGGTCTTCTCGTAAAGTAAAGACAGCTGTGATCGTTGAGACCACATATGTTTCTCGTTGCAAGAGAAAACTAAGTAAAATACAAATAAAGACACTGATGCCTGTCTTTACATTGCGTAAGCCGAATGTTAAGCCGCATATTTTCAAGCAGTTCATCCTCTCTTATTCTTATGGTTCGTTTCAGTCAAAAAAATATTATAGCATAGTGCATAGGCATCGTCAGAAATAGTTTTGTGGCATAGGGAGTCTACCAGTAAAGAATTTATCTGGGTTTTGTAGTAAAATTGGAAGAAATATGCCCCATAGGCAGAGGCAACAAAACAAGCATCGTTGAACCGAATCAACAAAGGACGATAGGAAAGAGGCAGAGGATGGAAAAAATCACGATCATCCACACGAATGACATTCACTCACACTTAGAAAATTGGCCGAAGATTCGCCGTTATCTGGACCAGCGACAACGAGAAGCCATCGCCATTGATGAATCAGTGGTGACGGTAGATTTGGGAGATTTTGTGGATCGTTGGCATCCGCTGACTGAGGCAACGAATGGACAGGCCAACGTGGATTTGATGAATCAAGGACATTATGATGCAGTGACGATCGGCAACAATGAAGGCGTCGGCAACCCGAAAGAAGATTTGCAGCATTTGTACGATTTGGCTGAATTCCCAGTGATTTTAGGGAATTTGTTTGATAAAAAAGACCTGCAACCGCCGACTTGGGCCAAAGAGTATCAGATCATCGAAACAAAAATGGGGACAAAAATTGGCTTGATCGCCTTTACCGCGCCGTTTCCATTGACGTATGCACCCAACGGTTGGGATATACGTGAGCCGATGGAAATCTTGCCTTCTTTGGTTGCGCATCTACGTCCAAAAGTGGACGTGCTGGTTTTGATGAGCCATTTAGGAATCAACGCAGATCGAGAGATCGCCCTGAACTTTCCGCAACTAGATGTTGTTTTGGGTTCCCACACCCACCACTTATTTGAACAGGGGGAAACTGTGAATGGCGTCCAGATCGCTGCAGCAGGGAAATTTGGGATGTATATTGGTGAAGTCGAACTCCAATTGACTGATGACCACACAATCATGGAGAAATCAGCCAGAGTCATACCGACGCTCGGCTTGATGGCCTTTCCTCAAGATGAAGAAGAAATCGACAGCTATTTATCGATTGGCCATCGTCTGCTGCGGGCAAATCAAGTGGCGCTGCTGCCCCATGCTTTGACGGAGCAGCAAACGGATCATTCATTGATCAAAGCCGCATTATTGGCATTGTGCAAAGCGGGAGACACGGAAGCTGCGGTGTTGAATACTGGCTTATTTCTTGGCGACTTGCCTGCTGGTATCGTTGATCAGGATCAGCTGCATACGATTTTGCCCCATCCGATGCATTTGATCAAAGTAACCTTGTCTGGCAACGACCTTGTCCGCATGGTGTTAGAGATGGAAAAAAACCGCGCATTTCTGCGTCGTTTCCCTATTGTTGGGATGGGCTTTCGCGGACAGATTTTCGGCGAACTGGTTTATGAGGGAATTCAATATGATGAAACCAACCATCAAGTGCTTTGGCAGCAGCATCCAGTCGACCCCAAACAAAGCTATACCATCACACTAGTGGATCACTATCTCTTTATTCCATTTTTCCCGACGATTGAGATTGCAGGGCGCGTGACCTTCTTATTTCCAGACTTTATCCGCACTGTGGTAGGGAATTATTTAAGCGCGCGTTATCCATTACTGTGAAAGCGAGTACCTTTGGCAAGTTTCTCGCAAATCCCCGACTATCATTGGCGCATAAAACAAGGTATAATAAGCAACAGGTGGTGAAAAGATGACCGAAAAACAAACGATCACAGATGAAATCACATCTGTACTTGAAGAAATTATAGAAGAACCAGAAAAGCAGCCTAAAAAAGGCGAACTGGTCACTTTGCTAAATGAAGAAGAAATCATGATTGGTTCCCGTCAGTATAAAATCGTGGTCAACTATCGCGATGGCTTTGATCCTGAAAAACTCGGGGAACGGTATAGTGAAGTACTAGCGCGTTACGATTATATCGTAGGAGATTGGGGCTATGAACAATTGCGCCTAAAAGGTTTCTTTGAAACGGACAACCGCAAATCGTTGCCAGACCAAAGAATCGATATGTTAGAAGATTATTTGTATGAGTATTGCAATTTTGGCTGTGCCTATTTTGTAATTCAACGAATCGGCGGCAAGAAAGAAAAAAGTACCACACGTCGCCGCAAAAAAAAACCTGCGAGCCAAAAAACGCAGCCGCAAACAGCGCATACTGAAGAAAAACGAGAACCAGTGGTCAACAAAAAAACAAAACCGACAATCAAAAATCGTAAGCCAAAAGAAAATAAACCAAAAACGGCAGAAACTGCAACCGTTGTGAAAAGCAGCAAAAAAGAGTTTACGATTCGGCAAAGGGAAGAATAGCATGAGTTATAAAGGATATTTGATTGATTTAGATGGGACGATTTATTTAGGCAAAGAACCTATACCTGCAGGCAAACGTTTTGTGGAAGCATTGCAGACCAAAGGCTTGCCCTTTTTATTTGTGACCAACAATACGACTAGATCCCCCCAAGTCGTTGCAGATCGTTTGGCACAAGAATTCGATATTCATGTGGGACCTGAAACAATCTATACAGCTAGTTTAGCTACGATCGATTTTATGAAAGATGATGCCAAAGGCAAGAAAGTCTTTGTGATCGGCGAAGCTGGCTTGATTGATCTGATTCTAGAAGCTGGTTTTGCGTGGGATGAAACCAACCCTGATTACGTTGTTGTTGGTTTAGATAATGATGTGACCTATGAAAAGTTTGTTTTGGCCACATTGGCGATCCAAAAAGGCGCTACGTTTATCGGCACCAATCCGGACAAAAATATTCCGACAGAACGTGGCTTATTGCCAGGCGCTGGCTCATTGATTGCGATGGTAGAGACAGCCACGCAGACGCCGCCGATCTTTATTGGCAAGCCAGAAGCCATCATCATGGACAAAGCAGTCGATCATATTGGCTTACAAAAAGAAGATGTGATCATGGTTGGAGACAATTATGATACCGATATCTGCTCTGGTATCCGCAATGGCATTGATTCATTGCTGGTGCTTTCAGGTTTTACCCCGAAAGCAGCCGTCCCGTTGTTGCCAGTCGCACCTACGTATGTGTTGGATTCATTAGATGAATGGGATTTTGACAAATGAAGCAGCAGCTGTGGCTTGAACGCATTGCATTTGTTTGTTTGTTCTTGTTCTTGATCAGTTTTGCGATTACGATCACGATCAATTTCCGTCCATTATATTGGTTTGATGTCCATTACTTGAATATTTTAGCGCAGACAACGGTCTCCCAAGAAGTGTTGCACAAGAATTATGGCTTGTTGTTAGATTTTTTGAACAATCCTTTTAATCAGACCCTCTCATTACCGGATTTTCCAATGTCGGCAGCTGGGGCCGGTCATTTCTATGATGTCAAAAAGCTGTTTATGCTGAACTATGCAGTTATGTTTCTGACGGTGGTACCGAGCTTTTGGCTCAAACGACGCTTGAGGAAGCAACAGCAACAATGGCGTTTGATCCGTCCGTTTCAATGGGGCATGCTGATCCCGGTCTTTTTCGGCTTTTTGATGGCCATTGGATTTGATCGTTTCTTTGTGACATTTCATGAGATTTTTTTCAGCAATGATGACTGGTTGTTTGATCCTAGAACTGATCCAATCATCAATGTTTTGCCGGAAAGCTTCTTTATGCACTGTTTTATTTTGTTCTTTGTATTGATCGAACTCTTTTTCTTTGCTTTTTATTTCTGGGGCAAGAGAAGTTTGAAGCAATCTGTTCGTTAATACAGTAGACGTTATCGTAAAAAAACACTTCAGTTGCGACCGCAACTGAAGTGTTTTGCGTTTATTGGGTAATATAGTGAGATTTGTTAGGATGTTGATGGGCCAAACGACTAGCAGCTGATGCGGCGATCGCGCCGACGATATCATCCAAGAAAGTGTGGACTCTGGGACCGTCATGACGATTCAGTTCTTTCAGGATCCCCGGTTTTACCTTATCGATATAGCCATAATTGGTAAAGCCAATTGAGCCATAGACATTGACGATCGACAATGCCAAAATCTCATCGATACCATACAGTCCTTCATCATCCTTGACGATTTCTTGCAGCGGATGCAGTAGCTGGTTTTCTTCTGCCAAGATATCCAATTGGATACCCGTTAATATCGTATTATGGACTTCTCGCTTACTTAAGACTGCATTGACACTGTCGATACACATGTCTAGTGTAATATCTGCAATGTAGTCTTTTTGTAAAAACATGACGAGTTCGCCGATGTCCTGCATGGATACACCGCGGTCGGCCAATAATTCCCGTGCTTTATCTTCTAACGTTTTGTTCTCTAATACCATCTCTTTCCCTCCAATATCTTTTTTTGTCAGACGTTTTTTTCACAATTATTCATGATTCAACTGCGCTAGCGCGGCGACCGCCCATGGATGGGGGACAACAATATCTCCTGCGAAAAGCCAGTCCAGATAAACCTTCGCAGCTTGTTCAAGGGAGTCTGTTAAGGCTGCTTGGATATCTGTCAAAAAGGGTGCTTGGTCTTTGCGGTCCCATTTGATTTTGTCCGCCAAAAAAACAACCAAATCCAGTGAACTAAAATTTTCCCGTAATGTCGTATGACAGGCAATGGCCGATAAAATCTCGGGGTCAGTCACGAAAAAGACTGACTCAGCCAACAGAGCAGATTGTTGTTGGTGCAGCAAAAAAGGGGCCGCTTCTTCAGCAGACAAAACAGGCGCCAGCATATGCTGCTGAAAGGCCAGTCGATCAGCATTTGGAATCACCACACTAATATCATGCAGTAGACCAGCTGCATATGCTTTATCAGCATCAATGTGGTATCGGAGTGCCAGCTCCCGGGCGGCTTCGGCTACATCCAGATTGTGTTGTGCTGTATCGTCTGCGCCAAATTGTTGTAAATAATGGATCATTTGCAAGGTTAGATCGCTTCCTTGGACAGGGGACAAATAAAGACCAAAATCTGCCGATCCCATGAGGCCTCACTCCTTAAATAGACTTGTGCTATGGGCAGGTTGCGTGCGTGTTTTAGGGTCAATAAAATGCAAGGCATTGTTGACAGCGGTAGGAGCTTCCCCAAAACCGGTGGCAATCAGATCCACTTTTCCATCATATAATACGATGTCACCGCAACCATAGACACCAGGAATCGACGTTCGCATATCAGAACCGACAAATACGCCTTGACGCGTACTTTTTAAGCCCCAATCTTTGATATTCAGTGTAGAAGAAAACCCATAATTGACGATCAAAGCATCTACATTCAAGGAAACGGTGTCTTCGCCTTTGACTTGTTGCAAGGAAAGACCGGTGACTTTGTGCTCTCCTTCGATGGCTTCGATCACATAAGGCGTCAAGACATTGACCGAGGAGTCCTTTAATTTGCTGACACTATGTTCATGTGCGCGAAACTCGGGACGGCGATGGATCAAGTACACTTCACTTGCTATTGGCTCTAACATCAATGCCCAATCGATTGCCGAGTCGCCGCCGCCGGCAATCGCCACTTTACGGCCAGCATACTTCATCAAATCTGTGACAAAGTAATCCAGTCCATATCCTTCAAAGCGTTCTGCATCTGGCAAGGCCAGTTTTCTGGGTTGGAAAGAGCCATTTCCCAATGCAAGGATGACAGCTTTCGAATAATGGGTCGTCTTATCGGTAGTGATCTCAAGATAATCTTCTTGTTCTTCTATATGTAAAACAGTTTCTTCCAAACAATATTGGTGATTAAAGGTCGTTAACTGTTTTTCTAAATTTTGTACCAAGTCACCAGCTTTGATTTTTGGGAACCCAGGGATATCATAAATATATTTCTCGGGGTACAAAGTGGCGAGTTGTCCGCCTAGTTGCGGCAAACTGTCGATCAATTTGGTTTTGGCGTTGCGCATACCGGCATAGAAGGCTGCGAACATGCCGGCGGGACCGGCACCAATGATCGTAATATCAAAAATGTCCATGTCATTCCTCTTTTCTACGCTTATATTGCTATTGTTTGCTCCATTCATCGGACAAACTCATTATAGCAAAGATTATTGAAACTAGCATTTTTTCAATTTTCTGCTATCATGGATTTAGTATAGAGAAGGAGGAGTTAGTTGTGTCTGAATTTCCACAGTTAGCATTAGAAAATCAAACTGGTCATCAAGCAGTCATCAAAACAAATCGCGGGGATATCACTGTTCAATTGTTCCCTGAATTAGCCCCTAAGACAGTCAAAAACTTTGTCGAATTGGCGAAAAAAGGGTACTACGATGGAATTATTTTCCACCGAGTGATTCCAGATTTCATGATCCAAGGCGGCGATCCAACCGGAACTGGTATGGGTGGCGAAAGTATTTATGGCGGCAGCTTCGAAGACGAATTTTCAAAAGAATTGTTCAATCTTCGCGGTGCATTGTCAATGGCGAATGCTGGTCCAAATACAAATGGCAGCCAATTTTTCATCGTGAATAATCAGAATGTACCAAGCAATATGTTGGGTCAATTAGAAGGTGCTGGCTATCCAGCAGAAGTAGTCGAAGCGTATAAAGCAGGTGGCACACCTTGGTTAGATTTCCGTCATACTGTATTTGGTCATGTCGTTGAAGGCTTATCTGTTGTAGATGAAATCGCTGGCGTGCAACGCGGCCCACAAGACCGTCCAGTGCATGATGTTGTGATCGAATCAATCGATATCATTGAATAACAAACAAAACCCACTTGTCAGACATTGTGTGTCCGGGCAAGTGGGTTCTTCTTTTATTCTTTTCTGTCAATCGTTTCAAAAGCTTCAGCAATCTGGTGTAATGCTTTTTCCAAAATGCTGCGAGAACAAGCGAAATTCAAACGCATGTGCTGACTGCCATGGGGACCGAAAATCGTTCCTTGATTCAAGACGACATGGGCTTCGTTGATCAAAATGCGCTGCAATTGCTGGTCTGACAATCCATAGGCAGAGAAATCAAGCCACATCAAGTACGTCCCTTCAGGCATTTGAACACGCACGTTTGGCATGTGTGCCTGTAAGAAAGATTGAATGAAAGCAGCGTTATCGGAAAGATACGGCAGCAAAGCTTCTAGCCATGGCGCGCCTTCTCGATAAGCGGCTTCTGTAGCCACTGTACCAAAAGTATTGATTTCACCTTGTACATTTCGTTCTTGTGCGGCAACAAATCGTTTGCGTAAGGCAGGGTCTTTGATGAAGACCATTGAGTTTTTGATTCCTGCCAAGTTGAATGTTTTGGTTGCTGAAGTCAACACGATAGAAAATGCGGTGAAACTTGGATCAACAGTTTGGAAAGAAGTAAATCTGTGTGGCGCAAAGACGATATCTTGATGGATCTCATCACTGACAACGAAGACGTGGTGCTTTTGACACAATAGACCGATGGTAGTCAATTCTTCTTTGGTCCAAACCCGTCCGCCAGGATTATGCGGATTGCATAGAATGAAGAGTTTGATATTGTTTTCAACGATCGCCTGTTCCATAGCTGCAAAATCCATTTCAAAGTGCCCATTTTTTTCAAGCAGTGGAGTGCGAACCAATCGTCTGTTATTACGCTTGATCACGTCAGCAAAAGGATGGTAGACAGGATCGTGGATCAAGATGGCATCATTTTCTGCGGTATAACTTTGCAAGGCCAAGGCTAAACTGGGGACCACGCCACTATTGAATAAAATCGCTTCTTTTTCTAACGAAAAACCATGGCGTGTTTGTTGCCAGTCGATGATAGCCCTATAAAGGGAATCTGGAAATATACTATAGCCGTAAATCCCTTTTGCTACGGCATCTTGTAAGGCGATGGTGACAGCTTTGGGTGCCAAAAAATCCATATCTGCTACCCATAAAGGCAACAACCCCTCCCGATGATACATCTCCTGGATGGCATCCCATTTTACACTGTTGGTACCTGTTCGAGGTTGTACTTTATCAAAATCGATCATCTAATTCCCTCCTATATAGTGCAAGATTGGTTCTGATACTTCAAATCTACCACTTGTTCAAGTATAATAAAAGAGGAAAAGCGAGGAATGAATATGAGCTATCAAATTGGCAACATTATAGAAGGAACAGTCACTGGTATCCAACCTTATGGTGCATTTGTTTCTTTAGATAAAGAAACGCAAGGTTTGATCCATGTATCAGAGATCCAGTCAGGATTTACCAAGAATATCCATGAAGTATTACAGGTTGGTCAGAAGATTCGTGTGCAAATCATTGATATCGATGAATACAGCCAGAAAATCAGCCTGTCTAGAAGGACACTGGAACCCACATTTGTGCAACCGCCCTTTAAACGAAAAAGATACTTTACCAACAAAAATAAACGCATCGGATTTCGCACAATCGAAGAGATTCTCCCAGTCTGGACAAGTGAAGCCAAACAAATGCTAGAAAAAGAAAGCAACCGCAGATAATCGTGCATATTTTCTGAAAATGTGCTAAAATTACTTTGCAAACAAATGAATAACTGAGGTGGGTATTTTGGGGTCCAAAAAAGTAGCAGGTACAGTTATGATGCACTTAGCAAATGGTTCGAAACGATTTTTGATGCAAATGAATGAAGGCAATGCAGAACTAGCGTCAACAGATTTTTCAGAGGATAAAACCGGCTTGGCTACGATCCTACAATTGTTCAAAGAGCAGATTCACTTAGATGTGACAGCGATTGAACTGGTTGAATTAACAAATGGAAATATTGGTATGCAAAATGTTCCCTTATTTGTTTTTGAAACAAAAGAAGCAGCACAAACCCAACAATTGCCAACAGGCTATGCCTGGCAAGAACCAAACATCTTCCGTAAAATCATTGAAGACTACGATATTGAAGGTGTTCCTTTTTTCTAAAATGAATCGACAAATGATCAAACATATGACCGCAGCAGCGGTCTTTTTTTTATGGAAACGATTTTTGTAAAAAAGATGAAATATTTCCTTGACCGAAGCGATGAAGCATGGTAAATTTATCAACGTTGGCAAAACGCCAGCAGGTCAAAATATACTTTTCAAAAAACATTGAAAAAGTGCTTGACCAAATCTGAAACAGATGATATTATAACTGAGTCGCAAAAATAAATTGATTGATCGTTGTTGATATGACAATAAATTAATTAAAAAAAGTTGTTGACAAATAACAAATCATTTGTTACTATGATTAAGTTGCTAAGGCAGCCGACACGTTGTTGCAAAACAACGAGCAAAAAAACTTTTATAAAAAAGTGTTGACAATCACTTGTCACTCTGATATGATATAAAAGTTGCTAAAGCAACACTGTAGACCTTTGAAAACTGAACAAAGCAAGCAAACGAACCAATGTGTAGGACGCTTCATTTATATGAAGCAAATACATGCAAGCAATAGCTAGCAAAGTTTTAATTTTATGAGCTTAACGATCCTTTGGATCGTTCAAACAAATCATTATGAGAGTTTGATCCTGGCTCAGGACGAACGCTGGCGGCGT
>NZ_BAAHWY010000003.1:0-411789 GCF_054784955.1 Enterococcus salsurae | reverse complement strand
AGGATCGTTAAGCTCATAAAATTAAAACTTTGCTAGCTATTGCTTGCATGTATTTGCTTCATAAAATGAAGCGTCCTACACATTGGTTCGTTTGCTTGCTTTGTTCAGTTTTCAAAGGTCTACAGTGTTGCGTTAGCAACTTTTATATCATATCAGAGTGACAAGTGATTGTCAACACTTTTTATAAAAGTTTTTTTCGCTCGTTGTTTTGCAACAACGTGTCGGCTGCCTTAGCAACTTAATCATAATAACAAATGATTTGTTATTTGTCAACAACTTTTTTTAATTAATTTATTGTCATATCAACAACGATCAATCAATTTATTTT
The DNA here is from genome assembly GCF_054784955.1 of Enterococcus salsurae. Lineage (NCBI taxonomy): Bacteria > Bacillati > Bacillota > Bacilli > Lactobacillales > Enterococcaceae > Enterococcus > Enterococcus salsurae. Next base: position 411,461 of record NZ_BAAHWY010000003.1, on the reverse strand, counting down.
TGCGACTCAGTTATAATATCATCTGTTTCAGATTTGGTCAAGCACTTTTTCAATGTTTTTTGAAAAGTATATTTTGACCTGCTGGCGTTTTGCCAACGTTGTTTACTTTACCACTCCTAACATGAAAGAGCAAGCTTTTTTCTGAAATTTCTTTCAGTCCAAATGAAAGAAAAAAAACTACCATCAAGGTAGTTTAGTCAATGTCGATCGTTCTAAAACGGATCTGATTGTTTTCATCACGTTTTAAAATCGTTTCTTCTTTTAGATAGACGAATTTTTTTTCGCTTAGTTCTGGATTTTCCAACATGTCTTCATATCCAGTAAAAATATCTTGGATATATTTTTTGTAGGCTTTTTTCTTTTTGATTCTTTTTTTCATTCGGCACCGTCCTTTACGTGCTTATCTTAGCAAGTCATCCAGCTTCTGACAACTATAAATGGTGCTTTATGAAAATTTTTTTACCCTAATGGGCAGTTGAGAGCAATTTTTGATAGGCAAGGCGTGCGCCATCTGGGATGGGAAACTCGATATGACCGCAAAATGTGTAGCCTGCTGTGGTGATATTTCGCTGCATGGCCGTATTGGCTTGATAGGTATCGATTCTCAGATCAAAAATCCCTTCGTTTCGTGCAACTTCTTCTAAAGCGTGCAAAAGCTTTGCACTCAAGCGTTGGCCTTTGAATCGTGGATCAACGACCACACGATGAATGGATAAATAAGGCCCCTCTCCTAGCCACTTGCCATCAATCGCTGTATATACTGGGTCAGTACCCGAAACCAATGCTGCTGCCGCTGCAATTGTGTCTTCTGATTTTAGGAGATAGCTTTCTTTTTTTAGAATATCAGCTCTGATTTTATCCTCACTCGGTCCATATCCATTTTGCCATTGTGGTGATCCTTGAGCAGCCAATGCAGCAATACCTTGATCAATCAACTCCATCAATGCCGGCAAATCATCAATCGTTGCTTTATGCAATTCAAACAATGCGATCCTTCTTTCTCTAGCTTTTTATCAGTCAGTGATTGATTGCAGCTTTCCTCGAAAATCGGAAATATGTTGGTACCCTTTTGCTTTCATAATAGCCGATAGTTCCTGGTTCAAGCGCGCAAAAATAGCTGGCCCTTCCTTGTGAAGTTGTGTGCCGACTTGCAGCATACTGGCACCACACAACAAATGCTCATAGGCATCTTGTCCCGTTAAAATCCCACCCGTGCCGATGATATTGATTTCAGGCTTCAGCCGTGTATAAAAAGCGCGCACATTGGCTAAAGCTGTCGGTTTGATATAAGCACCACCTAATCCGCCAAAGCCATCTTTCGGTTTAATGACAACTGTATCTGTATCTGGATCAATAAACAATGCATTACCGACACTATTGACTGAATTGACATACATTAATGGAAATTGATTCAAGATATCTGCCATTTGATCGAAGTGCGCTAAGTCAAAATACGGCGGGAGTTTTACACCCAATGGTTTCGTAAAGAATGAAAAGACATTCTTCAAAATAGAGGCAGTCAACTCAAAATCATACGCAACTTGCGGTTTCCCCGGTACATTCGGGCAAGAAAGATTCAATTCAGTGATTCCTTCAAAAGCACTGCTTTGGATTTTCTTCAATAAGGTAATGTTTTCCTCGACATTCATCGCTGCGACTGAAAAAAAGAAAGGTGATGCTTGCGGCATCTCAGCTTGTTTTTTGATTGCATAGTCGAGATAATAATCCAAACCACGGTTTGGCAATCCCATCGAGTTGATACTCCCTATAGCTAAATCGATATAGCGTGGTTCTGGATTGCCTTCTCTCGATGCGACAGTCGCACTTTTGGTCACAAATGATCCAGCTTGCGAATCTGCCAGTTCTTCCATTTCTTCAATCGTCATACAATGAACACCAGAGGCATTCATGAAAGGATTTTGATACGTGTAAGGCCCGAAATTCGTTGTTAACATGGATACGATCCCCCAATCTTTTCAAATAGTTTACCTGTAGGCAATGGAAAAATCAATGGGAATGAAGTAGATTCCACCTGAGTATTTGCGGGAATATTCGTGTTTGGCTGAAAGAAGCTTATCTAACCAAAGAGTTGAACCTTTTACGCTGGTATCTCAAAAGTCCAGTATCACCAATTACATATAAGGTATATTTTCCGTCTCCGACAGTTAATTCCAATCTTTCACCGTTGTCCAATTCAAATCATAAATAATATGTGATGCTTTGGCTAGCAAATCCATTCGCATTCATGTCATTACTGGCACGCATGCTTTTATCGACTAATCGAGCAGGAACAGAAATTTCTGCTGCCGCTTCGTTTCTCAAAAATTCCACAATTTTATATAGGATGATCACAATAAACACAAATACAAATACTGCTGAGAAAACATGCATACACGACACTTCTTTTATATTCCATCGAATAATCTGTAAGTAGATAATCAGGTAAACAAAATATTCTCTTCTATTGTGCATTATTTTTACCACGTGTTTGTATACAAAAAAACCTTCCATCCATTGTTGAACAGTGAATGAAAGGGTGCGTACTTTATTATTTGATCTATATCATCTATCTTGTGAGAACAGCAAAAAGTTCCTACCTAATCCCCAACGCAATCCGGGCATAACGACTCATTTTATCGGTCGTCCACGCTGGATACCAAACTAATTTGACTTCTGGATTGCTGACTTCTGGCACATCAGCTAAAGCTTCGTGGATGGATTCAGTCAAGACATCTGCCAACGGGCAGCCCATCGTTGTCAATGTCATTTTAATGACTGTATGACCTGATTCTCCATCGAATTCTACCTCATAAACCAAACCTAAATTGACGATATCAATCCCTAGCTCTGGGTCGATCACGGTTTCCAATGCAGCGAGCACACGCTCTTTGATTGCTTCTACTTCTGTTTCTGTATATGCCATAGCTGGTGACCTCCTTATTTCTTGTAACAAATCATACCTTCTTTTGTGCCGTTTGTAAATGGAGAATCCATGATCAAGGTCGGGTCTTTTTGTGGATCTTCAGCTCAGGAAAGACACCGGTGGTTTTGAATGTGCGTTGTTCATCATCTGTCGCAAATCGGCCAGTGATCGATTGCGTCGGCACGAAATTGATAAAGGCATTGCCATCTGCTTCTAACACCGCTTGTTCTAAGTCGTACATCTCATAGCGGGTGACCACCATCATGATCATATTGCCGGGAACACCAGAATAGCCGCCGACAGAAGGAAACAATGTCATGCCGCGAAAAATGTGCTTCGAAATATTTTTGCCTACTGCTTCGGCATTCGTAGTAATGATCATCGCTGTCACTTTTTGGTGACTGGTGTGGAGCATATCAACGACATAGCTCATCGCAAAAATTGAAATAATCGTATATAAGGCACTTTCCCATGAAAAAACGAAACCAGAAACCATTACAATGATTCCATTTAGGATAAACATATATTTACCCACAGTTTTACCAGTGGTTTTCGACAAGATCAGGGAAAGGATATCCATGCCGCCTGTCGTGAACCCCATTTTCAACGAGAAGGCCACGCCAACACCTAGTAAGACGCCGCCAATCAACGCATTGACCAAAATACTGTCCGTGATCGCCCCTTGAGGAAGGATCATCGTCAATAGTGAAACAACGACAACGTTGATGAAACTCAGCAATGTCGATGATTTGCCGAGCTTAATAAAGCCCAAAACAAAAATCGGCAGATTCAAGATAAAAATGAATAAACCAGTACTTAAGCGAATCCCTAGATGACTCCACGCCAAAGCGACGATCAATTGCGCCACCCCATTCATGCCAGCTGACAATACTTGCGCTGGGATCAAAAAGAAGTTCAAGGCAATGGCGGCTGTAATACCCGAAAGCAAGATGACGCCTATTTTCTTTAATTGTTCAGATTGTTGATGTTTCGTTATTAAATTACTCACTCACAGTTAGCTCCTTCACTAAAAAATCTCCTTCCAAAGAATAGCAGTTTGTGTCAAAAATTGAAACAATTATTTGCAAAATTTTACTTTTGATTCCCTGAATCTTTTTGAACATGGTAGAATGAAGACAAACCTTTAATGAGGAGGATGAATAATGGCCAAAGAAGCAAGCTTTGATATCGTATCAGAGATCAATACAGAAGAAGTCAAAAACGCCATTCAACAAGCTGAAAAAGAATTAAAGAATCGCTTTGATTTCAAAGGATCAACCGTTGAGATCAAAATGGACGGCAGCAAAATGACCGTGGTCGGCGATGATGATTTCAAAGTTGAACAAATCAAAGATGTCTTGTTCGCAAAATTGATCAAGCGCAGTGTCCCCACAAAAAATATCCAGTTTTCAGAAACCGAACATGCCCTAGGAGCGAAAGCTCGGCAAACGGCTGAACTGATCAATGGTATCGACAAAGAACAAGCCAAAAAAATCACGACTGCCATCAAAAATGCAAAATTGAAAGTCAAAACACAGATTCAAGACAATCAAATCCGCGTCACTGGGAAAAGCCGCGATGACTTGCAAGAAGTCATGCAACTTTTACGGAAACTGCCTTTGACGATCGATCTGCAATTTACAAATTATCGGTAAGCAATAAACAGGCGCTATCCAGGTCACGTTGGTCTGGATAGCGCCTAATTTTGTTTTATTGATGCCAAAATGCCTCTAGTTGCTGGCTGATTGCCTCAGGGCTGCGGACATGTTGTGCATGTTGCCAATGCAAAGGCAGCAAAGATCGATAGACAGGCGTCTGAAACCGTTGATCCAGAAGCAGTACCACGCCAGTATCCGCGGTATCCCGAATCACCCGTCCGGCAGCTTGCAGCACTTTATTCATGCCCGGCAATTGATAGGCATAGGAAAATCCAGCGTGATTTTTTTGGTCGTAATAACTGCGGATCAATTCCTGCTCATGATTGAGTTGCGGCAAACCTACACCAACGATGGCCGTACCGATCAACCGCTCCCCTTTCAAATCGATCCCTTCAGAAAAAATCCCTCCTAATACACAAAACGCAACCAGCGACTGCTGGACATCGCCTGCTTTGTTTTGACCACCAGGGGTAAACCGTGCCAAAAAGGCTTCCCGTTCAGGTTCATTCATGGCGGTTCCCTGTATCAACAAATCGATATCAGGATACTGGTTGGAAAACAGTGCAGCGACATCGTCCAGATATCGATAAGAAGGAAAAAAGACCATATAGTTGCCAGTCTTCGCTGCCACCATCCGCTGGATTGCATCCACGATCAATGGCATACTGGCAGTTCTTTGGTGATAAGTTGTTTGGATATAGTCGGCAACAACTATTTTTTGCTTTTCCGGCGGGAAAGGACTTGGTAAACGATAGCGTAATGCCTCTTTTCCGCCCCCGAGGACTTCTTGATAATAAGACAAAGGCGAGAAGCTTGCTGAAAACAACAGACTGCCTTTACCTTTGTCTAATACATTGCCCAAAAAAGGCGCGGGTTCGATACAAAATTGTTTGATTTGCATCCCGTAAGCATCGATTTCGACGGTTGTTTCGTAGTGATCATCATAAAATTCACTGATTTTCAGGTAATAATTGATATCAAAATAAGCCAGCAAGACCTCTTCTTGCAACGGATCTTCTTCGTTGGCCGGCAACCATTCCTGCATCAACTCTGCCAAAGGACGCAAATGTTTCAGCAGTGTGTCATGGGGTGCCGCCTGATGATGATAGGCCCAATTTTCTTCCTTGGCTAAAGCAGCGATCTCCTTGAAATCCTTGTCAACCTTCTTGAACGCCCGTGTCAATTTTCCATGCGCTTTAGGCAGTTTTTTGATCAAGTCTTGGAACAGTTGTCTTTGCAAAGCAGCGGAATACATTTCCTTTGAGCGGTTGACCAGATTGTGGGCTTCATCCACCAAAAAGAAATAGTCTTCTTCTGGTTCTTCAAAAAAGCGACGCAAATAAACAGTCGGATCAAATAAATAATTATAATCCCCAATGATCACATCACAAAACACGCTCACATCTAATGATAGTTCAAATGGACAGACTGTATGCTTACGCCCATAGGCCTCGATCACAGCACGAGTGATCTGATTTTCATGATTGAGGAGATCCCACAATGCTTCATTGATGCGGTTATAGTACCCTTCGGCAAATGGACAATGCTCAGGTGTACAGTTTCGCTCCTCCAGAAAACAGATTTTGTCTTTGGCTGTCAGTGTCACACTTTTGGTTTCACTTCCTGTATCAGCTAACTGCTGCAAGGCATCTTCTGCGACTTGGCGCGTGATTGTTTTGGCAGTCAAATAAAAAATACGGTCGCCGCCCTCTTCTCCTAAAACTTTCAGTGCTGGGAAAATCGTTGAAATCGTCTTCCCAGTCCCAGTTGGCGCTTCGGCAAACAATCGTTGCCCTGTTTTCAAAGTTTTGTAGGCAGCAGCAGCCAATTCCCGCTGCCCTTTACGAAAGGTATCATAAGGAAATTGCAGCAACTGCAAGGATGTATTGCGGACTCTCCGCCAATTTTCTTCAAAGATCATCCATTTATGATACTCCTGCAACAACGATTCATAAAAAGAAGCCAATGCGTTCATTGAGAAACTTCTGCGGGTACGGGTAATGATTTTTTCCGTTGTCTGAAAATAGGTCAACTGTACATCGATTTGATCAAGGAGCTCAGCCGTGTCAGCGATAGTATCTTGGCTTTCTGGATGTTCCTCTTCCGGATTGCCATTTTCCCGCAACAAAAACAAATAAGCATAGACCATACCTTGAGCAAAAAACAGATCGATCTGATCCGCTTGGATATCTTCATAATAAGGTTCAGATGTTTTGATCTCATCGATCACCCAGCAGGCTTTTTCGTGATCGAAAAAAAGACCATCCGCCCTTCCTTCGACAGTAATCCGATCTTTCCCTACTTGGCTTTCATGCTTCAAAAAGACTTCTTTCTGATAGTCTTCCCCTGCTTCTTTTTGTAATTGGCGATGAATACGGGCACCTTCTTGCGCGGTATGGCTGCTGACGCGGCGGCTATCGATATCTCCTCTGCGCAAGATAAATTCGACTATTTTTCGGACTGCAACTTTTCCTTTATACACACGTTCACCTTCTCGTTTGTCATTATAGCTGAAACCTTGATTTTGTAAAAGCGAACACAATAAAAAGACTGCCTGGCAGACAGTCTTCTAAAAAACTGACCAGACAGTTTGTCTAAACAAGGTAAAAGGAAAACGCTGCTCTATCGATCTTTTTTTGCAGGCTGCCTTTATTCATCCACTTGAATATCATAGCGGACGCCATTTTCATCAATGGCTTGTTTGCTGGCTGGATCAAAGATAAAGGTAAATGTTTGGTCGGCTGTTTTTAACAATAACCGATCATTTTCGATTGTGTAAGATGCATCTGTAAAGTCCGCCTGATAAATTTGATAAGGGTCATCCGTCATTTTGATTGATGTCTGTGAAAAATGCCGTTCAAAATCGTCATTGATCTGTTTTTCATACGCTGCCACAGTTTGCGGATCTGCCACACTGTCCTCTTCTATATCTGCGATTGGCAAATACTGCTTCACGATCGTCAATGCATGTTCATGGTAATCATAGACGCCTTGACTCTGCGGGAAGGAAGGGCTGTCCGTTTGGATTAACAGCAAATCACTTTCGCCATTGACAACAGCACCAGAAGCTGCTGAAACCGGTGGTTCAGTCGAATGATTGATTGCGAGATTCTCTTCGCCACAACTGGCAAGCAAAAACAGACTGATACTGCTCATCAAAAGTATACCCACTCTTTTTTTCATCGAAGCCACCTTCTTTCATCAAATAGATTCACGCGCACCGTATAGATCTGTCTGAAGGATCAAGGATCCTTTTCTATCAGAAACCACTTACAGTATAACAGGCGGCTTTTTTCTAAAGGGTTTTCTAAGAAAAATTTTCGGAATCCCACTTTATTTCCGAGGATGATTCTCACTGAATTATGGTTTAAGGTCGTTTTTTTCACAGAATCTTTATTTTCTTTTCTAAAGCTCATTTTTCTTCTAAATGTGCTGCACGAAAAAAGGATGGCTTTTTTCCCTATCGGTATGCCAGTGGAGGTGCACAAAAACCTTTCTTTGTTTCGCAGACTACTTTGAGCTATACTAAAGATGGAACTATTTTTTTATTCGATATGAGGAGGTTCTATATGAAAATCATCGGTTTAGTCACAGGTCCAGTACAAGAGAATTGTTACCTCATCTGGCATGAAGATACGCTTTTGATCATTGATCCAGGTGCTGAAGCTGCAAGACTGATCACTGAGATCGACAAAACAGGGGCTGTACCGCAAGCCATTTTGCTGACGCATACCCACTATGATCATATTGGGGCAGTCGATCAACTACGAGCGTATTATGATATTCCAGTTTACGTCAGTCCGCTGGAACAAGATTGGTTGAGTGATCCTCAGAAAAATTTATCTGGCCGTCATCCAGATCTTGGCGCCATCACAGCCAGACCTGCAGAAGAACTTTTGGAAATGAAAGATTATCGTATCGGTGGGCTGTCGTTCCATGTCGTCCCAACACCTGGCCATTCCATCGGCAGTGTCAGCTTTATTTTTGATTCTTTTGTCGTTGCTGGTGACGCCCTCTTCAAAGGCAGCATTGGCCGAACCGATTTACCCACTGGCAACTTAGAACAATTGCTTGAAAGCATTCAGAGTCAATTATTTGTTTTGCCAAATCAAATGGCTGTATACCCTGGCCATGGCGAACCAACAACAATCGAAATCGAAAAGAGGACCAATCCGTTTTTCAATCAATAAAAGACGATAGTGAATGGAGGAAATGGCAATGACCAAAACAGAGCTTTATGTCGTACGACATGGCAAGACAATGTTCAATACGCTGCAGAGAGTCCAAGGATGGTGCGATACCCCTTTGACCCGAACTGGTGAACAAGGCATTCATTATTTGGGTCTGGGCCTGCGGGATGTTGTGTTTACGGAAGCAGTGTCCAGCGACAGCGGCCGGGCGATCGAAACGATGCGTTTGATTTTAGGAGAACATGTACGCGGACCAGAGATTCCTTATCATATCGATAAACGGATTCGCGAATGGAGTTTCGGGTCTTTGGAAGGCGGTTATGATGCTGAAATGTGGGGCGTCTTGCCTAGGATCTTGGATTTCCCTGACTATGATGATATGATCGCCAATCATGTCACCTTCGAAGCGATTGCCAACGCGATCCATCACGCAGATACAGCGAATTGGGCTGAAACCTTCGATGTGCTGACCGAACGGGTCAAAAACGGTTTTGAAGATATTGCCTATCGGGTCGAGAAAAAAGGCGGCGGGAATGCATTAGTTGTGTCCCACGGCTTAACGATTGCTTTCTTGCTTCACTTGATCAACAACGAAAACAATGTACGTATGGATATCGATAACGGTTCCGTGACACGGCTGGTCTATGAAAATGGGACATTTTCGATTGCAGAAGTAGGCTCAACTGACTACATCAAGAAAGGCGTTCGTCTTTCACAAGAATTATTATCTTAAGACAATCGCCACGTTTTATGCGCAGTTTTCTTTGTTGAAAACTGCGCTCTTTTTTTGGAAAAAGATTGGTATTCTGCTAGAGAAACGGTATACTGATAATTGTATTTTGTTTAAGAAAGGAAGGACTCAATGTTTTTTACTAATTTCATAAAAGCAATTCTCTTTGGTATTATCGAAGGAATCACTGAATGGCTCCCTATTAGCAGTACCGGGCATTTGATCTTAGCGGATGAATTCATCGGGTTGGACGTCACACCGGAATTCATGACCATGTTCAATGTCGTGATTCAGTTAGGCGCGATCTTAGCCGTCGTTTACTTATATTTTCATAAACTGAATCCCTTCTCGCCCCAAAAGAATGCGCTCGAGAAAAGGAATACTTGGACATTATGGTTCAAAGTAGTTGTAGCAGTCTTGCCATCTGTGATTATCGGATTACCACTGGATGATTGGCTCGATGCACATTTCTATAACTTTTTATCAGTGTCGATCGTTTTGATCATTTATGGTATTGGCTTTATCGTGGTTGAAAAAAGAAACAAAAATCAAACCCCTAAATGTACGGATTTGAATCAATTTACTTACAAAGCTGCCCTGATCGTGGGTATGTTCCAAGTACTGGCACTCATTCCTGGTACTTCTCGTTCTGGCGCGACCATTCTCGGCGGGATCTTGATCGGCGCTTCTAGATTCGTCGCTGCAGAATTCTCTTTCTTCTTAGGAATCCCTACGATGTTCGGCGCAAGCGCCTTAAAAATCTTCAAATTCCTAAAAGACGGCAACGCCTTTGACTTACAAGGAACTGTGATCCTGCTGACAGGTACGATCGTTTCATTCATCGTTTCTGTGATCGCGATACGTTTCTTGATGAATTATATCAAACGCAATGACTTTACTGTATTCGGCTGGTATCGCATCGTTCTTGGTGTGATTTTGATCGGTTATTGGCTGACACAGCTATAAAAAAAACTTCCAAGAAAATTTTCTTGGAAGCTTTTTTTATGTGTTCTTGATGACCATGCCATCAATAATATCCACAGCACTTTCAGTGTCATTGATGATTGATTCAAAGCGATCATAGATATCTTTCCATTTAATGATTTCTAATACATCTGTTTCGTCAGTGAACAAGGCCTTTTTCATTTGTGAGTATAACAGGTCCGCTTCTGACTCGATTGCATTGACATCTGTGATCATCTTGCGCAATGTTTTAGAATTTTTAAACTTAGGAAATTCTTTTAATGCCGTTTCAACCCCTTGGGTCGCTTGGGTGATCATGTCAGCAAAACGTGCGGTTTCTGGGCGCAATGACTGAATGACCAAATTCTCGAACAAATAAGTCAACCCCATAATGCCATCTAAGATGTCATCTAAACGCTCTGAGATAATCAAAATATCTTCCCGATCGATTGGTGTGATAAATGAATCGTACAATTCATTGGTCAACGCTGCGATCACTTTGTCCCCTTCTTTTTCTAATGCATGGATCTCCGCTGCTGCTTCAGTTAACGCTGTTTCTGAGTAATCATGGATCAGAACAGAAAAACGTTGTGCCGCTAAATGGCCATTGGTTGCCAATTGTTCCATCGCTGCAAAATAATCAAAACTTTTTTTACGTGCCATTACTTTCTCTCCCTCACAAAATAAACAATAAAACTTTTACCATCAGATATGCAATGAGTCCGCAACCTGGGAATGTCAAGATCCAAGCGTAGATCATTTCCTTCACGATCCGCCAATCGACACTTGAAAAGCGTCTAGAAGCCCCAACACCCATGATCGCGGTTGTTTTGGTATGGGTTGTTGAAACGGGGATCCCAAACACAGAAGATAGGAACAAGCAGATTGCTGCAGTTACGTCCGCTGCAAATCCTTGATATTTCTCCAACTTGACCATATCCATCCCAACGGATTTAATAATTTTCATCCCGCCGACGGATGTTCCCACACCCATTGTCAACGAACACAGTACCATGACCCATAAGGGGATTGCAAAACCGCTGCCACTTTTTTCGACGATATCGTTATAGTATAGGCCTAACATGAAGACACCCATAAACTTCTGCCCGTCTTGCGCACCATGCAAAAAAGCATTGGCACCAGCTGCGAACGCTTGCCCCACTGTAAAAATTTGATTGGCTTTACGCCTCGGTGTGTCGCGAAAAAGCCATACGATCAGCTTCGATATCAGAAACCCGCCGATAAACCCCATTAACGTTGAAACAACTAAACCGATCAATACTTTGATCCATTCATTGCCATTGACAGCATGTAACCCACCAAGAGCCATTGCAGCACCTGTCAGACCAGCGATCAAGGCATGTGATTCGCTAGTAGGGATGCCAAAATACCAAGCAGCCACTGTCCAGACAACGATCGAGAAGAGCGCTGCTGCCAAAGCGATTTGTGACACTCGGAAACTGCCCCCAGAATCGAATGTTACGATATTACTGATTGTTTCAGCCACTTGGGCATTGAAATACGTCATCACCAAGACGCCTAAAAAGTTCATGACCACAGCCATGCCAATCGCAACATTTGGGCGTAAAACTCTAGTAGAAACAGCTGTCGCGATGGCATTTGGTGCATCTGTCCAACCATTGACGAAAATGACACCCAATGACAATACAATCGTTATAAATAAAGCGATACTCACATTAAACCCTCCATTTGAAAATTCCGAAGTTATCATAGCATAGAAAATCACCGTTGTGTAAACTTTTTGTAACTATTCAATAAAAAATGTGTAAAGATACATTTTACGACAGATATTCAAATGAATTAGCCATTTTATTTGCTCTTTTTTTGTGTTAAGTAAAATTTCTTTACAACTTTTATTGCAATCGGCAAGCGCATTAGGTATAATGACTAGTGTTGATTTATACGTTTTTTCAAACGTAATTGAACTTTTTTTTCGGAGGTGAAATACATGCCAAACATTGAATCTGCAATCAAACGCGCGCGTACAAGCGAAGCGGCTAATGCGAAGAATTCATCTCAAGTAAGCACAATGCGTACAGCGATCAAAAAATTTGATCAAGCTGTTGAAGCTGGTGCTGATAACGTAGATGCGTTATATAAAGATGCTGTTAAAGCAATCGATATGGCTGAGACTAAAGGATTGATCCATAAGAACAAAGCTAGTCGCGACAAATCTCGTTTAAGTAAAAAAATTGCCAAATAAGCAAATTAAGAAAGGTGAAGCAATCGTTGATTGCTTCACCTTTCTTTTTATTTTCTGCTTTTTCCATGGCGCAAGACAAACAATTGAAACAAAAGTGTCTTGTCCATTTGACCGCTTTTGACTTGATAATCATTTTCGATCAACTCATCATACAATCTAGCCAAATCTTCAGCAGCAAGGCCCCTTGTCTGCTGCATGGCCAATTTGACCCGATAAGGATGGATCCCAAGGGTTTGAGCAATATTGGCTTGCTGGTACCCCACCTTCATTAAAATCGATGTTTGCAGCAATAGCCGAACTTGACTGATCAAAATCGCATTGATTTTGATGGTTTCTTCTCCTTGCAACAGTAAATCATCGTATAAACGCAGCGCCTCAGAAACATTGCCCTTCAATACATCACTGGTCAATTCGAAGACATTATGTTCCAACGTTTTCGGAATCAATTCTTGGACGATCTCTTTTGTGATTTTACGGCCATCACCGGCATATAAACGCAATTTTTGCAATTCCTGCATTGCTTTTGTCAATTGCAGATCCGTTAAGCGCAAAAACAAGTCAAAAGCTTCTCGGGTCATTTCGATGCCATCATTGGTCATCGTTTGCTGCAAATAATTACGGACATCTTGTTCTTTCATCGCTGCAGTGTCGATGACCACTGCTGCTTTTTTCAATTGTTTCGTGATTTTCTTCCGCTCATCCATCTTATCTGCTAGAAGGAACAAGACCATAACGGATGTTGGCTCAGGTGATTGGATATAGCTGACAAAGTCCTCTAAATCATGTTCTGGTCCATTGCTCTTCTTTTCTGCTGTCAGAAAGAATGGCCGATCAACAAAAATCAAGCGTTGATCCCCAAAAAAGGGCAAGGATTGTGCTTCTTGGATCACTAAATCAACGGCATCTTTCTCCAAATCAAATGTGGCAAAATTCAAATCATCTTTTGAAACAGAAAAACGGGTCAAAAAAGCCTCTCGGACTTGATCTTGTAAAAAAGTTTCGCTGCCGACCACCAAGTAAATGGGTTTCAATGTATCGGTACGAATTGTTTGCAGTGCTTTTTGTAAATCCATTGCGATCCCCACTTTCATCACTATCCTACCATTCCTGATTGTCTTCGTCTAGCCAAGTCTGCAAGGTCAGCTGCTGTTTGTTTTCTGACCAGCTAAATTGGATCATTCCATGATGATCCGTTCTTAGGACTGCAGAACCCATCAGTCGATCCAGAACTTCTTGATGGGGATGACCATATCGATTGTTGCGGCCGCAAGAAACGATGCCATAGCGGGGTGACAAGCCCTCGATAAAAGCCTCTGCTGTTGATGTCCGACTGCCATGATGCCCCAATTTCAACACGTCCACCTGTAACGCTGGATAGTGTGCCAACAGGTCAAGTTCACCTGCTTGATCTAAATCACCGGTGAATAAAAATGAATGTGAGCCAAGATGTGCTTGCAAGACGAGAGAGTCTTCATTTTGTCCTTCGCCATAGGTTGGTGCCAACACATGCAGGGACTGCTCGTTCCCAATTCTTTGTCCGATCTCTGTCCATATCACTTCTGTAGACGCAGGCATATCTTTCAACAACGCAGCGATCCGTGGATCTTCTTGACTGCCTGGTACCAAATATAATGTCCTAACAGGGATCGACTGCATCAGAAATAACGCATCTCCGATATGATCGGTATCCCCATGGGTCAAAAACAGACCGGTGATTTCATTGATGCCTTCACCTTTCAAAAAAGGCACCAATGAGTACGCAGCCCCGGATTGATAGGAACGCTGTTGCCAGGCCTGTCTTTCAAAGCCCAACGTGCCACCAGTATCGATGACATAGACCCCGCGATTTCTTTTTTCCTGAATCACGATACTATCTCCTTGCCCGACATCGACAAAAGAAATCGTGGGTACAACCTGCCATTTCTGATACCCAATGGGCACCAAAATCGTGACCACTAGGAGCAAAAGCACTTTTCTTTGTTGATAACAAATCACACCTACAATCGTACAGAGCAGCGCGACTGATACTGGTAATACGCCAATCGTCAGAGAACCATGACGTAAATGAAACAACGTTCCTTCCAGTATGTCTAAACATATTTCAGCAATAGCAATCACAGGCGCCAACGAAACGACCAAACTCATCACAAAAAGCAAGAAAACACCGGGCAGCAAGACCGTTGTCATCAATGGATAAAATAAAACGGTTGCCAGTCCGCCGAACAAAGGGATCTCAAAAAACAGACATGCGAGTATAGGTCCTGCCAACAAGGTCAGCAGCTGGCCACTGACGAATCGATGAAAACGCGGCCTAAGGCTATTGGTCATCAGCAGTAAAAAGGTCATCAACAGGCATAACTGTCCTGATAGTTGCAGCAACAATTTAGGCGCAATGATCAATAAAATCGTTAAAATAATGCCATAACGATCACTCGCTGACCATGATTTGGCTCTTGCGGTCATCAAGGCATTCAACATATAGACCAATACTGCGCGAATCACACTGATACTGCCGCCAAACAACACAATGCTGCCGCCTAAACAGCATAATACCGGCAGGCACATTTCCTCAGGTGTAAAATGCAGACGGCGAAAAATATAGGTCAGTTTTTGAAAGAAGAAAGCCACATGCATGCCAGAGATCGTAAAGAAATGCAATAACCCACTCCCGCTAAACAAATCCCGCAACACCTGAAATTCATGATCCTTATAGCCAAAGAGCAAAGCATTGATATAAATACTGATCCGCGAGGGAAAAACACGTTGGACATGTGTGATTGCAGCAGCACGCCATTTTCTCAGAGGCACTACTGACTGATCTTCTGTGCTTTTCTGCCAATCTGTCAGTTCGATCGTACCCACAAAGTTGTGATTTTCCAAATAAGCAGCGTAATCGAACCCATGCTTATTACTTGCACCTTGGGGATGAACCAGCCGCCCATCGCCAGTGATCGTGCCCTGCCAATCTTGACGTCTTTGCCACTGTTCTTTTTCGGCTTCCGTTTGGACTTGCAACCGCACCATAACTTTGCCTAAAGCCATTTTCCCTTCAAACGTGACCAAATCCCCATTGATTTTGATCGTATCCGATCGAACGCTGAGAGAGCCGCTAAAGGAGCCTTCAGCAACTGTTGGCGTCTGTGTCCAGTATATACGAGCTGCAATCACTACGCAGCAGCACAATACCACCACACACAAAAAAGCTTGTCTTCTCCAGACAAGCATCATGAAATAATAAACAGTGAGCAAAGCGAGACAGACAGACTGTACTAGATAAGCCGTCGTTCCCAACGCCAAGATCACCCCAAGAAAAAGATAAGAATCATTCTGCTGTGTGTTGAACAGTCGGATCATTCAATACGCCGAAAGACAGCTTTTCAAAATAGATAGGATCGAGCACAACTTGGTGGACGGTAGCACCAACTTGTTGAATCAATTCCATCGCATAGGGATCATTACGGTAATCATTCAAGTAATGGATCCTTTTGACTCCCGCTTGCAAAATTGCTTTTGTGCAAGGCAAACAAGGAAAATGGGTGACATAAATCTCCGCCCCATCTGTAGATACACCTAATTTGGCACATTGCAGTAATGCATTCATCTCAGCATGGATCGTGCGGATACAGTGATTGTCTACAACATGGCAGCCTTCGTCGATACAATGAACATCGCCGCTGACAGAGCCGTTATAACCACCCGCAATAATGCGGCGGTCTTTCACAAGCGTTGCGCCGACCTCTAATCTTGAACAAGTACTGCGTAATGACAATAGGACTGCTTGCGCCATAAAGTATTGGTCCCAGGGAATTCGATTTGTCTGCATGTAGTTACTCCTTTATATTCGATTACTTCTATTCTAATTGTTTTTTTGCTTTTTTCAACCGTCATTTCTTGGTGGTCTATTAATTAGATGATGCATAGCTGTTTCAACCTACAGTGAGCAATTCTTTTAAAGCCTCAAAGGTTTTGTCGCCGATACCTGTGACTTTAGTGATCTCATCGATTGTTTTAAAGAAACCATGTTCTTCCCGATATTGGATGATCGCCTCCGCCTTCTTTGCGCCAATGCCTGGTAAAGTTTGTAACTGACTTGCATCTGCTTGATTTAAGTCGATCAATGCATTGGCAGTGTCGTCATGAGCGACATCGCTTTGTTGCGGCAGCTCCAGCAAATGGCGCTCATCTTTATGCAGGATCAATACCATTTGCTGGTCTTGTAAGACTTGAGCTAAATTTATCGCAGTTTCTAACGCGTCTTCTGTTAACCCCCCAGCCTGTTCGATCAGCTCATACATCCGGGCACCTGTTTTTAATCGATAGATGCCCGGCTGGCGCACTTGTCCTTTGATATCAATCACAATCAAGTTACTCTCGGCTTGAGAACTGTCTTCTAGGTTTTTCTCTCCCGCTACCATTTCAGAGGATTGACCAGCAGCATCCGTCATGTAATGCCAGTTCGTTCCTTGGTCTTGCGAGAAAGGTGCGAACCAAATAATCAGCAAAACCAGCAGAACAGCACCCGCAAGTATCATCCGCCAGTAGTCTTTAAACATTTTCCATTGATCCATTTTCACCACCTCATAGATGAAATACGCAAAAAGGAATCAATGACAGAAAAAAAGCCTTGATTTCTCAAGACTTAATGATTTGCTGTATTTCAGCCATCGATTGGACGGTATGGTCAGCGGATACTTCTTTTAAAATGCCTTCTATGTCATAAAAAATTGTTTTGACGCCTGCACCTTGCCCTGCAAAAACATCCATCGTGCGATCGCCGATCATGACAGTCTGATCTTTGTCTAGTTGATACTTTTCGACAAGATAAAGCAAGGAAGTTGGATCAGGTTTGCGGGGAAAGTTGTTTTCTGGACCAACGATCTCAACAATCAAGTGCGCCAGCTGCTCTTTTTCTAATAATTCTTTCGTTGAGATGACATCACGGTGGGTCAAAATGTAGTTCTTGCCACCAGCAGTAACGACAGCCTCCAATGTCTCTTTTGTCCCATCGAAAGAAAGAGGCAGACGATCATCTAGTGCTTCATTGGCTTTGAATTTTTTAGTGAATTCTTGGAAATCCAAGTTGTATTTTTCAGCAACTTTTTTGGAAGATGAATCTTTCAAAATATAGTAAATCTCCGCTGGATCTGGATCGAATCCATACTCTTTCAATGTCTGAATAAAAGCTTTCAACATGATTGGGTAGCTGTCATAAAGTGTTCCATCAAAATCCCATATGTAAGATTGGTACATGATATCCCTCGTTTTCTCACTTTTTCAAACGAATGAAACTTCCATTCATTTTCTGTAACTCTAAAAAAGTTTACCACACTTTGATGGGTTTGTCTTATTTATGAAGGGATTTCCTCCACAAGAAAAAACGCCATCGACCTTGTAACACATTCATTTGCTCAAATCTACATGCAAAGGGATAGGTTACAGATCAATGAATGTTCATCCGGTATTCGAAAACTTACCAGCTGCCGGAAACACCACCACCACTGCTGCTTCCTCCGCTAAAACCGCCAAAATCATTAGAGGAACTTTGTGTATCCGCAATCACTTGTTCTTGATGAGACACATGCGTATTCATCATCACAAAGAACAATGCCATATTCATTCCTTGAGGATCATACTCTTGACGAGCATTGTTTAAAACCGCTTCTCGATCAGAAGGATCAAATGAAGATAATTTTTGAGCCAGTTCAGGATGTTTTTGATACATCTGCGTCAAGTCAACTTGAAACAGGGCGTCAGCTTTAACTTCTGCAAACACATTTGACACTTCTTTGGGAACCGCTTGAACCATCTCAGGATAGGACGCTCTTTCCGTCACAAGTTGGGCTAAGTAGCGACCTTGTTCACTTCGCCTTCTGATCTCTTCTTTGGCTTGCTTGGCTATTTCTGCCCGATATGCATCTGCTAAAGGCAAATTCTCCGGTAACACATCATCTGACAAATCATCATCTGCTAACCGCTCAGACACTTCTCTACCTAATTGTGCTTGATAGGTTTTTAAGGTGTCATGCTGCGTAAGGATCAACTGACCGAATTGTTTGAGGGTGTTTTTTTTCTTCAGCAGCAGATTTGAAAAAAAGGAACCAATCACAGGATTCATCAAGCCATGTTGGATCAATCGGTTATCTGTTGTCGAAAATCCAGTGATCGAACTCAATTTCGCTGGCACGTAAGTACTCGTCACATACTGCGTAAATGCACGTTGACAATCTTTTGCTGTCTGATACTGATGGTAACGTTGATAGTTCTTTCTATTGCTCGCCCATTTCAAAAATTCTTTCTGTTGAAAGTGAATGTCTTCTTGCAGATGTTTTGGCACCGGCAAGTATTCTGCAAATCGCTGTTTGGTTTTAAGATGGCGAAAACTGATGAACCCAACAAGCCCCGCTGCTGTGGCGGCTACGACGCCACTAACGATTTTCCCAATAGTGAACCACATTTGCTTGTTGGCTTCTGCTTCTTGGGCTCGTTTTTCTGCTAACAGTTGATTCCCATCTTGATAGATCGTTCCTAAACCAATCGTTTCATCCGCTTCTTTCATGTGCTGATAGACTTGATTAGACGCAGCCAATATCGCGGCATCATAATCTTCATCTCGTAATGCGTCTTTGGCATCTTCATCCACTAAATCATCTTCCGATAGCGCACTGAAGACATAGGATAGTCCATCGCCATACCCTAGACGAAATGCACGATCATCAATCGCAAAGAGAAACAATAATCCATTATTGTCCTCTGGGTTTCCTAAACCATACTCGTTGAACAGTGCCAAGTTGCGCTCCTCAATCGATTGTCCATCCAAAGAAGGAATCGTGATCACTGCGTATTCTGGCGCGCCGGTCAATGATTGAAACCCCTCTTTGTTTAAGGTATCGATTTGTTCAATCGTTTCTTGTGAAAGAACTCCCGCATCATCACGGACAAATGTCTGTCCAAAAGCAATGGATGGCTGAAAGACAAAGAACCCCATGAACCCAACAAAAGCCAACATCCCAATTTGGCATATTTTCTTCATTTTACCACCCCTTTTATTATTGTATTATTTTTCATTGTATTCGATTTCAAACGAAAAAACATCCGCCTTAAGCATGAAAAAACGAGCAACAGGACCAAAAAAACCTTTAAAAGACAGCATGTTGGTCTGTCTTTTAAAGGTCACTTTATCATATCTTCTTACAAAATGAACAGGTCCTAATTTTTAAACGAATGGATCGGAGCTGGAATTCGACCACCGCGTTGAATGAAGTCTGTCGATTTCGCTGGGTTGACTTTCATCACAGGCGCAGTACCCAATAATCCACCGAACTCGATTCGATCACCAATTTGTTTGTCTTTCGCAGGAATGATCCGCACAGCTGTTGTCTTGTGATTGATGACGCCAATCGCTGCCTCATCTGCGATCATCGCCGCAATCGTTTCAGCAGAGGTGTCGCCAGGAATTGCGATCATGTCTAGTCCGACGGAACAGATTGCTGTCATTGCTTCTAATTTTTCTAGATTCAATAAACCAGCTTCCACCGCTTTGATCATCCCAGCATCTTCTGACACGGGAATAAATGCGCCGGATAAACCACCGACATGATTACAGGCCATAACGCCGCCTTTCTTGACTGCATCATTCAACAGTGCCAGTGCGGCCGTTGTGCCATGGGTGCCGACAGATTCAAGCCCCATCTCCTCAAGGATCAAGGCTACACTATCGCCGACAGCAGGGGTTGGCGCCAATGAAAGATCGACGATACCAAATGGTACACCCAGACGCTCAGATGCCACGCGTCCAACCAACTGACCCATCCGCGTAATTTTAAACGCTGTTTTTTTGACGGTTTCCGCCACAACGTCGAAAGACGCACCCTTGACTTTTTCCAAAGCCCGTTTGACTACACCTGGACCGCTGACACCAACATTGATTTCAACGTCAGCTTCACCTACCCCATGAAAAGCGCCAGCCATAAATGGATTGTCTTCCACTGCATTGGCAAAGACGACCAATTTGGCACAGCCCATATCAGAGGCAGCGGCTGTTTTCTTCACCGTTTCTCCCATCAATCGAACCGCGTCCATATTGATTCCTGCTTTGGTTGAACCGATATTGACCGAGGAACAGACAAAATTCGTTTCAGCCAAGGCTTGCGGGATCGATTCAATCAATGCCAAATCAGCACCTTGATAGCCCTTTTCAACCAAAGCGCTATAGCCACCGATAAAATTGACACCAACGGTTTGTGCCGCGCGATCCAACGTTTTGGCGATCTTCACGCAATCTGCAGGTGTCGCATGACAAGCAGAAGCCACGATAGCGATGGGTGTCACGGAGATCCGCTTATTGATGATCGGGATCCCATATTCACTTTCGATGTCTTCACCCACTTGAACCAAGTCTTTGGCTTTTGTAGTAATTTTCTGATAAATCTTCTGACAAGTATTCTCGATATCCGCATCAATACAATCCAACAAGGAAATCCCCATCGTAATCGTTCGAATATCTAAATTTTCTTCTTCAACCATACGAATGGTTTCAAGTATTTGACTAGTTTCCATTTCGGCCTCCTAAAGTTTATGCATCGTATCGAAAATCTCTTGATTTTGAATGCTGATTTTGACACCTAAAGATTGTCCAAGTTGATGGAGTTCTTCCCGGATACCATCAAAATCACTCGTTGGATCCAATGCCAGAAGCATCATCATCGTAAAATAGTCCTCCATGATCGTTTGTGATACATCTAAAATATTGATATCCAATGCCGCCAATTTTTGACTCACTCCTGCGATGATGCCTACCTTATCTTTGCCAATAACGGTCAATACTGCTTTCATCTTACAACCGCCTTTCCATAAATTTTTCTTATTATAGCACAAGAAAACCGCAATTTCGATGATTGCTCAGACGAAATCACGGTTATAGTCAAACATTGTTCGTCATTCTACCCGTTCGATCAAGTTCATTGCTGCATCGAATTCGTAGATGATTGGTTGGGCATTAGGGATCTTGATCGTATCCATCGCATCCTCAGGCACATTTTCTACATACTTGACCAACGCCCGTAAACTATTGCCATGTCCCGTGATCAACACGTTCTTGCCCTCAGCGATCAGGGGAACCACTTCATCTAGCCAAAACGGAACGACCCGTGCCACCACCATCTCGAGATTTTCTCCTTTAGGTACCAATCGCTGATCCAAATGATCGTAACGACGATCAAAATCATTGGTTTCCACGTACAAGGGCGGTTCTTTGTAGCCACGACGCCAACGCTGGACTTGTGCTTCCCCGAACTGCGAGATCATGTCATCTTTGTTGACCCCAACCAATCGACCATAATGCCGCTCATTCAAACGCCAGGTTTTCATGACAGGGACCCACAATTGATCGGTGGCTTCTAACACCGCATTGCAGGTTGTCAATGTCCGCTGCAACATGGAGGTAAATGCATAATCAAATTGAATCCCTCTACTTTTAATCGCTAAGCCTGCTTGCCATGCTTGCTGCTGTCCTCTTTCGGTCAATGGCACATCTAACCAGCCCGTCCAGTAATTCGCAAAATTTGCTTCACTTTCACCATGGCGAATCAATACAACTTTCATCTAAACGCCTCCCTTTTACATTCGTTCCTATTATCGCAAGAAATCAACAATAAGTCTGTTTAGACGTGCTGTGCATCCTGTCTGATACACAAAAAAACTGCACGCCGATGACGTACAGTTTTGACACAAAGATTAATCTAAAATCGTTACTTTGACGGTACGTCGTCCCCATTGCTCTGCTTGGGAATTGGTTGGGAAATGAACATCGATGATATTGCCTTTGATTGCACCGCCAGTATCACTCGCAATCGCTTCGCCGTAACCTTCAACATACAATCTAGTTCCTAATGGAATGACTGAAGGATCCACTGCTACTGCCATCGGATTTTCTAATAGGTTTTGGCCAGTTGCTGTCACTGTACCGCCCCCCAATGTATCTGCCGGATCTGAGCTGTAAGCTGTTGATTCCATCGTTAAAGTTGTACCTGAATAATCGCTTGCGTCCGTTACTTCAGTTGAAGTGGTATCTTCAGTTGATGTTGAAGCTTCTTTACTAGATGCAGTTTTTGTTGATGTTTCCACTTTGGCATCTGTATCGATCACCAATGTTGTGCCATCATAAATCATATTTGGATCATCTAAATCGTTTTGATTTGCAATCGTTGCTACATGATCAAGATCGCCAAAATATTTTAGTGATAAAGCCGTTAAGGTATCATCCGATGTCACTACGTGTTTGACTTCATCTGCATGTGCGGTCGTGCTCATAGCTGCCAAGCTTGCAACAGCCGCCGTTGTAAGTAATAAAGATTTGATTGTTTTCATATGTGTAATTCCCTCGCTCTATGTAAGTTTCGTCGTAACGACTTGAACAATCATAACAGCACACCAGAATTTTTTGGTAACAATCTTGTGACGAAATATTTCACTTCGGTATGATTCATTAAACAACCTTTTAAAAATGGGGATTATTTTGTTCAAACACTGTTATATCAGCAAAAAACCAAAATTCTCTTCTTCATTGCCTGTAACAATGCAAGCAGCAACCTCTATTTTTTTATGAGAAATCATGGAAAAAGCCCACATGTAACCGATTAGCTCAATCAAGAATGACAACGATGTAACAATATGTCAGTTTTATTAAAAAGGTGAATAAATGAAAAAAGCAATGGAAATTTTTTTTGCTTTTTTCATTGAAGCTTATTGACTTAGCATGTGTTTATGCTATGATATGTCTTATTACTTATATGTATTTTTATACATTTTTAAATTTTAAACTGCATGTTTACAAAATGCATACACAAAAAGGAGCGTTCACATGAAAAGGTTCAACAAAGTTCTGATACTCTTTGGGTTGCTAGTGACCCTCTTGCCCTTTTTCTTAGTCCAACAAGTCAAAGCGGCAGAAACTGATCCAATCTATGATAAAATCAAAGCCAATGGTCAATTGGTTGTGGGGCTTTCAGCCGATTATGCCCCCTATGAATTCCATGCCACGATCGACGGCAAAGATGAGATCGTTGGTTTCGATATTTCCATTGCACAAAAAATCGCAGACGACTTAGGCGTTGAGCTGAAAATCGAAGAATTAGGTTTTGATGCTTTACTAGGTGCCTTGAAAACCGGCAAGATCGATGTCGTCATCTCTGGGATGGCGGCGACTGATGAACGGAAAAAAGAAGTGAATTTTTCAAACACTTATATGGAAGTGCAGCAAAAAGTCATCGTTAGAGCCGAAGATGCCGACACGTTCCAATCTACGTCAGATTTTGATGGTGTAGCCGTTGGGGCCCAAAAGCAAACGACCCAGGAAGAACTGGCAAAAACTGAATTAACGGGATCCACTGTCACTTCACTGCAAAAAGTCCCTGACTTGATCACCAATCTAACATCAGGAAAAATCGATGCGATCGTCATGGAAGGTCCAGTTGCGGATGCGTACGTGATGTCAAACGACAAGTTGGCGATAGCAGACAATGTCACATTTGAAAATGGCACCAAAGAAACAGCTGTCGCAATCTCAAAAGAAGCACCCGTCCTATTAGAAAAGGTCAATGCCTCCATTGACACGATCGTCAACAACGACTTATTGACCCAATATCAAGCCGAAGCCAACGCTTTGATGTTTGGTGATGAAGATACCGTTGAACAAGGCTTCTTTGCCAAATATTTGCCTTTTTATATCTCAGGGACCGGCTATACGATCTTTCTAGCTTTTGTTGGTGTTTTGTTCGGTTCAATCGGCGGCAGTTTGCTGGCATTCATGAAATTATCTAAGAACAAAATATTGAAAGTCATCGCAGCTGTTTATATTGAGTATGTTCGGGGAACACCTTTGTTGGTACAAATTTTTATTGTATACTTTGGTACAGGGGTCTTAGGCCTTGATTTGTCGAAAGTCACAGCTGGCTGTATTGCATTGGCCTTGAACAGTGCTGCGTATGTAGCAGAAATCATTCGAGCTGGCATCAACGCCGTCAACAAAGGACAGCTAGAAGCCGCGCGCTCACTGGGAATGAATCAGATGCAAGCCATGCGCTTCATCGTTTTCCCTCAAGCAATCAAAAATATTTTACCTGCATTAGGCAATGAGTTTGTCACTGTGATCAAAGAATCCTCCGTTGTTTCTGTGATCGGTGTATCCGAATTGATCTTTCAAACCGGGGTGGTTCAAGGCGCCAGCTTCAAACCATTCTTGCCTTATGTCATCGTATCATTGATTTACTTTGTATTGACCTTCGCTCTATCACGTTTGTTGGGCGTTGCTGAAAGGAGAATGAAAACTAGTGATTAAAATCGACAAACTTGTGAAAACATATGGTGAGAGCACCGTTTTGAATCAAATCGATCTAGAGGTAACATCCGGTGAAGTCGTAGTGATCATCGGGCCATCCGGCAGCGGCAAAAGTACCTTCTTACGTTGCTTGAATTTGCTCGAACAACCAACTGATGGTCAAATCACCTTCGAAGGCAATGATCTGTTGGCAAAAAATGTCAATATCGATCAGATTCGCCAAAAAATGGGGATGGTTTTTCAAAGCTTCAATCTCTTTCCCCACAAAACAGTTTTAGAAAATCTGACCCTCAGTCCAATCAAAGTCAAAAAAATGGCGCCAGCTGCGGCCGAAAAAACCGCCCAAGATTTGCTGGCACAAGTCGGTTTGGCAGATAAAGCCAACAGTTATCCGGCGAGTCTATCCGGCGGTCAACAGCAGCGTGTAGCGATTGCTCGCGCCCTGGCTATGGACCCAGACGTCATGCTCTTCGACGAACCAACTTCCGCTCTTGACCCTGAAATGGTCGGTGAAGTATTGGCGGTCATGCAAACACTGGCTGAAAAAGGTATGACGATGGTCGTCGTGACCCATGAAATGGGCTTTGCCAAAGAAGTGGCCGATCGGGTCATTTTCATGGCCGACGGCATCATTCAAGAACAAGGAACGCCAGAAGAAATATTTGATCACCCGCAAAACAGCCGAACCCAAGATTTCTTAAGTAAAGTATTATAAAAACTGGAGATGACAATACAATGGAACGTCCTTTGATCGCAGAAAGATTTCAAACACCTGCTGAAAATTTATTGATGGAAATTGCTACGCTGGCCAAAAAAACACCTAATTTGATCGACTTATCCATCGGTGATCCTGATTTGACCACTGATGCAACGATCATCAACGCCGCTTTTGACGATGTCAAGGCCGGTCATACCAAATACACAGCTTCTGATGGTAGTGCTGATTTTATCCAAACGGTTGTTGATTTTTACCAGAAGCAATACAATTTGACCTTCTCACCTAGCCAAGTTCGGGGAACAGTCGGCGCTTTACACGGTATGTATCTAGCGCTGGCGGCAATCTTGAATCCGGGTGACGAAGTGATCATCCATGAACCTTACTTCTCTCCGTATAAACAGCAAGTCGAACTTGCAGGCGGTGTACCAGTCTTTATTCCAACCTACGAGAAAGACGGTTTCCAAATCGATGTGGCAGTATTAGAAGCAGCGATCACAGACAAGACCCGAGGAATCATTATCAATTCACCGAACAATCCAACTGGTGCTGTCTTCTCGCCTGATACATTTAAACAAATTGCTGATGTGGCGATCAAGCATGATTTATTGATTCTATCAGATGAAGTCTATGAGGCATTTTGCTTTGACGAAACCTTTGTCCCAATGGCTGTTTTCGCACCAGAACATACCATTACTTTCAGTAGTTTTTCCAAAGCCTTTGCCATGACTGGTTGGCGGATCGGTTATATGATTGCGCCTGAAGCCATCAATCTGACCGCCAAATTGATCAATGAAGCCATCGCATATTCTGCGCCAACGCCTTCGCAACGTGCTGGGATCTATGCCCTTAACCATTATGATGAATTGGTTCCGCAAGTTGTAGCGGTGTTCAAAGAACGGTTGCGCTACATTGAAGAACGCGTGCAACAGATTCCCTTCCTATCCCTCTCTCCTGTCAAAGGCAGCATGTATGCCTTTATCAATATCTCAGGGAGCGGCTTAGATTCTGTTGCTTTTGTTGAGAAATTGCTGCAAGAAACAAGTGTGCTGATGATTCCAGGAAAAGCCTTTGGTGAAACCACCGGTGATACCTATGTCCGCCTCGCGGCAACACAATCATTGGAGGTACTAAAAGAAGCTTTCGATCGGATCGAGACTTGTCAATTCAAATAAAAATAAGCTTTCCCAAAATAAGGGAAAGCTTATTTTTATTTTTTCGCTTCTTCCACTAACTTCTTCATCGCTTCTGCTTGATAAGCTGCGGTGTATTCAGCGATTTTCGCTTGCTGTTCCGATTCGTCCATTGTCGGATCTGCCATCAAAGCTGCTTGCATTTTTTCTTGTACATATGCTTGTCCTTCAGTTTTCATGGTATCTGCTTGTTCCTCCGCCAAAGACGCTAGTTTTTTGGCTTGATCGACACTCAGCACTTCCCATGCATCAGGTACAGCAAATGTGTTCGTGCGTTCCACATATTCGCCGTCGTTATCCGCAATCCCGAATAAAAAGCGATAGACATCATTTTGATAGACCCAGCGAGTTGTATCCGTCGTCAGTTGCGCTGAATCAGCCCCTGTTTCCACAACATTCGTGACTTTATCAGTCCCTGTTTGTTTTGGCTCTTCCTGCGCGCTGTCCGTTTTATACAGATAGACTTTTTCTGTGCCATCACCTAAAGGTTGATAGAGAAGCAAATCAAATGCCTCACTGTCACCACTGGATACCAAAGCAGTTGTTTTCGAAGTGACTTCTTTCTCCATCCCGAAATGATAGGTCAAGTTGGCCATCAAAGCCACAAGACTACCTACGAAAACGACCCCAAGTACTAAAGACACTGCCGTTTGCCAAGACTTTTTAGCAAAGACATTAAGTAACGCAAAGCCTAGGACACTAAGAACGATCAAAATCAAGATCATTGATTGGCACCTCCTTTAAGCACTTTTAAAGCTGGCTCTTTCTTTTTAAGCGTAAAGGCAAAGAAGAAACCAACCAAACTAAAAGCTGTGGCTACATAAAAGGCTGCATGGTAACCAGATAAAGTTGCCTCAATTGCTTTATCTTTATACGCTAAAGGTGTCGCATCTAATAAACTGTCGCTTGGCAAATTGCCTTTCGTGACATTAGACAATACGCTGATCAAAATTGCTGTTCCGATCGAGCTCGCCACCTGACGGAACGTATTATTGACTGCCGTTCCGTGGCTCATCAAGTTAACAGGCAAGGCATTCATCCCAGATGTTGTGACTGGCATCATGACCATTGAAATCCCAAACATCCGAATACAATACAGAATAATAATATGCAAGATTGGGGTATCTTTCGTCAAAAAGGCAAACGGTAAAGTTGCCGCCGTCAAAATGAACATCCCAGTAATGGCCAAACGTTTGGCACCATATTTATCAAAGATAGCGCCAGTGATTGGCATCATGATCCCCATGATCAATGCACCTGGCAATAACATCAGGCCAGAATGAAAGGCTGATTCACCACGAATATTTTGAATATATAATGGTAAGACCATTTCTGCGCCGATCATAGCCATATTTGTGACACCAGATAAAATCGAAGCCATCGTAAAGGTATTGGATTTGAAGACCCGCAATTCCAAGAATGGATGCTCGATGTGTAATTGGCGCCATGTAAAGAGGGCGATAAAAATGACACCAGCTGCAAGGAAACCGATCACTTCAACACTGCCCCATCCTTTGTCGCCGACACTTGAAAATCCATAAAGCAAGGTACCAAAACCTACGGTGGACAACAGTGCGGAGAAAATATCGATTTTCGGATGAGATAGTTCGATGACGCTCTTCATCAAAAAGATCGCAAGCACTAAGACAAGAACCACAATTGGAATCACCATACCGAACAGATAACGCCAATCATAATGGTCAATGATCCATCCAGAAAGTGTTGGACCTAAAGCAGGCGCCAATCCAATCACAATCCCTGACATGCCCATCGCTGAACCACGTTTTTCTGGTGGGAAAATCGACAACATAATGTTTTGCAACAAAGGCATTGAAATCCCAACACCAGCCGCTTGAACTAAGCGACCAATCAATAAAGTAGAAAAATTAGGTGCTGTAAAACAAGCAATAGTTCCCACAAGGAAAATAGTCATTGCGGTCAAATAAAGACTTTTGGAACTAAATTTGTTGATCAACCATGCAGTGATGGGAATCATGATCCCATTCACCAATAAGAAACCAGTTGTCAACCATTGAACATCTGACGCTGTAATATCAAAAGCCTTCATTAAAGTCGGGAAAGCTGTTGTTAACAACGTTTGGTTCAATACGGTACAGAAAGTACCAATCAGCAAGACCATGACCAACAATGATCGATTGTATGGTTTGCCATATATATCTAAAGGACGACTCGTTGACATATTTCACACTCTTTTCAAATAGTTTTCATAAAGCACTCCTTACTTTAAAACTTTTGTGTTTATTTGTCAACCTACTTGACACAAAAGTAAAACAAGTTACAATATATACAAATACCTTTACAAGAATGGAGTCGATATGTCACATCTATTTCGAAATCTGGTGGAAAACGACAACCTATTGGTAGGCATCAGCGAACTTAGTCAAATGTGCAGCATCTCACCACGACAGTTGCGCTATTGGGAACAAAAAGGCTTTATCGTGTCTGTCGCGCAAGAAGAAAACGCGCCGCGAAAATACCGATTGCCTACTGTGATCAAAGTAGAAATGATCAAGCGATTTCTCGATGAAGGCTTCACTTTAGCCAAATCCGTTGAAAAAGCAGACAAAAAAATAAAAATTGCCCATCATATCCGCAAAGTATTTTCTGGTGCTTTGCAAAATCTGGAAGTCATCGATGACCGTTTCACGATCATTAGTTTGGGGCCCGTAGACGAAGACCAACACATTCTCCACATCATCCACGATGATGTCAGCCAAAAACTGCATTATGAATTATTGCCTAAACAAGAATCCTATGATTTTGATAAATTACGGCATTGTACCTCTCATGACACGACCAAAAAGGAAGACCGCTGAAATCGGTGTTCCTTTTTTCGTATGAATTTAATCGAAATCGATCAGTATGTAATGCGCAAAAAGTTGCCCACAGATATTTTGACGTACTACCCCTAGCGAAAGCCACATTCTTTGTTGTCTTCTTCGTAAACGTTTATACTTATAGTAGAAGAAAATAGGAAAGCGAGTGAATGTAATGGCAAAAATCAACGCAGCGACGGCAATGATCAACGTATTTGAGGCTTGGGGGATCGATCATATTTACGGTATCCCTGGCGGTTCATTCAATTCAACCATGGATGCTTTGTTCCATGAACGGCAAAGTGTCCAATATATTCAAGTCCGCCATGAAGAAGCAGGCGCATTGGCCGCAGCAGCAGATGCGAAGCTGACTGGCAAAATCGGTGCTGTCTTTGGCTCTGCTGGTCCTGGAGCGACCCATTTGATCAATGGTCTGTATGATGCCCAAATGGACAACGTGCCTGTGGTCGCTTTGCTTGGACAAGTCGCCTCCACCTCTATGAACTATAATGACTTTCAAGAAATGAACGAAAATCCAATGTTTGCGGATGTCAGTATCTACAATCGAACGGTGATGTCTCCAGAAAGCTTGCCGCATGTCGTAGATGAAGCAATCAAAGCGGCGTACAAATTTAGTGGCGTAGCTGTTGTAACCATTCCCGTTGACTTTGGATTCGAAGAAATCGAAGATCTTGATGTTGCCACAGCTGCCAACCACAAAACAGCAGTCTTTCAGCCCACAGATCATGATTTGCGCGCAGCTTTACCCTTCTTTGAACAAGCGAAACAACCTTTGCTCTATATTGGTCAAGGTGTCTTTGGTGATTTTGAAGCGATCAAAGCTTTTTCCGATCATTTCTCCATGCCAGTGGCCGCTTCCGTTTTAGCCAAAGGCATCGTTCCGGACTTATATGAAAACTTCTTAGGCTTTGCTGGGCGGGTCGCGACAAAACCCGCCAATGAAGCGTTAGCTGTTGCCGATCTGATCGTTTTTGTCGGCAGTGATTTTCCATTTGGTCGGCGCTTTTTCAATCCTGAAGCAAAGTTTGTCCAAGTAGATATCGATGCCTCTAAATTTGGCCGCCGACATCATACAGATGTCTCTGTTTTAGGTGATGGCGGCACCGCCTTGAAAAAATGGGTTGAGATAGGACGTGCCCGTCCAGCCGATAAATGGTTGCATGCCAATCAGCAAAATAGTCTAAACTGGCATCATTGGCGGCATCTATTTGATACCAATAACCAAGTACCATTAAGGCCTGAACCAGTCTACAAAGAAATCAACCGCATCGCCGAAGACGATGCTGTCTTTGTCACCGATGTCGGCAATGTGACGATCCATAGCATTCGACATCTCGAAATGACCGGCCAACAACGCTTTACCACATCTGGCTGGTTTGCAACGATGGGCAATGGCGTACCCGGAGGTATTGCCGCCAAGTTGAGTTATCCAGAGCGACAGGTCTTTACCTTCAGCGGCGATGGTGGTTTTGCTATGCAAATGCAAGATATCATTACCCAAGTCAAATACAATTTACCCATCATCAATGTGGTGTTCTCCAATGATTCTTTTGGCTTCATCGAAGCAGAACAGGAAGATACTGAACAGACTAAATTTGGTGTGGAAATCGCAGGTGCTGATTTTGGCAAAGTTGGTGAAGCATTAGGTGCGAAAGGTTATACCGTGACAGAGAGCCATCAGCTGCCTTCAGTCTTCGAGCAAGCAAAATCCAGTACCAAACCAGTTGTGATCGATGTCAAGATTGCCAATGAACGCCCACTCCCTGTTGAAGAATTACGTTTGGATCCTGAATCTTTCACCCCTGAAGAGATCCATGCGTTCAAAGAAAAATATCAAGTGCATGATATGCCCGCATTGAGTGAACTACTCTCATAATAAAAGACAGCTAGACAGATAAAAAAGAACCATGATCGATTTCTCTCGATCATGGTTCTTTGCTGTCCAACTTATTTGTTATAGATTTTTGGTCCCTTACGCATGTTTTTGCGGTCATTTTTTGGAGATTCCATTTTTTTTGAACGGCCGCCACCTTGTTTTTTCTTAATTAATTCGCGCATTTTTTCTTTTTGATCCATTGCTATCACCTCATTTTTTGCACATGACGCACTTACTCATAAAAAGCTGATTACGCTTTATTCGCCTGTTGTGTATAAAATTGGGATCGCCTTGCATGGACAGGCTGACCACTTTGTATACCTAGCTTAATTTACTTTGATTTAAAGGATTTGTCAATACTTTTCAGCTAGGCTTCTGTCTAGAGGATTCAGCACACGATCATCATAAATATTCAAATTTATTTAAATTCTTTAATTTTTCTGATTATTAAGCGCCTTTGTGCTTATAATAGAGATAGGACACCGCTTTCAAAACAACTTCACCACTCCTCATTCTTCCTTTTTTGGTGCTTGGCAGCGACGTCCAATTTATATGAAAGGAGGTTTGATGCGTGCTCGAAAGCTATGCCCCAGAGCAAATCTATTTTACCGTATTACTCATTTGCGCTTTTTTAGCGGTGGTTTTGCTGATTTTCGGTGATATTTTTGATTTCGATGGTCCGATCGATCCAATGCTGATCATTCCATGGATCGCCTTTCTCAGTTTACTCGGCTACATCGGTGAACAGTGGTTCACCCTATCTTCAATCCGTATCTTCCTAGTCAGCAGCGCTTTATCCACCGGTCTCGTTTTTCTGTTAAACTTTTACATCTTAGTCCCACTCCGCCAAGCGGAATCCACATTGTCCAGTTCTGAAAAAAAATTTGAAGGACGCGTGGCCACTATATTGACTCCTATCCCTTGTCAAGGTCTAGGCGAGATCCAGTTGTCCAGTGTGACTGGTTCGACCAATCGACCAGCCGCAGCCTTTCAATCCATCGAAGAACCGCTGGCAGCCGGGACAAGTGTTTTGATCATTGAAGTCAAAGACCGGGTCTGTTATGTCGTCCCCTATGTCGACCAACAACTAAAACTTTAAAAGAGGTGGTTCTATGTCAATCCTATACTCAACATTGTTCATACCGATCGTGTTACTATTGTTTATTCTCTTGATGCTGCTGATTGTTTTTGTATCAAAGTACCAAACAGCTAAACCTGACGAAGCGCTGATCATCAGCGGCAGCTACTTAGGCAAGAAAAATGTCCATGCCGATGAGAGCAATAATCGAATCAAAATCGTCAGAGGTGGCGGGGCTTTCGTCTTGCCTGTCTTTCAACGATCGAATCGCATCAGTTTGTTATCCAGCAAACTTGATGTGTCAACACCTGAAGTTTACACGGAGCAAGGTGTACCTGTCATGTGCGATGGGACATCGATCATCAAAATCGGTTCTTCCGTTGAAGAAATTGCCACAGCAGCTGAGCAATTTCTCGGAAAGACGCGAGATGAATTGGAAAATGAAGCCCGGGAAGTCTTAGAGGGACATCTTAGATCGATCCTTGGTTCAATGACCGTAGAAGAAATCTATCAGAACCGGGATAAATTCAGTCAAAGCGTGCAAGAAGTTGCCTCCGTCGATTTGGCAAAAATGGGCTTGATCATCGTTTCTTTCACCATTAAAGAAGTCCGGGACAAAAACGGCTATCTTGACTCATTAGGAAAACCCCGCATCGCCCAAGTCAAACGGGATGCTGAAATCGCTGAGGCAGAAGCACTAAAAGAAACCCGCATCAAAAAAGCCCGCTCTGAACAAGAATCGCAAACTGCCGAGTCAAAGCGTTTGACTGAGATCGCAGAAGCATTGAAAGAAAAAGAATTAAAGTTGGCATTGTATAAGAAGGAACAAGACATCGCCAAAGCCGATGCTGACCAAGCCTATCACTTGCAAAGTGCCATCATCAAGCAACAAGTCGTGGCGCAAGAGATCGAAGTTCAAGTCATTGAACGGCAAAAACAGATCGAGCTGGAAGAAAAAGAAATTCAAAGACGTGAGCGCCAATACGACGCAGAAGTCAAAAAGAAAGCTGATGCTGACCGGTATGCCCGTGAGCAAGACGCATTAGCCAAAAAAAGCTTGGCCCAAGCCACAACGGAAGCCGAGAAATTCCGCACCGAGTCGATGGCGAAAGCAGAATCAGATAAGATCCGTTTGATTGGATTGGCTGAAGCTGAAACCACCCTAGCCAAAGGAACGGCAGAAGCCGAAACGAAGGAGAAAATCGCAGATGCCTTCAAGAAATATGATGAAGCGGCGATCCTCAGTATGATCGTTGAAATCATGCCTGCATTAGTCAAAGAAGCAGCCGCCCCACTAGCCAATATTGACAAAATATCTGTCGTCGATACTGGCTCAAGCGAAGGCGGCGGTGCCAACCGTATAACCAATTATGCCACCAATCTCTTGGCTTCCAGCCAAGAAACTTTAAAAGAAACAACTGGCTTAGATGTCAAAGCATTGATTGAGAATTTCGCTGGCGCTTCTGAATTGATGAAAAAGGACTAAACCTATTTTAACCAGCAGCGAAACCATGTATAAGGCATGGATTCGCTGCTGGTCTTTTATTGGATCGTATTGATAAACGCATCCGTACTCAAAATCGTCGCAAATTCATCATGCAGCGTTGCCAAAGTAATTTGGTGGATCAATTCCGCATCGATCAATTGACCTCGATGATCCATCAAGTCAAAGGCCGCAGTCGCATCGTCAACAAGATACGTCTGATACCCAAGATTGCCGCTCATGCGTGTTGTCGTGGACACACAATGAGGCGTGGTCAACCCAATAATGACGACCTTTTTGATTTGTCTTGTATCTAAGTAGTTTTGCAAATCCGTCCCAATAAATGCACTATTGACCTCTTTTTCGATCACTTTTTCTTCTGGCAAAGCTTCGAAACCCTTCTGTGGTTCAAAGCCCTCATGATGCACATAAAAACGTGATGCTTGATGTGCTGAACGATGGCGGACATGAATGATTTGCCAATCTTTCTGCCGACACAGGTCTAGGATACGCAGCATGTTGGCCTCAGCTTGCGGATTGTTTCTATTCCCCCAGGAAGGGTCTTGAAACGCTTTTTGGACATCTATGATCAATAATGCGGCGTGATCATTCATTGTAATTGCCTCCTTGTGTTTGAATGGTTTGGGCGTTTTATATATTGTACGCGAAATCGTATGTGAATACTACGAAATGATAGCTGACAAAACGGAAACAATGGTCTTATTTTGATATTCAAAAAACAAGCCCTCATCTGCGGCTTCGCCATATTCATAACCAGCGTTTGGTAGCCACTCAGTGATGATTCTTTTATCGATTTCCCGCTACCTGTACCAGAGAAAATTGCCCATGTCGATGCAGGAACTTGATAAGATTCAAAAGAACCTATTTGTGTTTCATCACTATTCATGCAAAATACAGTCAAGTTTTTCTGAAGTCATTTCAGTTTGATTTGCACAACCGCCAACTTTTGTGCTATCTTCTTTGTCACATCATAGCATAGATGCAGGAAACCTTGTTTCATTAAAGTTGATTAGGATCGACCAATTCCCTCAGACTACAAAAAAAACCAGCTAAGCAAATCTGCCTAACTGGTTTTTTACTAATCGCTTATTTCTATTTCTTCTCCAACAACACTACACACTCCACATGTGTTGTCTGCGGGAATAAATCAACCGGCTGTACTTGTTTCGTTTCATATCCTTGTTCTGCGAACAATGCCAAATCACGGGCCAATGTTGCTGGATTACATGAGATATAGATAATCCGTTCTGGACCAACCGCTGCAGTGGTTTCGATGAATGACGCATCCAATCCTTTACGTGGTGGATCGACGAAGACTACAGTTGGCTGAATGCCTTCACGTAACCATTGCGGCATGATTTTTTCGGCTTTGCCGACGAAATAATGGACATTATCAACGCCGTTGCGTTTGGCATTGGCTTTGGCATCGTTGACGGCTTCAGGAATCACTTCCATCCCTAAGACTTCACTGACTTGGTCCGCTAAACTAATACCGATCGTTCCGATTCCTGCATAGGCATCAACAACGATATCATCTGGTTTCAATTGCGCCATTTCAAAGGCTTTTTGATAGAGTACTTCTGTCATTTCAGTATTGACTTGATAAAATGATTTGGCTGAAATTTGGAATATTTTGCCTAATAATTGGTCTTCGATCGTTTCTTTGCCATACAACACACGGCCAAATTCACCCAAGATGACATTGGTCTTCTCTTCATTGATGTTTTGAATAACGGATACGACTGTTGGGATCTCATCATGAATGACGGTAGCAATTTCTTCGCCTTTGAAGAATTTAGGTTTTCTGGTCACCAAAACAACCATCATTTCACCTGAATGGTGTCCACGTCGGACCACAATGTGGCGCAAAAAGCCTTCATGGGCCTCTTCGTTGTAGGCTTTTACATTGAAACGCTGCAAAATATCTCTGATCGTGATGATTGCTTGATCAATTTGCGGATCTTGGATATAAAAATCTTCAATCGGCACCAATGTATGACTGTTTTTCCGATAAAACCCCGTTGTTAAGGCACCATTGATTTTTTGGACTGGGATCTGTGCTTTATTGCGGTAGCCAAACGGCTCTGTCATGCCGATTGGCGCAAGAACAGGTACATCTAGTTTGGCGATTTTCGTTAAGACATTTTCCACTTGCTGCTGTTTGAACAGTAGTTGTTTGTCATAACTTAGATGGCTTAGTGGCGCAATCCCTGTGCGCAACAAGGCTTCATTCGGCAGTTCTTGCCGGTCGGGACTTGTTTCAAGAAATTTCATCACTTTCGCGAAGCCAAATTTGTTGCCGACTTTTAAAACTTTAGCGATGACTTTTTCTTTTGGCAATGTATTTTCAATAAATAATAAGTAGCCATCCACTTTTGCGATCCCATTTCCTTCATGGGAAAGATCGATGATCTCGACTTCAATTTCCTGATTCTTTTCTACTGGATAATTTTTCATTGTTATCTCCTTTAAGTTTGCTCTCTTCATTGTAAAAAGGTCCTGAAGAAATTGCAAGGGTTGTTTCTGCGACTGCCGTAAAAAAAGCCAGAGCATAACGCTCTGACTTTAGCGGACTGATTGATCAGCCTATTTTTTCTTTTTCTGTGACTTTTCACGTTCGCTCTTGTTCAAGATTTGTTTTCTTAAACGAATGCTTTCAGGTGTTACTTCACAGTACTCATCTTCATTCAAGAATTCCAATGATTCTTCAAGTGAAAGGATTCTTGGTTTCTTGATCACTGACGTTTGGTCTTTGTTTGCTGAACGCACGTTGGTCATTTGTTTTGCTTTGGTAATATTAACAGTTAAGTCATTATCACGAGAGTTTTCACCGATGATCATGCCTTCATAAACATCTGTACCTGGTTCAACAAAGACAGTTCCACGTTCTTCGATACTCATGATTGAGTATGTAGTTGCTTTACCTGTATCGATCGATACTAGCGCACCATGATGGCGGCCGCCGATTTGTCCTTGGATCATTGGCAAGTATTGGTCAAATGTGTGGTGCATGATGCCGTATCCGCGTGTCATAGATAAGAACTCAGTCGTATACCCAATCAAGCCACGTGCTGGTGCCAAGAAGATGATCCGTACTTGGCCATTGCCAGTGTTGATCATATCTTGCATTTCTGCTTTACGCAAACCTAATGATTCGATGACTGAACCCATATATTCTTCAGGGGTATCGATTTGTACGCGTTCAAATGGTTCACATTTGACGCCATCGATTTCTCTTTCGATAACTTCAGGACGAGATACTTGCAATTCGAACCCTTCGCGACGCATGTTTTCGATCAAGATCGACAAATGCAATTCACCACGGCCAGAAACAGTCCATGCATCTGGTCCGATTGGATCAACACGCAATGATACGTCTGTTTGCAATTGTGCCATTAAGCGTTCTTCGATTTTACGTGCTGTCACGAATTTACCTTCACGACCCGCAAATGGTGAGTTATTTACAATAAAAGTCATTTGCAGCGTTGGTTCATCAATGTGCAAGACTGGCAATGAATCTTGTTGATCGATTGGTGTAACTGTTTCACCAACGAAGATATCTTCCATACCAGATACTGCAATCAAGTCGCCGGCTTTGGCTTCTTGGATTTCTAAACGTTTCAAGCCGAAGAAACCAAACAATTTGGTGACACGGAATTTCTTGACTGTGCCATCTAATTTCATCAATGCTACTTGGTCACCGACTTTGATCTTGCCGCGGAAGACGCGACCGATACCGATACGGCCAACATAATCATTGTAATCAAGTAATGATACTTGGAATTGTAATGGTTCATCACTATTGTCTACTGGTGCTGGGATATGTTTGATAATTGTATCAAACAATGGCGCCATCGTTTTTTCTTGATCTGCAGGATCATCTGATTCACTTGATGTGCCGTTGATCGCTGAAGCATAGATCACTGGGAAATCCAATTGATCATCATCTGCGCCCAATTCAATAAACAATTCTAATACTTCATCAACCACGTGCTCAGGACGTGCTGAAGGTTTGTCAATTTTATTGACAACCACGATTGGTACTAAATGTTGTTCTAAGGCTTTTTTCAATACGAAACGTGTTTGAGGCATCGTTCCTTCGTACGCATCAACAACCAATACTACACCATCAACCATTTTCATGATCCGCTCTACTTCACCACCGAAGTCCGCGTGTCCAGGGGTATCCATGATGTTGACTTTGGTACCGTTGTATTCTACAGCTGTGTTCTTGGCTAAAATCGTGATACCGCGTTCTTTTTCGATCGCGTTTGAATCCATCGCACGTTCTTGTAATTGCGTATGGCTATCCAATGTTTGTGATTGTTTCAATAATTCATCAACTAATGTTGTTTTTCCGTGGTCAACGTGGGCAATAATGGCTACGTTACGGATATCATTTCTAAAGTTCAATCTATTTTGCTCCTTCTTTGTTGACATTGCACTCGACAAGCCATTATAACAGAATTTCTTTCTGAAATATAGTGTAAAGTTTTCATTTTTACAGAAAAAAACAGATATTTAGAAAATACCTGTTTTTACCCGCTATTTTGGCTTGATTCCAAAGCGATTTCCTCGTTTTTTGACGCATTAGGCATAGTCAATTATCGTTAACAACTATTGCTTCATCAAAGTCATCAACTCATCGAACGCTTTGGGTGTTCCGCCTACGAATAATTCTCGGCCATTTAGGGACAACGGCTCGCCATTGATATTGGCCATTTTCAAGCCCAGCGTTTCTAATAAGACGCCTCCTGGTGCGTAATCCCATGGTGCCAAATGTGAGATATAGGCGGCTCTTTGTCCTTTGACTAATGCAATCAATTCAAACCCTGCACAACCTGTCATGCGAATACCTAGAGAGCGATCGCTGACTTCGGTTTCATGGTGACGGTTATGGATCAACATTGGAGAGTTCAACCCGACCAGACCTTCTGATAAAGCAATATTTTTTGGTGGATGGATTTCTTTGCCGTTGTTGAACACACCGATCTCCGGTCCGCCCCATAAGAATTCATCTTTCATGACGTTATACACAAAACCGAATCGACCTTGGCCTTCTTCATAAATTGCGATCATAATACAAAAGTTTTCTTTTTCTAATACGAAATTCATCGTGCCGTCGATTGGATCAATGATAAATACGCGACCACTTAAATCATCTAAGTGATCTAAGCCATTTTCTTCTCCCAAAATTTTCGCGTCAGGGTCATAGGCTTTGATTTGATCGATCAGATAGTCTTGGGTTGCTTTGTCCATTTCAGTTACTAGATCTTTGCGTCCAGATTTGGTTTCGACGCGCAAATGTTCTTTAGTCAAACTTTCCTTGATCTGTTCGCCAGCGTCG
Source organism: Enterococcus salsurae (assembly GCF_054784955.1). Lineage (NCBI taxonomy): Bacteria > Bacillati > Bacillota > Bacilli > Lactobacillales > Enterococcaceae > Enterococcus > Enterococcus salsurae. Next base: position 371,868 of record NZ_BAAHWY010000003.1, on the reverse strand, counting down.
ATCATCCAACTATGTACTGCTTTGACGATATCTTGCATGCTTTTATCGATCCTTTCTTATGCTTTCATTTTTAGTTTGCCTGTGGTTTCCTTTGCGGTTTTGACCGTTTGATACAAGGAATAACCGGAAAGTGATTCAAATTCTCGTCCCAATCGCCGTTCTTCCCCAATACTCGGAACCACTTTTTTGAAGGCTTGATAACTGCTCAAAAAATCGGTGGCAGGAAGGCCTTTTTCGTACGCTTGTTCCAATTGATCCCATAATTTCATTACTACGACCATTTCTTCTGTGTTCCAATCCAAATCAAGCGGATATTGATACTCTCGCATAGTGTTCACCTCTGTTTTTCTTTCCCTTTTAGTGTACCATAAAATTGCTTCAAGACGAAAAAACTCTGGTTGAGCTTTTCATCGTTTCTTTTCTCTTCAATTTGTGCCAAAATAGAGTCAGTTTCAACAAGAAAGGTGCATACTATGAAAGAAAGAATCGTTGCTTTTGGTGATGCGATCATCGCAATCATCATTACTATTATCGTATTAGAATTGCCCATCCAATTGACGTAGTCCGGAACCATCGAAGTATGGGCACTCCTGCGGGCTATTGGTATTTATTTTATCAGTTTTTGTTTCGTCGGTGACCTGTGGTATCAAGGGGCTGGACTATTCAGTAAAATCAACAAAATATCAAATAAAGATTTTGTCGTATATATATTTTTCTTATTTTTCATGTCCTTGATTCCTACTTTTACTCGTCTGCTGATTGAAGATACCAACCAGCAAGTCGTCTTGATCTATGGTCTGCTGAGTTTCCTAGTCACTGCTTTATGGACATATCTCGTCTTGTCTTTGAACAAACAACTCAATCAACACGCCGCTGATCCTTTTATCCAAAATAAAGAACGCCAAAGACAGCGGATGATGTTGTTGTTTCGACTTATATTACTGGTACTTGCCTTCTTCTTCCCCCGCTTCGGCTTGATCATTTATTTGATTTTACCGATCATGGGCTTCTTACAAAATATGATTGATCATGAAGAAGATACTTATATCGAACAAATGAATGACGAACAGCGGGCGTATTATTTGAAACAGTGGCGTCAACCGCTGGGACATTAGCTGACACGGTATAAGGATGTGTTGGCAACTGGCAAGGATGAACAAGCCAACGACTATGCTGATCCTCAGTGGTGGGTCCAATTCAATCACAATTGGCAAGAACAAATTGAAAAGCAATTGGCTGAAACGAGTACAAAGTTGGCACAATCCACAAATGACCAAGAACGCAGGCATTTGAAAATGGAGCAAAACCGTCTCCAAAACGAAAAAAACAAAGCCGAAAAAGTCCTGCAACGGGTCACGAACCAGAACAATCGCCGGCAAAGAGGACCAGGTCGAAAACGTTAAGCAAAAAAAAGCCGCTGGCAGATATGATGCCAGCGGCTTTTAAGCGGATATTTTGTTGTTTGTCTGTGCATTTGTTACACTTGAAGCATACAAAAAAGGAGGAATATCTGTGCGTTTAGAAAACAAAAAAATCATTGCCTTAGTGGACAATGATTTTGAAGACTTAGAGTTGTGGTACCCTGTCCACCGCTTAAGAGAAGAAGGCGCTCAAGTTGACTTGGTTGGTCAAGAAGCCCATAAAACTTATATTGGCAAATACGGCGTCCCGGCTGAATCAGCCTATGCATTTACTGATATCGCAGCCGCTGATTACGATGCAATATTGGTACCGGGTGGCTGGGCACCAGATAAATTGCGTCGCTTTCCTGAAGTGATCTCTTTTGTCCAAGAAATGGATAAAGAGCAAAAAATCATTGGACAGATCTGTCATGCTGGCTGGGTCTTGATCTCAGCCAATATTTTACAAGGCAAAACGGTCACTAGCACGCCAGGGATCAAAGATGATATGACCAACGCAGGTGCAACATGGGTTGATACACCAGCCGTTACTGATGGCCATATCGTATCTAGCCGCCGTCCGCCTGATCTACCAGATTATATGCGTGAATTTATTGCTGTATTAGAGAAAAAATAAGAAAAAACCGCTGAAGCTTTAGTGTTATACTCCCCCTATTTAGGACCTGAAATATAAAAAGTCCTGTATAGGGGGTATTTTGTATGCCAAAAAGAAAGATGAAACTCATCCATAAAAACGAGTAGAACTAGTGGAGAGATACTTGAATGGTGAATACAGCATGGACACAGCTTAGCTCGCTTTGCAGTCATTGGTTTGGTTGCAGGGACTGAAATCGGACTTCTTCTTTGGCTTCAAGAAGACCTAGAAATTTATTATCAATTCTAATTCCTCTCTTAGGTAATGATTTTTCTTGTTCACGTTTCTTTATATCATAGCTGTAAGGAAATAAATGACAATAAACAGCATTCTCAAGCACTATATGGGAAATCGTTTCATTTTCATTTATTTCTACCTGTTGATTGTAGACTATATAGTTTTTGACTATTCCAAATTTTTCATCTTTGAGAAATGCTGCTCTAATTGATTTACGATTCTCTCACTAGCTTGTCCATCTCCATATGGATTTTTAGCTTTTGACATTTTTTGATAAAGAGAATTATTTGATAAAAGATGCTTTATCTCTGAGTATACACGTTCTTCTTCTGTGCCAATTAACTTTAGAGTTCCTGCAGCAATGCCTTCAGGTCTTTCTGTAGTATCTCTAACAATCAGCACAGGTACGCCTAACGAGGGAGCTTCTTCTTGAATTCCGCCTGAATCAGTCAAGACAAGGTAACTTTTGGATAGCAATTGATAGAATTCAGGCGTATTTAATGGCTCGATCAATTTTATATTTCTTTGTCCATCTAAATATTGGTAGGCAATTTCACGCACTTTAGGGTTTTTATGAACCGGAAATACTACAAGAAATTCTGGGTATTCATTTGCTATTTTTTTTAACGCACTAAACACCTGTTCCATTGGTTGACCTATATTTTCTCTTCGGTGCATTGTTACTAATATTATTTTTTCTTTACTATTAGCATCTATAGCATTATGGATCTGCTTTTGTTCTAATATATTGAATAAAGCATCAATAGATGTATTTCCAGTCACATAAATTTGCTGCTGAGGCAAGTTTTCTTTGACCAGATTCTCTTTGCTTTTTTCGGTAGGAGCAAACATAAAGTCTGACATCTGATCAATTAAACTTCTATTCATTTCTTCCGGAAAGGGATTGTTTTTATCACCAGTTCTTAACCCCGCTTCTACGTGACCAATTAAAATTTTTTCATAAAATGCTGCTAGTGCAGCAGCAAATGCTGTAGTTGTATCTCCATGAACTAGAATGAGATCAGGTTTTTCTGATTGAAAAATCGTTTCAAGGCCTTGAATAATACGACTGGTAATACTCGTTAGAGATTGATTTTCTCGCATAATCTCTAAATTATAATTTGGCACTATTTTGAAAGATGCTAAAGTTTGGTCTAGCATTTCCTTATGTTGGCCGGTAACGATTATTTTAGAGTCGAATCTTGAAGAACGCATCAACTCTTTTATTACAGGGGCCATTTTTATTGCTTCTGGCCTAGTACCAAAAACTGAGACTACCTTAATTTTCTTCATCACACATCTCCTTCTTTATTATTTAATCAAGTTGCTTTATATATATCTGATTCCACTGCAATAGATATGCAGGTAAACCATATTTTTCAATAATTGTCTCTCTAGACTTTTGGCTAATTTTTTTTCGATAATTTTCATTTTTCAAAAATTTTTTTAAAGTTTCTACCATAGCTTGAGTATCCCCCGCATCTACCAAATATCCATTTTTATTATGTTGTATTAACTCAGGAATACCACCTACTTTCGTTGATAGATTGGGAATCCCGGATGCCATCGTTTCCAAAATGGACATTGGCATTCCTTCATGATACAACGGAAGAAAATGTAATACTGATTGATTTAATATTTCTGGCATTTCTTCCTTCCCTATCCAATGTTTTAAGTAGACGTTATTAATTTTTTCGTGTTTAATCTGTTTATCTATATCAGCGTTTTCTTGATCACCATACATCACAAAACGGATTGAAGGAAATTCTATAGCAATCTCTTTAGCAACTTCTAGTACATCAAAACTCCCTTTTCTTTGCCCAATTCTACCGAGTGTGAGAATCCATTCTGCATTTGCATCATAAACATTTTTATCGGGTAATTCTACTGCGTTAGGAATAATATCGATGGCTGTAGTTGTAATCGACTGATAAAAATTTGCCCAACTTTGACTTAAAACGACCAATTGGTCAACCTGTTCGAATATTTGGCGAATCCACCACTTCTCCCAACGGTGACTGTTTTGATAAAATTGATCAAATTTTGAAGCGTGTAAATGAAAAATAACTTTACACTTTTTTGGTGCTAAAAGTAATAGCATACTCTTCCGGTAAAAACTCCCTTTCTGAGCGACATGAAAATGAATAATTTGACAATTATTTTTTTTGATCTTATATCTAAAACTAAAAAATGCGATGATCTGTGTTAAAATTGTCCATTTTTCAGACCAAGTTTTGTGATAATAAAAATTGAGATCTGGGGGTGTCTCAGCTTCTAAGAAATTACGGATAACCGTTGCCATTCCTCCTTTTGCATTTAGATCCGGTCCAACTAGTAAAATATTCATATTTTTTTTTGTTTCCTTTCAATAAAGTATTGTAGAATCTGTCGAACCTCTTTATTGTATATAGAGATAGTTATAATAATTAATGCTATTGTTAAAGATTTTTCAAGCCAGATATTTCGATTATAAGCTACAAAAATTGCGAAGATGTATAGTATAAGTGTCAACGTCACTTGACGTTTCACCGAGAACCCTTCCCAATGTTTCATAGAAAAATATGTACGTGAAAGAAAGAAAGTCAAGTATCCTGCTGCAGTTGCACAGGCAGCCCCTATGGCTCCACTTATCGGTATTAACAATAGATGACAAATAAAAGCAACAGCTACAGCAATAAATGACGCAGCAATATTCAAATGGCTCTTCTTAGAAAAGACGATTCCTAAATTTGTCGTTTCACTGATTGTCATCATTAAGGGGTAAAAACACAGTAACGGGAATACATATTGAGCTTCTGCGTATTCACGAGATAATAAATAGATGATACTTTCCTTAAAGAAGACCATAAACAAAAAGAATAGCGATATCAAAAACATGATCAAGTGACTCACTCGTTCATAATAATAAATTGGTTTTCTTTGTTTAAACCACTCATAGGCAGTTGGAACCCAAAAATTCGCAAAACTTATTTGTAAAACCATTAATGCACTTGCTATTTTAAATCCCGCAGTATAGATTCCTAATGAAGAAAAATCAGTAAAGTGGCGAAGCATAACTTTATCAATAATCATCAATAAGCTATATAAGAATGTACCTATGACAATTGGAAGGCCAAAATGCATTAATTTGTGAATCAGGTCATAATCGATTTGTCTTTCGATAGGAAAAAAAAATTTATAATTTCCTATAATCAAAATACAGTCCCCTATCATTTGGCCAACCAACATGCCATAAACTACGGTAATAAAAGTTGGAGAATACATATATAGAAAGAACAAAGTTGTTAACAATACCACTAGTTTCACTAAAATACTGTATACGGAAAACTTAACGGCATGATTTTGCATGCGAATATATAGCAGTATAAATCGCTCAAATATAAGCAAACTAATTGAACCAGCAAGTAGGTAGATTGCATAAGAATACGTTGGAGAAGCAAACAAAATTCGAGAAAATCCTGAAGAGAATATTATCAAAATAGCTTGCAAAGCCATCGCTCCTATTAATGGTACAATCATAGCTTGCTGTAAAAGTGCACGCTTATTCATTTGATCATGATATTCTCGAGTAAAGGCTTGATCAAACCCCAGATAGATAATATAAATCAAAAAAGTTTGCGCCAGAAAAAACATACTTGTTTTGCCATACTCTTCTGGTGTCAAAAAACTGGTTGTTACAGGTAGAAGAACAAGATTCAATAGTGCTGAGCCTAATGATCCTATGGAAAACAAACCCAATCTCATAAACAATTTCTTCACAAATATTTTCATTCCTTTTCTGTCAAAATAATTCCACCACAGATTAGTCCAAAAAGTGTGGAAGATAATGCTGAATACAATACATGTCCCGCAAAGAAACTATAAAATAGAACAACAATGAAGGCATAACTATAAACAGATCTCTTATGAGGCTGAAAGGATAACCATCCGTAATATGCAAGAGATATACACAACAGACAAACGCCAATAAATCCTTGACCAAAAAGCGTATCAAACAAATCCATCTCTATAAGACCCAAACGTCCAAAGTGTGCCAACCGATATTCGAAGCCTTGACCAAAAAGAATCGTAAAGTTTCGTGCATCATCGCTTAAAAATGCAGCCATACCTCCTGCTAGAAAATCGCTTCTGGAACTAGAAATCAAACGGACTAAATCACCATCAAAAAGATGATAAAAATAAACGATTCTTAGATACGTTCCCTCAAATCCCTGCATTAACAAGGGAAGTCCTTGTAAAAAAATCCAGAGTACAGTAGAGATACTAACCAACCAAATAATCATTTGTTGTATGCGTGCTTTGCGTTCAACACCAACAATTAACCTAATCAATAAGTACCCCATAACACTTATCCCATAGAAAACACCTGTTTTAGTGCCAACAAGCACTAAACAAATTAGATTCCCAGCAAATAGGACTGCATAGAACATCGAAAATCTATGTGACTGCTGTTTCACTGATACAAGAAGCGCTTGGAGAGTAAATGTAATAGAGACAATAAACGCAAAGCTCGTATCATTATTTGCAAAAAAATATCCTTTGTAACCTGCATCAGAATTGTCATAAGTTTGGTAGCCTAGTCCTAAAAAATAAGGAATCAACAACCCCAGCGTAAACAATACACTAATTATAATAAGCAAACTATCATAGTGAAGTTTACTTATTTCTTGTTTCCTTTGGTAAATATAATAGGGAATCAACATCCATAAAAGATATTTTACATAGACTGAACTATCTTCTATTACCCAACGCCAGGTATATTGTAAAAATATCACTTGAAGAATAAACAATGTCAGCGTAAGAACAACAAAGCCATAGGTTAAATATGTATAGTAGCTACAGGGGATTTTTTCACTCATAATCATCAAGATTAAAAATAGAAAAAACAGCAGCCGATAAATCACACCGACTGGAATAGGCACATTCAAACTTAAGAACAATCCGTTTAGAACGTCGATTACTGGAAATATCGCAACAAAAAGCATAAATACCCTGATACCAATCTTTCTTTTAAAGTTCATTTTTTTGTTTTTCTTTCCATACAAGTTTTACGAATCGTATATTTCCAATAATGTACCGGTTAAACATCCTCATTGGCTCTTGTATAAATCGATAAAACCATTCCAAACCACTTCGCTGCATCCAAGCAGGTGCCCGTTTTGTTTTTCCCGCAACTATATCAAAACTCCCACCCACTCCCATCGTAAACGGCACTTGCAACACTTCGCGAAAGGTATCTAGCCATATTTCTTTTTTGGGACTTGAAAAAGCAACAAACAATAAATCTGGTTTTGATCTAGCAATTTCCTTTGCAATCTTTAAAGATTCTGAGTCCGAGAAATAACCATGATGATAACCTGCAATAATCAGTTCCGGATATAACTCCTTGTCATGTCTAGTGACTAAGTCTAGGACTTCTTTGGAAGCACCCAGATAATAGACACGCCATCCCTTTTCAGCCGACAATTTCACTAATTCTCTAAATAGATCAATACCGGTCACTCTCTCCGGCACATGATGCCCCAGGTATCGCGCAGCCCATACAATAGATTGTCCATCTGCTGTTATCAAATCAGCACGATTAACGATTGAACATAATGAGGGATCTTTTTCCATTAAATTCATTTTTCCTGCGTTTAATGATACATGTTGCAATGGGATATCTTTGTTTATCATTTCTTCAATTTTATGCACCGTTTCTTCGAAAGTGAGAGGGTGTAGATAACTTCCTAAAAATGTTATTTTTTTCATATCTTTCATCAAAAAGCTCCTTTGGGCAAAAAAACAACACCAATTGTTTTGAAAATGATCTTCAAATCCAATAATAAGCTCAGGTTATTGATATAATATAAATCGAGTGACACCATTTCATGAAAACTCAACTCATTTCTACCGCTTACTTGCCATAATCCTGTACATCCTGGGGTGATACTTAACCGTTCTTTTTCCTTTTTCGTATAGGAAGCAACCTCCCTCACTAAGGGTGGCCGGGGTCCAATTAAAGCCATATCACCTTTTAGTACATTAATTAACTGAGGCAATTCATCCAGGCTAGCCCTTCTAAGAAACCGTCCAAAGCCTGTCACACGAGGGTCATTCTTCAGTTTAAACATTGCACCTTCAATTTCGTTCTTATCCAAATAGTGACACAACTGTTGGTCTGCGTCCGGAACCATTGTACGAAACTTATACATGACAAACAATTTTTCATTTTTTCCAACACGTACTTGTTTAAATAAGATAGGCGCTTGACGATTAGCGAGCTTGATGATCATGCTTATCACAACCAAGAGTGGACTAAGCAGTAACAATAAGCTTGCACTAATTACCAATTCAAATATCCGTTTCCATCGTTTGTAACTCATCACACTGATTGACTGAATCTGGGGCGTCTCCAAAAAATCGTCCTCCTTAATAATAGTATCCTTCTGAATTCTTCTTACCATTTACCACAACGCCTACCATATTTGCATGAACCATTCGTAATTTTTCAACTGCATTTTTCGCTGTCTGTTTTTTTGTTTTATCTGCATGAACTACTAATAAGACACCATCAACTTTCTTTGATAGAATCAATGCATCAGATACGATATTTACAGGTGGTGTATCAATAATAATGATGTCATAGCTTTCTTTAATTTGACCCAGAGCCGCAGACAATTTGGGAGAGGTGAACAAATCGTTGGGATTGTGCATGATAGGTCCACTAGTAATGATTGAAAATTCGCAATCTTCTAAAATTACTGATTGTATGCATGATGTAAAAGTGATATCACGACGAATATAGTTTGATAATCCTACATGAATCTCTTTGGTGAACAGATGATGAAGTGTCGGTTTTCGTAAATCTGCATCTATCAATAATGTTCGACTACCTCGTTGTGCAAATGCAACTGCTAAATTTGCAGAGACTGTCGATTTACCAGTACCACTTTCTCCTGAGGTAACAACGATTGTTTTTATTTCATCTTGCTTACTTAAATAATCAATGTTTTCTCTTATTAATTTAAACTGTTCACTTATGATTGAATAACTCTCTTTCATTACATATCACACTCGTTTCCTTCCTCTAATACTTTTTGACTGAATCGTTTTGAATGATGATATCCATTTTTCTTGATTGATTTCGCCAATAATTTTCAAGCCTAAGGTATCCTCAATCTCATAGTTTGATGCAAAACTACGTTCCAAAACAACTAAAATGAATATAAAAGTGACTGCCATAAGTAGGCTTAGTAATAAAGTCATTGTAAGCAAAAGCAACTTGTGGGGCCGGGCAGGCACTTCCTTAGTAAAAACTGTGCCCTCTGCTAAAATTGTGACATTATCAATATTCATAATTTGCGGTATTTCTTCACTAAATATATGTGCAGTTGTATTAACGATTTCTGCTGCGATAGCAGGACTTTGATGAAATGCCTTGATTTCTATAATCTGTGAGTTCGACGCATTTGATACACTGATAATATCTGTCAACTCTGTAAGATCATATGCTTGATCTAAAGCATCGGATACTTCGTTTAGAATGCGCGGACTCATAATAATAGCGCTGTAAGTACTAACTAACTGCAGATCTGCTTGTATCATTTGATTTTCTAATCGGTTCCCAGATGCACTTTCTGATTGACTAACCAAAAGTTGTGCACTTTTTTGAAAAGTAGGCTCAACAAAAAATGTTAAATATACCACCATACATACTAAAGGAACAACAATAATCAAAATAATATAGGCAATCTTTTGCTTGATCACTTGTTTTACCTTTTTTAGATTTATTTCTTTATTCATCAATTTTCCTTTCAAAAAAAGTTCATCGTGTCATTGGCGATCGTGATTTTGGCAAGTAGCCTAGTGAGTATGCAACTTCAAAACTTGCTTTTTCTGTAACGATATTTTTAGTATCAAAAATAATTTTCTGCTTCATATTTTGTACTGAGCTTGAGGAAAGTCCTTTAAATTCATCATGATCACAAAGTACTAGGGCCAAATCACTATTTATTAATGCCTCATCTAAGTCGCTTGTATCAGCCGTTGTTACATACGGATCATAAGTAACAATGTCAAATTGATTCTTATGTTTCAGCCTCCTTACTATCTCAATAGCCGGACTTTCTCGGGCATCATCAATATTCCCTTTATAGGCCAGACCAAGAATGGTAATTTTTTTGCCTCCATGGATCGAGAGGATTTCTTCAACTTTATTCATAATAAATTCTGGCATTTCTGTGTTGATCATCCGACCTAGTTGAATCAATTTAGCTTCTTCAGGAGCCGCTGCAACGACAAAGTACGGATCCACCGCTAAGCAATGACCGCCTACGCCAGGGCCTGGCTGATGAATATTGACGCGGGGATGCTGATTTGCTAATTCAATGACTTTTAGTGCATCAAGCTCTAAACGATCACAAACCTGAACCAGCTCGTTAGCCAAAGCAATGTTTAAATCACGATACGTATTTTCCATCAACTTTGATAATTCAGCACTTCCGGCCGATGTTTCTAACATCTTTCCTTTAACAAAAGTTTGATATATCCGTTTTCCTTCTTGTGTACAATTATCAGTCATGCCACCGATAATTCGATTATTCATGATCAGCTCTTCGAATATATTTCCTGGCAGAACGCGTTCAGGGCAATGCAGCACATATAAATCTTTCCCAATTGTAAATCCATTCGATTCTAAAGTAGGGGCAATGACATCCTGCATCGTCCGAGGCTGAATAGTAGACTCAACGATAACAGTGTTGCCTTTTTCAAGATAAGGAAGAATCGATTTCAACGCTGTATTTACATAAGATAAATCACAGGTCCCAAGCTGATCTGGAATATTCGGTGTTGGTACAGCAATGATAAAGACATCACCTTTCTCGGGGTGTCTCTGTGCTTTGAATTTTTTTGATTCAATTGCGCGGTTTAAGTTCTCATCAATTTTTGGTTCCTCAATTGGCGCCTTGCCTTGTTGCAATGAAAGCACCATTTCTTGTGATATATCGACACCTACTACATCCACACCATGGTTTGCAAAGGTAAGTGCTGTGGGCAATCCGATATATCCTAAGCCAATTACATTTATTTTCATTCGCTTTGAACATCCCATTCTGTTAGCTGTTCTTCACCCGGTTGATAGATCAGCTTTTCTGCTTTTTGATTTTCTTCTAACGCAAAGGAAACATTTCCTGTGATACTTTCTCCTACAGCAATCTCATTGCCAAACATCGCCATTGTATGATCCAGCTCAATCACATCACCTGCTTGTGTTTCTAAAAGAAAGTCAATCGATCCTAATCCAGCTGGTACGGATCCCATGTTCTCGGCTGTAATTGTAAATGTATGTAAGCTGTAATCGCCATCTTCCGTTATCTTTTGATTGATTTCTTGTTTATCGATTGTCATTTTCAAGCCGCCAACGATGGTCTGAGGCTTCGCTTCTTCTTGAATCAGATATTGGTCGCTTGTCTCGTTTACTTGTGTAGCGTCAGTTTTTGTCTGTGAGTCATCTGTACAAGCAGCCAATCCAATACTTATTGCCGTTATACTCAGCAATGTCAGTACTCTTTTATTTATGCGCATGTATGCATTCTCCTCCTATATTTAAAGAGATCCTTGTTAGATACAAGAAACAAGGATCTCTTCAATTTCTTATGCTTTATTCCATTTATAGTCTTAAAGTCTTAGATTATCTAATCATTTTCAATCTCGATCACGTTGCGATTCAATGGTGTGTCTATTGGATTTCCGCTAACAACACCACGATGATATGCAACAATTTCAACTTTATTAGCTTCACGCATCAGATTACGCGTTGCCTCGTTCACAAAGTAAGAAAAAGTTTGTGTCGTTGGATCGAATAAACCTCCCCATGAAATAGATGTACCATCAATAATTAAGTTGGCAAAATTGATATCACCTGTATAAGTCCCAGTGATTTCATTGTCTGTCATCTTAAAGACAGCAGGTTGAATTTCACTTTGGACATCAACCATTTCGACTGGTTGTAAAATCAGTTTATGATCGATCGTTTGCCCATTGATTGTTTCACGGTGGAAGGTTTGCAGTTGAACTTTCGAGGCATTTCTGATTTGTTCTCTAAATTGCGCATGAACAAAGAAGTCGAAATTACCTGTTGCATCATTGAAGGTTCCACCCCAATTCGCAACTGATTGGCCGTCAATGACCAAGTTTGCAAAATTGATATTGCCAGTAAAAGTACCCGTAATTGAAGAATGTAAGTAGCTATATTTATTTGTAGCGATTGTGCTTTGTACGTTATCTGTGACAGGAACTTCTTTTGTTTCTAAAATCTCGATGACTTCACTATTCCCATTTACTTGGCGATTCATTGCTTGGATTTCTACTTGATCTCCAGTTTTAATGCCTAGGTTAGCTGCGTAGAATGAAAAATTACCATCTGGAGTAAAAGTACCTCCCCATGAACTTGTCAAGTTACCATTGAGAATTAGACGGGCAAAATTCACATCGCCCGTGAAAGTTCCAGTAATCATTGTGTCACCAACACGAAATTCATTAGGCGCAATCGCACCTGCTAAATCTCTTGTCAAATCAACAGTTTTTCGATCAATCACTTTGATGAAAGGATCCAATGCTTCGATTTCTACAACATCATCCACCGATTGGATACGACTGCCAATGAAAAATTCAAATTTTCCATCTTCAAAAGTCCCACCACGAACCGAGGTCCCATTGACATATACACGCGCAGAATCCACATCTCCAGTGTATGTTCCTCTAATAAATTGATCGCCTGAGGAAATATTATATTGTCCTGGTGTAATCGTTCCTTCCGTACTTTCTGGATCAGTAATGACTACAGTTGATGCAATATTTGACTCTAGGCTGTCCATACTTGCTTGCGCTGTAATCACTGTTCCTGTAGCTTGAGGATCAATTCGTACTTCAAATCTGCCATCATTGTCGACTGTTGTTTGCTTCGTGTCAGAATGCCCAATAATTACTCGCACTTGTGCACCTGGTTCTGCGGTTCCACTCACACTTGTTGACGTATTTTTCACTTCATTCAATGTTGTTTCATCAATAGTTGCTCTTACGACTGTAGTCTCTGCAATATTTGACTCTACGCCGTTGAGGGTTGCTTGTGCAGTAATGATTGTACCTGCTTGCTGCTTTGGAATGGTTAATGAATAAATGCCATCACTTCCAACCCGACCATTTGCAATAATCACATCTCCTGTTTTAATGACAATTGTTGCATTTGCTTCGGCAGACCCAGTCACACTTGTTGAATCAGTATTTAAATCTGAAATCGTTGTTTCATCAATTCCCGTTCTGACAACTATAGTTTCAGCGACGTTTGAAGAGATACCATTAAGGGTTGCTTGCGCTGTAATCACTGTACCTACTTGTTGTTTTGGTATAGTTAGTGAGTAAATACCGTCACTCCCAACCCGTCCACTAGCAATCGTTGTTTCTCCTGCTTTGATCACAATAGTTGAATTAGGCTCTGCTGTTCCTTTTACTTGTGTTGAATCTGTATCTAATTCAGAAATCGTTGTTTCATCGATTCCAGCTCTGACAACTGTTGTTTCAGCTATATTTGACGAAATATCATTAAGGCTTGCTTGCGCTGTAATTACTGTGCCTGCCTGCTGCTTCGGAATAGACAATGCATAACGACCATCGCTGCCAACTCGTCCACTGGCAATCGTTTCTTCTCCTGCTTTGATTACAATATTTGCATTTCGCTCTGCTTTACCTTCTACTCTTATAGAATCTGTATTTAATTCAGAAATCGTTGTTTCGTCGATTCTTGCTCTAATAACTGTTGTTTCAGCTATATTTGACGAAATTCCATCAATTGTCGCTTGAGCTGTTACTTTAGTTCCTACAGATTGTTTTTCAACTGAAAGTGAATACGCACCATTACTTCCAACTGTGCCTTCTGCAATCACATTATTTCCAGCCTTAATCGTAATATTGGCATTGGGTTCCGCTGTTCCTGTTACTTTTGTAGAATCAGTATTCATATCAGAAATTGTAGTCTCGTTGATTCTTTCTCTAATTACAACAGTTTCTGCAACATTTGAATAAACACCATCAATTGAGGCTTGGGCTGTCACTTTGGTTCCTGCTGACTGATTTTCAATATCGAAAGAATATGTGCCATCACTTTCAACTTTCCCTTCAGCAATAATTGATTCCCCAGCTTTAATAATCATATTCGCATTGGGTTCCGCTGTCCCTGTTACTTTTATAGAATCTGTATTCAAATTAGAGATTGTTGTTTCTAGTATACTTTTTCCTATTATTGAATTATCACCTGGCCAATCTAGAATACTCATTCTCGAATTAGTAGCAACTAGTTCCATATCACCCATACTAACCTTCTTGTTAAAACTTCCTGTTTCTAAGACATTAAAAACTGTTGCTTCATTCATATCTGCCCCTTGAAACTGAAGTAGTTCTTCGGAAGAGCCATGACTTACGCTTATTACATTATCCAATTTGGAAATTTGGCCTACTCCTCTATATACTTCATCAATTATTAGACCACGTAAATTATTAGTTGAGAATTCATATTTTAGACCTTTGTGAAGGTGTTCCATACCTAAATTGGTTATAGGACTGCTCCCAAAAATTATATTATTGGAAATTACTTCCTTTGTATCCATCAATCTAAACTCATATTCGAGGTTATACATAGTCATGCGGAAAGTAGAAATTGACGCCTGATTTCCTTCTAGCATGAAAGATATAATTCCCGATCCATTTGGTGATTCTGCATCGATGAGGTTTATTTTGGCTTCAACTGGCTCCCCTCGGTACATACCTATATGTGTATAAATTATTTCATTATCTCTTTCAAAATGACCCAAAGCTTCATGAATAGCAAAAAGATTGGTGTTATCAGGTTTAACTACACCATTATGAAACAACTGTGTCTTCTCAGTTACTTTAACCGGTATCGCACCTGATGAGCCAATCATATCTAACGCTTTTTCAGATAGATTCCCATTATTCATAAATGCTGTGCCTTCATAGTCTTTAATAGGCACAGCACTTGTATTTCTTGTTTCTGTATACTCTAGGATATTAGTCTGTTGATTAGCTAAAAATTGCTCGTTATTTTGTTCAAAATGATTTGCTCCATACTCCTGATGTTCATTTTGTGCTTCTTTCGTTTCTGCATAAACCATACCTGCAGGCAAAAGAGAAGATTGTAATGTTAAAACAGTGATTCCTAAGGTCATCATTTTCTTTCTAGTCATACGTGGCATATTATTTAACCCTTTCTACATCTATTCGTCATTTTCATTTGTTGCCTTTTAAAATTGTATATAATTGTATCTTCCGTATTAATGAATCCATTTAATATAAATAAATGAACTTTTTTCAATTTCTATTTCCACTAAAATTAGCCATTAGCAATAATTGTTATGTACACCTGCAAAAAAAATCAATCATAAAATTATTCATTCAATTTATCACCCTGCTTAATTATTAGTTATAATGAATGCTGAATCAGGATGAACATGAAATAGAACAACTTGCGAGCGATTGTTTTAATTGTTAGCTAACATACTACAAAAATTTTAGGTGGAACCTATATGTGCCATTCCTTTGATTTGCTATTTAATTCTCTCCTTTTCTATCCAATCCCGTTGTTATTTTTCATCATCTTATAATTTCATATAAACAAGCTTAATCATTACAACTAACACCGATGTACTTTTCATAAGAACGGGATTTTATCAAATAAAATTGTCAACATCACACAGTCATGTGCTTTTGTAACTTAAATAAAAGTACACTATTTGATTTGATTTCTAAAATCAGAATATTCACCATTAAGTGAATATAATGAAACTCGCTGGAGGAATCATTTCTCGTCACTAAGAAAAGAACGCAGAACCTACACACAAGAATTTAAACAATAAACAGAAAAAAACCGCTGAATTCAGCGGTTTTTTTGATATGACAAAGTCACGAGTAATCAATGCATATTTTTCATAGCATACGATAATCAAGATTCTTGTTTAGTATGGTACCATCTATTCTATAAATTTTATTTGCAATTGATTTTATCCTATCATCATGTGTAGCGATAATAATTAATTTTTTTGCTCTTTTTAGTGCCTCAAATAGCTCAATAATCAACAGAAAATTTTCTTCATCCAAATTAGTTGTCGGTTCATCTGCAAGAATAATCGCTGGATCTAAGATCAAGCTACGTGCAATCGCAGTTCTTTGTTTTTGACCACCGGAAATGTGTTTAACCTTCTTATCTATACTATCGAATAACCCAAAATCTTTTGCTAGTACATTTGCTTTATCCTGAATATCTTTTTTTTCAAACTTCTTGTTGTACATTGAAGGTAATAAGATATTCTCTAGGACTGAATAATCTTCAATCAAAGCGTAATCCTGAACAATATAACCTATCTTCGCATTTCTAAATTGGCTCATATATCGATCATCATCCACATCAAGCTTTACTTTATTGACAAAATAGTTACCAGAATCATAAACTTGAATACCGGAAATTATATTTAATAAAGTCGACTTACCAGAACCAGATTTTCCTGTCAATAGCGTAATTTCCCCTTCTTTTGCAAGAAAATTAGCATTGGTCAATATATTCTTTTTATTATAGGATTTTGTCACTCCCTCTAATCTAATCATTTTTTAACCCCTTTACCAATCTTCTATCTATTATATATTTTGAACAAAAACAAATAATCACATTCAGTAAAGTCAAATATAGGTAATCTTCTATGATAAGCTTAAATCCAGTATTTTGAATAAAAAATAAAAATACAATAGCAGATAAAATAATAGGTATAGCAAATAAACATTCAAAATTTTTTCTTATTTTTGAATGTTTAAGTCCGATAATCCTTAACAGTTTTATTTCTTGAGTAAAAATTTCTAAGCTTGAAATAATGATCAAATAAACACTAAACAAGCCAAAAGCCAATAGTATCATAGAGACGCTTAAGCCAAACAAAAAGTTACCGAAATAATAAGTAAATTCGTTTCTATGCCTTTCGGATATTGATTGTAAAGATAAATCTCCTCTCAATGAACCCGCTTCCGCCTCAAACCTAGTAATAATTTCCAAACTAGATTCTAATAAAATCAAATCATTCTTAAACGCAATGTCTACATACTTGTCAATAACATTGCGCTCAATATCGGAAGAATTTATAGTTGCGATGAGATTAAAATTATCATCTCCATTAAGATAGTGTTCTTTGCCGACATACAAATAGTGCTGAAATGTAAGTAAAAAGGATGCGATATCTGCTCTTTCCCAATCTCCTAAATCAGTAATAGCGCCATCCCTGTCAGCTTCAGGAATATAATTGAGCAGATAGACATTATTATCAGATAAACGCTTTAATCTATTAATGACAGGTTATTTCTTTTCTTGACATGCCAACTAAATATCTAACCTGCAGTACTTTTTTATTTGCTAATATTACTAAAGAAGAAATACTGCTATTTACTGTAATTAAGATAATAATAGTTAATAATAGTTCCCCTTTTTCATTTATTAAAACAAATATAGCAATAAGCGTGACCGTAAACAGATTCAATAAAACAATATTTAATACTTGAAATTTATTCATCTTTCTCCCTTATTTACATAGATAAAAAGCGCAATTTTTCACAAAATTACGCTTGTATTTCTAAAACTATCATACCAAATAGTTTTTGCGGCAACAGGATTTAAGGAATCTCAAGCAGTTCCTTTATAATATAACTGGATTTTCTCTTCATTTTTACCCCGGCAGTCTTATTGCTATTGTAATATTGTGAGGCAAAAACTGTACTCGTAACAAATAAATCAAAAAACAAAACCAGAAACCCTATCTTCCATCGCTTCATATTTTATCAAAAAGAATAAAAACAACAAGGGAACTGTCAGAATTTTGAAAAAATAAAAATCATTATCTATCATTTCATAAACGAAATTCATTGTGCTTATTTTCAAACAAATCTAAAATGACTAAATCATAATCAACAATAATTAGCTCTTCTGTTAGATACCGTCAAAAATGAGGAGCGCAAACAGTATTCAACAAAGTAGAGTGCCGCTAAAAAATTGTATGAAAATAAATACCAGACGAATCAGATTTGTTGTATCTTTTATTGCCAGTTAATTCATACTACAAAAAAAAGTTGGAAAATGTTTAATTTCCAACTTTCATCGGCAGCTTCAACAGACCGAAATAGACGAGAACAGCCCCTATCATCGCAAAGATCGTTCCACAGACAAGCATGATCCAAACACCAAATGCTTGTACCAAAAAGCCGCCTAAAATATTTCCCAGCACACCACCAATAGTTGTGGCAATGATAATCAAGGTTTGGCCAAAGACACGGTCTTCGTTCGCCAATACTTGATTGAATAAGTAAGCTGATGCCGGAATAAATAAGGCGAAACTTAACCCTTGCATCAAATGGGTCAATTCCATGAAAAGGATCGAACCAGCCAACAACATCAGCAAGCCGCGCAACCCAAAGGCAACGCTTGAGAAAAACAGCCAAAACTGACTATTTTTTCGTTTGACCAGCCTTTCGAACAACATCATGCCTGGCAATTCACATAAACCTGCGATCATCAAAGCTATGCCAACTTCTTTGCTGCCGCCACCAATATGACCAAATATTTGTGCCAAGAAACTATTGATCATGGTATGGAAACTAAACAAAAAACTAAAGCCAATGAATAAAAAGAGTAAGAAAGGATATTTCTTCAGCAGATGCTGTGAATGCTGGCTGACTTCTGTTGGTATGGTGTGCGGGTCTTCTGCTAATGCCGGCATCAGTGCCAAAATGCCAAAGAAAAGCACCCCTTCAACAATCGTGATCAATGGCAATATCTCTGCAGAATAACTAGCCAATAGTTGGCCAATCACAAATGAAGTTGCTGCATACCCCAAAGAACCACCAGCTCTTGAAAAACCAAAATTCAAAGAGGCCCCGGTGTTGATGTAGGCGAACGCCAACGCATTGACAAAAGATTGCATAGACACCAATAAGATGCCGCCAATCAGATAGCTGCTGATCGCCAAAGCAGGAATCACTACACCTAGCCCCAGTATAAGCAGCATCAGGCCAGTCATCACTTTCAAGACTTGCACCAAAGACCAACGGAACTTTTTGACGATCACTTGACTGATCATTGGCTGCAAAATTGCAGAAAGAATATTGATCAATGCCAACATGCCGCCGATTTTGGCTGGATCGATCCCAAAGTCGATCAAAAACAGTGTAGCAAAACCATAAATAGAACAGAACATCATCCAATACAGACACTGGATACTGGTATAAAAAAAACGCAATGAACCTTTTGCATGTGTACGCATACATTTACCGCCTTAACAGATATTTAGTCGTGATAACTATATCATATAACCATCCTTTCCGCTATGATCCAATCATGCCCTCTGAACCGACCTCCCCTGCTTTTAGCATGAAAAAAGCAAACCACAACACATGGTTTGCTTCTTGCAACACCCGATTCGTTTGCACCACCCAGCTACTCCACGTGCGCCAAAGCTTGGGCCAAATCAGCAATCAAATCATCGATATGTTCGAGCCCCACGGAGAGCCTAATCGTTTCTGGGCGAATATTTGCGGCAAGTAATTCCGACGCGCTTAATTGTGAATGTGTCGTTGATGCGGGATGGATGATCAAAGACTTGGCGTCCCCAACGTTGGCCAACAACGAAAATAGCTGTGTATCACTGCAAAACTTCTTGCTGGCAGCACTACCTGCTTTTAAGCCAAATGAAAAGACCGCACTGGTTCCTTTAGGAAAATATTGTTGTGCCCGCGCAAAATAATTGCTGCTTGGCAGCGTTGGATAATGGACCCAAGATACTTGCGGTTGCGCTTCTAAAAAGGCAGCGACAGCTTGGGCATTCGCTACATGGCGCTCCATCCGCAAGGAAAGTGTTTCGATCCCTAACAACAAGGCCCAGGCATTGAAGGGCGAGATGGCCGCACCTGTATCCCTTAACAAAATCGTCCGTGCCCGAGTGATATAAGCAGCTGCTCCAACTGCATCAGTCCAAGAAATGCCGTGATAGCTGTCATCTAGTTCAACTAATCTGGGAAATTTGCCATTGGTCCAATCAAAGTTCCCACTATCGATGATAGCCCCACCTAGCGCTACACCATGACCGCCAATAAACTTCGTGGTTGAATAAACGACAATATCTGCGCCGTGTTCAAAGGGCCGAAACAAATAAGGGGTAGCAAAGGTGTTGTCCACGATCACTGGAATCCCTGCTTCATGCGCAATCGCAGTAATTTCGTCAAAGTCTGCGATATCAATATCAGGATTCCCCAAAGATTCCAAAAAAACAGCTTTGGTATTCTCCTGGATGGCTGCTTTGAGGGCCGAAAGATCTTCACTATCAACAAAACTAGTCGTGATACCAAAATCGGGCAGAGTGTGGGCAAATAAATGATACGTACCCCCATAAATCGTTGCTGCTGAGACAATATGGTCCCCCGCTTTAGCAATATTTTGAATGGCATAGGTGATTGCTGCTGAGCCAGAGGCAGTCGCCAGGGCGCCGATCCCACCTTCTAAAAGCGCCAACCGCTCCTCTAACACCGCTGTTGTGGGGTTGGTGATTCGTGTATAGATGTTCCCTGCTTCACTCAGACTGAAACGTGCTGCTGCTTGATCTGCATCATCAAACACGTAAGATGTGGTTTGATAAATTGGTACGGCACGACTGCCAGTTGCACTGTCTGGCTGTTGTCCACCATGTAATTGGATGGTTTCAAAGTGTTCTGTCATCATCATTCCTCCTGTAAATCTTTATGTTGGTCAAATAGTAGCTGAAGCGTAACACTGTCAGATTTTTCTGTCAATTATCGACCTATTCTACGGTGATCATGATTCCTGATCACCACTAGATCCATCTCTAAAAATATACCGGTATCTATGAGAAAAACCTATCGCTAAAAATAGAGCGCTAACATATTAATTTACTTGAAATTTGTTTTTTTATTCACATGAAACCGTTTATTTTCAATTGACAGACGCAACGCTAATTGTTATAATTTGAAAAATCTAAAATTTCACACAATTTAGTTATTGAAAGGAAGTTTTGTCCGATATGGAAGAAAAGATTTCAGTGAAAGAATATGTCTACAAAGTATCTTTAGGTGTTTCGAATGCCGTACTGGTTGCATTAGGGGTTGGTCTATTATTAGAAACGATTGGTCAATTAACTGGGCTTGCTACGATCGGTACGATAGGAACAATCTCAAAATTACTCTTAGCTCCCGCTTTTGGTGCAGGGATCGCTTATCAATTAAAAACAAATACATTAGTGATATTCACTTCTATGATCGCTGCTGCCATTGCCTCTGATGGCCTGTATTTTACCCAAGCCGCAGTTGATGCAACCACCATGACTGGGATCAGCGCTTCACAAGGCGTCGGTGCCGTCGTATTGACTGGTGGTCAACCGATCAGTGCGGTAATGGCCGGACTTGTGGCTGCGTTGATTGGTAAATGGCTGACAGGCAAAACCCCATTGGATATGATTCTGGTTCCTCTGGGCAGTTTGTTTTTTGGCGGATTAGCAGGTGTCGGCTTTGCCTATGTCACAACACCGATGCTATTGGCCATTAGCGGCTTTATGGCACAATCGATCACGATTTCCCCTATCATCGGCTCAATCGTGATTGCTGTGGCCTGGAGCACCTTGCTCATGACCCCTGCTTCCTCTGTAGCATTGGCGATTGCCTTACAATTGGATCCAGTGTCCTCTGCCGCAGCGTTGATTGGCTGTACTGCACAATTTGTAGGCTTTACGGTAATGTCGTTTCAAGAAAACAATTTGGGGGCCAATATAGCACAAGGATTGATCACACCGAAGGTCCAATTTGCCAATTTGACCAAAAATCCACAAATGGTGATCCCGCCTTTCCTATCGGCAGCAATTTGCGCCCCACTGGCTACGACCGTCTTTCATTTTTCTACCAGCTATGAATTGGCAGGTTTAGGATTGAACTCACTGATTGCGCCTCTGAATTTATTTGCAACAGATCGTTCTGGCTTCATTGTCTATTGTCTGATTGGTGTTTTGCTGTCTGGAACATTAACTTATGTCTTTTACCGAGTTATGTTGGCATTAGGGAAAGCAACCAAAGGTAGCTTGACGATCGAATTGCAGTAGGTTCAGCAATTCAATCAACCTGTTTAAGATCATCTAAACGGTGCTGCTCTTGTGGGCAGCACCGTTTTAAAATACAAAAAAACCCGCTGACTTTTCAGTCAACGGGTCGAACGCGATTAGATATGGATTGGCATACCTAATGCCAATTCTGCTGCGTCCATCGTGATTTCACCCAATGATGGATGTGGATGGATCGTTAATGCGATATCTTCTGCGTTCATACCAGATTCAATAGCTAGAGCCAATTCTGATACCATGTCGCTTGCGCCTAAGCCTGCGATTTGTGCGCCGATGATCACATTGTCTTCAACAGTCGTTACAAGACGGATAAATCCTTCTGTTTTGCCTAATGATAAGGCACGACCATTTCCAGAGAATGGGAATTTGAAGGCTTTTGCTTCGATTCCAGCATCTTTTGCATCTTTGATCGTCATGCCGACAGAAGCCAATTCGGGATCTGTAAAGGCAACGGCAGGCATTGCTTTATAATCAACAGCTACTTTTTTGCCAGAAATTGCTTCAGCAGCAATTTTTGCTTCGTAGCTTGCTTTATGGGCAAGCGCTGCACCAGGAACGATATCGCCGATTGCATAAATATTTGCTACATTTGTGCGACCTTGTTTGTCAACATTGATCAATCCGCGTTCGCCTACTTCAACACCAGCTTGCTCTAAGCCCATGTCATCCGTATTTGGACGACGACCAACAGTCACCATCACATAATCTGCAGTCACTTCTTCTTCTTTGCCATCAACCGCATATTTAACAGTGACACTGTCACCATTGTCAACAGCTTCTTTCGCCATTGCATTCGTTACAACTGTCACGCCTTTTTTGGCAAAGTCTTCTTCAACCAATTTTACCATGTCTTTTTCATACGTAGGTAAAATTTGAGGAGAACCTTCAAGGATCGTTACTTCAGCACCTAAGTTCGCATATGCGGCACCTAGTTCAGAACCGATCACACCGCCACCGATGACCACTAATTTCTTCGGTACTTCTTTTAGTGCCAGTCCGCCAGTCGAATCGATCACACGGCCGCCAAATTTAAAGCCTTTGATTTCGATTGGACGAGAACCAGTCGCGATGATTGCATTGTTGAAAGAATACGTTTGAGCTGAATCAGGATGGATGACACGTAATGTATGGTCATCAACGAAGAATGCTTCTCCTTCAATGCTTTCAACTTTATGTTTTTTCAATAGAAAACCAACGCCAGTCGTCAATGTTTTCACAACTTTGTTGTCTTTCCATTCTTGTGTTTTGGTGAAATCTAAAGTGACATTCTCAGTGTTTACACCAAACATGGTTGAATCTAACGATTCTTGGTAATGATGACCAGCAGCAATCAACGCTTTTGAAGGAATACAACCGACATTCAAACAAACGCCGCCAATATATTCTCTTTCAATGATTGCCACTTTTTGGCCCATTTCAGCAGCGCGGATGGCAGCTACATAGCCGCCAGGTCCCGCACCGATTACAACTGTATCTAATTCAACAGCAAAATCTCCTACTACCATTTGTAAATCATCCTTCCATCATTAATAGCTCAGGATCAGCTAATAGACGTTTGATATTATTCATTGCTTGTTGGGCTGTCGCACCATCAACGATACGGTGGTCGAAGCTTAGTGATAATTTCATCACACGGCCAACAACGATTTCACCTTCAGCATTGACGATTGGTTGTTGCGCAATCGTACCAACACCCAAAATAGCCACTTCAGGGAAGTTGATTACTGGTGTGAACCAGCCGCCGCCTACAGAACCAATGTTGCTGATCGTGATCGTGCCGTTACGCATATCATCAGCAGCAAGTTTGCCATCATGGGCAAGTTTTGCTTTTTCGTTGATTTCGTCAGCGATCGCGAACATGCCTTTACGGTCTGCATCTTTGACGTTTGGTACATACAATCCATGATCTGTATCTGTTGCGATACCGATATTATAGTAGTTTTTGTACACAATTTCTTGTTTTGCATCATCAATAGACGCATTCAAGATAGGGAATTTCTTGACTGTTGCAGTCAAAGCTTTCACAACATATGGTAAGAAAGTTAATTTTGTGCCGTTGGCAGCAGCAACTTCTTTGAACTTCTTACGGTTATCCCAAAGATTGGTTACTTCAACTTCATCATGCAATGTCACATGTGGTGCAGTATGTTTGCTGTTGACCATTGCTTTAGCGATTGCTTTACGTGTAGGTGTTAACGCAACACGTTCTTCTAAATCACCTAAATTAGACTTGAAGGCTTTTGCAGGTGCCGCAGGTTTGCTTTCAGGTGCCGCAGGTGCTTTCGCTTCTTCTTTCGCTGGCGCTGCAGCTGCTGCTGGCGCAGATGATCCGCCACCTGATAAGAAGTTTTCGATATCTTCTTTTGTGACACGTCCGCCTTTTCCGCTTGCAGAGACTTGAGAAATGTCTACATCTTTTTCACGGGCAAATTGACGTACTGAAGGCATTGCCAAGACACGTTTGTTTGGATCTGCTGCTTCTACAACACTTGCTGATCCAGATGTTTCAACTTTTTCTTTTGGTGCTTCTGCAGCTGTTGAAGTGCTAGATGATGCCGCTGTATCATTGTGACCAGGTGCATCGATTTCGACCAATACATCACCTACATTGGCAACTGTACCTTCTGCAACTACGATCGTTTTCACCGTACCAGTTACTGGAGATGGAATTTCTTCCACTGATTTGTCGTTTTGAACTTCTAATAAAGTATCATCTTCGTTGATGGTATCTCCTGCTTTAACGAACCATTTCACGATTTCGCCTTCAGCAATCCCTTCACCGATATCTGGTAATTTGAATTGGAAGACACCAGAGCCTTCAGATGAACCTGAAGCAGCCTCAGATGTTGTTTCTGTCGTTGGTTCAGCAGCTGGTTTTGCTGGTGTTTGTGATTCAGCAGCCACGCCTGCATCGCCTTCGTTGTCTTCGTGTCCAGGAGCGTCGATTTCAACCAGTACATCACCTACATTGGCAACTGTACCTTCTGGAACAACGATGCTTTTGACAGTTCCTGTCACTGGAGATGGAATTTCTTCCACTGATTTATCATTTTGAACTTCTAGTAAGGTATCATCTTCATTGATGGTATCCCCTGCTTTGACGAACCATTTGACGATTTCGCCTTCTGCAATTCCTTCACCGATATCCGGTAATTTAAATTGAAATGCCATTGTCTATTCTTCCCTTCTTAACTATTAAAAGTTCACGATTTCTTTCACTTTGTCTTCGATATCTTTTGCATTTGGCAACCAAATGTTTTCAGCTTGACCGAATGGGAAAATAGTATCTGGTGCAGATACGCGTCCGATTGGTGCTTCAAGTGATAGAACCGCACGTTCAGAAATTTCAGAAACGACTTGTGCCGCTACACCTGCTTGTTTTTGCGCTTCTTGCACAACGACCACACGACCAGTTTTTTCTACTGATTTGATAATTGTTTCTACATCAAGTGGCGCCACTGTACGCAAGTCGATAATTTCAGCATTGATGTTTTCTTTAGCTAAGTTATCTGCTGCTTTGATTGCTTCACGAACCATAGCACCGTAAGTGATGATTGATACATCAGAACCTTCACGGGTCACTGCTGCTTTATCCAAAGGCACTTCGTATGCTTCTTCTGGCACTTCTTCACGGAATGAACGGTACAATTTCATGTGCTCTAAAAAGACAACTGGGTCATTGCTGCGGATCGCTGCAATCAATAATCCTTTCGCATCGTATGGATTTGAAGGGATCACGACACGGATACCAGGAGATTGCGCAATCAAACCTTCTAAGTTGTCTGAGTGCAATTCTGGTGTATGCACGCCACCACCAAATGGTGAGCGGATCGTGATTGGCAGATTACGTGTACCACCCATACGGTAACGTGTACGTGCCATTTGTCCAACGATTTCATCAAATGTTTCAAAAACGAAACCAAAGAATTGGATTTCAGGAACTGGACGGAAGCCTTCTAATGCTAAACCAAAAGCCAAACCGCCAAT
This sequence comes from Enterococcus salsurae, assembly GCF_054784955.1. Lineage (NCBI taxonomy): Bacteria > Bacillati > Bacillota > Bacilli > Lactobacillales > Enterococcaceae > Enterococcus > Enterococcus salsurae. The sequence continues at coordinate 345,385 of NZ_BAAHWY010000003.1, read as the reverse complement.
ACCAGATTCAGCAAGCGGAGTATCAAATACACGGTCTTCGCCAAATTTTTCTTGTAAACCTTCTGTTGCACGGAATACACCGCCGTTTTTACCGACGTCTTCACCAAAGACTAAAATCTCTTTGTCATTTTCCATTTCAACAGCTAAGGCATCTGTAATTGCTTGGATCATTGTTTTTTGTGCCATGACTATTTCGACTCCTTCGCTTCATAAGTTGCAATTTGTTCTTTAATGTTTTGAGGTTGTACTTCAAACATGTTTTTCAAGAAATCTGACACTTTTTGTTTAGGTACACGGTCAGCTTCAGCAATTGCTGCTTTGATTTCTTCTTTTGTTTGTTCAATGATTTGTTCTTCTTTTTCTTCAGACCATAACCCTTTTTCAGTTAGGTATTTACGGAAACGTACTAATGGATCTTTTTCTTGCCATTCAGTATCCATTTCTTTCGTACGGTAACGGGTTGGATCATCACCTGACAATGTATGTGCGCCATAACGGTAAGTCAATGTTTCAATCAAAACAGGACCATTGCCGTTCGCTGCCCATTCACGTGCTGCTTTTGATACATAGTAAACTGCCAACGGATCCATACCATCTACTTGGATACCAGGGATACCTGCTGCAGCGGCTTTTTGTGCCAATGTTGGTGCAGCACTTTGTACTTCACGTGGTGTAGAGATCGCAAAACCATTGTTTTGGATGTAGAATACAGCGTTTGCATGGTAAGCACCCGCAAAGTTGATTGCTTCATAGAAGTCCCCTTGAGAAGAACCGCCATCACCAGTATATGTGAATACAACATTTTTCTTGTTGCGTTTTTTCAAGCCTAAAGCGACACCGGCTGCTTGCACGTATTGTGCACCGATGATGATTTGTGGTGGCAACGCTTTAAGATCTTCAGGATACAAGTTACCTGCGACATGTCCGCGAGACCATAAGAAAGCTTCTTTCAATGGTAATCCGTGTTGGATCAATTGAGGAACGTCACGATAACCTGGTAGTAATACGTCTTCTTTTTCAAAAGCAAATTGACTTGCTAATTGGCTTGCTTCTTGACCAGCAGTTGGCGCGAAGAAACCTAGACGTCCTTGACGGTTTAACGCAGTTGAGCGTTGGTCCAATACACGTGACCATACCATTCGAGTCATCAATTCCACTAATTCGTCGTCACTTAGATCTGGTACTAAATCCGGGTTTACAATTTTTCCATCTTTATCCAAAGTTTGGTAAGTTGGAAAATCTGCATTGACTTGCTCCAAAATCGCTTGGAAATCAAGTGCTTTTTGTTTTTTTGCCATCTTGACACACTTTCCTCTCTGTTAAAAAAGTCATTTTCGTATGTAACAGGGTTTAAATCTGTACTATCGAAATTTCATTTACTCTTATAAATTATCATTTAACTTGGAAAATGACAAGTGAAAAGGGTATTTTTTTTAATAAAAGAATGCCTAGTATAGCAACTCTTAAGAAAAGATTAGTGAAATTTATCACATTTAAGGAATCGCTTTCTTGTAAATTTTCTAAGGAAATTCTTTTTTTCGTTTAAGAATAGTACAGCGATCAGCGTTTACCCTAACAGCAGGTTTGCCTATTTCTCATTTGTAATTGTGAAGTAATTGACTTGTGTGATAGTCGATTTTTTGAATATGAGAAAAAAATAATACAGAATCAAGACAAAAAGAAACAGATCGCCGCTCCCCTCTTGATTGAAGGAAACGACGATCTGCTAGTTTAAATCCATTCTTGCGTCACGCGAATATAAATTCTTTTGGCCAACTCAACTGTTACTAAATAAGCAAGGTTGATGCCAATAAACCATGGCCAATAAGAAGAAGGCAACGTTGCGAAATCAAACACTGTATGCAAAGGTGTCAAGATGATCACGAAGCCTACAGCGATCGCCAACACACTAGATAATAAGACAGCTGGCGAAGCAATACTTTTGATAAAAGGCAGCTTGCGGGTTCTGATCATATGGACCACCAATGTTTGCGTCGTCAACCCGATCATAAACCACCCAGCTTGGAATAGGGCTTGTTCTTGAACTGTATTGGCTTGGAAAACATGCCACATCACCAAGAAAGTTGTGATATCAAAAATACTGCTGACTGGTCCGATCCCTACGGTAAACTTCAACAAACCTCTGACTTGCCATTTCACGGGTTTCGCTAATTCTTCTTGATCAACATTGTCCCAAGGGATCGTCAACTGCGCCATATCATACACAAGATTTTGAACCAGCAATTGAATTGACAGCATTGGCAGAAACGGCAAGAAGGCACTGGCTACTAAAATTGAAAAGACATTACCAAAGTTTGAACTCAACGTCATCTTGATATACTTCATCATATTGGTAAAGACTTTACGGCCTTCAATGACACCTTTATCTAAAACGTCCAAGCTTTTTTCCAATAGGATGATCGAACTAGCATCCTTTGTAATATCCGCGGCTGTATCAACTGAGATGCCCACATCAGCAGTACGCAAAGCTGGTGCATCGTTGATCCCATCCCCCATAAAACCAACCGTGTGTCCCGCTGCTTGGATCGTTTGGATGATGCGGGATTTTTGCATTGGATTGAGTTTCGCAAACAAATTGGTTGTGGCCGCTTTTTCAGCCAACTCTTCATCAGACAAGCGATCGATTTCAGTACCAAGCAAGTAACTGCCGGCTTCGATGCCAACATCGTTACATACTTTTTGTGCAACGATGGCATTGTCACCAGTCAATACTTTGACATTGATGCCATGGCCATGGAGGGAAGCAATCGCCGTTTTTGCTGATTCTTTGGCTGGATCTAAGAAGCCCATGAAACCAATCATGATCATGTCTTGCTCGTCTGAAACTGAATAGACAGCATCCGCATAGGCATCTCTTTTGACTGCGACTGTCAAGACCCGCATCCCTTGTTTATTTAAGCGCAAATTGACTTGGCGCAATTTTTCCCGAATATCTTCAGTCAATTCCATGATTTGACCATCGATCTCAACATATTTGCAGACTTGTTCCATTTCTTCAGCTGCACCTTTGGTCACCATCAATTGATGGCCATCTGCATTGACAACAACGGTCAAGCGGCGACGAGAGAAATCAAAAGGAATTTCATCGACTTTCGTCACCTCTTGGAATGGTTCCGCCAGTTTGGCTTCTTCGTAGTAATTCAAGACAGCGATATCCATCAAATTTTTCCAGCCAGTTTGATAATAGGAATTCAAATACGTCATATCTAGTACTTGCTGATCCTCTTGACCAAATGGATTTAAATGTTGCACCAGCACGACCCGGTCTTCAGTGATCGTTCCTGTTTTGTCTGTACACAACACATCCATACTGCCCAAATTTTGGATCGAAGGCAATTCTTTAACGATGACTTTCTCTTTGGAAAGCGACATGGCGCCTTTGGCTAAATTACTGGTAACGATCATAGGCAGCATTTCCGGGGTCAAGCCAACAGCGACGGCAATTGCGAAGAACAATGCTTCACTCCAATCACCTTTGGTAAACCCATTGATCAAAAGAACGATCGGGAATAAGATCATCACCATTCTCAACAACAATTTGCTGACTTTGGTCAGCCCATCTTCAAAAGCAGTCTTTCCGCGTTTCGTCGTGGCATTGCGGGCAATATCTCCAAAAAAGGTGCTTTGTCCTGTCTTTAAAATAATGGCTTTTCCTTGACCACTTAACACATCGGTACCCATAAAGACCAAATCTTGCATGTCTAAGGCAGAAACATTGGTATCACTTTCTTTGATACCGGCATCGACAAATTTTTCAACGGGCATTGATTCGCCAGTTAATGAAGATTGATTGATAAATAAATCCTTGGTCCAGATCAAAATAGCATCGGCTGGTATCATATCTCCTGTTGCGAGTGTCACGATATCACCCGGAACCACTTCATCCATTGGAATTTCTCGGGTCACACCTGCCCGTGTCACAGAACAAGTATTCTCTATCAATTCTTTCAACGCTAAACTAGCTTTTTGCGAGCGGTATTCTTGGACGAATGTGATCGTCACACTTGCCAGGATCATGATACCCATCACGATCACCGCTTCGATATCTCCTGTCATAAAGGAAATCACCATCAACAAAGCCAACACCAACACAAATGGATCTTTAAATGCGCGCAAAATCATCAACCAGGCAGGTGTTGGTTTTTGGGCATCGACTTTGTTTGGTCCGTATTCTTCTAGTCGTTCTTGCGCATCTTTTTCAGACAACCCTTGGAAGGAAGTCCGCATTTCCATCAATAATTCACGTTCTGATAATTTTGCTAATAATTTCAATTCTTGGTCTTTTGATAATTTTTTCAACATACTCTTTTCCTCCTATAATTAGGAGGTGCTCGCGCCACCCCTAGTAATTCTTGGCGATGAACCTGGGTTCATCTGGGGACTGGGTGTATCCATATGAATCTTCCTTTCTGTTTGATAAGCAAGTCACTCTTGGATCACGCGCGTATGCAAAAAAATGCGCATGCTCCCAATAAGCATGCGCAAAAAACTCATGATCATTGTAGAGCTTTAGCACTATAGGGCGTAGATAGCGAATCGCTATCAGCTGCTTTGGGTTTAACCTTCACGATTAGACCTGTCCTACCAACTAAGTATCTCTCGATACTTTTGCGGCAGCAGCTTGTGTCCGTATAGGAGCCTCACCTAACAATTATTTCTTTCTATTGATACTATAAGCCAACATTTGGAGAAGGTCAACTGTTTTCAAATAAAAAATATGTTATTTTATATTCAGAACATTCAGAATAGCCATCACTTTTCAAAAACATTTGCTTATTTTCACTGTTGTTTCAGCTTGAGAAGTCAATGACTGCCAAAGGTTTCGGCAAGAATCTCTACGATCCGCTGACTGGTTTGTCCATCGCCATATGGGTTCTCAGCATGCGCCATTTTTTGATAAGCGGCGTGATCATCCAGCAAGCGTTTTGTTTCTATATATACACGCGCTTCTTGCGTGCCAATCAACTTCAAGGTTCCAGCTGCGACACCTTCTGGCCGTTCTGTCGTATCACGCAAAACCAACACCGGCACCCCCAAAGAAGGCGCTTCTTCTTGCACCCCTCCAGAGTCAGTCAAAATCAATGCGCTCTGATTGGCGACATTATGAAAGTCGATCACATCCAAGGGTTCTATCAAGGCAACGTTGTCGATGTCGCCTAATATCTCGCGGGCAATTTCCCGAACTTGCGGATTTTTATGCATGGGAAATACCACATGAATTTCAGGATACTCTGCTGCTATTCTTGCCAATGCCCGAAAAACTTGCGCCATTGGCTGCCCTAAATTTTCACGTCGATGCATGGTCAATAAGATCTGTTTCCCTTTGATACCAGACAATTCAGGGTGGCGATAATGGTCTTTGATCGTATAGTTCATCGCATCGATCGCCGTATTCCCCGTCACAAAAATCGTCTGCGGATCGCGGTTTTCTTTCAACAAGTTCAGCTGACTTTCTTTCGTCGGCGCAAAATGCAGATCGGCTAGTACATCGATCAGTTGACGATTGGCTTCTTCTGGATAAGGGGATTGTTTGTTCCAAGTCCGCAAACCAGCTTCGACGTGTCCAACAGGGATTTGTTGATAAAAAGCCGCTGTGGCTGCTGCATAGGCTGTCGTGGTATCCCCATGGACTAAGACGATATCCGGCCGTTCGTTTTGTAGAATGGGTTCAAGATCCAGCAGTACTTTTGTCGTAATACCGGTCAAGGTTTGTCCCAATTTCATTATATCTAAATCATAATCTGCGTCGATCGCAAAGACACTTAACACTTGATCCAGCATTTCCCGATGTTGGGCTGTCACGGTCACGACCGATACAAAGCGATCATCTGCTTGTAACGCTTTGACCAAAGGCGCCATTTTGATGGCTTCTGGTCTTGTACCAAATATGGACATTACTTTGATCGTCATCATTCACCTACACTCTTTACAATAATTGTAATCATAGTTTACTCTGTCTATTATAGCGAAGATTGATGCAAAACAAAATCTTTCCGCTGCAAAAAAAGCAGCACTGTCTAAAAACAGCACTGCTTGCAGTGGTCACGCGTGAGCATTCAGCAACTGAACTGAATCAAATCGTGTCGCCATTGAAAATTGAGTTTTTCACGATCACGTAGTCTACTTTGCGGATCGCTTCTAAATCTTTCCCACCGGCATACGAAATCGATGATTGCAAATCTTGCTGCATTTCTACTAAAGTATCTTTCAAAGACCCTTTGTATTGGATCCAGATTTTTTTACCTTCTACGTTTTTCTTCTCGCCTTTTTGGAATTCTGATGCAGAACCAAAGTATTCTTTCATGACTACGCCATTTTCCACCTTCGTTTCCCCAGGTGATTCTTCGTGGCCGGCGAACAGTGAGCCGATCATGACCATCGTCGCACCGAAACGCACAGACTTCGCAATGTCGCCATGGGTCCGAATCCCGCCATCGGCAATGATTGGTTTGCGGGCTGCTTTGGCGCACCAGCGTAATGCTGCCAACTGCCAGCCCCCTGTACCAAAACCAGTTTTGATTTTCGTGATACACACTTTTCCTGGTCCGATCCCAACTTTTGTTGCATCTGCTCCAGCATTTTCTAATTCTCGGACTGCTTCAGGGGTACCCACATTACCGGCGATCACAAACGCCTCTGGCAAATGTTTCTTGATATGTTGGATCATATTGATCACAGCATTTGAATGACCGTGGGCGATATCGATCGTAATATAGTCAGGGACTATGCCTTCTGCCGCTAAGTCTTCGACAAAGCGATATTCATTTTCTTTGACCCCGACACTGATTGACGCAATCAATCCGCGACTCTTCATTTTTTTGATAAAAGGAATACGCGCTTCCTCATCAAAACGGTGCATAATGTAAAAATAGCCATTTTCAGCTAAAAATTCAGCAATCGTATCATCAATGATCGTTTGCATATTCGCAGGAACGACCGGCATTTTAAATGAATGCTTCCCTAGTGTCACAGTCGTGTCACATTCAGAACGACTATCCACAATGCATTTATTCGGGATCAATTGTATATCCTCGTAATCAAAAACTTTCATGTCAAACATAAAAATATCCTCCAAATCTTATTAAGAGTGAAGCAAGCGGTAAATGGCATCGCCTATTTTTAGCGCCCACAACAATTTAAACCACGGAACAATGAAATACAAGCATTATCAAAATATTTGTTTAAAAAAAGGGGTTAATGTTCGTTTTTTACGAACATTAACCCCTTAAATTAGTCGGATTTGTGATTGTATCTGAATTAAGGCAGAATATTGCCAGCGGCTTTATACACGTCATACCACTCTTCTCTTGTTAAAACGATCTCAGAAGCTTGCGCAATCTCTTCGATACGATGCGGTGTCATCGTGCCGGCAATCACTTGAATGTTCGCAGGGTGACGCAAGATCCACGCCGAGGCGATCCCCGTTGGTGTCGTCTTGTATTTGTCTGCCAACACAACAAGTTTTTCGTTCAATTCAGGGAACATATCGTTATCGATAAAGACACCTTCGAAGAAGCCATATTGGTAAGGTGACCATGCCTGGATCGCCATATCGTGCAAGCGGGAATATTCTAAGATTTCCCCATCGTGATCCACGCTGCCGCCATCTGTCATATTGACATGGATGCCTTGGTCGATCATACCGGTATGCATAATACCAAATTGTAATTGATTGGCCACCAATGGTTGCGACACATATTTTTTCAACAATTCAATTTGTCCTGGTTTTTGATTGCTGACACCAAAGTATTTGACTTTGCCATCTTTTTCAAGTTGATCAAAAGCTGCCGCCACTTCTTCTGGTTCAAACAACGTATCTGGCCGATGAAGCAATAATGCATCTAGATAATCCGTATTTAACCGTTTCAAACTGCCTTCAACAGATGAAATGATATGTTCTTTTGAAAAATCAAACATTTTTCCAGGAACGATCCCACATTTGGATTGGATGAACAACGCTTCTCGTTTGGCATCTGTTTTTGCCAACGCATCAGCAAAAATCGTTTCACATTCCCCGCCGCCATAAATATCAGCATGATCAAAGAACGTAATCTCATTATCAATGGCTGTCGTTAATACTTTGACTGGATCTTTGGCTTGGTTGATGCGCATCAGACCTAAAATCACACTTGATACCTCAATATCTGTTGGACCAAATTTTATTTTTTTCACTAAGTGTTCCTCCTTTTTACCGTACATCTCATTTTAGCACATTCTTTTGAAAACGCTATACGGATTGTGCGAAAAGCGTCAAAAAAACTGTCGATCCCAGGATCAACAGTTCTCTATTCATAGCCGCGGCTATGCTTCTCTAGCTAAGCGCAGTGCTTTATCCCCGATATCTCTGCGATAAAACAATCCATCTAAAGACAACCCATCAATCACGCGATAGACTTCAGTTTGTGCACTAGCTAGGTCAGATGCTGTCACTTCCACCAGCATCACACGGCCACCGTTTGCAGTCAAAAGTCCATTTTGATCATCATCTGCCACACCCGCATAATAGAGTTGCGCAGTTTTTGGCGCCTTTGTCGGGACCACTGATCCTGTTTGATACGCTTCAGGATAGCCCTCAGCGGCAAGGACAACCCCAATAGAGGCACGATCATTCCACACAATGTCTGGTTCTTGGTTTGCCAATAACGCACTAATGATTGCTGGCAATGAACTGTCCAATCGATTCAAAACCACCTGCGTTTCAGGATCACCAAATCGAGCATTGAATTCAATTACTTTAGGACCTTCATCGGTCGCGATCAATCCTGCATACAGAATACCGACAAATGGCGTACCACGATCGATCATCCCTTGCGCTGCCGGGTGCAAGACTTCGCGGATGGCTTGGTCCACGATGTCTTGACTGATTTGCGGTACCGGAGAATACGCACCCATGCCGCCAGTGTTCGGACCTAAGTCATGGTCATAGGCGCGCTTATGATCTTGGGCAATGACCATCGGGTAGACCTTATTCTCATTGACAAAGGCCAGCAGTGAAAACTCTTCTCCTGCCAAAAAATCTTCAACCACCACTTTCGCACCACTGTCACCAAATCTATTTTGTTCCAGCATCGCTGTCACAGCATCAAGGGCTTCTTCAACTGTCGTCGCTACAACGACCCCTTTACCAGCTGCTAATCCATCGGCCTTGATCACGATCGGCGCACCTTTTTCTGCAATATACGCTTTGGCCTCAAGACTATCAGTGAAGCTGCGGTAAGCAGCCGTCGGAATCTGATTCGTCTCCATGATTTCTTTGGCAAACGCCTTAGATCCTTCAATCATTGCCGCTTGTTTACTCGGACCAAATATTTGCAGGCCAGCCGCTTGAAAATCGTCGACAATGCCATTTAACAAGGGGACTTCAGGTCCGACAAAAGTCCAAGCAACTTGGTGCTCAATGGCAAATTCAATCAACAGCTGATGATCCGTTTCAGCAATGGCCACCAATTCGATACCATCTTGCTGCATCCCAGAATTGCCTGGGGCGCAGAAAACCCGCGTTACTTGCGGATCTGCTAGACATTTCTTGGCGATCGCATGTTCACGGCCGCCACTGCCGATAATCAATAATTTCATAAAGGTCCCTCACTTTTAATGTTTGAAATGACGGACGCCAGTGAAGACCATCGTGATACCATGTTTATCCGCCATTTCAATCGACGCTTGGTCTCTGATACTGCCACCAGGTTGAATGATTGCTTTGATCCCATGTTCAGCTGCATAAGCAACACTATCGTCCATCGGGAAAAAGGCATCACTGGCTAGAACGGCACCTTCAATATTGCCGCTGGCTTCGGCTTGTTCGATCGCAATTTTCACAGAACCCACACGATTCATTTGGCCCGCACCGATCCCTACAGTTTGCTGTTGGTTTGCTAATACGATGGCATTCGATTTGACGTGCTTGACCGCTTTCCAAGCAAACGCCAGCGCCGCTGTTTCCTCGTCAGAAGGGACACGCTGCGTGACCACTTGCCAATCAGCCGCTGTTTCCATCTGATCATCTGGGTCTTGAACCAATAAGCCGCCTAAAACCGAAACGATCTCCGGTTCGTTGGTTGCTTCAGCAAATTCGACTGTCAACAAACGCAAGTTTTTCTTTTTCGCCAACAACGAAAAGGCATCGGCTGCAAAAACTGGAGCGATCACGATTTCTAGAAAGATGCCTGAAAGTTGTTCGGCCGTAGCAAGATCAACTGGACGGTTCAACACAACGATGCCGCCAAAAATCGATACTGGGTCGGCCTCAAAGGCTTTTTGGAAAGCTGCGGCAATCGTATCTGCTGTGCCAATCCCGCAAGGATTCATATGTTTTAGGACCACTGCCACCGGCGCTGTAAATTCTTGGGCGATCCGCAAAGCGGCATCCGCATCTTTGATATTGTTATAGGACAATTCTTTGCCATGAATTTGTTCAGCACTTGCGATGGAGTAGGGTACAGGCAGCGCTGATTGATAGAACAACGCACGCTGATGGCTATTTTCTCCGTAACGCAATGCTTGTTTTAATGTATATGTCTTGGTCAACGTTTCTGGTTGCTCTTCCTGGACAGCACTTGTCAGATAGTCACCGATCAATGCGTCATAAGCGGCTGTATGACGAAAAACTTTGGCTGCTAAACGCTTGCGGGTCATCAGTGTCGTTTCTCCGCTGGCCAACTCTTCTAACACAGTTGTATAATCCGCAGGATCAACGATCACGGTCACTGAGGCAAAGTTTTTGGCTGCTGATCGCAGCATGCTTGGGCCGCCAATATCGATATTCTCAATCGCATCCGCTTCCGTGACACCTTCTTTGCTGATTGTTTCTTTAAAGGGATACAAATTGACCACAACCAAATCGATTGGTTGGATATCATGCGCTGCCATCGCTTCCATGTGACTAGCCAAATCACGGCGCCCCAATACCCCCCCATGGATCAACGGATGCAGTGTTTTGACCCTACCATCCATCATTTCTGGAAAGCCAGTGACCTCTTCGATACCAATCGTTGGCAGGTTGGCAGCTTCTAACGCTGCTTTGGTGCCTCCTGTGGAAATGATGTCAATATCCATGTCATGCAACGCCTGTGCAAAAGCGATGATTCCTTTTTTATCTGATACACTGATCAATGCTCTTTTTTTCAAGATACTACCCCTTTTCAGTCAATTTAGCCAATACAGCTGGATATAATCGATGTTCGATTTGGTGCATTTTTTCAGTTACGGTCGCTAACGTATCGTCTTCTGTGATCCGAATCATCTCCTGCGCGATGATCGGCCCGGTATCTATGCCGGCATCGACATAATGAACGGTAGCTCCTGTGATCTTGACGCCATAAGCAAAGGCATCCGCAAGCCCATTTTTCCCGGGGAAACTAGGCAACAACGATGGATGAATATTGATGATTTTCCCACGATACGCATCCAGCAGTGTTTGGCCGATAATACGCATATAACCCGCCAAGACGATCAACTCAATCTGTTGTTCCTGTATAAGCGCTAAAATATGCGTCTCAAAGGCCACCTTTGACGCATAAGATTTCGGATCAACAAATGCTTGCGGTACTGCGTCTGCAGCTGCTTTAGCTAATACAGGTGCCGCTTCACGATCTGACAACACCAAAGCTAGTTCCACATGGGGCAGTTGTCCTTTTGCCGCAGCTGCTGCGATCGCGCGATAATTGGTGCCCGTCCCGGATGCGAAAACAGCGATTCTCATAGTGCTTCCTCGACGATGCGCACAAGCGGCTGTTCTGCTGTATCCAGCGCCACCACTTGACCGATCACACGTGCCGCTTCTCCTTGTTCTGCAAGCAAGGCAAGAATCAAAGGCGTGTTTTCCGGCGCTGCAGCAATCACCATGCCAATACCCATATTAAAGATCTCATACAATTCATGCTGAGGGATCTTGCCAAGTGACGCAATCAATTCAAAAATCGGTAAAACGTCCCAAGAACCTACCTGAATCTCCGCACCTAGGCCACTTGGCAGCATGCGGGGAATATTTTCAACAAAGCCGCCACCCGTGATATGAGAAAGCCCTGCAGCCAATTGTTGTTGCAAAATTGGTTTCAGCGAATCAACGTATATTTTCGTAGGCTCAAGCAAGACATCGCCTAATTTTTCATCGCCCAACTCAGCAAAAACTTCATCGCCAGTTAGTCCAGCCTGCTCAAAAAGAACTTTTCTGACCAATGAATAGCCGTTGGAGTGGATACCGGAAGATGGCAGACCTATCAAATCATAGCCTGCGTCGATTGATGCGCCAGTTACCAATTGCTGCTTCTCAACGATTCCCACCGCAAAGCCGGCTAAATCGTATTCTTCTGGCGCATACATGCCGGGCATTTCTGCTGTTTCTCCACCAATCAATGCCGCGCCTGCTTGCACACATCCTTCTGCAACCCCTGCAACAATCTGTTCGATTTTGGTTGGATCATTTTTCCCCACGGCGACATAATCCAAAAAATAGATGGGTTCCGCACCTTGCGCCACGATATCATTGACACACATGGCGACACAATCAACACCGATCGTTTGATGCTGATTGCGTTGGATGGCTAGCAACAACTTGGTACCGACGCCATCCGTACCCGAAACCAACACTGGTTCTTTCAATTGATAAGCAGATAGATCGAAACAACCGCCGAACCCGCCTAAGGCCCCCATCACACCCAAACGTTCTGTCCGTTTGACATGCTTTTTGATTCGCTCCACTACTTCATAGCCCGCGTGAACATCTACGCCAGCTTTTGCATATGCGTTTGCCACTGATTTTCCTCCTTGCCTTCTATCCACGTGTCGATCATACCTGTTCCATGCGAGATATACGACGCACGCTTCTTGATTCACCATTCATTTATCTGATTTTCACTTGATAGATGCCAAATAACTTGCTTCATAGTCATACAAAGGTGTCGGATAGTCCCCATTGAAATAGGCCATGCACAACCCTGAGTATGGTGCATCAAAATGCAAACCGATCGCTTCGATCAATCCAGTTTCACTCAAAAAAGCCAAGGAATCAGCTTCAATCTTTTGGCAAATCTCTGTTTCGCTGTATTGTGCAGCGATCAGTTCTTCCCGAGTTTGGATATCGATGCCGTAAAAACAAGGGTATTTTAACGGTGGTGAACCAATCCGGACATGGACTTCTTTTGCACCAGCTTCTTTCAACAGTTGGACGATCCTGCGTATGGTCGTACCGCGAACGATCGAATCATCCACCAGAATCACGCGCTTGCCTTCCACCACTCCTCGAACAGCGGAAAGTTTCATCCGCACGCCTTGTTCCCGCAACTCTTGCGTCGGTTGAATGAATGTCCGCGCAATGTATTGATTTTTTACCAGGCCCAACTCATAGGGAATACCGGAAGCTTCCGCATAGCCGCTGGCAGCGGACAAGGAAGAGTTTGGTACGCCAATCACCATATCCGCCTCAACGGCGGCCTCTTGCGCCAGCAATCGCCCCATATTTTTGCGGGCACGATGGACATTGACACCAGCAATATTCGAATCAGGTCGGGCAAAATAGATAAATTCCATCGCACAGATGGCTGGTTGGACATCATATGTGTACTGTTCGATCTGCACACCTTCATCATTGATGATCACCACTTCACCTGGTCGGACATCACGAATAAAGGAAGCACCAATCACCTCTAAAGCACAAGTTTCTGAAGCAATCACATATGCCCCATTGACCATTTGGCCAATCGATAATGGACGGAAACCATTTGGATCCAATGCTGCGATCATTGAATCTTCTGTGATCAACAAATACGCAAATCCGCCCTTGACCTGATTCAATGCCTCTTTGACCCGATCCATCAAATGTATATGGTTGCTTCGCCGAATCAAATGCATCAGAATCTCGGTATCAGAATTCGAGTGGAAGATCGCGCCATCAGATTCCAATGTTCTTCGCAATGTTTTGGCATTGGTCAGATTGCCGTTATGGGCCAATGCAATCTGCTGATCAAAAAATTTGAACAAAAAAGGTTGAATGTTATCCACACTGCCATTGCCAGCCGTTGCATAACGCACATGCCCGATCGCGGCCTCCCCCGTCAAACGATCCAATATACGCTCATCCGAGAACACCTCAGCCAATAAGCCAAGATCACGATGCCCAGATAGCTGCCCTTGGTGATTGGCTACGATCCCGGCACCTTCTTGACCACGGTGCTGCAAACTATGCAAGCCGAAGTAAGTCACTCTAGCCGCGTCGGGATGACCCCAAACACCAAACACGCCGCATTCTTCATTTAAGCTTCTTACTTCATAAGACATGGTATTGCATCCTCCCATTTGGCTTTCGCCTCTTTCACAGGCACGATCACAGTGTCATCTTGCATCCGAAATATCATGTCACCAGTCGTCGTCACTTGACCAACGTGTCGAGCAATGTTTCCTGCCAGCGCTTCAAAAGCTGCTTGGTTTTCTTTCGCTACTGATACAACAAATCGTGATTGCGTTTCGGCAAACAACCAGGTTGCCGGCATATCGAATGCTACCTCAAATCCAAATTCACCATCGAAAGCGGCTTCCGCTAATGCAACTGCCAACCCGCCTTCTGCACAATCATGGGCACTATTGATGACACCCGCTTGAATCCCTCTTAATACACAGTCTTGATGTTTCTTTTCAATTGATAAGTCAAACGCCATTAACTTTCCAGCAATATCATGGGTCAATAATTTTTGGACCTCACTGCCATTAAAATCAGGCTGCGTCTCACCGATCACATAAATCAGGTCTTCAGCCTGTTTGAATGCTTGGGTAGTGATATGCGCCAAGTCTTCGATCAAACCAACCATACCAATCACAGGTGTCGGATAAACAGACTGCCCGTTTGTTTCGTTATACAATGACACATTTCCAGAAATCACTGGCGTCCCCAATGCAGTACACGCAGCTGAGATACCATCCGCTGCTGTCGCCAACTCCCAAAATCCTTCCGGTTTATCTGGAGAGCCAAAGTTCAGACAATCAGTGATTGCTAAGGGTTTACCCCCTGATGCAACAATATTTCTGGCCGCCTCCGCAACGGCGATCTGACCACCAACCTCAGGGTCAAGATAAAGATAACGTGAGTTACAATCCGTGGTCATCGCCAACGCTTTGTTGGTCCCTTTGATCCGAACCACGGCTGCATCACTCCCGGGACCAACCACAGTATTGGTACGCACTTGCGAATCATACGTTTCAAAAATGCTGCGTTTTGACGCGATCGTCGGTTGCTGCAGCAACTGTAATAACAATGCATCGGCAGAAACCGCTTCGGGTTCAAAGTTAGCCATCCCATGGAAGCGAGCGATCCGCTCAGGTTCTGCCATGTCTTTATAATAAGTGGGCGCATCTTCCGCTAAGGCATCAACAGGCAGGTTAGCCACTTCAACACCTTGATGGAACAGCCGGTAATTGCCATCATCAGTCACTTCACCAATGACTACGGCATCTAATTCGTATTGTAAAAACAAGGCTTCCACTTCAGCTTCATGGCCTTTTTTGACACAGATCAACATCCGCTCTTGTGATTCAGACAACATCATTTCATAGGGCGTCATATTGGTCTCCCGCTGCGGCACATCGTCCAGGTACAATATCAAACCAGAACCAGCCTTTGAAGCCATCTCGGCACTGGAAGATACCAGTCCAGCAGCCCCCATATCCTGGATGCCGACAAGAATCTCTGCATGGTCCACGATCAACGCCAAACACGCCTCCAATAACAGCTTTTCCATGAAAGGATCGCCAACTTGGACAGCTGACCGCTGCTGCTCTTCACCTTCTACAAATTCCTCGGAAGCAAAGGTTGCCCCATGGATGCCATCGCGTCCTGTTTTCGCGCCAACATACATGATCGTATTGCCTACGCCTTTGGCCTGTCCTTTTTGGATGTCTTTATGGTCGATAATCCCTACGCACATTGCATTGACCAACGGATTGCCTTCATAACAAGAATCAAAAGCGACTTCTCCGCCGACAGTTGGAATCCCTATACAGTTGCCGTACCCGCTAATGCCTGCCACGACTTCTTCCAATAAGTACTTCGTCCGTTGGTTGTCTAATTCGCCAAAGCGCAATGAATCTAAAATGGCGATCGGACGGGCACCCATACTGAAAATATCACGAATAATGCCGCCAACACCGGTTGCTGCCCCTTCATAGGGTTCGACAGCTGAAGGGTGATTATGGCTTTCCGCTTTGAAAACGACAGCCAAATCATCGCCAATATCAACGATACCTGCGCCTTCTCCCGGGCCTTGCAGCACTTGCGGTCCAGTAGTAGGGAATTTTTTCAAGACAGGTTTCGAGTTTTTATAGGAACAATGTTCGCTCCACATAACTGAAAACAACCCCGTTTCCGTATAGTTAGGTAAGCGCCCTAGAATATCTTCACTGATCATCCGGTATTCTTCTTTGGTCAATCCCCATTGTTCATACAGTTTGGTTTCTTTGATGGCTTGGGGTGTAGGTTCATTCGACAATAATTTATCCATTCACTGGCACCTTCCCAAAGTTTTTTAAGATCGAGGCAAAGAATCGCTTGCCATCGTCAGAACCTAGCAGCGATTCCACCGCGCGTTCCGGATGCGGCATCATGCCTAAGACATTACCCGCACGATTGCAAATACCCGCAATATTGTGGATACTGCCATTCACATTTTCCGTATAACGAAACACGATTTGCTGATTGGCCGCCAATTCGGCATATGTTTCTTCATCACAATAATAATTGCCTTCGCCATGGGCCACAGGGATCGTGATCACCTCGTCAGCCGTATATTCAGAGGTAAACGCCGTTTGATTGTTGACGGTCAATTGGACAGGTTTGCTGATAAAATGCAGTGACTCATTTCGTTGCAGTACACCAGGGAGCAAACCGGCTTCTGTCAAAATCTGAAATCCATTACAAGTACCGAAGACCGGCTTGCCTTCTTCTGCGAAACGAATCACTTCAGACATGATTGCCGAAAAACGAGCAATTGCCCCACAACGCAAATAGTCACCATAAGAAAATCCACCAGGCAATAAGACACCGTCAAATCCTGCCAAACTATCGGCATCATGACGAACATATTCCGCTTCTGCCCCCATGATATCTTTGATTGCCCACATCAAATCGACATCACAGTTTGATCCTGGAAAGACGATAACCGCAAATTTCATACACTGACTTCCTCCAACCATGAGATTTCATACCGATACGTTTCCATATTGACATTTGCCAAAAGTTTGTCGCAGATAGCTTCGATTTCTTGTTGGACATCTGTCTCTGTTTTTCCTGCTGCAGCTGCTACCTTGATTTCAAAATATTTACCGATACGGATCGACGCAACATCTTGATAGCCCAAACGATGAACAGCGCCTTTTACGGCTTCTCCTTGGGGATCTAAAACAGAATCTTTATATGTCACATAGACTTTGACTAAATACATGATGAAAACTCCTTTTCTAATCGATTGTATACTTCTTGATACACAGGCAAGATATCGCCTAGATCGCGACGATAAATATCTTTATCCAAATGATCATTGGTTGCAGCGTCCCACAAACGGCAGGTATCCGGTGATATTTCATCAGCCAAAAGTAATCCCCCTTGCGCTGTTTTGCCAATTTCGATCTTAAAATCGATCAAACGAATGTCGATTTGTGCAAAAATCTTTTGCAAAGTTTCATTGACCTGCAAAGCCAAATCCCGCATTCCTTCACGTTCTTCCACTGTTGCTACGCCTAGATAAGCCATATGATCATCATTGATAAATGGATCATCTAGTGCATCGTCTTTGTAATAGAACTCCACGATCGGTCGAGGCAAAGGTGTGCCTTCTTCGATCCCCAATCGTTTTGAAAAACTCCCAGCCGCGACATTCCGCACAACGACTTCTAAAGGAATCATCTCCACCATTTCGATCAATTGTTCGTGTTTAGATAACTTTTTGATAAAATGACTATGAATGCCTTCCTTGGCCAACAATTGAAAAAGATAGCTGGTGATTTGATTGTTCAACGCACCTTTCCCTTGGATCGCATCTTTTTTTTGACCATTTAGGGCTGTTGCTTGGTCGAGATATTCCACTCTTAATTCGTTTGAATCAGGTTTTTTAAATAGTTTTTTCGCTTTCCCTTCGTAAAGAAGCACTTCCTTTTCCATACGCCACCTCGTTTAAGCTTTCAGATTCACACAGCAATGACACTTCTGTTGATTGATTCTATTCTAGCAACCACGCAAGAGGTGGTCAACGAATATATGGACGTTTTACAGATGTTTTTCTACGAACGTTCGTATTTAACGAAATAGAAAAAACGTGAAAAATACCAGATATCCAACGCTAACAACTGGCTTTTCCCATGAAGCGTTTACATCTGGTTTTTTTCATGCTATCATTAGGTCGAGCAAGGACTATTCGAGGAGGCGTACATCTATGTGGTCGCTGAAGGAACGAGCCGATCATTTTTTGGCCCATTTGACAGATAAAGAAAGAGTGGCACTTCATAATGAATTGTTGGCTGTGAATCAAATCGTTGCACTAAATCAACAAACGAGCTTCTATGCTTTTGGCCTTTTGAAAAAAGACAGTCGTCCCCATTATCTTGAAGAACGAAAACGAGTATTGCAATACTGCAACGGGGTGAATGAAGAATTGATCATCCATCAGATCCATCGCCAGCATTTGTTTAAGCATACCTACTGTTTTCGTGTCTACTTTGACTTAGTGGAAATGGATGCATCTTTTATCGATATTTTACTGGAGCGCCTGCACAACGTACAGTCTGTCCAATCATGGACACCTAAATTTGCCTAAGTTGAAGAAAAGCTTGGCCACACAAAAATCAAAAGGTAAAGCACGGATATTTTCGTGCTTTTTTTGTTATACTAGATATACTAAAGGTAGTGTAAAGAAAGGACAGAACGATGCTATTTACAAAAGAACATTTTACGATTTTTACGATCGACACACTTGAAGAACGCATGGCGCAGATCCGCGCCCAGATCCAACCCATTTTCCAACAAATCGGCGATGCGGCACTTCCTTTATTCGAGGAACAGTGCCACGCCCCCTTTTATCTCCACATTGCCCAACACCGACGTCGAACTGTCTATCCACCCGCGGAAACATGGGCTGGAATCGGACCAAACAAACGTGGGTATAAAATGGATGCCCATTTTCAAATCGGTATCAATGCTGACTATGTCTTTGTCTGGTTGAGCGTGATCGATCAACCGAAAAATCAGCAAGAGATCGCTACTTCTTGGTTGGAGGCCCCCGATTTATTTTCGTCATTGCCTGCAGATTTTGTGATTTCCCCAGACCATACAAAATACGATGTTGTCCCCCTTAGCGAGTGGTCAACAACCCTGTTGCGGTTAAAAACAGTCAAAAAAAGTGAGTGTCAGATTGGGAAAATCTTTCCGAAAGCACAAATCGAAGACGCTACCCTGCCAGAAATTTTAGCTGTCTATGAAGCATTATTGCCTTTATACTTGCAACGATCTGGTATCAATGAAATGGAGAAGATTGAATCATGAATGAATCGCGAAGAAACAAAGCCGTTGGCATTTCCAAACGCAAATGGCTATGGCTGCTCCTCCCCCTTATGATCCTCTTGATCGGCAGCAGCTTCTATGGCTATCAAACGTACAAGACGAATCAACACTTGGCGGCAGCAAAAAAAACTTTGACCACATTCGTCAAAGCATTGAATGAAAATGATTTTGATGCATTACCTCAATTGATGACTGAAAATAGCTTGACGGACAATGCGTACGACAACGCGCAATTGGTTGAAAAATACCAAGCAATCTATACTGGCATCGGCGCCGAGAATTATACCGCCGATGACCTGACAGTTACAAAAAGCAATGACAGTCAGACCTATGACTTTAGCTACACTGCTTCAATGTCGACTTCTTTAGGCGAGCTGACAGCATTGACCTATAAAGGTACGATTAGCGTAGATGGTACGGATGCACTGATTGAATGGTCACCTGAAATGATCTTCCCTTCCATGAGCGGACAAGATAAAGTGAGTATAACTGTTGATACCGCCACGCGTGGCGAGATCCTTGACCGCAACAATCAACCATTAGCTGAAAATGGCACCTTGTATCAGTTAGGGATCATTCCCGGAGAATTAGGTACAGGTGATGAAAAAACTGCCAACATCAAGGCGATTGCAGAACAATTCAATATAACTGAAGAAACGATCAACACGGCACTATCACAATCATGGGTCCAAGACGACTATTTCGTTCCTTTGAGCATCGTTGACAATACAGCGGATCTGCCTACTGGCGCCTCGATCCAAGAGACAACCGGCAGGCGTTATCCCCTTGGAGAAGCCGCGGCGCAATTGATTGGCTACTTGGGAAATGTGACCGCTGAAGATATTGAAAACAATCCTTCACTGTCCAGCAATAGCCAGATTGGCCGTGCTGGTTTGGAAGCCGCTTACGATGACACATTACGGGGCGAAAACGGTGGCCAAATCACGATCACCGATGAAGAAGGCACAGAAAAAGAAGTATTGTTAGCAAAAGACCGCCAAGATGGCGCGGACATCCAACTAACCATCGATCAAGAAGCGCAGCAAATCGCTTTTGATGCATTAGATGGCCAAGCTGGTGCAACTGTTGTTACTGAACCTAAGAGCGGTGATTTATTGGTATTGGCCAGCTCTCCTAGTTACGACCCGAATTTGATGACCAATGGTATTTCTCAAGAAGCCTACGATGCGTATGAAAATGACGAAAAACTGCCATTCATTAGTCGTTTCACTACGGCATACGCCCCCGGTTCCACTTTTAAAACCATCACAGCTGCTATCGGTCTAGAAAACAGCACCATTGATCCTGAACAATCTATGGATATTTCTGGTCTTAAATGGCAAAAAGACAGCTCTTGGGGCGATTACTATGTCACTCGAGTCACAGATGTGGCTTCTGTCAACTTGCAGCAAGCATTGGTTTATTCTGACAATATTTATATGGCACAGCAAACCTTAGCTATGGGAGAAGATGCTTTTCGTGAAGGCTTGTCTTCCTTGATTTTCGGCGAAGATTTAGACTTGCCTTTTTCTATGAACGCAGCCCAAATCTCTAATGAGGATACCTTCAATTCTGAGATTTTGTTGGCCGATACAGGCTATGGTCAAGGTGAACTATTGATGAATCCGATCCAACAAGCGACGACCTATTCCGTTTTTGCCAATCAAGGAAAGCTTGTTTATCCCAAATTGCTATTAGACGCTGAAACAAAAGACAAAGAAGCCTTCAAGTCGGACACGATTGCACAGATCAACGATGACTTGCAGGCCGTGGTTTCGGACGCCAATGGGACTGCACATACGTTGGCCAGCTTAGGTATTCCGTTAGCTGCCAAAACCGGTACTGCTGAAATCAAAGATACGCAAGATGAGCAAGGGCAGGAAAATAGCTTCCTCTTTGCTTTCGACAGCGAAGACCAAGGCTATCTCCTCTTATCAATGTTAGATGACCGAGAAGAAGGCCAATCAGCAACTAAATTGGCCCCTGATCTATTGACTTATTTGGCTGGGAAATACTAAAGTACTTCACTCGATTTATTACTTAAAGAAAAAAAGCTTAGATTATCAAATAAGATAATCTAGGCTTTTGCTTTATTCCCCTAATCCCACACGCGCAAAAATCGTATCTACCTGTTTCAAATGATGACGATAATCAAAGGCATCATCAAGATCCTCTGATGATAAAATCGACATGATTTGTTGATCTGCTTCTAGTAAGGGTCTAAAATCCGTTTGCTCGTCCCAGGCTTCTGCCGTTTTAGGTTGGACCAAATCATAGGCTTCTTCTCGGGTCAAGCCATGATCGATCAATTTCAGCAACACACGTTGACTATAGATCAAACCGAACGTCGCGTTCATATTGCGTTTCATATTGTTGGGGAAGACAGTCAAGTTTTTGACGATATTGCCAAAACGATGCAGCATATAATCGAGCAGAATCGTTGTATCCGGCACGATGATCCGCTCTGCAGAAGAGTGCGAAATATCTCTTTCATGCCACAAAGATACATTTTCATACGCCGTCAGCATATGGCCTCTCACCACGCGGGCCAAACCAGCCATATTTTCTGAACCGATTGGATTGCGTTTGTGAGGCATCGCTGAAGAGCCTTTTTGGCCTTTGGCAAAAAATTCTTCTACTTCGCGGGTCTCAGATTTTTGTAAGCCGCGAATCTCTGTGGCAAATTTTTCGATACTTGTCGCAATCAATGCCATAGCAGAAAAATATTCTGCATGAAGATCCCTTGGCAAGACTTGGGTGGAGATATCTTGTGGCCGAATCCCTAACTTTTCGCAGACATAGGTTTCTACAAACGGCGGGATATTGGCAAATGTCCCAACTGCACCGCTGATTTTACCAGCTTCGACGCCAGCAGCAGCTCGCTCAAAACGATCCACGTTGCGTTTCATTTCTGAATACCATAAAGCAAGTTTTAGACCAAATGTAGTCGGCTCTGCATGGACACCATGGGTTCTGCCCATCATGACTGTATCTTTATACTCTTTGGCTTTGTTGCCCAATATCTCAACAAAACGCGCAAGATCTTCGCGAATCAGATCATTGGCTTGTTTCATTAAATACCCATAAGCAGTATCCACGACATCCGTTGACGTCAATCCATAATGGACCCACTTGCTTTCAGCACCTAAAGATTCTGAAACTGCACGGGTAAAGGCCACGACATCATGTCTGGTTTGGGCTTCAATCTCCAAGATTCGATC
This sequence comes from Enterococcus salsurae, assembly GCF_054784955.1. Lineage (NCBI taxonomy): Bacteria > Bacillati > Bacillota > Bacilli > Lactobacillales > Enterococcaceae > Enterococcus > Enterococcus salsurae. The sequence goes on along the minus strand of NZ_BAAHWY010000003.1, from coordinate 322,606 downwards.
AATGTCAAATGTCGCTTTCTCACGAATCAAAGCGACATCTTCCTTAGGGATCTCCCCCAATTCGGCCCAAGCCTCATCCGCTAAGATTTCAACCTCAAGCCACGCTTTATAACGATTTTGATCTGTCCAGATCGCACCCATTTCTGGTCTTGTATAACGCTCTAACATGTCATTTCTCCTTTAATCCCAAATATTGGTTTGATATATTTCTTCCGATAAGCCGGCAATGTCATCTGACAAAATGGTGATATGTCCCATTTTGCGTCCTTTTTTGGCTTCTTCTTTGCCATAATAATGAAATTGCCAATCGGGTTTGACTGCAATCAAATCATACGTATCGGTCAAGACTTCTCCCAGCACATTGACCATCAATGCTGGTGACAATAAGTCGACGTCTGGCAATGGCCAACTGCAAATACCGCGAATATGGGCATCAAATTGACTCATGGAACATGCCTCGATCGTATAGTGACCAGAATTATGCGGTCTTGGTGCCAATTCATTCACATATAGACCGCCACTTTTAGTCAAGAACATTTCAATCGCCAATACGCCTTGGAGATCCAATGCTTTGGCAATAATATGCGCAATTCGTTTGGCTTCTTCGGCAACCTCAGGATCAATATTTGCTGGTGCGATCGTTTGATGCAAAATATTATTGCGATGGATATTTTCGACAACGGGAAATGTGGTAAATGTTTCACCGTTGCCCGCTACTAAGATCGATAATTCTTTTTCGAATGGGATCCAGGCCTCCAACTCGCAGGTCCCTTCTCGCAACAGATTCATTGAAGGCGCTAGATCTGCAGTACTGTACAAGACATATTGGCCTTTGCCATCATAGCCGCCACGGGTGGTTTTCAACACACAAGGATAGCCAATGCTTTCGATCGCATCTTGGATATCGGTTGGGCTGATGATCGTCGCGTAAGGTGCGATCACGATATTGTTGGCTTCTAAGAAGGACTTTTCTAGTAAACGGTCTTGGGTGATGGCTAACAGATCCGTACCTTGCGGAATGCTGGCATACGGCAAAATCGAGTTCAGCGCTTCAACACTCACATTTTCAAATTCATAGGTGATCACATCTGCACGGCGTGCCATCTCTTCTAAGGCAAAGACATCATCATAGGCAGCGACGATGTGCCAGTCTGCGACTTGTGCAGTGGGACAATTGGCTGCAGGGTCTAAAACACCTACACGAAAGCCCATTTTTTTGGCACTCATCGCCATCATCCGGCCTAATTGACCGCCTCCGACAATGCCGATCGTGCGATTAGGCATTAATGGTTTCATCAAGTTGATCACTACTTTCCATTACGATTTCTTTAAGTTTATTTCTTCGCGCGTCTAATTTCTCCGCTATCTTTAAATCATACATGGAAAGCATCTGTCCTGCAAGTAGTCCTGCATTAGAAGCCCCTGCTTTTCCGATGGCAGTGGTCGCTACGGGCACACCCGCCGGCATTTGAACGATCGATAACAAAGAATCCAAGCCATTCAGTGCTTTGGACTGAACAGGTACACCAATCACTGGTAATGTCGTTTTGGCCGCGACCATCCCTGGCAAATGAGCCGCTCCGCCAGCCCCTGCAATGATCACTTTCAAGCCATTTTCCCTGGCTTCTTCAGCAAAAGAAAACATCAAATCTGGTGTTCGATGTGCAGACACCACTTTTTTCAAATAGGGAATCTCCAACTCATCTAAGATAGCACAGCTTGCTTGCATCGTTTCCCAATCCGATGTACTACCCATGATCACAGCAACTAAAGGTTTCATTCTATCTCCTCCAAGGATCGATTTCATCTTATTCGGGTCCATCTGACTACTTCAGGTTGACCCTGACGATCATTTGACAATCGCATGTCACTTACATTCTAAATACTAGCAACCGACTGCGAAAAAGTCAAAATTTTTTCGAACTATTTTATAGATAAAATCTCTAATGTTCGTTTTAAACTGATACTTATGCACAGGTCGTGGGATAAAAATAGTTTAAATCGAACTTTTTACGAAAAATAAAAAAAAACCAGAAGACCATTGTTGATCCCAACAATAGGTACATCTGGTTTTTTTGACTGCACATATCCAATGTGCTATATGTCTTTCGTTTCTTCAACAGCAAAAGCCAGTTCGCTTTCTTTTGACGCTTTTGGCAGACCGTTAAAGACTAAATTCAGTACGATGGCTGTCAAACTACTCATGACAATCCCATTTCCAGTGAACATTTGCACTGTTTCAGGCATTTGACTGAATAATGTAGGCATCGTATTGAAACCTAAGCCAAAGCCGATCGACACGGCGATGATCAGCAGATTTTTTTCATTGGCAAAATCGACTTTACTCAACATTTTCATTCCTTGCACAGCCACCATCCCAAACATTACCAACATCCCACCGCCTAAAACAGCTTCAGGAATAATTTGTGCAATCGCACCAATTTTAGGAAACAAGCCCAAAATAATCAAAAAGAGTGCTGAAAAGAAAATCGGTTTCCGTGTTTTGATACCTGATAATTGAACCAGGCCGACATTTTGAGAGAAACCTGTATAAGGGAACGTATTAAAAATCCCACCTAAGATAACCGCCAAACCTTCTGCCCTATAGCCTCGTTTCAGATCATCCCCTGTGATGGGTTTTTCTGTGATATCCCCTAATGCAAAATAGACACCCGTTGATTCTACTAAGCTCACGATTGAAATAATGATCATCAAGACAATCGACCAAATATCAAACGTTGGTTTGCCAAAATAAAACGGTTGGGGCAAATGGAAAATTGGCGCGTGACTGATTGCCGACAAATCAACTAGCCCGAGGAACGCTGCCAAAATCGTTCCGCCTACAAGGCCCACCAACACGGCAATCGAACGCAAAAATCCTCTGCCTAAAACTTGGACACCGATGATCAATGCAATGGTCACGAAACCAATCAGCAAATTGGTGCTGCTGCCAAAATCAGTGGCTGCAGCATCGCCACCGCCGATTTTCGTGATGGCGACGGGAATCAGCGTCAGTCCGATAACAGTGATCACAGTGCCAGTCACTAATGGGGGGAACAAAACTTTGATTTTCGAAAACACCCCAGCGATCAGCACAATAAAGATGCCTGCTGCGATCACTGCGCCATAGATGGCAGAGATGCCTGATTTGGTACCGATCAAAATCAGAGGAGAAACCGCTTGGATCGCACAGCCCAATACAACTGGCAAGCCAATCCCAAAAAAGCGGGTCACTACTAATTGCAGCAAAGTTGCCACGCCACACATAAAGATATCGATCGAAATCAAGTAGGTCATTTGGCTTTCATTGAAGCCCAAACCTGTGCCGATCAATAAAGGGACAGCTACTGCGCCTGCGTACATCGCTAGCAAATGCTGCAAACCAAGGACAGCTGCCCGACTATTGGTTTCTTTCATTTTAAGCATCTCCTTCTAAAAAGGCTGCTTCTCCATTTGTCAAAGAGGCAATGCGTGCCAATGACACCACTGGAATACCCATATCCTCCAACAACGCACGGCCGGATTGGAAAGATTTTTCGATCACGATCCCAATACCAACAACTGTTGCACCAGCTTGTTGACAGAGTTCAATCAACCCTTTGGCTGCTTGGCCATTGGCTAAAAAGTCGTCAATGATCAAGACTGTATCATCTTGGGACAAAAATTTCTTTGAAATCGATACTTGGCTCGTGACTTGCTTGGTAAAAGAATACACAGAAGCTGTCAAAAGTTCTTCATCCATAGTCAAGCTTTTGGCTTTTCTAGCAAAAATCATCGGTACTGCTAAGGCTTCTGCCGTATACAATGCCGGTGCGATCCCAGATGCTTCGATCGTGACAACTTTCGTGATGCCTTTGTCTTTAAACACGTCTGCGAATGTATGCCCAATCTCTTTCATCAATTGCGGATCAACTTGGTGGGTCAAGAAAGCATCTACTTTCAACACACCTTCATCCAGTACATTTCCTTGTTCTTTGATTCGTTCAACCAATTTTTCCATCCTAGCGTTCGTTCCTTTCTATTCTATCCTGAAAAAAAAGACACTTCTTTTGCAAAAGCAAAAAAAGTGTCTTCAGGCACGATTTTTACTTATAGTCCAATATTTAAGGTATTGGGTAGAGACTGTCGACCATATTTCGACGATATACAAGTAATTTTTTATGATAAAATCGATTATGCCTTGATTTGATTAAAATAGCAAGTTCAGAAACCCCGAAAAAAAATAAGATTATTCTCATTTATTGTTCAGGTTTTTCCATATCACGGTAGTGATCCATTTTCTTACTGAACAACTCGCCATTTGAAGGCGGCGTATAGGTAATGGCATTGGCGCCAGCTTCGATCGTTTCCAAAATACTTTCTTCTGTGGGTCCGCCCGTTGCAATGATAGGCAGTTTGGGATATTTTTTACGGAAGAAAGCGACTGTTTCTGCTGTATCTTTCCCCGCACTGATATTGATAACTTTGACACCGGCTTCGAGTTTGGCGTCGATTTCCGTATATTTGCTGGTCACAGTGCTGATGACAGGGATGTCCACCACCTTGCAAACTTGCTCGACTGTCTTTAAAGGCGTCGGGCCATTGAGTACCACACCGATCGAACCTTGCGCTTCCGCAAACATGCTCATATAAGAAGAGCGAAACCCTTGGGTCAACCCACCCCCTACGCCAGAAAAAACTGGAATATCTGCGGCTTCAATGATGGCCTTCGTAATCGCTGGATGAGGCGTAAATGGATAGACTGCAATCACTGCATCCGCATTGGTATTGCGAATGATCGCAATGTCAGTAGTAAAAATTATGGAACGAATTTGTTTACCGAAGATTTGAATGCCACTGGCTTCTCGGATCACCTTTGGTACTTTTACGATATCTTTGCGTAGATCCGTCGTGATTTTTGGCATAAATTTTTCTTCCATAGCCAACCAACTCTCTTTATCATTTATTGGTCAAAACGATCCAATTGATAGGTTTCGATCACAGAAATAATCTTGGCGGCATAATCTGGATCCGTCGCATATCCTGCATCTTGCAGTGCCTGTGCAGCAGTCTGATAATCAGTTGCTGTCAATACATGCTCGTAAAGCGCCGGATTCCAATCAACACCATTCACAAATAGCATGGTGTGGTCATCCATTGACTCTTCCCATGAATCATAGACCCGGAAATCACCTTGGATCGTTACCCATTCTCCATTATAAAACTCTTGGGTATCTAATGTCACTTTTTTTGAATGGCCAAATGACTTAATTCCAAACAAATTATGGTATTCACTTGCTAATGTACTTTTGCCCCAATCCGATTCCAAGATAGCCTGTCCCAAAATAATGCTGGGCAAGATGCCATACCCCTTTTGCAATTCTTCAGCATGGGGTGCCAAATAATCAATGAATGCTTGCTGCGTCATTTCGGCAGCATTTTCTTGGTCGTTTTTTGGTACTGGGTCAGCCAAGCTATTCAATGAGAAAATAAAGGCGATCCCAATCAGGATAACGCCTAAAAAGACCAAAGGAAAACGGCTATTCTTTTTCTTTTTTCTTGCCATTAACGATTACCGCTCCTTTACTTGGTCAATAAATTCTTCAAACGTCAATTGATTCTCTTCTATATAAGTGGCTGCTGCTACACCTACATAGCGTAAATGCCATGGTTCATAATCAATCTGTGTGATGTCATATTTACCTTCTGGGTAACGCACGATAAAGCCATATTCACGGGCATGGGCTTGAATCCATTTTCCCCCATCAGTGTCTCCAAATCGATGATCTAAGACATCCGTCGTATGGTCTTGATACCATGCTTGATCCACGACATCGATCGCCAAACCTGTATGATGTTCGCTATACCCTGGTTCAGTAAATGTCAATTTCGTTGTTTTTTCGGCAGCCTCTTTTGACTCTCCACGAGCCATCAACGTATCAACATTGGCATCAAAGATTTTCCTTTGATAGGCCACTGATCGATAAGCTGAGACCATCACCAATGGATAACCTGCTTTCTTAGCCGCTGCTGCCAAGTCATCATAAGCAGATACGATTCGCTTGTCAACCAAATAACCGTTACTTAGTTTTGATAACCCTGATTGTGAGATTTCTTGATCAATTTTATACTTTGGTCCAACTAAAACCATCGACCAATCATCCAAGGAAACATTTGGAAAATCATCGGTTTGACTCTCGCTTGTCCCCTCTGTGCTTTGTGTAGTTGTTTGTATCGTGGATTGTGTTGTAGATTGTGCTGCAGACGTGCTTGTTTGATTTTCTTCACGACTGTTTTGTGCAGACGCCGCCTCGTTCATCACAGCACCTTTGCCGATTTCTACCGACAAACATACCAGTACGAAAAAGGACGTAGCTGCCATAATACCATAATACTTTTTCAAATAGATCCTACCTTTAATGATAAGTTTCTTCTAAATTTTCTTTCACCCAAGTCAACAGTTCAACTTTGTCATTTTTGATTTGTTGTTGCACGAATGCGGGTAGGCGAAAATTCAGAATATCGTCATAACCCCATTCATCATACGTAATACTCACCCGTAAATCAAGGTATTGGACGATTTCTTCAGATTGTGTTAATATTTCTACCTTTGCTAAATCGCTGCCAAGCCATTTTCGGGCAATCTGCGTCTTCATTTTTTTAAACTCTTGCACACCCAAATGGCGTTTTTCTGGATAAATGACTGTTTGACGAACCAATTTTTGAATCAGCATCCACTCATAATCAGAAAATAATAATTTGACTTTTTGATTCTCAGCAGGCGACAAACTGACTTTCCCAGCCTTCCATGCTTCCCATTGTGAAGCGTCGATCCCAAGTTGTTGTTCATAGAATTGGTTTTCAGATACGTATTGTTCAATGATCGTGTTTAAAATAATGGCAATTGATACGTGATGCATACTTATCCCCTCCTATATCTATTTTACTGAAAGCCGCAGGGAAAAGAAACTTTTTGCCTTGCTTTTTGATTATTTTAAACATTCACAGAAGTTTGCTATACTATAAAATGAAGGAGATGATCATCTATGAAAACATACCGTTGGGGCATGATTGGGTTAGGCGATATCGCGCATCAATTTGCCGCAGGATTCCAAAGTCCACACAGTGAATTGTATGGCGTCAGTGCCCGTAATTTGCAAAAAGTTGAAAAATTTGCTGAGCAATATAAGGTGCCAAAGGCTTACGCTACAACCGAGGATCTTTTGGCTGATCCTGCGATCGATATTGTATACATCGCGGTGCCAAATGATCTGCACCATGAATTTATTATGCAATCTTTGATAGCAGGCAAACACGTACTGTGTGAAAAAGCCATCACGACAAATGCTGATGAATTGGCTGAAGAGTTGGCCTTGGCTAAAGAAAAGGGCTTGATCTTGGAAGAAGCCATGACGATTTTCAATATGCCTTTGTATGCAGCCCTGAAAGAACAAATCAATGCAGGGCGACTTGGCAAGTTGAAAATGATCCAAGCACCTTTTGGCAGCTACAAAGATCCAGATCCAACCAATCGATTCTTCAACCCTGATCTAGGCGGAGGTGCCCTTTTAGACATCGGTACGTACGCTGTATCCTTCGCCAGATTTTTTATGAGCGAAGCACCGGAAGTTATTTTTAGCGATATGAAACCATTTTCCACCGGTGTTGATGAACAGTCTGTCACGATTCTGCGCAATCCAGCGGATGAAATGGCCAATGTCACACTGACCTTTCAAGCGAAAATGCCTAAAACAGGGATCGTTGCCTTTGAAGAAGGCTACATCACCGTGGACGAATACCCCCGCGCCGATTTAGCCATGATCCATTTTCGGAATGGGCAAACAGAGACGATCGCTGTTGGCGATACCAATCAAGCGTTGAATTATGAAATCGAGAATATGCTCAAAACGATTGAAGGAACGTCTGAAGGTTCCATCCACCTAACGACAGACGTGATCGAAGTCCTTGATCAAATGCAAGCTTTTTGGGCGCAACAATAAACAATCCCCCCTGCATCTTGCCGGGGGGATTTTTTTTTAGACTGAACGCTTATGATTTGGAGACGAATGGATTTGTTCTGAAAAATCAGCCTTCACTTCAATAAAACTTTTAAAGGTCTGTAAAAACTGAAACAATTGGGCGCGATTTTCGAATTCACTGCGTGTTTGCGGCAATGGTTTTTGCCGATAATCTGCATGGAGTGCCTCTATTTTTGCCAAAATCAACTGCCCATCATTGTTTTCATGGAATGTGTCTGCTGTATAGCGCAACACGGATTGTAACGTGATCGAATAGGACTCTTCTACTTGTATATGTTGCAAGATCTCCGTCATATCCATCAACAGTCGGGCCTGTGTTTGCCGCATCGTAAAGTACGCTTCATAGTAGCCCGTGGAGGAAACCCATTGGTTTTCTTGATGTATTTTTGCTTGATACTGTCCTTCTTTGATTTGATCAAACAAGCGGACACACTGACTGGGCAATACGTCGGTGCCCGTCATAAACGATTGCGCCAAATCTTTTAAAAGACTTTTAAACGTCTGTTCTACAGCTAACTGGGCTTCGTGCAGTTTCTCTTCTCCATTCGGCATATAAAGATTAAATAGCAAGGCAAAGCCAATCCCGATGATCATCAGTAAAAAAGCATTGCCAATCAGCGGCAGTGCAAAGGTGCCTTCCATCATATAATGCGTGACCAAAACAGAATTGACCACGATACCATCTGTGAGTCCGAAGTAAACAGCCACTGGAATGAACAAGAATAGAAACAAGACAAAACCGACTGGGCCATAGCCTAAGAGATGAAAACTGATGAAAGCCAGCGCGGTGGCGATCGCCAAAGAAATCAAGCGGCCAACAGCGGTAAATAATGATGTTTTTTTCGTATTGCCAACACTCAAAACTGCAATAATACCGGCTGCCGGTGCATAGAGCAAGCCTAGACTTTGCGCTAGGTACATTGACAATCCGGCTGCGATTGCTGTTTTAGTGGTTCTTAAACCAATTTTCATTTTATCACCTCCAAAAAAGTATACTAAACATCAAGGGATAAGACTAGAATTTCTATCAACCTTTGGTTATGATAAGGTAAAGGAGGAATCACCATCATGAAATTAGGGCGATTTCGCTTAGGGATGAGAACGATCAAAACAGCGATCGCTGTGATGCTCTGTATTCTTTTGTTTCATTTTTTGGATCGCGGTCAGCCATTGATCGCAGCTTTATCTGCTGTGTTTTCATTGCGTCAAGATTTGACCACAACTTTGTCATTCGGCCGTTCTCGAATATTAGGCAATTCGATCGGCGGTGGTACTGCTATCTTTTATTTTTTGACCAAGCAATATTTCCATCATGATTTTTTGATCGAGCTCTTGGTTTTGCCAGCATTGGTGATGTTCATCATTGTTTTATCCGACGGTATCAATAATAATTCCGGCATTATTTCGGGGATCGCCACGATGTTGTTGATCACACTAAGTGTGCCACAGGGAGAGTCGATCATCTTTGCACTAGATCGGGTACTGGATACATTTATTGGTACCTTGATTGCTTTAATGATCAATTTTGTGATTCGTCCACCAGAGATTGAGAAAGAAGAAGAAATCATTGAGGATCTGGCTGTCTTGAAACAAAAAGAAGCCGATCTGCAAGCAATGCTCCACGATCTTCAGGGCGCAATCTCAGAACAAGAAAAAGACAAGCAGTAACTTGCCGCTATACGTGAAGCGCCCAAAGGAACTAGTGGCTCCTTTGGGCGCTTTTTTTTCGTTGATTGACTACTGATTCAAATGGTCTGCGATCTCTCTTTGGGTTTGTACCCATAACGCTTGTGCTTGTTGTGTTTTATTGGGTATATCTAGTGCTGTGATCTGCCGATCTACAAAATATTGGCCCGAGATCGCCGCTACTTCTGGGCTGGTCGCCAAGTACACAGCCGTATCGGCTCCTTGTGCCGGTGTTTTGAAAAATGGTGTCAACACTTTATAAACTGCCTTGCCAAAACCAGTTTTGCGACTGACACCTAAGCTGGTTGCGACTGCACCTGGATGCAGCGCATTTACCGTGATGTCCGTATTACGCAACTGGTCTGCGAAAGCTTCTGCCATTAAGATCATCGCTTTCTTTGAACGACCATATTCTCGCCATGGCAAAAACCCCGCCACATCAAAAAAGGCCTGGTCCTGATCTGGAACGAATTGATATGCACCAGAAGCCACGATGACGATCCTCCCATGATCTGCCCGTTTGAGTAACGGCAGCAGCAAACGGGTCAACTCATAGTGGCCGACATAGTTGACCCCCATCATTTTTTCAAAACCATCTTTGGTGCTTTCTTTTTTTAATGTGACAACACCTGCATTGTCGATCAAGACATCGATTTTATCAAACCGACGCCGCATCTCCGCTGCCGAGTGTTGGACGCTCTCTAGAGAACCTAGATCACCAATCACCAAATCGATTGCGTGATTTCCAGTACTTTCTTGTAATGCTTTTTGCGCAGCCGCCCCTCTTTCTTGCGAACGGCAGTACATAATAACATGGGCACCCTCTCTGGCCAATGCTTCCGCTGTTGCATAGCCCATGCCAGCGTTGGCACCCGTCACTACGATCGTCTTCATAAACAGCACCTCCTCTTCAGTAGTATAGCAAGCCCTAGCAAGATCTGCGAATCATAAGAATGAAAACCCTAGTTTAATAGTTTCCAAATAGGCATCTTCAACTGACATTGATCAATAAAAAAACGGCCAGGCAATACGCCTGACCGCTGTTTGTGCTTGATCCAAATAGGTGCAGATTATGCTTCGTATCGGCACACACCATCTAAATAAGTTGCTTCCACGTTCATTTCTGCATCCAAAATGATAAAATCAGCTGCTCGACCTGCTTTGATCATGCCGCATACATCATCTATTTTGCAACTGATCGCTGGAACCAACGTCGCCATCATGATCGCTTCTTGCGGCGTAGCAATCCCCCAGTCAACGACATTCTTGATGGCTTCTTTCAATTTCAAAATACTGCCGGCCAAGTTGCCTTCTGCCAAACGTGCTGTACCGTCTTTCACGACGACAGGGAATTCACCTAAGACATAATCGCCGTCTGGCATACCGCCAGCCATCATACAATCTGTGATCAATGCCACATGATCATGTCCAGCTTTCTCCATCAAGATTTCGGCTGCTTGTGGATGCACATGGTGCCCATCACAAATCAACTCAGAAAAGACTTGATCCAATGACAATAACGCACCGACCATGCCTGGTTCACGGTGGTTCAACCCGCGCATGCCATTAAAGGCATGTACAAAAACACTCGCTCCTGCTTCAACAGCAGCTTGGGCTTCTGCCAAAGTCCCATTGCTATGGCCTAGGGCAACCACCACACCTTCTTCCGTCACAGTAGATACAAACTCACTGACACCTTGACGCTCAGGTGCTAAGGCGATTTTTTTGATGATGCCGCCTGACGCCTCTTGCCACTCGTGAAATGTATCTAAGTCTGGATCGCCAAAGTAAATCGGGTTTTGTGCCCCTTTATGTTCTTCGGTGAAGAAAGGTCCTTCAAAATAAATCCCTTGGATTTTGGCACCGTTGACATCGTCTTTGACTTGACCAATCGTTTCCGCAACATCCCGCAAGCGTGCTTTGCTTGACGTTAATGTAGTTGGTAAAAATGAAGTCACGCCGCATGACAGTAACCCTTCTGACATCGCTTTGATTCCTTGGGCATCATTGTCCATGACATCATGATTCATGTAGCCATGGATATGTGTGTCTACCAGACCAGGTGCTACCCATTTGCCAGAATAATCGACTACATCTGCGTTTGTTGGGGCTTTTTCAAGAATCGCACCAAACTTTCCATCTTTGATTTCTAAATAACCGGGTCCATGCACTGCCGATTTCAAAAAGAATTTATCCGCATATATATATTGATTCATCTAGATCGCTCCTTCTTTCTTTCTCCTTTAAAATTACTCTTATTTGTGGGAGAAGTCAAGAAAGGTCTACACCATTTTAGCAGATTGCCGAATATCAACGACTGCCTGATACAATTGAAAACTCTTATTTGCGGCCTGCTCTTCTTTAAGAAAAGTTAACACTTGTGCTTTGATTTCAAATAACTCTTCTAAGAAGTAAAAACTATTCTTTTCTCTTGCCAAAGCGATACCTTCTTCAATGATTTTCAAAGAACGGCAAAGCTCCCCTTGCTCCTTTAAAAAAACAGCATAATTATAATATACTTTTGTCAATGTTGTTGTTAAACGTTCCGGCGGCAGGGCTTGCATACTATCATAGGATTTCTCTAAATTTAAACGGGCATCCGCAAGTTGCTGCAAATCACTATAGACACGCCCCATACAGCTAAGGAGGCGAATCTCCATCACAGAAACATTGGTTTTGTCTTGTTGGTACGTATAGGATAATCCTTTTTTCAAAGACACAAGTGCCCCTTCATAATCTTGATCAATAAAATAAGCACAACTGCCCAAATAGTAATAGTACATTTGCATATCTGTATCTAAATACAGGTAATGCTTGATTTGTTTGTCTTGCAGCTTTTCTAGTAAAGCTTGATATCGTTTGTGGACGAAATGAGATTCTATTTGCGCAAACACTTGATTGGATTGGTTGATTTCTTCTGAGTGGAGCATCATTACTTGATCCAGTGTCACGCCTAAACGCTGACAAATTTGATACATCACCCAAACATTAGGGAGTTCTTCATTATTTTCGATACGGCTCAAGACACTTTGCGAACAAATATCTTGGGCCAGCATTTTTTGTGTCATTTTACGATTTTGACGAATTGAACGAATGATCTGACCAAACGATTCCTCTTTTTTCTTCATGCTTTTCCTCCGGGGGATCTTAAATAGAACGGTTTTATATTCAAAAATGCGAATTCGCATTTTTAATTTTCTTTATTTTAGCACATAATAACAAAAAGGAAAGCAATTTCAACAATATCTTGTTATTTTTCAACAATTTTAAAAAATGAGGTGTGCATATGACGATCGATAGTACGATCTTTTTTACATGGGAAGGCAAAACTTATGAGGCAGTCGTTGAAAGAGAATATGAGAATTCAGTCCTCGTTCAGGTCAATGAACCTAGTTCAGAAATGCTTGAGAAGTTTACCAATCGCATGATCATCAGCAAAAAAAAATGTCAACAGACAATTGAATAACAAAAAGAGCTACCTTCTGATCTTTGATCTAGGAAGGCAGCTCTTTTTTATTTTTGACGATAGCTGGCTAAAAATTGGGTCATCTTCTCAGCCGTTGTTTTCAAATCATCCATATTAGGCAAATAAACGATACGGAAATGGTCTGGCTGCTGCCAGTTAAATCCGCCGCCATGGACCAACAAAATATGATGCTCATGCAAGAAATCTAAGACAAACTGCTCATCATTGGTAATATTGAAGCGTTTGATGTCTATTTTAGGGAAAATATAGAATGCCGCCTTCGGTTTGACTGCAGACAGTCCAGGGATGTCATTCAATGCTTGATAAATGAATTCTCTCTGTTCATAGATACGGCCACCAGGAAGGAGCAACGCATCAGAACTTTGATAACCGCCTAATGCGGTTTGGACGATTTGCTGGGACAATACATTGGAACATAATCGCATCGAAGACAACATGTTCAAGCCTTCGATATAGTCTTTGACATTGGTTTTATCACCACTCAAGACCATCCAGCCGACACGGAAACCAGCGACGCGATGCGATTTAGACAAACCACCCAATGTCACAACAAATCGATCAGGTGCTAATGTGGCAATAGGCACATGGACATAATCATCCATAACCAAACGGTCATAAATTTCGTCAGAAAAAATGATCAGATCGTGTTCTCTTGCTACATCAACGATTTGCTGCAGGATTTCCTTAGGATAGACCGCGCCTGTTGGATTATTAGGATTGATCAATACGATGGCTTTGGTTTTGCTAGTGACTTTTGAACGGATATCAGCAATATCTGGATTCCATTCTGACGCTTCATCACAAATATAATGCACCGGTTTGCCCCCTGCCAAAGAAATCGAGGCAGTCCATAGCGGATAATCTGGCATCGGCACCAAGATTTCATCGCCATTGTTGCATAAGCCCTGCATACACATAGTGATCAATTCAGACACACCATTGCCGGTATAAATATCATTGATCGTCACATTAGGAAATTTCTGTAATTGATAATATTGTTCAATGGCTTTACGCGCCGAAAAAATACCTTTCGAATCGGAATACCCTTCCGACTCACGGACATTCATGATCAAGTCGCGAACAATTTCATTCGGTGCTTCAAAGCCAAATGGCGCTGGATTCCCCGTGTTTAATTTCAAAATACTGATGCCTTCTTCTTGCATGCGATCAGCTTCTTCTAAAACAGGGCCGCGGACATCATAACTGACCCCTTCAAGTTTGGACGATTTCGAAAATTTCTTCATTTAGTTTTCTCCTTTAACCGGTAGGTCAACGTATGGTTATTGGTTCTCGTCGTTGATCTCTTTTCAGATTGCATTTATTATAGCAAAAAGTTTTCCCAATGGCGAAATTTTTTTGAAAGCCTTTTGGAGATGTCCATAAAAACTGCTGCTGTCTTTGTTTGACAGCAGCTGTTCCGGTCATTCTCTTGGGCTGTTTTAAGAAAAGTGCAGTAAATACAATTCTTGCAATGCCATATGCCCCACCGAAAAATCATTGAACCCGGCAGCCAAGAACTTTTGGATCCACCCTTGATCTGTCAGTTCGATCAAATAGAGCTGTTGCTGCAAATCGATCGTCACTGAAGTCAATTCAGGAAATGTTACCAGAAAATCAGGCGTCGAGATTTTTATATAGACTGGCGCATGCTGCAGCGATTTTTGTCCTAAATACTCATGCTTGATTTTGCCATCTTTCAGAAAAAGCACACGATCTGCATAACTATCAAGATTGGTCAAAATATGAGAAGCAATCAACAGACACTTGTTTTGTCCTCGCAAGCTACGTAAAACATCTGAAATCAACGCCACATTGGTCGGATCTAATCCATTCATGACTTCATCCATCAGCATATAAGGCGTATCCGTCACGATTTGCATCGCAAAACACAAGCGCTGACGCATCCCCAAAGAATAGGATTGGACCGGACGTTTGATATATTCTGCCATGTGCAATGCGTGGATCGTCTCTTCTACCAGAGATGCCTCCGATTGCCACATCCGCTGATATAACCTTAAGTGATCCAAGCCACTCAAATCTTGATAGAGATCATTTTGATCAGGAAAAAAAGAAATCTGCTTATGGGCAAACGCCTCCGATTTTTTGGTTTGATATAACGGTTCTTGATCAAGATAAACTGCGCCAGCACTAGGCTGAACAAAGTGCATCAACACATGAAGCAATGTTGACTTGCCTGTTCCATTCGGTGCGACTAGACCAACGATTTCTCCTGGTGAAAAGGATAATGACAAATTATCCAATACCGGACGATCATACTGGACCGTCACATTCTTCAGTTCTAACATCTTTCATCCTCCTACACGAAGCGAAATGATTTGCTTTTCAGTTTAAAAAACAAGCCAACTTCTATCAACAACCAGACGACACCAAACCACAGCAGACCTTTTGACAACGTAAAACCGCTGGAACCAAAGTAAAAGCGACTATATCCTGAAAGAATGCTGCCCACATCTTGATAGAGATAAAAATTGTTGGTACGATCCAAAAAGGCACTAAACCAACGATGCTGGAAAATCAAAGGTGTAACCAAACAAAAACCAATCAGCACCAAATTCACCACTTCGGATCGCAACAGCATACTTAACAGCAAGATCAGTCGGGTATAAATCAATTGTATCACTAGAAGTGCGCCTACACATTGAAGCAAAAACACACCAACAGATTGTGTCGTGAAGGCCTCCATAGAAGAAATGGGATATCGGGCATCAACATCTGCCGAAAAAATCGCCACCGGCAAGCTGCTCGAGCCAAATCCGAATTGCAGACCCGTGCCCAACCAGATCACCCCCAACGTGCTGAGCATCATGATGAGGGAGCAAAGCATCACCGCCGCTGTTTTTACCCAAAGAATATCTTCAGCTGCTACCGGCAACGCTAGGAATAAGGATCGATGTTTTCGTTCTTTCAATAAACTATCGATAGCCAAAAATAAAGTCCCGCTCAAAAATAGCAGCGGCAATCGATCCAACAGCCCACGATAGACCGTCTGAATGCCGGTTTTTTGTTCCATGACGGCTTGTGACAACTGTGTGGGTGATAACTGACTATAGCTTTCCATCAACCGGGCAGTAGCTGCGTAACCAAAGAGACCGTCATATGCCGCATAATAGTTTTTATACGTATAATAATCTGCTGTGAAAAAAATCGATTGGTCATCCGTATATTGTAATGCCACTTGATACCATTGACTAGTAGCCGCTGCATACCCTTGCCAATCATCTGCTGCCAACGCATCAAGACGCGCCTTTTCGGCTTGATTCCAAGGCGTAAAGGCCGCAACCGCCAAACCTGCCGACCAATGTTCTGAGGTATCAGCTGCTTGCTCGTCTAAGTATGCCTGACGTACCTGATAGCGTTGGCTCATTTCCGCTTGATCCACTCGCTCGATTGGCCGATAACTTTGTTGCTGGAAGCAAAAAACAACTGCATAAATCAGCAACAAACAAAAGACACCGATCGTCTTTTTGCTGCGGAGCAACTGCCGCAACTCGAATAAAAAATAGTCTTTGATCATCGTCCACCTCGCAAGAGCCATTGTTTTTTATCCGCCCATAAAATCAAAGCTAGCCCACAGACTATCATGGCCAAAGTGATGACCCAACTGCCGTAAACCCCTAGCTGACTGCCGGACTGCCACGCGAAGGCGCCAGTATAAAACGGTTCGATCCGCAAGACAGCAAGTGGTGCAAAGAAGATATTTTGAGCAATTGCCAGATAACCAAAGCCATAAAGCAGTACCAAGATAAAAAATGACACATAACGATTTGGCACCACAATATTGGACAAATACCCCATGACTTCTGCCAGCAGGATCAGTAGGACCAACGATATCAAACTAACCAGCAAAAACTGAAAGAAGGGTACCGCCTGCCAATCACCCTGTAGATACAAACTGCTGGGATACTGCCAGTCACCCATTGAACCAATCAAACCCATACATAAGACGACACCAACCAAAAAAGACAGCACGATTGCCAGATTGTTCACCAGCTTGACCAAGATCTTGCTCCCCATTCTTACTGGAAAAATCTGCGGATACGCACGGATCAACGAAAAATGCCTTCTCTCTTCTAGTAAATTGTCACTTGCCATAAAAGCAAAAAAAACAAAGCCAATATTCAGCAAAAAAAGCAACGCCAATGACAACGCCGTTTGGGCATTATCAGCCGTTAAAACCGGTGTTTTCTCCTGTTGGATCAATGCTTGATAGAAGACTTTCTGTTGATTGATCAACCAGACCGGTTGCAAAAAATCATCCTCTTCTAATGGCGCTTGCCACAACTTCAGCTGGACATCTGCGATCGCAAGACTCGTTTCATTAAATCGCGGATACATTTCCATGATCAAATTCGATGATTGTCTTGTGGTAAGATTATAGTTCGTCAAAACCAAATCATACAGTGCTTGTTCTTCCTCTGTACCGTTTGCACCATTTTGATATTGATTGACTAATCGAGACGCTTGCGCTTGTTCTGCCATGGTCATTGCCGAAAGCTGAATCGGATCAACCAACTTTAAATAGAAAGAAAAACCAACCCCAATACAAAACGCACCTGCAAGACAAAGATAAAAAAAGCGCTGTTTAAATGATTTGATCAATAAATTATAGAAATACTGCATAAGTGCCCCCTTTCACTTTAATCCTTATACTATCAGCATACCGTTTCTCTGCCAAAAAACCAATCAAAAACGTAGAAAAAACGCTTTTCACTAATTTTTAAAAGCGATTGACAAACCCGTGAACAATCGGGTAAGATATTTTTTAGATGTTGAATCAATTGGTTTGACTTCATTGATGAAGCAGATGTGGTGGAACGGCAGACACGCACGCTTGAGGGGCGTGTGAGCTTAGCTCGTGTGGGTTCAAATCCCATCGTCTGCATATAGATTTGGAGTAGATTACTTTTAGTAGTCTACTTTTTTCGTTTCCTGTATTATGGTTATTCCCTTCATTAGATATCTTTCTATTTAAATAAGCAACCCTTTGATCTAACCTATCCATAATTTTTTTCACGCCCCACTTTGCCCCTATACGTTAACAAAATTTCTAAGATATGCAATCCAGATTGTGCATACTTTAAAAATAAATATTTATACTGTCATTTTTTTATGGTATCATCAGGTGAGGTGATTCTATGTATTTTATCAAAGATCTATTTGCTTTTATTGGTCTGATCAGCTTGATCGTCCTGGTATGCCAAAAAAATAAGTTCTTTTCATCACTCAGTCCAATCCAAAAATGTTGTTTTATTCTCTTAGGTATTTCTGTATCGGTACCTGCACTCATTGATTTTTTCAATGGATTTGCCCATGGTTTTTGGGAAAGCTTATAACCTGTGAAGCCATCTTTGATGGCTTTTTTTGTTAAAGCAAACAATGACGCCGATCAATTTATAGGCTTATTTCTGTCGTGTTGGCTATCTTTCTCTATGCTATACTGTATCTATCACTATCTTTCGGAGGTGAACAAATGGACAAAATCAAAGAACTTGCTCTAGTTATCCCTTTATTTATCCTTTTCTATTTTGTTCTCTGTCTGGTTATTGCTGTGGTGATCAGTCTTAGTCGCTTTCTGCTTACACGTGAACCATTTTTGGAGAATCTCAAAGAATGGTTTTTAACACTATTTTTAGAGATATTGAACCCTTTTAATTATTTTTTTTGATGATCATCATCAATATAGTTTGTACCTGAAAGGAAGTTGCAGATGCCCATCTCATTCATTGCTGCAAAAGAAAATGACTTACTTAACATCTATGCGATTCAAAAAATAGCCTTCCAATCAATATATGACACCTATCACGATGTAAATACTTCTCCATTTAGAGAATCAATGGCGCGTTTGAGAAAAAAAATGATCCAACCAAACAATCATTTCTTTTTGATCCAAAGAAATGAACAAATCATCGGCTTCATCAAAATAACCACGGATGATGAACAAGAAACCATAAGAATTTCACCGATTGCCCTCCTTCCTGTTTACCAGAATAAAGGCTACGGAAAAATGACATTGCTTAAAGCAGAAATGACTTTTCCTGCTAGAAAGGTCATTTTGAGCACCATCAAAGAAGAAGTGAAGTTGGTCAAATTTTATCAGTCTTGTGGTTATGTCATGACAAGAGATGAACCTTCTGATATCGAAGGTATGCATTTTGTTTATTTTGAAAAAGACCTATCAGGCTTTGACCGTAACATAGCAGGGCTCACAGTATTTCATTCATCAGATAAAAATAAAAGAAAAAAGTGAGGTATCCCATGAAACAATTATTTCTATCGGCTTCTTTTGTCGATGCAAAAAAACAATTTACTGAATATATAAAGACAGTTTCACAGGAAAAAACCGTGACTTTCATTCCGGCAGCCAGTCTAGTTGAAGAGGTGACTTTTTATGTTGACGACGCACTAGCTCTATTCAAAGAATTGGGCTTTGTCATTGATATACTAGATTTGACAGTCGCTGCACCAGAAGAGATTGCAACAACTTTGCAAAAAAACAATTTCATTTATATCTCTGGCGGCAATACTTTTTACTTGCTAGATATATTGAAAAAATCAGGTGCTTTTGCACTGATTCTACAGCACATTGCGGATGGAAAAATCTATGTCGGAGAATCTGCCGGCAGTGTCATCGCAGCCGAGTCGATTGATTACATCGCAGAAATGGATGACAAAAGCAAAGCCCCGATTGCGTCTTCCTATCCTGGCCTAAATTTGGTTCCCTTTGCGATCGTTCCGCATTATCAAGCAGAGTACTTTGCGGAAAGCGCGGAGACGATCTTGCACAAGTACCAAGCAGATTATGCGTTGATTCCCCTCAAAAACGAGCAAGTGATGATCGTTGACGGTGCCCATACAGAAATACGCTGATCGTTCTTGTGGTCAATCAACCACAAAGGAGTGAATATATGTCTTTTATTGTTCTGATTGGTGCACAAGCAGCCGGAAAAATGACTGTGGGACGTGAATTGGAGAAAAGAATTGATGGTAAATTGTTGTTCAATCATCAAACACTGGATATTTTTGCTGGCTATTTAGGCTATATCCCGCAAACATTTGCTTTATCCAATCAACTTCGCCTTGATTTATTTCAATCATTCATTGACAACATACCGAACAATCCAGTAAAGTCCATTATTTTTACTGTTCTGATCTATTTCGACCAAGCCGAAGATATCGCTTTTTTACATCAGATCACAGACATCTTTCTTGCGGCACAAGAAGATGTTTATTTCGTCGAATTGGTGACGGACTTAGCTGTGCGCTTGCGCCGCAATATACAGCCTGAGCGATTGGCAGCCAAACCATCTAAAAGGGATCTTGTTTTCTCAGAATCTGAGCTGATAAGCGCGCATGCTGCCCATCGTTTGGAAAGTAAAGCCGGTGAATTAAACAAGGCATTCCCAGGTGTCCGAACATTACGGATCAACAATACAGATATGACACCTGAAGCGGCTGCGTCATTGATCATTGACTATTTCCAACTGTCTGAGTCATCAAAGGAAAAGTAATCTTCAGTCACTGCGCAGCGTTGGGCAGCCTTTGCTTTAGCCACGACGATTCCATCAACCACATAAAAAAACAAGGTGTTGCTGACGCAACACCTTGTTTTGATCATTCTCTTCTTCCTATTTATACGCAGACCTTTTTACATACGCTTTCTAGTATTCTCAGCCCACCATAGATACCGATCATGACAATGCCTGTAAAGGCAAAGTAAGCGATCATGATCAACGGTGAGATCCCTGTTGTCATGAGCTGATACCCTTTAAGCGAAAAAAACAACATCGAGCATACGAGAAAAATCAGATGAAACCACTGTTCTTTGCTTTTCATTTTGTGACTCCTTTGATTGCTTTGTTTCATTTGTTATATTTATTTCATTTTCTCATATCTCTGGTCAGATGACCTCATCCTTTAGTCTGAATCTATCCAGCTAATTTTCAACCGTTATTTTTATCAGGATACCATTCGGATCAAAAAGACTGATCTGTTTGTCAGTGGCCACTTTATATGTCGCGCCAACCTCGTCCAAATGCGCTTTAAGTCGTGATAGTGCCGCTTGATCCGGCACCACAAAACTATAATAAGCCAATCCTAGATCATTTGCCTCCATCGCTGGTGTATGTTGTCCCATCCAAATATTGGAACCAATATGATGGTGATAATCGCCAGCCGCAAAGAATTTGGCTTGGGCACCAAAATTACTGGTCAAGTTCAAGCCCAAAACTTGGGTATAGAAGTCCTCGGTTTTTTGTAAATCAGCCACTTTCAAATGTACATGACCGACGATTGTGTCTTCTGGGAAATGGCTTTGTTTGCGATCTGCAGCATCTACAACACCTTGTGCATCCATTTCGATGGTGATACCCACGATTTCGCCATCCTCGCGAATATCCCATTCTGAGCGTGGTTTATCACGGTATACTTCAATGCCGTTTCCTTCTGGATCAGTTAAGTAAAGTGCTTCACTGTATCCGTGGTCGCTGGCACCATCTATTGGTGCTTTGGTTTCGATATAATGGATCAGTGTATTTCCTAAATCTTTACGCGTTGGCAATAAGAAAGCAACGTGGAATAAACCCGTTTTTCTTGTTAATGGTAAGGGATCGCTCACTTTTTGCAGTGTCAGTAATACATTGTTTGTGGTGCCTAAATCAACTTGATCGACTGACTGGTGTAAGACAGTTAATCCGATGATCTCTGCGTAGAAGTCACGCATTTTCTCCAGATTGGCCACTTTTAAAGCGACTTTGCCGATATGGGTCGTCGCATTGATTTGAAATGTTGGTGTAATCGTGTTCATAAATGATTCCTCTTTTCATTTTTATTTATCTTACTTGTTACTTACATTGTAACACTGACTTTTTGTAAGTAAATAAAAATGCTCATGTTCTTATGGTCTTCTCTCTTCTCAATGCGCTTCCTGAAATTTCTCACCGATTGTATGCAGACAGTAATTCAAGCGCGCGTGGGAGCGCCGCATCTGTTGTCCCTTCCAAAACGACATAACAATAGGGTTTATAACGTACAACGATATCTAGAATTTTTTGATACTGGATACAGCCTTCCCCTAGAGGCACCACCTGCAACTGACTATCAGTAATTCGATAGTCTTTCAAATGCAAACAAACGATCGAATCGCCAAAACGAGCAAAGGCTTCTTCTGTGATCGTTGCTTGCATAGGGTAATCATCGCTTGTGATCAAATTGGTCGGATCAAAAATGATCCCCAAATATGCTGAAGGTACCCGTTCTAGCAATAACTCGATTCGATCAAGAGAATATAAAGGATGGTTTAACCCTGCCTCGATTCCTACCATCACTTGCTGCTTCTCCGCATAAGCCACCAACCGCTGGATCACCCCCACCAAATCTTCAAAGGCAGCGTCGCTGAAATTCTCTTCGGTATACCCCATTTCCGGCAAAACTGAGCCTGTTTCTGAGGCAACCATAGCAGCACCGAAGTATTTGGCATGGGCTAAGTATCGTTCAAAACGCGTCAATAGCGCCTCGCGTTTCTCAAGATCTGGATGGATCAGATTGCTGTAACAGCTGAGTAAAGCGATTTGGATACCTTCAGCTGCAAATGTTTGCTTAAAAAACGTGCCGAGTCCTGGATTCATTGAGGTCAAATCACCTATGTCAGGAAATGATTTAGTCATAGCAAACTGGACATTGTTCAGTTGAAAATGGGCGATTTTTTTGGCTAAATCCTTTGGTGTGGGGCAATTCTTCATATCGTGTCCACGAACTGCATATTGAAACATATCGATTCTCCTCCTTCGTTTGTTGATTGAAGCTGCAAAAAAGACCAAATGGTGCGTGAAACCCATTCGGCCTGCTTGCATTCACCTACTTTTTTTGTCAATCAATCACGCTTGCATTTATTGTTGTGCTTGATAATCAGCTGTATACTCTTCGATGATTTGATCGCCGCCGTTTTTACGGAAAGTTTCGACTGCTTGATCAAAGCCATCCATGTCGATTTCGCCGGTCATGTATTGGTAATAGGCATCCGCCACGCCCTCGATCAAACTAGACCACGATTTGTCATAGGTTTCAGAAGTCAAGGATTGTGCGGGATTGATGACTGCATATGCTTCATTTTCAGCAATTTTTTCATTGGCTAAGTTGACATACGGGTTGCTTGATGGGAAAACAGTGACCAATTCAGATGGGCGAGAAGAAGAAAACGGTTGGACTTCTTGCTGCCATTTTGTATCATCTAAACGGACATAGACACCATCGTTGTCGATTTCATAATGCTCCCCTTCGATTCCTTGGGTCATCAATGTGAAGGGCTCCTCATCCATTAAATCATTGATGAATTGCAAAACAACCTTCAGTTCGTCTTCCGTTTTCACATTGTCTTTGGGAATCGCTAACCAGCCGCCCATCCCGCCATTGGTATCTGAAAGGATCCGGCGTTCGATATCGCCATAGGTGATATCATTGATCAATGCCCATTCCATATGTTCTTCAGCCGTTCCTGCGGCTTCGTCCACATAGTTCCGAACTTCTTGCAACCCGCTCAGCACGATCCCGCCTTTGCCTTGAACAATATAGTTCTTCTGATCGTTTTTGGCCATGACGGCAAAGTCGGAATTCATCCAGCCATTGGCATAAATATTGCGGAACCATTCCATCGCTTCTTTGTACTCTGGCTGCATAAAGGACGGCATCACTTCGTTGTCATCTGTGATCGTGAACCAATTGTCCGCTCCGAAATAACCAGACAATGAACGGAAACCAACATTAAATGATTCATCCCGTTCGACAAAACCAACGGTGTCGTCTACACCATTGCCATCAGGATCGTCTTCTGTAAATGCTTGGGCAACTTTTTCAAGCTCTTCCAATGTTGATGGCACCGCTAAGCCCAAATTGTCTAACCAATCTTTACGAACCAAAACGCCGTATCTAGCAATTGGTTTTTGGTAAGGTACACCGTAGATTTTCCCATCGATCCGAGAGGACTCTAGGCGATCTTCGGAGATGTTGGCGAGATTCGGATAATCTTTGAGATAAGGTTCAACATCCCAGAACATACCTGAAGCCAATGAACTGCGGACAGTGGTGTTGGTGATTTCCGCTAAACTCACGATATCAGCCAACGATTTGGATGCCAACGCCGCATTCAGACGTTCCGTTTTTGAGGCATCTGGCACCCAAGTAAAGTCGATATCCACGCCCGTATACGCTTCTAGTTTTTCAGTGACTTCTCCAGATGGTGGTGCAGCGGTATGCAGCATGGCCATCCAGGAAATACTGGTTTTTTCTTCCGCAGCAGCCGTACCTTCCGTGCCGCTGCTGCTATTGCCATCCCCACATGCTGCCATCAATAAACCTGCTGCGCATAATAAACCTGCTAACTGTTTCTTTTTCATTCTTTGACCTTCTTTCTTTATATGATAGAAACATCGATTTATCAACATTTCCCTTGATACCTAAAATAAGCAAAATCTGCATAACTGCCTGAGAATTGGTCGAGATCTTGGGCACATAGGCCAATAAAATTCCCTGTGAAGCCACCGGATAGAAAGAGGATCGATTGTGCCGGCAGCCTTTGCCACTCTTGATCTTGACGCCACATGAACTGCCCTTGACTGCCCTCAAGCACCACCTTCAGCTGAATTGGCTGATCTTTGAGGGGCACACAGGTATCAAACAATGTGAAATGGCCTTTTTCATTTTTCATCAGCCGCAAAACACGACCCTTGGTTTCATCATAGGTCACATAGAGGTACAGATAATTTTCTTCATTCAAAAACAACACCAGACCTGCCATTTGATTGAAATGACTTGGTTTGTAGTCCAACAACGTTTCTGCTTCAAAACAAAGGTCTTTTTGCCGAATGGCGAGCAAATGATTGTCAAAATGTGACTGCAACGATTCTCCTGCCATTAACCTCAAAAATCCAGGCCGTTCCTTCAAACGAGACCATTGCTCATGAGGAACCAGCCGTCGGCCATTCCACTCCGGCAGTAATGTTTGCGCGAAGTCATCTGTAAATATCTGGGATTCTTTGTGGACATGCGTTTCAAGCGACAATTGCAGATAACGGTCTGGGATCGTATCGTCATTTTTCACACGCAACCAGCCCAGCGCATCCCAATAAACTTCTTGCAAAGCCGTTTCTCGACCTAAAATAGCGGCGCCTTCAACTGGCCGTGTCATCAGATAACTCATATACCATTTGCCTTCAGGGGTCTGAACCAAACTCCCATGTCCCGTGCATTGGAAAGGAGAATCTTGTCGGTCGTTGGCAGACATCATTGGGTTCTCTGGATCGACCTCGTATGGTCCAGTGATCGCTCTACTGCGGCAAACTGTGACCGAATGACCGCTGCCGGTGCCCCCTTCAGCCGTCAACAGATAGTAATACCCTTGATGGTGATAGAGATGGGGTGCTTCTGTTTTGGCTAGATCCGTCCCAGAGAAAATGTTTGTTTTCGGTCCAACAAGCCCTTCTGTTTCCTTATACTCCTGCATCACGATCCCCACAGATTTATTCGGCGTTGTTTTCCGGTAGTCCCACAAAGCATTCAATAACCATTTGCGTCCGTCTGGATCATGATAGAGTGAGGGGTCAAATCCGCTGCTGTTCAAATAAATGGGGCTGCGCCATGGGCCTGTGATACTTGGGGCTGTCATCAGATAATTGCGACAATCTTTGAAAGGCCGCGTCGTGTTGCGAACATTCGTAAAGACACAATAAAATGTCCCTTGATCATAGCTGATCTGCGGCGCCCAAATACTGCAGTCTTGGGCATTCCCTCTCAAATCGATTTGGTCAACAAGCAGATCGGTGCAATGTGTCCATTCAGCTAAATTTGTGGAATGGTAGATGCGAATACCCGGCAACCATTCAAAAGATGAAACCGCAATATAATAATCGCTCCCCACTCGCAGGATGCTCGGATCTGGGTTAAAGCCTGGTAATATTGGATTCTCAATCGTGATCATTCATTCAAACACTCCTTTTGAGAAAATAATTTTCGTGGTTTAGGTTTGCGGATCAGGCATAATGCAGCTGCTAAAAAGAATAAAAAGGCAATTGGAAAAGCCAAATATTGGGTTCCGACCAAACAGATCAAACCTGCCAGGACCAATATACAGGCGGCTGCTTTAAGGTAATTGCGGTACGTGATCAAAGAATTGGCCACAACCACTAATAGGATCACAATCAGCAACGTAAAGCCAAACCAGGCACCCAGTGTTTTGAATTGTCTGAAGGCTTCTTCCTCTGGCATTTGATTAAAAACTGCAGGAAAAACCGTTGAAAATAATGTACTGAATTGCGTCACGGTGATCTGGTTCATCACCAATGTGAATCCCCCTAAAAAGACAATCGACAAACCGATGCCCATCCAGCCTAACCATTGTTCAATACTTTGTTTCATTCTAGCCTCATTCCTTTCATATCGATCCATGCTGCCCGTTGCTGTGCCTTTGCGTACGTACAATGATGTTCGATAAAACTGACGTGCTGCCGCTGTTCAGTTTTTCCCCAATCGCTCCAACCCTCTTGCGCAAGAGCCTCATCGAAATGACAAGTATGAAATCCTACTTTCGCAGGAATACGCCAAGGTCGGCCAAGGAGATACGTTTTTGCACCAGTGATCTGGCAATTGTTAAAGACAAACCCCTTTGCTTCTGGCGATGTCGCTGCTGCCGTCAGATAATTGTTTTGCGCGGTATGCTTGCAATGCAGTCGGCAGCGATCAAAATACGCATTGCCGCCGCCAAAAATCACATCAACTGTTCCACGGATTACGCAATTGCTAAAAAAGCGCGCTTGCTGCGGGTAGGATTTCTCAAGCCAAGGGCTGATCAAAGGCGTGCCTTCTTTGGTCAATTGCGGTAAAGGACCTAAACAAAGAGTGTCCTGATAACCATCAAAACAACAATCCACAAAGTACATCTCGGTCCCTTCCAAATAGACAGCCACAGCTTGCCCGACTTGATCGCCCGGACCAGCAGTATTTTTGACAGTGAGTCCTTTTACCACGATATCGTGACCATTGACAAATAATGCCGCTGTTTGAAACGTTCCTCTTGGGACGCCTTGCAACAATTGCAATGCCGCTAGATCAGACTGCAGGATTGTATCCGCCTCGCAGAGGATCGTCAGATGATCATGGTAGATTTTGACTGTTTCCTGATACACCCCACTAGCCACATATATCGTACAGCTCAACTTGCCTTTGGCTGCATGATCAACAGCCGATTGGATGCTGACAAAGTCATACATGAAGGGATCTTTGCCAACAGTGCAAGTCATTATCCTAGGTGTTTTTTCAAAAAAAGGCGCCACAAGCTTCTCATCTCCTCGGTTTCTTCATGTCCGCCGATCAGCTGCTCTGACTGCCAATGGTCCGGACAATGCATGTCTTGATAGACCTTTTGCAAGTGTTGATCAAGGATTTTGACACCGCTTGTTGGGCAGCCTTTATCAGCAATCCCAACCAAACTTAATCTCGGTCTCGGGGCGATCCATTGTTGGATTTCCCCCGTCGTCCAATCCGACAACAACCCAGGCAAATAATAATAAAAGCCATGCTTATCGAGGCTGTTTTCTTCAATCAGTGCGTGATAATCGACTTGCGCGGCGATGTCTACCACAACCCGAACACGAGGATCAACGGCAGCCAACCACCAGCTCATTAAGCCCCCCATTGACATGCCAATCGTTGCAATCGATGCTGCATCGATTTCTTTGCGCGAAAGCAGATAGGTCAGAAACTGCTGATTGTCATAAATCCGTTGCCCCCATAAGGTCTTGCCTTGCAAGAGGAAACGCTTGAACAGCTGGCTTTCGCCACGCCTACGCGCACCAAACCCCCACATGTCAATGCAGCCTACGGCATATCCGTCTGAAATCAACGTTTCGAGAAAACTAGGTGTGTGCAAATATTCCGCACCGGTAAGCAACTCTGACTTGCCATTGTCAAAATCGCCGCCATGGGAATGATTGTATATCACGCATGGTACTGGTTGCGTTGCAGGGGGATAAGCAAAATATGCCGGAACCCATTCCTCTTGATTCAGTCTTAACACCAGATGTTCCAAAGTATAGTGTTCAGTGGTCGTGATGGTTTGGCGAATCACTTCTGGTCCTGCTTTCATCGCCGGCCCTAGACAATCATAGATCGTGTTCATCCTGATGGACACCTTCCAAATCGATCGATCGTCCATTTGCAAAAGAGCGACTGACTGTGATATCGCTTCCCTGTTCAACATGAAAAGCTTGTTTGACACCTTGCAGATCTATCCGATCAAACTGGATGTTCTTCGCAAAACCCAAGAAGAACCCTTCATTGGTCATGTCTTCAATCCCGGTCATCATCGCAGGTTTGCCCTGAATCGGGTCATCTGCCATCGATACCGCAATATCATGAAAAGTGACTTCGGAGATCGATCGCTCTGCCAATCCATAAATAAAACCAGCTGCTGCATGGACGTTGCGCGCAGTAATATCTGCAAAATGGATCCGTCTGAAATGGGGTGTGTCTTCCGTGATGGGATACGGCTGTTTATCCCAGACATATTTTTCTTTGCCTCGTGGTCCGCAGAAATAATACAAATTCAGTGTAAAAGGACAAATCACTTGGTCCATGACCACATTGCTGACACGAACATCTTCTATGATGCCGCCGCGTCCCCGACGAGATTTCAAACGAATACCGCGATCGGTTTCTTGGAAAATACAATTGCTGATCGTCACATTGCGAATGTCGCCGCTCATTTCACTGCCGAGAACAACAGCACCATGGCCATGAAGCATTTGGCAATTGCTGATGGTGATATTTTCGCAAGATATTCGTTCAGCTGTATCTTCTGTTCCCGACTTAATAGCAATACAATCGTCCCCTACATCAATATGGCAATTCGTGATGCGGACATTTTTACAGGATTCTGGATCAATCCCATCCGTATTTGGTGAGTCAGCAGGATTCTTGATCCGAACATTATCAATGGTGATATCTTGGCAAAGGATTGGGTTCACTGTCCAACTAGGTGAGTCGATCAAATAAATATCTTTCAGATTGATCCTCTGACAGCAATCAAAACTGATTAATTTAGGGCGAGGATACGCGAGGTCTTCAGGATGTTCACGAAAAAGGGTCCACCATTTCTGCCCCTGACCATCAATGGTACCAAAACCTGTAACAGCAATATTCTCGGCATTTTCTGCGTAGATACATGAAGCATAGACTGCCCGCTTGACCCCTTCCCAACGGGAGGTCACAACTGGATAATCTTGAGGGTCATCTGAGAATACCAATCGCGCCCCACTCATCAGATGCAGCTCAACATTGCTTTTTAAAAATAAAGCACCCGTCTGATATGTGCCGGCCGCGAATGTTAGGCGTCCGCCGCCATGCGTAAATAGTTCATCAATTTTTGCTTGGATCGCTTCTGTCATTTGACCATTCTTTTTCCTTAGTTGCTTTTCTTGTAATTGAATGTCCATCTTTATCCTCCCTATGCTAACGGCTGCAGCAATAAACTCGCTTGTAAAAAGGCGCCGTACCCTTTGAAATCGTTGGTAATGATCGGTTCACTAATATAATAGACGAATGAGCCATCTCGATTATCCGGTCCGCCTAGTCCTGCTACTTCGCAGTTTCTGATCAAATTAAGCCAGCCTTCTTGGGTAATAAAAACAAATTCATCAATGATGCCTTGATACGTTTCTTCAACAAAAGTTTGCCATTGTGGTGAAATCACGCCTAGCTGAATTGCTTTTGCCGCGGCATAACAGATCATCGATGAAGCTGAAGCTTCCAGGTAATTGCCAGTTTTTTCGCCTTGATCTAACACTTGATACCAGACATGTTCTGCTGAGCGAACATTGGCCAATGCTTGCAACGTGTGTGCAAACATCTCTGCCAACAATTCTCTTGCTGCACCAGATGGCAGCAAAGCCATCGTATCCACCAATGCCATCATGAACCAGCCAATGGAGCGGCCCCAAAAATGAGCGGAGCAGCCCGTTTCTGGGTTTGCCCACGGCTGAATCTTCGTTTCATCCCAGGCATGGTAGAGCAAGTTGGTTTTAAGATCGCGGGTTTGCTGATAACAATGCGCAAACTGCTGGATCACATCCTCCAGATCAGATTCTTTGCCGAAGGTTACTGCATATTCGGCTAAGAAAGGTGCCCCCATATACAAGCCATCTAACCAGACTTGATTGGGATAGATTTTTTTGTGCCAGAAACTGCCATCTTTGGTGCGGGGCATTTCTTGGAGCTGTCGGTACAAAAGATCTAATGCCAGCTTATATTTGGTCTCTTTTGTCTTTTTATATAGTAGAAATAAAAGCTTACCATTGTTGATATAGTCAATATTCATCGCATCGAAGGCATATCCTCGGATCGTACCATCTGTTTGCAGATAGAAATCCATGGTTTCTTTGATGTAATCAAAATAGCGTTCATCATTGGTTTGGAGATAGGCCTCTTTGACACCTTGCAGTACGACCCCAATATCATACGACCATTTGCCATGATATCTTTTTTCTTTCGGTAATAATTCGTAGCGTTGAAACAAGGTATCTAACGCAATTTGCGCATAATTCGTCATAATCATTCTTATTCCTTTCTTGTTATCTGATCATCGTGTTTGCAGCATGAGCACTTTTGGTGTGAATATCGTTGATGATTTTTTGCGCTGAAGTGGCGATAATAAGCCCAAATATACTGACGCCTGCACACACAATCAGGATGGGCAGATAGGTCGCGATCAGTAAATAACCTGCGACCAAAATAGACCAAGTGATGATCGAGTAATGCAAATATCCAAAACCTAACAACAAGCTGCCTGTCAAAATAGCCTTTATGGAAGGGTAATTCACTGCCGCCATGATGCTGTAAACATTCATGAACATAAACAGCAAGGCAACCAGAAACAGCAAATTGGCGATTTGGATAAACCAAGAACCTGCATTGAACAGATTCGTGACAACGATACCCATCGATAGACCGATCAGCCAGCTGATCAACACCGATTGCCGGAAGCGCTCTTTGCTATAATGGAAGAATTGACGAATCATCGGTGGCTGTTCTTTCAAGCGCAACCATCGATCATAGGTTTTCATCAAGGCATACGTAGCAGGTCCGATGCCAAAGACGACGCCGCCCAACAGTGTCACACTAAGCCACAGAAATTGCAGCAGAATCACGCGATACACAGCAAGCAAGAGATCATTGACTCTTATTATTTTATCAAGATTCATCAGAGCACCTCTTTCTTAATAGATCCCGTCTTCACCGAATTTTTTTGCCAAACGATTGGCAAAGACTACTAAGATCAGACCCACAAGGCCTTTAAACAACCCAACAGCAGTTGAATAACTCAGTTGACCATTTTGGATCCCGGCGGTAAAAACAAAGGTATCAAAAATCTGTGCAACTTCTCGATTCATCGAATTCATCAACAAGAACATATGCTCAAAACCCATATCTAAAATTGATCCGATCTTCAATATCAACAGCGTAACGATCGTTGGTCGAATACAAGGCAATGTGATATGCCACATTTTGCGCAGCTTACCTGCGCCATCCATATCAGCAGCTTCATATAACTGTTCATCAACACTGGTGATGGCTGCCAAATACACGATCGTTCCCCAGCCGGCACCTTTCCAGAGATCTTGGAAAATATACATCGGCCGCAACCATGCTTTGCTGGTCAAGAAGGCAATGCGTTCACCCCCAAAACTTTCAATAATATTGTTGATCACGCCGCCTTCAGTCGTCAGTAAAACATAGAAAATGGATACCACGATCACCCATGACATGAAATGTGGTAAGTAGATGATGGTCTGGATACTTTTCTTCAAACGTCGGTTATTGACTTCATTGAGTAACAGCGCCAATAAGATTGGAAACGGAAATGAAATGGTGATGTTCAAGAAGAACATGATCAATGTATTCCGCATCAGCATCATAAACGTGTCTTCTGTAAACAAGCGAATAAAATGGGTCATGCCCACAAAAGGACTGTCTAAAATCCCCAAAAAAGGTTGATAATCTTGAAAAGCGATCACTAATCCACCCATTGGCACGTATTTGAATACGACAAAATATAAAATGCCAGGTAATAGCATCAAATACAGTGCTTTGTTTTTCTTGATTTGCGCCCATTTCTTCTTTTTCATTCGTTCTTGTAATTCTTTTCCCGTCGGTGGTGAAAAAGCCGTGTCTATTTTTGTTTCCATAGATAGTCCTCCGATGTCTTTTTGATTTATTTGATGTGTTCATGGTAGCTTGAAAGCGTTATTCCGTATATAATCATTTCTCCACTTGTGAAAATCACCACATGATTATCCTCCGAATCATTAAATCGCTTACATGTAAAACTGATTATATACGTTCTTTCTTAGCCATGTTACGTTTTAATTACTATTCATCACTTAAAAAAAAACGGAGGAAACCAATCATGCAGCAAACGAAGAAAAAAAAGTACCATTCCAACAGTGATCGACTTGTTCAAGGATTTATCATCGGTTTTTTATTGCTATTCACTTTGATGTGTCTGATCCCTTTCCTGAATATTCTAGGTAGTTCATTTGCGACACCAGCAGAGATTGCAACGAGAACATTCATTATCATTCCTAGAGAGTTCACTTTGAATGCGTATCGCTACATTCTTTCCACACCCACGATCTTTCAAAGTATCGGCGTGTCATTGATCGTTACGATCACAGGAACATTCCTATCTATGGTGCTAACAGCATTTATGGCTTATGCCCTATCACGTAAATACCTACACGGACGAGGAATCTTCAATTTTATTGTCGTCTTTACGATGTTGTTCAGCGGTGGGATGATACCCACGTTTATCCTGGTCCAAAGTCTTGGCTTGATCGACTCAATTTGGTCATTGATCTTGCCTAGCGCAGTCAGTGCCTACAATATGATCATTATGCGTAATTTTTTCCAAGGGATCCCTGATAGTTTAGAAGAATCAGCAAAAATGGATGGCTGCTCTGATTGGGGTGTCTTCTTTCGAATCATCCTGCCGCTCTCTCTTCCCTCGATTGCAACAATCTCGCTCTTTTATGCGGTCAGTTATTGGAACACCTATCAATCAGCGATCCTCTATATCAATGATTCTGCCAAATGGCCGATCCAAGTGTTATTGCGACAGATCGTGATCGTGTCAAGTGGCATGAATGCTGATGCAACCAGTGTTGATGTCGTGCCGCCAGCGCAATCTGTCAAAATGGCCGTGATCATGGTGGCAACCATGCCAATGCTGATCGCCTATCCTTTTGTCCAGAAGTATTTTGTCAAAGGGGCCATGGTTGGCTCTGTCAAAGGGTAATCAAAAAAAACCTTTCCGCTTAGCTGGGGTGCTGTAAGACAATATTGTTATAATAATAGGACACAGAAAAAAACAAGAAACTTTAAGGTTAAAGTTATAAGACTTGCGAAAAGTCCCACACCAGTAAAACACTATTTAATAAAATAACAATGAACATAGTTAAAAACATGCGATAAACAAAGAAACGCTTAAAACAGGATTTGCCTAGCAAGTCCTGTTTTTACTTTTTATTAACGACTAGAGCATAATTAACAAATGTGGTCACAACCATAACTATGAAAAATATCGTCACTTAATTAGATGTGATGATTGTCAGAATAATAAACCAATAGAACATCTTCTAAGTCTCTCGCAATGTATAAATCTTATAAAAATATCAATTAGCCAACGATAACCTTTAAAACAAAGATTCGTAATATACTATTTAATAAAACTATTTTATTAGAATCAATTGAGAGCTCTACGGCTATTAAACAGGACTCGCTCAAAAGGCAAGACCTGTTTTTTTTAGTATCATATTTCATCATCTCATTTTTCTAGACAGTTGTATTTTATAGACTTGTTTGCTGTACTCAATTCGAAATACTAAGAACATTGTGTATTTATCCTGAAAATACGTTAAGTCAGAGATATAGACACACATAATTCACGGAAAACTAGATACTCTTGAATAGACAAGGCTCACTATTTAAAGTTTTTTAATGTTATATTTGATATAATTGAGAAAAAGAAAACAGGAGTGGCAAGATGGTTAAAACTCTATTCTCTAAGTCAGATACAGGCGCAAAGGCTGCTTGGAAAGGATTTTCATCACAAACAACGTATATTGCTTATAGGCTAATCAACCTCGATGAGGAATTTGAATTTTGTCCTGAGCAAGTCGAAGATTTGTTAATAAATAAAGACGGAATTGCTCATGAGATTGTTCAAGTAAAAAACCTCTCTTCACCACTTTCATTGTCAGACTTGAATCCGAGTGAATCAGACTCTTTCTTTAGAAGATGCCTGTCCTATAAAGACACTAACAAAAACATAGTTCTCAAAATCATATCATTTGGGAAAGTTGGACCTGAAATTATAGGCTTTAGTGATATGGAGTCGGCTGAGTTCAAAAAAATCAGCACTAAATTAATTGAAAATGGCTACGAAGAAGATGAAATAATTTGGCTTGGTAGGCATCTATCTATTGAAGAAGTGAATGAATATGAGTTGATTGAAGCAATCTACAATCAATTAGAGAAGACTATTGAAACCATGGTCGCTCCTAGTATTTTTTTAGATATCCTGACACAGTACGTAGCTAACCTATCTAGGTATTCTGATTCAACTACTAAAAAATTGTGGAATGAAAAAATTAGACAGATAAGTATTGATTTAGCTGCTGTTGGTGGTTTTGCTAAAGAATTTGGCAACTCTATTCTTCCCATGACTGAGTACAAACAAACTGAAAGTTTAGAAAAGTTACAAAAAGAATATGTGGCTGGAATTAATGCTCAACCTCAACATATACGTCTCGGACTTGATGTTACTAGAGGTTATTGGATAGAGCAAATAGATAAATGCTTTCATAACGAGAAAATAGTTGTTATAAAAGGGGCTTCGGGTCAAGGGAAATCATCTCTATCATATCGATACCTGTATAAATACTATACAGAAAAAGATGTTTTTTGCATTCAATCAGTTACTAATGAAGAGCAGGCTCAAAATATTGTCATTGCTTTAAATGGTCTAGCGAAAGAAAATAGCGACATCATAGTGTATTACGATGTGTCTCCTCAGGACACAAACTGGACTTGGGTATGCGATAAGCTGCATGAATACGGCTCTGAATTCAAGCTACTGATATCAATAAGGGAAGAAGATTATCGGAGAGCAACAGTTGATAATTCGAAAACACCGATCGAATACATAAACCTTACCTTGAGTATTGAAGAGGCAGAGTTTATTTATCAAAGATATAAGAATAATGAATTTCGCTCTTTTGAAGAATCGTGGGAAGCTTTTGGTGGGACTGGTCCATTGATGGAGTATACGTATATGCTAAATCAAAGCGAAACTTTAAGAAAAAAGCTTGAATCCCAAATAAATCGAATAGTAAATAGTGAAGATTATATTGAAGAATGGCTCGTATTCTTGCTGGTTGTTAGTTATGCCGGAAAATTTAGCATTGATGTAGACATAAAAAAGTTATTCTCAAATGTCAGTGTTAATAATAAATCGAAAATGATATTTTTGTTTGAAAAGGAATATCTAGTGAGAGTTTCTGACGATAGTAGAAAGATAAATACACTACACGCACTAAGGGCACGTCTCCTTTCTGATATACTACTAGATTATCTTTTAGTTACTGAAATCGAAACTATAGATCTAGTAATGAAATCAACTAGTACTAACATGTTCTTTTTATTAGTGTCGTATTTTTACGATAATAGCATAAATGATGAACTTTTAAATATTTTAAGTTGTGTAAAGTATGATTCATGGCAGTGTTACTCAAGTGTGGTTCGTTCTTTGTTATGGCTAGAACTCCGAAAATACTATATAGAAAATAGAGACACTATATATAGAATTGACAACCACTGTCCTGGAAAATTCCCTCTTTTCTTATTAGGGGATGTTACAACATACTACCCTGAATTTGATGGTAATGAGTCACTAGAAATTATGCGTAAAATTCAACCTAAGCGAGTTCAGACGATTGAAGCTGATCTTACAGAATTAAAAAGTAGAAAAATGAAATATGATATTGTAGACAAATTCATGATAAATTCCATGGATAATGTCCCCAATTGTACCATCTCCACGCCAGAAGAATTAAACGCAGTAGGATATAGTCTTTTTTGGCTAGCTCTTAGGGGCGTGAAGATAGATGACTCAAGAATTATTTTACCTGACAATATCCAGAACAAGGAGGAGTATTTAGAACCTCTTCTGAACTTAATCGTTGGTATTCAAAAGCAAAATATGACGGAAATCTATCAAAAAATTTACCCAGCTTTACTAGAAAAGGTCAAGAGGAAATTTGGAATTATTTATCTGACAGAAGATAAAAAAACCTATGATGCGTCTTATCTCATGAACATATACGATACTGATAAAGCAAAAATACAATATGAAAATAGCTATATAATGTCAATAGTAAGTTCTTTTAGGAGACTTTCAATAAAAAAAGAACAGTACAATGTCAAATTAGTTGGAGGACAAATCATTGAAAATCTGGAAATACCAGATGTAATCAAAACAATCAAAGCTAATAACCTACCATGGTTATGGATCACTGAGATTAATGGGTGGCTAATTAAACAGCACAATTACGATATGCTTCCAGACAATTGGGATATAGTAGAAGAAAATATTAAAATAAGTATGAATCAAAATATTGAAATAATAAGCATTCTTGAACGTGGCTTAAGTCATTTCTATAAAAAGAAAAACCTCACTGCTCTAAACATGGATGACTTGTTAATGAAAATTAATAACTCTATGGCACGGTTAAATAATAATTTTCTTTACTACCCTAAAGTTTCTGTTGATAAGTTTGGGGTAAATAATATTCGGGTTATCGTTGACACCAATG
Organism: Enterococcus salsurae; assembly: GCF_054784955.1. Classification (NCBI taxonomy): domain Bacteria; kingdom Bacillati; phylum Bacillota; class Bacilli; order Lactobacillales; family Enterococcaceae; genus Enterococcus; species Enterococcus salsurae. Next base: position 285,482 of record NZ_BAAHWY010000003.1, on the reverse strand, counting down.
ATAATGCTATCTCTAAAATTAATGAGTCTCTTAGTTTTTCTGAGTCTAGCACTAAAAATAAACAGTTCGTCCAAGCTTTTTCTGATTATAGAAATAAATTAAATGCTTTTTACGAAAATATGCATAAACTCTTAGTAGAGCGAATCAATGGAGAAAAAACATCACATCAATCTAAATTATCGCTTATCAACCTTGTAAATAGCATAGATGTTCTGCACACAGCATCCTATCTTTATAGAAAAGAATTCAGAGGTTTAGATGAATTAATAACCGAGGAAGATTATAACAATTTACTTGTTTTTGTGGCTATATGGTCTCATTTTTATGAATCTGAATTTAGGATTGAGAGAAATATGCTGTTTGAAAGGAAAGAATATATTAAGAGATATCGAAAAAGAATTTATAACTTTTTAAATAACAAAATAAATGAATATGATGGTGTTATTGATTTAGAAATCTCAGATAGTATTATTATGAGTGTCGAGCACTCTAGTTTGGAAAATATCTTCAAAGAATTAGTTGATGATTTCAATAACACTTTCCCAGAGATTGGTATCTTCTCATTTGAAAATATCTTGTGGAATCAGTCATTCAATGAAATTATTATTAGTCCGAGCATTTTTGGTTATAAAATCCCCTTTAAATATAAATTGTTAAGTGAAAAATTTGCATATATAGACAGTATTGAAAAATTAATGATGACCACCCAACTGACAGATGAGATAAAGATAGAATCCACTGAACTCGATTCATTTCTTAAGTACAATGGCTTACAGTCAGACTTATACGTTTTTTCAGTATACGTATGTCAAGTTAATCAGTTTTTAGACGACAAGAGGTGCGATAATGGCTATGATAAAAATATTTTTGCTGACTGGAAGATTAACGTAAGCAAAGTAATCAATGATGATATCTTGTCTGCAATCTACCATAATGCTTACTCTGTCGTAAATGAACTTACACTCTATATGCCTGAGTCTGGCAACCTAAGGGCAAACGAAAAACTGAGTGAGATAAATACTTTAGTTGAAGAGTTTAAATTAGAAATCGATATTTTACTTACTACAAGTAGTACTGAAAAATGGAATAAATTGATAAAGCAACTAAAATTTTTATGCTCAGAGCTGACAGAGTTGATTTCTTATGACTTAGAAATGTTATTAGTTACACATCAAAATACTAATCAAATTGTTAATGATGAGGTATACTAATTAAACGAATTATAAGACTAATAAAACCTAATTTACACTAGCAAGATGTGCCTTAAGAATAAAACACGCCTTTCTAATTTTAAAACTATAGGATTAGCAAGAACCATTCTCTTTCCGATTTTTAACTAGATGAATCACTCCACAAATTGATATTACCTCTAAACCAAACAGTGAAGCAATAACAAAGTTAGTTTCACTAGTTTGCGGCAATTGATTACATGAATCATTAGTTGCATTATTTTTGTCACCAAGTACGTTATTTGTGTATTCTAACTTACTGCCTTTCCGCATTTGGAAAGGTTTCTTTTTGTCTAGCTGAATTTTTTGCGGTATTCACCAGGGGTGACTTGTTCTTTCTTCTTGAAGAATCGAATGAAATTTTGCGAGTTGGTATATTTTAAACGGGTAGCGATCTCTTTGATCGTCAATTCCGTTTCTTCTAACCATTTCTTGGCGATCTTCAAGCGATAATTTTGCAAGTATTCTGCAAAAGTGACAGCCATTTCTTTTTTGAATACATTGCTCAAGTAGTTGGCATTATAATGGAGCTGCTCGGCCACCCGATCTAAGGATAGTTCTTGATCATATTGCTGATGGATCAACAACACCATCTTGTCTGACAAGGAACGAATCTCTTGATCCGTCTTGATTTGAATGGTTTCAACTATCGGAATGACCAGTTCATGATAAATACTTTGCTCTATTTTAAACAAGTGGTTTTGATTCAGTACCCGCTGATAGACTTTGCGGCTCTTTTGCAGACTGGTGTAATCAGCCCCTAACAATTGCCCTAAACGAATAATATTGTTGATCAATTGAAAAAAGACACTCTCGATCGTCATGGGGTTCTTATTGTCATGGATGATTTGCTCTACGACTTGGCGATAACTTTCATTGATCAAAGGAAGATCACCGCTGCGCATGGCATCGAGAAAAACTCTTTCCGCCTCTGTGGGATATTGGATAACTGCTGTTTTGTCAAATTGCATCGCAATATCATCATAGAAGATAATGACCTCTTCCCCTAGATTTAAGCGGTAGCGTAATGATTCTTCTGCATTCCTGACTGCTTCTTTGGTCAGCTGCAGCGATTGAAATTCATCAGAGAGTCCGATGCTGATTTTGATTTTCAAATACTCTTTGGCAGCGTTCCTGATTTTCTGACAATACGCGAAAATATCGCTTTGCTTGCTGTCCTGAGATACGCTCAGCAAGGTTCCCTGTATTTCTTGTCTGAAAATGATCGGCTGCAGCCGCGCTTCATCGGGAATGATCTCAGCCACCAGATTTTGCAGCGCCAATAAAAAGACATCTCCCTGGATCGCATCACGCCCGCAGAGGTCATCGATTTGGATCAGCATGACTCGGAAACAATCATTCTTATCTACCTGATAGCCAAATTGATGCAATTTCGAAGGAATATCTTTTTCTGCGATACAGCCTCGAAATAGATTCAATGAAAATAAGGCAGCCAATTCAGGTTTTTGACGATCCATTTCGCCTGAGAGGATCTGGTTGTCGCTCAAAATCTGTGTGATCTCCGAAATCACCTGATTGACTTCAACTTTTTCGTCCATCTTCTTCGACTTCAACATTTCGCTGATACGGTTGATTGGTGACGTGGCGATCCGAGCAATGCGATAAGCCAAGAAAGCCAGTAACGCAATCAACAGACAGACGATCCCAACCAGACTGACCCGAAATGAGCCAATGACGGTGGAGACTTCTTGCGGTGCTAAACGCATCACGTAGTACCAATTATTGTATTCAGATTGCGTGTAGACATACGACTGCTGTTCAGGACCAGTGATGATCCCCGTTGATGTATGATCGCTGATCATTTCACTAGCCAATTGGGCACTGATCGTATCACCTTCGTTAAATAAAACTGTGCCTTCTGAATTGACGATATTCAAAAAAGAATCAGATTGATGCGCCACTAATTTGGCAATTCCTTGTTTGTTGATCTCAGCGATCCCTAACGCATGCGTATCTTGACTAAAAACTGGCAATGTCATGACCATTCTGAGATGATCCTCACCTGACTGCCAGTCGATATAACGCTCTTGATTGCCCATGTTTTGGTACGAAACCACCTCTTCGTTACCCATTCGCTTCAGTGATCCTTGATCGATTTTCCAAGCTTTATCAACGTTGATCAATTGATAACTGGCATCTTCAATGCCCATAATGCTGATATACGCCAATTGCGAATTGATATTTTGCACATCTCGAAATTGCATATCTGCATAATCTGCTTGAAGATTTTCTTTAAAACTTTGCGTATTGCTGTAAGTCGAGAAAGCATATTCCACCATTTGTATTTTATGTTCTAAATTGAACTTGACTTGATTGACTGCTTCACGATGTTTTTGTAAAAATGTTTGTTGAAGATTCGTATAGGTACGATGATAAATAACACCGCCGAACCCAATGATTAAAACGCTTCCAATTATAAAAACTGAAAAAAACATTTGCTTGAATAATGTACTTTCTTTTTTGAGCCTAGCCAACAATCTTATAAGCCCTCCCCGCTTTCACTTCTTCTTGCTTTTATACTACCATATATTCCAAATCATGCCTATGCAATTTTTATTTTTTTCACGTGTGCATGTTTGGTATATTGACTTTTGTATAATAAAGTTATATGCTAAAACAAATGAAAGGTGGAAGCATTTTCATGGTTACGATCAAAGATATTGCCAAGATAGCCGGCGTTTCTCATACCACGGTCTCCCGTGCGTTAAATGACAGCCCGTTGATCAAACCGGCGACCAAAAAGAAAATAAATGAGCTCGCCGAGACTTTAAATTACATTCCGAATGTCAACGCCAAAAGTTTGGTCAATCAAAAATCATATATTATTGAATTGTTTTTTTCACACCTCTCAAAAGGAACCTCTAATAATTTTCTGGGCGATGTGATCAAAGGGATCAACGATATTCTGCCCAGAGAATATAGTCTAGCAGTCCATGAGCTGCAAGAAGTGGCCAACGATCTTGATCACTTGAATCGGATCGACGGGGCGATCGTCATGAGTCAAAGTGACCAAGACGATACCTTTATCGAGGCATTAGCCAAACAAAATATCCCGCTGGTGGTCTTGAATCGGCAGCTTGATACACCACGTTTTAAAAATGTCACTAGCAATGATGCCCAAGGAGTCTACCAAATGCTGCGTCATGCCATCAAGCAAGGCTACAGCAAATTCGCCTGCATCGAAGGCGTGCCCTCTTTTCGTTCCACCATCGAAAGAAAGAAGGGCTTTGATCAAGCCTTGACAGAAGCGGCACTCACTTATCCGCCAGAATATTGCGTGTCAGGTGATTTTACTTTGGCTAGTGGGAAAACAGGGGCCCAGCAGTTATTGTCGCTTTCTGATCCGCCAGAAGTGATTTTTTGTGCAAATGATGATATGGCGATCGGCGCCATCAACTATTGTTTAGAGGCCGGGTTGCGGATTCCGCAAGATATCGCGATCATCGGCTTTGATGACATTCCTTTTTCGCAATTCACCTACCCGCCTTTGACTACGATCAGCAAACCAGTCTACGAGATGAGCAAACGTGCAACTGAGCTCCTTTTGGCTCGTCCTGGAGAAGATGATCATCAGAAGCAATTTTTCTTAGATACATCGTTGACGATTCGTCAATCCTTATAGTAGCTTATAAGGATTGCTCGAAAATGTTAACGTGTGCATATATAATTTCATTACATCGGAGGCTAAAACATGCAAAACATCAAAGCGCAACCTGTCACTACTTATCCCCCACGTGTCATCCAATTTGGCGAGGGGAATTTTATGCGGGGGTTTTTCAATTGGCAATTGGCGCAAATGAACAAACAAGGACTGTTTCAAGGAAGTGCCATCGTTGTTCAACCGATCCCGCAAGGATTGAAGGCTCTTTTAGATCAGCAAGACGATCGCTATACCGTTATCTTAGAAGGGTTAGTCGATGGCGTGCCTATCCAAAAAGCGGAACTCATTTCAACGATCCATGCGGTGATCGATCCCTACCAACAATGGCAAGACTTTCTTGCATTGGCCGAAAATGACGCACTAGATGTCATTGTTTCTAACACCACCGAAGCAGGCATTCGTTTTGATCCAGCAGATAAGATCAGCGATACGACAACGCCCAGCAGTTTTCCAGCAAAACTGACTGCACTGCTCTACCGCAGATTTCAATTGAAGAAATCAGGTTTTACCATTATTCCTTGTGAGTTGATCGATCGCAATGGCGATCAGTTAAAAGAAGCAGTTCAAGCCTATGCCAAACTATGGGCACTGCCTGCTGCCTTTAGTGACTGGCTCGACACGGACAATCAGTTTTGCTGCAGTCTGGTGGATCGAATCGTCCCTGGCTATCCAAGAGAACAAGCAGCGGAATACGAAACCTTGCTAGGCTATCAAGATCGCTTGATCGTCACTGCTGAACCCTTTATGTTGTGGGTGATCGAAGGGTCAGAGATCGAAGCAAAATTACCGTTGGCAGCCGCTGGTCTAAATGTGATCGTGACCGACGATATAACCCCTTATCGTGAACGAAAAGTCCATTTACTCAATGGGCCCCATACTGCAGTCGTATCGTTAGGCTGTTTAGCTGGCCTTGAGACTGTCGAAGATGTCATGAATGATCCAGATTTCACATTGTACTTGGATCGCTTGTTCCAAAACGAATTGATTCCAATGCTTGATTTACCAGAAACACAACTAAACGCCTATGCTGAAGAAATCAAGGAACGTTTCAAAAATCCTTATGTCCATCATCAATTACAGTCAATTGCGTTGAACAGTGTCTCCAAATTTACTGCAAGACTATTGCCTATCTTGACGCGCTTTTACCAAACTCAGCAACAAATCCCTTTACGGATCACGGCCTCGTTGGCGGGATTGCTGCACCGTTATCTGACAGTCCCTTTCACCGATGATCCCCTCGTTTCAGCGATATTCGCCGAGGCACAGGCGTTGGCACCCTCAGAGCAACTCACCTTTTTGCTTGGCGATGAAAGATTATGGCAGAGGGATCTGCGTTATTTGACTGATGAAATCCAGGGCATGATGATGATCCTCTCTCAAGAAGGTCCTCGTGCATTGCTTCACTATGTGGAACAGCAAGACGCTGTATCCTCTTTGTAAAACCGTCGTTCCACTTTATCGAGCTTAGGAACAAAGACAACAGCCGCTAGAAGTTACATGACTGGTCTTCTGTTCAATTCAGTACAGAAAGGAAGAAAAAAATGAAAGAGGCACTTATCGAAGCACCGACACAACTCTTGAAATTACATCCCAAAGATAATGTCGCGGTCGCATTACAGCCCCTCCCCCGCAATAGTCGCTTAACCTTTGAGGGACAAGACTTATTATTGACCGAGGATATTCCTCAAGGCCATAAGATCGCTTTAACAGATTTAGCAAACGGAGAAAATGTCATCAAATATGGGTACCCCATCGGTCATGTGACCACAGATGCAGCGCTTGGCAGCTGGCTTCATACCCATAATGTGAAAACCAATCTTGCTGGCACATTAACTTATACTTATCAGCCTAACCTACAACCGGTCCATTACCCTAAAACTGAATTAACCTTCAATGGCTATCGAAGGGCCAATGGCAAGGTTGGGATTCGCAATGATTTATTGATTGTCCCAACGGTTGGCTGCATCAATGGGATCGCCGAGATCATCGTTGAAGAATTCAAAGCACTTCACCCAGACCTCGGCTCTTTTGACCATGTGACGATTTTAAAACATCCTTACGGGTGTTCACAATTAGGCCAAGACCACCAAAACACCCGCCAAATTCTGATCGATGCGGTTCAACACCCCAATGCAGGCGGTGTCCTGGTTTTTGGTCTTGGCTGTGAAAACAATACCGTTCCTGCCTTCAAAGAAAAGCTCGGTGATTATGATGAACATCGCGTAAAATTCCTAGTTGCCCAGGAAAGCCAAGACGAGATCCAAGTCGGGATCGAGTTGCTAGAAGCATTGCTGGAAACTGCCAAAGATGATGTTCGTGAAGCTGTCCCATTGAGCGAGTTGAAAGTTGGCTTGAAGTGCGGCGGTTCCGACGGTTTTTCTGGTATCACTGCCAACCCATTATTGGGTGCTTTTTCAGACTTTCTCGTTGCGCAAGGCGGTAGTACTGTTTTGACTGAAGTACCAGAAATGTTTGGTGCGGAACAAGTCTTGATGGCACGAGCGGAAAATGAGGAAACTTTCGAGAAAATCCTTCATTTGATCAATGATTTCAAAGACTACTTTTTGGCCTATGGAGAGCCAGTCTATGAAAACCCATCCCCAGGAAACAAAGCTGGCGGCATCACAACACTGGAGGACAAATCCTTAGGTTGTACGCAAAAGTCTGGCACATCAGCGGTTGTTGATGTCTTGAAATATGGTGAAAAACTGCGAAAACCCGGATTGAGTTTGTTAGAAGGCCCTGGGAACGACTTAGTGGCTGCTTCTGCTTTGGCATCTGCTGATTGTCAACTTGTACTATTCACCACCGGTCGGGGAACACCATTTGGTGCCTATGTGCCCACAATGAAAGTCGCCACCAATCAAGACATCTTTCGCAAGAAGCCCCATTGGATGGATTTCAATGCTGGACGGTTATTAGAAGAATCAATGGATGTTGTACTGACAGACTTCGTTCAAGCCATCATTGACACAGCCAGCGGCAAAGCGACACGTAATGAAGCCAACAATGTACGAGAAATTGCGATTTTTAAAAATGGCGTCACGCTATAAATGAATAGGAAGAAAGAAGGAAAACCGTTGTTTAAGGAAAACTTTTTACTAACAAACCCGATCGCTGAAACACTGTATCATCACTATGCGAAAGATTTGCCCATCATCGACTACCATTGTCACCTAGACCCGAAAGAGATCTATGAAGATCAACCCTTTAAAAACATAACAGAAGCATGGCTTTCTGGCGATCATTATAAATGGCGTTTGATGCGGGCTTGTGGGATCGATGAAGAGAAAATCACCGGTCCAGCATCTGATTACGACAAATTTGCGGCCTGGTGTCAGACGGTACCGAAATTGATCGGAAATCCATTGTACACGTGGACGCATTTAGAATTACAACGTTTTTTTGACATTGACCTCCCTGTCAATGAAGCCAATACGGCAATATTATGGGAACAATGCAATCAAAAATTACAGCAAGCAGCTTTTAGCAGACGTTCTTTGATTGCCAATAGTTGTGTGGAGATCGTTTGTACGACAGACGATCCCATCGATAACCTCTCCTATCATCAACAACTCCGTCAAACAGAAGACCGTTTCACCGTTTTGCCAACTTTCAGGCCAGACAAAGCAATCAAGATCGGTGATGCCCATTTTCTATCCTATATCGCACAACTGGCTGCTGCTTCAAACCAAACGATTGAAAGTTATCCGGACTTGTTGGCTGCTTTGTCCCAACGCATCAGGTACTTCTCAGAACATGGGTGTCGTTTAGCTGACCATGGCATCGATACATTGACCTTTAAGGATCAATCTGAATTATCCGCTGCCGACATTTTTCAAAAAGCACGCGCAAAAAAACCGCTAAGCGAGCAAGAAATTGCAGTCTATCAAACGGCCTTGCTCTTAGAATTGATGAAGCACTATCATCAAGCAGGTTGGACGATGCAGCTGCATTTGCATGCGTACCGCAATTGCAATCAGCGTATGTATCAAACGTTAGGACCTGATACTGGTTATGATGGCATCAATGATCGTTCTATCGTCAAAGATTTGCAACAACTCCTCAATCAAGCAGATCAGGCGCACCACTTGCCGCAAGTGATATTGTACTCATTGAATTCCAATGACTACGATGCCCTTGTGGCGTTAATGGGTTGTTTCCAAAGTACCGGCGCCAATAAACTGCAATTGGGCTCTGGCTGGTGGTACAATGATACCCGGGCTGGTATGCGCCGCCAACTCACTGCATTTGCAGATGGCAGTGTGCTGTTTAATTTCGTCGGCATGTTGACGGATTCTCGCAGTTTCCTCTCTTATACACGACATGAATATTTCCGGCGGGTACTCTGCGAATGGTTAGCTGAAATCGTGATCCGTGGGGAAGCACCCACAGACCTTCAGCAGCTGAAACCATTGATAGAAAACATTTGCTACCACAATGCTGCCCATTACTTTCAATTTAGGAGATGACAGATGCCAAAATTCATTATTGCCGGAGATTCAACTGCGGCAAACAAGAGTGAACGTGCACGACCAGAAACGGGTTGGGGAGAAAAACTGTCATGGTTTGTCTCTGATCATTATCAAGTAATCAATTTTGCCAAAAATGGTGCTTCAACGAAAAGCTTTATCAACGATCATCTGCTTGCAGAAGCTGAAGTCGCAATGCATAAGGGAGATTATTTTCTGATTCAATTCGGCCATAACGATCAAAAAGTCGATGATGACCGAGGAACGACTTTAGACGAATACCAAAAAAATTTAACTGTTTACGTTCAAACCGCACAAAAAAAAGGCGTTACGCCTATATTGCTGACATCCATCACCCGACTTCATTACCAAAAGCAGCAACTAGATACAAGTGCAGTCGGGGATTATCCATCTGCTATGCGTGCTTTTGCAAAACAACACGATATTTTATGCTTAGACATCTTCGCGGCCACACAGAACTATTTCAATCGGCTATCGCAGATGGAGGCCAAAAGCCATTTCTTGCATTTACCAGTGGGGGTACATCCGAATTATCCTCAAGGGATCGATGACGACACCCATCTCAATGGACATGGCGCAACAGCAATTGCCCTGATCATTGCCCAAGCCCTTAAAAAATCCAGTTTGCCTTGCGGCCAAGATATCCAGATTGAATGATCGTCAAACAACAAAGAAGGAGGAGTCGTGCATCAACAGATGTCTGGGTCCTCCTTCTTTGATTCATGTTTTGTCGATTGTTTGCGGGTGTTACTCCGGTTGTTTGCCAATATAGGCTAAGATTCCGCCATCGACATACAACACATGTCCATTGACGAAGTTAGATGCTTCAGAAGCAAGGAATACGGCTGGACCAGCTAAATCTGTTGGCTCTCCCCAACGTGCTGCAGGTGTTTTTGCAACGATAAATTGATCAAAGGGATGACGTGAGCCATCTGGCTGTACTTCTCTTAAAGGCGCTGTTTGCGGGGTCGCAATATAGCCAGGCCCAATGCCATTACATTGAATATTTGCTGAACCGAACTCTGAACAAATATTTTTGGTCAGCATTTTCAAACCGCCTTTGGCTGCTGCATACCCAGCCACTGTTTCCCGACCTAATTCACTCATCATCGAGCAGATATTGATGATTTTACCGCGGCCTTTTTCGATCATTGATGGTAAGACTGCTTTAGAAACGATAAAAGGTGCATTCAAATCGACATCAACTACTTGACGGAAATCTGCAGCTGACATCTCCAACATTGGCATCCGCTTGATGATTCCAGCATTGTTGATCAAAATATCGATGACACCGACTTCTGCTTCGATTTGTTTGACCATTGCTTGTACTGCTGCCTCATCCGTCACATCACAGACATACCCATGCGCCTCGATCCCCGCCTCTTTGTAATTTGCTAAACCTTGATCCACTGAAGCCTGATCTAAATTGTTAAAGACGATCGTCGCACCTGCTTTGGCTAGCGCTTGTGCCAAGGTAAACCCAATCCCGTACACAGCACCCGTAATCAAAGCGATTTTGCCATCTAATCGAAAATCATTCATTGAAAAATCCATCATTATACCTTCTTTCTTTTATTTTAACTCATCCATTGCGATCATATCCATATCAGTGTAGGTAATATTTTCACCACACATTGCCCAAATGAAGGAATAATTACTTGTGCCCACGCCAGAGTGGATCGACCAGCTAGGAGAAATGATCACTTGTTCTTCGGCAACCACCAGATGTTTGGTTTCATCAGGTTTACCCATCATATGAAACACTTTGGTGTCTTCATTCGCAAAGTCAAAATACACATACGCTTCCATGCGGCGTTCATGGGTATGACAAGGCATGGTATTCCATGCACTCCCTGGTTCTAAAATCGTATAACCCATTTGTAATTGACAGCTTTCACAGACATTTGGGTGAATATATTGATAGATTTTCCGTTCGTTCAACGTCAATCCTTCCCCTGTTTCCATGGGTTTGACTTGATCGATACTGATTTTGACGTTTGGATACTTTTTGTGGGCCGGTACACTTGAAAGATAGAATTTGGCTGGATTTTCGGGATCATCAGAATAAAAGACCACGTTTTTTGTTTCTTTGCCAATGTAATAGCCATCTTGTTTTTTCATGGCTTCTTTCGTGCCTTCGATCGAGATCGCCCCTGGTCCGCCAATGTTGATCACACCTAATTCCCGACGTTCTAGGAAATAATCGACACCTAATTCTTTCGTCAATTCGATTTCTAAGCCTTGATCTGTTGGTGTGACCCCGCCGAAAATCATGCGGTCATTGTGGGTATATGTCAGCATGATTTGACCGGGTGTGAAGATTTTCTCCACTAAAAATTCTCTGCGTAATTCTTCCGTACTATAATGTTTGATATCTAACGGACTGTGGGTATACCTTGTTTCCATATGTTGCATGTGTCTATTCCTCCTTAGCGAATCATTTTTCCTGATCCATTGTTGATAAAGTCCTGAACTTCTGATACTGAAAATAGATTGCAATCCCCGTGAACTGTGTGTTTGAGTGCCGAAGCCGCGGTTGCAAAGTCGATCAATGTTTGATCGCTGCTTTGACTCGCGATACCATGCAAGACGCCAGCAGCAAAGGCATCGCCACCTCCGACGCGATCAACGATCGGATCGATGATATGGGCTTGTGACACCACATAATTGCCTTGATGCCACAGTCTACCTATGAGCACATGATGACTGGCTGAGATCACTTTGCGGTGGGTACCATAAAACATGTCAATGTTTGGATACAATCGATTCATTTCTTCATAATAATAGCGATCGTCTATTGCTTCTGCTGACGCGGGTATATCCATAAATACTTGCGCATCAAGTTTGCCTGCTGAACAAAAATCGACGTACGGCAATAGTTTTTTTAAATATTGCTTTGCTTCATCCGTTGTCCATAATTTGCCGCGAAAATTGATATCTAAACTGATTTTGACACCTGCTTGTTTGGCAGCTTTGACTAAATTGATCAAGGTAGCCTGCCAATCTTTTGAGAGTGCTGGGGTGATGCCGGAAATATGAAAGATATCGACCTCGTCAAACAACGCTTCTGGCCATTCATTGGTGGTCATTTCAGCAAAGCTAGATCCTTTGCGGTCATAGACCACTTGTGCCGCTCTTTCCCCGACCCCCGTCTCAACATAGTAAGTCCCCAATCGAGACCCGCCTCTCAGCACATAACGACAATCAACTCCATATCGCTGCAAATGCTGCTGGGCGCCATCGCCTAAAGCGTTTGCAGGAATCTTGCTGGCAAAAGCAACCCAATGGCCAAAATTGGCCAAAGAGATCGCAACATTGGCCTCTCCGCCGCCATAATGAGCAAAAAATTGTGTGCTGGATGCGACCCGTTCACCCACCGTCGTGGATAACCGCAACATGATCTCGCCTAAAGTAAGCATCTTTCCCATAACTATGCGCCTCGAATCTCTTTCAATTGCGCCGCATATTGTTTGGCCACTTCTGTCACAGCCGCAAAATCACCTGTGGCAGCTGGTGCAAGCAGATTGCCGCCAACGCCTACTGCCACGACACCAGCGTCAAACCACTCGGCCATATTCGCTAGACTGACACCACCTGTAGGCATGATATTCAATTGCGGCAACGGCGCTTTGAAGGCAGAGATAATACTCGGCCCATACGCACTGCCAGGAAACAACTTGATAATGTCCGCCCCAGCTTTCAACGCTTCTTTCATTTCCGAGATCGTCATACAGCCCGGAAGATATGGCACTTGATACAGGTTGCACATCTCAGCTGTTGCTTGATCAAACGTTGGACTCACCACATACTCAGCACCCGCCATGATGGCTAATCGAGCGGTCACAGCATCCAACACAGTTCCTGCCCCGATCACCACATCGTGTTGATCCCGATAGGTCTCGGTTAATTCAGCAATCACTGCCGCAGCCTCTGGGACGGTAAATGTCAATTCTATTCCAGTGATGCCCCCTTCAATGATTGCTTGACTGGCTTTGAAGGCTTCTTCCTTGGAAGCGCCCCTCACTACGGCTATCACTCCGCTCTTTTGCAATTTTGTTAATCGTGCGACTTTATCCATCAAACCCCTCCTAAATTTCTTATTCGGAAAATAGAATTTATTATAGAGAAACTTACAAATTTATTATACCGTTCTCCAATATTTTTGCAAGGGCTTTCTAGACTTTTATAATGATTTTTCGATGGCTTGTTTGGTTTCACGAATTGTCTCAATCAATGTTTGCTTATATGCTGGTGTTAGGCGATATTTAGGTAAACTAACCGAAAAAGCCCCAACGACTGCGCCATCGTGGATCAATGCTGCGCCAATACAATAAATCTCTTGTTCCATTTCTTCGTCATCAAACGCGACTTGCTCTTCTCTTGACCGTGCAAGTTCTTTTTTTAATTGGAAGGGATTGGTGATGGTATTTTCAGTATAGGCAATCAGTGGTGTGTCAGCTAAATAGTCTGCGACTTCTTCTTCTGAAAACAACGCCAAAACTGCTTTACCCATTGCCGATGAATACAAAGGTCTCGTAATCCCTACTTTAGAAGACATGCGGATCGTCTGGTGCTTGGGTTCCAACTTGTTGACATATAATATCTCATTTGCCGCCAAAACCCCTAAATGGATCGTTTCATCCGCTTTAGTCTGTAACACTTCTAGATGGGGCAAACTTCTTTCGACTAAATCTATTTCCTCCACACTATGATTGGCATATTTGATCAGTTTAGAACCCAGACGATAATTCTTTTCTTTGCTTCGCTGCACGTAGCCTATCATCACAAGTGTATCTAAGATTTTCAGTGTCGTTGATGCAGTCATTTCTGTTGCAGCGGCAATCATCTGCAGTGGTTGATTCGGATGCTCAGCTAAATGATCCATAATCAGTGCCGCCTTCAATAAAACTGTGCCGTATGGTTTTTGTGTCATATTCTCCACCTCATTTTTTCTATATAAGAAATTATAATCTCTTTTTGAGAAATGCACAATCTTCTTTGATTCTTTTTCTCTAGATGACGATTTACATTTGCTGATAAAAACAAGTATGATAAAGAAGAGAGATAAAGGAGTGCGTAAGAATGGATCTGGATGTGTTAACCAAAGGAAAGAAACTGTCCGACAATGAAAAACAGATCATCGACTATCTGATGACCCATACAAAAGAAATCGATGGCTGTCCACTACGAGAAATTGCCAAGCGAATCTATACCTCACCTGCAACAATCGTTCGCTTAGCACAAAAACTGGGATTTTCTGGCTATACCGAATTCTTTTACTTTTTAAAGAATCAGTTGAAGCAGCAGCAAATCACTGAAGCGACGATCGACTACCAAATCGACAGCGCAAGTATTGATCAGATGATTGCCTCCATTCGAGACATCTATGCAAATCAGCCCAATAAATTCATCACGATATATGCCACAGGCTTTTCCGGGATCATTGCGGAGTATTTGCACAAAAAAATGCTGGTCAACGGCATCAAAACATTATTGGTCAGTGCCTCAGACTCAGGCGGCATCATCAGCAACAATATTGAAAACATCAGCATGCTGATCACGATCAGCAAATCAGGGGAAACCCAAAAAGTCATCGAAAAAATGACGTTGGCCCAACAAAACCGCATCCCAACGATTTTGTTTTGCGGCAACGGGGATCATAGTGCCAATCAACTAGCTACTTATGCTTTTGAAGTCACGGATGAACGGCCTTTTGACACCCAAAATATCGAGTATAGCAGCTTTTTTGGCAAACTGCTGTTACTCATGGAATATATCGTTGCTGCGATGACCGTAACAGAAAAAACACCACACAAATAAAGCGCTTAGCAACAGTCGGCTTTCTCAGCGAACTGTTGCTAGGCGCTCAAATTTATGGTGTGCGGTTTTAGCGTTGGAAGTAGGACGCAGCGATTTGCTGATAGGTATCGGCTGATCGCGGATCAGGCGTGATCGTCTCCCCGATTTCCACCGCCACGGTTGTCGGATCATACAGATCATACAACCCAAAGATCGGCTCATTTGCTTCTGAAAGACAACAAGCAACGCCCAAAACATCCGCTGTCATTTGGGCAAGAGCCCTCGTTTGAAAAAAGCCTCCACTGACGGTTACCTGATCCGCCACTTGAACCAAGTCCTTCAACAACCGGATATTCATCAACATCCCCTCGATCGTCGCTCGAATCATCTCTGGACGCCGATGGGCAATCGTCAGATGGTAAAAACCAGCTGTCACTTGATTTGTCCAAAACGGCGCCCGCTCTCCATTCAAATAAGGGAAGAAACGCAGCCCTTGACTGCCAATGGCGGTCTCATTCAATAAGTGAGGCAACGCTTGGAAAAAATCGCTGTCATTTTCAGCAAAGTTCTCCTTCGCCCAAGCCAAAACTGATCCGCCATTATTTGAAGGTGCGCCCACGACATAGACCCCCTCCTTCAAATAATAGCAAAAGTTTTGTTTGTCCAAATCAAAGCTCGGTGTACTGGTCACTTTACGGATCGCGGCACTTGTTCCAATCGTCAAACTGTTCGGGATACCCGTAGATCGATAGCCCGCATAAGCAGCCAAACAGCCATCACTTGCCCCGCACATGACCGCCACTTGTTGGGAAAGACCCAATTGTTCCGCCAATTCCGGCACGATCAAGAAACAATCTGTTGGTTCGCACAGTGGCGCCAACTGTTCTGCTGTCACAGAGAGATACGCGAGAATGGCATCACTCCATGTTTTTTCTTGCAAAGCATATAATCCCGTAGCAGAAGCGGTACTGCGATCGATTCGTACTTCACCAGTGAACAAACGCATGGCCAACTCTTTTAACCCATAAAAATGATCATAAGATGAAAGCAGTCCTTGTTCCTTGAGATGGAGCAATTTGGCAAATGGCGACATGGCGTGGATCGGTGTACCGGTTTCCTGATAAAAAGTTCTAGCCATCTCAGTTTTTCGGAACGCTTCGATTGTTTGGCTGGCTTGATTATCTGACCAAATATAGATCGCGTCCCCTTGTCCATGCCTTACTGGCATGAAACTGTGCATCGCTGTACTGAATCCAATCGTCTGAATTTGTTTTTTATATGCGGTCGGCAGTTTCTCTATGCCCGCCAACAATGCGCCTTCGATCTCCTTTGCTGATTGGAATTGTCTTGGTCCATCAATTTGCGTCGTCAGTTGGATCGAATGACTGTGACGAATGTTGCGACCACTGATCACACCAAACTTGATTGCTGTGGTGCCGATATCGATTCCTAAAAACATGTCTTCTCATCCCTTTTCCATACAAATTATGCTTTATTTTACCATAGATTGGCACAAGGAAACGTTTCGGGTTTGGGTTAAGGAAAGATACAGCTTTACATGCCGCAAAAGATCGCCTAGAAACATCCCACTGGACATTTCTAGACGATCGATCTGCGCGGCTTCCTCTTAGATGTTTCTCAAATGTGAAACAAATCAGTGCAGATCTGGCCAATAATCGCCATTCTCAGAAGCCAAATCTGCCAATAATTCTTTGGCCACTTTTGCGCTAGGAATGGTTTTGGAAAGGGTTAACGCTTGCCACATCTTCTGGTAGCTTTTTTCCACATATGCTTCCACGACCAACTTTTCGACCATCACTTGCTGGTACATGAGTGTTTGTTGGAAAGCGGGTATGTTGCCTTGTGTCAACGCTTCAGGGCCATCTGAGCCAATGATACAGGGAACTTCCACCATCGCATCATCCGGGAAATTGGCAATGGCTCCATTGTTCTCAACGATCATGATCATCCGCTCATGGGTATTAAAAGCGATCGCTCTGGCTAAGTCTACGATGAAGGTGGCATGTGCATCGATCTCAAAGGCAATACCTTGCGCAGATCCGTTTTCGACGATTTTTTTGGCATGGGCAAACACCCGCTTTTCTCTTCCTTCCATGACCTCATTGGCGCGGGTATGTTCAGGATGATCTTTCATATGATCAAACATTTCATCAGGATACAGATAATATTGCAGATAGGTATTCGGCAAGAATTCCGGCGTCAATGCCAACAGATCTTTGGCTTTTTTATGGGTTTCTTGCCAACTAGGATCTGTATGCTGGGTATCGACTTCCACTTGTGTCAAATAGCCATGTTTGGCCACATAGGAACGAATGTCTTGAATATACTCCGTTCCCGCTTTGTCTTTGATACTTGTCCACCAGCCAAAATGGTTCAAACCAAAATAACGCACCTCTAAATCTTCCGGTTGTTTATTGATGATCTGCGACATACGCCGCAATGTGCCCACAGGCATATCACAAATATTCAATACTTTCGCATGTGGTCGCAACACCCGACAAGCTTCAGCAACGATCGCCGCTGGATTAGAGTAATTCAACATCCAGCAATCCGGTGCATAGGTTTCCATATGATCAATGATTTCCAGCATCCCTGTAATACTGCGCATCCCATAAGCAATCCCACCAGGACCGCAGGTTTCTTGACCGAAAACACCGTATTTCAGCGGGATTTTCTCATCTTTTTCCCGCATTTCATATTTGCCGACGCGAATATGCGCCATACAGAAATCCACATCGGTAAAGGCAGTTTCAGGATCAGTTGTAAAACAAAACTCGATGTGCGATGCTTGTTCCTTCAATAAGATCGCTAAAGCTTCTCCTAAATTCCCTTGACGTACATCGTCATTGTCATACAATGTTAGTTTTCTTAAGGGAAACCGTTCTTGATTGTCTAATAACATCATCACGATTCCTGGTGTAAACGTACTACCGCCACCAGCAATCACTACTGAAAAATCTTTCATTATTCATTCTCTCCTTCTCGACCTAAATAAGCTTCTAAATTTTCACGTACTTGCGGAACTGTTAACCCATATACCACATGCACGTTTTCGCCATTTTTAATGACCCCTTTGGCGCTCGTTTGCTCTTTCAAAAGTGTTTCATTCACCAGCTCAGGATCATTCAGTTTTAAGCGCAAACGCGTGTAACAATTATCGATCGTTTTGATGTTGCTGTCGCCACCAAGCCCTTCTGTGATCAATGCTGCGATTGAATCCTGGCTCGAGCTAGCAGCAACCATGCCGTCGTTGCCCGCCAACTGCTGTTCTTTGTAGTCTTTTTTCGAATATAATTTTGTTTCATTGCCTTCATCTTCACGCCCCACGGTTTTTAAATTCATTTTTGTGATCAAGAAACGGAACAAGAAATAATAGATGAAGAAAAAGGCGATCCCAACGAGTACATAGATAGGCCAACGTGTCTTTTCAATACCCAACGGTATATTATATAAAAGAAAATCGATAAACCCATTCGGTCCGATCGCTCTTGAACCAAATAGATTCAAGGCAACCATACTCAAGCCGCTTAAACCTGAATGGATCACAAACAACATGGGCGCCACAAACATGAAAGAAAATTCGATGGGTTCTGTTACACCTGCAATAAATGACGTAATCACTGCGGGAATCAGAATCGCTTTGACTTTGAATTTATTTTCTGGCTTCGCCGTATGATACATCGCCAAACATGCACCAATCAGTCCGAACATTTTTGAGATCCCTCTGGCATCCCAGATCACACTTTGCGACAAGACCGTCACGGCTGGATCCGCAATTTCTGCGAAGTAAATATTCCGTGCACCTTCAAAAACTTGCCCGCCAACATCAGCTACCCCGCCCAATGATGTATATAGAAATGGGGTATAAATCAAATGATGCAAACCAGTCGGAATCAACAAACGTTCCAATGTCCCATATAAGAAAATACCAAAGTTCCCTGTTTGTTGGATCACTCCCCCTAAGTTATCAATACCTGTTTGAACAACCGGCCAAACAAACGTTGAGAGAATCGACAAACCCACCACCACAGGAATCAATACAATAAATACAAATCTAGCACCCCCATAGACTTGAAATGCATTGGAAAACGTCATATCGATAAAGCGATTATGGATCAGCGCCGTCACAACACCCAAAATAAGACCCAAGAAAACCCCCATATCCAAAACCTGAATCCCCAACACAAGCGCTTGTCCCGATCCTTGCAAGGCATCTGCAGGGACGAGCATTTCCCGTAATGCCATGAATTTGTTCATCGCATTCAAGAAGACAAAGTACCCCAATAAAGCTGTAAAAGCTGCCTCAGCTTTTTTCTTCTTCGCCAAACCTAACGCGATACCCACACAAAAGATAATGCCCAAATTGGTCAAAATGGGTAAAAGTGCGGCAGACAAGATACTGCCGAACCCGATGGTGATCGGATTATCTAAAAATGGAAAACGCTCAATCAATCGAACATTGGTAAATACATTCCCAACTGCAATCAAAATCCCAGCAATCGGTAAAATCAATACCGGCACAAACATCGCCTTTGAAAACTTCTGCATTGCATCCATCACTTTTTCTTTCATTGATGAAACTCCTTTGTTTTGTATTTGTAGGTTCATTATAGGAAATAATGTTGACCATCGATAGGGCAAACGCTTTCAAATCAATATGTTGCATGATTTGGAATTTGTTTCAATACGCTTGCATTTCCATATATTGTGAAATAAAAAAAGCGAACCATTGAGGGTTCGCTTTCACTTCTCTTGCACTTCTATTATACATTTGATATCTTGAATGATTTCTGATAGACAAACAACGGCAGTGTGACAGAAAACAATTGAAACAAGATTGGGAAATAGGTCAAAGAAACATAATAGAAGATCCCTGTTACAATCAAGACAACTATTTGCTTATGAAAATGCATAATCGTTCCAATAAAACAATATTGAAAAAGTTGGCTATACCGTTGTTTGTCTTTATCAGCTGATTGAAGAAAATAAAGATTACAGTTATAGGCGATAATAAACAGCAGAAAGATAATAACCATGAACTGAACCAATAAGGATTGACTATTTCTAGCCGTGCGCCATAGCATCAAGCAAAAGTAAAAGGACAATCCGTTAAAGACCCCTAACGGAAGAGTCTTTAACAGTGCTTGTCTAAACTGGCGCAGAAATGGACGGACTATTTTTGCTTCAGGGTATTGATACATATCTGCCAATGCACGTAATGTTGCGGGAAAAGTAATGATTGGAAAAGCAGCGATCATCACCAGCACATTTAACACGATCAGACGATACAGCACTTCACAAATACGATAAAACTTACTCTCCACAGCAAACATTCTTTGTCACATCCTTATTTTAACTTCTCGATATTTTCTGCTATTTTTTCATTACGGTAGTCAACGATCGTCGACCAGCCGTTATTTTCACGTTCTTGCAGGTAGTCATCCCAAATTTGTCGTCCTTCTTCCTCTGAACCTGCTTGAATGAAATTAACCAAAGCTTGGACACGAGAGGTGTTGATTGACGTTAGATTACGGGCATCCGAGCCGGTCCGTGGATCAATATCCTCAATTTCAAAACGAGGGGCTAACTTGTCTTGTGACCATTCAACCATTTGACGAATCGAAGTTGCAGGTTTTTGTCCCATTTGGATGGCATAATTATCATTGCTGACAAACCAGTAAGATCCAAGACCGACTTCTTTGTCAAAACGTGCGATATCGGCATTTCTTAATGCTTCAGTTTCTTCAGAATATTCAGCGATACCATCAACGATATTGTACGTTTCACCTTCTACACCAAACGTTGTTACCATCGTACCGTATTCACTGGCCAGATACGTAAGTAATTCCATCGCTTTTTGTGGTTCTTTGGTAGATGTTGTGATGAAAGTTTGCGTCCAACCACCAATATTTCCACCAGTAAATGTTGAATCATCACCATTTGCATTTTTTGGTCCGTCAACAGCAATATACGTTTGCTCTGGATTTCGTGCATTGTTATCAGACATAAATTCATTCAAACCTTTCGTATTTGAATGTAAGTAGGCAAAGTATCTCCCTTGACCTAATTTTTCTTTCATCGTGTTGTCATTATCAGAAAACTGATCATTGGTAATATATCCTTCGTTGTAAGCTTTACGGAAAGTTTCGATCCAATCGATATAGTCTTCATCAGCATCACGATCATTGAATTTCCCATCTACACTTGGAGCAATACTTAAAAAGTCTTGTAATGTCCCGCCATAAGCGCCATCACCGCCATTTGAAATATCTAAAGCAGTCGAACCGAAAGGGACCAATGCTGCCCCGTCATCCGCAGTTGGAAACTGTTCATGGGCTTTTTGCAAAGCATCCAAGAAACCCTCAGGTGTCGACATATCAGGTTCTCCAAGTGCTTCATAAATGTCTTTTCGTACAATAAATGTCTGATCGCCTACAACATTGCCATCATCATAATCTTGTGCTGTTGTTGAAAAACTCGGGTAGCCATAGATATTGCCATCTTCCAAGGTAAACCATTGGAGTGATTCTGGTTTTGCTGCATGTTCCAGAAAATATGGATCATATGTTTCAGCTAAAATATTTAATGGCAAGGCAAATTTCGTTGCCTCATTTGCAGCAGATAAATTTTTGTCAAAAGTCATTAAATCAGGTAAATCACCGCCAGCCAACATTGTATTGAGATTTTCGTCATTCCCAGATACAAATTCAACGTTGATATTCATGTCCTCTTTGATTTTTTTCGTGACTGTATCTTTCGCCCAGCCAGGTTGTGCATACCAATCGAAGTTGACGTACCATTTCAAAGTTGCTTCATGTTCAGTGTCTTTTTCCCAACTTGGTGTATCCTTGTCCACTTCAAAACGTGCTTCCGGTAAATCTTCAGCAGCTGCTTCTCCTTTTGAGGCACTATCATTCGATCCGCCACACGCTGCCAGTACCATTACCGATGTCAAAGTTAGACCTGCTAGTGCAAACATTTTTGCTTTCATTTTTCTCTCTCCTCTGGTTTGAAATTAGGTTATTCTTTTACTGACCCAAGCGTCATGCCTTGGATAAAGTACTTTTGTAAAAATGGATAAATCACAACAACAGGTACTGTTGTAACAACCATTGTTGCCAATTGTAGCGATTGAGAAGTTGTATTCCTCACCACGTTGGTTCCGGTAGCTACTGCAGGTGATAAATTTTCTGATACGATACGGAACAACAACATTTGCAGTGGATATAATGAACGGTCATCTACATAGATGTTGGCTGTCATGTAATCATTCCATTGGAAGACACCATGGAACAAGGCAATCGTTGCCAGAACCGGCAGTGACAAAGGAAGAATGATTTTGACAAAGATCGTGAACGGATTTGCACCATCCATCATGGCTGATTCTTCAAGAGAAAACGGAATACTTCTGAAGAAATTCATCAAAATGACCATGTCATAAAAAGAAAACAGTACCGGTATGATATATACCCAAAAATTGTTCAATAAACCTAGTTGCTTAAATAACAAGAAGGTTGGTATCATCCCTCCTGAAACGAACATTGTCAAGATTCCCATGTTCATATAAAGTTTTCTTCCAATCAAGTTTCTTCGGCTCATACCATATGCAACCATTGCAGTTAACGCTGTATGGAGCAAGACACCAATCACTGTTTTGGCAACAGAAATAACAAATGCTTTGTATATGGCAGTGTCCTCAAAGACTGTATAATAACTTTCTAACGAAAACTCTCGTGGCCAAAAATAGATCCCTCCTCTAGCAGCATCTGTCGCATCATTGAATGAAAGCGCTACGATGTTCCACAGAGGCAATGCGATGATCGCTAGAAAGAAAATCATGAAAATGACGTTCACCACATTAAAAATTTTTTCATCTTTAGAATATGTCTGATTCATCTCTTCACTCCTTTAAAATACAGATTCATCACTGATCTTTTTAGTCAGTAAATGACTGCCTACAACCAAAATCAATGAAATCACTGAAACGAATAAACCTACAGCTGTTGCGTATGAAAAATCACCTTGTTGGATACCCATCTTGTAGACGAAGGAATTGATAACTTCACTGGATTGGTAATTCACAGGGTTTTGCAATACCAGCGTTTGGTCTAAATTAGAGCCGAGCAAACCACCTACAGATAAGACGAAGGTCAACGCTATGATATGGCGGATCGAAGGAATCGTGATACGCGTGATTTGTTGGAACTTAGATGCACCATCCATACGGGCGGCTTCATAAAGTGCTGGGTTGATACCCGTCATGGCTGCTATATAGAGAATTGTATTCCAGCCAACTTCTTTCCAAATATCTGATATAACTGCAATTGCCCAATATTTGTCAGGATCAGTCAGAAACCGTATCGGCTGATCGATCAGCCCAGCTCCTAGAAGCATGTTGTTCACAAGGCCAGTATCAGAAAGCCATGTAATGAACATTCCACCCAAGATAACCCAAGAAAGAAAGTGAGGTAAATACGAGACTGTTTGCACGACTTTCTTTAGCCGCACATGGACGATTTCATTGATCAAAATCGCCAAACCAATCGCTGCGGGAAACCCAATCAATAATTTAAAGAAGCTAATCCCCAATGTGTTGGTCATAACTGTCCAAAACATTCTGTCACTGAAAAATTCTTGAAAATATTGTGTACCAACCCATTCCGCGTTGGCGATCGTATCCAAAACAGAATAATCTTTGAACGCAATGATAATGCCGTAAAGTGGAATAAAATTAAATATGGTCATCAAGATAATACCTGGCCAGACCATTGCTTGATAAAAACTTTGGGCTTTTAATCTACCTAAGAAATTTTGCTTTCGTGGCTTTCTTTCCCCCATCATTGCTTTTGTTTCCATTTCTCCCATCCTTTCATGTCGAAACTATCTCTTTTTCCATTGACTTGATTACTTGATAGACAGCACCTATCATACCGGCATCATTTTTTAGTTTCGCAGGGATAACTGGCGCGATCGTTTGATGCGGCAAATAGGCGATACTCTCATGCCTACTTTTCAAATCAGTAAGTGTTTGGTGCAATCTTGCCATAAAGACATCGTTCTCGCTGATCGCTCCTCCAATTAAGATTGCTTCTGGATCAAAACTGCTGATCAAATTCAGTAAACCGACAGAAAGATCTTGGAAAAAACGTTGCATCACTTTCCCAGCAATTTCATCACCTTGTTCTTCTAGTCTAAAAATATCAACGGCATCCTGTACCACGTTTTCTTGTACCAGGTTAGAGGTCGCTAACTGATATTGATGACACAGACCACCGACGATCGCCGCCCGCTGATTCAAAGAAACAGATTCTAGATGGCTTGAATCTGGCAGTCGATCAATCAGCATCCAGCCAAATTCCCCCGCCATACCATGCCCGCCACGATAAACTTGGTTATTGATGATGATGCCCCCGCCTATACCGGTGCCTAATACCAAACAAATATAATGTTCAAAATCACGGGCATGACCAATCCATTTTTCAGCAATTGCTGCAGCATTTGCGTCGTTTTCAATCACTACGGGAAGTTGTATATATTTTTGTATTTCTTCACGTAAATTTGTCCCATATAGTGATTTGATTGACCCGGCAGTTGTTAGCGTCCCGTCTTTTTGAATGATTCCTGGTGCACTGATGCCAATGCCTTCAATCATTCCGGCTTTGTACTGTAAATCGCTGATAACTGTATACAAATTGTGCAGAAATTCTTGTTTATCATGGGCAGTTGTGATTTTTCCTTTTTCAAATATCGTTCCGTCTTTCCTGACGATTCCAAATTTAGTGGTTGTACCGCCAATATCAATACCAATATACATACCTTCACCCTCAATATTTTTCTATTCTTTTTGTGGAATGACTGATTCTCAACTCGCCATTTAAAACATGTGCATGTCCCATCCCCTGATCTTCTATCATATGAAGCAAATGCTGTACTGCAAGACGTCCTTGTTGCGCAATTGGATTTTGAACAGTTGTTAAACTTGGTGTAAAGTAATCCAGCAGATCGATTCCATCAAAACCGACAACACTAAAATCATTCGGTACATGGAAACCATTAGATTTGATGGCTTTTACAGCACCAATGGCACTCAGGTCATTCCCGGCCAAAAAAGCAGTTGGAAGATCACGCGTATTTTTCAGAAAAATATCGACTGCTTCTTTCGATCTGTTTTCTTCAAAAAAACCTTGGATGATACGATCCTCACGATTGGGTATCCCCGCATTGCTTAATGCATCTTGGTACCCTTTGAACCGTTCATCACTGTCATAGACACCCTTGATGCCTGTTATGAAAGCAATATCAGAATGACCAAGCCCTAACAAATAATTGGTCGCAGCTTTGCCTTTTTCATAAGAGTCAAAAACAACACTGCCGAAATGTTCATCTTGAATATTACGATCAATGAAGACTGCCTTGATTTGCTCTCGACGAATGGCTGCCAAGTCATCGCTGTTTAAAAAATCTTCAAATCCAATGATGCCGTCGACCACACCACCTAAAATACTACTTAGCACAACGCGCTTGTCTGTCGACAAAAAAACATTCACTGCATACCCAAATTTCTCAGCTTCTCGGGCAATTGCTTCAACTAAAATACTGAAATACGGACCACTAATACTCGTAGTATAAAATCCAATCATTTTTGTTCTGGTATTTTTTAACTGTTTGCCCATCAGGTTCGGCACGTAATGTAATTTTTCTGCTACTGCTAGCACACGCTCCTTGGTTTCTGGACGAACAACATCGATACCGTTCAATGCTTTGGATACTGTTGCAATAGACACATTGGCCTCTTTTGCAACATCTCTGATTGTCGTCCGATTTGCCATCTCCACTCACCCTCATATAAAAACGTTTTTATTTTGAAGAAAAAGAATGTCGAAGCGAATGTCGTTTCTTTCCTTCGATAAATCCACTATATATAAAAACGTTTTCAAAAACAATATATCTTGCGTTGATTGATTTGTGTACCACCTGTTTGGTATACGTTACCAACGTGGAACAACACGTACCATAAAAAAAGCCTTATAAAGGCTTTTAAATAGAGATTTCCCCAATCATATCGGCTTGCTTAGCATCAAAGCCAATGTATAAGGCAATCTTTCCCGAATCATTTTTCCATAACAAATCAGAGTGAACATAAGCAAACTGTTCTTGTTCGATACTGAAGGTGACTTCAATCGATGATTTTTCAGGTATAAGCACATTTTGCCACTGCTTTAACTCACGCATTGGTCGCGCAACTTCTGTCACCAAATCTTGCGTATACAATTGCAAAACTGTTCGATGCGCTTTCTCTGAGTTATTGCTCAAACGTGCGCTGACCTCATAAAGGCCTTCTTCCTTAGAAATGATAGTGATCGTTGTTTTTTCTATTGCACAGGAACTGTACCCCAATCCGAAGCCAAAAGGATATAACGCATCATTTTCTTCATCCATATATCTTGAGATATACTTTTGATCTTGATTGTCTGTTGTTTTTGGTCTTCCCGTTGATAACTGTCCATAGGTCAAAGGAAGTTGTCCAACAGATCGAGGAAAGCTCATTGGCAAGCGCCCTTGAGGTTCAACTGTACCTGTTAGCAAATTTGCCAAAGCATGTCCGCCTTCAGATCCTGGGAACCATCCAATTAGAATCGCTTTGCACGCTTCTTCGATATCTGACAATACCAATGGTCGTCCATTAAAAAGAATCAGCACAACATTGGGATTGTGTTTTGCTATTTCTTGAACCAGAACATCATGTCTTCTTGAAAGTGTTAATTTGGTTAGACTAGCGGCCTCCCCTGATTCTTCACTCGATTCTCCAACTGCTAATAAGACAACATCGCTTTGTTCCGCAAGTTTACACGCTTTCTCGATATATTGAGTGGAGAGCACTTCTTCTTCTGCACAGGCAAGGACCGACAGATCCAGATTTTTTTCGCTCAATCCCTCTTTTAAAGATACAGCATCTTCTTGTTTTCCAATCCACGACCAGGCACCCAAAATATCCTTAGAATCAGCTTTCGGTCCAATCAAAGCGATTTTTTGATTTTTTGATAGCGGTAAGATGTCTTCATTTTTCAATAAAACCGCAGTCTTTTCAGCCGCTTCTCTCGTACTCAATCGAGTATCAGTATCTAAATGAACAGATAGATCTGCTTCATTCAATCCCCGATACGGATCATCAAATAGTCCTAAGCGATCTTTCAGTTTTAATACATGATAGACCGCTTGATCCAATTGTTGCTGC
Organism: Enterococcus salsurae; assembly: GCF_054784955.1. NCBI lineage: Bacteria > Bacillati > Bacillota > Bacilli > Lactobacillales > Enterococcaceae > Enterococcus > Enterococcus salsurae. The sequence continues at coordinate 258,023 of NZ_BAAHWY010000003.1, read as the reverse complement.
AATTCAGGTGCGGCCGTAATGATTTGGGCTAGTGAATTCATATAGCAGTCACTCATCATATCCATTTCTATTCCTGCATGAAATGCTTTTTTTGCAGCCTCTTCACCATCTGCAGCAACACGATGTGCAATCAGTTCTGCAACTGCTGCCCAATCAGAGATGACCAATCCTTCAAACCCAAGTTGTTTTCTTAAAACATCTTGAATCAACGGCTGGTTGGCAGTTGCCGGAATGCCGCGCACAGTGTTAAATGATGTCATCACTAAAGCTGCACCCGCATCGATTGCTGCTTTAAAGGCAGGGAGATAATTTTGATAGATTTCTAAATCAGATAGGTCTACCGTATTGTAGTCTCGACCACCTTCTGCAGCTCCGTATCCGACGAAATGTTTGACGCAAGCTGCAATTCTTTTTTTATCCTTATTTAAGTTATTGGTTGCACCTTGATAGCCTCTGACATATGCCGCTGTCAACACTGAAGACAATGTTGGATCTTCCCCGTTGCTTTCAAGTACCCGCCCCCACCTAGCATCTTTGACATAATCTGCCATCGGAGAAAATGTCACATGAATACCGGCTTCTGCTGCTTCTTTCGCTGCCAACTTGGCTGCTTTTTCTATTAAATGTTCATCAAATGACGCCGCCATAGCTAAAGGAATCGGAAATATCGTTTCATATCCGTGAATAACATCAGCCATAAAAACCAACGGAATCTTCAAACGACTCTTCTCCAAGTATTGCTTTTGAATCGTATACACTTGCTCCGCCGTATGTGTGCCCAAAACTGATCCAATTTGATAGGATTGTGCTTCACTCATTTGCCATTGCTGCATGGGGCCTGTGATCTCGCCTCCTTGCGCAAAAAAGTCAGGGGTCAATTGCACCAACTGGCCCACTTTTTCTGCTAGTGTCATCTCTTCCAACAATTCAATCAAATGTTTATCTTTCATCTCATATGTCCTCTCCATTCGTAGCTATTACTTTTTGATACCAATTAAATGACGCTTTTTTTCGCCGTTTTAAAGAGCCTTCTCCTGTATTATCTTTATCTACGTAGATCATGCCATAGCGCTTGTCCATTTCCCCGGAACCAAAACTGACGATATCAATGATTCCCCACGGGGTATAACCCAAAATGTCTACGCCGTCTTCTATGATTGCCAGTTTCATTTGATGGATATGGGCTGCTAAATAGTCGATCCTGTATTGATCTTGAATGGGTTCCTCATGCACATCATCGTATGCACCAAATCCATTTTCGACGATGAAGAGTGGCAATCCATATCGTTCATATACGATGTTCAACGTGTATCTTAATCCAACTGGATCGATCTGCCAGCCCCAATCACTTGAAGATACATAAGGATTGGTCAGCATTTTACTATTGTCAAAATCTGTGATCGATTGACCTTCTAACTTTTCTAATGTTGTAACTGTGCCAGACATATAATAACTAAATCCAATAAAATCAACGGTTCCTTGTTGGAGAACCTCTTTTTCCTCGTCTGATAAATCAATGCTGTATCCTTTTTGCTGCCAGCTCTTTACTGCATAAGTCGGTACTTTGCCCCGTACGTGAATATCACTATAAAAGAAACGACGATTCATCACTTTTAAAGCAGCCATTTGATCTTCAGGTTTACTTGAAAAAGGATAAACTGGTACATAAGCCATCATACAGCCGATCTGAAATTCTGGATTGATTGATTTTCCAATCATGACTGCTCTTGCACTGGCAATCAATTCATTGATAGATGCTTGATAAATGACTGCTTCTTTTTCAGACTGTGTTGCCTCGTGTTCAAATAAAATGCCAGAATTTGTCCACGTGTGTAAGTCGTGTTGTCCGTCGGCTTGATTATTGATTTCATTGAAGGTCATCCAATATTTCACTTTGTCTTTAAACCTTTTCATCACGGTTTCAGCGTAATGTGCAAAAAACTCGATGACTCGTTTATCTCTGAAACCACCATAAGCTTCAGCTAAATGATACGGCATCTCAAAATGAGATAAGGTAATCACTGGTTCAATCCCATTTTCCAATAGCGTATCAAACAAATCATCATAGTATTGCAGGCCTTGTTCATTGGGCACTTCCTCATCACCTAAAGGAAAGATCCTTGACCAGTGGATTGACGTCCGAAAAACTTTCAGCCCCAATTCTTTAAATAATGCAATATCTTCTGTGTATCGATGATAAAAGTCGATTGCTTCATGGTTTGGGTAATAATACTGGTCTTTGATGCCTTTTGTCACTTGTCTTGAAATACCATTTCCTCCGTTCGTCATGACATCCGCAATACTGAGACCTTTTCCAGCGATGTTCCATGCCCCTTCAATTTGATGAGCAGCAACTGCTCCCCCCCACAAAAAATCTTTTGGAAATTTGTTCATGTTTTCCATCCTCCAAACTTGTTTATTTTAGTATACTTAAAAACGTTTTCAATTTTGTACTGTTCATTGAAAATGGTTCAGGATTGAGCAAAAAGAAAAAACACTCATCATGGTACGCAGTGTACCAGAGAGTGCTTAATTACGCATTTACAATTTTTCTCACTACCTCAGACAAAGATTCCACTAAAAACATACTCGGTATTTGGCTAGTCAAATCTTCGTGCTTATTGATTCGTTGGACATCTATGACATAATCTAACATATAGTCAGACATTTTTGCCAGTGTACTGTTGGCATCGCTAGTAATGGCAACAGTTGTAAAATCAGGATTATTACGAAAGCCATTTACAACTTCAACAACTTCAGTGGTATATCCTGTAACTGACAATGCAATCAACATGTTTTCAGATGTATTCTTCAATTTCGCAACGATTGGATAGGTATGGTCTACCAAAGCAAAACTATTGAAACCAATGGTTGCAAAGCGCCTCGCTGCATATTCGCATATTGACGCCGATGCACCGATGCCATAGAAAATGATATTTTCGCAAGCAATCATTTTTTCCGCAATACGAGTGATTTTCCCTTCAATATCTCTTGGAAAGCGTTCAGCACTTAAAATAGTCAAACTACTCACGAAATCCGCACTTTCGAAGTCGGGCACCTTAAAATGAGTCCGAAACTCAGTAAAACTTTCAAAGCCCAGTTTTCGGATAAAACGCATCACAGAAGACGCAGACGTATGTGATTCTTTGGCGATTTCTCTCACCCGCATATACGGAATCTTGTCACTTTGACTAGACATGTAATGATAGATTGCACGATCAGTTTCAGACAAATCATTAAAATCTATTTTTCCAAAAAAAGACAACTTGATCTCTCCTCATCTATATTCTACCTTTAATGTACCATAAATGTCTGAAAGCCGCATATTGCTATATAGGCACAGCACGCACTGAGGGTACCCATAGATAGCCGATTTTCTTTGCTTTCACATTTGATTGTTTACTTCTGTTCGGCATAGTCCGCCAGCAGTGCCAAAAAGGCATCCCCATATTTATCCAATTTATTTTGTCCAACCCCTTTGATCTGTAAAAATTCGATCGGTGATTTTGGTTGGACTTCTGCCAATTGGCGTAGTGTTTGATCCGAAAACACCACATATGGCGGCAAGTTTTGCTCTTGCGCCAAGTTTAAGCGCAACGCCCGTAATTGATCAAACAACGCATCATCAACGACCAATTGTTTGACTTTGGTTTGTTTGCGGAAGACTTGTGCTTTGCCTAGCAAAACATCGATACCGGCATTGGTGACACTTAACAGCGGATACTGTCCTTCAGAAGGCAATAAATAGCCTGAAGCGGTCAAATAATCAATCAACTGATTGACATCTTTTTGCGACCAGTCCTTGAGCAAGCCATAGGTAGGCAATTTTTCAAAACCCCATTGCTTGACTTTTTGATCGGCTGAACCTGTCAACACTTTGCCTACCAAAGATTTACCAAATCGTTCACCCATCCGTTTGACACAAGACAAGACCTTTTGTGTATCAACCGTGATGTCAACTTGCTCTCGGTCATCTAGACAATTGCTGCAACGTTGACAGTCCGGCCCATCTTCGCCAAAATAGCGCAAAATATACCGTTGCAAACATAGTTGGGTATGGCCATATTGACCCATTTCCCGCAGTTTCAAATATTCGTTTTGGCGGTAATGAAGATCTGATTCCGATTGGTCAATGAAGAACTGTTGGATCTGCATATCTTGTGGTGCGTACAGCAAAATGGCATCACTTGGCTCACCATCCCGTCCTGCCCGACCGGCTTCTTGATAATATGATTCAATATTGCCTGGCATCTGAGCATGGATCACGAAGCGGACATTGCTCTTATTGATCCCCATTCCAAAAGCATTCGTTGCCACCATCACTTGGATACGGTCATAGAGAAACTCTTCTTGAAAAAATGACCGTTCTTCTTCAGACAAACCACCATGATAATACCCGACAGCGATTTTTTCATGCTTCAGCAAATGATAGATCCGTTCAACTTCTTTGCGGGTACTGGCATAAATGATACCGGATTGCCCTTGATTCATTTTAAGATATGTACTGATATAGGTATCTTTTTGGTCTTTGACCACTTGAAAGGCCAAATTTTCTCTGGCAAATCCAGTTTTGACCTGATTTTGGGCTGGAATCGATAATAAATGTTCAATATCTTCTGCTACTTTTGGCGTTGCAGTCGCCGTCAGTGCAACGATTGTTGGTTTGTTTTCTAGCAAACCAATGGTTTCCGCCAAACGCAGATAGCTTGGACGAAAGTCATGTCCCCACTGAGAAATGCAATGGGCTTCATCGACAGCGATCAACGAAATCGGTACTTGCTTCAAGGAATAGCGAAATGCTTCAGAATCTAGTCTTTCCGGTGATACATATAAGAGTTTCAGTTGTCGATTTCTAGCTTGCTGCATCCGTTGATTGATCTCGCTGCTGTTCAAGGTAGAATTGATATACGCTGCTGGAATGCCCATATCCTTCAAGCTATCCACTTGATCCTTCATCAGAGAAATCAAAGGCGAGATCACTAACGTCACACCCTCTAACAAAAGTGCCGGCAATTGATAGCAGATCGATTTCCCGCCACCAGTCGGCATGATCCCCAAAACGTTTTGTTGTGTTAAAATAGATTGGATAATGGTTTCTTGCCCTTCACGAAAGTGCGTATAACCAAAATGTTCTTTTAATACTGAATGAATGTCCATAATACCCTCTTTTCCAATTCTTTATTATACGCAATTAATTACGCAAAGGAAATGGCTATGAGAAGAAGTTTAACTTCTGAGACCTTCATGCCAAGAACCATTCTGATATAAGGAGTGAACAGATTGAAAAAAATCACGATCATCGGCGGCGGTATCATCGGTATGACCCTCGCTGTTTATCTCGATCACACCCAATATGAAGTGACCGTGATCGACCAATTAACAGGACAAGCAACCAGTGCCAGTGCAGGGATCATCTCACCCTGGTTGTCAAAAAGACGCAACAAAAAATGGTATCGTTTGGCCCAAGATGGAGCTGCCTTTTTTGGAAAATTGGTACAGGATTTTGCGTTGGATCAAACGATCTACGCGCCTTCTGGCACCCTCATCTTGCGACCAGAAGGAGAACTGCTAAACTTGGCTGAACTAGCAGAGACCCGCAAAGAAACTGCACCGGAAATTGGGACGATCAGACTGCTCACTCGTCTAGAAACCAAGCAAGCATTGCCTTTGTTAAAGCCACAACCGTCGTTATCAATCAGTGGCGGGGGGCGCTTAGACGGTCGCGCCTATCTTTTGCATTTGAAAAAGATCGCCCAGAAAAAGAACGTCAAATTTATTGAAGGATCTGCAGTGATCCAGCAACAATCTGATGGATGGCAGATAAAAGTGAATGAACAAAGCATCTTCTCAGACATCCTTTGTGTCACCGCTGGCCCAGGTATCGCGCAGCTATTGGCTCCTTTGGGTTATCAAGTAGACGTCCGACCGCAAAAAGGACAACTCTTGTCCTTTGCTACACCATTTCACACGGATGACTGGCCGGTAGCCATGTTGGCAGGTGAAGGTGATTTGATTCCCTTTGCCGATGGGACTATTTTGCTGGGCGCAACCCATGAAAACAACGCAAAATGGGACTTGACACCGACAGAGGAGGCAAAACTACAGCTAACAGCTGGTATCAGCGATTTTCTGCAAGACCCGAACAGCCTCTTTTCTATGCCCCTATCCTATCGCGTAGGCACTCGGGCTTATACATCAGATTTTGCGCCTTTTTTTGGTGATGTTTCTGGTCACGGCACCTTATTTGCGGCAAGCGGATTGGGCTCATCGGGGTTGACCACTGGCCCTTTCATCGGCTATTTGATTGCACAATCTTTAAATAGCCATATGCACCATGTCATGCATTTTTCGCAATACAGCAAACCTATGACAGACTATATCACCCACTCCGTGGATTTGACCTAAAAAATAGCACAAAAAAACTGGCCGCAGCCAGTTTTTTTTTTAGAAAAATTCACCTGTATCCCAGTATTCAGCAAGTTGTTCATTCAACATATCTCTATCTAATGGTTCTCTCACATCATCAAACATGTCTTCCACCGGTACATCCCCCACTGCTTTGATACAGACAGGATAATAAGGTACGTTGACTTCTTCTTTTGTCAGTCTTTTTTCGATCTTGATTTTATGCGTCCAATCCGCCCCCATATCGTAAATATAGGTCAACGATGTGCATTCTTGAAAATCTTGATCGATCGTTGCCTTTTCACTGGAAGAAGAAATACCAACACCAAATGACTTTTGTCCAGCAAAAAAGAGATAGACATGGTTGTTCATCCACTCAAAAGCGATCTGGATCAAGAGATGGAGCTGCTCATAGCTGATCCCTGCAGGAATGACCAAGCGACGCCAGATTGGCGGACGATATCCTTCTAGATCGATTCGAATCTGATAGGCCGCTGGTTGATCATCAGTCTCATCAAAGACGGTATTTGTTATTGGAAAAGGCACCACTTTTTGAGAAGCAGCTGCGATCCGAGGATCATCGACGGGCAAAAGATCATGCTCTTCCGGTTCCACATCTCTGATCATGCGCATCATGGCCACTTTCTTATCTTCCGACCAAAATTGCGGTTTTGACATTCGTGAAAAAAAAGTTGGTTGTTTTTCTGCGAAAATAAAGATGATTTCTAAGTATTGGCTTTTGGTCAAGTGTTTTTCTTTATATAAACAGTAATAAAAATCTTCTATCGCACTTTTGGCATAGGGTAGATAACGCAAACTATACGGCACTTCTTGCGGGATCAACTCAGTGTAGAGTTCAGTCACAAATGCTTTATCTTTTAATTGACTAAGCCCACCAACAAGTTCTGCACAAAAGATCAGATAAAAGACTGGATCCAAATAATGTTCTAGATCATCATCACTGACAATGGTTGGTCCACCATACAAGTCTACATGATCCATCATTCGGTCGATGACTTTCGCTAATCGCTTTAATGTTTTTTCCAAATCAAAACCGCTCCTTCCTATCAGCTTTACTTTGACGAAAAGAGCGGTAAATGTCAATCTTTTTTTTAATGGGCCAGCATTTCCTGAGCAATCTCCAAACCAGTCATCTCAGATGGATAATAAGTTGGCCAATGGTCCATCTCTTTCAGCAAGGCTTCTTGACTCTCATTGCCAAAATAAATATGGAAATGGTGCGCTACTTCAGATGCGATTGCATGATCACTGAATTGAATATATTTAAATGCGGCATCTTCATCATCGGTCTCAAATAAATAGCGTACGCCGCGATTTCCCGCTTCATAAGTCAATATTTCTTTGCCTGCATAGGTATACGTTGCTTCTTTTTCAGTTCCGTCGTCAAACACAAAGCGCATGGTTTGATCGGTGATGTTGATTGAAGCAACATCTGTTTGATAACCAGTTGTATAGTAGGCTTTGTATTCTTCCGCAGTCATCTTTTGTGTTTGTTTGGCTTTGTAATCAAAGACTTGATCCAATGTCCCATCTGCTAAGAAAGGATATACGGATTGCCAATCGCCAGCCCAATCAGATAAGGGACGATCTTCTACTGCATGATCGTCAAAGTAGCCATTGTAGACGGTTTTTTCTTTTTCCGTTTCCGCAATTTCTTTGTCATTGGCTACATCTGTGGTTTTTCTTAAAGCATCACGGTTTTGTTCCATAATAGAAATATAGTTTTCACCATTGTCCATTTGTTCTTGGGTCAAGCCTTCTAACGGATTCAGCACCGCCAGTTCAACACCGGCTTCTGATGCCAACGTCCGGGCGATACTATCTTTGGCATTTTCCTCAAAATAAATCGTTTCGATCCCAGTTTCAGTCACAAAGTCTTTCAATTCAGTAATTCGTGAAGCAGAAGGCTCTTCACTTGGAGAAAGTCCAGAAATCGGCACTTGTGTCAATCCATATTCTAGTGCCAAGTAACCGAAAGCCGCATGCTGTGTGACAAAGTGACTTTGTGATGGATTGCTGAAGGCTTCTAGATATGATGCATGCAATGCTTCCAGTTCCTCTAGGTAGGCTGTTGCATTTGTATCAAAAGCAGTTGCTTTTTCTGGATAGGCTGCACTTAATTGATCACGGATTGCTTCAACTTGTTTGATTGCTATACTCGGCGCCAACCAGACATGGGGGTCTAATTCATGAGAATGACCATCATCCCCGTGGTCATGATCGTGGTCGTGGTCGTGGTCATGGTCGTGATCGTCATCGCCAGGCAACAAAATCATGCCTTCTGTCGCTTTGACAACTGTCACATTTCCTTCATCGAGTGTGGTTTCAATCGAGGGTACCCACATTTCCATATTTTCATTGTTATACACAAAGACATCGGCATCTTGGATCGTGGCCATATCTTTTGCAGAAGGTTCATAGTCATGGGAATCTGTGCCAGCAGGCATCAGCAATGTCACTTCCCCTTCGTCGCCAACGATTTGCTGGGTAAAGTCATACATTGGATAAAAAGTCGCAACGACTTGAATAGGATCACTGACAGCTTCAGCAGAAACAGCTTCCGATTGATTCGTGCTATCAGTCCCTCCTTGACCGCAGGCTGCCAACCCAAGCGCTGTTATCGATAATAACGTTATTTTAAAAAACTTCTTCATTTTTTTGAAACACTCCTTTTTCATTTTCCTTCTTTCTTACTGACGAAATAAATACTATGAAATCAATTACGGTTTACGAAAACAAAACGTAAAGATTACGTTTTACTCTCAATTCACTACTTTACACAACTAATTTCAACCTGTCAATATCATTTTTCATGTTTTTTTATATGATAGATTCTTCATATAAAATCGCTTCAGTCATCAAAAAGATCTCATTGTATCTGTTGCCGCCTTCGTCTCTATAGTTGTTCTTTCTCAGTTGATGTGCTACACTGTGGTCATTCAATTGAATATTTATCCACTAGGGGCGCTTTATGCTGAGATAGACTTTGGTCTGGTCCCTTTGAACCTGATTTGGTTAGTACCAACGTAGGGAAGTGGCGACGCACAACTTTTTGCGTTCCCATTTTTCTGTCTGCATGTGGATAGTTAAAGGGGGAACGCTTTTTTTGCGGGCAGAATGATCAGAAAGGAGAGTTTAAAATGGAAGCATGTCAAACAGGAATGATCGATATTACAGGGTGTCGGGTAAGTGTATATCCAATGAAAGACCAGTTCGCCACCCAAATTTTAACGAGTATCAAAGAAACTGATACCAGTGCAGTGTGGAAGCAAACGGATCTCTTCAGCACATTGTACCGAGGAGAACCGGCAAGTGTGGTAGATGCGGCAGCAGCATTGATGATCAACGCCTATGAGCCACACACACATCTTGTTGGTGAATTTACATTTTCGAAAGGATGCCCAGGGGATCATGCTGGCGATAGTTACTTGAATGGCCAACAAGCAAAACCAAATGATGCCAATAACATAGCGAAAGGCGATTTTCTCGTTGATTGCAAATACTCCTTCTATGCGTTTGGTGAAAACAATTATATGGAAGAAATCGCCGCCATCGTTGCTTTGGCAGCTGATCATGGATTGAAGCCTCGCTCGGCGCACTATGTAACACTCTTATCGGGCACTGCCAGCCAATTATTCACCTATTTTGAAGCTGCATTGGCGTATGCCCATGCGCACCTTTCCCATTATGTCTTAGAGGCAACGATCTCTGTCAATAGCCCCTCTAAGGAGGTGGCGGCACATGTTTAAATGGGCTTTAAAAGATGTGATCATGGTGGGGATCGCTTCATTGATTTTTGGGGTCATCTATCTGGGCGCCGTTCATTTCGGCCTGCTATTAGGGACACTTCTGACCCCTTTTGGCCTATCAGTTCTGGCCAATGAATTCATTTTTGGTGTTTGGTTCATGGCCGCAGCTTTTGCAGGCTATGTCTTGCGGAAACCTGGTGCCGCGACGATCACAGAAATGATCGCTGCTTTGCTGGAAGTCTTTATGGGCAACTTTTATGGCCCAATCATTTTTATCAGTGGGTTTGTCCAAGGAATTGGTACTGAAGCAGGATTTGCGTTGGGGGGCTATCGGCGCTACGGCTGGTTCCCGTTGATCACAGGTGCGATCGGTGCAACGATCACTAGTTTCATATGGGGCATTATCCGGTCAAATTTCGTTGATCTAAAATGGCAGCTCCTACTGACGATATTTGTGATTCGCTTATGTTCTGCCTTATTTTTCTCGGCATTTTTGATCAAGATCGTCTGTGACCATTTGACACGTATGGGTGTATTGAACAGTTATCCAATTGCTGCAGATCCGACCTTACAGGTCGCTGGAAAGACGTCTCGATGAGCTTACAATTAACAGATTGTCAATTTGCTTGCGATCACCAGACAATCACAGCTTCTTTCGAATTACATCCGGGAGAAACCAAAGCCATCTATGGCCCTTCCGGGTCAGGAAAAAGCACCCTCTTTCGTATTCTTGCAGGATTGAGCCAAGAGGTCTTCTTGTCAGGAAGCTATACCATTGATGCCCATTCTATCGATGATTTATCCGTTCGTGCACGCGCCACACTGATTAGTCTGATGTTTCAAAATCCTGATACTCAGTTTTGTATGCATACCGCCAGAGAAGAATTGCTTTTCTGTTTAGAAAATCGCGGGATTGCGCCAAAAGATATGCCGCAACGTGTGGAGGATGCCCTTTCTTTTTGTGAGATCGAGGCCCTTGCCGACCAGCCATTGCGCACGTTATCCGGTGGCCAAAAACAGTTGGTTGCTTTGGCTTGCTGTCTAGTCATGGAAAGTCGGTACTTATTGTTAGATGAACCTTTTGCCAACCTTGATCATCAGACGCGCAAGCAATTGGTCCAAAAATTACGTCAGTTGCAAAGCACGCACAATATCGGTATCCTACTGATTGATCATCAAGTTTCATATGTTACAGATTGGGTTGAACAGTGGTTGATGATCGAGGCGCAATTCCTTTCACTCGATCAAGAAGCCATTTTGGCGTTGGAAAGTGTGATTACCAACAGATTGCCGGTTCCTTCTATAGAGGAACCCGCATCAAAAGAAGCACTAGTTTTAGAAGATCTTCGCTTTTCAGCGGGATCTCACTCAATCCATCTGCCAACATTTCACTTGCCAGCCGGTGGCCTAATCGGCATCACTGGTAAGAGCGGGATCGGCAAATCAACTTTCTTGAACGTCTTGTTGCATGACCATCCTTATCAGGGCGTCGTTCGGGTCAATCAAAAAAACATTGCCACAGTCAAACAAGCGTTCACCCAAATGAGTTGGATCATGCAAAATCCCCAAGATCAGTTCATCGCCACCACAGTTGCAGACGAATTGCGGGTTGGCAATCAAGACATTTCAATTGAGTCCTGCTTGGCCCAGCTGCACTTAGATGAAAAAAGCCACACCTCCCCTTTTCTATTGAGCCAAGGGCAACAGCGGAGATTGGCAGTTGCCAGCTTTTTGTTTCGCCCTGTCCCCATCCTGCTCGTGGATGAGCCGACATATGGCCAAGACCTTGAACAAGCCTGGCAGATCATGCAAATGCTGGCAGATAAAGCCAAATCTGGCACGCTGGTCCTCATCGTCAGCCATGATACGGAACTATTGCAGGCATTTTGCAGCCAGATCATTGATTTCAATCTTTATCTAACGGAGGATGCCTATGAAAACACTCAACCCAAGCGTCAAGTTATTCGTGATTTTAGCACTCGCATTGGTCATTTCTTTTCAAACAAATAGCAGATTGACTCTGTTGGTCACGATTGTTTTCTTATTGCTGACGCTCAAAGAATTGACGATCAAAAAAACTTGCTTGTTGTTCAGCCTCTTATCTCTGTCCGCATTGGGTGTATTTTTTACCGGTCTGATTTTTTACCAGAATCAAACAACGCAAGGTAGTCAGACGCAAGCGATTCAGTATGGCATAGACATGGCAGCGCGCGTCTATTGCTTCGGGATATTAGGGACGGCCTTTACTGCCTCTACCAAAATTGATGACTTGATTTATTCATTACAACAACAAATAGCTTTGCCACCTGTCTTTGCCTATGGCTTAATGGCAGCTTTTCAAATTGCCCCCATCTTGCCCACCGAATACAAACATATCAAGCAAAGTTTGCGGTCCCGCGGCATGACTGTCGGTCCCTTCTCAATGACCTTCTTGATCCCACTGCTCGTCAAGTCAGTCCGCTGGTCAGAGTTATTGGCCGATGCGATGACATCAAGAGGTTTTGATCCTGCTGCCAGCAGAAGTTATGCAAAAACCTTCACGATCACCCGCCGAGATTGGCTATTTATCCTTTGTTGTTTGACCGGCAGTTTGATTGGTACATTTTATTTATCGTAAGGTGAAAAGGACCATTTCAATATGAAATGGTCCTTTTTAATGATCCAGTTTTGACTTGATACAATGTCACAAAAATCGTCGTTGTTAACACATACAAGGCGAAAACACCATATAAGCAATGAATAAAAAACATCGTCCGTTGATTGATCAAGCGTCCCAGATGCGGAAGATGAAAAATAGGCTGGCCAATCAATTGGCTTTTGTGGATAGCCTTTTGCTCCAATTGCTGTTGATTGTCACCAATCGTGTAAATCATCGATTGATCGTCTTCTATCGCCACGATCCGGCGGGTTTGCATCTCTTTTCCTTGATTGATGTAATAGGTCACTTCGTTTCCAACAACCAAATTGTCTTCAGTCGCCTTTTTGACGAACAACACCGTTCCTTCTGCATACGTTGGCATCATTGCATCTGTGGTAACGACAGCCATTGTGAAACCAAATACTTTCGGCACCACGATCATCAATAATGAACAGAACATGAACAGTAAAAAAACAAATGAGAACAAAATACTTTGCCTTGAAAATTTTTTCAACGTATCACTCCTCTATTTGGTTACTGATTAACTTCATTTTATAACATATAATTATTTTACACAACATCAAAAAATAAATAAATTATAGATAAAATTAAATAAATGTGTTATTTTAATTTTCTAAATATATAAGTAAAATTGACTTTAACTTATTTTTTATATTATTCTAAAAAAGAAGATATAAAAGGAGTTTTAATCATGAAGAAATTAAATAACGATATAAATATTAAAATAATTTTACCGTTTTTGCTCGTGTTGATTACTTCCCTCAGTTTGGTGTTGATTTTGATCTCTCAAGCGATGTTCCCTACCGATGATTTAGCCTCCATGAACAAAAAAGAAGCGTGGCTCTATTTTCCTGAGAATCAACCTGAGACAGTATTTAGCAGCAATTATGTGAATTCCTTACCAAACATAAAAACCAATGAAACCTTCATTATGGAACGAGAAATGACCACCGATCATTCCTTTCCAACGCTATTGCTGATTGGGGATCACCAGAAAATCACCGCTTATCTGGACGACGAATTATTGTTTTCAAACGATTATAGCCCTGACAACGTGATGACCAGTTACCCAGGAAAAACACTGTCTTTCGTGACATTACCTCAAGATTATCAAGGGAAAACCTTGCGTATCTATGTATCCAGTCCCTTTGACAGTTTTGCTGGATTTCCAGCTGATGTGTATGTCGGCACAGCCAACGCCTTGATTGCTTATGTCTTCAAACACTCGATCCCAAATATCTTTATTCTTTTACTCACAGGGCTGATTTGTATATTTACTCTGTTGAGTATCGGATGGCATTATATACGCCATAGAAAAATACGTGTATCTGCTTTGCTGCTCAGTTTGTTTTCACTTTTTGCTGGTTTAGAAGCGGGATTTAGTGATATGTTGGGTGGACTGCTGTTTCGTTCTTCTTTCAACTCACTGATCTTGAACCTATTAACGATCGTGACACCCATGTGTTTGATTGGTTTTTATTATGCCAAAATGATTTATGCCCGTAAATACTATGGCAAATGGATCTTGTTCCATTACTTGTTTGGTCTTACGGTGATGTCATGGGGACTTTACGCCCCTCAACAAATGCCAAACATGCTGAATTATATCCTGTTGCTGAACATTGCAAGCACTTTCATCACGGCTTTTGCTGCCATTTATGAAGCGGTCAAAAAGAACCATTTTTACGTTTTATGTGCGCCATGGGTAGTCGTGGCAGCCATCGGCCATTGCTTTATTTATATTCTTGATGTCTTGCATCTTCGACAATCTGCTGTCAATTGGTCATCTTTGCTCTTTATGATGTTGGTCGTGATTTTCACTTGTTATCACTTATTGGCTTATTTCTTCTCATATGAAGAAAAAACAAAGGAAAATGACACCACCACCATGAAAATGCGTTTATACGAAGAGCAGCAGCGCCTTTTTCCTCACAAAACCGCGAAATGGCATCAGACGATCGATGCTATTTCACACCAAACGCAAGTGATAAAAGAAAAGCTTGAAGAACAGCAAATGACCGCGGCTTTCGAAGGCATATCCGAGATTGAGCACCAAATCGATACCCATAAGCTGGAACAGATAGACGACACACCTTCTCTACTGACGATGCTTTTGACTACTTATGCGCGCAAAGCCGCCAAAAAAAGTGTTGCCTTTGAACACCAGATCGACACCAGTCTGTTTGCTGCCTTCCAGGAAGAGGATCTGTTGCCATTATTTGTCCACTTGTTGGATTATGCATTTAGACAGGCATATCAACACAAGGATCCTAAACAACGCCAAGTTGCATTGCGTACGGAGGAAAAAGAGCAGCAACTCATTCTTGCTTGTTCCTTCGCAGTGCTTGAAACGCAGCCATTGCATGACAAATCAGCAGACTTGCGGCATAAGCAAAACCACCGTGATATGCTAGGGCTCAAGCGGATTCTTCGCACCTATCAAGGGGAATGTACCATAGACGATCACCATGATACCCGCAAAGTGACGCTCATAATCAGCCGCTACGCAAAAGGATTGATAGATTAGGTCTTATTGACGGGTGCCTCTGTCGCAAAAAAAGCTTGCATTTTCCGATTGAAGCATATAGCATATAGATTAGATAGACACACATGGGACAAGTAGATTTATGATGGTTACAGAGAGTCGAAGCAAGCTGAAATTTCGACACCCGCTGATAAAACGAACCTACCGATGTGAATGACCGCAAAACGGTCGGTGGAAAGGCCTTATCCTTTAGCGAGTTGGACTAGCAATAGTCAACAAAGGTGGTACCGCGAAATCCAAGCATTTCGTCCTTTTATAGGACGGGATGCTTTTTTTATTTTTAAGGAGGAATATGAATGACACAAAAAAATGACTTTACAGAATGGTATATCCAAACGATCCAAAAAGCTGAACTGATGGCCTATTCTCCTGTGAAAGGCTCGATCATTTTTCGCCCGGATGGCTTTGAATTATGGGAACATATCCAAGAAGAATTCAACCGTTTCTTGAAAGCTGAAGGCATTCGCAATGCCTACTTCCCAATGCTGATCCCACAAAGCTTCTTTATGAAAGAAGCAGATCACATCGAAGGTTTCGCCCCTGAATTGCCTTGGGTCACTGAGGTTGGCAATGAAAAATTAGAAGAACCGCTTGCTCTGCGTCCAACTTCTGAAACCATGATTGGTTCAGCCTTTTCAGATTGGATCAACTCTTATCGCGACCTGCCTTATGAAATCAACCAATGGGCCAATGTCTTCCGTTGGGAAAAGAAAACTTTGCCATTCTTGAGAACCTCTGAGTTTTTATGGCAAGAAGGACACACTGCCCACGAGGGGGAAGAAGATGCCCGCAAACGGACGATGCGGGTATTAGACGAATATGCCCGCTTATGCGAGGAATTTTTGGCGATCCCTGTATATAAAGGTCAAAAAACCCCTTCCGAACGATTTGCAGGTGCTGTCGATACCTACTCTATCGAAGCCATGATGAAAGATGGAAAAGCAGTCCAAGCAGGGACGAGTCATTACATGGGGACAAAATTTGCGGAAGCTTTCGATATCACTTATTTATCAAAAGAAAACAAACACGTTCATGCCCATACTACCTCGTGGGGGGTCTCTACACGTCTGCTCGGGGCATTGATCATGACTCACGGTGATGAAAATGGTCTAGTCTTCCCACCAACGATCGCACCAACGCAAGTAGTCTTGATGCCTGTAGGTCCATGGAAGAAAAATCCAGCTATTTTAGACAAATTAACCGAGTTGCAGACTTCCTTCAAAGCCAAAGGCCTGCGTGTCCGGTTAGATGACTCTGATAATTCGCCGGGATTCAAATTCAACGAATGGGAATTAAAAGGCGCTTGTCTGCGTATCGAATGCGGACCAAGGGATCTTGAAAATGGACAAGTTATGGTGAAAATCCGTGATTTAGCTGACAAGCAAGCTGTCGCACTCACTGACCTGTCTGCTTTTGTCGACGAAGCACTAGAAGCAATGACACCACGTCTATTGGCTGCTGCCAACGCCCGCAACCGTGAAAATGAATATTTGGACATCGATACGTTAGATGCCCTGAAAGTCCATATCGAAACGTGCCAAAAAGAAGACAAAGTCACTGGATTTGTCTTGATCGGCTGGGATGGCTCAGAAGAAACTGAGGCAAAAATCAAAGAAGAAACAGGGTTCACTACCCGGAATATGCCTTTTGATGCCCCAGTTGAAAAAACTGTCGATATCGTCAGCGGCAAACCAGCAAAACATACAGTTTGGATTGCTCGCGCTTATTAATAAAAAAAAACAGCAGCGGCTCATCTTCATCATGGATGAGCCGCTGCTGTTTTTTTGTAGTGCATCTGTCTTAATAAATCAAGCCCAATAAATCCTCTGGCGTGATATTTCCAAAGTATTTTTTGACATCGATGGTGTCAATTTTCGCTTGCAGATCATCTTTGGCATAACGGGTACCCACCAAAATATGTTCCACATCCTGAATATCCCCTAAACCGAAGAAATCACCAAAAATCTTCGCATCGGAAATCCGTCCTTCTTGCACATTCAACCGGATCTCGATAGAACCAATCGGAAAACGATGGCGACGTTCAATATCGAACGCAGGTGATTTCCCATAATTCCAATCCCAATTGCGGTAATATTGGTCAGATATCTCATTGATTTTGACCCAGTCTTGATCTGTCAAAGTGATCGTATCGACATCGCTAATGGATGATACACCAAAAATCTTCAACAAAATCTCATCTCGAAAGTCTTCTGTCGTCATTTCCTGCTTCTCAGCTGGCAGAAATGGTTTGATATTCGTGACACGAGATCGGATCGATTTGATCCCCTTCGATTCGATTTTATCTTTGCGCACTTTCAGTGCATTGACAACTTCATTGATGTCACTATCGAACATGATTGTTCCATGGGCAAACATACGACCATTTGTCGCATACATCGCATTCCCGGAAAACTTCTGGTCATTGATCACCAAATCATTGCGTCCTTTTAATTGGGCGCCTTCTACGCCCATCTCATGTAGCGCTTGAACGATCGGTTTGGTCAATTTTTCGAAATCTCTAAATGAGTTGCCGTCATCTGGCATGATAAAGCTGAAATTTAGATTGCCGTAATCATGGTATACCGCCCCGCCTCCACTAAATCGGCGTACGACATGGATATGGTGTGCATCAACGTAGTCTTGATTGATTTCTTCAATCGTGTTCTGGTTACGGCCAATAATGATCGATGGTTCGTTGATGTAGAATAACAAAATAGGTTCATCGATCTTCTTTTCTTGCAGCAAAAATATCTCTATCGCTAAGTTGATCCGGGGATCATGCAAATCATTTGGTACAAAAAGCATAGTCAAACTTCCTCTCTATTTAAATATCGAAACTTTTTTGAACAGCCGCCAATTCTACTGGAATGCCGTCTGCTGCTAAAGCTGCTTCTTCTTTCAATTGCTCAAGGTTGCCATGTTGCGGCAAGTGGGTCAATACCAGCTTTTTGACCTGAGCCGCATGGGCGATTTCCCCAGCCTCTGTCGATGTGAAATGGGCCTTGTGCCGTTCATTGCCAGCAAAGAGATAGGTATCTGCCAAAAACAGATCCGCTTCTTGTGCAAAATCAACAAAAGAGGCTAAATAACCAGAATCTCCAGTAAAAACCAATACTTTGCCGGTTTCTTTCTCAGCGATACGCATCGCATAACAGATGACTGGATGGATCGTTTTCATAAATGTGATCGAAAAAGGCCCTAGATCTAATTGCTCTGACTGAAGATAATCATAGCCTTTCGTCACGCCAGGCAATGTTAGGTCGGCAAAATGAACCGCATCTTCACCGTGCCCATAAATCGGCAACACTGGCCGTTGATCGGATTGAGGATAGAGTTGCCAGTAATACTGCAAGACCCCCAAATCAGCAATATGATCATGGTGGTAATGGCTCAAGATGACCGCATCTAAAGAAAGCGGATCTAGAATTTTCTCCAATTGGACCAATGTTGTGCTGCCTGCATCTACTAACAGATGAAAGCCATCAGCTTCCAATAAATAACCGGTCGTCCCTTCCCCTTTGTACGGATAGGCACCTAAACAGCCAAGTACAGTCAATTTCATGTTGCTTCCTCCTTCATGACTCTTTGTGTTTCTTGACGCTTCATGACACTATGCTATCACAAACTGGTTATTTCAACAAAGAAAGAAAACAACGCCTATCGGCAAATCGATAGGCGTTGTCCTTTGCTTAGGCAATCGTCATGGCTTGATCTTCTTTCAACGCTTCATAAAAGGCAGCGTTCACGCCATAGGCATAGGCATTTGCCCATAGAATACCGATCACTAAAGCCAGCAGACCCAATATAAACCAGCCAATCAATGAAAGCTGCAGCCAAATATATTGCCACAATACAGGTCTGAGCATCCGCCAAGCCTGTTTCAAAGACTGCATCAGGCGCAAATCAGGGTAATCATACCGGAGATAGATCGCAATTTGAAATATTCCACTGATGACTTGCGAAAAGAACAAGAACAACAGCACTGAAATGACTAAACTGATCATAAAAGCAATCGATTGGTTGAGTAATGAACGGTCTGTTGAAAAACCATGATTGAAAGACAGGACCAATTCCAGATATTGATTGAAGCCGGTCATCACAAATTGCGGCAAGAAAATCAATAATCCCAGCAGATAGTTCACAAATACATTCAAGAGATTTAACCCGAAATAAGCTGGATAAAGTCGCTTGTCAAAAACCAAAAAGATATTTGACACATTGACACCGACACCGCGAACCAAAAGCAGCGCCATGATGCTTAATCCTATCGTAAGCGCAAAAAAGACAACATTTTCTAGTATAAAATCAATCAACGTTTGATTGCTGCTGTCACTCCCGCGAAGACCAAGTGTTCCAATAATACTGTTAAGAACAGATTGGATCGCGATACTCGCTAAAATACTTAAAACCATCGTCCCCCAAAAACCCCGCAAGGCATTTTTAGCAGTTTGACGAATCACATCGTTTTCTCTCATAGGTGCCCCTTAATAACTGCGCAGTGCTTTGACGGTTTTATCATCCAATCGGCGCACCACTTCAGTGACTAATTTAACTGTATTCAAATAATCATCTTCATGAATGATCGATGTATGAGAATGCAAATAACGCACAGGTACCGTGATTGCGATCGAAGGGACACCATCTCGGGTCAAATGCATTTGACCTGCATCTGTCCCACCACCTGTGATCACTGTATATTGGAAAGGAATCTCCATTTCCTCCGCTACAGAAATCACAAAATTCAATAGTTTTTTGTGGGGGATCATGGAGGCATCAAAAATCAAGACTTGCGGTCCTTTACCTAAAACAGAATCGGCCTCTTTCGATGTCATACCAGGGGTATCACCAGCTGTACCTGTATCCAACGCGATCGCAATATCTGGATTGACCAAATGGGTACTGGTACGTGCCCCACGCAAACCGACTTCTTCCATGACATCACTACCGGCAAAAAGGCAATTGGGATGGCCTTCGGCAGCCAATGTTTCCAATACCCGCAACGAAACTGCTGTCCCGATCCGATTATCCCAAGCTTTCGCCAATAAGAATTTACTATCATTCATTCGCTTGTATTCAATATATGGCGTGATCATATCTCCCGGACGGACGCCCCATGCCTTGGCTTCTTTGTCGCTGCTGGCACCAATATCAATAAACATGTCTTTGACATCATATGGTTTATTCCGCGTTTCCGGACTCAATACATGAGGTGGTTTCGAGCCAATCACACCATGGATCAACTGACCAGCTTGGGTTTTGATTTCCACTTGTTGGGCCAACATTACCTGACCCCACCAGCCGCCTAGCGTTTGGAACTCAATAAACCCCTTTTCGCTGATTTTGGTCACCATAAATCCAACTTCGTCCATATGGCCCGAAATAAAAACTTTAGGTCCGCCGCCGTCCCCAACGTGTTTGGCAATGACACTGCCTAACCCATCAAAAAAGATATCTTCAGCAAAGTCTTTGGCATACGCCTTAAAGACTTCCCGTACCTCCTCTTCATTACCAGGCACGCCTCGGGCACTGGTTAAATCGATCAAAAGCTGCTCTTCTTTTTTCTCCATGTTTATGCTTTTCCTCCTTTGTTACGTTCTCTATGATTATACCATTGTCTTGTGTAAGACGTGTACATAAAACAAAAAAGAGCGGAAAATTCCGCTCTTTTTCATCTTTCAATGATCCGCAAACTCAGCTTGACAGTGATCAAATAGGCCAGTAAATAGACCACAGCCGCTGCGCCAGCAAATAAGTAGGCGACCCAATACCCTCGACTATCAATAATTTGCGTTAATGTATTGATCGCAAATACCGCATGAAGGATCGCCAACAAAGTACCAGGCATAAAAACCCAAATATTTTGCCAATAAATCAACTTTCGAATCTCCTGCCGACTGTAGCCTAATTTGGTCAGCAGTTGATAATTGCGTTTTTCTCTTTCAGTGTTCGAGAATTGACGGACGATCAAGCTGCTAGAAGTGGTGATCAAGACGATCACGCCAACAAATAAAGAGACAAATAGAATGATACCGCCTTGCCGTCGCACGCTGCGCATCGTTGTAAACCGATCAGCACGATTTAAACGATAGACGGTCACTTGGTCTGTATGCTCCTTTTCTGCAGTGGTAAATACCGCCTGAGCGCCATTCTTCTTCTTGACCAATCGATAGGTGATC
Organism: Enterococcus salsurae; assembly: GCF_054784955.1. Lineage (NCBI taxonomy): Bacteria > Bacillati > Bacillota > Bacilli > Lactobacillales > Enterococcaceae > Enterococcus > Enterococcus salsurae. Next base: position 236,468 of record NZ_BAAHWY010000003.1, on the reverse strand, counting down.
GGTTCAACCCATTCTATTTTACCAGCATCACTGATTGTCTGATGTGCGGCTTCTGACAACCTCCCTTGAACTTGAAGATACGTCACCGCATACTGATACCCGTCGAGTTGTTCAAAGGCAGCATCACTCACGACCAGCACATTCGCCAAGGCATAACGCAAGGAGTCATCACCTAAGTAATCAAGCTCCGTCTGTACCAATGTGAAGTTTGCTGTGCCAGCCACCAACACCTGATCCCGATACGACCTAAAGGCCTGAGTTATATCATATTCACTGTCAAACAAAGCAGCCTCTTGCCCATTGATCTTAACTTCTGGCGATTCTTTCAACAGTTTTCGCAATTGATTGTATTGGCTAAGAGACAGCAGATTGACCATCACTTCTTCCTGATTATTGTCAGTGGTCTCTCCTAAGTATCTCGTATAGACAGCCATATTGGTCATCTTAAAAGTGACCGTTTGATCAGCCGCCAATGTGACTTGGTTGTCTTTCAACGTATCCCGCAACTGTTGGGCTTGCGATTCGGCCACTTGATATGAGACTGGATACAAACGGCTGGTCGCTTGATAATTCAAAGAGATCATCCCCATCGTGCCGCCAATCAACGAGATCGCAATGGCTGTGAGCACAGTCAAAAAAGCAAAACTCTTCCATGTCCGTTGCAAATACGCCCGCACATTGTTGTAAGCAATCAATTTGGCGCCTTTAATATTGCGTTTTTGGGGCTGACTCAGCCAATGCAATAAAGCCGGCAGCGTACAATCAAAAAAGATATAAGTAGCTGTGATACAACAAAACAAAATCAATAATGGCACCCAAATAATCGCCGAAAAATCTTGTGTATAGGTAATATAAGATTGCCATGTCTCCTTCAAAAATAAAGACAAATAATAACCAACACCCAGCAGAATCAACCCTAAGATCCCCATCAAGATGCGAAAAGGGGTCATCTTCATTTTTTTGATGGGCAAGGAATAATCCGTTTTTAAGGTTTCACTCATTGGTGTGCGCCACACAAACAGCAGCACTTGCAAGCTCAAGATCAGCAGCGCAGCGAAGAAAACAACAATCGTTGTGACGATCGAGCGGGAAGAATTAAAGAAATGACTGGTCAATGTCAATCCCATCGCCCGAATCAAAATCATCGAGAAAAATTTTGAAAAAATGATTCCCATAAAAATACCAATGACCAATGAGAAAAAATTCAGCAAAAAATTTTCCCGCAGCAGCAACCAGGCCAGCCGCCCTCGCCGCAACCCGAGCAACTGATAAATATTGATTTCCTTTTGTCTTTGACTCAGAAAGAAATGATTGGCACTCAGCATAAAAAACAACACCACAAAGGCCACAATACTACTGCCAAAACCCAATACGCCCTCGATGCGAATATCTTGCTGTACCCGCTGCGTCAGTAAGCGATCATTCATCATGGCGCTAAAAGAATAAAAAATCATCACAGCAGTCATCATACAGATGAAATAAACACCATAATTACGACTTTGCCTTAAAAAACTGCGCCAACCGATTTTAAACAACATGTCGAGGTCCCCCTCCGATCGTTGCCTGCATGTCGATGATCTTTTCAAAAAAATCTTGCCGTGACCCTTTCTTTGTCACTTCTGCAAAAAATACGCCATCTCTGATGAACAAAATCCGATTACAATAACTCGCAGTGAAGGGATCATGGGTGACCATCAAGATCGTGGTCTTTTCCTGTTGGTTGATTTGGTCCAAATAACGCAGCAATTCAGTGGCTGCTTTCGAGTCCAATGCCCCCGTAGGTTCATCGGCAAACAAGACCGCCGGTTGACTCACGATCGCGCGTGCCGCGGCGATACGCTGCTTTTGACCCACAGACAATTCTTCCGGATAACGATCTAAGAGATGTTCAATGCCCAGCAGTGAGGCAATTCGAGAAATGCGTTGATCGGTTTCTGCGATCGGCAACCGATCAATGGCCAATGGCAGCAAAATATTGTCTTTGGCGTTCAATGTATCCAATAAGTTAAAATCTTGAAAAATAAAGCCAATTTCTTTTCTTCTAAAATCGCTCAAGCGGTTTTCAGACATGCGGGTGATATCTTTCCCATTGATATAGATGGACCCAAGACTCGGACGCAAAATGGAGGACAATAAATTCATCAATGTCGTTTTCCCCGCACCACTCGGCCCCATGATTCCGACAAACTCCCCTTTATCCACGACAAAAGACAGATTATCCAACACTTTCGTTTGATTGAACCGGGTACCATATGTTTTGGTCAAATGTTTGACATCAATCATGTTTCTCATAAAGAACCCTCCTTTTTCATACATTCCACTCTATGGTAGCATACTTTTCTCATGAAAACAGTTTACGCAAAAGAAGCCAAAAATATTTTTTTACTTTTTTTTATTCATTGTGTGAAACATGAAACAATCCAAACATTGTTGTTATCATCTTTAAAGCATTTTCGCCAAATGAATATGCACTACATATTGTGTATATCCAAGAATCAACGCCGATAATCCCACTATATATAGTTGCTCATTCGACTATTTTGTTTTATCATATTGATGAAGATAGGAGTGGTTCCAATGATGGAGATTAAAAGAAATCCTGAACAAGGATTGACAAGACAACCCCATTTAGCAAATTTAAAAATAGTCAAACGTGATGGTCGGCTGGTCGATTTTGACGATCAAAAGATCTATGATGCTTTGGTCAAAGCCCAAAGAAATGCACAAGGGGAATTGACCCCCATTGACCATGAGCATATCATGGAGATCGTAGAAAGCATTGATCATGAAATCGCTGCTCGTTTCCAAACGAACGTCAAAATATACGAAGTTCAAAATATCGTTGAACATATCTTGCTGGCAAAAAATGCCTATGCCTTAGCAGAAGAGTACATCAATTATCGGACTCGTCGTGATTTTGAACGCAGCAAGGCAACAGACATCAACTTCACGATCAACAAATTGATGAATAAAGACCAATCCGTTGTCAATGAGAATGCCAATAAAGACAGCAATGTCTTCAATACACAACGGGACTTGACTGCAGGGATCGTTGGCAAGTCCATCGGCTTGAAGATGTTGCCGCCCCATGTGGCCAACGCCCACCAAAAAGGCGATATCCATTATCACGATCTAGATTATCATCCTTACACACCGATGACGAATTGCTGCTTGATCGACTTTAAAGGGATGTTGAACAATGGTTTCAAGATCGGCAATGCTGAAGTTGAATCACCGAAATCGATCCAAACAGCAACTGCTCAAATCTCACAAATCATCGCCAATGTTGCTTCTAGCCAATATGGCGGCTGCTCTGCTGACCGTACCGATGAACTATTGGCGCCTTTTGCAGAATTGAATTACCAAAAACATCTTCGGGATGCAGAAGAATGGATCGAAGCCCCAGAGCGTCGGGAAGCCTATGCGAAAAGCAAAACCCGCAAGGACATTTTTGATGCGATGCAAAGTTTAGAATATGAGATCAACACCTTATTCACGTCAAACGGACAAACCCCTTTCACTTCACTAGGGTTTGGTCTAGGAACGTCATGGTTTGAACGGGAGATCCAACGGGCGATCTTGCAGATCCGGATCAACGGACTAGGCAGTGAAAAGAGAACAGCGATTTTTCCTAAATTGATTTTCAGCGTGCGTCGCGGGGTCAATCTTGACGCGACAGATCCAAACTATGATATCAAAGAATTGGCATTAGAATGTGCCACCAAACGGATGTATCCGGATATTTTAAACTATGACAAACTGGTCGAATTGACAGGCAGTTTCAAAGTACCTATGGGCTGCCGCTCATTCTTGCAAGGTTGGAAGAATGAACAAGGAGAAGAAATCAATGTTGGTCGGATGAATCTAGGTGTCGTGACCTTGAATATCCCCCGCATCGCCTTAGAAGCCAATGGTGACCAAGACAAATTCTGGTCGATTTTAGCTGATCGTTTGCAGATCGTCAAAGATGCACTGGTTTATCGCGTGGAACGATGCAAAGAAGCCAGTCCAGCCAATGCGCCTATTTTATACATGTATGGTGCTTTCGGTGAACGCTTAGACCGCAAAGACAACGTGGATCAACTTTTCAAAAACAAACGGGCGACTGTTTCCCTAGGCTATATTGGGTTGTATGAAGCCGCAGCTGCCTTTTATGGCGGCGAATGGGAACACGATTCTGAAGCAAAAGCCTTTACCCTAGCCATCGTTAAAGAGTTGAAATCTCATGCAGATGCTTGGGGGGATGAATACGGCTATCATTTCAGCGTCTATTCAACACCTAGCGAAAGCTTGACTGACCGCTTCTGTCGCCTAGATACCGAAAAATTTGGTGAGATCGACAATATCACGGACAAAGAATATTATACAAATAGTTTTCACTATGATGTCCGCAAAAATCCAACACCTTTTGAAAAACTAGATTTCGAAAAAGACTATCCGCAATATTGTTCCGGTGGTTTCATCCATTATTGTGAATATCCTGTCTTGCAGCAAAATCCGAAAGCCTTAGAAGCCGTATGGGATTTTGCCTATGACCGTGTCGCTTATCTTGGAACCAACACACCGATCGATCATTGTTATGCGTGCGGGTATGAAGGAGATTTCAATCCGACTGAACGTGGATTTGAATGCCCCCAATGCGGCAACCATGATCCCAAAAGCTGTGACGTCGTCAAACGGACATGCGGTTACTTAGGCAATCCCCAAGCACGTCCAATGGTCAATGGTCGTCACAAAGAAATTTCTGCTCGTGTCAAACACTTGCAAGAATAAACGTGCCTATGAGGAAGAAAAACAATCTTGTTTTTCTTCCTTTCTTCCAAAGAATAGAAAGAAGTTTGATAAATGAGAAACCCAAAACCCAAAGAATGGCAAGCACAAGATTACAGCCAAAATAGGATCGCGGACTATAAAGCCTATAATTTTGTGGATGGTGAAGGTATCAGAAACAGCTTATATGTCAGCGGATGTCTTTTTGCTTGTGAAGGCTGTTTCAACAAAGCTGTCCAAAATTTCAACTACGGTGTGCCCTTCACGCCTGAACTAGAACAACAAATCATTGATGATCTGCGGCCAGATTATGTTCAAGGATTGACCTTGCTCGGCGGTGAGCCTTTCTTAAATACACCTGTCTGCTTGCAAGTCGTGGATCGTGTCCGAAAAGAATTTGGACGCAGCAAAGATATCTGGAGCTGGTCCGGCTACACATATGAAGAATTGCTTGAGGATACAGAAGACAAATTAGAACTGCTTAGTAAAATCGATATTCTGGTGGACGGTCGTTTTGAACTGAGCAAACGTAATTTGAATTTGCAATTTCGCGGCAGCAGCAATCAAAGAATCATAGATGTGGCTGCCTCAAAAGCACAAGGCGAAGCTGTTATTTGGGCCAAATGCAAAGATGCTGAGGAAAGTTATGAGCAAATAAAGAAACAGATTTGAGCTTATACCAAAAAAACCATAGTAAACGCCATGACCTAAGCGTTTATTATGGTTTTTTTCGTTTCCTTCATGCGCGATTTTTTAGCCTCATCGATTTAAATACTTGCTGGCTTCTCGGATACTAAGGGACGACATTTGATCGCGATACGTAGCTATAAAGTGCCGCACCCATGCCGGATCTGTTTTCGCATATTCTCTTAAACTCCATCCGATCGCTTTATTGATAAAAAATTCTTTGGTCCCAAAATTGTTCAGGAGAATGATCCGCAACAGTTCTGTGTCCGTCTGCTTTTTCAAAGAGGAGTTGATGAATGATCGCAGAACGTCGCAACCATAAGCTCTCTGAGGTACTCCAACGCAACATCTCCTGTTTCAACACAGGTTCTTGAATGACCATCTTTGAGATCACTTCACTAAAAGCATCAATACTATCCCACCAAGGGTGTTGCAATAGCATGGCTTCAATCTTGGACAAGTCTTCTTTTTTTAGATACGCAGTCATCGCCACCAAATAATCGATTGCCAAATAATGATGCTCGCGTTATTGGCTTTGCCACCACACATCGACAAACAACCAATCAATCACACCTGCGGCTTTGGCCTGTCTGAATGCCGTCTTAGCCGCTTGGCGGCGAATCGGGGCAGTAACACCCAAAAAGGTGAATTGATGCCGCATGTAGGCCGCCATCTTTGGCTTCTTGTGTCATCTTGCAAAGTGATCAAGGTTTGATATACTTCGTTCATTTGTCGATTTTCCTCTCTTTTATTCTTCTTCTGCGATCTGCCAAAGGGGCAAGACGATATTTTCGTAAGTCAAAGGATCTAGATTGGTCACAGTGATCCCCAACAAACGAATCCCCTGTTCTAAACCCAATACTTCCTCCCAGATCAAACTAGCTTCTGAAAAAAGTTGTTCTTTTTTGTGCACATAGACCGGCAATGTCACCCGCTTCGTAATGGTCGAATAATCTGTGTAGCGGACTTTCAAGACGACTGTTTTGCCATGTTTTTGCGTCCGTTTGAGGGCTTCAGCTACTTCTTCTGCAATCGAACGCAACTGACTCACCACTTGTTCTTCTGTGGTCAAGGGATTGCCGTAGGTATGTTCTTTGCCGACAGATTTACGTTCTCTCGTGACGCTGACAGGAGAATCATGGATCCCCCGCACTTTACGATACAAAGAATACCCCATTTTTCCAAATGCGCGAATCAATGCCATTTCACTCATTTCATACAGTTCCGCACCCGTATAGATCCCCATCTCATGCATCCTCGGAACCGTTTTTTTCCCGATACCATGAAATTTTTCGATCGGCAGCTGTTTTAAGAAAGCAACTGCATCTTCCGGCAACACGACAGTCATCCCTCTTGGTTTATGATAATCTGAAGACAATTTGGCCAAAAATTTGTTGTAGCTAACGCCTGCTGAACACGACAAATGGGTTTCTTGCCAAATATCCCGTTGAATCATGCGGGCAATTTTGATTGCAGAAGGACAATCGATTTTATTACGTGTGACATCAAGATATGCTTCATCGATAGATACCGGTTCGATGACATCGGTATAGCGATGAAAGATTGCTCTGATCTGATGAGAAACTTCTCGATATTTTTGATGATTGCCAGGTTTAAAAATTGCCTGCGGACACAATTCAAATGCTTTTTGCGCACTCATTGCTGAATGAATACCATATTGACGCGCCAAATAATTGGCGGTCGTCACCACACCTCGTCCCCCAGTATCACTTGGGTGGCGGGCAATCACTAAAGGGTGTTTCGCCAACTCTGGATCATCTCGTTCTTCCACAGATGCAAAAAAGGCATCCATATCAATATGAATGATTTTGCGGGTCGTGTCATGATGTAAAGGAAATTGTAATTCAGACATATGTATCACCTCATCACTTCTATTATAAACGAACAAAAGTTCCCTTTCAATAGTTGCGAATCAGCAAAAAAAAAGAATATCAGCTGCAGCCGATACTCTTTTTTTGAAACATTCATCTAATCCATTTTATAAAGCCGCTGATCCTCGTTCTTTGGTCCGGATCCGCACCGCTTCTTCTACAGGATAGACAAAAATCTTGCCATCTCCCACTTCATCGGTATTGCATATAGCTATAATTAGGTCAATGACAGGTTCAACATTTTGATCTTCTACCACAAAACAAACAGTCACTTTAGGTAACAAAGTCGTGATTACCGCTTGTCCACGGATATATTCTTTCAGCCCTTTTTGTTTTCCATACCCCAGCACTTGATTGACTGTCATCCCGCTAGTGATTTCTGAAAGATCCAGCGCAGCTTTCAATTCTTCGATTTTTTCTTGCCGAATAATCGCTTCAACTTTTTTCATATCAGTTCCTCCATTATTAAGAATCTAAGCCCATAAAAGTCGGGTACGCCGTTTCATCATGTTCTACTCGGTCCATACCGACTGCTTCTTCTTGTTCAGATACGCGAATCGGCATAAATAATTTGATCACACGGATCAATACATATGAAACGATCCCTGCAAATAAAATAGTAAAGACAATACTTTCTAGTTGAGCCACAAATAAATCTAGCCCGCCATAAATCAAGCCTGAATGTCCGCCTACCGCAGGATCAGCGAAAATCCCTGTCATAATTCCGCCAAAAATCCCACCAACACCATGACAGCCAAATGCATCTAATGCATCATCTAGCCCAAGTCGATGTTTGATCACCGAAATGAAGTAATAGCAAAATGGACTTACCAATGCACCAATAATAAATGACGACCATAGTGAAACAAAACCGGCACCTGGTGTGATGGCCACTAAACCGACTACTGCCCCTGTACAAGCGCCCACGATCGTTGGTTTACCTAACATCAATTTCTCAATCAGCATCCAGGATAACATCGCACTGGCAGCTGCCGTATTGGTGGTCATTAAAGCATGGATCGCTAAACCGTCCGCAGCTAACGCAGATCCCGCATTAAAGCCAAACCAGCCAAACCATAACAAACCAGCACCTAAGACAACAAAGGGAATATTGTGCGGTCGGTACTCCGTTTGATGGAACTCACGCCGTTTCCCTACGACGACTGCTAAGACTAAGCCGCTGATCCCAGAACTGATATGCACGACATTGCCTCCCGCAAAATCGATCGACCCGATGGCATCCAAGAAACCACCGCCCCAGACCATGTGTGCCATTGGGAAATACACCAAGATCAACCAAAAACCAATAAATAAGAAAATTGCCGAAAAACGCATTCTGCCAACAACTGACCCAGTGATGATCGCCGTTGTGATCAAGGCAAACATCATTTGGAATCCTGCAAATAACCCTTCTGGAATGCCTTCGCCTTCCGTCATCGATACATGCGTAAAGAAAATTTTGTCAAGGTTGCCAATAAAGGATCCTGATCCGCTGAAAGAAAGTGTATAGCCCAACGCTACCCACAACACAGAAGCCAAGCCCATCGTACAAATGACCATCATCATGGTATTCAAGATGTTTTTCCTACGCTCCAACCCACCGTAAAAAAATGCCAATGCCGGTGTCATTAAAAATACCATACCGCTGCAAATCAAAATAAATGCTATATTCCCTGAATCCATATAGAACGCCTCCTTTTCTATCTGAGTGCTATCCTACCATCTGTACATCATAGAAAGCTAGCGTTTTTTGAAAATTTGCAAAATTTTCTGAAAATTCATTACGCTCCATGTTATAAAAAGTGACATAATCAAGATGCCTGTTCCAGAAAGAATAAAAAACTGCCCAAATGGACAGTTTATCCTCTATCGTTCTAACAGCAACTGGTTTCGCTTAGTCAGCGGAATCGATTGCGTGGTAGTCGTTGTAGACCACTTGCTTTTTGACTTGATTGCGTTTGGCTACCTCTTTAATGGCTTCTTTTGAAGAAAGTCCTTCTGCGATCAACGCCTCTACTTGTTCAAGATAGCTGCCTTCATAGACTGCTTGTACCGGTTCATCAGCGCCTTCAACCAGCAAACAACATTCACCCTTCAATGACTGTTCACTTAAATAAGCAGATAACTCCGATAAAGTCCCGCGAAGATATTCTTCATGGATCTTCGTCAACTCTCGACAAATGACCGCCTGCCTGTCACCGAAGACTTCTTTGATGACATCGATCGTATTGCCGATACGATACGGGGACTCATAGAAAATCATGGTACTTTGCTGAGCAGCTAATTCAGTCAGCACAGCAATCTGCTCTTTCTTTTTGCGGGGTAAAAATCCGTAAAACAGATGCGGTTGTGGAGATAGACCTGAAGCAATCAAGGCAGTCAGACCAGCTGTTGGGCCAGGCAATGCGATGACCGCGATGCCTTCAGCGATACAAGCTTTGACCAATTCATGCCCAGGATCACTGATCGATGGCATACCAGCATCACTGCATTGCGCAATCGTTTGACCTGACTGCATCAACGCTATCAGCTGCGGTACCCGTTCTTTATAATTATGTTCATGCAAACTTTTTTGCGGCGTTGTGATGTCAAAGTGATTCAACAGTTTTTGGGTGTTTCGGGTATCTTCACTGGCTATCACATCCGCTTCAGCTAACATTTTGACACAACGCACAGTCATATCTTCTAGATTACCGATCGGGGTTGGCACCAAATAAAGTTTGCCTGCATCTTGTTTGTAACTTTGTTGTTTCTGCATTACTGCTCCTCTCCAAAAAAAGACCAGCTTTACCTGATCTTTTCCTTTGCCGCTTATGGTTACTTGCCGCTTTCACGATAAATCACTTCTAGACAAAACGCACATGGCTCATCATGCTCTCTTCTGGATCCATATAAGTCATAACAGACATGGAAACCTTCCTCATAGATTTTCTCTAAATTCATCCGTGATTTGGACAGCTCTTGTTTGGCACTTTCGGCAGGCGCATCCGCCACGAGGTTCAGCTCGCGAATATGTTCACGCAACCGTTGGTTTTCCAATTCCAAAGTGGTATTTTTTTCGACGATTTCTTGCAGCGATTGTTTCATTTCCGCTAGATTGTTCAAGGAGTTTTGCAACTCCGATTCTAATTGATTCAGTCCATCATAAAGGGATCGTTTATCCATGCTCATTATAGTCACCTGCTTATTTTGTCACTAATTCTTCATAGTCATATTCAACAGCAGTTTGTCGGTCATGCAAGCGCACTTTGACAACACGGCTCAATAAATCTAAACCAACGACACGCCCTTTTCCATCAGGGGTCTCAACTTCTTTCCCTCGGTCAGGCATCTCTTTTTTTGCTTGTTCGTATTCTTCATTTTCGTATTTCAAACAACACATCAAGCGGCCGCATAATCCAGAAATTTTGGTTGGGTTCAATGACAGCCCTTGATCTTTCGCCATCTTGATCGACACCGGGATAAAATCCCCTAAAAAAGTGGCACAACAGAGCTTACGGCCACAAGGACCGATCCCGCCTAAAAGTTTTGCCTCATCTCGTACACCAATCTGTCTTAATTCGATCCGGGTATGGAATACATTGGCCAAATCCTTGACCAACTCGCGAAAATCGATGCGCCCTTCAGCTGTAAAAGAAAAAATCAACTTATTGCGTTCAAGCGTATAGGCCGCATTGATCAGTTTCATTGGCAACCGGCGATCCCGGACTTTGCCTTTCGCGATCTGCAATGCCCCTATGGCATCTTCGGCATTGGTCGCTTCTTGCGCCAAATCTTGACTGTTGGCTTGGCGAATGATCGTCTTCACTTCATCAGGCAAATCTTGCCGATCCATCTGCTGTACAGGCGTCACGACAGTGCCGATACAGCGTATATCTTGTAATGCGACAATTACTTTATCATTTAAGGCATACATTTCTTTTTCGGGCGCATAATAATAGATTTGGCCAACCTGTTGGAAACGTATCCCGATCACTTCAATCATCTTAGACCCTCTTTTCCAGCTGTCGCGGATCTCCATAGATGATTTTCACACAAAATTGCTCTGCAACACCTTGAAAAGCAACATTCGCCTGCAATTTCTTTTGGGCTTGCAACGCAGATTCAATGGCACGATTGATTTCTTTACCCCATGATCCTTGCATAAGCAGCCGATCTCTTTCTTCTTGCAGGTAAAATAACAAGAGTGAAAAAACTTCTATTTGCTGACTTTTCTCTTTTGCCTGACTCAGCAATCTTTTTTGTACAAATATAAAAGCTTGCGGATCTTTTTTCAAAAGGTAATCTACCCAGCGTACAACAGCGTCCTTAGTTTCATTAAACCATTCATTTTGAGAGATTTCAACTGCTTTATGATAACTATTTGTAAGATAACTAAGAAGTCGGCTCGTTTCTTTTGAAAGCCCTTCATCTTGCAATTTTTTCTGTAATATTTCTTTTGATAAGGGCGAAAAGTGGATCATTTGACAACGGGATTGTATTGTTGGCAAAATCCTGCCGACACTTTCGGTTTCCAGAATCGCAAGAAAGTTGCCAACTGGTTCTTCAAGGAATTTCAATAAACTGTTGGCGGCACTTGTATTCATTTTTTCGGCTTGTGATAAAATGAAAATCTTGCGCCGGCCCTCAAATCCGCTTTTCGTAAATTCTTCTTGTAACTGGCGGATTTGATCCACTTTGATCGTTTGGCCATCAGGTTCGATCAACAGCACATCTGGGTGCTCGCCTTGAGTGATCCGTTGACAGTTGCTGCAAGTATTGCAAGGATCCTCATCCCCTTGTGCATTGGTACAAAACAACCGCTTCGCCAGCCAGATACTTGCCTCATGTTTTCCTGTTCCTTTATCCCCTTCAAAAAGATAAGCATGGGCGATTCGCCCATGCTTGATGCTTTTCTTTAATTGGGCATATACTTGTGGTTGGTTTTCTTGCAGAAATTGTGCCTCCATGAAAAGCTCCTTCTTAATATTGATGGAATCCATCAACTGGTAAAACAAAGACTGTTGCACCGCCAACTTCAACTTCTACAGGGTAAGGTACTTGACCATCTAAAGAAATATCTAACGACATCGGCGTCGACACATATTGTTTCCGTGATTGACAGGTCTTTTTGATCAATTCTAACGCATCTTGGACCCGATCATCTTCCAATCCAATAATGAACGTACTATTTCCCGCTTTCAGGAAACCGCCAGTAGAGGATAGTTTGGTTGCTCGGATGTTGGCATCGATAAATTCATTTGCCAAACGATTGCTGTCCTTGTCTTGTACAATAGCCATAATCAATTTCATGGGATCATCTCCTTATTCGATTCAATCAATTTATTACAAAGATTTAAAAAAGGCAGGATACGCTTCTACGATTGCTGAATAACTTGATTCAACAACGTCTTGTAACCCCATTCTAGCATCAATCTTATGAATTCGTACAGGATTTTCTTCTGCCAACTTCAAATAAGCATGCCGTACGCGTTGATGGAACTCTAGTCCCTCTGAATCCAAACGATCATATTGGTGGGCGCGATTTTTTTGGATTCGATGCAAACCAGTATCTGAATCGACATCCAAATATAAGGTGAAATCAGGCGTGGTGCCTTCCGTCGCAAATTCGTTGATATTGGCGATTTCCGGCATGCCAATACGCCGTCCCGCGCCTTGATAAGCCAATGAACTATCGACAAAACGATCACAGATCACGATATTCCCCTCATTCAAGGCTGGCAAGACGACCTCGATCAAGTGCTGGCGTCTCGCAGCTGCATAAAGCAATGCTTCTGTTCGTTCATCCATCTCCTCGTTTTTTGGATCTAAAATGATTTTACGGATTTTTTCGGCAATCCGTACACCGCCTGGTTCCCGTGTTTTCACGATTTTTCTTGTTGCTTCTAATTGTAAACGGGGATACAACTCTTCCAAGACGCTCGTCTTTCCAGCGCCATCTGGTCCTTCGATGGTAATGAACAATCCATTCACCTTATTTGCCTCCAATATAGTTATAATTCTCGTCGTCCTTCGACTGCTTTTAATAAAGTCACTTCGTCTGCATATTCGATATCGCTGCCCACCGATAAGCCATGGGCTAAACGCGTTACTTTGATCCCAGCTGGTTTGATCAACCGTGAAAGATACATCGCCGTTGCTTCACCTTCTGTTGTGGCATTCGTCGCAATGATCACTTCTTTGACTTGATCATCATGCAAACGCTGGATCAACGAAGAAATATTGATATCTTCAGGACCAGTACCTTCCATTGGGGACAATACCCCATGCAAAACATGATAAAGGCCGTGATATTCCCGAACTTTCTCAAGCGCCATCACATCTTTAGGTTCCTCAACCACCAAAATGGTGGTTTTGTCTCTGGTTGGGTCGCCGCAGATCTCACAAGGATCTTCTTCTGTGATATTGCCGCAGATACTGCAAAAATGCAGATCACGTTTGACACTGATCAAAGATTTGGCAAACTCATTTACGACTTCATCCTTCATATCGATGGTATAAAAAGCCAAACGAGTGGCAGTTTTTTGGCCGATTCCTGGCAGTTTCATATAACTGTCAATCAATCGTGCAATCGGATCTGGATATTGCACGCTACATTTCTCCTTTTATAGACCCGGAATCCCTTTGGTATACTTGCCCATTGTTTGTTCCGTTTCTTTTTCAATTTTTGCTAAACCGTCATTGATCGCCAAAATGACCATATCTTGCAGCATGTCGACATCTTCTGCATCGACGATGTCTTCATTGATCACTAAATCTTTTAACTTTTTGTTTCCTGTAAAGGTTGCTTTCACATAGCCATTCGTTGATTCACCTAGAAATTCTTTTTGGTTCAACGCTTCTTGTTCTTTCACCATTTCTTTTTGCATTTTTTGCATTTGTTTCATCATGCCTTGCATATTGCCCATGCCTCGCATCATTGTTCTTCACTCCAGTCTAATTTTCTTCAATACTTGTTAAGCTGCCGAATAGTGCTTGTGCTTGCGTGACCAGTACGTCATCGCCAGATTCTGCTGCCTCTTCTGGCACATCGCCCGCTTCTATTTCCAATTCTGTTTCAGCGGCAGCTTGTCCACCAGCTAAGAACTCTCTGCGTAACAACGGCCAGCTTTCTTTGGTGATAAACACCGCTTGAGGCGCATAATCTTTGACCATTCGAGAAATCTGATTATGGATCATCAGCTGAAATTCTGGATCATTGCTAGCACGCTGACAAAGGATCTCGTAATCAAACGCGATCACAACGCCCGTTTCACTGGCAGCTTTGGCTTCACTCGCATGCAACATCGCCCGTTGGGTAACGGACAATGACATCAGTAAATCATCCCAAATATTACGAACATTTGCCAAATCTTTCTTGGTTGCACCTTTTAAGACTTGGAACACTTTTTCCTTTGGCAAGCGGAAAGAACTCGCTGTCTTGGTCTTTTTAGCGGCTGCAGGCGGTTCAACCGAACCTGTCGGCCGATTTTCCTGCAAGCGCTGGATCTCTGCTTGCAATTTCTGAACAGCGATCTGCAGCTGCTGCACTTCTTGGCTGGTATCTGTCGCCACAGCACTCGTGCCCACGGCTGCTTGCTCTGGGTCATTGGCCAGTTTCACCATTGCCACTTCTAAATAAATCGTCGGGTTATTGGTGAACTTTACTTCGTTTTGTGTGTCATTCAAAACCCCGATCCAATGATAGATCTTTCGCGGGTCCGTCTGTTGGGCCAGCGCTTTGAACCCCTCCGTCAATTGTGTAGATTTGTCCGCAACCAATTGAGGGGCTTGTTGGTACATCAGAACGTCTCGACAATAGACCAGCAGGTTTTCCAATAAACGCCGGGCTTCCTTCCCCGAAGCCAACAGCTCCCGCAAAATCGTCAGTGCATCGGCGACTGCTTTGTCTGAACAAGCTTGCATCAACCGATCCATCATATCAAAAGACAGGCTGCCCGTGACTTCCAGTGCATCTTGCATCGTGACCGTGTCATCGCTGAAAGCAATAGCTTGATCTGTGATACTCAGGGCATCTCGCATGCCCCCTTCTGCAGCTCTTGCAATCACTTGCAAAGCTTCTGGTTCATACGCAATTGCGCTTGTATCTAATACTTTCTCCAAGTGAGAAACGATATCTTGCGTATTGATACGCTTGAAGTCGAAGCGTTGCGTCCGGGAAATAATCGTCGCAGGGATCTTGTGGGGTTCAGTCGTTGCTAAAATAAACACGACATTCTTCCGTGGTTCTTCTAAGGTTTTCAGTAATGCATTAAAAGCACCCGTTGATAACATATGTACTTCATCAATGATATAGATTTTATATTCTGCTTGCGTTGGAGCATAATTGGCCCGATCACGGATAAAACGAATTTCCTCGACACCATTGTTGCTCGCAGCATCGATCTCGATCACGTCTTCTTGGGTACCAGCTGTAATCGAACGACACATCTCACATTCATTACACGGTTCTCCGTTAACTTGATTGGGACAGTTGATTGCTTTGGCAAAAATTTTCGCGGCACTCGTTTTACCAGTCCCTCGTGGACCTGTAAACAAATAAGCATGGGAAATCTGCTTTTGATCGATGGCATTTTTTAATGTTTGGGTAATTGCTTTTTGTCCTACGACATCGTCGAATCGCTGAGAACGCCAAACGCGGTATAGTGCTTGATAAGCCATAATTTTCCTCACTCATTTCAAAATTCGCTACCTTCTATTATACGTAATATTTGCAGAAAAAACTACCTTTTCACCGAGGCAATTGCAAAAGATAACTAAATTTAATCTACACTGTTCGTCTTGCAAGATCTTCGTCACGCCAATCAATTATTCTCATTATCTACACCTTTGGTCTGATGACGTGATTCTCGTCCCCTATGGTATAATGAATATACATTCATCTATTGACGATGATGACAATTCAAAGGAGGACTGAAAATGGGTATTATCAAAGCGGCAACAAGCACGATCGGCGGCGGTTTAGCAGATCAGTGGCTAGAGGTTTTCGAACCTGACAATATGGGCGACACGACGGTCATGACTAAAGGTGTGAAAGTAAGACGCAATGACAAACGCGGTGCCAATAAAAAAGGCACAGACGATGTGATCACTGATGGATCCGTGATCCACGTCTATCCGAATATGATGATGCTGCTGGTAGATGGCGGCAAAATCATCGATTATACTGCTGAAGAAGGGTACTATACAGTCAAAAATAATTTGGCGCCATCGATGTTCAACGGCTCCTTGAAAGACGCGATTTCCGAAACCTTCGATCGGTTCAAATTCGGTGGTGTCACACCGCAAAAACAACAAGTGTTTTATATCAATCTGCAAGAAATCAAGGGTATCCGATTCGGTACGTCATCCCCTTTGAACTATTTTGACAATTTTTACAACGCCGAACTCTTTTTACGGGCACATGGGAATTATTCCTTGCGGATCACTGATCCCATCTTGTTTTATACCAATGCGATCCCGAAAAACAAGAGCCAAGTCGATATCAATGACATCAATGAACAATATTTGGCAGAATTTTTGACAGCGCTGCAAACAGCGATCAACAAAATGTCTGCAGATGGCGAACGCATTTCTTATGTCCCATCAAAGAGTATGGAATTAAGCAAATACATGGGAGATGTGCTAGACGACAGTTGGCGTGAGCTGCGCGGCATGGAAATCGTTTCTGTGGCTGTGGCAAGTATTTCGTATACCGATGATTCTGTCAAATTGATCAACATGCGCAACCAAGGGGCCATGCTAGGTGACCCTTCTATCCGTGAAGGGTATGTTCAAGGTTCAATCGCCCGTGGGATGGAATCTGCCGGCAGCAACGCAGCAGGTGCCACGACCGGATTTGTCGGCATGGGCATGGGGATGAACGCCAATGGCGGTTATTTGAATCAAGCTGCACAAAACAATCAGCAACAAATCCAGCAAAACCAAGAACAGCAAAAACAACAAGCCCAAACCAACGGTGATCATTGGGATTGCCCACAATGCGGGACGACCAATACCGGCAAATTCTGCAGCAATTGCGGGACAGAAAAGCCAAGCGGTGGTGCACCAAGCTTAAAAATGAAATGTGCCGACTGCGGGGAGATCATTGATCTGGCCAGTGGCATTCCTAAATTTTGTCCGAATTGCGGCAAACCATTTAAAGGCGTTCCCATCGACTGAACAAAGGAGGAACTCTAATGGATGTAATCACCCATAAGTGCCCCAATTGCGGGGGCGCTTTGACGTTTGATCCAAGTAATCAGAAATTCCACTGTCCTTTTTGTTTGAGCATCTTCACCGAAGATGAGGTCACAGCTTTTGAAGAAAAACAAAAAGAAGCCCAAATGGCTGACCAGCCGACCGTCGGCACCCAAACGATCACGGAAGATACCGAGCCGCAATTGCAAGAAGACGTACAGGCGCAAGCAGACGCAAGCGCTGCACAGATGGATCTCTTTCTCTGTCCCAGTTGTGGAGCCGAAATCGTGACTGATGCAACCACTGCAGCGACTTACTGCTATTTCTGCCACAATCCAGTGGTCTTGTCTGGCAGATTATCCGGCGAATTTTTGCCAAATAAAGTCTTGCCTTTTGCCGTAGAGAAAGAGGAAGCCACAGAAAAATTTCTGGCATGGGCCAAAAAGAAATGGTTCGTCCCTCGAGATTTCTTTGATCAGTCACAAGTAGAAAAATTGACTGGGGTCTATTTCCCCTATTGGGCAGTCGATGCTGAGGTGGATGGGCAGCTAACTGGTACCGGCACTTCCTTGCGTATTTGGCGTGTAGGCGAGATCGAATATACCGAACACAAACAATTTGCCGTCACAAGACAAGGCAAGATCCGAATCAAAGAACTGATCAAAAACGCGCTATCAAAAAACGTGCAGCAAAAAATGGTGACTGGCGTCCAACCTTTCCCTTTGGAGAAAGCCGTTGATTTTCGCAGTCAATATTTGGCCGGTTTCCAAGCCGAAAAACGCGATATTGAATATCAAACCTTATCTGATGAGGTCAAACAAGAACTTTCTGGCTATGCTGAGCAATTATTGAGTGATACTGTCAATGGGTATACCAGCTTCAATCGAACCCAGCGTTCGATCGATATCACTCAGCAACACAACAACTACGTCTTACTGCCGGTTTGGTTAGTGACCTATCGGGCGGATGATCCGAATAAGAGTGCCTTTTATTATGCCATGAATGGGCAAACGGGAAAAGTCAGTGGTGTGTTGCCGATTAGCTACCAGCGTCTAGGTTTGATCAGCGGCGGTATCTTTGCAGCCATCGCTATCATTGGGATGATCGTGGGGTATTTCATATGAAAAAAATTTCTTTGATTTTCCTAATCACCGTTGGCTTTTTCTTTGCGACTGCGCCGGCATTTGCAGCTGAGGACACCGTATCTGATAGTGCCGGTTTATTTACCGCAGAAGAGATCCAACAATTGAGTCAAGAAGCAGACACTTTGAACGAAACAATCAAAGGTGAAGTCTTTATCGAAACAACGAATAGCGCCACGGATGACATTGAATATTACACTGATCGTTATTTAGCAGATCGTATTGGCAATGACAATAATGGGTCTGCTCTGGTCATCAACATGGGAATCCGTGAATTTCATGTCTCTACTTCAGGAAATATGATTGACTATCTTACAGATGCGCGCTTGAATGATATGTTAGATGATATGTACGACGCAGCTAGTGCGGGCAATTACTTTCAAGTAGCACTGATTTATTTGCAGCAATCCGCGTCTTTTGTTGACGCAGGTGTGCCTGGCGGTCATTATCGTGTCGATCGTGACACGGGCAAAATCACTTACTACAAAGTTTTGACCCCTGTCGAGATTGTGATCAGTCTGGTTGTCGCTGCGATTGCTGGGATTGCTTTCTTTGTGATCGTCAAGTCACGGTATCAATTAAAAATGGGCGGGTATAAATATCCCTATCGCGAAAAATCAGCGATCAAATTGACCCAAAAAGAAGATCGATTGGTCAACTCATTCGTCACCACCCGCAGAATCCCCCGTCCGCCAAAGAACAATGGTGGCGGTGGTGGTTTCGGTGGTGGCGGCAGTACGACCCACTCGTCAGGCGGCGGTACATTCGGCGGCGGCGGACGTAGTTTCTAATAAAAAAAGAATTCCTTTGCGGGAATTCTTTTTTTGTTTTTTTCATTTAGTTCCTTCAAATCAAATGATTTCTTTAAACACCGAAAAATCAATATTCCCACCCGAGACGATGGCAACAGTGTTCTTCCATTTCAGTAAGTGATCGATCTGCCCACTGAGAATTGCTGCCGTACTCAGGGCTCCAGCCCCTTCGGCAATGACTTTTTCTTTCAAAGCAAGATAATTGATGGCCTGTTCAATATCTTTTTCTTCGACTAAAACGGTTTCATCGATTCTAGTTCTTAAAATATCATATGTCAACTCCCCCGCCAGCGCCACGTCACAACCGTCTGCCAATGTTCGATTTCTTCGATTGGCTACTAATTTTTGCTGCCAAATAGAAGCAATCATGCCATACACTCCATATGATTGCACGCCAATGATCTTGACTTCTGGTCTTAATGCCTTTAATGCCAAGGCGATACCTGCAATCAGTCCGCCACCGCCAATCGGGACGATCACATTATCGATCAAAGGCAGATCCTCCAATAGTTCCAAGGCAATCGTTCCTTGTCCCTCCATGACAACTGCATCATCAAATGGTGAAACAAAGACTTCTCCACTCTCTTTCATAGCTTCTATAGTGATCTGTTTGGTCTCATCGAAAGTCTCCCCGGCCATCACAACTTGTGCGCCATAACTTTGGGTCGCCTCGATCTTGGTTCTGGCAGCAGTCAGGGGCATAAAGATCCGCACTTTGATCCCTAACAAAGACCCCGCCAATGCTACACCTTGGGCATGATTCCCAGCAGAACAAGCAATCACGCCACGGCTGCGTTCATCCTCAGTCAGAGAAGACAATTTATTATAGGCACCGCGGGCTTTGAAAGAACCTGTTCGTTGCAGATTTTCCAATTTGAGAAAGATGGCCCCCTCTTTCTCCTTCCCTAAAATATTTGATGGTGCCAGCGGTGTGTGGATCATGATTGGTTTTAATCGTTGATAGGCCGCTTCGATCCCTAGGTGGTCTGTCCTTGATTCAGTTGTCACATTCAAGCCTCCTTATTTGTTTTTTACCTCTTTATTGAAGCATAGATAACCGTGAAATACAATTGATTTAACAGTCATTTTTCTACCATTATTCAGTGATTGATTAGGGGAACTTTAGAAAATACCGTTAAATTTTCAGAAAATAATGACTTTTCAAATCGTTAGTGCTATACTGATAAAAATTAAAAAAGGGTGTGAACAAATGACAACGATCGATTGGTCAAATTTGGGATTTTCTTATATCAAAACGCCTTGGCGTTTTCTTGCAACATGGAAAGACGGTGAATGGAGTCAGGGTGAATTAACAGAGGACAATTATTTGCATATTCACGAAGGTTCTACAGCCTTGCATTATGGGCAGCAATGTTTTGAAGGATTGAAAGCCTATCGCCGTAAAGATGGCGGTGTCAATCTTTTTCGCCCAGATGAAAACAGCAAACGGTTGAATCGCAGTGCCTACCGCTTGCGGATGCCGCAAGTACCGGAAGAAATGTTCTTAGCGGCTGTGAATCAAGTCGTGAAAGCCAACCAAGAATTTGTCCCGCCTTATGGCAGCGGCGCAACGTTATACCTCAGACCTTTATTGATCGGTGTGGGTGAAAACATCGGTGTGAGTCCTGCACCTGAATACATTTTCACTGTTTTTTGTATGCCAGTTGGGCCATACTTCAAAGGTGGATTGGCGCCTACCAACTTCATCGTGTCTGATTATGACCGGGCAGCACCCAATGGGACTGGCGCTGCCAAAGTCGGCGGCAATTATGCAGCCAGCTTATTGCCAGGCTTTGAAGCCCACGAACGCGCGTTTTCCGACTGTATTTACTTGGACCCTGAAACACATACCAAAATTGAAGAAGTCGGTTCAGCGAACTTCTTTGGGATCACAGGCGATGATCAATTCATCACACCGAAATCCCCTTCGATCTTACCAAGTATCACTAAATATTCCCTGCTCTATTTAGCAGAACATGCGTTAGGCTTAACTGCCATCGAAGGAGATGTATTTGTTGACGAGCTTGATCATTTTGTCGAAGCTGGTGCCTGCGGGACTGCTGCAGTGATCTCGCCGATCGGCGGTATCCAAAATGGGGATGATTTCCATGTTTTTTATAGTGAAACTGAAGTTGGCCCTAAAACCAAAGCGTTATACGATCAATTGACTGGTATTCAATTCGGGGATATCGATGCACCTGAAGGTTGGATATTTGACGTTGCCCTCGATTGATCTTTTGGCGAATAAAGTGATTTTTGCTCTTTGATTATTTGCCTTTTTCAAGAAAAGATTTGCCCCTTCTTCCTTCCCTTGTTAAAATGTTGGAAAAGGGGGTTATCTCAATGGGAAAACGACTGGCTTATGCGCTGCTCGCCACACTCCTGTATTTGTTTGTTTCCAATATGGGCAATTTGGTCTTTGGGATCAGCCGCAATTTCAGCTGGACCACAACGCTTTGGGAATCTTTGTTCTTTTTTATTTTTGTTTTTTTATTCCAGCAATTCCGCAAAAAATAACGTACAGTCAGCATGGAAGAATGCTGACTGTACGTTATTAGTCTTTATCAAAGCCATTTTTTCGATAAATCACCATAAATGCAACAACCGCTAGACACGCACTGACAATTAAAACCAGATAGTCTTGTAAGATCAGTGGAGAACCGTCATCACCAAAACTCGCGACCATTTTTGAGGCAACCCCAGTGAAAATAAAGGCGCTTATTTCTTCCAATGTCTGATTCATCTCTGAGAATGTAGGAATTAGAAAGAAAACAACCACAAAGAGGATTGAATTGTTGGAGGCAGCCATCTGATTTTTGGAAAGCAAGCCAATCAGCATCCCTAGAATGATCGCGGTCAATGCCACCAGGAAAACCACCAAGACAAAAACAGGGATATTTATGGAATCAAATGCCACACCACTGATTCCGATCACCACAACGATCAACAACATCGTCAATACCAGAAATGGAACCATCAGACTGACAAGATACTCTAGACTACTGACCGAAGAGGTCATCCATGTGCGTAACGTATTTTTTTCTTTGTCTTTCGCCAAGAATGTCGCTGGCATGAACATGCCAACCATGATGATCGAGTACGACATCCCAAAATTCATTAAAAACAACTGGAACCCAGGCATTGTTTCATCTACGCTAAACAAGAAGCGGTACATCAAAACAAATCCCGGTACCATGGCAGCTGAAACCAAAAATGTTTTATTCTTTAATATCTCTTTGAATTTGAAGGTGATCAACGCGCTGGTTTTATGTCGCGACAGCATCATACCAATTCCCTCCCTGTTACAGTCATAAAGACAGTTTCTAAAGTCGGTTCACAGGAATGCAGCGATTCGATTTGTTCCGAGACGATCCACTGACTCAATTGTTCTAAGTTTTCTGTTGTTTTCTTCAAGATATGGCGCTCTTGATTTTTCAGCAAGATCCGAAACTCTTTTTGTTTGTTGTAACGCAAACAAATCTCCTCCGGTGTGCCGAATTCAACGATATACCCTTCATTCAACAACGCCACCTGATCACACAATTTCGTCGCCTCTTCCATATTATGGGTAGTCAAAAAAATACCCATACCCGCTTCTTTTAAAGAGACCAATAATTTGTGGATCTCAGCAGCAGTTGTTGGATCCAAACCGGAAGTTGGTTCATCCAAAAATAAAAGTTTTGGCTGATGCATGACCGCTCTGGCCAAAATCAACCGTTGTTTTTGACCCTTTGATAATTTGCTGACCAATTGCTTTTTCTGTTCGATCAGTCCAACGGTTGTCAATAGTTGATCGATGACTTTCGGGGAGACATTTAATACTTTAGCAAAGACCAAAAGATTGTCATAGACACTGAATTCTTCATATACGCCACTTGTGTCTGTCACAATACCGATTTGCTCATAGATTTTTTCGGTGATTTTCCTCGTATCGGTACCTAAGATCGTCGCTTCCCCTTTGGTTTGCTGCAATTGTCCCGTCACGATCTTGATCGTTGTTGTTTTCCCTAAACCTGATGGCCCTAGAAACCCCAAAATCTCTCCTGCTTTGATTTGGATCGTGATATCTTTCAAGGCTTCTTTTTGTTTGAACGTCTTTGAGATATGCTTTAATACCAACAATTCTTCCACTTTCCTCTTTCCTCTCTTTCCTTTTATTGCTGCGATCATGTCCAATGATCACAAAAATAGTTCTTGCTCTTGCCTCCAGACCGATCATTTACCAGCGGACTTCACAATGATTGTTCAGATTTTTCTGTCAATTTTAAAGACAGCCACGAAGCCTAATCTGATTCATCCTCTCTTTCTGGGATAAAAAATACGGGAATCAGCTATTTCACAAGCAACTTACAAAAAAGTATAGCACGGGGAACGCTTTCGTTCTACTAAAATATCTAAAAAATATCAAACCATAAAATTTATTTCTGTTTTCAAGACAAAAAAACCATTTTTTTTAACTAGCCATAAATCACCTATTTGGTGAGAAAAACAAAAAAAGAGCCAGAATCCTTATCAGATAAGGATCCTAGCTCATTACAATCAAAAGTGATTATTTAACTGTGTTGGCAATTCAGATGCCTAGTAGCCCCTGTTGCTGATTAGAATGAGATTTCTAGGATTTTCCAATTAATGAAAAACTCTGATATAGTCCCATTAAATCTACAAAGTATGGTCAAAAAGATAGTCAAAAAAAAGCGCCAGTATGTCAAAAATCAGATTGAGTGAGAATAAAGAGCCACTATAAATTGAAGTGTGAAAGCCTATTTTACAGCGTTTTTGGAATGTAAGACGGACAAAAACAACTAAAAATCAAATAGTTCCCTACGAAAAACGCTGCCAAGAAAAGTATTAGCAGGGTTATATTTTGATTTTTAAGTGTTTATAGTATTGAAAACCACATCCAGATCTTTTTCATTCCAAGTAGTCAGACAGTAATTCTTTTTGTTTTTGTTTTTTTAGTGAGTCTATGCGCGTGGTAATAACTAATGAATGGGAAATATATTTTATTCCTTCAAAAATATCAAGCAGCTTATTTAAGAAACTAATTTCTTTATCTAAAAGAGGCACTAGACTTCCAGACCAACTATTAGTGCGCATGGTTAGATACAGTTTTTCAAAAAAATCCGCATCAATTTCTTTACCTTTGAACAGTTCAAAGATAGTTAGCAATGTCTCATCATCGAATATCTCAAGAGACAAGTTGCATAGATTAACCAGCCTCTCCTCGTCTTCAGTATTTATTATTTCTGCTTTTATAAATTCAGTTGAACGTTCAATATTCGCTTTAAAAATTGTATCCAAATGGGAGTCAACTCCAACAAAGAAAACACGATTCTCTTGAATTAATAAATCCAAATACTTTCTAATTGCTTCTTCTGCGACCACTGATTCCCATATACTCTCCAGTTGAATATCATATTCATTATAATTGAAGTTTAACCTTTGAATATTTAGCTCAACAAGAAACAAGAATATAAAATTGACATCATTTTCTTTCAATAGGTGCTTAAAGAATTCTCCTGATTCATCAACATTCTCATTACCAAGAAGATTTAAATAGATTTCCTTTATTTCTCTATATCCTAATATATCTATAATTTTCTCAGCACCAGTTTCCGACACATATTTAGGTATAAAAAAGCTACCTGAAATTTTCTTTTCTGAATACTTATTTTTTAAAATCTCTAAAATACTACCCTCTTTTTTGATATAGTTTTCAAAAGATATAATACTAAAACAATTCACTGCTTCATGATTTTTAATATTATCTAAAAAGGACACGAGTTCTTCTATCTCTCTATTGCCAATGTTTTTACATGTCAAAAAGTTTGAAAGATACCATCCTTCATCAATTTCCTTTTCAATAGTATTTAGAATATTTTTGCCATCTTCAAAGGATAATTCATCCATATATCGGTCAAAGTTATTACGTGAGATAGCAAAATTACTATTCAGCAATGCTTTTAATAATTTTATTTTGTCTTCCATATCTAAGGATGAATACAATAGAAGCAAAGAATCTTCCAATTCATATTTATTTAATAATTCATCCGTTTGAAATTTTTCGAGGATGTCAAACAACCAAACTAAGTCGTTAGAATATTCCTCGAAAATCTCGCAAAGGCTTTTCTTTTTTAACCCTTGAATCTTTTCAAAATCAAATTTTTCTATCTGATAAGCCCATATACTAGTTGAAAATACTATATAAACTTTTTGACTACTTGATGGTTCATATTCAAAAAAAGGCTGTGGTTTTATCTCTAACTTTTTGGCTTGTGAATGTAATTCAAATATTATAGCTTCTTGTCTAAAATTCAACTTATCTAAATCTTTAAAAAAAAGATTTTCTATACAAACTAAATCTGAACTAACAGTTTCTGAAAACCCATTTCTAATTTCATAGACTGGATAATTGAGCAATAGTTTATCTATATAATTATTCACTTCTATATTTCCATAATTATAAACTTTGGAAAGTATATCAAAAATTTTTTTATGGAGTTTAATTAAATAGTCTCCATCAACTAATGTATAGCGATTAATAACCCCATTCTTACCGTTAAAAGTAAATTTTTCTGCTGAAAACTTTAAGAACTCATCAGAAATATTGGCAATAAGTAAAGCCGTTGGTTCATTAATAGTTTCTTGAACTGAAAAAATTTCCATAATACTGAATCTTTTTTCTAGATAAATATCCCATCTAACTTCAATATCAAAATTATTTTTAATTGCAGAAAAAATTTCATAGATTTTATCCTGCTTTTTTCTGAAATAATCCATAAGAAGTATACCAACATCCTTAAATCTTTCACTATTTGATAATGAACAAAGAATACTTATAAGTGGATCGTTAACTCCTTGATTTTTCTTTTTCTCTTCAAATTCTTTTTGAGATACTTGAATTTCAACATTATCAGCGACTTGTATCTTTTCATGAACATACGCGAGAGATTCGACAGGAATAATCACCCCGTATTGTGTCAAAAAACGTTCTTTATCAATATCTGAAATAATTTCATTGTAAATAACCTTTATTTCATTGGTTAAATACTCTATCCATTCCTTGGAAGAGTTGAAATTATTAACAAGTACAAGTATTTCAACAATCTCTTTTTCATGATTAGGATAAAGATTAATAAAAAAATCTTTTATCTTAAAAATTTTCTTGTTTGAAATAAAATCTACTATGATAAAATCTGATAAACTTTGATCACTGACTTTAACAGCTTTATCCTGGAAAATATCACAGAGTTCTTTATCATGTAGCTGATTTAAAGCAATTACAAAGCTATCAAAATCAATTTTAAAATATTTCAAGACTTCTTCTAATGATTCTTTATTGGTCAAATTTAGCTTGTGTTTGAAACTCAAAATGAACATACTAATTTTTTCATTTGAAGATAGATTGTTCTCTTCAATGATTTGATTATAGTAACTTACCAATATTTCTTTCCCGTTTTCAATAGAATCAAAAATTTTATCTTTAACCATGGTTGTTGCAATCACAGCTATTCTCGGATTATTTTGAGATAATTTCATAATTTTTCTAAGATAAACTGGTGAAAGAACTATTATATCGTTAATTAGTTTTTCTATTTGATCATCACTCATTAAAGAGAGTCTTTTCACCTTAGTTTTAAAGGAATCTATGTGATTAATTACTCCTGAAAGTGCGTAATCTCGCACAGTCATAATGATTTTCAGTTTTTGTTCATATTCCTCTAACCTCAATAGGTTAACAATAGCATCAAAATTTGTAACTGTATTAGCATCATCTAAAAACAAATAATTAACCCTATTAATATCTAGGGCATCCTTAATATCTTGATAAACAGGCATACTGTTACTTTTAACACAAATTATGTTACTATTTGTGGGCAATTCCTTACATATCTCGATAGCTAACCTAGTTTTCCCTGCTCCAGGAACTCCAGATAATAGAGTAATCTGATGACTATTTATTTCGTCCTTTAACTCATCAACTATATGTGTTTCATCTATATATGTTGTATTTAAAGGCGCATTAGTTTTACTTTTATCATGTACAGCAATAAATTGCTCTAAATTCCATACCTGTTCTGTTGATTCTACTATACCTAAAAAGTCTTTTACAATATCTTGATACTTAAATTGAAGAAGGTCATTTGATAATGTATCTATCCCAATAAGACTCAGCTTTATCGAAGCAGCTAAGCTTCTTAGTTCTTTATCTTTTTCAACAGTTATATTTGAAGAAGTATGGCAGCAGATTATTTCTTTAATATCTTTTTCATTCACTTTAGACTTCTCAATAGCTTCTCGAATGTCTGTCTCTAATTTATTGGTTGCATCTTTTCTAGTACCATACATAACTAAGATGTATCCGTTAGATTGATTATCAAAATAGTAAGTGTCAGGTATTCCTCTAGTAGTTTTATCCGTCCCATCCATAGATCCAAGAGACACAATATTCTCCCAACTTCTTTTACGATAAAGATAAACATCGCACAAATTTTGGAACCTTCCTCCTTCTAATTGCTTAATTTCATTTTGAATTCTATTTAACTTAGACACAATATATTTCTTCCTCCCTCACTGCTCCCAAAGAGCCTCAAAGTATCCAGTGACTTGTATTTATTTCTCAAACCACTCATGAACCACATCAGGTGTCTTCTCGGCATACAACTTCATCAAGGCTGGTTGCATAGATTGAAATATCTCCACTAATTCTTCACCACCAAAAAAGGTAGAAAAGGATTTATCTGTCATATTTTCTGATAAATCAGAGATCATCTCTTCTGTTGCTTTATCATCATCAAGAACATCAATCAATTTCCCAATCAAATATGCTTCTGAGAATTCAATCGTTCCTTTTCTTTCAAGATTATCGATTCCATCTTTTACCATCTCGATTATTCTTTCTTTTTCACCGAACTTTACTTCACCGCTCATATCAATAAAATCGTTTATATCCGAAGCAATGATGACCGCCACTTCCTCTTTTTCTTTATCAGTCAGCTCTTCCATTTTTCCGAATTCGAAACTTGTTCATCCACTATATCGGACACATAGCGTGTCATGATCTCTGGCAAAATATCCAAAAAGTAATCATCGATGAATTCTTCCATCGGATAACCGACTTCAATTTTCCATCCTGGATTTTTAAAATCGCCAGTGAAGAATTCTTCTTTGATTTGATTCACTACTTCTGGATATTCCTTAACTAACTCACCTTGACCTTTTAAGGTAAGATAATCCGCAATGTATTCTTCTATATCACCAAAGTAAAACCAACCCACCGATCGTCCACTGATTTTCGCTATCTTCTCGATCACTTCGATCGGAGCTAAATTATATCATTGGACATACGAACTGATCGTTGGCTTCTTTAATCCTAAACAGCTGCCAAACTCTGTAAATGAAATATTCATTTCATCCTTGATCAGTTTCAGCCGTGCGCAAACTTTCTCTTTATTCGGTTGTAATAATCCAAACATTTCTATCTCCTCCTATATGATTTCATATACAGCATAACTTATGTATATCGAACCGTATATTAGAATCTTAGTAGAGGCCTCTACTTTTTTTGATAAAAAACGTATATGAAATCGTACATCAGAAAGGAAAGTATTTATGCCGATCAAAATTAATAATCTCATCTTACTAAAAGAAAAACTAGAAAAAGAATATCGACTCGTCAATGTCGCAAGATGGCAAAAGGAAGGTGAAGCCTTAACTAGAATTTGTGACAATCATGACCTCCCTCGTTTAAAGATTCATGGGTTTAGGCACACACATTGCAGTTTGCTTTTCGAAGCTATCTTATCTGTCAAAGAAGTTCAGGATCGATTGGGACACAGCGATGTGCAAACCACACTAAATATTTACATCCATGTCACCAAGAAACAAAAAGACGTAGTGGCAGAAAAGTTCTCAAATTACATCAACTTTTAAGGGATGGTCAAAAGTATGGTCAAAAAACAAAAAAAGAGCCAGAATCCTTATCAGATAAGGATCCTAGCTCATTACAATCAAAAGTGATTATTTAACTGTTACTGAAGCGCCAACTTCTTCTAAAGCTGCTTTCAATGCTTCAGCATCTTCTTTAGAGATGCCTTCTTTAACAGCTGTAGGAGCGCCATCAACTACTGCTTTAGCTTCTTTCAAGCCTAAGCCAGTTGCTTCGCGGACTGCTTTGATTACTTTAACTTTTTGATCGCCAGCTGCAGTTAATTCTACAGTGAACTCAGTTTGTTCTTCAGCAGCAGCGCCGTCGCCAGCTCCACCAGCTACAGCTACAGGAGCTGCAGCAGATACGCCAAATTCTTCTTCGATAGCTTTAATTAAATCGTTTAATTCTAAGATTGTCGCGCCTTTTAGCTCTTCGACAATGTTTTCAATGTTCAATGCCATTTTGTTTTCCTCCATTTAGTTGAATAGTTTTATTTGTTTAATAGCTGATGATCATGCGGCAATTAAGCTGCATCTTCTTCTTTTTCTGCCACTGCTTTGACAGCGTAAGCCACGTTGCGGATAGGTGCTTGTAGCACAGATAGCAACATAGAAAGAAGTCCTTCGCGGTTTGGCAATTTCGCCAATGCAACGATTTCTTCGACAGAAGAAACTTTGCCTTCGATGATACCGCCTTTGATTTCTAATGCTTTAGCATCTTTTGCGAAATCGTTAATGATTTTTGCAGGTGCAACAACGTCTTCGTTACTGAATGCTACGGCTGTTGGTCCAGTGAACACTTCACCTAAACCTTCAAGACCAGCTTTTTCAGCAGCACGAGAAAGAATAGAATTTTTGATAACTTTCATTTCAACGTTTGCATCACGCAATTGTTTACGTAAGCGTGTTACTTCATCAACAGTTAATCCACGGTAGTCAACAACGACTACTGATGCGGCTGCAGAGAACTTTTCACTTACTTCATCGACGATCGCGGATTTTTTAGCGATAGCTGCTTCACTCATTTATATTTCACCTCCTGATTTTGATGGAAGAGTTTCATATGTTTTGCAAAACAAAACATAAAAAAACCCTATGCCACCGTAGACATAGAGGGACTATTGAATACTCTCAATAAACGTCCTCGGTAGGAAATTAAGACTGGCGTCACCTACTGTCTTCGGTACAGTTAAACTTTTAACCTTGACTACCTTACCATAGATAAGGCAGCCAAGTCAATAAAAGTTTTTGAATTTTTTATTTTGAATTAGAAAGAAGCTTGCTCAACGTGGATCCCAGGACCAAAAGTAGTCGTTACAGTAATATTTTTCATGTATTGACCTTTTGCTGCTGAAGGTTTAGCTTTCAACAATGTGTCATGGATTGTTTGGAAGTTTTCGATCAATTTCGCATCATCAAATGATACTTTACCAATTGGTACATGGATATTTCCAGCTTTGTCAACACGGTAAGTCACTTTACCAGCTTTTACTTCGTTGACAGCTTTTGTTACGTCCATTGTTACAGTACCAGTTTTAGGGTTAGGCATCAAACCTTTAGGGCCTAATACACGACCTAATTTACCAACAGTAGCCATCATATCTGGCGTTGCAACAACAACGTCAAAATCAAACCAGCCACCTTGGATTTTTTGGACCATATCGTCGTCACCAACGAAATCAGCACCAGCTGCTTCTGCTTCTTTGGCTTTTTCGCCTTTAGCAAAAACT
Organism: Enterococcus salsurae; assembly: GCF_054784955.1. Classification (NCBI taxonomy): domain Bacteria; kingdom Bacillati; phylum Bacillota; class Bacilli; order Lactobacillales; family Enterococcaceae; genus Enterococcus; species Enterococcus salsurae. Next base: position 205,326 of record NZ_BAAHWY010000003.1, on the reverse strand, counting down.
AAAACAGTTTGTGTTTTACCAGTACCGTTTGGTAATACGACCGCGCCACGGATTTGTTGGTCCGCTTTTTTAGGGTCTACATTCAATTTGTAAGCAACTTCAACCGTTGCGTCGAATTTTGCAATGTTTGTTTCTTTTGCCAAAGCTACTGCTTCTTCAACTGAATAAGCTTTTGTAGCATCAACTTTTTTCAATGCATCTTGCATTTTTTTGCTTTTTTTAGCCATTTTGTTTCCTCCTTGATGTGGTTATAACGGTAGAACCTCCCACGTGTCCCATATTTTTCAATATAGAGCCGACTGAGAAGCTACTTTCTTAGGACTGTAAAACTTATTCTACAGTGATTCCCATGCTTCGTGCAGTTCCTTCAACCATGCGCATTGCTGCTTCAACGTCAGCTGCGTTTAGGTCTTCCATTTTCAATTCAGCGATTTCTTTTACTTGATCGCGTGAAACTTTTGCAACTTTAGTTTTGTTTGGTTCGCCTGAACCTTTTTCAATGTTTGCTGCTTTTTTCAACAATACTGCTGCTGGTGGTGTTTTTGTAACGAATGTGAATGAACGGTCTTCGTATACAGAGATCACTACAGGAATGATCAAACCTACTTGGTCAGCCGTACGTGCATTGAATTCTTTTGTGAATCCCATGATATTGATACCCGCTTGACCTAGCGCAGGACCTACTGGCGGAGCTGGTGTTGCTTTACCTGCAGGAATTTGCAATTTAACGATTTTTTCTACTTTTTTTGCCACGAGACATACCTCCTTGAGTCCGTGATGTGGTGTATTGGAGATCCAAATTTCTCCTCCCACTAGTGTTTCATGTGCACACACAAAAAACATGTGACGAACGCACACTGGAATATTATAGCATCTTTAAAGATAATTTCAAGTATTTTTCACTTAATTTCTGCTATGATTTATAGAATATGGCCTCGATCATTAGAAAAATAATTTTTTACGTATTTTGCTTTCCTTTACTTGTACTCTCATCTTTCTATGCTACACTACTACTGAAATCTTTTTGAATCATGAATCCTGAGGTGAAAAAATGGAACAATTAAAGTACCGCAGTGTATTTGATATTATCGGTCCAATCATGGTAGGCCCTAGCAGTTCGCATACCGCTGGTGCAGCACGGATCGGAAAAATCGTTCGCAGTATTTTCGGAGAAAAACCGGATACTGTCGATATTCTATTATATGAATCTTTTGCGAAAACCTACCGGGGCCATGGTACAGATATTGCCCTTGTCGGTGGTTTAATGGGAATGGATCCAGATGATGCTCGTCTGGCTGATTCTCTGAAACTAGCTTATGAAGAAAACATCGAAGTTTTATTTGTCCCTAAAAAAGAAAAAGCAGAGCATCCCAATATGGTCAAAATGATTTTGACTAAAGGAGACCACAAATTGTCAGTGACGGGTATCTCAATTGGCGGTGGCAATATCCAAATCTCTGAATTGAACGGGTTTAAGATCTCTTTGACATTAGGTACGCCAACTTATGTGATCGTTCACCAAGATGTGCCGGGTATGATTGCCAAAGTAACGAATCTGTTGTCTGAGGCAGCCATCAATATTGGGACGATGACCGTTACCAGAGAATCTGTCGGCGACAAAGCCATTATGATCATTGAGGTCGATCAGCGGAACGATCAATTGGCCCAACAGATCAAGGTCCTTCCTCACGTATTTAGTGCGGCTTATTTTGATTAAAGGAGCAAAAAGATGTTTTATACAATTGATGAACTTGTAACCCAAAGCAAAGACTATTCCTCTGTTGCAGAAATGATGATTGCCGTTGAAATGGAAAATACTGGACGCAGCCACGAACAAATCGTTGCTTTAATGGACAAAAACTTAACCGTGATGGAGCAATCCGTGGCTGAAGGTGTCGCTGGTGTGACTTCGGTCACCGGATTGACTGGCGGGGATGCGACAAAGATGAATGATTATATCGCAGCTGGCGACTTTTTGAGTGGCGATACGATCTTACAAGCAGTCCAAAATGCGATTGCTGTCAATGAAGTCAATGCCAAAATGGGCTTGATCTGTGCGACCCCTACTGCTGGCAGTGCCGGCGTTGTTTCGGGGGTCTTGATGGCTGTGCGGGAACGATTGCGCATGACACGTCAGGAACAAATCGATTTTCTATTTACCGCTGGTGCCTTTGGCCTAGTGATTGCCAACAACGCCTCGATCTCTGGCGCTGAAGGCGGCTGCCAAGCGGAGATTGGTTCAGCCAGTGCCATGGCAGCAGCCGCGTTAGTCTGTGCCAAACAGGGATCAGCCCACCAAGCAGCCCAAGCTGTCGCCATCACCTTGAAAAATATGATGGGCTTGATTTGCGATCCAGTCGCTGGCTTAGTCGAAGTTCCTTGTGTGAAAAGAAATGCCCTTGGTTCATCCCAAGCGTTTATTTCGGCAGATATGGCTTTAGCAGGGATCGAAAGTGTCATCCCACCTGATGAAGTCGTAGCAGCCATGTACCAAGTAGGTCGGCAAATGCCCAGTATTTTTAAAGAAACGGCAGAAGGCGGCCTAGCTATGACGCCGACAGCCCAACGTCTCCAAGCTGAGATTTTAGCCAACAGTCATTAATAAAAAAAGAACCACACAAAACGCCGACAAACAGTGATTTTCAGCTGGTTGTTGGTTTTTTGTGTAGTTCCTTAGCGCTGTTTGCTAGTTGTCTCTCGGTAATGACAGACGCGTGGTTTGCGGTTCCTCGGATGTGGGTTCTTCCTCTTGCCTTATGGGATGAAGCACGATACCGGCTTTATCCAGCAACTCGTCTTCGACTTGGTCAATCGCTCTTTTATTCCTCAGTTGCTGTGATAAGTCCAGCAAGGGAATGATCATCATCGCAACCAATCCGCCAGAAAAGCCATTATTATACAGGTTCAAGCCCCCATGCAAGACATCGATATTCAACACCATCGAGGTATGGATGAAGCCAACGATCAAGCCGCCCTTCCACCCATAGGCATTGGTAATGGCACAGAGCATCATCGCAAAAATGGCTGCCGTCACTGTTACCGTTTCATTCATGGCGTAAATATTCAATGTGTTAGCCAAAGTCACCCCCAGTAATAATGGTACCGAATTAAATACATGCGCACCGCAGGCAGAAAAGCCGATCACACAAAAGATCGCGCCTAAAACAGGGCCATTCATCACGGCGTCGATCGTCAAAACATAGCCTACCAATAAGAGTGTCATCAACCCCATATTGATCATGGTATTGTAGACGCCAGTATCCCTCAAAATATCTAATTCGATTTTCCCACTGTGGGACCAAATCGCACGAAGATTCAAGCGATGGCGTTTTGATGCCATTCTCAAGCCATACCCGCACAAAAGCAGACCAAAGATCACTAAAAAAATAGTCAATTCGGGTTGCTGTTCTTTGGACACAATCCCTCTAAGATCAATCTGTAACCCAAACATGCGGCAAATCCCCGCAACCATCGTACACAGCATCCCCGAAGTGAAACCAGCACTATACAAACTGACCCGTTTAAATAAAGATTGGAAATGCAGTGCCAAAGGAACCATGATAAAGCCAATCACGATCCCAATCAAATAGCCCACCCCGATGCCCAAAACAGGTGAAATCCGTTGATTAAAGGCAAAGAAACTAACCACAGGCGATACAGATGATCCATACAAAGCAATCAGCAGAAATTTTTTCAAAGGCTCGTTCATGAAATAGGAATAAAGCCGTACCCCCAAAAATATTGGGATAAAGTTCAACAGATTTTTGCCAAACAAGCCATATCCCGTTACCATAAAGATCGCTGATACCGCCCCGCCGGTCATCGGCACACGGTAATGATAGCAGATAAAAATCGCGATAAATGTCATCATGCTACTGTTAAAAAGTGCGGTACCAACAGAAGTCAGCGCGATATAATCCGTCACCAAATGACTTTCCGAAAAGAGGATCAATTGCATTTCAGCAAGCAATTGCCTCGGTTCCATCAACACCACAGCAGCCGAAAACAAAAATAAATTGAACAAAAACAATAGACGATACCCATTGTGGACGGAAATCGTTCCTTTCTCTGGAAAATGCAAATCATTGCGGAACTTACTCTTCAATAAACCAACAATACTTGACATAGGACCCCTTCCTCTTTTAAAGCGCTTACTTGATTTGTGAAAAAAAGTGGGCCAACGGATTGGTCCACCATGTATACGTTTAGTTTAATGCATTTCTTCAATAGATGCCAGTCTCAGCCGGATCAAATTTTGTCGACTTGTTCGAAATCAAGCTCAGTACTGGTTTCCCGACCAAACATATCGATATTGACTTTCAGTTTTTCTTTCTCTTCATCGATCTCAGTCACTTGTCCTTCAAGACCAGAAAAGGCACCTTCGATGATTTTGACAGTTTCGCCAATTTCAACTTCAAGTTCCACTGTGCGTGTACTCATACCAATCGAACGCAAGATTGAATTGATTTCTTCTTGCAATAGCGGCGCTGGTTTGCTGCCGGCACCGTGCGAGCCAACGAAACCTGTTACACCTGGTGTATTTCGAACGACGTACCAAGAATCATCTGTCATGACCATTTCAACTAAGACATAACCAGGAAATGTTTTATGGACGATTTCTTTGGTTTTGCCGTTTTTTTCTTCCGTTTCAACTTCTTCTGGCACGACAACACGGAAAATAAAATCCCCCATGCCCATGCTTTGTGCGCGGGATTCGATATTGGCTTTGACTTTGTTTTCATAACCAGAGTAAGTGTGCAAGACGTACCAATTTTTTTCAAAAGATTCCATTTTTTTTCGGACTCCCCATCTTTTTGTAAAATAAAAAAACCTCAGCTAGACCGAAGTTTTTCCTCAAAGCGATTATACCACGTATCCGTGATTATGACTAGCGGATAAACAAGAAGACTTGCTTATTTCAAGATCCAATTGAAAACAGTTTGAATCAATGTGTCCATCACAAAGAACATCACAGCAAAAATCAATGTCGTTTGGATAACTACAAAAGTATCTCTACGCAATTGTTTTCTTGATGGCCAAGAAACGACTTTCATTTCATCGACAACACTTTTCAAAAATTTCATTTGATTCCCTCCCTACTTGGTTTCACGATGCAAAGTATATTGATTGCAATACTTGCAAAACTTATTGATTTCAAGGCGTTCGCCTTTCTTGCCTTCACTGATCGATTTCGAATAGTTGCGGGATCCGCAGACAGAACAAGCCAAAGCTGCTTTTTTTTGTGCCATCTCAGTGTCCTCCCCCTTTATACATAGTTTTCCAACATTAAAAATACCATTATTTCCAGATTGTGTCAATTTAAGGATTGATTATGCAAAAATATAGTTTTCGACGATTTTATGGTATGATAAAGTGGTGAAATGGTTATATTAGGAGGGGAAAACTGATGTTATTAAAAACTATGGTCTACAAAAAACGGGATTTGACCACCGTCAAAGAAACAGCCACTTTAGAAGAAGCATTAGCGATCTTAGAAGAATCCGGGTATCGTTGTGTACCGATCCTTGATGAATCAGGCAAAATTTTTAGAGGAAATATCTATAAGATGCATATTTATCGCCATAAAGCCAATGGCGGCGACATGACGTTACCAGTCACTTATTTGTTAAAAAATGCCACCAAATTTATTTACGTCAACTCGTCTTTCTTCAATGTATTCTTTACGATCAAAGAATTGCCTTACATTGCTGTTTTAGATGAAAACAATCAATTTTATGGCATTTTGACCCACAGCTCATTATTGAATATGTTGGCACAGTCATGGAGCGTAGAGCAAGGCAGCTATGTTTTGACGATTGCTTCTACCGGTCAGCAAGGTGATTTGGCGGTCATTTCCAAGATCATCGCCAAATACAGCAGCATCGCGAGTTGCATCACATTGGATGTCGGCAAAGATGAATTTATCCGCCGAACATTGATCACATTGCCTGCTCGGACATCAAAAGAATTATGTGATAAGATTGTCCATCAACTAGAGATCAAAAATTTCAAAGTCGTGGAGATCGAAGATTTAAATGCAGAATAAAAAAAGCAGCGTCCGCTTCATTGAAAGCAGACGCTGTTTTGCTGTTTTTTGAGAACCATCCAAGCAAAAAACAACGGATAGGTTAAAAGCGTTTATCGAAACCGACCGCTTTATTTACAATATACATAAGTGGTGCTGTTAGCGTCATAATAATCAATTCGCTTAATGCTGTCGTTCCGAAAGTCAGCCAAAAAGGCAACCCCAAAACCATATTCAACATCCATGCAACTAAGACCATACTTGCTGAGAACACGATCGTGTTGAAGGCCAAGCGCATAAAGACATTCGGTACTTTATGATAGATCAATGCAGTGGCACCTAAGGCTAAGAAGGAACCTGCCCCGCCAAATAAGGCATCGATCACACCTAAACCAAAAAACAAATTATAGACAACAACGCCGCCAACGACGCCCCACATCAATTTGCGATTGAACACCACTAGATGATTCAATCCTTCTGAGATCCGAAATTGGATCGCACCTGAGGCAAACGGCGAGACCACGATCGATAAGACAATATACACGGCCATGATCAATCCATTGGCTACCATGACCCGCAGCCGTTGATTGCTGAAACTCCTTGATTTTTCCATAAAAACCCTACTTTCTCCAAGTTTTGATTACGCGGGATGGTTGATGAACCGCGTTGTGTTGAACACGAGTACTTATTATACAGGAAATTGTTGATATATCAACATACATTTGTTTAAATAGTACAATAAAGATCGCAAGTAGAAAGGAGATCCATTATGAACATCAAACATCTCTCCACCCCCTTATCGGTCATACAAGTCGCAGCATTCGATCCGGCATGGTTGACCATCAAGCCGCTTTTTCTGGCTCAGACCCCAGAAGAATGCTCCATCGTTCTACCGACAGCCGCTGTCCCTAAAGAGACGTTGGCCCGGGAAGATGGTTGGCAAGCACTGATGATCGTCGGTGTGCTGGATTTCAGTCTTGTCGGTATCTTGGCTGATTTGTCTGGTCTATTGGCTGCGCATCAGATCAGCATCTTTGCTGTATCTACTTATAATACCGATTATCTATTGATCAAAGAACAGCAAATCGAACAGGCAAAAGACATCTTGCAGGCGCACGCCTATACTATAGTGGCTGATACCAGCGCCTGATACCCATGCAAAAAAGACAATCGCAGAATCTGCGATTGTCTACGTTTCTATAGCTGAAGATGCTGTTTCATAAAAGTAAGCAGCCTACACCACTCCAAAAAACAACAAGTGCGAGAAGAATGATTCGCCATATTTGATAGGATTTGAGTTCGATTTTTTTCATGTTGCATCGCTCCTTGTATCTACACTACGGCAAAAATATGGCTAAACGAAGAAAGAAAACTTAAAATTTGTATAAATCGACAAGTGTTTAAAAAAGTTTTAAGACCTCATCACGCTTTTGTAAACGCTTGCAATATTGCGTTTTTCTGCTATACTATAAGTGTAAGGAGCAGGAATTCCCAGTAAAGCAGACGATGTAGGTTCTGCAAGAAAAGAATTGTTGTCAACTTAAAATAAAGCACAAAGGATGTGGGAATTTGGGTTACTCCTTACTAATTGAATAGGATTCGACGAAATGTATTGAACCTTATGATCAAAGTGGACATCAGAACCTTACCGATCATGACTGGCACTTTCGTCGAATCTATTTTTTTGTCCTCTTTTTCGCATACTTCCCTATCCACACATTTGGTGAAACATGCTATAATAGACCGCATTGAACGTAAACTAGTATATTGGGGATTATATGCCATGAAATATTATTATCACATCATCGCCAATCCTGCTTCAGGTAGTGGACGCGGCAGCAAGGTAGCAGAGCGCATCAAAAAAATCTTAGATAAACATCACTTTCCACACCAGTTTTATTATACACAACAAGCTGGCGAAGAACGCCTGACGACCCAGAAGCTGCTTAAAGAAACACTGCTGCCTTGGGATGAGGCTTATATAGAGAATAGCGACATGCTATTTCCGCTATTGGTGGTCATTGGCGGCGACGGCACATTACATCAAGTGGTCTCTGAAGTCCAGCAAGTCAGCGAGCAACAGATTCCGATCGCCTACATTCCAGCGGGATCAGGCAATGATTTTGCCCGCAGTCTGGATTTTCCGAAAGAGCCTGAAAAAGTTTTTTGGCAAATCGCTGGAACTAGCCGGCCGCAAGAACTGACAGTCATCCACTACCACGAACAAATCCAAAATGAAGCGGGTGTGGCCATCAACAATGTTGGGATTGGCTTAGATGCAGCCATTGTATATGCGGCCAATCATTCAGCTGCTAAGTCAAATTTGAACAAATTTAATATGGGTTCTTTTTCTTATATCGCAGCGATTTTAAACGTATTGTTCCGACAAAAAGGCTTTCCGATTTTGGTCGAATGTAATGGGCAGCAATTGAGTTTCTCAAAAGCTTTCTTATGTACAACGACCAATCATCCTTATTTCGGCGGCGGGGTGTCGATTGCACCCACAGCGACGATCAAGGATAACAAACTGGATTTTGTTTTGGTCGAGCGTGTCGCCATGTTCAAAATTTTTTGGCTGATCTTATTGCTGACCCGCAAGAAACATATGAAATCTCGTTATTTCCATCATATTTCGACTGCTAAAATCCGAATCATCTCAACGATTCCGCAACATGGGCAAGAAGATGGCGAAGAAATGGGCAAACGATCATTTGACTTAACATTGACTACAGCAAAACAATTATTTTGGTGTTAAAAAAGGTGTGTCTCAACATTGAGGCACACCTTCTTTCTATTGGCCAAACACTTTCCTACTCAATTACCGCAAATACGATTTGTCTTTGCTCATTACCAGCTGAACAACGAGAAAGACTGCTGCGAAGGCCAGCAAAATACCAGATTGTGCAATAAACGTTTCTAGAAACGCCGAATTGATCGTCAAACTTTGGCTAATCAGTTGATTATTTTGGATAAACCAATAGGTCGGTGTAAATGCCGCAATGTGATTGACGATAGCCGGCAATAAATTTGACGGAACAAAGACACCGCCGATAAAACAGCTGCCCATAATGAAAATAGTACTAATCCCCCCGATGGCTTCACTACTCTTGATAAGCGAGGTCATACAGGAAGAAAATGCAATCACCGGCAGGATGAAAACAAGCACATTCAACACATGCCAGCCAATCGCATTCGACCACAGATGACGGGTCAGCAACAACACCAATCCACAAAAACCAATAGTCAAGAGAATGGAATAGCCAACCAATGCCAAGGTGATTTGCCGATTGAACTTTCGTTTGGACAACGGTGCTACCTGATTTCGTTGACTGATCATCTTCCGGTTAAAGGCCAAATTCACAACGCCAAAACCGCTAAAAATCGACATGAATAAGCCATACGCCAATAAATTGAAGGTCATACCAGAGAATAACCGACCCATACGCTGACTATATTCTTCACTAAGCACCAAGTCGCCCTGGATCGACAGAGTCTCCCTTGTTTGAACCATTGCTTCTTCAGGAGCAAGCGTTTGTGCGTATGCCAGATACGTCTGGAGATACGTCGTTACTTGTTGCGTCACGAGGGTCTTAGAAAAAGCATCTGGTCGCGCTTGTATATCAATGTTAGGCATTTTACCTGAAAGGATTGTATCTGAGAAGTCATCTGGGAGATATAAGACGATCCCTACTTGCTGAAAATACAAGGCATCATCTATTTCCTTTTGGGTTGGAGAATCCATTTGGACGATCGTCTGCGTTTCTGCCAAATAATCCGTCATGCCATCTATAATAGGCGCTTCATGTTCAGACAGAATCAAAATCTTTGCCTCTTGCAACTGTGTATCCCCGACATCAATACTTTGGGCGTAAAAAAAGGTAATCACCAATGTAACGATCACACCAATCACTAAGTTGGTTTTATTGGCTTTAAGCAGTTGCCAAATCGTTTTATAAAGCATCATATTGAACCCTCCTTTCAAACAACCCGTTCATCGCAGCAATCAAACAAATAATGCCAATCAGCCAAATGAGGTTTAGATAGAAACTGGAAAGTTCCTGATAATAATACAACTTATACAAGCTCTCACTAATCAAGTTGACCAAATTGATTTTTCCTAAGAAAGGTAGATTGACGTCAATCCAATACTTCACTTGCTCAGAGCCCATCATCCCAGCAAGAAAACTCAAGGCCATCGTGACCGCGGTGGCGATCCCTTCTTTTTGCGCCAAAGCCATCTTAGGAAAGGCATTCCCCATCAGCAAGCCCAATAACAAGGCACTGAGGGCACCTAAAGCGACCACGAGAAGCAACCACTGCCAGCGTGTGCCGAAATCAACACGATAAACAAAACGATAAACAGCGATGATCACCAACAACTCTAAATAAAAGATGGTAAAACTGGCCATAAGATTGGCCAACGTCACTTTCGCTTTGGTGATTGGCATCATTGATAAGCGTATGCCATTGGCAGATTGATTGGCGTGTTGATCCAAGGCATGTCGCAATCCCCACATGGTGCCATAAAGGATCGCCATGCCGATTAACGTAAAGAAATAGAAACTCTTGATACTCATCTCGGCCTCTCCATAACGGGTTTGGAACGTCGGCATATCCAGCTCTTGCATGATATCTGCTGCAGCGAGATCTCCTGCTTCTATCGAATATGTGTGGCGTGCCATTTGCTGAAGATATTGATCCATGACGCTTTTCATGATAGTCTGTCGCAGTCCCGCTTGTCCTACATGTAAGGTGATCTGCTCTTCTTGCAGGACATAATACCCTGCAATCTCGTTGGCTTCCAATTGCCTTTGTGCTGCATCAGCCGTTGCAGTGTGCAGCGTGAATAAAGCTGCACCGTCAGATTCGATCGTAGTTAACAAGTCAACGAATCTGTCGGCCGATTCATGTTCTTCTTCAGGAAGGACGACAGCAGCAGGAATGGCTTCTAAAGTGGTTCCTTCATCCAATTGGCCAAATGCAGCAACAAACATCAAGCCTAAAATGATGGGAAAAGCCAAAGTCCAAAACAAGAGGGATTTATTTCTTGATAAAATTTTTAATCGATAAAAATACATATGCCAAAACATCGTCATCCCTCCTAATCCCGCAACGCTTTGCCAGTGATCTCTAGAAAAACATCATTCAATGTGGCTTCTTTGGTGCTAATTTTCCCGTAGGTGAGGTTTGCTTCTTGCAAAATCGTTAATATCGGCAATAGATCATCTTTCAAATGCGTAGAGGTTACAGATAACACCCCATCTACGTAGCGCATGTCTTCAAAAGAAAGCTGTGCCTTGATTTTTTTGCGCACCTCTTCTGGTAAAAATGGGATATCGATCGTTAACCGATCTGAGGTACGGACCATATCCTTCAACTCATCTTTGGTCCCTTTGGCGATCACTTGTCCTTGATCCATGATCACGATGCGGTCACACAACAATTCCACTTCTTCCATGTAATGGGTCGTGTACACAATCGTCGCACCTGATTGATTCAAGGCCTTGATGCTTTCAAGAATCTTATTTCTACTTTGCGGATCGACAGCAACAGTCGGTTCATCTAAGAAAATCAAATCAGGCTTATGGGCAATACCGCATGCAATATTCAACCGGCGTTTTAAGCCCCCGCTCAACGCATGAGGATAAAACGACGTAAACGTTTCTAACCCAACCAACGCCACAACTTCTGAAATCAACGATTGCCTTTTTTTCTTATCCGGCACATATAAGCCACAGAAGTAATCAATGTTTTCATAGACTGTCAACTCTTCAAAGACTGCTATTTCTTGCGGCACGATACCGATTCTCGCTTTGACAGCATAATTATCGGCTGTCATTTGCTGCCCAAATAACTGAATCGATCCTTTATCAAATCGCAATACAGAAAGCATACAGTGAATGGCCGTTGTTTTGCCGCTCCCATTTGGCCCTAGCAATCCCAGGATCTCTCCTTCCGCCACTTGCAGATCGACATGGTTCAATGCAACCAACGTGTCATAACGTTTCACCAATTGATTGATTTCGATCATCATCTTCAAAAAACCCCTTTCAAATTTCTCTATGTTCTGACTATAATAAAGATAGCTGTCACATACTAGTGACCTTTGACCAAACTAGCCATGACAAATGTCATAAAAAGGAGACTTTCATGGACAAAAGCCGTACACTGATAGAATCCAGCCTATTTCTATTGATTTCTTTGTCCTTGATGATTGGACAAGGATTCGCTGCTCAGCAAATCAGCTATCTTTTAGCAGCGATTTTTTTGATGGGGATCAGTTTTTTGTTGCCAAAATCAGCCAGTTGGATCATGATTATGGCAATCATCGTTATTTGTTACTTGTGGCCAGCACTCACTTTTTATCTCCCTTGCTTCTTGCGGACATTGCCCTTGCGTGCGCTAGCCATCGAAGGAGCAACCTTATTGTGCTTGACAGGTATGCTCTTCTTTCAACAACGAGGGGCCATTCAGATCGCCCTTATGGTGCTTATGCTTTTTAGCTTTTACTTGCGTCAGAAAGACCAAGCAATGACAGCTGTATCTCAGGACTACCTCGCCTCAAAAGACAGCCATTGGGAAAAGCAGCAGCAATTAGCCGCTCAAAATAAGCAACTGCTCGAATCTCATGAAACTCAATTGGCCTTGCAGATTGCTGAGGAACGTAATCGAATCGCCAGAGATATCCATGACAATGTCGGTCATTTGTTGTCACGGGCACTCTTGCAAATCGGCGCCCTTCAAGCGATCAATCAAGAACCCGCTTTGCAAGAACCATTGGAACAGCTGAAAAGGACAGTGGATACAGGCATGGATCATATCCGGCTGAGTGTCCATGACTTGCATGCAGATTCGCTTTCTTTTGCCGAAGCAGTCCAACACCTACTGACGATCGATGCACTTTTCACAGTTGATATTCAAGGCAAGGTATTTGAAGACTTATCAGACAGACAAATAAATTGTCTGCTGATGGTGATGAAGGAGGCTTTAACGAATACGATCAAGCATAGTCAAGCAACAGTGTTAAGCTTTTATTTCAAAACATTGCCCGCATTTTATCGGTTGCAGATTCGCAATGATGGCGTCCATACATCAGACCCATCAAAGCCAGGCATTGGCTTGCAGACGATCCAGCAACGGGTTCGGTCACTCAATGGACAGGTCCATATCATGCAGACCGATAGCCATTTTCAATTGACGATCACCATACCAAGGGAGACAACCTGATGATCAAAGTAATTATTATCGATGACGATCCTTTCGTCACAGCTTCCTTAAAAACGATTTTAGAAAGTACAGAAGAAATCTCAGTCCTGCATGTCGGCCACTCTGCAGAAGAAGCAAAATTACTGTATCAAACACATAGACCCGATGTGCTATTGACAGATATTCGCATGGGCCAACAAACAGGCTTGATGGCTGCAAAAGAAATATTGGCGCAGTTTCCGTCAGCAGTCATTTTGCTGCTGACAACATTTAATGACCAAGACTATATTCGAGAAGCCATCGCCATTGGGGTCAAAGGCTATTTGATCAAGCAAAATCTCGATGCGATCATCCCTTCAGTCAAAGCTGCGCATAATGGACAAGTCGTCTTTGGTACCGAAATCGTAGATACGTTTACGCAAATGATGGCACCTGCGCCTGAAATGACCTTCTCACAATCTTTGACCGAACGTGAACTGCAGATCATCAAAGAAGTCGCCACTGGCAAAAACAACAAAGAAATAGCTGAAACACTTTTCCTAAGTGATGGCACAGTCCGAAACTATATCAGTCAACTATTAGAAAAATTGGCCCTACGTGACCGTACACAATTGGCGATTTATTACTACCAACATCTCCGAAAAACCTAGGACAACACAAAGAGCATTGACCCGAAAGTCAATGCTCTTTGTCTTTATCCCTGTTGATCATTTCTTCAAAAAGCTTACGGATTGCCTGGATTCCCAGGATTGATTGGATTGTTTGGCGTGTTCGGTGGAATGATTGGTGCTTTATCTAACGTCTTTTCCAACTTAGATTCGCCTTCAGATATACCCGCTGCATCTGGACTTTCGTCAAGTTTGTACTCTTTTTCCATTTCATCTAGCTTTTTGAAATCATTGCTTGACTCTTTTGCTAATTTTGCTAATTTGTCTTCCGTTTCTTTGGCCATAAAACAACGCCTCCTTTTGATTTTAGCTTAGCATATCTTCGCCAAAAACCAAAAGAAAGCGCTCACTTCTCTTGTCTATTCTTTATTTTCCCCACAACTTTTTCTTAAAAATCATAAGGCGTTGTTTTTCCCATACCAATCATCGGATCCACTGTTTGGTTGGTGATCATCGCAATTGTCAGTGGCCCTGAAGCTAATGTTTCTTCCACTATATCATCAGGGGTACGCGATGCTGATTCAGCAAACGCCGACTGTTCTTTCTTCAATTCGTCTGAGAACAAATCAATTGTTTGGCTGCCCACCTCACCCGAATCACTGGTTTCTTTCACGACTGATTTTTCAACGGTCTGTAATGGCTCTTTGGCTGTTTGCGGATCATTGAAAGGATCATCGCTTTCTTCATACTGGGCTAGTTTTTGCCGTTGCAGGGTGGTCATTTGATCAGTGCCATTGATTCGTTCTTTCAATGTGGTCAAGCGGATCGCAGACTCATTGACCACACAAGTCTGATACGCCTGCGGTTCGCCAAGCAAAATCAACATATCTTTACTGCGGGTGACTGCTGTATAAAGCAGATTCCGCTGCAGCATGCGTTGATATTGATGAACCATTGGCATGATCACCATTTGAAATTCACTACCTTGAGATTTATGGATCGAACAACAATAGGATAACGTGATCTTGTTCCATTCATTGCGCTTATACGTCACTTCATTGGCATCAAAACGAATCGTCAATTCATCGATTTTGTCCTCAGACTGCTTGGCTAAGGTAATGCCGACGATCTGGCCCATATCGCCATTGAAAACATTGTCTTCTGGCGCGTTGACCAATTGCAAGACTTTGTCGCCGATTCGATAGACTGTATCATTGAAGGCGACTTCTTTTTTCGACCCGTCATTTGGATTAAAAATCTCCTGCATCATCTTATTCAAGGCATCGATCCCCGCCGCTCCTCGATACATCGGCGCTAAGACTTGGATATCTTGTGGTGTGAATCCTTTATCTTTGGCTCTTTTGACGATTTGGGCAATCAAAGGTTCGATTTTATAAGCATCGCAGGCAAAAAATGATCGGTCTTTTTGATTCTTGGTGAAATCAGCTGGTAATTGACCATTTTTGATCGCATGGGCCAATGGAATAATACTTGATCCATCCCCTTGGCGATAGATTTCTGTCAATTCTTGTTGCGGAATCGCCTCGATTGCGAGCAGATCATGTAAGACTTGACCAGGTCCGACCGAAGGCAGCTGATCTTTATCGCCAACGAATATCACTTGCATATTGGTGGGGATCGATTTGAATAGCGTATTGGCCAACCAGGTATCGACCATCGACATTTCATCTACGATCAACAAACCGCCTTCCAACTCTTTGGCGCTGACACTAGGGGCCTTCTCCCGGCCATTCAATCCAAGTAAACGGTGGATCGTGCCGCTAGGCAGACCCGTGGTTTCATTCATTCGCTTGGCTGCGCGACCAGTGGGTGCTGCCAGTAAAATCGGAAAGGTGTCTTCACTGTATTTGGATGGGGTCAAATCAAGATCGTTCAAAGCAGCAAATAGTTGAACGATTCCATTGATAACCGTCGTTTTACCTGTTCCTGGCCCACCTGTCAAAATAAACAACGGTGAACGGATGGCTTCTTTGATCGCTGCTTCTTGGGAGGCGCCATAGGTGATGCCCAACTGCTTTTCAATCTTGCGAATCGTTTTACTGATGGTCTTTTCAGGATATTTGATTTCTTTTTTTCGTGCTAGCAGACGATCGATTGAACTGGCGATACCCCATTCTGCAAAATACAAACTATTTTCATACAGCTTGGTTTCTTCCTGCTGGATCTTGCCTTCTTCTACCAATTCAATGATCACATTCGTCAATGCTTCCGGCGGAATTTCCACTGGTCGGCTCGTTTCCAGCAAACGCAGCGTTTGTTCCAATAAATCTTGGGCATCACTATATGTATCGCCGCTTTGCAAGGCATGGGCAAAGATCTGATGCAAGATCGCCGCTCTAAAACGCTGAGGCGCAATCGCCTCGATGCCAAGTTGTTCCGCAATCCCATCCGCCCGCTTGAAGCCGATACCTTCAATATCTTCAACCAAGCGGTAGGGGTTTTCTTCAATGATAGACAGCGCTTCATTGCGATAGGCTTGGTAGATGGCAAAGGACAATTGACTGCCGAAGCCATAACGGTTCAACCCAACGATCACCTGATCCATACCGTGATTTTGACGGATCGTATCAATGATCATCTTTTGCTTGCTGTCGTTCAAGCCATGGATCTGCCCCAGCAATGTGGGGTCTTCCAGCATCCGATCAATGGCATCTTCTCCTAGAAGGTCCACGATTTTTTCAGCTGTTTTCTTGCCGATCCCTGGGAATTTCTCGCTGGATAGATAGTTGATCAAGCCCTGTGCTGAAGTCGGCTGTTCCTGTTGGTAACTCTCTGCCTTCAACTGCACGCCATACTTAGGATGGTTGACCAACTCACCAAAAAATCGGTATTTCTCTTCTTCTTGGATCTCGCCAAAACTACCGGTCACAACGATTTCGCTATCCTTGTAATCCGCATTGTTTTCCGTGACTTTGACCAACATGACTTTATAAAAATTGCTTGGGTTTTGAAAAAAGATGGCGGCAACATGGCCGACAAAAAACAATCTTTCTGGAATCATGGTGCCGCTCCTTCCTATATTATAATAAGGCGTCTAATCCAGCTTGATCGGCTAAGAAGCTGGCATCATTCCATTGTGTCAGCTGGTATGGCAAGTTTGCATCTTGACCTGTGTCTAAAATACTCAAACTGTTATTGACCAATCCGCCCTGTTCTCTTAACTGAGCAAGGTTTTTTCCTGCCAGCCACTGGATCGCAGCAGTCAGTGAGGCACCATGACCCACAAATAATAAAGGCCCTTGATGTTTTTTTACAGCGTTGACGACTACTTTTTCGATCCGGGCCAAAGCCGCTTCGATTGGTTCGCCATGAAAGACACTCGGGTCATATTGATCCAAGTGGTTGCGTAAGCGATCCAATGCTTCTGGATATTTGGCGTGCATCTCATCGATGGATTGCCCTTCTAAGTCGCCTAAGCCCAATTCCCTTAAATCATCTGTATAGATGATCTCCACAGGCTGTGACAATCGCGCTTGGATGCCCTGGGCTGTTTTCATTGCCCGCAACGAAGTGCTGGCATATATTTTTTCAAAAGGAATCTCCGCAATATGGTTGCCCAGCAAGTCGATTTCTTGATAGCTTTGCGGCAATAACGGCGAATCCCCCATCATCCCTTGAAAGCGTCTTGCTTGGTTCCATTCCGTTTTGCCATGTCGTGTAAAATAAAGTTGCATCCATCCGTCCTCGCTTTTAATCGATTTTGTCGTTTTCATAATGGTGCGTCAATTCTAATTCCGGAAATCCTTGTTGACGCAGTACTTCATAGATAATCAACGCAGCTGTGTTTGACAAGTTCAATGACCGAACATGGGTATCGTTCATTGGGATACGCAAACACTGTTGGGCATGTTCCCGCATAAAGGTTTCTGGCAAACCAGTGGTTTCTTTGCCAAAAATGAAAAATTGGTCATCATCTGCCGTATAGTCGACTTCAGAATAGACGCGATTGGCAAATTTAGAAATCAAGTACAATGGGCGTTCTCCTAAGAATGCCATAAAGGCAGGCAAATCTTTGTGGTACGTGATGGCAACATCTTGCCAGTAGTCCAATCCTGCCCGTTTTAAGTGTTTATCATCCGTAGAAAAGCCTAAAGGCTCGATCAAATGCAACTGTGTATTTGTCGCTGCGCAAGTGCGGGCGATATTTCCCGTGTTCGCTGGAATTTGTGGTTCAAAAAGAACGATGTGATTCATGAAATATTCTCCTTTTCACTCGGTATTCACCAATTGATTGTTATTGTATCTATAGTATCATATTTTGGTCAAATTGTTTTTAGCGATTCTTCTCACATAAAGGACATTTTGGGCATAAAAAAAACGTACCAACTCGGTGTCGATCACTGCGAGTCGTTACGTTAGTGAAGCTCTTTTCACTAACTTTTATCAGAACAGGAACCTGATAAAAACCAATGAAAAATGACTTGAGAACAATATATCACTCCCATGGCATGAATGCAAGGGTATATAACAAAAAAGTTCAAAATATTTTCAGTAAATTTTCGCAATTAATATGTCAACATCCACTGTGATTTTTGTCAGCGGTTTTTTCCGCAACGCTTCTTTCGCAGCTTCGGTTGCAGCCCACTCCAAAGGGGACATCGCCAACAAATCTTGCTGCAAGGCTTCTGGGATTGCAAAGACGTGGGTTGCCCGCTGCCGTGTGGCGGTTGGATAATGCGCTAGAAATTTATCTACCACCCGTTGATTGGAATACTTCTGCTTCGCCAAATCATCAGGAAAAAAGGCCATTCGCAATTCTTTCAAGTAATTTTCAGCCGGAACAACTTTGATTAATTGACCGCCTTTTTTAAGAATACGATTAAATTCCTCATAATTCGAAGGGGAAAAAATATTCAATACCGTATCAAAGCTGGCAGCTGCAAAAGGTAGATTGGTCAGATCCGCCACACACCAAAACGCCGGTACAGCTTGATTGGTGGCTAGATTGATGCCTTCTTTGGCTATATCGAAACCAACCGCGGTTTGGGTCGGTGCGCTGATCAACTGGTTCAAGAAGCTCCCTTCGCCACAGCCAACGTCCAATACACTGTCCCCAAGGCTCAAATGCTTTTTGATCAGCGCCAACACAGGCTGATACATCCCGCTTTGGATCATTCGTTGTCTAGGCAGGAACATCGACTGGTCATACTCTGTTTTGACCGCATGGTCTAAGAAAAACAAGGTCCCTTTCTTTGACAAATCAAAGCGATGGCGATTGGCACAAACCAAACCGCTATCGGCGGCAAAAAATCTCTGCTGACAAATTGGACAGGCAAACAGCGCTTGGTGGGCTTGTAAAAACAAACGACCACGATCGATTTTTTTTAACATCAAACACTCCTCCATCTCTGTTCTACTTTACCATAAACTTATGGTAAACTACTAGTATAGAATAACAGCTTTATCCATGGAGGGTCTTTATGTTAAAAGAGTTTTGTGCAGAAAATTATACCAATATCCCATTAGCGATCGCCCGAGGTGCGAATCGGATCGAACTATGCGACAATTTGGCTGTCGGCGGCACCACCCCTAGTACAGGTGTCATTGAAGAAGCCTTAAGCTATGCCGGAGAAAAGAGTGTCCCTGTGATGACGATCATTCGTCCGCGGGGTGGTGATTTTGTTTACAACGATACAGAATTGAAAATCATGCATACCGATTTGATCGAAGCCAAAAAAATCGGTACCGATGGCGTTGTTCTAGGTTGTTTGACTCCCAGCGGCTGGTTGGATGAAGAAGCCTTAGAACTATTGCTAGACACAGCAGAAGGCCTACAAGTGACTTTCCACATGGCCTTTGATGCAATTCCTGCTGAACGACAGTTTGCTGCGATCGATTGGCTGGCGGATCACGGGGTCGAACGCATTTTGACCCATGGCGGCGCAGCTGGCACCCCTATTGAAGATAATCTTTCGCGTCTGCAAGAATTCATCGACTATGCAGCAGAACGTCTGACGATTTTACCAGGGGGCGGGATTTCATTTGAGAATGCGCAACATGTCAGTGATACACTAGGTGTACAAGAAGTTCACGGGACCAAAATCGTTGATTTAAGTGATTGATGTTCTTACTGCTTTCTTTCGAGAAAGCAGTTTTTTTGTCGTTTTTCATTGACCAAGCATTTTCAATCCTTCTTTACTCTTTTTAAGTTCCCATTAAGCCGCCTCAGCTATCCTATGTGCAAGAGGTGATTTCACATGAATGTCCTATTAATGATTCCTATCTACGAGCCGTCAAAAAAAACCATTGCATTTTTTGACACGTTGCTTCAAGCAACTACCTGCGATATATTGATCGTCGATGATGGCAGTGGTGCGCACTATCAAGAAATTTTTCACACCATTCGTCAACTTTCTCCCCGCATTCATTTTAATTCGTATCCCCAAAACCACGGCAAGGGCTACGCGCTGAAGTATGGGTTACACATGATCCAGCAACACTTTCCTGAAGTAGAAGGAATTGTGACCGCCGATGGGGATGGGCAGCATCACCCGCAAGATATCCAACGTCTGATCCATGCTTTGCCCAATCAGCCAAGCCGCGCCCTGATACTCGGCGTCCGCTCCTTTGAGAAAAAAACGACCCCAGCCAAAAGCTACTGGGGCAATCGATTGACATCAGGCTTTTTTTGGTTGGCTACAGGTTTACGTTTGCAAGATACCCAAACAGGTTTGCGGGCATTCCCCACTACCTTGATGCCCATTTTGACCGAAATCAATGGCGCACGATTTGACTATGAAATGAATGTCCTGTTAGCTGCAAAACAGCAGCAACTTACGCTGATATCGATCCCTATCCAGACGATTTATGAGGACAACAATCAGCATTCCCATTTCCGTCCAATCCATGATTCCTTGTTGATTTATGGACCGTTGTTGCGTTTTATCGGTGCTTCCCTTATTTCAGCACTCTTAGACAGCAGTTTGTTCCTGCTATTGACCTTGCTTTTGGGCCGTACCTCTCTGCCATTGTTGATTGCGACAGTTTTGGCCCGTTTGACTTCAGGGGTAATCAACTACTTATTGAACCGTCGCTATGTATTCCGGCAACCGCATAACTCAGCCAGTGCTTTTCGCTATGCTTGTCTTTTTGTGTCCATCATCTTCTTTAGTTGGATCGGGGTCAATTGCATAGCGCAGATCTTACCTTCGCTCTTTTTGTCAAAACTGATCGTGGACGGCCTCTTGTTCTTCTTGAGTTTCCAAGTACAACAGCGTTATATTTTTGTAAAGGGGGTCTCATAATGAATTGGTTAAAAAAACCTTACCGCTGGGCCTGGCTGTTTTCACTCCTGCTGACAGCAAGCAGCTGTTGGATCCTTTTAAAAGCGTTTGTTTTGCCTGATCGCCAAGTAGCAGTAGCAACGGTGACAGACAGCACCGCCGCCTCGACCGGCAATAGCACTGAAGAGACGACGGCCAGCAGCGAATCGATCGTTGCCACCGATACAAGTTATACCAGTGACGGTCTGACGATCACGCTGACCGAAAAACGTGTCGATGAGACGACCGTCTATATCGCTGATATCCAAACAGCCGACAGCAGTCATTTGCAAACAGCTTTAGCCGAAAACACATACGGCAGAAATATCAAAGAAACAACTTCTGCGATGGCAGCCGAAAACGAGGCTGTTTTGGCTATCAATGGCGATTATTACGGATTCCGCAGTACTGGTTTTGTCATGCGCAACGGTACATTATATCGCGATACGGCAAACGGAG
This sequence comes from Enterococcus salsurae, assembly GCF_054784955.1. NCBI lineage: Bacteria > Bacillati > Bacillota > Bacilli > Lactobacillales > Enterococcaceae > Enterococcus > Enterococcus salsurae. The sequence goes on along the minus strand of NZ_BAAHWY010000003.1, from coordinate 183,745 downwards.
ATACCCAAGCATTGGTGATTGATCAAGATGGCAATTTCTCCATCGTTGATGAAAGCACGACTTCCGCTGAGTCCTTGACCAATGCCCAGCAAATCCTTTCCTTCGGTCCAGCATTGATCGAAGACAGTCAAATCGTGGTCTCTACTTCTGCCGAAGTCTCACAATCTATGACCAGCAACCCCCGAACGGCCATCGGACAGATTGCCGAGAACCACTATGTGATCATCGTTTCTGAAGGCCGGACATCTGACAGCGAAGGCTTGACCTTGTATCAATTGGCAGAACAATTTGAAGAACTAGGTGCTGCAACTGCCTATAATCTAGACGGTGGCGGCTCATCGACCCTTTACTTCAATGGCAAAGTTGTCAATCAGACCGTCGGTGGTAGTGACAACAGCGAGGAACGAGCAGTCAGCGACATCCTCTATTTCAAGTAAAGGAAGTGACCGACATGAAAAAATTGATTTCCTACGGCAGTATCTGCCTTAGTCTATTTCTCTTCCAATTGGTCTATCATCACTTTAGTCACGGCATCAGCTCCGCTTCGCTGAAATACGCTTGGCTGATCATGGTATACGCCGGGCTGCTCTGGTGGCTGATTGATCGACTATTCAGCAACAAGCAACTGCGGCTTTCATCGAATCTCTATCATTCGGGTTTGGCCTGCTTCATCACATGGTGTCTATTGAACGGCGTAATGGAGATTGCTGGAAGTGATTCACCTTATCTATGGTTGTATTTGCTTTTTGGCGGCGGGTTTATCTGTGCCAGTCTGATCACATTGAGTTGGAAGGAAAAATCTAAGAGCTGAAAATTTAGCGTAGATGAGAAGAACCTGCCGATTGATTGGCAGGTTCTTTGTATGAAGTAGACTATTTCAGTTCCCTCACATGAAAGTTAATAGGGTTTTATGATCAACTGGACATTCCGAATATCATCCGTATTTTGTGTAATTTCAACATGAATTTCTTCGCCGTAATCAATGTTGACTTCCCGACTTTCAAGTTTTTTTTCAAAATCTGAGTAATCAAACTCGACGCCAAGTGCCTTGAAAAGGTCCGTCATTGCTTCATCGATCAGCTGTTTCTTTTCACCAAAATTTCTATAGCTTTCGTTGATTTGAATCATAATGGCAGAAAAGTATAGATCTCTGCTCTCTTCTCCAGCCGCATAATCCACTGTAATAAAGCCATCATCAGCTTCTACACCGTCGGGAACTAGAACAAATAGGCTTGAATCTGCTAATTTCCGATCTAAATCAGCCGCTTGAATATCAAAAACCGTCCTATGTTCCATTGCCTGATTTTCTTCCTCAATCGCTGCTTGCCGTTGACTTTCACTGACCGATTCTTCTTGTGCATCAGGGGCCAGACTGCCACACCCTGTCAGCAGTAAGCAACCTATGGCTATATAAGCAAATTTCAACTTACGCAATATAGGTGTCCTCCTTCAATTTCATAGACACGATCACAAAGCGCATCAATTTGCCGCTCATCGTGGCTTGTTAAAAGAATTGTCTTCCCTTGTTGTTTTAACTCTTGCAACAATTCTGATATTTCAGCAACCCCTCTTTTATCCAACCCGTTGAAAGGTTCGTCCAAAATCAAAATCGCGGGATCTTCCATTAACGCTTGCGCGATCCTCAGTCTTTGTTTCATCCCCAAAGAAAAATGTTTGACTTTTTTCCCTTTGCAATCTACTAAGCCAACCTGGACAAGGACTTCTTCCAACTGTTTCGTGGAAACTTCCTTTATCAAGTCAGCCAAAAGCTGTAAATTTTCAAGGGCTGTTAGATACCCAATCATGTCTGGTTGTTCGATCATAATGCCACTGTCAATAATAAATTGTTTCCCAGCTATGACATCTTTTCCCATTACATTGATTCTTCCGGAAAACGGCATAAACCCGCAAATTGCTTTCAGAAGAACAGATTTCCCAGACCCATTGTGTCCAATCAACCCAATACACTCTTTTGCGCCAATCAGCATATTCACATCATCTAATATACTTTGACTTTTTATTTTAATCGTTACATTTTTCAGCTTGATTCTCATTGTTGATCACTTCTTTCGTTGAGTTTACAAATGAAAAGGCATAAATATTGTCATGAACTGTGTTAAGAGTAAGATGATGCCACTAAAAATGATACTTATCACCCAATGCAAATCATGCCAAATGAAAATAATAGATAGACTGGGAAATGTCAGATTGATCATAAAAATGATAGCCAATACACCCACTAGCATGAGGACAAACCTCACATCATCCAACATCAAGTAAATAAAAAACAGGAACCGATACAGTGCCAACAGGAAAAGTGTATGGATGATCAATAATAGGACCATTTGCAATAAAAAGGTTTGGCTATCTTCCTGATAATTAAATGTATTGTAAACAATCAAACAGATAATAGCCATGTGATAACTGAGAGAGAAAACAACTAGGTCATATGTTCCTTTCTGCATCATTCTGCTAAACAATCTTCGACTTGTTTTTAAACGAGCGGCATAATATTGAAAGTATACCTTTCCTCTGCTCAGAAAGGAAAGTGCCCCAACGACAATAGCTGAAAGCAGAAAGAAATAAAATGGCATTAAATCAAAAACATTCTTTCCTTCCATATAATCTAACCGAGTATAATCGGGAAAGATAAACAGTTTATGCACAAAATATTCTTTATATAGCTGACTATTTGTTGCCATACTGTACTGAAGCAAGTTATTGCTGACATAGACATAACTGACGCTAGCAAGCAACACTGCTGTTAAAAACAGGAAACAGATTTTTTGATATCCCTTCATACCGACCTCCGAATAACGCTATTTTACTTCCCGACGTCTTAAAATAAATAAGATGACACACGCCAGCATCATAAAAATGAAAATTGGTGTAAACGCTTGAAGCGTTGTTAATTCCGTATTAAACGCTAAATATGTACCGTAATAATTCAGTGCTGGAAAGCTTGCGATATTGGATAGAATTCCTGAACCAAAACAAATGAACATCGTTAATATTAAGACTTGCCATTTACGGTGACAAAAAATGACGAATGTTCCTGCTAAAAAGTTGAGGACAAAAAAAGAGACGAAATAAATAGTCCAGATCATAAATAAAAAGAAGAGAAATGGAGAAGACTGGTAAAAGTTGGCAGGTAATATGGAAGCATAGCCGCCAATATCATCAATCGATCGAACCACGAATAATCCTGCTATACTGTAAAGACACGTCAAAGCCAAACAAAGTGCGCAGGCTGATATGACGGAATAAATGGAAATTGTTTGTACTTGATATTTGAAAAAATGTTGTATTCGCGATCTTCCGTAGGCATGATACAACTGAAATTCATCAAAAAATCCTAACATGGGCAATACCACCAAAACCGGTAAAAAATCAATTATGTGATACATAGAAGAATCGACAAAATTTTCCCATGTTAAAATTGATTCTAGGAAGCTTTTTTGAATAGTGCTCTTGGGAATTGACTGGTCAAGATCCGGAGCAGTGTAATCCATTGTCAGAATCTCAAAAAAGTTGCTGGCAAAAAACCAAGAAATCAACATCGATACAGTCAGTAAAATCATACTTGCTGCTAAGTATTTGTTTTTATAGCGAAATTTTCGAATTGACATGAAACGCCTCCTAAAATATCCGAGAGCTATCCAGCTTCTCGGATATTCTCAAATGAATACGAGTATAGACCTTAAACGAATTAATATGAGTCAGGACTCCATGATCCCTTAATAGTTACACTGCCGCCACCTGTATCATTTGTTTTTCTCATACCCATGCGATACTTGTATCCTGCAACAGCGTTAGATGTTTTAAATTCTGCTCGTTTACCTCTTTGAAGAGTCGTCCCACCTCGATAAGCACCTTCAGAATTCTTCATATTTGCAGTAATCCAAGCAGTCCCAGTATCATTTGATAAATTCACTACACCATTGCGACCTGTTGTCGCTTTTGTTAAATAACCAGTAAACTTTTCCGAGCCAGAATAATTCACTTTAAAACTTGAAAATTCACCTATTTGACGAGCGTTCACTTCAGATGCTGTACCTATAATTACCAACCCTAATACAATTAAACCAGTAATCTTTTTCATAAGTTCCTCCAATTAATTTTTTTTCAAATCGATTTGATACCCTAATCATATTAGAAATGTAGCCTCGAAAACCAAAAATATCCTAATTCACTGACTAACTATCCTAAATGAAGAACAGACGCAAAAAAAAACATCTAGGAATACCTAAATGTTTTTTGTCTAAAAGCAATAAAAACATGATATAATTTAACCAAAAAACCAAGGGTGGTTTCATGCTTTTTCATTTAATTATCTATTCGCATTTTTTCTTCATATTAAGCAGCTATTTAATGTTAGACACTAAAATAAAAAAAAATAAGCAATTACTTTCATGCATTTTTATTCTTACAGTTTTATGTTGCTTTATCGAAACACATATCAGCTTAATTGGACTTTTTATTTTTATGATTGGATTGTTACTCAGCAATTATTTTTCAGATTCCGTGCCGGCCTTTATGATACTACTAGCTAAACTGTTGGTTTCTTACTATATTTGTTATTTTTTGATGAGAATTGCCTCTCCTTTCATATCATTTGTGACCATATCCGAAAATAATAGATTTTCCATACTTTATCTAATAATAGGTATCTTCTTCAATGGATTTTTAGGTTATATTATACGCCCTTACCTTGAGGACACTCTTCATAAATATAATTTTTTAGAAAAATTCATCTACTTTATTGCATGTATTTGGTTTTTCAATAATTGCTATCAAATATTTATGTATTTATATTTTTATCCACAAAATTTCCAAACACAATCTCTATTCATGGTTTTGGCAGTTTTCTTTGTGTTTATTTTAATTATTGTGATCCTTATCATCTATTCCTTACACAGTATAAAAAAAGTGCAACAATCGCAGCAGCAAACACAAACCGCTTATGAAGAGATTCAAATATATAGTCATGCATTAGAAATCAGCTATCAAGATCTACGCGCATTTAAGCATGATTACAGCAATATCTTGCTTTCGATCCAAGAATACATCGATGAAGAAGATCTATCTGGTTTGAGGGACTATTACCATAACCAACTCAAAGCAACTCAAAAACTGGTTACCCCTACTTTCAACCGTTTAGATGACATCCAGAACATTGGTTCATCTGAAATTCGCAGTATTATTTTGCATAAATTGAACCATGCCCAAGGGTTAGGGATAACTAGCTCACTTGAAATTCCTAAAGCGTTGCTAGTGAAACCAATCTTCGACACCATTCAACTCGTTCGTTTGCTAGGTATCCTGCTGGACAATGCGATTGAAGCTGCGCAAGAAAGCACGAACCCTAGTCTCTCAATTGCTGTGTTCAAGCAAGTAGGCGATGAGATGATCATTATAGGCAACACTTATTCAGCGCTTATTCCTAAAGAACAATTGCTGCAGAAAAACCCCCGATCAACTAAGGATCCTAAAAGAGGGATAGGCTTGCAAAATGCTGCATCGATCGTCAAGCAAGAGAATAGTCTGTTTCTTGAGACACAAATCACCGATCGCTACTACACACAAATAATTACCATCCATCAGGAGGAATAATAGATGTTATCTGTTTATATCTGTGAAGATGATCCAAAGCAATTAGACCTGTTGACCCATCTTGTTCAGTCATATATCATGATTGAAGAACTTGATATGGAATTAACGATGGCGACAAAAGATCCACATGAATTGTGGACATCTATAAAAGAAAAAAATACCTTCCCTGGTATTTTTTTCTTAGATATTGACTTGCGTACATCTATCGACGGAATTGGCCTTGCTTCGAAAATTAGACAAAAAGACCGCAATTGCAAACTTGTTTTTTTAACAACCCACGAGGAAAAAATGCACTTAACCTTCAAATATAAACTAGAAGCTTTAGACTTTATTAGTAAAGATGATATCAGGAACATACGAGAACGCGTTCGTTCAGCGCTAATTGAAACCCAATCCTTTTATACATCTAGCCAGTCAAAAAGTACCGACATCCTTTCATTTAAGATAGGCAACCAGTCCCGGTTTCTCCCCATTGATAAAATCATCTATTTAGAAACCTCAACCGCCAAACATCGCTTGATTCTTCATCATGAAGACGGTCAACTTGAGATTTATGGCAATTTAAAGGAAATTGAACAACGATCAAGTGATTTCGTCCGTGTTCATCATGCTTTTCTCGTAAATAAAAAACATGTTCTGCGCTTAGATAAGACGAACCGAGAAATAATGATGACAAATGGATTAACGGTCTTCGGTTCAGTACGCTTGATGAAAAATCTATTGTAGCAGTGATTTATCCTATACAGTGATGCGGGAACTGCTCATGCACAAGTACCGAGTGAAGGATTCATTCTGGGGAATCAAATTTCTGAAAGAAGCATTCTTCTCACTTCGTATAAATTTGCTTCATATCCTGCGAACTATCCTATACTAAACAAAACGACTCTCAACTAATTGAAGTTGCGAGTCGTTTTTTTATATTTAAAAATCTATTTCTTGTTTAACATACCAGCTGACAAATGCACAAAAACACCCATATTCCCTACTATAGCTATCAGTAATCCATACAGACGAAAAATTTGAATCATATTGATTGTTTGAGAAATCAATAAAAAAAACTGGAAACTGATAAAAAGAACATGAATAGTGAAAGCAAGTATTATAATCTGATTATTATTAGTAATAAAACTGCCAACTATAATGAACTCATATAAGCAGAACAGCCCCATATACATCAGTGAAGAAGAAATAAGACTAATCCCATTTAACACTTCAATACTGAATGTATCAAGGTTTGAATTAAAGCTCCAAGGTAAAATTAGGGAAACAATGAAAGCAATATGAAAAAAGATTGCTTTTTTGGGAACAGGCGAATGGTTAGATTTAAAACTAGTCATATATATGCCCTCCTTGGTAATATATTATTTAAATTATTTTTAATTATAGGAATACAAATATTAACACTGAAATAATGAATAGTTAAGTCGACTTAACACTTATAGTTTACTTTCTATTTTGAATAAATTGTCGATTAAGTCCTAAAATGATTTTTTCACTTCCTGTCTGTTCTAATTCAATTCGAAATTTCACTTAGGAACGCCTAAATGCTTCTGTAATTAGTATCAAGTTTATTGCAAAGATTTAACTGTTCTCCCCATTCGAAGGTGATAACTTTTAAACGATACCTACGTAGCTACAATCAATAACTATCATCATAAGTATATTTGTCAAAATCCAGTATTGTTTATTCTTATCCAAAGATTTCATCTTACAACTGCAATATCCGAAGTCGATATTCCCTGCACTTTTTACACTAAAGAACTTATAGTAAACGAATACAGTTTCAATTCGAAAAAAGAACCTCTCGGTTTTCCGATTTGCCATTAATTTTTAAACTGAAATTGATGACAAATTGGATCATTATTTCGAGACTTTTTTGAAAGCAGGATACTAATTCCCTTTTAATATGTAATGACTCCCCTACTATCTACAGCAAAACCTTCACGCTTAGTTAAACAAAAATCCATTCTCTCCAAAAAGGCGCACCTCATCACAAGGTGCGCCTTCTTCTCGATTAAATTATTTTCACTTATCTCATATCGCCTGCAACAAATCATATTGCGATTGATACAAATGATGATACAACCCTCTTTGGGCCATCAATTGGTCATGATTGCCTGATTCCGCGATCGTACCGCCAGCCACATAGAAAATGCGGTCCGAGTTTTTGATCGTTGACAAGCGATGGGCAATAATAAAGGAGGTCCGACCTTCTAAGAGTTTTAGTAACCCTTCTTGCAGCAGTTCCTCTGTTTTGGTATCAATGCTTGAAGTTGCTTCATCCAGAATCAGAATCTTCGGATCTGCTAGCAGCGCACGCGCAAAAGATATCAATTGCCGCTGACCAGCAGATAACGTACTGCCTCGCTCTTCCACCACCGTATGATAGCCATCTTTCAAATCTTTGATAAAATCATGGGCGCGAACGATTTTGGCTGCTTCGATGATTTCTTCTTCCGTAGCATCCAATTTTCCGTAACGAATATTCTCAATGATGGTACCAGAGAAAATAAAGGTATCTTGCAGCATCACACCCATCTGAGAGCGTAATGAAGCCAAGGTGACATCCCGTACATCCATGCCATCCACTTTGACACTGCCTTCATTGACATCATAAAAGCGGCTCAATAAATTGATGATCGTGGTCTTCCCAGCGCCTGTTGGCCCAACCAAAGCAATGCTTTCCCCCGGCGTAATCGTGAAATTGACATTTGATAGGATATTCTTGCCTTCTTCATAGCGGAAAGTCACGTCTTCAAAGGTCACCGCCCCTTTCATCGCTGGCAAGACTTTGGCATCTGGTTTATCTTCGATGTCTGGTACTTCGTCCATGGTTTCAAAGATTCGTTCCAAGTAGGCAGTTGCCGTGATCAATGAATTGTAGAAATTTCCGATATTGATGACCGGATTCCAGAAATTGTTGATATAACTGATGAAAGCAATCAAAGTCCCGGTACTGACTTCCACCCCGATTTGGCGGATACCAACAAAATAAATCAAACAAGTGGTGATGACTGAAATATTTTGCACCCCTGGCCACATCAGAAATTGGATGCGCACGGCTTTCATCCATGAGGTCCGATAGTCATTGCTGACTTCTTCAAAAATGCCGGCATTCTCTTCTTCTCTGGCAAAAGATTGCGTGATTTTGATGCCTGCGATGCTTTCATGGATATAGGCATTCAAATTAGATTGTTTATTGCTAAGGGTTTGATACGCTTTGCGCTGTTTGTTCTTGATGACCATCACCATCACAAACAAGACTGGCAGCAAAGCCAATGAATACAAGGTCAACCTGAAGTCAATGACAAACATGAAGATCAAGGTGATCACGACATTGAAAATATCCGAGATCAGATTGATCAGCCCATTACTCAAGAGATCACTTAAAGTATTGATATAATTGACGATGCGGATCAAAATTTTCCCATGCGGCCGCGTATCAAAGTAAGAAAACGGCAAGCGTTGCAAATGTTCAAAAATATCATAACGCATATCTTTCAGTACATCCTGCCCAATGCGGGTAATATGATAGATCCGATAGCGCATGCAGGCACCAATGATGACCAAGGTCACCAGAAAGGCCAAGCCGATCAATAACAGCTGACCAATATTTTCTTCAGGGATAGAAGTATCAATCGCGATCTTGGTGAAGACCGGCGCCAACATTCCAGCTAGATTGGCCAAGATGATCGTTGCCAAGACCTTGAAGATGCTTTGTTTGTATGGAACAACATAGCGTGACAGTCGTTTGAAGTCTTGCCAACTAAATTCCTGTTCCAATTCCTCATCGACATCAAATGTGTTTCTCGCCATCGTCTTCACCTCCTGTTAAGCCTAATTGTTTTTGATAGACTTCATAATATTTACCACGTTTGGCAACCAGTGCTTCATGGGTGCCTTGTTCTACGACCCGGCCCTTTTCCATCATGAGAATCACGTCGGCTTCTCTAACCGATGAAATTCGATGGGCAATGATGAAGGTGGTCTTTTCGCCTGTCAACTTGGTGAGTTCTTGCTGGATCTTCGATTCCGTCTCCATATCAACGGCTGAGGTCGTGTCATCCAAAATCAGAATCGATGGATCTTTGGCCAATGCCCGTGCTAGAGAGATCCGTTGTTTTTGCCCACCAGATAGCCCGACACCCCGCTCACCAATAATCGTTTCATAGCCTTGCGGCATCCGTGAGATGAAGGTATCTGCATCGGCTACGACAGCCATTTGCCGAATAAACCCTTCATCTGCCAAGGGATTTCCAAAAGCGATATTATCAGAAATCGTATTTGAGAATAAAAACACATCTTGCATGACCATCGAAATGTTCTCCCGCAATTGACGGACGGGATATTCTTTGGCATTTTTGCCATCGATCAATACTGTTCCTTCCGTTGGATCATAGAATCGCCCGACTAGATTGACCAGTGTTGTTTTACCAGAACCCGTTTCTCCTAAAATACCGAGCGTTTGACCAGGTCCAATGCTGAAATTGATATCTGACAAAACATTTTGATCAGGATCATCGGAAAAGTGGAAGGACACATCTTTAAATTCTACATAGCCCTTGATCGGCACCAGTGTTTCTTGATGATGCACCGGGATTTTCGATTCCTGTGCCAGCATTTGCCGGATCTTGATACACGCCGCTGAAAAGCGTTGGGCATCATTGATCAACCAGCCGCTCATCCGCATCGGATTGTTCAGCATCCACAAGTACCCATTGAAAGCCACCAAATCCCCTAACGTCATCTCGCCATTGATCACGAAGATTCCACCCAGAACCAATGCAATGATCGATAAACTACCGGCCAATCCGTCTAGCCATGGCAAGTAGTTTCTGGATACTTCAGCCGATGCCATATTTTTCGATTTAAAGTCTTCATTATATTGCACAAATTTTTCAATCTCAAAATTTTCTCGGGCAAATGCTTTGACCACCCGATTGCCACCGATATTTTCTTCTACCATCGAATTCAATCTGGAAAAACTCTCACGGATATTGAAGAATAGCGGATGGGCTTTTTTCGACATTTGATTGGTCAATACAAAAATAAAGGGCGTAATGGCGACAAGTGCCAACATCAATTTCCAATCAATAAAACTCATGACAACGATTGCCGAAAAGAACCATAAAACACATTCTGCAATATTGTAGGTCACCCAGGAAACAAAGTGGCGAATCGCATCGGTATCGCCGGTCATCCGGGCCATGATATCTCCTACTCGGGTATGGTTGAAGAAATCAAAGTCCAATTCTTGCAATTTTTGATACATATCTTCTCTGAGATCGTACAGCGTATTTTGACCCACGCGTTCAAACAGCAATTGATACAAGTACCGAACGATTGTCCGTACCACGGTCGTTCCTATCATGATCAATAATAATGGCAGTAACAGTTCTGATTTTTGCTGATTGATCACATCGTCGATCACCATACCCCCTAAATATGGATTAACAACGATCAGCGCTGCATTGATCACTAAAAATAAAGTTGCCAATAGAAGTTTGCCGCGGTTCTTTTTTGCATAGCGCCAGATCCATTGTGTGTTACTCATCGAATTCCCCCTCTCGTTGTTAAGAATAAAGGTTTGAAAAGCGATTAAAATGGTTTTTCTTACTCATTTTGATGTAGAATATTACTAAGAAGAGCCACGCCTGATTTCTTCAGGACGTGTAGCCCGAATTGGAGTGAAGCAGCCATGAATTTAGTCAATCCCCGCACGTTTAATCCGGAAATCATTTATCTTTTTGATCCTTGGACGCAAGCTGAAAGCCATGGCGAGATGCACCATCATGATTTTTTGGAGATCAGCATTTTATTAGAAGGAGAAAGCAATTATCATTTTAATCAAGAACCCGCAAGGAAAATTCGGGCTGGCAGTGTGATGCTCTTTAATCCCGGTGTCGATCATTGTGAATTTCAATTACCTGGTACCCGCTCTCATCAATTGCATATAGGGTTGAAAAATATTTCTTTAGAAGGGTTTACGCGCAATGTCTTTCCAAATAAACACCCGCTGTTAGATCTAGGTCAATACCACCATCAAGTGTTGGAAAAAGCTTGGCAGCTGGTCAAAGAAAGCAATGAAGAACGGGATGAATTTCAACTGATCCAAAAAGCGTTGCTGATCGAGATGCTGGTCTATATTTTACGCGGGCTCAATGATGAAGACAGTAACGTTGTGCCCTATCTGTCGAAAAGCCAACAGCGTCAGCAAAAGATCGTGAACTATACGATCTATTATTTAGAAAATCACTATAAAGAGGAGATCACTTTAGAAAAACTCGCCCAAGATCAGTTTCTAAGTCCGACGTATTTATCGAAGATTTTTAAAGAAGCGACAGGCATGAGCCCAATCAATTACTTGATTGAGATCAGACTCAAACGGGCGAAAGATATGCTGAAGAATGACCAACTGACGATCAAAGAAGTCGCTTCTGCGGTGGGTTATCAAGATGCCTATCACTTCAGTAAGTCTTTTAAAAAACTTTATGGCATCTCCCCTTCTGGCATCTTGCCGAAATTCAAACATTAAAAAGACCGCAACACGAATCCTCACTAGGAAAGTGTTGCGGTCTTGCCTTTGCTTCATTGTATAAAGTAGCGCATAAACAAACTTGCGATATTAAAATAAATCAAGACACTGGTGAGATCACTCAATGTGGTAATAAATGGGCCGCTGGCAACAGCCGGATCAAACCCTAATTTATCCATCAGCATGGGAATCAAACTGCCTGCTAGGTTGGCCACGGTGATCGCACACATCATAGCCATCCCGATCACAAAACCCAGAATCGGATTTTGTTTCCAAACTGCCACGATCGCAAAGATCGTCAGACCCGTGATCGCACCGGTAAATAATCCCGTCAGAACTTCCCCGACGACGGTCTTCATAAAGCTCTTTTCTTTGTCATCATTGATGGCCAGTCGTCTAACAGCCACCGCCAATGATTGGGTACCAGCATTTCCCGCAGTCCCGGTGATCAAAGAAATAAACACGGCTAAGATACTGGCTTCACTAACTAATTCTTCATAGTGGCTGATCAAACTGGCAGTTGCCATCCCCAGGAACAACAACGTGATCAACCATGGTAAACGACGGCTAGACGCTTTGATTGGGTTTTCGCTGACTTCTTCTACGTTGACCCCAGCCAAACCGGAATAGTCACTCGCTGCTTCATCATCGATGACATCAATGATATCATCGACGGTCACGATTCCCAGCAAATGGTCATCGTAGTCTGTGACTGGTAATGCCAAGAAATCGTAATCCCTAAAGGTTTGGGCTACATCTTCTTGGTCATCACCGACATGCACCGACATCACCCGTTCATTCAAAATATCGGCAATCATGGTATCATCCTCATTGATGATCAGATCCCGCAACGAAATAACTCCGACCAATTTGTCATCGGTATCCACCACATAGATATAATAAATCGTTTCGGCCACATCCGCCGCATTTTTCAACACATACATCGCAGAGCGAACGGTCTGATTCGCCACGATCGACACAAATTCGGTGGTCATCAAAGAGCCCGCTGTTTCATCCTCATAATGAAGCAGTTCTTTGATCTCGCTGGCTTCATCAGCAGTCATTAAGCTGAGATATTTTGCCGTTTGCTTTTTATCTAATGTATTCAACAAATCGACCGCATTATCCGTATACATTTGCGCCAACATATCGGCCGCATAACTAGGCCGCATCTCTGTTAAATAATCCACCATATGTTCATCATCTTCTTCGATCACATCGAACATATCCGCCAATTCTTTGGGCGAAAGATACGTATAAACGATTTGACGCGCACTGGCTTCCAGAGATTGGTAGAACTGCCCCTGCTCATAGATATGCAGATCTAGAAATTCATCTCTGAACTTCTGGATATCCATCTCTTTCAGCGCTTGGGTCAGTTGATCAAACCGTTCGATTAATTCTTGATTTTCATCCAATCTCTTCACCTCGTTTATTCTCTTAGTTGAACTTTCTTCATTGTATTCTCTTAATGGCTTGTTGCGACAATCGCCATGTCGGTGGCTAAAGGACAGTCAAAAGCCATGCGCTCTTCTGTGAAGGGATGCAAAAATTGCAGCTGACAGCAGTGAAGTGCTTGCCGCTCGATGCCTAGATCCATTCTGCCGCCATACATGTCATCTCCCAAAAGCGGGCAGCCAATTGCCGAAAAATGGACCCGTATTTGATGGGTTCGACCCGTATGGAGTTGAATATCCACCAATGTCCACTGAGGCTTTTGTTTGGCTACCCAATATTCGGTACGGGCAGGCTTACCTTCTGGAGAAACTTTGCGTTTCAACAGCGAAGTCAAATCGCGGGCAATAGGCTGATCGATCTCCCCATGATCCGCTAAGGCAGCCAACTCACCGGCAATCAGTGCCTGATATTTTTTGATGACTATTTTTTGACGCAGCTGCACATCCATCTTGGCATGGGCAAAGCCGTGTTTTGCAAAGAGCATCAAACCAGATGTATCCCGATCCAGACGTGTCACCACATGGATCACTTGGTTTGGATACTGTTGCCGGCGATAATACGCTTTGACCCGATTGGCCATCGTTCCGTTAGGATGATACTGGGCCGGGATCGAAGATACACCCGCTGGCTTATTGACGATCAACAAGTGTTCATCTTCAAAAACAATCTCGATCGGTGTCTCATCCAGCAGCATGGTTTCATGTTCGCCTTCATCTGGAATCACAATAGTTACCCTATCATGTTGTTTCAATGAAAACAAGACATTTTGTTCCTCTTGATTGACAAAAATGCTGCCTCCTTGAAATTTGATCTTGGCAAGGAGGCCTTTGGAAATCCCTTGTTCTTTCAAAAAATACTTCACCTGTTGCGGCACTGTTTTTGTGTAATGATAGGTAAATTTCATCTCGTTCATTCTTCTCCAATAAAGGAATCTTTCACTCGATTCCAAAAATGCATATGCCGATAAGACGCGAAATGAATCCGTTCATCGGCAATTCGGTAATAAATCGCATCGATTTCTTCTTGTTCGATCGTAAATTGATCGATCGTCACCAAATAATCGGTACTTTGTTGCAATTGGACTTTGACCCATTCGTGATGACCGACCACGATCGGTGAACCCAATGTCCTGAAGACACGATTGTTCAAAGAAGCAATCTCAGCCAATTGAAACGCATTGATACTTGGGTGCAGCACTGCCCCGCCGACGCTTTTGTTGTAGGCGGTGGAACCAGTTGGCGTCGAGATCGACAGGCCATCGCCGCGGAATTTTTCAAACAAATCTTCTTTGATCGATATATCTGCGACCATCGTGCGGTTGCCTCGTTTGATCGTTGACTCATTCAACGCCAAAAAATGTTTGTCTGATTTGCCATTGGCGTAAGTGATCCGTACGTCTAACAAAGGATAACTGACCGTCTTTTGCCGATCGTTGCATAAAGACGCCACCATTTCTGCTAACTCATAATCCCGCCAATCGGTATAAAACCCCAAATGACCGGTATGGACACCTAGAAACTGGACTTGATCCAACTTATGATTGAATAAGTGAAAGGCTGAAAGCAGTGTGCCATCGCCCCCCACTGAGATCACAAGTTCTGGATTGTCTTGGTCGATCGTATTTTCAGAAAGCTCTAGCAGCTCCACCAAACGTTTGGTGACACGCAACGATTTTTCTTCTTGATTGTTGATGATTGCGACTCGGATACCCTTCATTTCTGATCCTCCTCGAGGGATTGCGGTTGGTCCCGTTTCGAACGCTGTCCTTTCCCATGGGAAAATAGTCGTTGCGCTTCCTGGATCTCTTCTCGAATATTGGACATCTCTTCATCTAACTGATAGGCGGCTTCCGCTGATCTGCGCAACCGTTCACTGATTTCAACAGGAAATTCACCTTGGTATTTGTAATTTAATGAATGTTCGATCGTTGCCCAAAAATTCATCGCCAAGGTACGGATTTGAATCTCCGCGAGAATAATTTTCTCGCCGTCGATCAATTGGACGGGATACTCGATCACTAGATGATAGGAACGATAGCCGCTGGCTTTTTTGTTGGTGATATAATCCCGCTCGATGATCACTTTCATGTCTTTGCGGGTGCGCAGCAAATCAACCACTTGATGGATATCTTCCACAAACTGACACATGATCCGCAAACCAGCAATATCCGACATTTCGTACTCAAGACGCGCTAAATCAATTCCCCGTAATTTGCTTTTGGTCAATATACTATCGATTGGCTTGACCCGTCCGGTCACAAATTCAATCGGTACATGTTTGCTTTGCTCTCGATACTGCTTACGTATCCCTCTTAATTTCACTTTTAATTCAGAAACCGCTTGTTCATACGGTGCCAAAAAATCTTCCCAATCTCGAATCATATTCATACCTCGATTCTTTTCATCACATACTCTCTTATTCTACCATATCTTATAACCAAATCTGAACCACATAGGCAGCAACAGCAAGAATTTTTTTTGCACATCCGCTTGAAGATTGCTTCATATTAAATAGGCGTTTTGTTTGACACAGTTTTATCTCAATTGTAAAATTGGATAGCTGATGAAAGCGAGTGGCGTGAATGACAGAACAAATCGAAATTGAATATAAAACATTACTTTCAAAAAATCAATATACGCAATTGATTGCCCATTATCAGTTAACAGCGCAAGACTTTAAGACGCAGGTCAATCACTATTTTGATACACCTGATCAGCAACTACGCAGCTTAGGATTTGGTCTTCGTGTGCGGACGACCGCCGATGATGATGAACTGACCCTTAAAACCCCGGTTGAAAATGGCTTGTTGGAAACAACGGACCAGTTGACCAATGCAAAGACCGCTGAGATTTTGCACTCAGGGAACATCTTACGCACCGGTGCTGTTGCCAAACGTTTGTTGGCTGCATCGATTGAGCCGATGGCTATTGTTCCCCTTGCGACCCTAACCACTAAACGGGCTGAATTTTCGATTCCTGAAGGTTTGCTTGCCATCGATCACAGCTGGTATGGAGAAAAGGAAGATTTCGAACTTGAGTTAGAAGTTTCTGATCCAATCGAAGGGAAACGAGCCTTTCTGGCCCTTTTAGATACCTTCAACATCCATTATCAACCAGCCAAAAATAAAATCGAACGGGCAATGTCAGAAAAATCACATATTTAAGAAGGTTTACTTACTTTTTTCGCTAACATTTGTTATATTTATTAAAATGTACGATTGTTTAACATAAAAAGAATCTTATTTGGGGAGAGATTCAAATGATTGAAATATTTTTATTTGTCAACCCCATTGGTCCGATTTGCTATCAAGTTGAAAAGGAACTATTGGAGAATTTGACAAAGTACCGCAAAAAAATCCATTTGCAAATATTGCCATTGGTCAATTTAACATCTGTCGGTGTATCTATGGAATACTTGTCCATGGATAAAACTGATTTGCTTTTGCGCAACGATCAAACAAAACTGATTTATACAGCTTCGCTTGATTATAAAGCTGCGCAATTACAAGGCAAAAAAATCGCTAGAGATTTCTTGTTGAAATTGCAGCAGCATGTCGGCGTAGATAAGAAAGCCTATAGCGAGCAATTGGTGCAAGAATTATTTTCAGAAACCCGAGGTGATCTGACTATGTTCTTAGAAGATCGCCAATCTGAATTGGTCAAAAAGAATTTTTTGACTGATCAGACAGTGGCAAAAGACATGGGGATCACCATCACCCCTTCTGCTGTCGTATATAACTTCGCATGCGAACGTGAATATGGCGTACTTTTAGAAGGAGCAAAGGCCTTAGCCAGTCTGCCGGCACTGTGTGAAACGTCGGATGATCAATTCGCATTCCTTGAACGAAAAAATGCGCTAAAAAAGCCAACCCTCTCTACATTACAAGGGGTTGACCATAAACTGATCTTATTATGATCGATTCAATCAAAGAAACCGCCCGATCGGGCGGTTTCTTTTTGATTGAACTGCAATGGTTTTAAGCTTCTAGCTCACTGACCAGCGCTTCAAGTTCATCCAAACGTTGCGCAAAAACTTTCATTGCATCTTTGATATACTCCGCCTGTGTCATATCGACACCAGCTTTCTTCATCACTTCGATCGGATAATCAGAACGACCGGCTTTCAAATAATTCAAGTAATTGGTCAATGCATCCGGTTCCCCTGCCAAGATTTTCTTCGCCAAAGCAGATGCAGCTGAGAATCCTGTTGCATATTGATAGACATAGTAGTTGTAATAAAAATGCGGGATCCGTGACCATTCTAAACGAATCTCTGGATCTTCAGCCACTGCAGGGCCATAGTATTTGGCATTTAATTGAGCATAATTTTCACTTAGATACTCGCTCGTCAATGGCGTACCCTTGGCGTCTTCTACGTGCATAAAGTGTTCAAACTCTGCAAACTGTGTTTGGCGGAAAATCGTTCCTTTAAAGCCGTCCAAGTAATGATTCAAGACATACGCTTTGACTCTAGGATCACTTTCCGTTTGCAACATATATTCAGTCAAAATATTTTCGTTCGTAGTCGAAGCGATCTCGGCCAAGAAGATCGAATAATCGCCATAGGCATAAGGCTGATTGCTGCGGGTAAAGTAACTATGCACACTGTGCCCCATTTCATGGACTAAGGTGAACAATTGATCCAAACGATCATTCCAGTTCATCAAAATATACGGCAATGTATCATATGCACCAGATGAATACGCACCGCTGCGTTTTCCTTTGTTTTCAACGACATCGATCCACCGGTTGTCAAAAGCTTCTTCTACAACTGCTAAGTATTCTTCACCCAAAGGCTGCAACGCTTCTTTGGCTTTGGCAACCGATTCATCATAGCTGTAACGAATCGGTGCTTCGCCAAGGATCGGTGTATAGACATCATACATATGCATCGTATCGACTGCCAAGAGGCGCTTTCTCAACGCCATATAGCGATGCAGCAATGGCAAGTGTTCATTGACCACTGATACCAAAGTATCATAGACGCTTTCAGGAATATGATTGCCACTTAACGCTGCTTGACGGGCTGACTCAAAGTGACGGGCTTTGGCTTTGAAATTATGGCTTTTGATGTTGGTACTCAATGTTTGTGCAAAGGTATTGCGGAATTGTTCATAGACCCCATACAAGCCTTTAAAAGCTGCCTCTCGCACAGAACGATCCGTACTTTCTAACAACTCGCCATAGACGCCATGCGAAAGTTGGACTTTCTCTCCGTTTTCATCTTCAACGATTGGGAAAGTCAAATCAGCATTATTCAATACAGAGAAAATGTTGCCTGGTGCACCGAAAATTTCTCCTGCGCCGGCAAGTAATGCCTCTTGTTCCGCTGGCAGGACATGAGGTCGCTCATTGATCGTTTTTTCGATCATGTGGCGATAGACTGCTAATTTTGGTTCCTGATCGAAGTAACCCCAAATGGTCTCATCTGACATCGTCAACAACTCAGGATCAAACCAGGCAATCGCTTCGCTGACTTGTGCCAACAAGCTGCTTGCTTTTGCATACAAGCCTTGGTACGTGGTATTCGCTGTATCTTGATCGTTTTTCAAATGACTGTAGACGTACAATTTCTCTAATTTGCGCGATAAATCTAAGACATATTCCAACGCTTTCAAAAAAGCCTCAGGTCCTTCAGTAAGGGTACCTTGGTAGTTCTTGGCGGCTTGGGCCCCTGCGGTGATGTCTTGATAAGCGGCTTCGAAAGCTGCATCATCGGCATAGATTTTGGTCAAATCCCACGTTTTCTCTTCCGGGATCGTTTCACGAGCAGGTAATTGTTTTGGTTCTGACATATGGTTCACTCCTTTGATATTCTCTAGAAATATCTTACCATATTTTGAGTGGGAACCAAATCATTCGTTTTGAAAATGAAATCTAGCCTCTAATTGCTGACATTCCTCAAAAAAGGCGCATAAGATCGTTGACTGATCGATGAGGGGATAAGGCCATGACCAGTCGATCATTCGTAATTTGTGCAGCCACTGCGCAAAAGATTGCTGCGGATCGAGGTCAAAGCAAACCCGCATCACCAGCACCCAATGTTCAAATAAAAAACCAAAGCGACTGTCTTGGTAACACCAAAAAGGCAATTGGGCAATGTGCCTGTTAAGGGAATACACCAATGCCTGAACCTGCATGATTCGGGGCGTTTTTTTGATCAGTTGCTGCAAGAGCCAAAATTGATAGGCGTTGGGCTGCCAAAGTCTTCTGACAGTATGCGGCTTTGTTTGCGCAGTATTGATTGGTCTTAACGTTTCTTTATCAAAGGAACAATCTTCAGAAAACCACGTACATTGATAGCCCACGCCATATTGATAATGCCAATCGATCGCCGTATATTGGATCAAACACTGACGCCCCACATCGATTCCCCATAGATTAAACCCTTGATCATCATACATGCAACTTGCTTTAGCAATTGTGTGCCAAATTTTCTTTGGCTGCAGTCGTAACCCTAAGATCCACCATGGCTGATAGCCAGCTTTCAGATAACCGGCAGTGCGGGCAGAAAAATCCGTCAATGAAATTGGCGAACATTGGACCTCGATCACCAGTTGCTGATACTTTAGATCTGGACGTTGCGTCAATTCAGGCAAAAAACATTCGATTTTGACTGGCAAAGGATCAAACCAATCATATAAGTACGCTTTGGCCGCTAAATGTTCTTCTGTTTCTCCCTCACTGAAGGTGCTGCATTCGGCATTCTTGCGGTGGGCAAAATGCGCTCGCCGTTTCGGACCGCGCTTCCATGTCACTTGTTCTTGACAACCAGGACAATGAAACCTGTTGTCTTTCATTTCAACGGTATCCGCACTGCGCAATTGCTTCTCCTGATCATAGGCATACAGCATCTCTTCACCACCTCAAAGATAAGTACGCAAAAAAACCGTCTACATCAAAAAGATGTGACGGTCATTTCATGATACAGCAATTATTCAGTTTTGAAGAAGTACCGTGTCAAAGCCAATGCATCATTTTCCATGATCAATTGACCATATTCAGAAAGCACTTCAGGAGTGACACTTGTCCGTTGGGCAAACTCCATAAGATAAGACAGTGCATTCTCTACTTCGATATCTGTGACTTCAGGATCTGTAAAACGCAATTCAATGAAGTATTGGGTGCCCATTTGATAGAGATTTGACGCAACACCGTCTAAGTAGACTTCTGAAGCCAATTGGATCATATCTTCGAAATGGGCGAGTTCAAAAACAAACCGAGTCCCGATCTCTTCAACTTGATCCGCTTCTTGCAGTTGAGCCGCCACATGTTTCTTCAACATATCGGTAATATCTTCATTTTCATTGTCTGCCATTTCGTCAAAGCCTTCCATTGCTTCTGGCGGAAGGTTCTTGCTGATAAACAGTTCTAAGCCATCACCTTTTGGCAAAACTTGGAATGTGACTGCTTCACTTCCTTTAAATTCTTCATCGATATCGACTTCTTCTAAAATACTATAAAAGAAGTTTTCAATTTCATTATGGTTGCCTAGAAGGTCAAGAAAAGTGATACCTCTCGCAGCTAAGTCTTCACTTTTGATCAACACACGAATGGTGTTCTCATTGATATGTTCCATTTCCATATTAGCTACACCTCACTTTTGCTAATTCTTATAGGTTCATTGTAGCGAAACCAGTCAAAAAGTAAAGCGAAAACGAATATTCGCTTAAGAAAAGCGTAAATCTCTACAAAAAAACCCGTTCGGCTTAAGAACGGGTCAACGATATTATTTTATAAACCTGCCATTAACTGTGCATGACGAAGTTCCAATTGACGAACATCTCTAGGCAAGAATCGGCGAATTTCATCTTCATTGAAACCTACTTGCAGTCGTTTCTCATCGATCATGATCGGACGACGCAATAATCCTGGATTCTCTTGGACAAGTGTCAATAAATCTTTCAGGGGCAGGTCATCTAGATCCATGTTCAGTTTTTGAAAAACTTTGGATCTGGTAGAAATAATTTCTTCTGTACCGTCTTCTGTCATCTGTAAGATTGCTTTCAATTCAGAAATATTCAATGGTTCTGAAAAAATATTTCTTTCAACAAAAGGAATCTCATGCTCTTGTAACCACGCACGAGCTTTGCGACAAGACGTGCAACTTGGGGAAGTGTATAGTGTCAACAACGTGCATCTCTCCTTTTTAAATAAGTGGATCGCAAGTCCTGTTCCCTTGCTTGATTCTAATTATACAGAAGAACCTAGAAAAAATCTAGTCTAAATCTCATATTTTTTAATAAAACTCGAAAGTTATATTAAAAGAGAAACCTTAAAAACAAAAGGTTTATCCGGAAATCGAATCCTTTAAATGAGAGAATTCACATTTATTTTTAATATTACTACTTTTATACAACAGTGTATCAATGGTGTATCAGATGGATGACACTTTGTTAAACAATCACGCATAAATTTAGATACGTTTTTTTATTTTTTGCAAATGATTTACAACTGTAATTTCTTTATCAGCGATATAACGCACTTATTTCAAGCTTTTATTTTTAAGGTAAAAATCACAAAAAATCGTCCTTAAATAACAAAATACGCAGGCATAAAAAAATTTTGTTATTTTTAAAACGCTGGTCTTTCTTCATTCAATGTAGCAGATGGACATTTTTTGTGCAACTCGCTTTCTCATCAAATTGCCCCTTGTACATGCCTTTCCTCAACTTTCTATACGCCTTTCACTATATTAAATAACAGCATTAAAAGAGAAGAAAATAAAAAAAAACAGCTTATCTCAACGGATAAGCTGCAAGTTGGTGGCTTAAAATGGGTGATTTCTCTATAAAAACAGATGATCCCTTTTTTGATTCGGCCATGCCAGTTTTATGTTTTGGCGAATTGGGCATCATGCAAGCGGCGATAAGGGCCATTCAGTGCCATCAGATCATCATGACTGCCCTCTTCTAAAATACCTTGGTCACTGACAACAATGATCCTTGTGGCATGCTTGATCGTCGCTAAACGATGGGCGATGATCAAGGTCGTTCTGCCATCAGCTAGCGCATTCAATGATTCTTGGATCACTTGCTCAGTTTCAGTATCTAGTGCTGAAGTCGCTTCATCCAAGATGAGGATCGGCGGATTCTTCAAGAACATTCTGGCAATCGCTACCCGTTGTTTTTGGCCACCAGAAAGTTTGACCCCTCTTTCGCCAATCACCGTATCCAATCCATCACTCATTTGATCGATCACTTGCTCCAAATGCGCCAACTTTACTGCTTGAAGGATTTCGGCCTCCGATGCCTGCAATTTCCCATAAGCAATATTTTCGCGAATGGTACCTGGGAAGAGAAAGACATCTTGTTGTACGGTACCGATCTGCCCTCTCAAAGAAGCCAACGTCATATCTTGAATATTGATGCCGTCAATCGTGATCTCACCTTCTGACACCTCGTAAAATCTCGGTAACAAGTTGCACAATGTGGTCTTCCCTGACCCGCTCTGCCCCACAAAAGCGACAGTTTCACCAGACTTGATCTCAAGGTCAATGTGATTCAAGACTTTCGTGGCATCTGCATACGCAAATGATACATTTTGATACGTGATATCACCCTTCAAGTTTTTGACAACGACGGCATCTGGTTTGTCCTGGATAGCTGGTTGTTTATCCAGCTCTTCTGTCAAGCGTCGGAAACCCGCGATCCCTTTTGGATAACTTTCAATCATCGTATTGACTTTTTCGATAGGTCTGACAAAGACATTGGATAGCAAGATAAAGCCGACAAACTGCCCATTGGTCAATTCTCCTTGAATGACATAATATGCACCGAAAATCAGCGCAAACAAATTGATCAAACGAATCAAAAAGTAATTATAAGCAGAACTGATCGCCATGATTTTATAAAAAGTGATTTTCGAGCGGCGATACAATTGACTCAAGCCGTCAAACCGCTTGTGTTCAAATGTTTCATTGGCAAATGACTGTGTCACCCGTATGCCACTGACAGAAGCTTCGACACCGGCGTTGAATTCACCCAAATTATCATAGATCTCTGTGTTGACTTTGGTCATTTTTTTGTTGAAAAAAACCAGTGCGACAGTGATCAGTGGAATCAACGCAAATGTCGCGATGGCCAACTGAACATGCATATTCAACATCAAAATAAATGAACCGATCAGGGTCATGATCGTGATAAATACATCTTCTGGCCCGTGATGTGCCACTTCCGATATTTCAAATAAATCAGTGGTCAGCCGACTGATCAATTTCCCAGTCTTCTGATTGTCGTAATATTCGAAAGGCTGCGTTTGCAAATGACGAAACAGTTCTTGCCGCATGTCCGTTTCAATATTGACCCCCAGTTTGTGTCCATAAAAGACCACTACATATTGCAATACGGTATTGATGATGTAAAAAAAGAGTAAACCTAAACAAGCCAACATAATCAAACGGAAATTATTTTGCGGCATAATTTGGTCGATCACACGATTGACTGCTACTGGAAACACCAATTCCAGCAATCCGGCAAAAACAGCACAAGTAAAATCTAAGATGAACAGTGACCGATAGGGTCGATAATAACTAAAAAACCTTTTTAACACTTTTACCCCTCCTCCAATTCTTTCATTATAAAGAACAATCCATGAAAAGGCAAAATGAGAATCGTCTGAAAATGGGTAAAATTCACCATTATTATGAAAAGCTTTTACTCCGCGGTTTGTCTAAAATAGTAAAATAAACCTTTATTTAACAGTCTTTTACATCTTTTTTTCTTCAAAAAAATCATCTATGATATAAACGAAAAACAAATGAAAGTTTTCATTAATTTTGAAAGGCGTGTCTTTTTTGATTTCTAGTATACTTTTTGATGTCGACGATACTCTTTACGACCAGCAACAACCATTTCGCCAAGCGATCATGACTTATTTCCCAGAAGTCCCTTATCCACAGCTCACTTCACTTTATCTGCAATTTCGGTTGCATAGCGATGAACAATTTGGCAAGGTATTGTCCAAAGAATGGTCATTGGATCATTTTCGCCATTACCGCCTCAGCACGTCATTGACTGATATCGGCTGCCAACCTATATCATTGGCAGAAAGCCAACAGTTTCAAGCACTCTATGAACAACAGCTTGACCAGATCTCCTTACACCCTGCTGTCAAAGATACATTGGATTTTCTCGCTTTGCTGCCAGTCAAAATCGGTATCATCACAAATGGGCCGACCACGCACCAACAAAAGAAATTAGATCAATTGCAGCTGACCAATTGGATCAAACCAGAACACATGATGATCTCGCAAACAACTGGGTTTCAAAAACCTGAGTTGGACATTTTCCGCCTAGCAGAATGTTCCTTTGGCTTGGATCCAGACCAGACTTTATATGTCGGTGATAACTTTGACAATGACGTGATTGGCGCCAAACGTGCCGGTTGGCAAGCCTTATGGGTGAATCATCGGAATCGCACAGCGCCAGTTGGACGCGCATCGCTGCCAGATAAAACCATCGATTGTTTTGATGATTTATCAGCAGCAATCAGCACGCTCTTAGCCATACCAGAAATGCAATATGCCTAAAAACGCAGGATGCCAGATGGCATCCTGCGTTTACTTGTTTATCCATAGGTTTCTTCGCCAATACTTAAGATCAGACGAATATCTTCTTCAGTCATTTGCTGCAACTGTGTTTCATTGCCTTGGATCACTTTTTGGAATAGTTCACGTTTTTCTTGCTGCAAAGCGTCCATTCGTTCTTCGATGGTGCCTTCAGCAATCATCCGCCACACTTCTACCACCCGTTGCTGGCCGATACGATGGGCCCGACCGGCTGCTTGTTCTTCTACGGCTGGGTTCCACCAAAGGTCATACAAGATCACGGTATCAGCACCCGTCAAGTTCAATCCGGTACCTCCTGCTTTCAAGGAAATCAAGAAGACATCTTTCTCTCCGCTGTTAAAAGCATCCACCATCGCCAAACGTTCTTGCGGCGGTGTGCTGCCTCGTAGATAAAATGTGTTGAATCCTTCTTGCGCCAACTCCGTTTCAATCAACGATAGCATACTCGTAAACTGAGAAAACAACAACACTCGGCGGCCGTTTTCTTTGGCTGCGGCCAAAAGGTCTTTGACTTGTTCCAACTTGCCAGAAGATCCTTGATAATCCTCTAAGAATAATCTCGGATCACAACAAATTTGGCGCAAGCGTGTCAACCCGGCTAAGATACTGATTCGATTCTTTCTAAAGGAAGCTGAATCCATTTGGGCAATTTCTTCACGCATTTGGCGCAGATACGCCAGATAGATTTTCTTTTGTTCTTCTGTTAAGACACTATAATAGTTGGTTTCCAGTTTTTCCGGCAGGTCATGCAGCACCGATTTTTTGTCTCGACGCAGAATAAAGGGTTTGATCATTTTGGCGATCTCATGGGTATCTAAAGCTTTGAACCCTTGTTTGCTAGGAAAAAATCCTGGCATGATCATTTGGAACAATGACCACAATTCTTCTAAATTGTTTTCGATTGGGGTACCACTTAATGCAAAGCGTTGCGGTACTTGTAATGAACGCAATGCTTGCGCCGTTTTTGTGGCACTGTTTTTGACCATTTGTGCTTCATCTAGGATCAAACAGGTCAAATTCAATGCTTGATAGCTATCGATATCTTGCCGCAAACTGGCATAGGAGGTGATCCGGATATCCGCTGTTTGCTGCAATTGCACTTCCCGTTCTTCTTTGCTGCCGCTGATGACACAAGCAGTCAAGCTTGGTGCAAATCGCGTTAATTCTTGCTGCCAATTATACGTCAAGCTGGCAGGTGCAACGATCAAGGCCGATAGCTGCTGCTTTTCTTCTTTTTCAGATAATAAGTAACTGATGGTCTGCACTGTTTTCCCTAAACCCATTTCATCTGCTAAAATCCCGCCAAAATGATAATGGCTCAACATTTTCAACCATCGGAAACCTGTTTCTTGATAATGGCGCAACTCCGCATTCAGTGCTTGGGGTAGTGAGACATGAAAACCTTCTGGGTGAATCAAGTCTTCTGTCATTTGTTTGAAGCCTTCACTAAAGTCAGCCTGTGCCGTAAATTGTTCTTGCAGCAGCAGCCCTTGATTCAATGGCACTTGGATGGCACCGTTCTTGACTGACATGGCCATCCGCAATTGCTGCAACGCGGCACTGGCTTCTTGGAAGGCTTCAGATTCCAACGAAAGGACTTGCCCATTCTCAGTTGTATAAAATTTAGCTGATTGCAATAAGCTGCGCAAGACCGCATCGATCTCAGTTTCTGCGATCCCACTGATATCAAACTTGATATCCAGCCATGAGCCATTTTCTTCGATGGCGATCTGTGGACGATGGTGCTGGGCATCAAGGTAAAGTTCCCGTAATTTCTTACCGATTCGGACTGTGCCTAATTGGCGCAAGACCGGAACTTCTTTGGTAAAGAAGGCATATAGCTGCTCCCCTAACGGCAATTCTTTTTGACGATTTTTGCTGCTCGCTTGATAGCCTAATGTGTCCAGAACTTGTTCGATACGTGCTTCTTGCTTAAAGTCCCGCAGAATCTCTGGATGATCCGCTGGTGTGTGCTGATATTTGGGATCACTTGAAAAGACCACGTCACCATAAGTGAAATCAACTTGCAGATCGATTTGTCCTTTGATTTTACGCAATGAAAAAATGACTTGCAATGCAGCTTCTTCGATTTCATTTCCCACAGCATCCCCTATCACAACCGTGCCGATTTTCCGCAAATGCGGCAAAACTTTCATGAATAGCGTGGCCAGTTCATCTTTGGGATAGTCAATGATTGGTTCTTCGAAACGCTTGAATAGCTGTTGCATGGTAAGGTAAATCTCTTTTTGTTCTGACGTTAATTCAAAAAACTGACCCTCGATCAAGCCCCAATTATAATGATTCAACAAGTAATCAAAATCAGTCAGCATACGCAGGACAAATCGGTCTTCCACTTTTTGGACATCAAATTGTAGTGGATTGCCTATTGCAAATACGGCTTCTTTGAGTTTGTGGTCGCCGATGGTGATCCGTCCAAAAACAGTATTCATCTGTGCCAATAACGCTTTGCCGTATTCGACAGGCAGCAGCAAATACTTTTTGTCCAACTTGCCATTGACCTGGATCCCTGCTTGACCAATCAATTGCTGTGTCTGGGCTATCCCTGCCAAGCGCTGTAACAACGCTTGGTTTGGCGCATCAAACGCATCGTCGGTCAACAAAAAGTCAAACTGTTTGTTAGCGGTATAACTTTTTTTCTCTTGATACATTTGCAAAAACTTGTAAATGTTTTTGACTACATAATTTCTAGTTGTCCCGCGATAACCGATTTTTAGAGAAATACCCAATAAATCTAGTTCTTGATGATAAGGATTGGTGGGAATCGTATCCACATGATACTCGATTTGAAGCGGGACAGTTTCATTGGCCGCAGCAGTTAATCTGGCAAATCCATTCGAGAACATTTCTGATGGAGAAAACTGTTTTTTGGCCGCAGGTTTTTCTGTGATCATGCGGGTTTTCCCTTGCTTGCGCAAATACAATTCGACTGCGACGGTATGTTTGCAATAATGGTGTTCATCCCAGTAAGGACATTGACAATAATCCACTTCTTTGGCAGTGGCATCTAATGTCACTAGGTATAACTCAGACCCTAAGACTTCTGCATGCCACACATTTTTTTCTGGATCCGGCGTGACAGATAGTACGCGGTCTTCATTTAAATAGGTGCGTCCTCGTTCGATGACTTTTTCTGGTATACTCCACTTCATTGTATCCCTCCTTCCTTATTCTTTGATACGAATCTGACTTTGACCACCGCCATTAGTTTCTACAAAAACTTGTTGCGTGATCCTTGTTCTGAGTTCACGTACGTGACTGATGATACCAATCATTCGCCCTTCACTTTCAATCATTTCTAAAGCCTCCATTGCCATTTCTAAAGATTCCTCGTCCAGGGAACCAAACCCTTCATCAATAAATAGGGCTTCGATCTCGATACCGCCAGCTTTTGCCTGAATGACGTCCGCTAATGAGATGGCTAACGCCAATGCAGCAATAAAGCTTTCGCCGCCTGAAAGGGTATGTGCCCGCCGAACTTGTCCGGCATTGTCGTCATAGATGTCGATTTCCAATCCTGTTGAACTGCGATAACTCCCTACCTTGTCAGCCAATTCAAATTGATAGCGCCCTCTGGTCAAACGCGCAAGCCGCGCATTGGCAACGACGAGTATTTCTTCCAGATAACGTTGCAGCACGTATCGTTCCAGACTGGTTTTTTTGCTATTTTCACCATTGATCGTTTCTGCCAATTGCTGCAATTGACTCAACTGATCCATTGCCTGCACATTTTGTGCATAAATCATATGCAATTCTTGGTAAATCAACTGGTTGTTGCGCCTTTTTTCTTGTTTTTGGATGATTTGCTCCTGCATCTGCTCTCGGGTGGCTTCTAGTTGTTGACATTGCTCAGATAAGGCCTCGCTATCAACCGGTTCAGCATCCGCTAAGCGCTGTTCAAGGGTCGCCAACCGTTGCTGGGTGGCATATAGATCTTGTTGATACTGCTTGACCTCCATTGAAAGTGCCTCTTTTTCAGAAAGACGTGAAAGCAACGCTTCGAACTGTGCTTCTGTGTATCCGGCTTCCTGAAGAAATCCATCGATATCCTTATTGGCTTGTTGCCATTCTTGCTGTTTCTCTTGAGAAAATGTCTGCAAATTGTCCACTTTCTCAGACAAAATGACTGTATTTTTCTCCAACTCAGCCCCTTGTGCGGCATCGCTGTCTATTTCGTTGGTTTGCTGCTGAATCAATTTCTTTAATTCGAGGCGCTGGGTTTCAATCTCTTGAATCGAATAACCAGACAATTGTTCCATTAGCGCAGCCATCCGTCCTTCAGCCAATTGCTGCTTTGTGGTGACTGCTGCTTCCGCTTCGATCAACGCCTGTTTTTCGTTGCTGATCGTTTTTTGTTGCTGGGCGAGTGTTTGTAATTGCTGCTGCGCTTTTTGGACAGCTGCCGTCTGCTGATCAAGTACGATCATCCGTTGTTTGAGATAGTCAGCCGCTGTTGCTTCAGTGATCTTGGCCTGCCCATCCTCCAGCACCTGTAATGCAGCAAAGAGTGCCTGCCATGCCTTTTCTTTGGCCTGTTGTCTTTCTTCGATCAATGTGTGTGTCTCAGCGAGTTGCTGCTGACACTGCTGCAACAATGTATGATTGGCCGACAACTGTTCTTTGGCGGTCGTCAATTCCTTCTGTGTTCGCAGGAGTCTTTGTTCGCTTTCCATGATGTCTTCGATGGTATAAGACGCATGGGCCTGCAAATTTGGGTGATCCGTAGCCCCGCAGACTGGGCATGGTTCATCTGGTTCCAGCAAAAGCTGCAAGCGCGCAATCTGCATTTTGGCATTTTGACTGGTCTCGGTCTTCAATGTCACCGTCAGCGTCGTTTCTTGCTTGTCTAAATGGGTTTGCTTGTTGATCAACGCTTGTTCTTGCACCGTGCGTTGTTGATGATCCGCAGTGGCTTTTGCATATTGTTCTTTGATATCTAGCCATTTTTCCAGCAGATTTTTGCATTCCAACAGCTGGATCTTGACAGTTTGATGATCGCCTGCGGCCTCGATCTCGGCAGACCATTGCGCTTGTTGGGCGGCAAACTGACTTTCTTCTCGTTCAAATGCTTGCCGCTTGGTTTGTTGCCGCTGGGCTTCTTGCCGCAAGTCAGACAACGCTTGTTGTTGCTTGTGGGCTTGTTGGGCAATGGGCAGCAAGCTGTCGAACATTCGTTGCTTCATTGTTGCTTGTTCAAGGGCTTCTTTTCGTTGTTCGATGATTGGTCGTTGCGCCTGCCAATCCTGTTGTTGCAATTGGATCGAGCGCAATTGGTCTTGCGCTGCTGCTACTTGGTTTTGCGCATGGCGATAGGCTGCATCTTTTTCCATCCGCCGTTGCCAGATTGGCTGCTTCTCTGCTGCCCAGCTAAGTGCTTCCAGTTGGTGTTTCTTTTGATTGATCATCGGGACAGATGCTTCTAAAGCGACTTGTTGTTCTAACAGAACTTGCTGCTCTTGTCTGAGGTTTTCACGCTCTTTGGCTTGATAAAAAAGTGTTTGTGTCTTCTGATAGGCTTGATCGATTTCTGATTTTTGCGTTTGCATGGTGGCAATAGCGGCTGTTTGCTGCTCCAGATCTGCAGTCCATGCTTCTAGTGCTTCTGCAGTTGAGAAGACTGGCTGCTCCTGTTGCCAATCAAACCGACTGAGTAATTGTTCAGCGAGTTGCTGCTGTTGTTCCAGCGTCTTGTTTTGCGCTTTTTGCTGCTCTTTCAGCCATTCATTAAATCCTTGATAGAGCTGCGTTCCAAAAAGATTTCGCAACACTTTTTCCTTATCATTGCTGGTCGCGATCAAAAAGTTGCGAAATTCACCTTGCGGCAGCATCATGATTTGGAAAAATTGTTTGGCATCTAGTTGCAGCAATTCTTTGATGAACTGATCCACTTCGTTTCGCTTGCTGAGTTGCTTCAATTCTTTGCCCGCAGCATCAAAAATCGTCAGTTGGACTTTTGCCGCTTGGTTGGTGACACCATCTCCGCGTTTTTTTGACAAAATCTGTTCGGGCCGACGGAGAATCTCATAGAATAAGGATTGATGGGCGAAAGTAAAGGAAACACTTGTTTCCTCGCTAGGTGAGGCAAACATTGACCGCATTTCTTTGCCGGCCCGCAAATTGCCTGAGGTCTCGCCAAAGAGCGCAAAGGTCATCCCATCGAAGATCGTGGTTTTGCCAGCACCTGTCTTGCCGCTGATCAAAAAAAGCCCAGTGGTGGCGACTTGGTCAAAATCTAACGTTTCTTCGATAAAGGGACCAAAATTTTTCATGATCAATTTCTTTGGTTTCAATGGTCCACCCTCTTTTCTGTAGTCAATACTTCTGACAACCCTTGTTCGATCCACTGTTGTTGGCTTTCCATCAATGAATCGCCGGTCATTTCATGAAAGAAGGTATTGATCAAAGTTTGAGGATCATTTGTTTCTATCTGTATACGTTCTTTTTTCTCTTTGACCGGCCCTTCCAGCCGTTCAACGGCTAAAATCGTAGGATAGATTTTCCGCAACTGGTTCATCATATTGGGGATGATCGTACGATCTGTCAATGTAAAGTGCCAAAAAGCCTGACGATCTAATGGCATGTAAAAAGCCGGATCTGTCAATTCAGCAAACGTGGCTTCGATTGAATGGATATCTCTTGCAGGGTGCAAGGGCATAAATGCACAGGTATCGGCGTGCGTGTCGATGATATAGACCCCTTTTTGCTCTTGCCATTCTGAAAGAGAATATTTCAGCGGTGAGCCGCTATATTTGATCCTAGGATGGTTCAGGGCATGCTTACTGTGTAAGTGACCCAGTAACACCCGATCAAATCGGTCAAAGGCATCTAATGGCACACTATCCAAGCCGCCTACTTGGATTTTCGTCTCAGAATCGGTTTGACTTGAACCCGCTGCAAAGAAATGGGTCACCAATATCTGTTTTTTGGAGGGGTCAGCATGGGCCTTCATTTCATCGATGACCCGGACAACGCCCTGGGCAATCGTCGTGATCGGTTCATCAAAAAATAAACGGGCTTCGATTGGCTCAAAATACGGCAACAAAAAGAATTGGCTATCTGCAATCGTCACCGGCTTCAAGCTGTCCTCGATCGAGGTGGCCATATGAAATTGTGTGCCTGTAAACCATTGTTTGCCAGTTTCCAAACGAATGGGACTATCGTGGTTGCCAGAGATCACAAGCAGAGGCAACTGGTGAGTCAAATTGATGGTTGCAATTTTTTCGTTCAATAATTTGACTGCTTCCACCGCTGGTACCGACCGATCATACAGATCGCCAGCAATCACGACAGCTTCTACCTCTTGTGCAAGGGCGATATCGATGATTTGATCAATGATCTGGCTTTGGTCCTCAATCAAATCGTACCCATGTATTTTTTTTCCGATATGCCAATCGGCTGTATGTAATATTCGCATGCAATCACACCTTTTTAAAAATATCCTTCCCACCATTATACCACTTTGTGCCCTTCTTATATATGAGACATGCTGAAAATTCTTGATTTCCCTTCTCATTTATTTTCTGCTTTCACGTCATTCTTCTCACATCACGATGATGAAATTATTTTTCAAAACAAAATTATTAACTTGAAATATAATTACACATCTATTACAATAAGTGTGAAATCGAATTCATTTCATGATTTCAACATCTATTTTAAGAAAGGAGAATCCTTATGCGTGGAATCGGATTGATGTCTGGTACGAGTCTGGATGGTATTGATGCGGCTCTTATCGAGATAAATGGTAGCGGTTTAACGACTG
This sequence comes from Enterococcus salsurae, assembly GCF_054784955.1. Classification (NCBI taxonomy): domain Bacteria; kingdom Bacillati; phylum Bacillota; class Bacilli; order Lactobacillales; family Enterococcaceae; genus Enterococcus; species Enterococcus salsurae. Next base: position 150,791 of record NZ_BAAHWY010000003.1, on the reverse strand, counting down.
CTGTTTCCTTGATCGATTTTGTGACAGTCCCTATCGACTCTGGGTTAAAAGAGCAGATCCAGTTGGCTTGTGACCCAATAAAATCGAATGTGCCATTGATTTGTCAACTAAATGTCCAATTGGGGCATGCCTTCTTAGATGCTTGCCGCAAACTTTGTGCACAAGCCAATGTTTCACTAGATACCATTGATTATGTGGCGAGTCATGGACAAACGATTTGGCATGCGCCCTCAGATGATCCATTGACCAACAGTACCTTGCAAATTGGCGAACCCTCGATTATTGCTTACGGACTCAAAACGACTGTCGTGGCAGATTTTAGAGTCATGGATATGGCTGCAGGCGGTCAAGGAGCGCCATTGGTGCCATTTACCGAATACGTATTGTTTCAATCCAATACAAAACATCGCCTCTTGCAAAATATTGGCGGGATCGGCAATGTGACTGTTTTACCCAAAGGCGGTACGATCCATGATTTACTAGCATTCGATACTGGTCCTGGCAATATGATCATTGATCAAATGATGCGCGATCTGTTTGATCAGCCCTTTGATCCATTTGGCCAGACTGCTGCAAAGGGAAAGATTATTCCTAAGCTCCAACAAGCATTGAGAAATCATCCATTTTTGACCCTTTCCCCGCCCAAAAGTACTGGTCGAGAAGAATTTGGTCAACAATTCACACGAGGGTTATTGGCACAATATGCTGGTGAACCCGCGGAAGATCTGATTGCGACCGTCACTGATTTTACTGCTTTCACCATTGCGGATAGTTACCAAAAATTTGTCTTTCCCACTCTTGGTTCGACAGATATCGAGGTAATCCTATCCGGCGGCGGTGCCCATAACCAGACCTTATGCCGCATGATCGGTCATTATTTGCCTGATGGTGTGCCCTTGCTGAACCAGGACGCTATCGGTGGTTCCAATGATGGCAAAGAAGCCGTGGCCTTTGCTATTTTAGGTCATGAAACATTGCAAGGTCATATCAATAACGCACCAGCTGCTACCGGTGCTGCACAGGGTGTGATTTTAGGCAAGATCATTCCCAATCCTTGGACACAACAATCTTAGATAAAGAATAATTAGGAGGTAGACTATATGTTAGACAAATTTACCCAGTTTATTGAACAACATTTGGCTGGGCCAATGGAATTTCTTGGCAATCAGCGTCATTTGCGGGCCGTCCGAGATGGGATCGTATCAACATTGCCATTGATTATCGTCAGCTCATTTTTCATGATATTGGCTTTCCCGCCATTGCCGCAAGATTGGGGGATCTATCAATTTCTTTCCAGTAATGCCACAACGATTTTATTGCCTTATCGCATGACGATGTACATTATGAGTTTGTACGCTGCCTTCGGGATAGGGTTTAGTTTGTCCCGTTCTTACAAACTTGATGGTTTATCAGGCGGTATTTTAGCCACAACTGCCTTTTTGTTGACATTTACACCAGTGAATATTCCTGCAGAAGCGTTAGATGCAACTGGAACTGTTGGCTTTGTGCTGCCAATGGCAAACCTAGGCAGTGCCGGTATGTTCGTTGCGATCATTACATCGATTTTGGCGGTTGAGATTTATCGTATCACCGATCGTTCAAAGTTCAAAATCACGATGCCCGCGCAAGTACCGCCAGCTGTGGCGCGTTCTTTTGAAGCATTGACGCCAACGTTGGTGATTATTTTGGGGATGGGTGCGATCACCTATTACATTGGATTTGATTGGCATACGATCGTAGCAAAAGTTGTGGATCCATTGGTGAGCGCAGCTGATAGTCTGCCTAGTGTGCTATTGATCACTTTCTTGACAACCTTTTTCTGGTCCTTTGGGATCCATGGTGCCTCGATCGTTGGTTCTTTGGCAAGACCCCTTTGGTTGCAGCTTTTGGAAGGAAATACAACAGCGATGGCCTCTGGGGATCTCATTCCTAATATTGCTGCTGAACCTTTTTACCAATGGTTTATTTGGATCGGCGGTGCTGGTTCCACGATTGGCTTGGCTATTTTGCTGGCTTTCCGCACAAAATCAGAGTTTGGGTCTAAACTTGGGAAAACCGCTTTATTGCCAGCCATTTTCAACATCAATGAACCCTTGATTTTTGGTACGCCGATTGTCTTGAACCCGATTTTGATACCACCATTCATCATCGCACCTTTGGTAAACGGGGTCATAGCTTGGATAGCAACATCGATTGGGTTGGTCAATAAAGTAACTGTCAATGCCCCTTGGACACTGCCTGGTCCGATTGGCGCCTTCTTAGCTACCGGCGGCGATTGGCGGGCGATCGTCTTGAATGTCTTGCTGATCGTGTTGTCAGTACTGATTTATTATCCGTTTGTGAAAATCTACGACAAAAATGAGCTGGAAAAAGAACAGTTGCCCGCAGAAGAAATGGGTTAACCAAATCGACTTTGCGTCAGGCAGCAAAACAGTACGTAAAAAAAGACCATTCCGCGGAATGGTCTTTTTGTGATCAATCTTCTCTTTTGGCTTCATCGATTTCATAAACAAACGTTGGGTCGATGGCTTGATCCAATTGATCAAAGGCAAGCTGGATCCGCCGTTCAACTTCGGCTAACCCTTCTTTATCCATCTTCTTGATATCACTGACATCGATTGGTTCGCCGAACCGGACAGTCACACGCTTACGTTTGAATAAATCTTTCAATGTCAACGGTCCTTGATATACAGAAGGCACGATCCGGACTTTGGCCATTTTGGCAATCAAAGACATTCCGCCTTTTAATGCGGTCGCATGTCGCGTACCACTGGGAAACATGATCAAGCTTAGATCGGTATCTTTCAGTATTTTGACTGGCGTTTTGACTGCACTTGGTCCTGGTTTATCTCTTTTGACTGGAAAGGCATTGGCATGGGTCAAGATAAACCGTAATATTGGGTTCTTGAACAATTCTTCTTTGGCCATAAAGCTGAACTTTTTGGGACTGGCTGCTACCGCCAGATACAATGGATCCCACCAGGTGCGGTGTGGTGCAACTAAGATATAATTTTCATCTTGAGGCAATACTTCTTTATTTTGATAGCGGGCGTTGCCATTGATCAGAAACAATACGACCCGAACGACACCACGCATAAATCTAAAAAACATATTCATTGTCCTTTCTTTCTTCCTCTTATCAGTATCCTAAAAAAAAGCCCAAATGACAAGTATTTTTTCCTTTATTCTGGAACGGCTCCCGCTTGATGGCTGGCGTCGCAAGAAAGACCTGGCTTCTAGTATCCATTATCTGAATTTGCTATAATAGGAATGAAAGTTGGCTCTGCTGCAGGGTGCATTGCAGGCGGGCCTTTCTTTGGAATCAAGTGTAGAACAGGAGTCTTGTGATGTTACAACCCAACGAACGAATTGATCAATTATATGCGGATGATATTCAAATCATTCAAAGCCGCGATGTGTTTTCTTTTTCTTTAGATGCAGTCTTACTGGCAAATTTCCCTACCATTCCTAAACGCGGCTTGATCGTTGATTTGTGTGCAGGCAATGGCGCAGTCGGTTTGTTTTTGAGTCGCAAAACAAAAGCCCACATCATTCAAATCGAATTACAAGCCCGTTTAGCAGATATGGCACAACGGAGTATTGCCTTAAATCAGCTCGAGGATCAAATCACGGTTTATCCGATCGATCTAAAACAAATGTTTACAAAAATCAAACCAGATTCTGTTGATCTGCTGGTATGCAATCCACCTTATTTTAAAAATCTGCCAACCGCTGTCAAGAATCCGAATCCCTATTTAGCGATTGCCAGACACGAGATCACTACGGACCTGGAGGAAGTTGTTATGATGGCAAGCAAAGCCTTAAAAATGAACGGTCGTTTTGCGCTCGTGCATCGTCCTGATCGCTTTTTGGACATTCTTGATTGTATGCGGCGCCATCGGATCGCGCCTAAACGGGTCCGATTCGTTTATCCGAAGGCCGGCAAAGAAGCCAATATCTTATTGATCGAAGGGATTAAAGATGGCAAGGCTGATGGCTTCAAAATCGATCCGCCTTTACTCACTTATGATGAAAATGGCCAGTATTTAACAGAAGTGCGGGGCATGCTTTATGGCAGCTGATCATCATTACTTCTATGTTTTGTCCTGTCGTGACCAGACTTTCTATGGCGGTTACACCACCGACTTGATTCGGCGAGAAAAGGAACACAATCAAGGCATCGGTGCCAAATACACCCGACCTGCCAGCCGGCGTCCATCACAAATGATCCACGCAGAAGCATTCTCTAGCAGAAGCGAAGCCACTAAAGCCGAAGCAGCCTTCAAAAAATTACGCAGAAAAGACAAGGAACAGTATCTCACCCAACATCAAGCACAAAATGTTTTACTGCACGTGTCATCCTAGCTAGACCAAAAAGGGGTTGATAAAAATGAAACAAGTTTGTTTAAATCTTTGGTTGACTGGTCTTTTGCTGCTGAGCACTGGAATCACCACCGTTCAGGCGGTGCAGCAAGAAAACACCATGAATGATCGTACAAAAGACTCCATCTCTTCGTCCTTTGCTGAAATGGAGTCAACGCGTGTTAGCAGTGATTTGACTGAAACCAGTAGTTCCAGTCAAATCAGCGAGGGCAGTAGTTCAGAAACACGCACGTCCGCGCCTAGTGAAGAAGCAGCCACAAGCGAGGTTGTTGAGCGCTTAGAACCGTCTGCTTCTACAAAAGGCACCGTCCACTCAGACTATGATGGATTGCCGTATGCAACAGTCGTCGTCAAAGAGGGCGTTTTATACGATGCAGCAGAGAATGTGATCCGCAAAGATTTATCTGCTTTATACCAACAGACTTACAAAGTTCAGACCACCGGTGAAATCGATGATCAAACCGTCTATGGATTATGGTCCAATCAGGGAACATTCATTGGTTATCTTCCCGAAGGTGCGATTACTTTCTCCGAGCAGCCATTAGGAGCCGCCTTGGTAACAGAGCAATTTGGGCACCTTTCAGCAAATAGCGTCCTCTATCAAGATTTGGCTTTATCTCAACAAGAGGATGTATCGGCATACCAAGAAAAAACACTGCACGCTGTAACTTGGTATCGCCACTTCGATGGCACAACTTATCTAGCTGTATCCAATCAAAAAGAACAGATCATCGGCTATGTACAAGAAAATCAATTTCTACACGCCAAAGGTCCTCAGGGCAATTATCAGCCTGTTGGCCGCTATATCACGATCACCCAAGATGACCTCATCCTCTTCCAAAATTTTAATTGGACTAAAAAAAGTACGACCAAAACATTGCTTGGCAAAACGTATTTGGCCAAAGGCAAATATACGCATTTCAACGGTACGATCTACCTCTCGTTGTATGACAGCAAAAACAACTGGATTGGTTACTTGCCTCAATCAGGGACCAAACAAGTGGACGCACCGCAAGGAAATTACCAAACTTACCAGAAATACGTGACCATTACTAGTAAGAATTATGATCTCTGGCAAAACTTTTCGTGGAAGTCTAAAAATAAATCCAAAAATTTAATCGGTCAGACTTTATACGCCAAAGGGCGATATCAGCATTTTAACGGAAGTACCTATCTGTCCCTTTATGATAATCATGATCGTTGGCTAGGATATTTGAATCAATCTGCCGTTTCTGTTGCCAATGGCAAACAAGGCAGCTATCAAACGTACGGTCAAACGATCACTATCACCAAAAATTATGACCTTTGGCAAAATTTTGCTTGGCAGAAAAAAGAGAGTGGACAACACTACTATAATCAGTTGCTGACAGCCCGCGGCAAATATCAGCACTTCAATGGCAGCACATATCTGTCTTTGTACACCGCTAAAGGGAAATGGGTCGGCTATATCAATCAAAATGGCGTCAAACATGCTGCTTCGCAAAAAGAGAAACTGAAAAAAGTCCAGAACCTGCTAAACACCTCTGCGAATGATAAAATGAGTGTTTACGTGATGAGCTTAGTCGATGGAGAAACAGCCAGCCGCAATAGTACAATGAACGTTCATCCCGCCTCCACTGGAAAGCTGCCGGCTTTATACTATACGCAAAAGATGATTCTAGAGAAAAAATTAGACGCCAACAAAAAATACACCTACACAGATGCGATCAATCGAATGCCCTATTCGTATATGCGGGGCGGTGCAGGGATTTTACAAGGCAAAAGATTCGGCCAGCAGTTTAGTTTGAAGCAAATCCAAACCATGACAGCAAAATATTCCGACAATCAAGGGGCCAATTTCTTAGGCTATTATGGTGCCAATCAATATGATAGCAAAATGAAAAATGAGATCAGCCGAATCATCGGCAGGACTTGGACAGGGCCATTCAAGATCAACGCGAAAGAAAATGCTCTACTGATGCAAGCCGTCTATAATCAAGGGGGCCAATTGATCAATGATTTGTCAAATACCGTATATGACAACCAGCGTATCCCTAAGTACCTGCCAGTCAAAGTCGCACATAAAATAGGTGATTTGACTAGCGTCGCCCATGATATCGCGATTGTCTATACAGATCAGCCCTATGTGCTATCTATTATGACGCGCAATACTTCTTACGAAACCATCTCAAAGCTGTCAAAACAAATATATGAGCTCATGAAGTGAATGCGCAAAAAAGCAGAGAAAACGGCCTTGTTTTCTCTGCTTTTTATGATTTATCTGTTGGTAAAGCCCAGGCTGACTGGCTTTTGCCAAATTCTTGCGGTATCACCGAATCAATTGATTCAAAGGTCAGTGCTGCCTGACTTTCCGGAATCTCGATCGTTTCAAGATAATTATTGGTTTCTGTTAAAAAACCGATTTTTTCATACGAAGAATCTGTCAAATGATATTGAATTCCTTTTAATGCTGCGGTGTCCTCTGCAACAAATGTCGGCGCCATCCGTGCATAATAGACTTGCTCTCCAACTTTGAAATAGACAGAATCATGGGCTGATCCCAAATAAGTGATCGACTGCGTGACTGGCTCTGATTGATAGATGCCAAATGAATCGATGGTTTCTTTGACTTGGATTCGTTGATAGACTGCCATAGTATCACGATCATAATATTTATAACCGACAAAGCGCTTTTCACGATCTCGGATACTGGGCGTGACCTGTCCATTCAGTTCTTTGAAGTCATGAAATACATGATCCCCTACCAAAAAGCCAATGCCGCACATCAGGACTAAACCAATGAAAACAGCAATTGCTTTGGGATGGCGGTTTTCCTGATACAATAAGAAAATCATCAAGCCTAAAATGGCCACTAAGCCAATGACGAGCATCACCGGAACAACCGTATAGTAAAAGTATTCACTTTGTTGCCACAACTCCGCACTGATCATACCAATCATTTTGCGTTTCCTTCTTTCTATCCACTTAATAAATTAATTTTACCATATGTAAACAAAAAACATAACCTCGAATCTCACGCATACATCTCCTGTGTTCATCCATTGACATTCCTGCGCTTTTGATAGATAATAAACAGCGAAAAAGGAAATGAATGTCTTCCTCGGTCTTAACTGAAACCGCAAACTTGCTAATGACTTCTACCACTTATTTGAGTGTGTAGAAGTCATTATTTTTATGTAGAGACCGTGAATGGCAAATTGAAAAACGTGCATGGAGGGTTTGATGTGACATGGAAAAACAATGGATAAACTATAGGGAATTTTTGCTTTTAAGTTTGATCAGTATATGTATAGGCGTGGTTGTGGGTTTGCTGGACGCCGGATTTGGAGAGGTTTTGCTGCTGTTGACTTCCTTTAGGATGGCTCACTTTTTATATTTGGTTCCTTTTTTGCCTTTTGCAGGACTGTTGTTTGTTTATTTTTTTCAAAAATATGGCCGAACAAGTACGCAAGGCATGAACTTGGTTTTTCTGGTCGGACAGCAACAAGCGTCGACTATTCCATTAAGAATGATTCCCTTCGTAATGATTGGTACTTGGATCACGCACTTATTTGGCGGCAGTGTCGGACGTGAAGGTGTAGCTGTTCAATTAGGCGCGACGATCGCCAATCGTTTTGGTGCCTGGCTCAACCTGGAAAAGTACAGCCAAACATGGATCATCATCGGGATGGCTGCCGGCTTTGCTGGTTTATTCGAAACGCCGCTAGCTGCGACCTTTTTTGCCTTAGAAGTCTTGGTGGTGGGCAAACTGTTCCACCATGCCCTCCTGCCGGCATTGGTGGCCGCTTTTACAGCGAGTGGCGTATCGCAGTGGGCAGGCTTAGAAAAGTTCAGCGTGCCTCTTTCAGGTACCTTTGATTTCACCTTTGCTGTCTTTGTCAAATTACTGCTTTTAGGGTTGATTTTTGGCTTAGCGGGTGCGGCCTTTGCTTTCTTGTTGGCCCATTTTAAAAAAAGGATCCGAGAAAAAATGCCCAATGCTTTACGCCGCATTTTCTTTGGTAGTGTTCTTTTGGCAGTCTGTTTGGTGCTCTTTTATCAAGGCAGATATGCTGGACTGGGAACCAATTTGATCGCTGCGGCTTTTGCTGATCAGCAGATCTATAGTTATGATTGGCTGTTGAAAACGTTGTTGACCGTTTTTACGATCAGTATTGGTTTTCTAGGTGGAGAAGTGACGCCTCTATTTGCCATTGGTACAACACTTGGTGTGGTTGTGGCGCCCCTTATTGGCTTGCCTGTAGAACTTGTTGCGGCACTTGGCTATGCCAGTGTCTTTGGCAGTGCCACCAATACTGTACTCGCACCAATTTTTATTGGCGGTGAAGTATTTGGTTTTCAAGCGGTGCCTTATTTTGCGGTCGTTTGTTCCGTGGCTTATTTCTCTAGCGGCTCGAATAGTATCTACGGGTTGCAGAAAAATCAGGATCTGCGGTATCTACGGCCGCTTTGATCGACAACCAAAAAAAAGCGATGAAAAAACGGCTACTGTTTTTTCATCGCTTTTTTGATTCATGATTATTTTGCACGTTTGATATACGTACCTTCTGCCGTGTTGATTTCAAGCAATTCGCCTTCTTCAACGAAGTCAGGTACATTGACAACCAAACCAGTTTCCATCGTTGCTGGTTTCCCAGAACCTGTAACAGTTGCGCCTTTGATCGATGGTTGTGTTTCAACAACTTTCAAGATAACAGTTGTTGGTAATTGCACACCAATGACCTCAGTGCCGAAGAATTGGATTTTTACTTCCATGTTTTCCAGGATGTATTTCATTTCTTCTTCTACGACTTCAACAGGGATCTCATATTGTTCATACGTTTCTAGATCCATAAAGAAAGCAGTATCATCCATTGTGTACAAATATTGAACAGCATTTGTATCGATATGGGCTTTTTCAAATTTTTCTTCTGGGCGAAATGTGGTGTCATAGGTTGAGCCTGAGCGTACATCTCTTAGTTTCATCCGCATCACTGTATTGCCCTTACCTGGTTTGTGGTGACTTGCATCTAATACTTTGATTAATTTGCCGTCTTGAACAAATGTCATCCCTGCTTTTAAATCACTTGCATTGATCATAAATTGATTTCTCCTTCACTCTGTGATAATCCTTGTCTATTGTATCAAATAAAAGGGCAGTATTCTAGCTAAATCATTCTTTTGGACGAACAAGTTGGCGGCGTTTCTCCATATAATGCGGATCATACTCATCGGTTTCAATATAAATATACACTTTTTTGTCCGCCATTTGATGGCGGATCTCCGCTTCGATTTCATTGATGATCTCATAACCGATCTCTTCTTGCTTGGCTGATATATCGACTTTGGCAGCAATCAAGATTTCTGCTGGTCCCAAATGAACGGTTTTGACATCGATCAAGCGATCAACATCCGAACGCTCAAACGCTTTTTTGATGACAGCCAGATCGCGTTTGGTCACACTTTCCCCAATCAATAGGCTATAAAACTCCCGTGCCAAAAAGATAGCGGCAACCATCAACAACAACCCAATCAACAAGCCGCTAAAGGCATCAAAAAAGGCATTACCGGTGACCATAGTCAACAAGGTACCTACCAAAGCAATCATCAATCCCAATATCGCGCAAAAATCTTCAGTAAAAATGATCAAGATTTCGCTATGACGGCTTTCTTTTAAAAAGCGATAGATGGGTTGCTTCTCAACATTCAATTCTCGGATCTCTTTGATCGCAATCCATAGGGAACTGCCTTCAACGGCCATCCCAAACAACAAAATGGCGATAACCAGCCAAGTATTGCCAACTTCATGGGCAGGATGCAGCAATTTTTCCACTGCTTCCATGACACCTAATGCGCCCCCGCCAAAGAAGAGCATCATGGCAACGATCGTACTAAAAAAATATTTGGCTCTGCCTTCACCAAACTGATGCAGCTCGCTTTGTCCTTTCGTTGATCGTTTGTCCCCGATCAACAAAAAAATCTGATTGCTGCAATCCACCACACTATGGATGCTCTCATTCAACATGGCTGCACTGCCACTCAAGGCATAGCCGACAAATTTACTGATAGCCACCAAAATGTTCGACACTAGGGCAGCGAAGACTGCCATCATTCCATTGGCTTGTTTTTCCATATCTCACGCATCCTCTCACAAATAAAAAACCTTTCTTATTATACTGCTGTGACATGTATTTGAACATCTTTTCTTTGTTTACTGTTGGTTCTTTTGATGGATTTTTTGTTCCCGACGACTGATTTTTTTTGTCCAAAATCCGCCGGAAATATATTTTGGCTCATAACTGATGATAAAGGCTCGTTCTTCTACTGATTTGATCGTTTGATATAATTTTTTTTCACTTTTTCTTTGTGATAAAATCTCCAATATCAAACGCGGCCCTTCCAACCCTTCTCCATAACTTTGCGTGACGCCATATCCCTCTTGTCTAAGGATTTTAGGCAAACTTTTTTCTTCATCGGTATTGCTTGGCAGAATCACCGTCACCATGGTGTACCCTAAAGCCAGTTTGTCTTCGATCTTGATGCCGATACTGACACCTGCTGCATAGCCCAATGCATAAAACAACAGATTCAAAGGATTGTCTAAGCGGTCAAGGACCAGCGACAAGCCCAAAATATAAATGATGATCTCGATCATACTCACCAACGGTGCAATCACGCGGTAGCCTTTCATCGTTAGTAAAAAACGTAGTGTATTTAATGTGACATAGGCAAGATTGATAAAGAAAATCATTGCCAACATTTGCAGATCAATTTGCATGGAAATCCCTCCTATAGTAAGCATATCAAATGCACGACAAAAGTTGAAATGATTGAGCAGAAATCGGAGGTTTTTCCATTGAGGGAGCAGTAGAAAAAAAAGACCCATCTCACAAGATGTGAGGCGGATCTATTTTGTGATCAGGGACGAAAATACCCATTTTTTTCGTCATCCATTTTGTCGTCTTCGATCATGCCTTGCAGCGTGCGATCAAGCAAGCCTTTTTTTTCACCGGTTTTCTTGCTCACAGCGCGATATTGGCTGCGGGTCATCCCCACACCCTGTGGACGGTTGAACTTCTTAACAGTTGGATCATTGGCTTCTTTGACTTGATACGCTGCCGGTTCTTGATCAAACAATAAATAGCTTTCTTGCGGCTTTGCCATCGAATCCAACAAATCATTTTGAGACACTTCAGGCTTTGGTTCATCCGGGATGATCGAGGCCGGGATATATTTCGGCACGAAATAAGAGCGGCCGCTATACTCCTTTTTCGGTGTCGTCATAGGTTCAGCCTTGGCTTCTTTACTGGTCACTTGATAAGAAGAGCGCTTGGTTTGACTGCCAAAAAAATTGGTTTTCCCTGTTGGCTGCTGCTCTTTGACTGGCCGTTTTTCATACCGAGGCAAGTTGGCCCGATGTTGTGCAAGTTCTTCTTTTTGCTGGACATTATGCCCGCGGTTGCGTTGGCTTGAAGGCACTTTGCGCTCGATCATTTCTTTTTCAGGCTTTGGCCGACTTGGTGTATCTTTGATCTCAGTCAATATCCAATCATTTTCTTGACTAAAAGCAGGTTTGTGCTCTGATTCTAATTTAACGCCTTCTGCATCATCATAGGCTGGAAAGCGAAAATGCTTGCGCTTGACATCTAAATAATTCGCCACTCTACTCATCCTCTTACACGTGATTTTTTATCATCATACCACAAATGGTCATGAATTTCATTAACGATCATCGGCACCTGCACAAAGAATCAATTCGTTTCGGTCAAGCTCGCATCATGGGCATCCTTTACATGGGCAAACAATGGTTCGATCTGCCAGATATCATCTGCGTATTGTTGGACTGTTTTATCTGCGGTAAATTTGCCGGCATTCGCGATATTCATCAAGCTGATCTTCTGCCATCTACGGGTATCTCGATAGGCAATATCCATGCGATTTTGGGCATCGCAATACGCCGCAAAATCTCGTAGCACGAAGTATTCATCATTATATTTAAGCAATGAATCAAAAATCTCTTTGCCTTCCCATTCAATATTCGGGATTGTTCCGTCTATAAAGGCATTCATAATCCGCTGCAGTCGATGATCATTCTCGAAATAGCTATAGGCAGAGTAATTTTTTTCTGCATAATACCGGTAGACTTCTTCTTCCGTCAATCCGAATATGGCAATATTTTCATCACCGATCGCATCACGAATCTCAATATTGGCCCCATCAAGCGTGGCAATCGTTACCGCACCATTCAGCATCAGTTTCATATTGCTGGTACCAGAAGCTTCTTTTGAAGCCAGTGAGATTTGCTCGCTGACATCTGCAGCCGGAATGATGCGTTCAGCTAAAGATACGTTGTAGTTTTCCAGAAAAACAATCTTGAGCTTATCTTTGATCGCCGGATCATGATTGATCATTGTTGCCGTTTCATTGATGGCTTTAATGATCGATTTTGCATAGTGATAACTAGGTGCTGCTTTTGCACCGAAAATAAAGACTCTTGGATGAAATGGTGCATCGGGATTTTCTTTGACTTCAAAATACAATTTCAAAATATGCATCAAATTGAGCAATTGCCGTTTATAGGCATGCAAACGTTTGATTTGGACATCAAAGATGGCATTGGGATCAACTTGGATGCCGCAACGATCGGCGATATAATCTGCTAAAGCGATTTTGTTGGTTCTTTTTGCATCAGCCAGTGCTTGTAAGACTGATGGATCGTCTTGATAATTTTTTAACAGTTGTAAATCTTCTGGTTGATGATGCCAACTTTCACCAATTGTTTCATCTAAGACTTTGGTCAAGGGACGATTGGCCAACTGCAGCCATCTTCGCTGCGCGATCCCATTGGTTTTGTTATTGAAACGTGCTGGATAAATGATGTAAAAATCATGCAGAACCACTGATTTTAGTAAATCGGAATGCAATTTGGCTACCCCGTTGACACTGTGGCTGCCAATAATTGATAGATTGGCCATATGCACTTGGCCATTACTGATGATGCGGGTTCTATTCAATAAATCACATGGATGGATCTTTTCCAGTCCCTCAATAAACCGGCGATCGATTTCTTCGATGATTTGATACATCCGGGGCAGCACTTCGTTGATCATTTCCACCGGCCATTTCTCAAGGGCTTCTGCCATAATGGTATGGTTGGTATAACTCATCACTTTGATCGTGGTTGCCCATGCTTGTTCCCACGCCAATCCTTCCTCATCGATCAACAAACGCATCAATTCAGGAATACATAAGGCGGGATGGGTGTCGTTGATATGGATCGCGATTTTCTCACTCATTTGTTCCATTGGCAGGTGCAGCTTTTTATAGTAGCGCAAGATGCTTTGAATACCAGCAGAAACAAAAAAATATTCTTGCATCAGTCGCGTCCGTCTCCCTGTTTCATTTGAGTCATCGGGATACAACACAGCCGTCAGATTTTCAAGTGCTTGCCGGGATTCTAGCGTTGCATACTTGGCCTCTTCTTCTGCAGGAACTTCAACGCTCCATAAACGCAGGGTATTGAGATGGTGGTTTTGATAGCCAACCATCGCTGTGTCATAGGGTACAGCCCGCCAAGTAAATCCACCTTCATAGACTGGTTTCAAGACACCGGCCTCATTTTCTTTCAGATACACATGACCGCCAAAATGGATAGGCACAGCTTTGCTTTCCTTGCGCACTTCCCAAACATTGCCGGAACGCAACCAATCATCTGGCAACTCGACTTGGTGGCCATCAATAAATTTTTGTTTGAATAAACCGTATTTATAGCGAATGCCATTGCCATTGCCCGGCAACCCTAGGGAAGCCAATGAATCCATGAAACAAGAAGCCAGTCTGCCGAGACCCCCGTTGCCTAATGCCATGTCTTTTTCTGTTTCTGCAACTTCATCTAATGACGTACCGATATCCTTCAATACATCTTCTGCAGTCGTCAATAAGTCTAAACTAAGCAAATTGCTTTTCAGCATTTTCCCTGGCAAAAACTCAATGGAAAAATAATAGGTTTGCTTTTGCTGTTCTCCTAACATATGTTTTCTCGTTTGGCGCCAGCCATCTGCATACGCCTGCTTCACTACGTGGGCCAAAGCTTGAAAGAGTTCTTGTGCAGAAGCTTCTTCGATTGACGTAGCATACAGTTCATTGATACTCGTTTCCAGCAGTGCCCGCAACTGTTCTTTTGTCATGGGGTTCAACTCCTTATGGTGTTTGGATTTTAAAAAAAAGACAGAAGCCTGCCGCTGCCGCCGTCCAGCTTTAGTCAAGCTGCAACAGACGAAGGCGCGCTTCTGTCAATCATGATTTATGCTCGTATTTGATTATATACATCGATATAGGCATCTGAACTTTGGTCCCAGCTAAAGTCTTTCGCCATCGCTTGTTGGACCAATTGCTGCCAGACTGTCTGATTTTCTTGATACAGTTGTACAGCTTGCTTCAGTGCCTGCATCAAATTGAATGGGGTAAAATCTTGGAAGCCAAATCCCGTACCGTCAGAGGTGATTGGATTATAAGGGATCACTGTATCCTTTAAGCCACCGATCTCATGGACCACTGGTAAAGTCCCATAACGCATCGCCATCATTTGTGAGAGACCGCATGGTTCAAAAGCAGAAGGCATCAAGAAAATATCAGCCGCCGCATACATTTTTTGCGCCAAAGCCAAATCAAACGTGATGGCAGCGGCACATTTATCCGGATAACGTTGTGCAAAATGGCGGAAGCCATTTTCAAAATCTGGTTCTCCAGTACCTAATAAGACAAACTGAACATCAAATTGCAATAAGTTGTCCATTTCAGCTAAGACCAAATCAAAGCCTTTTTGCGTCGTTAGGCGGCTCACCACAGAAATCAACGGAACATCCTTGCGTTCTGGCAAACCAAATGCTTTTTGCAAGTCTTGCTTGTTTTTTTCTTTGCCTGACAAATCAGACTTGCTAAAGGCAAATGGTAGATAAGGGTCATTTTCTGGATCATTGGTTTGGTAGTCGATCCCATTGACAATGCCACTGAGTTTGCCTGTTTCCATTCGTAAGATCACTTCAAGCCCACAACCGAATGCGGGTGTTTTGATTTCTTCACTGTAGGATGGGCTAACAGTTGTAATGCGATCGGCATAGAGGATACCGGCTTTCATAAAATTCAGACAGTCATTTAAGCGGACTGTCCCATCATCATAGCGCTCAGTGCCCATACCAAATAAATCAGGCAAGATGTCACGACTATACCAGCCCTGGAAGCCAATATTATGGATCGTCAACACGGTGCGGATATCTTGATAGGCATTGATCCAACTGAATTTTTCTTTCAGCAAAAAGGGAATCATCGCCGTATGATAATCATTGACATGCAAGACATCAGGAATAAAATCGACACGTTCCATCATCTCGATGACAGCCAACTGGAAGAACGCAAAACGTTCGCCATCATCATAAAAATCATAGATCCGCTCACGTCCAAAATAATAGAGATTATCGATAAAATAATAGGTCACTTCGTCAAGCTGCAATTTTTTGATACCGCAGTATTGTTTGCGCCATCCGACAGCAACTTCAAATGAAAAGCAGTCTTCCAGCTGCGCTTGATACTTGTCAGGCATCAATGTATAAAAAGGCAAGACAACAACCGTTTCGACCCCTTTTTTGGCTAGTTCTTTTGGCAATGCGCCGACAACGTCCCCTAACCCGCCGGTTTTGAAGAAGGGCGCACATTCCGCTGCTGCAAATAGTACCTTCATGCGGTCGCGCCTCCAATAATATCTTCGGTGATGTGGGCATTCTTTTTGATCACGATTGGGTCTTCTTTGGTGCCTTCGACTTTGACACCTTCTGCTATGACCACATTCTTATCGAGTATCGCATAAGAAACTTTGGCTCCCGCTTTGATTTCGTTGTTGCCAAAGATGATCGCGCCTTTGACCTGTGCATCTGGATGAATCGTGGTACGACGGGCAATCAACGAATTTTCCACTTTCCCTTCAACGATACAGCCAGAAGCAAAATGACTATTGATGACATCAGATGTTTCCGAATAATAAGTTGGCACTTCATTTTTTAATTTAGTATAGATTTTTTGATTCGAATAGAGCAGTGACGTAAACTTATGAACATCCAACATATCCATATTGGTCTGATAGTACGATGGGATATCATAAATATTGCTCAAATAGCCTGTATATTCATATAAACCAGTGTTTTCAATAGCGATCATTTCTCGTAAAAATTGACCTAAGTTCGGTGTAGCGCCAACTTGCTGCCCTTCTTTCAATGCCTCGATCAAACGCGCTGTTTTGATGATAAAAATATCGGTACACAAGTTGACTATTGAATCAACTGTGCCTTTTTTGGCTTGGATGGCTTCTTCAAGATGGCCTTGACTATTGACATTGAACAAGAGGTCACTGTCAGATACATTGCTGCCATTGATTCGTTTATAGACAACTGTCATGTCATTTTTTTGGACTTGATGAATTTTTAATAAGGCTCTTAAGTCGATATTGCATAGGATTTTACTCCCCATAAAGACCGTGTTTTCAGATTTAGATTTCTCTAAATAATCGATCACACTGTAATAATAATTTTCTCCTTGGGCTTGCTGTTTTAAAGAGTCTTGGAACAAGTGGATAAAGAAGCGATTTTGCACGCCGTCTAAATTCCACTCTTTCCCACCGCCAATATGATCGAAAACAGATTGTGTTTCCCCTTCATTAAAAATCATATAGACTTGTTTGATACTGGCGTTTTCAATGCTGGATAGATTGAAGTCGATCAAGCGATATTTGCAATCAAATAGTAAGGTGGATAGCGGTCTGTTTTCTGTCAAAGGCATCAATTCTTGGTAGCGATTCAAATTGCCTAAAATAGCACACATTTTATTAGTTTTCATCAATCGTCACTCCTATGACTTCAGAATAGCCGACAACAGCAATTTCTTCACTGCCATCGATTTCAGCGTCGTCTCCGATCACTGCATTTTCGCCCACGATCACGCGGTTGAGTTTTACATTCTTACCAATCACTGCCCCAGGCATCACCACACTGTCTTTGATGGTGGAACCTTCTTTGACTTGCACATTTTCGGATAAAATACTGTGGTCGATCTCTCCAGCCACATAACAACCGTCCATTACCAATGAATCTCTGGCAGCGCCAGTCTCAGTAACAAAATGCGGTGGTGCGATCGGGTTTTTAGAGAAGACTTGCCAGCCTTTATCTCGAATGTCTAATTCCATCGCTGGATCAATAAATTCCATATTGGCTTCCCATAAAGAATCGATCGTACCAACATCTTTCCAGTAGCCAGAAAAACGATACGCAAATACGTTGTCGCCGCTTTCTAGATACGATGGGATCACGTGTTTCCCAAAATCGACCATTTCGCCATCTTTGGTGTAATTGCTCAACAACATGTTGCGCAAACGGCTCCAGTCAAAGATATAGATCCCCATTGAGGCCAAATTGCTTTTTGGTTCTGCTGGTTTTTCATCGAATTCGATGATTCGGTCATTCTTGTCGGTATTCATGATCCCGAAGCGTGAAGCATCTTTCATCGGCACTTCTAAGACGGCAACAGTTAATGAGGCGTCATTTTCTTTGTGCTGCTCTAGCATATCTTCATAATCCATTTTGTAAATGTGATCACCAGACAAAATCAACACATATTGTGGATCCATTTCATCGATATAGGCGATGTTTTGATAAATGGCATGGGCAGTTCCTTCAAACCATTTGCCGCCTTCTGAATTTGAATAGGGTTGTAGAATCGTCACGCCTGTACTGATGCCATCCAATCCCCAACTGGCGCCATTGCCAATATGGCTGTTTAATGCCAATGGTTGATACTGAGTGACAACCCCAACATTCTTGATACCGGAATTGACACAATTGCTTAACGTGAAATCGATGATGCGGTAACGTCCGCCGAATGGAACTGCGGGTTTCGCTATATTTTTGGTCAATTTACCCAATCTTGTTCCTTGTCCTCCTGCGAGGATCATTGCTAACATTTCTGTTTTCATACATCTGGTGATTTACTCACCTTTCCCCCCTTTGATCGTTTGCTTATTTGGTGTTGCTTTTTTTCTGGTGATTTTGATTTTTTCTGGTTTGATGATCAACGCGCCGAGTGCCGGCAAGATCGTTTTGATTTGATGGTCGTATTGTTTGAAAGGGATTGCTTCTGACACTTGGTCTGCGTTGTTGGCGATCCATGTGCCGCCGAAGCGCTCATGTTCGGTATTCAAAAGTTCCTGGTAGGTTCCTGCATAAGGGACACCGATGGCAAAATCATGCCGTTCAACGGGGGTCAAGTTCAGGACCACGATCAAGAAATCTTTTTTGGTTTTTCCTTGACGCATAAAAGTTAACGTTGTTTCATCCAAATTGTCTGCATCGATCACTTCTAAAGAAGTTTCTTGATCATCTAACGCCCATAACGCACCTTCTTCTTTATACAATTGATTCAAGGTTTGAGTGAAGACTTGCATTTTACCATTAAGATCATCAGATAAGTCCTGCCATTCTAGACCATGATCAAATTTCCATTCCAAGTATTGTCCCCATTCACTGCCCATGAACAACAATTTTTTACCGGGGTGCATCATCATGTAGGTATATAGATTCCGCAATTGGGCAAACTGTTTATACCGATCCCCCCACATTTTGTTCATTAGGCTTCTTTTGCCATGGACGACCTCGTCATGAGAAAGGGGCAAAATATAATTTTCTTGCATGCGATACATGAAGGAAAAAGAGAGTAAACTCAAATAGTCTTTTCTTAGAATCGGATCCATTTCATAAAACCGCAGCACATCATTCATCCAACCCATATTCCATTTGTAATCGAAGCCTAAAGCACCAGATTCGATCAAGCCGGTTATTTGGGTCTCAGAACTGCTTTCTTCTGCGATCATCAGTACTGAGGGGTGCGCCAATTTGATGACTGCATTGAGTTTTTGCATAAAATAATAGCCTTCGAAATTACGGTTGCCGCCTTCATGGTTTGGTTCCCACGGTCCTTCATCCATATCGCGATAAATCATATTGGATACAGCATCGACCCGAATCCCATCAATGTGATAAAACTTGATCCAAAACAGGGCACTTGAGATCAAAAAGCTTTGGACTTCTGGTTTGCCCAGATCAAAATTAATGGCACCCCAGCGAATATTTTTTGCTCTCTGAGGGTCCTGATATTCAAATGTGGGTGTGCCGTCATAATAAGCCAGGCTATCATCATTGACACAAAAATGTCCTGGTACCCAGTCGACGAACACACCGATATTCTCCAAATGACATGCTTCGACAAAATCCTGAAAGGCTTCCGGTGTACCGAAATAAGAACTAAGGGCGAAATAGCCAGTTAATTGATAGCCCCAGGAAGCGCCTAAGGGATGTTCCATCAGGGGCATAAATTGAATGTGGGTATACCCCATCTCTTTGACATAGGGGATCAATTCATCTTTCAAATCGGAGAAATGATAAGGTGTGCCATCCTCATGATGTTTCCATGAACTAGCATGGACTTCATAGATGTTTAGCGGTCGCTGAAAGCTTTTTTGTCGTTTTTTGCGTCCTTGCCACAGTCCATCACGCCATTTTTTTGCGGGTACAGTATGCAGTACAGCCGCTGTACCGGGTCTTTCTTCAAAATGGATCGCGAGCGGATCAATCTTAAAAACGATTCGGCCATCTGCTTGCTTGACTTTGAATTTATACAATTGCCCTTCATTCGCCAAAGATGTGTCGATTTCCCATACCCCTGAATCCGCGCGTTTTTGCAGCGCCAGAGAGTCATCCCACTGGTTGAAATCACCTACAAGCCACACTTGCTGTGCATTTGGCGCCCAAACTCTAAAGACATAGCCAGTTGTTGTTTGATGGACACCTAAGAAATGTTGGAGATAAAAGTTTTCACCGCTTAGGAATGTTTTTTCTGCTTCTATTGTTTGCTGTTTGGTTACCAATTTTTCACCAGTCCTCCCTTATATATGTATAGTTGGTTTTGTGCGTACTTTTTGTTTTGCTTATTTAACCATGCTTAATCTATTCTTAGCATAGCATAAAAGCGATTTTCCGTAATGCGATAACTAGTAGATCTCGCAAAAAAATCTTGTCCATAAAAAAAACAGCTTGAACATCGCGTTCAACCTGTTTCAGCTCTGCTTATAAACTTCTGCAATGTGAAGAGGACGGCTACGAGCAACTGAAACATGGATAGGATGACAATCACTATCCCATAATCAAACGAAAAACAATCAACGATCTTACCAAACAGCACCAGTGTGCTGCATGCTGTGAATGCAGACATCATCTGCCACATACGAAAGCGGTAAAAGCTGATGACCATTGTATAAAAACTGATGATCCCTAGGAGAAGTACTTGACTGAAGCGATCAAAGACAGTGTCAGAAAAATAGATGTTGCCGATCATGACTTGCTGTGCATCAAAAGTTTCGGGTACTTGATATAATGCAAAAAGTGCGCCAATGATACAGGTCAAGCCAATCATCAAATGACTGCCGGCGACCGTTACCCGCAGATTTGTATTCACCCCATTCACACCCTTTAGAAGTCCCCACTTCCCTGATTTCTTTTCTTTGATTTCGCTATGCTTGATGCTTTACGCTTGCCAAAGTTCCTTGACTTGTCCATCGGTATATACTTTATACATCATTTTGGTTGCTTGATGTTGGTGGTAACTGCCGATCAGGTAATACTGTCCATCACAATCAAAATCAAGTTCACCAAAGACTTTGTACGACACATGGGCAAGATCACCAAATTTGTGGGCGAGAAAGCGCATCGCCTGTGCTGGATTCAGTAAATAGTTTTTGTTGACTAACCAATCAATCACAATTGGCAATACTGTATCTGCGTTGTTTGCCTCTTTTTCTTTTAATGCCAAAATCAAATCTCCATCTGAAAAACGCGTTTCGTCGATCCCCGCTTCTTTGATCGTGTGACGTGCCGCTTCAATTTCTGCCATCGAAATGAAAGTAATCATCTCTGCTTTTTCGTTGTTTTTTTCAATGACTGTATGATTTACATCTTTTAAACCTTCCATTTGAATTACCCCTTTCGGAATTTATATCCTTATCATAACACCAAAAAAAAGAATATCCAAATGAAACGATCGTTACATTTTAATCTTTTTTAATCTTATTTTCATTTTTCGATTTAACAAAAAAAGCTGATAGGTTCAACCTAAATCAGCTTTCAAAAAAATAAAATGTTATTTCAAAAATTCATTTTCCTCTATTTCTCATTTTCAATTGAAAAAAATGATATCTTGTGAAACAGATTCACCTAATCCTAAAGCGAGTTGGATTCGTTGGGCAAAGAGGGTTTGGAGAGTGGGTTCGATCCATTGTGTGCCAGTGGATTCCGTTTTGTTCTGGGGCACAAGAAAAGTTGGTGGATCATCGTCAGATACGATGCCCGCAAGTTGTAGTGAACGGAGAAAAATCGTTGGCCGCACTTTCTTTCCCTTTTGTATCCGCTCAAAAATCACACTGATTTGATCTAGATAATAAGCAACATCAACGTCCCCCAGCAATGTCATCAGCTCTTGGTGTGCTGGGATCTGCAATTGACGCTGATTGGCAGCAAAAAAAGCAGGTACGGTTTTCGGACACTGCGTCTGCGCAATCGTCCACCATTGGAACATAGGGTGTGATAATGCAATAATACGTGCTTGTGGTATCTCCCTTTCACACGCATAAAAATATCTCATGTCTTCTTGCAACCGATATACTTGCTGCAACCATTCGCTATTCAAGCCATCCTTCGCTACTGGTCCTTCCGCCTTCTCTTGCAGCGCTGCTTCAGCACGTTGCTGGTCTTGCTTCGTAAAGATTGGGAAATTGAGCTGGTACCGTTTATTTTCTCGCCGTACAATATCTTTGCTGATCAAGCGATCCAACATTTTGACAAAAGCCTTCTCTGTAAAGGTTTCTTTTAGCTGCCGCAAAGTTGGAGGAACATCTTGTGCCATGAGAAATTGGCAAAGCGCAGAGAAGCCAGCTGATTCATAGTCGTTATAGCTATCTTGATAGTGTTTACTGTAGAAAAATTTCACATTCTTTTCCCCTTTGAGGTATGATAAAAAACTGACAATTCCCAACAATAGAGAACTGCCAGTCTATTTAGATCTACCTATTGATTACAGGTCGAATTGTTCTGTTAATTGCGGCACGATTTGTTTCTTCCGTGACACGACACCTGGTAAAAATGCACGATGGTTTTGCAACGTGATATGGAAGGCTGCTTCAACAGGGGCAATTGGTTCACCGACAACCAAAAGTTCAGAATTGCTGTCTAAGATATCTGTGGCAGCCAACAAGAATAAATCATAGCCTTCGCGAAGGATTGCTGCCTGCATCGCTGCTTCCAACTCTGCCTGACGGTCAAATACTTCTTGCAAGTCTACCGTGTTGACTTGTGCGATCCGCACATTTTTGTCACCCATTGGGAAACTTTTTGCATCAAGAGCTAATAATTCTTCTGCTGTTTTGGTTTTCAAGTTCGTTCCAGCTTTCAGCATATCTAAACCATACGTGTTTAAATCAACACCTGCGATAACAGCAAGTTCTTTCGCTGCAGCGACATCTTCTTCGGTACATGTTGGTGATTTAAACAATAGCGTATCTGAGATGATCGCTGACAACATGACCCCTGCGATCGGCGCTTTGATTTCTACTTGATGTTCTTTATACAATTTAAAGATGATCGTACTCGTACAACCAACAGGCTCTGCACGATAGTATAATGGATTGGCTGTTTCAAAATTAGCGATACGGTGATGATCGACAACAGCTAATACAGTCAGATCTTTAATATCAGACACGCTTTGTTGACTTTCGTTATGATCCACTAACATGACCTCAGCTGTTTCATTGGCTGCTGTTTGGATGACACGGGGTGCAGGTAGTTTGAAGGTATCTAGTGCAAACTGGGTTTCTTCACTGGGCGTACCTAAAGCAACGGCCTCAGTGTCTTTCCCTAACTCTTTTTGTAATCCAGCAAAAGCAATCGCTGCGCCAATTGCATCTGTATCCGGGTTTTGATGACCAAAAACCAATATTTTCGACATAGTAATCATCGCTCCTATTTCATTTGATATTCACTGTTTAATGATAGCAAAAATACAAAAAGAATCAATAGCTATCTGCCGTTATCTCTGTCAGGAATCAAAAAAGACACAAGCATTCTGTTGTACATCAGAATGGCTGTGTCATAGCGATCGATTAGCGTGTCAAATATCCTCTGTAATCATTCACATGCAGTAATGCTTTGGCATTCTTTACCCGTTCCTCTGTAGGCGGTTGGATACCATCTAAAGGATATTTCAATCCCATTTCATCCCATTTGTATTTGCCCATTGTGTGATACGGCAAAATCTCGACTTTATCGACATTATTCAATGTTTTGATAAAGGTATCTAATCGAATCAAAAAGTCATCATAATCGCTCCTGAACGGAACCAATACATGACGGATCCAGACTGGCTTATTGATTTCTGATAAATAATTCGCCATATCCAAAATATTGTCATTTGATTGCGTCGTCAATTCTTTATGCGCTTTATTGTCAATGTGTTTGATGTCAAAAAGCAGCAAATCTGTCACGGTCATCAGCTCTTGAAATTTAGTAAAGAAAGGTTCTTCACGGGTGAAGGGCTTACCGCATGTATCTAGTGTAGTGCTGACCCCAGCTTCTTTCGCTTTACGGAACAGATCAATCAAAAAGTCTAATTGCAGCAACGGTTCCCCGCCACTGATCGTGATACCGCCTTTTTGCCCCCAAAATTCACGATACTTCAACGCTTCTACTAAGACATCGTCCGTGGTACGTTCCACACCGCTGCCAATTTTCCAAGTATCTGGATTGTGACAAAATTGACAACGCATCCGACATCCTTGCATGAACACAATAAAGCGGATCCCAGGCCCATCGACGGAACCAAAACTTTCTGTTGAATGTACTTGTCCTGTTACAGCCATAATGCTCTTCCTTTCTGTCTATCAACGAACTGAAGGTTCGATAAAATATGAAGCAGGCGGCGGAGGTTCCCCTGCCGCCGCCTGTCTCATCAACTATTACATTGCGTCATGCATGGTACGTGCGATCACATCGTCTTGTTGTTCTTTCGTCAACTTGATGAAGTTTACCGCGTATCCTGATACACGAATCGTCAATTGTGGGTATTTTTCTGGATGTGCTTGCGCATCCAACAATGTGTCACGGTTGAAGACGTTGATATTCAAATGGTGACCGCCTTTAGCTGCATAACCATCTAACATGGTTGCTAAGTTTTCTTGTTGCGTATCGTCATCGCGGCCAAGTGCTTTTGGTACGATGGAGAAAGTATTTGAAATACCATCTAATGAATACTCATATGGCAATTTGGCAACAGATGAAAGACTCGCTAGCGCGCCATGTGTATCACGTCCATGCATAGGGTTGGCACCTGGAGCAAATGGTGCGCCTGCACGACGTCCATCCGGTGTGTTCCCTGTTTTCTTGCCGTATACAACGTTTGATGTGATTGTTAAGATAGACGTTGTATGTTTAGAATCACGGTAAGTTTTCGTACGTTTTACTTTCTTCATGAAGGCTTTCAATAAATGGATCGCAATGTCGTCTACGCGGTCGTCATTATTGCCGTATTTAGGATAGTCGCCTTCGATTTCATAATCTTCTACGATACCATTTTCGTCACGTACAGTGCGTACTTTAGCGAATTTGATTGCAGACAATGAGTCGACTGCTACAGAGAAGCCAGCGATACCAGTTGCCATCGTGCGCAAGATATCCGTATCTTGTAAAGCCATTTCAATTCTTTCATAAGAATATTTATCATGCATGTAATGGATGATGTTCAGTGTATTGACATACAGGTCACAGATCCAGTCCATCATTGTGTCATATTTTTCCATGACTTCATTGTAATCTAAATACTCAGAAGTGATTGGTTGTAATTTTGGTCCAACTTGCGCTTTTGATTTTTCATCGACGCCACCGTTGATTGCGTATAACAAGGTTTTCGCCAGGTTGGCACGGGCGCCAAAGAATTGCATTTGTTTCCCGATGCGCATCGCAGATACACAACATGCGATACCATAGTCATCGCCCCAATGGCCGCGCATCACATCATCATTTTCATATTGGATCGCTGACGTTTGGATCGACATTTTGGCACAGAATGTTTTGAAGTTATGTGGCAAACGTGTTGACCATAATACCGTCAAGTTTGGTTCTGGCGCTGGGCCTAAGTTAGCTAATGTATGCAAGAAACGGAAGCTGTTTTTGGTCACCATGTGGCGGCCATCTTCACCCATACCTGCAATCGATTCTGTGACCCAAGTTGGATCACCAGAGAACAATGCGTTGTAATCAGGTGTCCGGGCAAATTTCACTAACCGTAATTTCATTACAAAATGATCCACGATCTCTTGTGCTTCGCTTTCAGTGATCACACCATTTTTCAAGTCGCGTTCTACATAAATATCTAAGAACGTTGAGGTACGGCCTAATGACATTGCGGCACCATTTTGTTCTTTGATCGCTGCTAAGTAGCCAAGGTACAGCCATTGGAATGCTTCTTTGGCAGTTTGTGCTGGTTGAGAGATATCGAAGCCGTAGATCGTGCCAAGTTCTTTCAACTCAGTCAATGCCCGTAATTGTTCCCCCAATTCTTCACGTTGACGAATAATGTCATCTGACATTGTACCATTGCCGCAATATAGCAGATCTTGTTGTTTTTCTTTGATCAAGAAATCAATTCCGTAAAGGGCAACACGGCGATAGTCACCAATGATCCGGCCACGGCCGTATGCATCAGGCAAACCAGTGATCACACCTGAACGACGTGCGGCTCTGATTTCTGGTGTATAGGCATCAAACACGCCTTGATTATGCGTTTTGCGATAGTCGCGGAAAATATGTGATACTTCAGCATCGATTTCATATCCATAGGATTCAGCTGCTTGTTCTGACATGCGAATGCCGCCGAAAGGCTGCAAGCTGCGTTTGAAAGGTTTTTCCGTTTGGAAACCAACGACTGTTTCTAAGTCTTTGTTCAAATAGCCAGGTCCATGAGAAGTGATCGTTGAAACCACTTTTGTATCCATGTCCAAAACGCCGCCAGCATCACGTTCTTGTTTATTCAAGTCCATGACTTGATCCCAAAGTTTCGTTGTTGCTTCTGTTGCGTCAGCTAAAAATTCATCTGTTCCGTCATAAGGTGTGTAATTTTCTTGGATAAAATCACGTACATTGACTTCTTCTTTCCAAGTTTTTCCTTTAAATCCATTCCATTGTTCCATCTGATGGACCTCCTTAAATTTTCTGTTCACTACTGTAACAGCTTTACGTGAACAGTATAACACAAGCGCTTTCGAATGCAAGTGTTTTCAAGATTATTTTTTAACAAATTAGGATTATTTAATATAAATTACAATACAACAGTTGATAAAACAGCTTTTATTGAATGTGAAAATATTATTAAAGTGTGTTTTTCGAAAATGTGAAAGATATATTATGACAAAAAAAACAGCCAATCTGTATTGATACAGATCGGCTGTTTTAGCTTAAATTATACTACAGGATTATCCGCGATCTCTGGACTGATCACAGCTCGGACGTCGTACACCTGTCCGCCATTTTTTTCATCTGTCACAAAGGAACCATTCGATGTGCGGTCATTGATCGGAATTTGTTCCGTATCGATCTCAACCGTCTGGCCTTTCTGATTCGTGATCTGGAGCAGAGTATGCTCACCAGGCCCCATATAGACGATCCGATGCGGATTTTTCTTCAATTCTCTTAGTACCATCAGCCCACGCTTGGCTCTGCCTAATTGGGTGATTTCTTGGGCTAGCATACGCTTGGCGCCGCCTCGCTGCGTGATGATCACCACCGGTGTATCCCCTTCAGAGTAGACCACCAAACCATTTACGATAAAGTCTTCGTCTTTGAGGTTCATCGCCTTGACTCCGGCTGCTTTCGGACCAACTACGGGCACTTCTGTCAATGGATAGCGTAAGCCGAAAGCCCTTTGGCTGACTAAGAAAATATCCATCGGTTCATTTTGATCGACAAGAAAGACATTCAGCAATTCATCTGCTTCATCTTTTAACTTCATAATGGTCAAAGGCCGTGTCTTATAAGTACGCCATGGCTCAAACTCGGTCATACGCGACTGTTTGATCATCCCTTTCTTGCTGATCAGAACAAAGTTCTTCATTGGATCAAGCACTTTATAGGCGAACACACCGATGATCATTTCATCTTGCGCCAAGGTTAAGACATTTTGAGAAATGTGCTCCCCAAGGTCTTTCCATTTCAAATCAGCTAATTCATGCACCGGACGGTAAATGACGTTGCCTTTATTGGTGACCAATAATAAGTGATCTAATGTGTTCAATTGATGGCTGTATAAAAGAGCATCTCCCTCTTTCATTCCAACTTCTTCAGGTTTCGATGCCCCATAGGAGCGCAAACTGCTGCGTTTGATATACCCATCTTTTGTCACAGTCACAACGACTTCTTCTTGTGCCACTAAAACTTGCGTTTCGATTTTGATTTCTTCGATCTCGGCTTCGATCTCTGTCATCCGGTCAGAAGGATATTTCTTTTTGATCTCTTTCAATTCTTTTTTGATCACTTTCAGTAGTTCGCTTTCTTCATCCAGGATCTTCGTTAAGCGGGCGATCGTTTCTGCCAATTCTTTGGCTTCGGCTTGCAGTTGTGTGATATCGGTATTGGTCAAACGATACAATTGCAAGTTCACGATAGCTTCGGCTTGCTCTTCGGTAAAACCATGCTGCACGATCAAATTATTCTTCGCGTCTTTCTTGTCCTTGCTTCCGCGAATCGTTGCGATCACTTCATCTAGGATCGACAATGCTTTCATCAATCCATCGACGATATGCTGACGTTTTTGGGCTTTTTGCAACTCAAAGCGGCTGCGCTTTTCGATCACTTCGCGACGGTGTTTGACATAACTTTCAAGGATCCGTTTCAGGCCCACTTGTTTGGGCCGCATCTCATCAATAGCAACCATATTAAAATTGTAACTGATTTGCAACTCGGTATTTTTGAACAAATAGTTCAAGATACCTTGGGCGTTGGCTTCTTTCTTTAATTCAACAACGATCTGCAAGCCGGTACGATCGGTTTCATCTCTGACTTCTGCAATACCGTCAATCCGCTTGTTCAAGCGGATTTCATCCATCTTTTTGACTAGATTCGCCTTATTGACCTCATAGGGGATCTCGTTGATGACGATTTGCTGCTTGCCGCCTTTGATGTCTTCAATCCGTGTTTTAGATCGTAGGATCACTTTGCCGCGACCAGTTTCATAGGCTTTTTTGATTTCTTCTTTCCCTTGCAAGATCCCTCCTGTAGGAAAATCGGGGCCGGGGATATAGTGCATCAATTGGTCAAGTGTGGCATTGGGGTGATCGATCAGATAAATTGTTCCATCGATGATCTCTCCTAAATTATGTGTTGGGATCTCAGTTGCGTAGCCGGCGGAGATCCCAGTGGAGCCATTGACCAACAAGTTGGGATATTTTGCAGGTAAAACGGTGGGCTCTTTTTCGGTATCATCAAAGTTCCAAACCAATTCAACCGTTTCTTTTTCAATATCTTTGAGCAATTCACCGCTTAGTTCGGATAAACGGGCTTCCGTATAACGCATTGCAGCTGGCGGGTCACCATCCATACTCCCATTGTTCCCATGCATTTCAATCAACACTTGTCGAAGTTTCCAGTCTTGACTCATGCGGACCATGGCATCATAAATACTTGAATCGCCATGGGGATGGAAATTCCCCATAATGTTCCCCACAGATTTTGCTGATTTGCGGAACCCTTTGTCATAAGTATTGCCATCTTGGTTCATCGCAAATAAGATGCGTCGCTGCACGGGTTTTAACCCATCACGAATATCCGGCAATGCCCGCTCTTGAATAATATATTTTGAGTAGCGGCCAAAGCGATCTCCCATCACTTCTTCTAACGTTAATTCTTGAATATTGTTCTTGTGTTCCAAGAGATCACCTCCTAATCCATTGTCAAGCGTCGATCTTCAGCTTGTTCGGTATCTGTTAATTTTTCGTCTACTAATTCAGGGACTGTCTCTTCTTTTTTGTCTAAAATACTGCCATCTTCTTCTAAACTGAACTGTACATGGCTTTCGATCCATTTACGTCGCGGCTCCACTTTGTCACCCATTAATGTCGTCACTCGCCGTTCTGCTTGGGCTGCATCATCGATTCTCACTCGAATCAAAGTGCGGGTATCAGGGTCCATCGTGGTTTCCCATAGCTGATCCGCATTCATTTCCCCAAGTCCTTTATAGCGCTGCAGCATGTATCCTTTACCGATCTTCTTCGTCAATTGACTCAATTCTTCGTCCGTCCACGCATATTCCAAGATTGATTTTTTACCGGTACCTTTAGATATTTTATATAAAGGCGGCAAAGCAATATACACTTTACCTGCTTCGATCAGTGGTTTCATATAACGGTAAAAGAAGGTCAACAATAAGACTTGGATATGGGCACCATCGGTATCCGCATCGGTCATGATAATGACTTTATCATAATTGCAGTCTTCGATTGAAAATTCAGGCCCGACGCCAGCACCGATGGTATAGATCATCGTATTGATTTCTTCGTTTTTGAGAATGTCTTGCATTTTGGCTTTTTCGGTATTAATGACTTTTCCGCGTAATGGCAAAATGGCTTGGAATTTCCGATCACGGCCTTGCTTGGCTGAACCGCCAGCAGAATCTCCTTCGACAAGGTACAATTCATTTCGCTTCGGATTTCTAGATTGTGCCGGTGTCAACTTGCCTGACAATAAGGATTCGCCTTTTTTGCGTTTCTTGCCAGTCCGGCTTTCTTCCCGCGCTTTACGGGCTGCCTCTCGAGCTTCTCGTGCTTTGATGGCTTTTCGCACCAGCATTTGACTCATTTCACTATTTTCTTGCAAATAGTAGCCCAATTGTTCGCCAATCACGGCATCTACCGCATTTCGTGCCAACGGCGTGCCTAATTTGCCTTTCGTCTGTCCTTCAAACTGCAGTAAGTTTTCAGGCACCCGAATAGACAAAACAGCTGCCAGCCCCTCACGGAAGTCGCTGCCTTCTAAATTTTTATCTTTTTCTTTCAGCAAATTGACCTTGCGGGCGTATTCATTGAAAGCTTTGGTCATTGACGTTTTCATCCCAACTTCATGCGTTCCGCCATCTCTTGTACGCACGTTGTTGACAAAAGATAAGACATTTTCAGAATAGCCGTCATTGTATTGAAAAGCCAATTCTACTTCAATGGCTTCTTTCGTGCCGGAGAAATAAACAACTGGTGTCAAGGTATCTTTTTCTTCATTCAAATAATCTACAAACTCTTTGATTCCATCTTCATATAAAAAGACTTCTGTCAGAGGTTCTTCTCCACGCTGATCAGTCAAGGAGATCTTGACGCCTTTTAGTAAAAAAGCAGATTCTCTCAAACGTTCAGCCAATGTTTCATAAGAGAACTTTGTGACTGTAAAAATCGTGTCATCTGGTTTGAAGGTAACTGTTGTTCCTGTGGGTTTACGTGTCTTTCCGACTTTTTTTAATGTCCCTACTGGATGTCCGCCATCTTTGAATGCTGCTTGGTATTCCACACCATCTCTGACGATCATCACAGATAAGTGGCTGGAGAGTGCATTGACAACACTGGCACCTACCCCGTGCAGCCCGCCGGAGGTTTTGTATCCTCCTTGACCGAATTTCCCGCCTGCATGCAAGACAGTGAAAATAACTTGAACAGTAGGTATCCCAGATGCATGCATCCCGACTGGCATGCCGCGTCCATTGTCACGGACACTGATGCTGTTGTCTTGATGGATCGTCACATCAATTTCATTGCCGAACCCTGAAAGGGCTTCGTCAACGGCATTATCAACGATTTCATAGACGAGGTGATGTAGACCACGACCATCAGTTGAGCCGATATACATCCCTGGTCTTTTTCTTACTGCCTCCAAGCCCTCTAAGACTTGAATGGAGGCGTCGTTATATTCTGTGGTTTTCTTTACCAAAGCCACCGCTCCTTTAATCTTGTTCAGTCCCTTTTTGTTGAGAGAAAAGACCGCAAAAAAAATCTTAACATACTATTTGCTTTTTTCAAGCGAACATTTTTCTAAATCATCTTATCCTTTTTTTCCCATTTAGACAAGTTTGTCTGCGATTGAACCACAAGTGCCAAATCAATTCACCTAGTTTTTCTTATTGTTGGATAGGCCATTTCATGCTAAAATTGCCCTAGTCCTAAAAAGAAAGTTGGTTATTATGAAAACGATTCTATTATTCGTTGTTGCTTATCTATTAGGTTCCATTCCATCAGGCGTATGGATTGGCCAATTGTTTTTCAAAAAAGATATTCGCCAGTTTGGCAGCGGCAATACTGGCACCACCAATACATTTCGTGTCTTAGGTAAAAAAGCTGGGATCACCGTATTGGCTATGGATATTTTGAAAGGAACCCTTGCTACTTGCTTACCCATGATTTTTCATATTGAAGGAATCAATCCCCTTTGGTTTGGTGTTTGTGCCATTATAGGTCATACCTTTCCGATTTTTGCCAAATTCAAGGGCGGCAAAGCGGTCGCTACGAGTGCCGGTATGCTCTTGGGCTTCAACCCGATTTTCTTTTTGTATTCGTCATTGATTTTTGTGATCTGTCTTTATGTAACGAGTATGGTCAGCTTGACCAGCATGATCGCTGCGTGCTTGATCACGCTATCCACAATTGTGGTGCCTTTCGTCGCACCCGTCATCTTACCTGAACAAAATTGGTTGTTGACTTTCATCGCTGCAGGGGTAACGATCTTCATCTTTATCCGTCATCGTGAAAATATCACCCGCATCAAAAATGGTACGGAAAGCCGCGTGCCTTTTGGTTTAAACAAACAATAGCAGAAGCTGAGAAAAAGCCTAACGCGCTTTTCTCAGCTTCTTTTTTTATTTGACTGTGATTGAATACTTCGTGGCAAAATCAGTATCTGGAGGCAAAGATTGAATTCCTGCTTTCTCCTTCAACTCACCGGTACTTGCTAAGGTATCTGCGATCCCACACCATGGTTCGATACATAAAAATGGTGATTCTACAGGATACGTCGACCAAAAACCAACATAGGGCATTTGATTATAGCTTACTGTCACGCTATGGGGTGATTTTTCGCTGCGGATCGAAAAAGACTGCAGCCCTTTTGTTTCAAAAATAAGAGCGTCTTGTTCAAACATCTCATGTGTCAAGCTAAGATCCGTATTGGTCTGACCTAACGTGCGTTGTTCATAGTCGATATAGTTGCCCTTAAGCGGCAATTTGACCCGCGACTTTCGCGGGGAAAACGTCAAATAGTAATCCTCAAAGGTCAACCCTTTTGCTAAAGGAACATTGAAGGCAGGATGACCGCCTATCGAAAAGAACATATCTTTTTGACCGATATTTTTGACATTGTATTTGACGACTAGGCCATCTCCGCCAAGTTCGTAGCTTACTTGCAATTGGAAATCAAAAGGATAGACAGCTCGTGTCGCTGCTGAACTTTCTAACTGGAACAAGACGAAATCATCACGCTGATCAATCACTTCAAAAGCCATATCACGAGCAAAACCATGACGAGGCAAGTGGTAGGTTTCCCCCTCATAGACGTACGTATCGTCTTTTAACGCGCCAACGATTGGAAATAAAATCGGTGCATGCTTGCCCCAATGATTCGGGTCCGCTTGCCAAATGTATTCTAATTCAATCGTGGTATCAAATAAGCTTTGCAGCTCTGCGCCTTTTTCTGCAATCGTTGCTTGCAGATGACCGGACGTGATGGTAACTGTCATCATCTCATCTCCTAATATTGATGTTTCGTCAACTCTTCTTTGAAACGGCTGTTAAGCACTTTTAGATATGTCCCTTTCATGCCTAAAGAACGTGACTCAATAATACCTGCTGATTCTAATTTACGCAAGGCATTGACGATCACTGAACGGGTAATACCAATGCGGTCAGCGATACTAGATGCTGTCAAGCGGCCTTCATCCCCTTCTAGGGCTTCAAAAATGGCTTGTACGGCTTTCAATTCACTATAAGACAATGTGTTGATCGCCATTTGAACAGCTGTTGTACTACGTACATCCGCCTCAATACTGCGAGATTTTTGATAAAGGAACTGCATACCAACGACTGTTGCACTATATTCAGACAAAACCAAATCATTGTCATCAAAGGATTTATCGATCCTTGAAAGAATGATGGTTCCTAAGCGTTCACCGGCCCCATAGATGGGAACGACAGTGGTCAACCCATTCGGATACAGATCCCGTACTTCAATAGGGAATGCCGTCATATCGTCGCCAATTGGAATATTGGCTTCAGTTGACGTCAAATGATCCACCAACTCTGTGTAATTTTTGGGAAACTGTTTTTCCATAAACATTTTCTTGATGCGCTCATTGTTGACATCATGATTTTCAACAAAACCTAAGACGCTGCCGTCACTACTGATAATGTACGCATTACTATCGAGAATATTTCCTAGAATGACAGCCATTTTATCGTATGGCAAATCTGAAGCTAAATTAAAGGTATTTTTTTGTTGTAATAATTCGTTGATCTGTCTTGTCTTTTCTAATAAAGTTTTCATTGATTTGCTCCCTTTATAAAATATAGCGACTTAAGTCTTGGTCTTCTGCAATCGAGGTTAGTTTATCTTCCACATAGGCTTCAGTGATGGTGATCTCACCCATTTGCATCTCTGAGGCCTCAAACAACAAATCTTCTAATAGTTTTTCTAAAATCGTATGCAAACGTCGTGCCCCGATATTGTCTGTGTCACGATTGACTTGAAAAGCGATTTCGGCAATCTTCTGGATCGCTTCTAAAGTAAAGGTGACTTTGACATTCTCAGTTGCCAACAATGCCACATACTGTTTCACTAGCGCATTGTTCGGCTCTGTCAAAATTTTGACGAAATCTTCCTTGGTCAAATCATCTAGTTCGACACGAATCGGAAAGCGTCCTTGCAGTTCGGGAATCAAATCACTTGGTTTTGACAAATGAAAGGCACCTGAGGCAATAAACAGAATATGATCGGTTTGCAAGGCCCCATATTTGGTATTGACTTGCGATCCTTCCACGATAGGTAAAATATCCCGTTGCACGCCTTCTCGGGATACTTCTCCAGATTGCTGTGATTTAGAGGTTACCTTGTCGATTTCATCCAAGAAAATAATACCGCTGGACTCAGCCAAACGTAGTGCTTCACTGTGGATATCCGCATCATTGACCAACTTAGAAGATTCTTCTTGGATCAGCAATTCACGGGCTTCTTTGACTGTAACCGTCCGTTCGATTTTCTTTTGCAGTTTCAATGCACCAAGGGTTTCATTCAAATCGATCCCCATTTGCTCCAAGCCATTGTTCATAGCAGGTGCTTGATTCTTCGGTTCATCGACTTCGATGGTCACTTCACGATTGTCCAGCAGTCCTTTTTCCAACTGCTCAAAAATCGCTTGCCGATTGCTGCGGATCTCATCCGTCAGTTCCTCTTTTGGTTCTTCTGGTTGTTGCGCACCATTGAACATATTCATCATTTGCTCATATGGATTGCCTTGTTTCTTTTGTTCCTTTTTGATCCCGGGTACCAATACTTTGACCAAACGGCGGTTGGCTTTCTTTTCCGCTTGGATGCGGACATTCTTGTACTGGTCTTTTTTGACGATTTGAATCGCATTTTCAACTAGATCCCGAACCATCGATTCGACATCTCTTCCGACATACCCTACTTCTGTAAATTTGGTTGCTTCCAATTTCACAAAAGGTGCGTCGACGATTCGCGCCAAGCGACGGGCGATTTCCGTCTTGCCGACACCAGTTGGCCCAATCATCAAAATATTTTTTGGTGTCACATCTTGCTGCATTTTTTCGTCTAACTGCAACCGACGATAGCGATTGCGCAAAGCAACAGCCACAGATTTTTTGGCAGCGGTTTGACCTACGATATATTCATCTAACTCTTTCACGATCTCCCGTGGTGATTTATTCTGGTTTGTCATTTTTCCACCTCATTTAAAACTCTTCAACAATAATGTTGTGATTGGTAAATACACAGATGTCCGCGGCGATATTCAATGCGCCTTCAGCGATTTCTTTTGCTGACAAGTCCCCACCATACCGTTTCATGGCACGGGCAGCTGCTAAGGCATAATTTCCCCCTGACCCAATGGCCAAGATGCCTTCATCAGGTGTGATCACTTCCCCAGTTCCTGATACCAGAAGCATTTCCTTGTCATTCATGACGATCAGCATCGCCTCTAATTTTTGCATAGATTGCTGCGTACGCCATTCTTGGGCTAATTCAACGGCAGCTCGTTGCAAGTTCCCATTGTACTCATTTAATTTACCTTCAAATTTTTCTTCCAATGTAAAAGCATCTGCCACACTGCCGGCAAAGCCAACGATCACGTCGCCATTGTATATGCGACGGACTTTTTTTGCAGTGCCTTTCATGATTACTTGTTCGCCCATTGTTACTTGGCCATCTCCGGCCATGGCGAATTTGCCATCTTTTTCAACACCGCAGATCGTGGTTGAATGAAATTCTGCTGTCATCTTGTCTTCCTCCTGTATCTCTTACGCCCGTGGATGAAACTGGCGATAATTTTTTTGCAAACTGTCTTTAGTGACATGTGCGTATATTTGCGTTGTTGACAAATTGGCATGTCCCAGCAGTTCTTGAACTGTCCGCATGTCAGCGCCATGATTCAATAAATGCGTCGCAAACGTATGACGCAGCATATGCGGATGGATCTGACTGTCTAAACTGCTTTTTTGGATCACTTGATTCAAGACATATTCAATGCCTGTCGGTGTGATACCGTCGCCTAGGCGATTGACAAAAACGAATGGATGGTCTTTGTGAAATTTGTCTGTCAAATACTGACGGCCATCAGAAAGGTAGCGTTTGACGGCTTTTTGGGCATAACTGCCAAAAGGAACATAGCGATCCTTGTTGCCCTTTCCATGAATCAGCAACACGCCGCTTTCCCAATCGATATCTGGTATCGTTAAATTGCTGCACTCGCTGACCCGCAAGCCTGATCCATACAACACTTCCAGCAACGCCAGATTGCGTTGTTGGAGCGGCTCATCACCGGTCACACTCTCAAATAACGCAGCCATCTCCTGTTCATAAAAAAAACGCGGTAATTTCGCATTCTTTTTTTTCATATGGACATACGCAAAAGGATTTTCTTTCACGACTTCATGTTTCGTCAGATAGTGATAAAACGACCGCAAGCTCGCCATTTTTCGGCTGATCGAATTGCGGCTATAGCCTTGTTCATTGAGGTAACTCAAGTAGACCCTCACATCGCGATAATCGATCGTTAAGAATGCACTGTTGCCGGAATCTGCCAAAAACTGAAAAAAATTCTCCATATCTTCTTGATAGGCTTTCTTCGTCTTCTCAGAATACCCTCTTTCGAAAATAAGATAACGAAAAAATTCACCTTGAAGTTGTTCTTCTTGCAAAACAATCCCTCATTCCGTGATTCAAAATAACTCTATCACAGCCAAAACAAAAAGACAAACGAATTGTCAGAATTTAACCAATATTTCAAAGTTCAGACATAATTGTGAAAATTTCTTAAGAATCTTCCAACAATTTTCAATGTTTTTCAACTTTTTCTCAACAAAAAAGGACTGCAAAAAGTGTCATCAAGACACATTTTTGCAACCTCTATCAGATTATTCGTTGATTGGTTCCGCTGTTTTGGTTTGAGGATGCGCAGAGAGGGCACCAACCAATTCTTTGTTGCCTTGTTTGGTTGACATCGTATCGTTGATCAAACCTACCAAATCTAAACCAGTGGTTTCTTTGATCGTATCGAAGGTGCGGGCAAGACCGGCTTCTCCCATGCCATGAAGGCCATCATTGCCGCCAAAACTAACGACTTTATCAATATTGCTCAATGGTGCATTGACCTCTTTGGCGATCTCTGGCAAGACTTTGATGAATTCCATCAAGATACCTGCTTCGTTCAGCTTGGTCAACGCAACAGCCATCTTCTCGCGGCTTTCTGCTTCCGCTTGACCGACTTTGGCGATCCGGTCGGCATCTGCGGAACCTAATTTCTCGATACGTTCCGCTTCCGCTTGGGCAGCCAATTTGACTTTTTCCGCTTCTGCTTGGGCATGGGCGATTTCTTTGGCTTTATCAGCCAATGCATTTTGTTCCACCACATATTTGTCGGCTTCGGCTTTTTTCCGAACGGTGGCGTTCAATTCTTTCTCTGTTAATTCGGCTTGTTTCTCTTGGATCTCGATATTTTTTTCTTGTTCGATCAATTGGACTTTCATCTTTTCACCGACAGCGATTTGTTCAGCCTTCGCATCAGCAACTTCGCGTTCTTGCTTGTATTGCGCTTGTTTCAAGGCCATTTCTTTCGTGGCTTCGGCAATCTCGGTTTGACGGCGAATCTCTTCATGCTGTGCCAACTGTTCATTTTCAGCTTGCTTGATCCGTGTTTCCCGCAAAGCATTTGATTCAGCAACTTCAGCATTTTTCTTCACGACTGCGATTTGTGGACGACCTAACGCATCCAAATACCCATTGGTATCAGACACATCTTTGATGGTAAAGGACACGATCTCCAATCCCATCTTTTTCAAGTCTGTTGATGCCACCTCTTGGACTTGTTCAGCAAAATCATCGCGATTTTTATAAATGGCTTCTACAGTCATCGTACCCAAAATCGCGCGTAAATGTCCTTCTAACACTTCTTGGGCTTCATCTTCCAACTCTGCAGTCGATTTGCCTAAGTATTGTTCTGCTGCTGTTTTGATTGATTCTGTACTGTTGCCGACTTTGACTAAAACTGTAGCACTGGCTTTGATCGGTACACCTTGCTCCGTATACACTTCTGGTGTGCCAATTTCCAATTTGTGGGTCAGCAAGCTTAGTTTATGGGCTTTTTGGACGATTGGGATCACAAATGTCCCGCTGTTTTTCAAGATTTTGATTCCTTCTTTGCCCAAGAAAGACCCTGTAACGATCAATGCTTCATCGGGTTTGCCGATGCGATAGCGAATCATTAAAAACGCGATCAGTAATACCAACAAAATAATGCCCCAGAAAATAGGATTACTTAAAAATTGTAACGCTGAACCTGAATCTACCATTCGAACACACTTCCTATTCTATAAAATGTTTGCTTTCAACCACCAACGCGATTCCTTTTTGATCAACCTCAACAATGATGACTTTTGTGCCAACGGGTAACACCATATTTTTGTTGCGGTCTTCCTCCCGATAGAGCCGAGCCGGATAGACCGAACGGGCTGTTTGGCTGCCGATTTCCATCACTTCACCCATAGACGGTCCAGCGATTTTTTCGGTCAATTCCCCAATCAGAAAGTCTGACTGACTGATGACGTTACTGTTGTTTTTGTCTGTTATGCGATTATAAAACCACATCAACGGTGCCAGTATGACACTGAATAGCAGAAAAACAACCAATAATCCGCCAATGATCAAAATCAGCCAACCCAAAAATTGAATGACTGTCGGAAATTGTGCGAGATATGTTTGAATCATCGAGAACCATTTTTCGGCCACTTTGCTCCCCGCCTTTCATTGTTACAAACTATCATAAGTCAACAAAAGAAAAGTTTCAAGACAAATTAAAAAAAAGCCCTCTTACTAATTTAAAGTAAGAGGACTGTTGAATGCTCACAATAATTCGGTTTTGGCTGTTTCTAAAGCAGTCAATGCACGATTGGCCAACGCTTCATAGCGAGATTTCTTATCCCGGATCCGCTCTGGTAATTCAGGCAGCAAACCAAAATTGGCATTCATAGGTTGGAAATGTTTGCCTTCTGCATGGGTGATATAGTAAGCCATGCTCCCGATCGCAGTTTCTTGCGGAAAGATGATCGGGTCTTCTTCTTTCGCTAATTTTGCTGCATTGATCCCAGCAATCAAACCACTGGCAGCACTCTCGACATACCCTTCGACCCCAGTCATTTGACCGGCAAAGAATAAGTCAGCCCTTTTTTTCGACTGATATGTTTGCTGCAGCAATTCAGGAGAATTCATAAAGCTGTTGCGGTGCATGACGCCAAAACGCACGAATTCAGCTTCTTCTAAACCGGGAATCATACGAAAAACGCGTTTTTGCTCGCCCCATTTTAAATGGGTTTGGAATCCGACGATATTATACAGTGAAGCTGCTGCGTTGTCTTGTCGCAACTGGATCACCGCATAAGGTCTTTTGCCCGTCTTTGGATCTTCTAGGCCGACTGGTTTCATTGGACCAAACAGCATCGTTTTAGGCCCACGACCAGCCATAACTTCGATCGGCATACAGCCTTCAAAGAATTTTTCTTTTTCAAATGCTTTTAACGGTGCCACTTCTGCTTCAAGCAACGCTTCCCGAAAAGCATAAAACTCTTCTTTGGTCATCGGACAATTCAAATAAGCAGCTTCGCCCTTATCATAACGTGATTTAAGGTAAACTTTGTCCATATTGATCGTTGATTTATCTACGATTGGTGCTGCCGCATCATAAAAGTAGAATCCCTCTGATCCGTTGAAGGCTTGGATTGCTTGTGACAATGGTTCCGAGGTTAGCGGTCCTGTGGCGATCACAGTGATACCCTCTGGGATCTCAGTGATTTCTTCTTCAAATACCGTTACTAATGGATGTTCTTTGACACGTTTGGTCACAAGGGCGGAGAAATCGTCACGATCGACTGCCAATGCGCCTCCTGCAGGGACTGCAGTTTCGTCCGCCGATGTGATGATCACAGAATTTAGACGACGCATCTCTTCTTTCAAGACGCCGACTGCATTGGTCAAATTATTGCCTCTCAACGAATTCGTACACACCAACTCAGCGAAATTATTGCTATGATGCGCTTCTGTTGTTTTTTTGGGACGCATTTCATATAGATTCACGGCTACGCCTGCTTCAGCAGCTTGCCAGGCAGCTTCACTTCCAGCCAGTCCGGCACCGATTACATTTATTTTTTTCATAGTCAGACTCCTTTTTTCCAGCTTGTGGTTAGATAGATGCCAATCACCAGGCAACAGGAACGGCCCATCCGACTGGGTCATCAGGGCGTTGGCACAAGATGATCCAGCAGAGTTGCCGTTGTGGTTGTCTTATTTTTGGACTTGCTCTTCGTAGTCGCCATTGATACAAACGACCTGTTTGCCGCCTTTGACTTTCTTTTCAACTAGGTAGTTGTCACATTTCGGACAATTGCGTCCGACAGGTTTATCCCAAGACGTAAAGTCGCATTCTGGATAACGGGTGCAACCATAGAATAAGCGATTTTTCTTTGATTTGCGCTCAACAACTTGTCCTTCGTGACAGACAGGACATTCGACACCGATTTCCTTGACGATTGGCTTGGTATTGCGGCAATCAGGAAAATTGCTACAGGCGTAAAATTTGCCATATCGGCCTAATTTGATGACCATCGGATGTCCGCATAGATCACAGTCAAAGCCAGCTGGTTCATCTTTGATTTGGATCTTTTCGATTTGTTCTTCAGCAGTAGTCAATTCTTTTTCGAAAGGACGATAAAATTGATCAACGACTTTGACCCATTCTTCTTTTCCAGCTTCTACGCTATCCAAGCTATTTTCCATTTCTGCTGTAAAATGGGTATCAACGATCTGCGGGAAAAACTCTTCGATCAACGAGTTGACGATTTCCCCCAATTCCGTTGGTTCAAAGCGTTTTTGCGCCAACTTCACATAATATCTGCGTTGGATCGTTTCAAGTGTAGGGGCATAAGTTGAAGGACGGCCTACACCATTTTCTTCCAGTGTTTTGATCAATGTCGCTTCACTGAAGCGGGCTGGCGGCTGTGTAAAGTGTTGTTTCGGTTCGATCGATACAGATTGGACAGTATCTCCCTCAACTAAGTCAGGCAAGATATTTTCTTTGTCTTCTTTGCCATCATCTCGGCCCTCAACATAGACTTGCATGAATCCTTTAAATTTGATCTTAGAGCCATTGGCGATAAAAATCGCGCCATTTTGGTCCAACGTCACTTTCATGGTATCCAAAATTGCCGGCGTCATTTGACTAGCGACGAAACGCGCCCAAATCAAACGATATAGTTTCATTTGATCCTTATCCAAGAATTTTTCGAGACTCTCTGGCGTCCGCAAGACACTGGATGGCCGAACCGCTTCATGGGCGTCTTGCGCCCCTTGGGCATTGGCACGTTTTTTGCCGCCATGGGCAGAAAATTGCGTTCCATACGTGCTTTCAATGAATGCAGCCGCTTCAGCTTTTGCGGAATCGGCGATCCGTGTCGAATCCGTACGCATATAGGTGATCAACCCAACGGTTCCTTGCTTGCCTAAGGTAATGCCTTCATACAATTGCTGCGCGACCATCATGGTTTTTCTGGTACGGAAATTCAGTTTACGGGCTGCTTCTTGTTGCAGACTACTCGTCGTGAATGGCGCTGCAGGATTGCGCTTG
This sequence comes from Enterococcus salsurae, assembly GCF_054784955.1. Lineage (NCBI taxonomy): Bacteria > Bacillati > Bacillota > Bacilli > Lactobacillales > Enterococcaceae > Enterococcus > Enterococcus salsurae. The sequence continues at coordinate 108,869 of NZ_BAAHWY010000003.1, read as the reverse complement.
CGCTCTTTCTTTTCAACTTTTGTCACTTGGAAATCTTTGCTTGTTAACCGTTCTGTCACTTCTTTGATGCTTTCTGCATTCGGCAATTTTTTCTTTTTGCCGTCTAATCCCCAGAAGTTGGCTTTAAATTTTTTGGTTGCTTTCTTGAAGTTGCCATCGATACTCCAATATTCTTCCGGTACAAAATCGCGAATTTCTTTTTCACGATCGATAATGATTTTTAGGGCAACAGATTGCACCCGACCGGCACTCAAGCCTTTTTTGACTTTACGCCACAAAATCGGACTGAGAGAATAGCCGACTAGACGGTCTAAAATACGACGGGCTTGTTGGGCATCCACCAGATTCACATCAATGGTACGTGGTTCCTTGAAAGCTGCTTTGACTGCATCTTTGGTGATCTCATTGAAGACCACGCGATTTTGATCTTTCAAATCTAGGCCCAATAAGAAAGCCAAATGCCAAGCAATGGCTTCCCCTTCTCTATCCGGGTCACTTGCGAGATAAACCTTTTCAGCTTTTTTAGCTGCTGAGCGCAAGCCTTTGATCACATCGCCTTTGCCGCGTATTGAAATATAATGGGGTTCATAATCATTTTCTACATCGATCCCCATTTTGCTTTTTGGTAAATCTCGAATATGTCCTACACTCGCAACAACTTTATAATTTCGTCCGAGGTATTTTTCTATGGTTTTCGCCTTCGCTGGCGATTCCACAATGACTAAATATTTGTATGCCATATAAAGAATGGCTCCTTCCTGGATTTTTCCTACTATATATATACCTTCAATCAATGAATCTATCATATGTTTAACAAACATACAAATCGTAGCTTATCATAGCTTTCGAAAAAAGTTTTGTCAAGGAAGGTTGATTACAAACATGATAAATACGTTAACTCTTGCAAGATATCCACCGCGTCAATCGTACATTTGGCCCCATCTTGAATCAATTGATGGCAGCCTTTAGATTGTGGTGAAATGATTTCTCCCGGCACTGCAAAAACTTCTCGTCCATTTTCTAATGCCAATTGTGCCGTAATCAAAGAGCCGCTTTTTTCTTTGGCCTCAATGACACAAACGCCTTGCGCAATGCCAGCAATCAAGCGATTGCGCATCGGGAAATGAAACCGCTTTGGTGGGGTTCCCATGGGATATTCACTGATCACCAAATGTGCCTGACAGATTTCTTCATACACATGCCGTGACGATGCAGGGTAACAGATATCTACGCCTGTACCAACGACTGCGATGGTTTTGCCATGATTCCGCAAAGCAGACTCATGGGCGAAACTATCCACACCTTTCGCTAACCCGCTGAGGATCACATAATTTTCTGCGATTAACGGCGGAACCAATCTCTCGCATACTTTTCTGCCATACATAGAGGCCTCTCGCCCGCCGACCAGTGCGATACTTGGTCTTTGGAGCAAAGATACTTCCCCCTGATAGAACAAGAGCACAGGCGGATCTGCTATACGCCGGAGTAAATCTGGATACGTTGATGAAAAAAAAGTAATCAGCTGTTGTTCACCCAACATCTGACGAAGCGTTGATTCTGACATCTTTTGCCATCTCTGATGGATCTGCTCGGCTTTTTGAGGGGAAAAACCGATTTGTTGCAAGTCTGCCGACTGGATGATCGTATGGCGCTGGGCTAGCCAATATTTCACGATTCGCCAAAAGCTTTTTGCCCCAATCCCCGGACAGTAGTACAACCTGATTATCTGTTTTTCAAAAGTTGAACATTCATCGTAGTGCACAATAAAAAACCTCTTTTCTTTAGCATACTTAAAATAAGATTCGCTAAAAAAAGAGGTTTGTATGAAAATCATAGATACTGTTTGACTGGTGCAAATGTTTTGCGATGGATTGGACATATGCCGTGATCCTTCAATCCATCCAAATGGTTTTTTGTGCCATATCCCGCATTTTTATCAAATCCATAATAGGGATATGTTTGGTGATAGTCTACCATCAAATTGTCCCGGTAGACTTTTGCGATGATACTTGCAGCTGCAATACTAGTCGAACGGGCATCGCCTTTGATCAGACTTTGCTGTTCGATGGCCGTATCGATCGTCATGGCATCCACCAATAGATATTCAGGGGTCACAGCTAAGTCTTCTAAGGCGATTTTCATCGCTAATCGGCTCGCTTGATAAATATTCAAGCGATCGATTTCATCATTTGAGACAACGCCCATCCCTATGGCAATCGCATGGTTGTGGATCTCAACAAACAATGCATCGCGTTTTTTTTGAGATAGTTGCTTTGAATCGTTCAAACCCAAGATTTGACAGTCTTTGGGTAAAATCACTGCAGCGGCAACCACTGGACCTGCAAGCGGGCCCCGACCGACTTCATCAAGGCCTGCGATAAATCGGAGACCTTTTGCATAGGCTGCTTGTTCAAAGACAGACATCTCGTTGGACTTTGCGATCAGTTGCTGTTGTTTGATTTGCTGCTTTTCATATTGCGCAATCAGCGTTTTAACGCCGCTGCGGGTATCGTCGCGCAAAGCTGCTAGGTAAGCTGGATCATGAAATTGCGGATCAAATAAACGGGTTTTGATTTCCTTAATCGACTGTGTCATCTGCCTCATCTAACTCCTCTAAACGATCTAAAGTATACCGCCCAAGCTTTCCTTGGCGTATATCAAAGACAACGAGTTCAGCACCGCGATCATAGTTGTCTTTGTGCCCTCTTTTTTGGGTGATTTTCATCAAAAGTTCTGGCGCCAACAATGCTGCTTCTTCCGGTGTCAAATTGTAGCGAAGAGCAATCTTATCTGGATAATAACGGGCAAAAAAATCGAGTCCATACAAAGCGATATCATCTAAATGGATCAATTGATCTTTGATTGCACCCGTCAATGCCAACCGTTTGCCAATTTCAGGATCTTCAAATTTCGGCCATAAGATCCCTGGAGTATCCAATAATTCGACCTCATTGCCAAAGCGCAACCACTGCTGTCCTTTCGTGACACCAGGTTTATTTCCTGTTTGGGCGATTTTCTTGCCAACAAGACGGTTCATCAAGGTTGATTTACCTACATTCGGAATACCGATCACCATGGCTCGGATTGCGCGAGGCTTTAACCCTCTTGCTTTGTCGCGGGCGATTTTTTCTTGCAAGACTTCTTTGGCTGCAGGCACGATGCCTTTGATCCCTTGGTTATCTTGCGCATTGATTGCCAATGCAACATACCCTTGCTTTTTAAAATAGGCAACCCAATGTTTGGTTTGCTGCGGATCAGCCAAATCGGCTTTGTTGATCAAAATCAACCGCGGTTTTTGTTGTAATAATTGATCCAGCATCGGATTGCGTGATGAAATAGGTAACCTTGCATCAACCAATTCGAAGACGATATCAACAAATTTTAGTTTTTCACTGACTTCACGTCTGGCTTTTGCCATATGACCCGGAAACCATTGAATCGTCATGGTATATCCTCCTTCTCTTTCAGGCACATCAGCCAAAACGCAAGAACTTTTATCTTGCAGATGTGCGTTGTGCTGAGATCGCTATCAGCTTACGCCGATATTCTCTTGTCCGTTGATATTATACGGGTTTCAAGGGCATTCGTCTATAACAGAATCATGATTCACCAATATTCTTTCATCATTAGATCAACAAGTTGACCGGTGAATAGATAGTGATTTAGCCCTTTCATTGACAGATGTGTCCTATTGTTTTTTTGAATGACCAACCATACGCTCGCGATCCTTTCTTAAGAAAAAGCAAAGATTGGCAGAATTTGACGAAAGCCTCCTAACCAAAACATCGTTTTGATTAGGAGGCTTTCCAACAGATAAAACAATCAAATGAAGCGAATATGTGAGAAAGGATAATAGACAAAGCGCGCGTTGCCCAAAATGGCATCTCCAGAAATCGGCCCAAAGGAGCGGCTGTCTTTTGACGCTCGGCGATTGTCGCCAATCACAAAATAGCTGTCTTTTCCGAGTTTTTCTACACCCAACAGAGATTCTAAATCAAAATCATTCGTGTAAGACGCTGTTTCGTGATCATTGTTGCGGTTTTTTGCTAAGAAAGGCTCTTCAACAGGTTCGTCATTGATGTACAACTGATCGGCTTCATACTTCACAGAATCACCTGGCATACCGATCACACGTTTGATATAGGTTGACCCATCTGGCATTTGAAAGACAACCACATCGAAGCGACGAATCGGCGAAATCTTCTCAATGATCACCATATCTCCTTGTTGTAATGTGCCTTCCATCGAGTTGCCTGAAACTGGGACAGGAATCAACAAAAACGCACGAATCAAAAAAGCAGTTGCAAATGCGATCAAGGCATATTTGAACAGCAGCCAAAAACGATCACGCCACTGATGTTCAGTTGTCATTGCAGTTTCCTCCCTTTTTCAAATCAATCTTCAGCCAACAAGGACAACGCTTTGAGATATACCGGATCCTCAGCTTTGATTTTTTCTGTTACAGCCTGTTCGATTGCTTGCGCCGTTTCCGCATCGACTTCGCCACTTTCAGTAAGCGACATTTTCTTTTGAAAAGCGGTCACAGCCGCTGCTGTCTGATCATTAAAGGTATCGCCCTCTGTATCATATCCTAACGCCGCTAAGAATTGATTGAGGTTGCTGACCGCATCCGAACTTTGTCCGGCTTTTAACGCATTGTCTCGGGGCAGTGGCGCTAGGTAAGCATAAGCCGGATAATCTGCCTCATAATCAGGCATGACGCCCTGATCATTGACCCATTCTTCATTGGGCGTCAACCATTTCATGATCGTCATTTTCAACTCGCTGTTATCGCCTAAATCTTTGATATTTTGCACGGTTCCTTTGCCAAAGGTTTCTGTGCCTACGATCGGAATCCCAGCCGATTCTTGCAACGCCGCTGCAAAAATCTCAGAAGCCGAGGCACTACCGCCATCTACTAGCGCAACGACTGGTTCAGTGACTTTGAATCCTCCATCCAATGTTTCGCTGGCTTTGGTCTCGCTGATCACTCCTGCGTTACTGGCAAATTTAACGATCGTTTGGCCGTCTGTCAAAAACATACTTGCCATGATCTGAACCTGATCCAATAATCCACCTGGATTTTGCCGCACGTCCAAGACAAATGAGGTGGCACCTTCACTTCTTAGCGCAGTGATCACTTCTTTTAATTCCCCTGCTGTTTCCTCGCCAAATGATGTGATCTCAATTTTGCCGATCGCTGCATTTTCTGCCGCAATCTCACCATGGACCGTTTCTATCGGAATCGTATCTCTCGTAAGCGTCACATCGAAGGTTTCTTTCTCTCTTTGCAAGGTCAAAGTCACTTTGGATCCTTTTTCTCCGCGAATCTTTGCGACTACTTCAGACAAGGTTTGGCCTTGGGTATCTTCTCCGTCTACCTTTAAAATGCGATCCCCCATGCGTAAGCCGCTCTTTTCGGCAGGTGTATTTTTGATTGGTGCTTGGGCAATCTCAGGATACTCATCAACCAATGACAAAGTGGCCCCGATTCCTTCAAAACTTCCAGATAAAGACTGATCTAATTCATCTGCAGCAGACTCGCTCAAATACGTCGTATAAGGGTCATCCAGTGCGTCTGTCATGCCCTGAAGTGCCCCTTCGATCAAGGCATCTTCATCGACTTCTTGGTAATAATTGCCTTTGATCTGTTCAAAAAGTTGTTCTATTTTCGCGATCCCGCTCTCTTCTGTCTGTGTTTCTTCCACAACTGTTGCAGCGGACTGTTGTTCAGCCTGTTGCCAGATATAGACACCACCGCCAGCTAAAATCGCCACACTGGCAAGCGAAATAAAATAGCGGCTCGTTGAGATTCCTTTCATCTTGTTGCCTCCTTTGTTTAGCGATTGTTTTCCGTATAATCAGCCCATATCCGATCGAAGATATCCATTGAAGGCAAATAGTCCACACTGAGTTCCAAATAGGAAGAGATTTCTTCATAATCATCGGTATGTTTAGGAAACTGAATATCATGACTGGCATGGGTAGCAAAAATCTGTGCTTCATCCGTATGACTTGGCCCCTTGACCGCCATTAAGTAACTATAGAAGCTCTTACGCATGGGCTTCGTCCCAGTGATCTGCTAAAAATGCTGCACGGCGGGCATGATTGCGGGCAAAATTATCAGGATTCTTTTTGTAGTAGTCTTGATGTTCATCTTCAGCCAAATAAAAAGGCTGCGCTGGCTCGATTGCCGTGACGATTGGCTCAGTGAATCTGCCACTCGCTTGCAGTGCGGCTTTACTTGCCAATGCCGTTTGCTGCTGTTCGTCATTGAAATAAAAAATCACCGGACGATAATTATCTCCTCGATCCTCAAATTGCCCAAAGGCATCAGTAGGATCTGTTTGCTGCCAATAAATCGTCAATAAATCATCAAAACTGATTTTTTCTGGATCAAAGATGATTTCCACGGCTTCTGTATGGCCAGTTTGATGACTCTTGACTTCTTGATACGTGGGATTTTTGGTGTGGCCTGCTGTATAACCCGAAAAAATCGACTCGATTCCATCTAATTCATCAAAAGGTTGGATCATACACCAAAAACAACCACCTGCAAATATCGCTCTTTCCATTATTCATCCTCCGATTCAGCTGGTAGATAAAGACTCATTTGAATCTCATCATCCACCAGATTGATTTTATTGGCTTTGATAAATAAGCCATTTTGCATTCTAAATTGGTCTAAGCGAATCAGAATGACTTGCTCATCCGCATTGACCTCTATCCATTCCGGAAATTTAAAACTGCGTTTGATCATTTTCAAGACTTCGCTCGTTGGCAGATCTAATGTACCGATCGACAAACTTTTCGCTTTTAATTGGACATTGCCTTCTTCAGTCACATAAGGGTCAAAGTATAAATAAAATGTGATCGGAAAACCCAATACTTGAAACTCACCAGTCAGCAAGGCTTCATTCCGCAATTCAAAATCATACGTGACATCCTGTCCTTTTTGGAAGTCTGACAGGTAAAAATCAATCAATTGATTGACCTGACTTTTATTGCTGTTGACCGTCAGTACTGGGCTGCCTTCCCGCTGCACCAATTCAGTGCTTTCGTTCAGACCACTTTCCCTTTGTTGAAAAATTCTTGAGGCAAAAAAGACGGTCGTCCCTATTAATAGTCCTGCTAGGACCAGAAAAGCAATTTTCCAGTAATTGATTGTTTTATCTTGCTTAACGAGTGTTTTGGGTTCCGGCTTCTTTTCATTGGGTTTCATTTTGATTCCTCCTGTACCAGCCATTTGTCTTGTGTTTTGATCAATTCATCTCTAACTGCATTGGCCATCAATTGATACCCTAGATTATTTGGGTGGAACCGATCGCCTTCATATAAGACATTGTTGGTGATATTATTGGTGATCGTTTCTTGGCTATCGCTGGAAGAAGTACTGTCCGTTGTACCAGCAGAAGCGGACGTTTCTGCATCCGCAGAGGAACTGCTGGTGGTTGTGCTTTCGGCCTCGTCCTCTTCCGTATCCGCGATACCGACTTCGTCGCTTAAACCTTTATATAATAGATCATTGATTGGAATAAAATATGCATTCGTTTGTTGTTGGATAAAGCTGTTCGTTTGTGCATTCCAATTATCGATGATCGTTTGCATATCAGTGATTTCAGGAAAGTTTAAATAAAACGGATTGTAAATCCCCAGCACATAGATGGGGGCATCCTCATTCAAAGAACGAATTTGACTGAATAGATCAGTCATTCTTTCCGTATAATCGGCCATTGGTTCGGTAAAAGAATCAATACTTAAACCGAAAAACTTAGACTGGATGACTTTTAACACGTCATTCCCCCCTACTGTCAAGGTGATCAAATCAGCGTCAGCCAAATCCCCCCGCAAATCTTCATCGTTCTTGACCCGTTTTAATATTTGATCGCTGCGTTCACCGGCAACACCATAATTGTGTGTGACTAAATTCGTTAACCCATAGCGATCTTGCAGATCACCGGCTACGATTGGTACAAATCCGCCGCGAGCGGTCTCATCACCGACCCCTTCAGTCAACGAATCGCCTAATGCCACGTATTCTATCGTATCTTTGGCCGCATCATTTGCAGCAAGCTGACCGCTAGGAGACAATAAAGGCGCAGCTTTTGGAATCAAAAAATGAAAGAAGAAACCAGTTGCACAGGCAATCAATCCCACTGTCATCAAATATATACCTAGTTTTTTCCATTTCAACATTTGCCAAACCCCTTACTTGTAATCTTTGCTATTTTAACAAAATTCTCATCAAATGCCTAGCAGTATTCTTTTTATTCGGCAGACTATAAACGAAACATAAGAATAAAAAAAAACGATTCGTGTGTCAACGAATCGTTTCTAGGTCCAATACCTTTTATTCTGTGCTGTAAGTAATGGCAAAAGCCCCTTTACCCGTATGCGTAGCAATGATTGGGGTCGTATGCAGCAGAGGAATATCTAAATCAGGAAACGCTTCTTGCAGTTCTCGTTTGAATCGCTCAGTGATCTCTAAGCCATCCGCATGGGAGATACCAATCTTCGTGACTTTCGGTAAATGCTGCAATTCGTTTTTTAACTCTTCGAACCATTTGTTGAAGGTTTTTGCCCCTCGTCCTTTGATGATAGGAATCAATTCTGAATGGTCGAAATCCATGATGACTTTCATATTCAACAGACTTGACAATAATCCTTTTGCTCGACTGATGCGGCCACCTTTGACCAAGTTTTCTAATGTTGATACGCCAATAAATAGTTTGGTATTATTCCGTACCCGTTCAACTTCCGGCAGCACCTCAGCCAAGGTTTTGCCTGCTTGCGCAAGTTCAGCAGCCCGAATCACCTGAAATGCTAAGGCCTGATCGGTGGTGTCACTATCAATGACCGTCACATTTGCTTTAGACAATTGGCTCGCTTGACGGGCCGCTTCAACAGTACCGCTTAACCCTTTCGTCATATGGATCGCCAATACCTCACTGCCATCTTTCCCAAGTTCATCAAACAATTCTACAAAATGACCAATCGGTGGTTGGCTGGTTTTAGGTAATTCTTTGGCTTGACTCATCATCTGCATGAATTTCTCGCCTGGTAACGTTTCATCATCTGGATAAACGACACCATCGATCATGACAGAAAGCGGTACAACATGGATCGCCAATTCGTCGCGAACAGTTGGCGTCATGGTACAAGAAGAATCGGTCACAATTTTAAGTTTTGCCATCATATATTCACTCTTTCTTCAATTCAAGTCTTTTTTCGTGGTAAAATAACCATAGACCATTTATACTTAGTATAACAGAGAGAAAAATTTTTTTCATCTAATTTTGATTTAGAGGGACGGTGTCATATGCAGCACATGAAATTTAGTCGTAAATATTTGATTCTCAACGAAGTATTGAACGCCGTGACCCACGGCATTGGCTTTGGCTTGAGTGTAGCAGGATTGGTGATTCTGCTAGTCAAAGGTGCCCGCTTAGGTTCGCCGATCCATCTTGTTTCTTACGCAATCTATGGTTCAATGATGATCTTGCTTTTTTTGTTTTCTACACTCTTTCACAGTCTAATGTTCACTCGTGCAAAAAAAGTCTTCCAAGTGTTTGATCATGCGTCGATTTTTCTATTGATCGCCGGCAGTTATACGCCTTTTTGTCTACTCAGTATCCATGGATGGTTAGGCTGGTCACTGTTCATTTTGATCTGGTTGTTGGCCATTAGCGGCATCGTCTATAAATCGTTGACTTTGCACAAGAAAGAAACAGTGTCGAAAGTTTCTACGATGATTTATATTGTCATGGGTTGGCTATGTGTGATCGCCTTCAAACCCTTGATTGAAAACCTAGGTTTTTGGGGCACTTTTTTACTCGCCAGCGGCGGGGTTTCTTATACAGTAGGTGCGCTATTTTATAGTTTGAAGAATGTGCGGTTCATGCATGTGGTTTGGCATTTATTCGTGATGTTAGGTGCTGGATTGATGTTCTTCTCCGTCTTATTCTTTACTTGATGATACAGATACAAAAAGAGCCGAAGATTTCTCAACGTGCAGAAATCTTCGGCTCTTTTTATTTTTTCTGATAAAATTCAAATCGATGTCGATATTTATTGCGGTCATCGACAATGCCTGGAATCGTTTTGGTCAATTGCCATTTTTCCCAATCGATAGCTGGGAAAAAAACATCGCCTGTAAAACGTTCATCGATCACTGTTCGATACAATTGATCACAGTCGTCGATCATCGTCTTGAAGACACCCGCTCCACCAGTCAGAAATACCGGGTGATCTTGTGCGTTGGCATAAGCCAAAACCTCTTCTCGATCATGCATCACCAAGACACCTTCTGCCTGATAGGAAGGATCCTTTGTCAAAACGATGGTTGTCCGTTGCGGCAATGGTCGTCGATCCATCCCTTCAAAGGTTTTTCGACCCATAATAATGGTGTTATGAATAGTCTGTTCCTTGAAAAATTTCAAATCATTGGGTAAATGCCACGGCAACGTGCCATTTTCACCAATCAATCCTTGGTTGTCTTGTGCCCATAGTGCGATCAACATCTGTGATTACCTTCTTTCATCATATAGTGATTGCGTGATTGCTGCCGCTATTTGCAACCTTTCCGTCAATTGTCTTGCCGGGTCATCTGACATCCCATCATGGTTACGAGAAGCATAGCATAACCCATCACATGCCTGATAGGTCAATTTGCCTCCATTTGCCAATACAATGCGCGGCCACTCTCCATCATTTAACCTGCCCCGATTATCTTTTAAAAAAATATCAATCAATGACGTTGCGAATATTGCACTGCCTGCAGTGATATCCACATGATCGATTTGGAAAAGCTTTTCAGCCACTTGATTGACCAATGATTCGGTCACACGCCAAGCATAAGGATGACTATCAAATGCGTCTGGCGTTCTGCCCAAGATACAGTAGGTATCTTTCTCTACAGGCAGACGACTCATGTGCGAGAGCTCATCTGGAAAATAGTCATACCACGTAAGCAACCGGTCAAAATCACAAAGCTGAAAGGATGACAAATTTGGACATTCAGCCTTCGCTGCAGTTACAGCTCTTCTTCTTGCGTCACCCGCACCTTTGGCTGCAATCATCAATGTTTTACACCTGTCGTCAGCTTGCAGCATGCGAACAAGTTCGTCATTTGTTGAGTCAGATATTGTAAAGAAGACCCCTGCGAATTGTATACTCAAAAAATCAAGCAGCGACATCACAAGTGTTTCATCGAAAGCTTCCCGCCCCCGATAATGGACCGTAGCAATCATTCCACGGCTTGATTGCTTCATGTTGCAGCACCTCCGCTCTTTTTGACACACGGCCGATCCCTATGCTAAACAGCAATCGGTGCTTTGATCGCAGGATGGGGATCATAGCCTTCCAATGTGATATCAGACATCTCGAAATCAAAGATTGAACGTTTTTCGGGATTCAACACCAATTTCGGTGCTGGGCGAACATCTCTTTTCAACTGTTCTGTCATTTGTTCGAAATGATTGCTGTATAGATGAGCATCTCCCAGTGTATGCACGAACTCGCCGACACCTAGACCCGTTTCGTGGGCAATCAAATGGGTCAATAAAGCATAACTGGCAATATTGAATGGTACCCCCAGGAATACATCTGCGCTACGTTGATAGAGTTGACAGCTTAACCGACCATCATGGACATAAAATTGAAACATCGTATGACACGGCGGCAAAGCCATCGACGGTACATCTTCTGGATTCCACGCTGAGACGATCAAGCGTCTAGAATCAGGTGTTTTTTTGATCATCTCAATGACTTCTTGGATCTGATCGATAAAGCCCCCTTTGGCTTTTTCCCAATGACGCCATTGATAGCCGTACACGTGACCGAGGTCACCATGCTTTTGGGCAAAATCGTCATCTGACAAAATACGGTCGCAAAATGCTTGTAGTTCCTGTTGATAGACAGTATTGAAGGCTGCATCCACCAACGATCGGCGACCAAAGTCAGTCATATCCGGGCCAGTGTAATCTGGGCTTTTAACATATCTTTCAAAAGCCCATTCATCCCAAATATGATTTTTGTGGGCCAATAAAAAGCGGATATTGGTATCCCCTTTTAAAAACCACAACAATTCGCTCTTGATCAAGCCGAAGGGGACCCGCTTGGTGGTCAATAAAGGGAAGCCTTCTGATAAATCGAAGCGCATCTGATAGCCAAAGATACTGCGGGTTCCTGTCCCCGTTCGATCCCCTTTATCATTGCCTTCGGTCAAAATTTTCTTTCCTAGATCTAAATATGCTTGTTCCATAAGAAACTCCTTTCGTTAGACAAATTCACTTAAATATTCCCAACGATCCATTTTTTCGGATAATTGTGCTTGCACATCAGCAATTTCTTGCTGCAATTGCTGCAGTTTGGTGAAATCTGCCCCTTGGTGGTTCATCTCTTCAGTCAAGGCTTCTTCTTTCGCCTCTAAATCAGCAATATCGTCTTCGATCGTTGCCCACTCCTTTTTTTCCATGTAACTGAGTTTCTTTTTCTGCTCAGGTACCTGCGTGGGAACTTCCTCTACTGACACTGATTCTTGCTGTTGAAGCGAACCCAGCGCTTCTTTCTCAGCACCTTTGTTTGATTGGTTCGCCAAATAATCATTGATTGACCCATAATACGATTCAATCACACTATGTCCTTCAAAAATCAATAATTTTGTTGCGACTTTGTCCAGAAAGTAACGGTCATGAGACACAGTGATAACAGCGCCTGGGAAAGATTCAAGATAACTTTCTAATACAGTTAACGTATCAATGTCTAAGTCATTGGTCGGTTCGTCCAACAATAAGACATTCGGTTGTCCTATCAATAGTTTCAACAAAAAGAGCCGCCGCTTCTCGCCACCAGACAGTTTACCAATCTTAGTCCCATGCATCGAACGGGGGAACAAAAATTGTTCAAGCATTTCTGCAACACTCACTTGACTGCCATCTGCTTTTTGTACTTCTTCAGCCGCTTCTTGCAAATAGGCGATCATGCGCTGCTCAGGGTCCATTGCTTCATTGGTTTGTGTATAATAAGCCAGTTTTACTGTACTGCCGATCACCCTCTGGCCTGCATCAAGATCGATCCGCCCTGCCAAAATGTTAAGCAACGTGGATTTTCCTGCGCCATTTTCTCCGGTAATGCCTAACCGCTCTCTTGATTGGATCAAAAGATCGAAATGCTGCAGCAATTGCAACGCCTCAATGGCATAAGATGCATCCTTCAATTCCAACACCTGTTTGCCTAAGCGCGCAGCAGCCACATCAATGGCTACCTCCCCATTTCGTTTGACCTGGTTCAGATTGTCCTTTAAATCATCAAAACGATCGATCCTGGCTTGCTGCTTGGTACTGCGCGCTTTAGCACCTGTCCGGATCCATGCCAATTCATGCTTATACAATTGCTTGCGTTTGTCCTCTTGGGTTTCTTCGACCCGTTCTCTTTCAGCTCGGGCATGAAGGTACGTCTCATAATTTCCTTGGTATTCGTGAATCTTGCCAAAAGACAACTCAAAGATACGATTGACCACTCGATCCAAGAAATAACGATCATGGGTCACCATCATCAACGCGCCGCGGTATTGCTTCAAATATCCTTCTAACCACTGAATCGCATCGTAATCTAGATGGTTGGTCGGTTCATCTAACAACAATAGATCGGGGGCGTCGATCAACACCTGCGCCAACGATACACGCTTCTTTTGGCCACCAGAAAGCTGACTAACTTGTTGCGCTAAATCGCTGATACCTAGTTTTTGCAAAATGATCTTAGCTGTCGTATCTGTTTGCCACGCATCGGCCTTGTTCATGGCTTCCTCAGCAGCTTGATATTGTTTCAAAACGGCGGCATCGCCCCCATTGTTTTCTAATGCCAATAAAGATTTCTCATAGTTGCGCACGGTACGGATCAAAGGACTGGTTCCTTGAAAAAGCGCATCAACCACACTTAGCTCTTCAGCCAGTTGATTGTCTTGCGACAAAAATCCAATGCGGTAATCTTGCGCTGCAAAAACGGACTGCCCGTCGCCATCACCGCGGTCTATGCCGGCAATGATTCTCAGCAAACTGGATTTGCCCGTTCCATTGACGCCTATCAGCCCAATGCGGTCTTTTTCATGTATCAGAAAAGATAACTGATCAAACAACGTTTTTTCTCCGTACGTTTTTCTCAAGTCACTTACTTTCAATTCTTTCACAGCAAACCCTCCTGCTTTTTTCTTCGCTCATTGTACCATATTCTGACTGTTCTTTCTTGTCGATTTTCTGATAATCATCACTTCAGAAGCCTTGCGTTTCAACCAAATGAAAATGCCCCAACTTCAACCTTTGTTTGAAGGCTGAAGTTGAGGCGTTTTGTGCCCTACACGATCAATGCCGAAACATCTGCTGCTTCGGTTGTTCCTCTGCTCTAGACATTGCATAGGATTCCAAAAGATTGACGTTCCTGCGATATTCATTGGCAGATAAAGTTGAAATCTTTTCACTGACTTCATATTCGTCGATTGTCTTGCGTTCCAAATAGTAGCCCCACAAAATTTTCTTGACGAAGATTGGATCTTGTTCGATCATGATCGTTTCGATGAAATTACTATGTTCAAAACGCTTGATACTCATCTCTCTTTGACGAATGAAGAAATTGATCAATGAAGAATCATACACATCTTCTAAGTTACTCAAACTATGAAAAATATAATCGCTATTTTTCAGATAAATTTTTTGCACTTCAGAAATATCTCGTTGTTTCAAGCTAGCTTTAAATTGCTGCTGACGCTGAATGAATAACCGCGGATGGAAAATGATCCGCAAAAAGCGTTGAATAAAGAATAACCAGAAACTGAAGAAGGAAAGAATTTGTTTGGCAAGAGAATGCTGCTGCTGAGATATGAATCTTGAATAAAAACGATACCCATTCAAACTCACTTGTCCATTCCGATAAGCTTCATCTAAACCATCTTGTTCTATAGACAAGATCAATCCTTGAATTTCTTGGATTTCTTGTTTTTCTGAATCGGTTAAGCTATTGCGATATAATTCCCAACGCCGATTTTCATAGGCATTGATGACGGCATCTATTGCTAAGCGGCCTTTATCAGATAGCTCTTTTTTCTCTTCGATCTCTAATTGTTCAATCACATCTTCCAAGATCAGCAAATGATTAAAGTCCACACTTTCAGACGCTTCACCATCTGCCAAATACGGCAATACCATGACACTGATCACCAATGTCAGTAAAATCACACAAGCCGTCAAAAACAACAATAAGCTGCGTTCTTCAAATCTTGCGCCATTTACCATGACCGGCAAAATGAATATTGCTGCCAAACTGACAGTTCCTTTGACGCCACCAAAGGTCAACAACGCCGTTTCTCTTAGCGAAACGGCTTTTTTTGATTGCAAAAAGAGATAATACACCAGCAAGAAGGCAAAACGAACAATAAAAATCATCGCCGTCACTACCAGCACCGTCACCACCAAATGCCAGTTGGCATAGCTTTTGCTTTCCCATATTGGTGAAAAAACTTGTGACAATTCAATTCCTAAAAACAAAAAGACCAGTGCGTTCAAGGTAAACACGATGGTTGACCATGTACTCCCAGAAATATTGGCTAATTCAGCGTCAAATAAGGAGATGCGCCGCTTTCGTTGGGCTTGGGCCACACCAGCCACCACAGCTGCAATGATCCCAGAAACCCCCACCATTTCCGCTAGCAAATAGGCAGCGAAAGGCAAAAGCAATTCGATCAATAAGTAGACGGTTACATCTTGCGCTGATATTTTTTCAATAAAGCGCAGGATTTTTCGCTTGAGCCAAACCACCAAGTATCCGACCAATCCGCCGCCAATACTAGCAAACAATAATTGGAATCCAGCATTAGCGACTGAGAAAGTCCCCGTGGTCAAGGCTAAGATCGCAAACTGCAAGGCTGTGACACCTGATGCGTCGTTTAAGAGGCCTTCACCTTCTAAAATATGCATGATATGTTTTGAGATTTTTAAGCGTTTTGCTAAAGAAGACACTGCAACTGCATCTGTTGGCCCTAAAGCAGCCCCAAAAGCAAAACAAGCGGCTAAAGGAATGGTTGGCATCAACCAATGAAGGGTTCCACCTATAGCAAATAGTGTCAGGAGGACACCACCAAAGGCGAGAAATAAAATGATTTTGCTATTCTTGAGGATTTCAGGGACATCTGCCCGCTCTCCTTCTCGAAATAAAAGCGGCCCAATGATCATGACCAAGAACATTTCAGGTTCAAAAGCGATTTCTTGTCCCATTTCAGTCAGACCTAAAAGAATGCCTAAGATGATTTGAATAAAAAAGATAGGTACCGATGGCAAGATTTTACTTGCCACGTTAGAGAGGGTAACGAGGATGGCGATGATAATGACTAGTTCAATAAATTCCATCCATTACCCTCTTTTCTTTCGAATCGCCAATAACAATTCAAGAAAGTCTTCTTTTCTGAGCAAGATTTTATCATTAAGAAGATTTAGCTCTTTTTCGTTATTCTCGATCTCACATTGGACTCTTCGAGACTCCAAGCGATATAAATCGTGCTTCATTCGTTCAAATTTTCGAAACAGCAAGGGATTTTTCCGTTGCAGATAATCTCGCATTTCTTTCTTTTCAGCTGGCGTGAATTGACTTAATTGCCGCATTAATTCTTGTTTGCTTAAACATTCTTTATTCATAGTTCCCCGTTTACTCCTTCGATTCCAACTCTAGTTGATAGACATGAATGATTGAATTTATCTCTTAACCGCTAGTATTCTATGCCAATCATTCCAAAATAGCAAGTCTTTCTCACTAAATGAATGATTTATCTTTGATTTCTTAAAAGAATCAAAAAAAAACCGCAGGCATCACCTGCGATTATCTGTGTTACACGATTTATTTCATATAAAGATCATAATACGCATCCATGATTTCTTTCGCGATTTTCACATTTGGATGACTAGTCGTACCTGATTTCAATTGAGGCATTACGATGGCGATAGCTATATCGGCATCATCACTAGGGCCATAGGCAACAATATTTAAATTGACCAAACTGATGGTTTTACCGTTACTATCAACGATTGGTGTTTCAGCCGTCCCTGTTTTTGCTGAAACATCCATTTTCGCAGAAGCCAACCCTGTTGCAGTCGCCCATGCATCGGTTCCGTGAACAGCCTCATAAAACCCTTGTTGGATAAGATCCATTTGTGCATCG
Organism: Enterococcus salsurae; assembly: GCF_054784955.1. Classification (NCBI taxonomy): domain Bacteria; kingdom Bacillati; phylum Bacillota; class Bacilli; order Lactobacillales; family Enterococcaceae; genus Enterococcus; species Enterococcus salsurae. The sequence goes on along the minus strand of NZ_BAAHWY010000003.1, from coordinate 91,669 downwards.
CTGATGCCCACTTCATTTAACACCGTTGGCTCGATAGCAGATTTCAAGGTTCCTAAGTCCCCTGTTTCATCATTGCCGTAAACCCCCGATACGATATGCGGTTGCAATCGTTGTCCACCATTCGCCACAGTTGCTGCGTATTGCGCTAGTTGCAACGTCGTATAGGTATCAAACTGACCAAACGCCAAATCGAGGATTTTCCCACCATCACTGACTGTATCCATGTTTTCGACCGAGGTGCTGATCCCAGTTGCTTCGCCTGGCAAGTCGATCCCTGTTTCGGTTCCCATACCAAAGGAAGCAAAGGCCGTCCGTAATTTATTATAGGCATCCCCTTGACGGTCAACCGTTGGAATCGAGATACCAGATTGATATTCGATCCCCATCAAACGTAAAGCAACTTGCATCATATACGAGTTGGAAGACACTTCTAATGCTTGTACAGCAGATAGATTCCGATTGTTGGTACCGCTAGGGTTGAAAATGGAGGCTTTGACATCAGAGCCGATGCGGATCGGTTGGTCATAGAGGACCTCATTGCCACTCAACACACCATTCTCCCAACCTGCCGCCAATGTACCGCCTTTGACGACTGATCCTGGTACAAAGGCATTGATAAACGTGCCAATGGCATTTTCTTGCAAGTCATTTGATTGGGTTTCATGTTGATACCCTGACATCGCCAAGACACCACCGGTTTTAGGGTTCAATGCCACAGCATATACCCCTGGTGAATACTCTGCCGCGCCTGAATCGATCAAATCTTGGAAATTATCTTGTAAAATCTGATCGACTTCTTTTTGGAAGGCTGCATCTAGTGTTAATACAAGATTGTCCCCTTTGGCACCGGCATACGTTTCTTTTTGACTCTCAATATTGTTGTTATTGTCTAGTGTGATCTCAGAGATTGATTTGGTCCCTTGCAATACTTCTTCATATTGCTGTTCCAAGTAACTACGCCCGACGCGATCGTTTCTAGCATAGCCTTTCGCAAGGAATTCATCTAAACTTTCTTCAGGAATCCCTTGTTCTTCACTGGTCACTGTGCCGATCAAGCTGGCCAACGAACTGCCTTCAACGATCTTCCGCGTCCAGTCTGTCCCTGTAGATATCCCTGGCAGATCAACCATATTCTCTGCCACGATCGCCAATTCTTCATCCGATACATCGGCTGTTTTGATAAAGACAGTACTCAAAGATTGGGCACTGTTCATGCGCTTGAAAATAGTCGCTGTTTCTAATTCAGCGTCTGAAAAATCGATCTCTTCCTCTGTCACCTTGGCAACAGTCGCTGTATATTGTTCAGAAGTCGATAGTTCTTTTTCATCATCAGACAAACGGTCAGTTGCTGCTTCCAAATTGTCTTCATTGGCTAACCAGAAGTCTTTCAGATCTCTTTCTGACAAATTCTTGTCAACTGGCACCTCGATCAATTCACTTAATTTTTGCGCCGTATCAAGCAGATCTTGGGCGGTCATTTTGTTTCCACGGGTAAATGTGATCGCCGCATTGGCCTGATTTTCTACTAAGGCTTTTCCAGAAGCATCATAGATCATCCCTCTAGGCGAACTTCCTTTGACTTCAACTACAGAAGAAGCCTTTAATTGCTTTTCGATGTTTTCGCCATTCACGATCTGCAAATAACCCAATTGAACGATCAATGCCACGAATAATGCAAAAATAATAAAAAATAGAAAGTTCAATCGAAATGGTACATGAGATTTACGATACGACTTGGCCTTTGGTTCTTCTGGCCCTTTCCGTATGCTATAGACTACTTTATCTCTTAAATTCTTCATCTCATCTATCCTTCCAATCTATAGTGACTACCGTCCTATTTTACCAAAAAATTCCTTAGGAAACCGAAAAAAAATCAAATATCCCCAAATCCTTAGAAAAAACTATAAGAATTCGTTCTCATCTAGCAGAATGTTTCACAGTTTCGCAACCATTTGCTTTTGTCCTCATCAAACAATCATGATTTTAAGCTTTCTTGAATCTTTTCAAAACTACTACGCGTGAAACAAGAATGTGAATTTTATGATTGTGGAAAACTAGTCTTCATCAAAAAAAGCCAAAACGACGGAGCAAGAAGATATTCTTCTTTCGTCGTTTTGGCTTGATTATTTTTGGGGATGAAAAAGATTCAATAGCCTGCGCTTTCCTCTACGTTCTCATCATAGGTTCCTTCATCTAAATCACTTGAGGAATCATCATATAACTGATAATCTGAATACCCATCTGTATATTCATCCCCTTGCGAAAGGACGTCATTTGTCGGCAAGCCCAATTGCGCTTTCAACAAGTTCTGCATGTTCAACAGTTGATTGACACCCAATAACTGATAATATACGCCGTTCATCATTTGGCCTTCACCTTGCAGTTGCTCTTGATGAATGGTATTGAAGGCAGGTATATAGTTCGTTCCAATATCTAGCATGTCATCCCAAGTCAAATCAGTCTTCGAATTTTTTTCGACAGCTTTTAAGATTTTTTGATAATTGCTGACACCATCAAAACTCATAACTTTTTTAACGATTTTTTCAACGACTTCTCGCTGCCTTTTCTGCCGGCCAATATCCCCTTCAGGATCTTGTTTACGCATTCGAGCATACGCGAGCCCCGTCTTGCCATCCAAGGTAATCGTACCTTTAGGCACATGAACCCCTTCTAAGGTAAAGTCGATCTCATTGGTGACTTCAATGCCACCAACTGCATCGATCAAATCACGCATGCCTTGCATATTGATCGTTACATAATGATCGATTGGAATATCCAATAAATTTTCTACCGAATCCATCGACATTCCCTCACCGCCGAAGGCATACGCATGGTTTAATTTGTCTAATGTTCCATACCCAACGATTTGGGTGTAAATATCTCGATCCAGACTAACGATCGTTGATTCTTTCTTTTCTGGATTGACCGTCACCACCATCATACTATCTGATCGGCCTTGCTCGGTCCTACCTAACGCCCCAGTATCAATACCAAGCAAAAGAATCGAAAACGGCTCGCGATCCTCAATACTCACTGCTTCTTCTCTCTTCGTTGTCGTACGATCCACTGACTGGGAGATTTGATCAAAGGTTTTGCTCGTATCCTCATAGACCCGCATCCCATAAATCGTCATGCCGACAACACCCAGCACTAACACACCTAAAATCCCTAAAATCACTTTTTGATAAATCCGCATCTTACACCCCGCTATAACACTTCGTACTGCATTCTTTTGATTTTTGTATAAAAAACAGCAATCGCTATCATTGACTAAAATCAATTTTAACAGAACAGCCATGGATTGAACATCCAAAACTGGCCTTTACTAAAAAAAAGCCCTAAATAGGACTTTTTAGATATAGTCAACAAAGCGGGCACGGAATTTCATGTGCAAGTGACTGCCGAGGATCAACAACATAAATGTAAGACACCAGAAAATCAATGTGTAGGTTGTTTTTTCCCAAACCCAGGCGCGGGAGAGAAAGGCATCTCTAAATCCTTCAATTAAATAATAGATTGGATTCAATCTGAGTATTTTGATCAGCCAAACAGGCATATTCCGATTGTTGATATCCCAAATTGGGCCAGATACGTAAAACAGTAATCTTAATACTGATTGCAAGAAGATATGATAATCCCTAACCAAAACAGTGATCGTTGCATTCAGCAACCCAAAAGCAAACAAGAAAACGACCATCGCTATAAAATAGTAAAAGAATTGAAGCCAATATAATGTTGGCGTTACTCCTGCAAGAAACAATGAGCCGACAACGATCGCAACCATCGGTATATAAGAGGACAAATTACTAATGATATTTATCGAAGGTAATATACTTACAGGAAACTTCATTTTGGCAACCATACCAACTTGACGATGTATACTGTTTGAAGCGCCTAAAATCGATGCACTGATATAAAACCAAGCAGTGATCCCAATCAACATCCATATAATAAATGGTACGCCATCTATTTCTCGATTTCCGTTTACACCTAATCCAAATACCAAGTAGTAAATACCAACTTGGATCGCAGGATTTAAGATCTGCCACGCCAACCCTAGATAATGGCTTTGATACGTTGCCTTATCTTCATATCTCGACATGCGGAATACAATACCAGCATGCTTAAATTGTTCTGTAATAACTGCTGCAATTTCTTTCACAAAATTCATCCTTTTTTATTTGAACTAAATAAAGAAGTCCTTCTTTATTTGAAAACTTGACTGATTACCTCAAGCGGATTTTTGATTGCATAAGTCAACGAGCGATCGCTGAAGGAAACCAACGCACAAAATATAGTTGCCACTGTAACGAATGTTAAAATCCCTTTGGTTGGCCAACTCATCTTTTCCCCAAGGGGTGTCCGTTTCAAATTTTTGAGGATTGTTTGATCGGAAAGATTTTGTTGCTGTAAGAATTCATCCTTTTGACTCTTTGTTGCTAATTTTTCTAACGTGAAGGCTTTTTGATCTTCTTTAAATTTATCCTGATAACTCTTTTGCTCTTTCTTGGGCTGTTTTTTAAACCAATCGATAAACTTCCGGTATTCGCCCATCACTTCTTCAGTTGGGCCAAACATCCGTAAATCCCCATAATGCATCCAAATCGTTCGGTCACATAACTTTTCAACTTGACCTAATGCATGGCTGACAAAGAAAATGGTTTTGCCAGCTGCTTTGAATTCCATGATTTTATCTACACATTTTTGATAAAATGTTTCATCTCCAACAGATAAAGCTTCATCTATGACTAGAATATCAGGGTCATTATGCACAGCGATAGCAAATCCCAAACGAGATTTCATCCCACTCGAATAACTTTTGACAGGTTGATTGATAAAGTCGCCTAAATCAGCAAAAGCTACGATTTCAGGTAGCTTCTCATCTATTTCTTTATTGGTCATTCCTGACATAAGCGCCTTTAAGCGAATATTCTCAAGACCAGTCAGTTGAAATTTCAATCCTGCGCCGATGGCAATGATCGACGTATCTCCGTTTACTTCCATTGTGCCTGAAGTTGGCGGAATAATCCCGCTGATCACATTCGATAATGTCGATTTACCAGAACCATTAATACCAATAATACCGACTGATTCTCCCGCTTTCACATCAAAACTTACACCTTTCAATGCCCAAAAACGAGGTACATTTCGATGGTAAAACTTAAATAAAGCTTTGACTTTATCTGATTTTTTTTTGTATAAGTCGTATTCTTTCGTGACGAGCGTCGCCCGCACTTTGATTTCATTATCCACTATCTTCATCCATTCTAAAAGAATTTCTCGTTGGTTGCTACAACTCACCCAACATCATACCATATTTTCAACCTCGTTTACCTACCATAATAAAAACAAGTAAGAAAATCTTAAAATATCCGTTGTTCCAGACAAAAAGGCATCTTTCAAAAGATGCCCATTACAGATTTGTTTCAATTAAGTGAGCTAGTTGTTCAACTTCAAGTCTTTCTTGATTTGTGTCGTCGAAATTTCAGGCGTTCTTGCCAAATAAACAACCTCGGCATCCGTTTGTTCTTGAACAAAATCAAATTCTCCTGCCCAATCATCCCCCATGACAAATGTATCCACATGGTATTCTTTGACATCAGTCACCTTTTGCGCCCAACCTTCTTCAGGTATGACTAAATCCACATAGCGAATCGCTTCTAAGAGCTGCTTTCTTTTTTCGTAAGAAAAATAGCATTTTTTTTGTTTTTCATTCCAATTGAACTCATCTGTTGATAAAGCAACGATCAAGTAATCGCCTTGTTCTTTTGCTCTGCGCAAAAGATTGATATGTCCATAATGCAATAAATCAAATGTACCATACGTAATGACTCGTTTCATTTGTTTACCTCTTAACTTCCTATTTTGACTAATACAATGAAGATACCAAAAAAAACACAAAATGGCAAATCAAAAAAGCTGAGTTGCCTCAGCTCTTGATGCAAACAGTCAGATTTTACTTACTTCAGCAGCTTGCGGTCCTCGCACACCTTCAACGATTGAGAATGTCACAGCTTGACCTTCTTCAAGAGATTTAAATCCATCCCCTTGAATCGCTGAAAAATGCACAAAAACATCTTGTCCGCCTTCTGTTGTAATAAACCCAAAACCTTTTTCATTGTTGAACCATTTTACTTTTCCTTGTTCCATATCTTATATAGCCTCCATGCATTCAATGTAAGACGAAATCGTCATGTCCATTATATTCTATTTTGAAAGCGTTCGCAACGAGGAACTAAAAAAAGAAAGCCGAAGCTTTCTTTTCATTTATGCAATTAAGCTTGTGCAAAATATTCGTTGACTTTATCCCAATTAACAACGCTCCAGAAAGCATTGATGTAGTCAGGACGCACATTTTTATATTTTAAATAGTATGCGTGTTCCCAAACGTCCAAGCCTAATACTGGTGTTTGGCCATCCATTAATGGAGAATCTTGATTGGCTGTAGATGTCACAGCTAACTTGCCGTCTTTCACTACAAGCCAAGCCCAACCAGAACCAAAACGGCCAGTTGCTGCAGTTTTGAATTCTTCTTTAAAATCATCAAAGCTGCCGAATGTTTCTTCAATTGCATCTTTGATCGCACCTGTTGGCTCGCCGCCAGCATTTGGACCTAAGATTTCCCAGAAGAATGTATGGTTCGCATGTCCACCACCATTGTTGCGGACTGCAGTTTGGATGTCTTCAGGAACAGAAGAAAAATCTTTTAATAAATCTTCCACAGATTTTTCACCCAATTCAGGATGTTTCTCGATGGCTGCATTTAAATTTGTTACATAAGTATTATGATGCTTATCATGATGCAAATGCATCGTTTCTTCATCGATATATGGTTCTAGAGCGTCGTATGCATAAGGTAAATCTGGTAAAGTGTAAGTCATAAAAAAAATTCCTCCTCAATGATAATGTTTACATATGTAAGATTAGCAGAGAAATTGCCTTTATTCAAACCTTATGCTTACTTTTTGTCTATTTATTATCCGTGAAGATCCAAAACTTGCTGAAAAGATAGTTTGCCAAAACGACGACGATTTGGGTCACGATCTTAGCGGATAGGTCCCCACTGTGCAATAAAGAAATCATCACGTACATACACAACATATCCAAGCCTAATGAAAGTATCCTGAAAAAAATAAATTTGGCAAAGGATAACCAAGCGGCGCGTCTATCGACTGTTGTTGCCTCGAAAACCCAAATTTTATTTGTGAAATAAGCAAATAAAACAGAAATTGCCCAAGAAATAACATTTGCCACCTGATAATACAACCCAAACACATGACGGCACAGCAAATAAACGGCGATGTTGACAACAGTCGTCATTCCACCAAAAAATAAATAGGTGAACGGTTCCCATAATTTCTTTTCTTTTAATAATTGTTTTAAGTCATCATATTTTTGCATTGATACTGCCTGCCTCCTAAGATCATTTCGATTTCTAAGTTTTTAAGTGAATGCCTTGTAATCTGCTAGCCCCTTCGTTACAATTACTCTAGTTATACCACAAAGGAGTTATTCATCATATGACATTCATACAAGTTTTAAAAACTGCCTTTTTTCATATTCCACTTATCAAGTTTATCAGCAAGGCAGATTTTTCAAAAGTGATTGTAATTTTGCTTGGTTCAACCGTTCTTTTGGCCATTCCGATCACGCTGCAGGTGATCGATATTTTTCAAGATGTACAAGCGGATAGTCAAGAAATTGCCCAATCCATTCCTGATTTTACGATCGTTGACGGCCAACTGCAGACAGTTGAGGAAACGGAAGGATTTATCTATCAAACCAACTCGATCATTTTCACTTTTGATCCTCAAGGCAAACGGACCCCGACTGACGTTGCCGCAGATGTCACAGGGTCAAGAATTGCTGTTGGTTTGTTAAAAGAACAACTGATCGTCTATTTGCCTTCCTCTGGTCTGTCAGTTTCACTACTGGATTCCAATCAACTCGATTTTGATTACAGCGAACCCGCATTAAGAAATTTGAATGGTGCTGCGATCAAAGACGCCCTTGCGAATCAATCGATTCCATGGCTGATTAAAATCGTCGTCTTTATTGTCGCTTTGTATCCCACTTTTCTCAGTTTATTGGTTACATTGATCATGGGCAACTTTATTGCAACCATTTATACCAAACTAAAATTGTTTCCATATACCTTTTTTGAAAATCTGAAAATGTTGATCGTTAGTGCGGCTCTGCCTTCTTTGATTAGTGTGCTCGTTCAATTCATTTTGCCTTCTTTTGATAGTTCGACTTTCATTTTATTCGCCTCTTTATTTTTGTTTACACAAGGTGTCAAAAACACACCGAAGATAGATATCAGTCGCTAAACAAGCCATGCTCAATCGTTTGAGCATGGTTTTTTTTTATTTGTCTGCTACACTAAAACAGAAGGAGTGAATGAGATGACAAAGATTATTTTAGCAACGCGAACATTTAGAGAAGAATTTTATCAACAAATCAACGCCATAGCCCCAGAGTATCAGGTCGTGGTGGATGACGGACAAGCAACGATTCCGTGGTCGCAAGTTGCCTTGACAGTTGGTTGGAAAGCTGATTGGGAAGCGCATTTATTGACTATTGATAGCAATCTAAAGTGGGTACAAGCGATCTCTGCTGGCGTTGATACACTACCGTTAGCTGCTTTTGCGCAGCATCAGATCCTTGTTTCAAACGGCAGTGGTATCCATGCACAATCGATCACTGACCATTTGCTGGCACTACTCTTTATGGAAAACCGAGGTATTTTCAAAGCCATTCAATTGCAGCAACAGCAAAAATGGGCGCCATCGGCTATTCCTTATGCAAAATTGGCGGATAAGCGGATCCTCATTGTCGGCACTGGACAAATTGGCCAACAATTAGCGAAATCACTCGCGTTCTTCGGGGTTCAACCATTTGGGATCAATACCAGCGGCCATCCAGTCGCAGGCTTTACTGAAACCTATGCTTTCAATGAATTAATACCAGAGGCGCGGAAAGCCGATTATATCATCAATATTTTGCCACTGACCGAAGAAACCACACATATATATGATCAAGCATTCTTTGATCAATTAAAAACCAGCGCGTCATTTTATAATGTTGGCCGCGGACCGAGTGTGGACACAAAGGCGCTCGCAAACGCATTGCAGGCCAAACAATTGGCATTTGCCGCTTTGGATGTCTTTGAAGAAGAGCCATTGCCGAGTGATGATCCCTTGTGGTCTGTAGAAAATCTGCTGATCACACCACATATTTCTGGCCATACACCACACTTCCAAAAGGCCTTCATGGCTATTTTCCTGGAAAACTTAGATGCTTTCGTTAAACAAGACAAACTGACCAAGAATGAAATTGATTTATCAAAAGGTTACTAAGTCAAAAGGTTTTATCCCAATCAGGCAAAACGATACAAAAAGAAGGCCTATCACCACGATTTGTGATAGACCTTTTTGCTATTTGCGTTTCGCTTGATCTTGTTCCGTTTCTTTCAAAAAGTAAAGCGGACGATTTTTGGTTTCCAAAAATATCTTGCCAATATATTTCCCAATAATGCCTAAGCACAACAATTGCAAGCCACCAACAAATAAGAAAATGCTTACCATTGATGGCCAACCTGACGTTGGATCGCCTAAAATAAACGTACGAATGACAATAAATATCATCGCAACAATAGAACCGATACAGGAAAATGCCCCTATAAATGAAGCGATATTTAATGGTGTATCCGAAAAGTTAACGATCCCGTCTATGGAATATTGGAATAATTTCCAGAAAGACCACGACGTTTCTCCTGCAACACGCTCAATATTGTCATACGCAATATATTCTGTTTCAAATCCAACCCAACTAAAGATCCCTTTGGAAAATCGATTGTATTCCGATAATTGCAGTACTGCATCCACCATATTGCGTCGCATCAACCGAAAATCTCTGGCGCCATTGACCAACTGTGTGTCTGCTATCTTATTAATCACATTATAAAAATTATTTGAAAAGAAACTGCGGATTTTTGGTTCCCCTTTACGATCTGCACGCCGGGTGCCGACACAATCAAGTTCAGGATTGCTTGCCAAGCGCGCAAACATTTCTGGCAAAAGGGTTGGAGGATCTTGCAAGTCAGCATCCATCACGGTGACAAAGTCCCCTTTTGCGGCTTGAAGGCCCGCATATAGAGCGGCTTCTTTCCCAAAATTACGGGAGAAGGAAAGGTAGCGAACACTCTCCGGATTGTCTTTGTATAAGCGTCGCAAGACGTTCAATGTTTGGTCAGAAGACCCGTCATTCACAAAAATATATTCAAACGGCATATCCACGGCTGGTTTCACTTTCTCGGTTTCTTTGAAAAAGAGCGGCAAACTTGCTTCTTCGTTGTAACAAGGTACAATAATCGATAACATTCCATTCATCTCCTAAGTCAATCTCATCGCAAAAGATAGACTAGCTTCTATCATTTTTATCTTCGTTAAATGCGTATTTTGGTTCATCTAGATCGGCATCATAGTCTACGACTAGATCATAGCCCTTAAAGAACCATTCATCCGTTTCATCGATAAAAAATAGCAGATCGTCGATTGTTTTTTGAACAATTGCTCGTTCTGGCTTATCCACAGACATGCCGACTGAAAACCCATCATGGATTTGTGTTTTTCCGTAAATTTTCCCGAAAAAACGCACACCTCGTCCATCATCTACGACCAATTCTTTTTTAAACCACGCCAATGCTTCGGGGGTCACTGTTAATTCCATTTTATTCACTCCTAATCATTCATATGTTCATCTAAAATATCGACGTCATCTGTATTCCCAATGACCAATAAATTGTCATTTTCTCTCACCAATGCATCAGCTGCAGGAGACACGATGACCTGTCCTGGACCACGACGGATCGCCACTACAGTCAAACCGTATTTCTGACGAAAATTTAAATCCAATAACGTTTTGTTGAAAAATTTTGGATTCGATACGCGAATCTCTGCCAATGAGAATTCATCTGACAGTTCAATGTAATCCAAAATATTTTTGGATACCAGATTATGTGCGATCCGAATCCCCATGTCTCTTTCTGGATGGACAACGCGATCCGCACCCAGTTTTTCTAATACGCGGGCATGGTACTCATTCTGTGCTTTGGCTAAAATATTCGGCACGCCCATTTCTTTGACCATCAAAGTCACCAGGATACTTGCTTGGATATCTTCCCCAATCGCCACGATGACATGATCAAAATTACGGATCCCCAACGAACGCAGCGTCATTTCGTCTTGCGCATTGCCCACGACCGCATGGGTCGCAATATTCATGTACTCATTGACACGGTCTTCATTGCTGTCGATCGCCAACACTTCTTGACCTGATTCTATCAATGTACGGCAGATACTGCCACCAAAACGCCCTAGACCGATAATTGCATAATTTTGTTTCAACACAAACGCTCCTTTGTATTACAAATCAATTCTAAGTATAACAAAAACCTCCTCGGCTGACCATGAGGAGGTGTTTACATGCACGTTTATTTGATCAGACCATGTTTGAAGGCGTAAATCGTCGCTTGCGTACGGTCTTCCACCTCTAGTTTTGACAAAATATTCGACACATGGGTCTTGACTGTTTTCAAGGTGATAAATAAGGCATCGGCAATTTCTTGGTTGCTGCGGCCTTCCGCTATCAACAATAAGACTTCTTGTTCCCGATTGGTCAAGTCATTGTGTAAAATAGGCGTTCGATTGGTTAACCGATCCATCATTTTTGTGGTCACTTCTGGCTCTAAGACCCGTTCTCCCCGTTGTGTAGCCCGTATCGCTTCCGCAATTTCATGCGCTGTTGAGGTCTTAAGCAAATAACCAGCCGCACCAGCTTCAATCGCCGGGTACACTTTTTCATCATCAATAAAACTTGTGACAATGATGATTTTGGCTTCCGGCCACTCTTTCAAAATCGCCTTAGTCGATTCTATCCCATCCATTTCATCCATGACAAGGTCCATCAATATCACATCTGGACGCAAGGCCATAGCTTTCTCATAACCGATCAGACCATTTTCAGCTTCGCCGATCACTTCTATATCATCTTGGATCGATAAGTAAGAAGATACCCCCAAACGCACCATTTCATGGTCATCTACTAACAACACTTGAATCATTTTTACGCCTCCTTCAACAATGGTACTTTGATCTCGATACTTGTTCCCTGATTCTTAAAACTAATAATTTTTAATGTGCCGCCGACCGCACTGATTCGTTCCCGAATATTCATCAATCCATAACTGCCGGCTTTTTGATTCTCAGTATCAAAGCCAACCCCATCATCGATCACGCGCAACAGGACATTGTTTTCAATACGATGGAGATACACTTCCAACTCATCTGCTTTGGCATGCCGCAACGTATTGGATAACAACTCTTGGATCACTCTAAATAATTGATCTTCAATCGAACTTAGCATACTGAATTCTTCAATGTCCCATTTCAAGGAAATTTTTATTTTGGTTTCTAACTCTTTTAATAATTGCTCGATCCCTTGCTTCAATGTTTTGCCTTCAAGGGTCACAGGGCGCAAATGAAGCAGCAAGGCCCGCATTTCTGACTGTGAAGCGTTGATAATATCCGTAACCATTGCTAGCTGCTTTTTCTGGGCATCAGGCGCATCATTACGAATCGCTTGCTCATTCAAAGCAGACATCATCATCATCGCTGCAAACAATTGTTGCGAAACCGAATCATGCAACTCTCTTGCTAGCCGATGTCTTTCAGCTTCCAAGATTTCTTCTTTGGTTTGGCCATCGACAAACTGTGGCCGGGCATTTAATTGCTGCAATTCCATTGATGTTTGTTTCATTTTTTCTTGAATACTTTTGATGTCACGATCAACATCCGCTATCAACCGATTTTCCGGTGCATGAGGAATCGCCATCTCTAATAACGGGCTGTCAAAATTGCCGCTGGCCAACAGAAACAATTTCTCTTCCACCGGACCATACTGACGACTACGGAAAAAAGAGATCGTAATAAACACCAATAAACCAATCAGCAATGAAAGTACCAGTACATGAAAAACGATGGGGACAAAAAACAATTTGATTTGAAAAACTTCTACGATCCAATTTTCTTTCCCACTCGCATATAGATACGAAAAAAGCATAAAGTTCAGGGTAAAGAAACTAGCCAGACCTGAGTAAAATGCGATCATACCTCTCGAAAATTTAGTGATCATACGCGAATCACCTCTAAATCACCTACGATCGTATTCGTCAAAATCTTCAAGCGACGATTGTTTTCGGTGTAATCCGCGCTGTAAATCGTGACGCGTTCATTTCTCAAACCAGTTTGTTCTCCTTCGAACAACACATTACCGATAAATGTACTGTGTTCCAATTTAATGGCTACGCCAGAAGGCACCAAGATGCGGGTTCGGCCAAAGCCTTTACGTACGATTACGGCATTTTCTTTCTTAGGCAATAAAGTATTGCCTAAGTCAATGATCGTATCCCCTGTCAAAATATCTAAGTTGATGTCATCCCATTCATATACTTGACTGCCAATCCGTTCATTGCCGATCCATTGCTGCTTTCTTTTTTGCGGATGGCTGTCTTTCGGTTCTTGTGTTTCAACAATGATCATCTGTTTTTTACGCCAAAATGAGTGTTTAGTAAAATCAACACCCGTCAGTTCAACACCTTTTAAGCCAATAAACAATATGGCGAAAATCAACATCAACCACAATGCAGGACTATTGATCAAACTAATGAAAATGGCGATCAATCCAGAAACCATCAAAAAATTGGTAAAATTACTTTTTCGTTGTCGCCGCTGCACGACTACCAAACATAGAATACCCATAATCAATAAAAAGAGAAGCGGCGGATTTGATAAAATTTGCCAAATTGCAAATAGCAAAAGCAATGCTTCAACGACGAAGAAAAAACGCCAAGGGCTTTTCATTTCAGTTCCTCCTCCTAATGGTTCTCTCTTATCATAACGGATAAATAGCAATTATCCATCAGTCTATAGTCCGAAAAAGGACCCTGTCAGCTCTATTTCTCTGACTTGAGAAAGAACAGCAGGGTCCACTATGATTGGATGGATGGCTTATAACGATCAGCTGTTTTTGACTTCAGTGATTTTCACTTGCATATCGCCGCCGGGTGTTGAAATCGTTACTTCATCATTGATTTTCTTACCGATCAAGGCACGAGCGATTGGCGAATCATTGGAGATTTTACCAGAAAACGGATCTGCTTCTGCACTGCCAACGATCATATATTCTTCTTCATCGCCATCTGGAAGTTCAACGAAGATCACTGTTTTTCCGATTGTCACTTCATCAGAATCAGCACCTTCATTGTCGATGATTTCTGCAAAACGAATCATTGTTTCCAACGTTGTGATCCGGCCTTCAACAAAGGCTTGTTCATCTTTGGCTGATTCGTATTCTGAGTTTTCTGATAGGTCGCCAAAACTGCGGGCAACTTTGATACGTTCAATGATTTCACCACGTTTTACCGTTTTCAATTCTTCTAATTCTTGTTCTAATTTTTCTTTTCCTTCAAGGGTCATAGGATATACTTTTTCTACCATAATTATTCTCCTTCTAGTAACTTCTACTAACTGCTAATAAACCGCAAAAGGTAATCTTTTGCGAATAGTCCACAAAAGATTACCATGCTTTTTTTTAAATGTAAACCATAAACTGATGAAAAATCAATTTGATGTGTTATTGACGTGTTCTTCTACCAATTGCATATGCTGATCATAGGTTTGCGCGAAGTACACCTCTTGTGTTTGGATATCCGCAACGAAATAGTAATAATCATTCGCTGTAGGCGCCAACACCGCTTGGATGGCTTGTTCACTAGGATTGTTGAAAGGGCCAGGACCATAGCCAGTATTGGTATATAAATTATAAGGCGAATCAACAGCCGTATCTTCATAGGTTACCAATTCTTTGTGTTCACCCAGTGCATATAGGATCGAAATATCCGATTGCAATGGCATATCGATCGCCAAACGATTGAAAAATACTTGCGCAATATTCTTGCGGTCGTCTTCTTTGCTGCCCTCTTTTTCAACCAATGAAGCCAATGTCAAGACCTCTTGGACGGTCATTTCTTTTTGGGCGATTTGATCGTAATACTTCGACATGACAGCATTCGATTTATCCACCATTTGTGTGACCACTTCTTCTAACGTATTGCCAGTGTAATAGTCATACGTTGCTGGGAACAGATAACCCTCTAATCTATAACGGACACCTTCCGCATCCGCTGCACTGCCTAATAAATCAGGATACGCTGTTTTCATTTTTTCGAAGAATTCATCGCTTTCCATCAATGCCAAGAAATCATCTTTGGAAATATTGGTGGCCTCTGCTAAGGCATCACCGATCTGATCAACATCATAGCCTTCCGGAATCGTTACTTTGGCATCGGAAGTGACTGATCCTTCACCATTTTGCAGCATCGTACTGATTTCATCTAACGTCATACTTGGTGAAAATTGATAATTGCCAGCCTGAAAACCGGTCAAATTATTAAATTTAGTATAATAGTTGAAGATCATGCCGCTTTTGATAATATCGTCGTCTTCCAAAATTTCACCAATAGCCTTATTTGAAGAGCCGCTTGGAATTTCCACCGATACGGTTTCTTTATTGCTCGTATCTAGAGGCTGCAGACTAGAAGTGACATAACGATAGACCGAAAAACCTAAGACCCCGCCAATCAACAATAAAGCAAGAACCACGATCAATACGATACGATTCACGATCCGGTCTTCTTTTTTGCGTTGCATTTTACGCCGATTGGCCGACCCTTCTGGTGAAGCGGTTTTCTCCGATATGGTTGATCGCCTTCTGGCAGTCGACTGTGTTTCATTTGTTCTTGAATGAGTGTTTCTATTGTCTTTATTCATAGTTGACCCAATCTCCTGTTGCGTTTGAATCGTTTGATCCTCTGAATCGCCATTTGATGGTTCTTGGCTTGATCGAGAATTGTTCAAAGCACCAAGTACTTCGTCTTTAAAGGATTGCTCCTCTGGATGTTGTTTACTCAAAACAACTCCTCCTAACTTTCGTAATACTGGCTTGTACCATTATACACGAAAGTTTGGGGGAGGGAAATAGTATATATAGATACCGATCATTTATTAAACAATTTGAAGAAAATAATCGTTCAGCTATCTTTGAAGCTTCATAAAAATCATTGAGCCAAGACAAACAAACAAAGTCATCAATGCTAGAACTATTGACATCATAATAATCGAACTAGTCGGATACGAAACAATGATTTTATTTAAGCCTATATTTGAATGAACGATGATCGTACCAATGTCAGAGAGTGTATATGATACTTCTTTTCCGGTACCACCATCTTTTACTACCGTTTGATGATATTTAAATACAGGGATGCCTATATCAGATTCCGTATCACTTTCCCACGATATAACCAGTTGACCATCTTCTACTGTTTTATCGAACTGATTGTTTGGACGTATCACATATTCCCAATACTTGGAATAAGGATCAAATGTCTCAAATTCTTGATTCGTTATTGATTCTTTTAAAGGTAAATAATCAGATGTCCCTTTTTGAACAATCTTGAAAATTTCACCCAGGTCATCATTTCTTAGACTATTCCTAAGTTCTGTACTAGATATAGATTCTGGTTTTCTATTTGGAGAAGCTAATACATTCTCTGAACGCCATTCCCCCATCCTATCTAAAATTCTATTTTGTGCATTCGATACAGAAAAAATCATCCCTATAATCAATATGACTAATAGATTCTTTTTCTTTAATGATCGGACTGTTACATGGAGTGAACTTAAAAACAAAACCGTTGGGACAATAATAAATCTTGAGGGAAATTGCAGAACTGATTCCAAAACAGGGAAATATCTTGAAAAAAATTCCCACGGGAAAAACCTACTAGATAAAACCAAAAAAAATCCTCCTGTACAAACCAGTAATCTAATTTTATTATCTTGATTACGCCAATTAATCATTGTTTGAATCAAAGGTAAAAATAATAATACGGTCAGGAATAGACCAATATTAGCTTGACTAGTCCCAGCTTGAGGAGAAAAATAGACTGAATTCTGTAATAAATCTAAAGGTACAGTCTGTAATAGATAATTTTCTGAAAATACCTGATACATTCCTATCCAAACATTTAAACTTAAAAAGACTGCTATCAACACTGACAAACAGATGTTTTTAATAAAAGACCATTTTTTTTCAGTCATAATAAGCGCATATATGATAAATGGTGCTAAAACTAATGTAGATAATAGTGAGGAAAAAATATGCGTTTGTAGTAAAATCCCCATACTCAATCCTAGTCCCACAATAGAAAAATTAAAATGCTCGTTAGTAACCATTTCTATTCCATAATATATCACATATGGAATAAGCATATTTCCGACACCTGTAAATGATCCAGCCACATTCCACGAAGAAACA
This sequence comes from Enterococcus salsurae, assembly GCF_054784955.1. Classification (NCBI taxonomy): domain Bacteria; kingdom Bacillati; phylum Bacillota; class Bacilli; order Lactobacillales; family Enterococcaceae; genus Enterococcus; species Enterococcus salsurae. Next base: position 74,230 of record NZ_BAAHWY010000003.1, on the reverse strand, counting down.
AAATAAGTAGACATATAGATAATCCCTACCAAAATTGCAAACAAATTAGAGGACGCCATTTTTTTTGAAATTTTATAAACCCCGTAAGCACCTATTACATTAATCAAAAAAGATGTAATTAGCTGAAAATGAATCCAATTTTTGCAATAAAGTAGTATGCTTCCTAATAAATAGGCCATACCTGGACCATATAAAGCGTTCACTATTCTTGCAGATTGTTCGTAAGAAAATAGTGAGATAAAATAGCTGAACTGACCAGTTCTTATCTGCATCATAGTTTCATAGATTCTATTCATATGAAAAATTGAATCCACACCTAAAATATAACCATTAGAAAAAATTTGCGCACTTTGAATAATCAACGATGCGATTGAAAATATGAACACCGCAACAATCATATTTCTACCTTTTAACATTTTCATATCTATACTCCCTTAGCATCGTGTTCAGATATATTCAATGATGATATCAGACATCCTGAGTGTCTACAAATAATAACTCCCAATTTTGCAAACATATCTCTTCATATTCATCTGAAGCAAATCTTTCTTTAGGTAACAGTCCGTCAAGCCCAGCTTTAAAACCAGTAATCAATCCTTCTAAAGAGTTCTCAACAACCATAGTTTTTTCAGTCCCACCTAGAATATCTATGGTCTCAGGGATATTCGTCATAATAACGGGCGTATCAACAGATAAAGCTTCTAGAACAACCATACCTAAGCCTTCATAACGACTGCTAAAAATAAAATAATCTGCTTCTTTTAACATATTAAATGGATTACGAATATTTTTCAAAATAAAAATATGATTTTTTTTGTTGCTATTCGCCACTTGCTTATATATACACTCTTTTTCAGGACCATAAGACTCTATCAAAATCAAATAAGCATTGAGATCCTCTACCGATTCAAAAGCTTTAATTAATCGATCCAATCCTTTTTGTTTAGAAAATCTACCTATATTGATAAATACTTTTTTATTAGGATCTAATAAAATATCCACTAAACGATCGGGTACACTTGGTGCCAGTGGCTCAAGTGCTAAACGTTGAATCTTATTTATATTAATTGGCATGTTTAAAACAACTGTATTTGCCTCTGGTACAAGTTTTAATATTTTTTCTTCCACGGTCTTCGTTACACATACTACACGTGTAGCCTCTTTATACGCTTGAAATATAATGTTTTTTTTCAAATAACGATTCAATGCCAACTCTTTTTCAATATCTGTATGAACAAATACCATAGTCTTTATTCCCACTTTTTTTAAGATCCACATCCATGCTGCATAGGATCGATCATATCCTGGATAGTGTATGAAATAATCTGGATGTAGATTGGGATATTGCCTATCAAAATCCCTAAGATACATTCTCTGCACATCTGTTGTTGCAGCGGGTAACTGATTCATATAGCACATTGATGAAAAAGCTTCTTTTAAGGTAGACTGTACTTTGCCTTCAGCGATAAATGTGTATACCCCTTTAGGTAAGTTTATGATTTTATGCTCTAAATTTTGAGGAATCATACCATCTTGCCATGTCAAAATGTAATTTCTTTTCTTTAAATCAATTGTATGAAAAAAGTTCATCAGTGAGGCGGTGATTCCATTATCAGCCAACTGATAGGCGTAGATGAGCACATTCTCTTTTTGATTCCAATTTTCAAAAACCTGTATATTATTACGTTTCTCATTAGCTAGTATAAAATTTAAGACTTGCTGCGTCCCATATTGACCATCAAAAGGGCAATACGTTTGACACAAAGATGTATAATCAACCTCTGCATGCTCTCTTAAAGCCAATATCAAGTCTTTGATACTTGTTACTTGTTTAAAAGGTAACTCATTTGGTTCTATATACATCCCCCTATCTTTACGATATAAGTGCTCATCATAAGTGAATAAGATGACTTCCCGATTAGTCACAATAAAGTCAAACATGATAGATGAATAGTCCGTAACGATTTTATCGACCGTTTGCAGAAATGTATACGTTTCTTCTTCAGGAAACTTTTTTAAATGTTTGAATTGATAAGTATCAAAGTCGAAAAGGTTGGCTTCATATGGATGTAACTTAACAAACATTTCTTCTGCATCAGATAGTAATTCATCTAATTCAACTAAATGATTCACTAATTCTAATGATACTTGGATATTACTTGTTGAGGACCCTCTCCATGTAGGCATGTATACAAATCTCTTCTTTATAGCTCGATCAATAAAAAGTCCCGCATTTCTTGGAGAAGGCGCCACTACGATTTGATTTTTTACGATATCAACTAAGCCAAAATCTTTTTGAATGATCTCTTTTGTGAAATGATTGCTAACAAAAATTTGGTCTGCCATCGCTAAATTTCTTTGTACATTTCCATAACCTTGTACTTGTGTCGCTTTGCCTAAATGTTTCAAGGGTGTGCCGTGCCAAAAAATATAATATTGTTGATCTTCGCGTTTATGAAAAAAAGACCAAAAAGACGTATCATTGATGAGTATTTCTGCTGTCGCTAAGTATTCAAAGTATGGTTTGCTCAAATGATTTACTTTGAACTTGGCATATTTTAAAGGTAATACGACCGAATCCTTGACTGCAATTCGAAAATCATACTGAGGATAAAAATCGATAAGAGACTCGACCAAAGCAAAAATATGACCCGAAAATTCACGTCCATGTGTGCTTTCAAAGAGAATCATCTTTTTCTTGATTGGTAATTGTTGATATTTTAAGTATAACAACTCATTGGGTGTCATCATATTTTGTTTTATTTTTTGAATGACTGACATTATTAACTCCTATTAAGTAATTTTTAAAAGGTTCCTATGGTGAAATAGTAACACAAATAGCTACAATTATGAACTTTGCTGATAACACAATGTTCATAATTATAGCTATAGTCTTCTTATTTATTCACTTCTATCTCATGATAAAAGCTGTTGATCGCTTGTTCATTGTATAAATATGGATTGAATTTTTTGAAACTCTCTTGATGTAGTTTAGCTCTTTCTAATCCATCTTCAATATCTTCTACACTCGTTCCATTCGTCAACAAACCATATTCTTCATTTGCACCTATAACATTGATATTTGCTGGAATATTTGATGCCAATATATTCATACCCAATGTCAGAGATTCTAACAAGACCATCGGCTGACCTTCATAGAAAGACGGTAAAATAAACAAATCTGTTTCTTTCATAAAATTGAAAGGAGAACTTAGATGCCCTAATAAGAAGACAAAACCTTCTTGATGATTTTCTTTGACACATTCAATCAAATCATTTTCCAAAGGCCCTTTACCTAATATAAACAACCTACTTTTAGGATATATGTTTCTAAATCGAGCAAATCCTTCTATAAGGCTCTTTTGATTCTTTTCCGGAGAAAGTCTGCCCATATTTACCACATTAAAAAAATTATTGTCTAGGTGAGGTACGTTTTGCCTAGCTAAATCAATTTTTGGTAAAACATAGTCCAATGATTCAAGTTGATTCAATGCATATTGTGCTTTGTCGAACTCTGTTTCCGTTATTTCTTTTATATCTTCCGAATCTATATAACCTATGACTGCATTATTAGGAAAAGAGAGTTTTACATATTTCTTTTCTCCGACAATACAAATTTCCTTCATCCTAAAAACCATTTCAAAATATTCGTCTGAAACAGTAATATTTTCAGATCCAGTCGTCCCTTTAGGTGCAGTCCACATTTCAATATCACGTTGATTGATTATTCGTGCATAAGATTCAACTACTTTGACACTATCGGTATAAGTAACCGGCGAAGATACATCCATCTTACTCATCCTACTTAAGAAATAAGCGTTTATAGGTGACATTTTTTTGGTTTCATGAACTCTCATCAAAGGTTTTGGTGAAACCCAACCTAGAGTTTTCTTATTATATTTTACCAAGAAATATCTACCCGCATCTGTATATGCTACTTTCTCAATCTCAAGATATCTATTCGCGAATGGTTTTATATAAGTCAGAATCTCATCTTTTTCTGTATTTGTTTTGATATCTTTCCAAATTGGATAATTTAAAAATCTTGCCACAGTAGCAAACCCATGAAAATCTTCAATTTTCTGAACTTGATTGATTTTTGGTAACACATATCGCTCATTGATCCAGCCTAAGTACTCATTATCTACTGAAGTCTTATAAAACTTTTGTTCAAAAACAACCATTTCTGCATGCTGAACAACAATTGAATCGTGCCTAACATTGGTTTTCATGAAAGATTCTGTTTCCAAAGCAGCAATGTTTTTAGCATATTCAATTTCTCCTGATACTTTAAACCTTAGAATATTACGTGTGACTTTTAAAGGGCTGACAGCTTCATCTATTTGCTTTTTTTCAAGTATTTTATCGATATTAATCGTATTATACACGTATGACATTTGTTCTTTTTTTACATAATTATGAAGATTTTCAAAATTTACATCTCTCGTCATTGGTGACACACTAAGCAATTTATCAAATTTGTAATATATAGAAAACAATCCATTTAAATCCCGAAGCATCGGCATTTTACCATTTACTTCTCGCTGTGAATCGGAGTATAGATCATTATGCATGAATGCAACATATTTCTTCGCATTCGAAGCTAATATATGCCGACCCCAAAAATAACTATAGCCACTGAAATCAATCGCGACATCGAAAGTCAAATTTCCTGTTAAACGATTCATTTCTCTTTTATAGCCTATTTCCGGATAATCATTTCTTTGAGAAACCGATACTCCTTGATCCGCAAACTTTTTGTTCAGCATTTTTTCTTTTCTCGTTAAAATATCGATGCCAAATCGAAAAAGTGGACGGACATTATCATTCATAGCCTTGAAGTTATTATTGATTTCAGCACCTTTTGGAGGATTGGCAATAACAGTTACATCGTATTTAGAATAATCAATGTTATTGGTTAAATTCAAGAAACTTGAAGTAATCCCGTTGTTTCTCATACCGCCAGGAAATATTAACAATTTTTGTTTTTGCGAATTTACATGGTGAATCACCATATTATCGACATTTTTGTTATCAAAGATATACTCTACATATTTTTTCGTCACTGCACCATCATCATAAGGCGTCATCCGTTTGGCTAATTGATTATATTTAACTAGATACTTCTTATGTTCGCTCTCTACCGAATGTATTAGAGAAATCAATTCTCCTATGTTCTCAGCAGTCGGACCAGGTAATTCATCATCTGTCAAATACATACCTCGTTCGAAACTATATAAATCTTTATCCCATGCGTAAAAAATGATCGGTCTTTTTGTCACTAAAAAATCAAAAAATATACTTGAGTAATCCGTAATCAAAAGATCTGTCATAGATAAAACTTGATTTGGGTCGATTAAATCTGATATCAACACACCATTTAGTCGTTCATCATCCTTGATCTCAGAAAAAATAAATGGATGAACTTTCACCAAAACATTATATTGTTCGTTAAATTCATCTTTTATTTTTAGTGTTTCATGAATAATTTGTTCAATATCATCTGTGGCTTGATGCACATTCTGCCCTTTCCAGGTTGGACAATACAGCAATGTTTTCTTCGTGGAATCAAGTATGATTCCAAAACTTGATAATTTCTCTTCGATATATTTCGTATCATTAGTCAGCGTAAAATCAATTCTCGGGTATCCACCTTCGAGTATTTGACCTTCATAAGCACCTTTAAGCTTGTATGAATCTATAAAAATGTTAGAGGTATGATTGTTGGGAGATAATAAATAATCCGTCATTAAAAAGTTTCTTAGCACATTCTGCGAGTGTGCCAACGATCCTGGAATATCAAAGCCCATATATTTCAATGGAGTTCCGTGCCAAGTATTGATATATACTTGACCCGGTCTTTTAACAAAAAAAGACTCAAAAGTAGAATTGGATATCAAGTACTTTGCTTTTAACAAAGCATCTACGTATTCGATAGATCCACGATAGACAAATTGCGCTTTTTTCTTAAGTTCTAAAGGAAATGATTCCTTGATCATTTCAATAGATTCATCTACCACCCAGATGTGATTAAAATTCAAATATGTTTCATTTTCAGCTAAATATTTAAATATGGCCAAGGGTGAATCAACGATAGATTTTCCATCTCTAGTTTCATAAAGGATAACATTCGAATCAATAGGTGCAGTTTCATAGTTTTCTGCATAATGTAATCTTAATTTCTGATTCTTGCTAGGAAAAAATAAACGTTGTGCAGAATTTATTTTTTTATATATTTTTTTTAAAACCACTTTAGTTCCTCCATCATATTTAAGTAAGGATTTATTTTTCAAACCAAGTAAAGTTATCGAAATACATTTTACCTTTTCTAGCCATTTTTGTAAAACCGATTTGGATAATCCTTCTAAACGTCTCAATAATAACTCCAGAAATAAATATAATTGAAACTGTTAATAAAATATGAATAATCAAATTTCTTTGATCAAAATATTGATTCAATTTAAATAAATCTTCCCATATAATTGATCGTATATACTTATTGTCATGTATTAGATAAATACCAAAAACGGTAGACGATATATAATTTATGATGCGGTTGGAAAAATGAGGCAATTGTACAAAAATGAGAAATAAACTCACGCTGACTACTAATAATAAATATGACTCTTGTTTTGATAAGATAGTTGAAGAAACTTGAATTTGATTGTCAATATCTTTCAAATAATCTAGTACAACAATACTAGACAAATTAAAAAAAACCGCAAAAAAAGTCATCTTTATCAAACTAAATATATTGGGTATGTCATTTTTATATTTTTTAAAGTAAGACGTGATTAAAAATAAAAAAATAAACCAAATAATATCGTTCCCAAAATCAAAACCAAATAGCGATGGTGCTATAGAAAAAAATAGACAACATAATAATAATAACTTTTGAAATTCTTTTTTAGAAAGGTGACATATCAAAATATTTAGAAAAGGGATAAAAAAAAGTAACATTACATAATTCGTAACATACCAATATCTAAAGGTCAATACTGGAAAAAACATTTCGATTAAGGAATCTAAATCTATTTTTTCTAATCCTATACTAGACAATATGAAAGGTATAGAAACAGTATACATAATAACTGGTAACCATACCTTTGTGACCCTAGACCATTTAAAGCTTTTGTCATATAAAAACCATGCTGACAGTATAACGAATAAATTACTACCAACTTTCCCTCCAATGATAAGAAATTGTACCAAGTATTCATTCAATGGATATGTTGAGTGCTCAGACCAATTCGTATATATCATGGCATGATGAAAAATTATAAGTATTATACTAATTATTCTTAATAGTTCTAGTTGAGAGTTTCTACTATTTTTTTGCATTTGTTAGTCTTCTTTTCTATAACAACGATTTTTGTTTTACGTTCCAGTATAAACTTTTTACCAAAAATATGGGCAACTGAAAAATCCTACTCATTCTTTTGGGATTACTTATTGACCGGTATAACCATTCCAAATGTAAATTGATAAAAATCTGAGGGGCTCTTTTAACATGTCCACTAAGAACATCAAAACTTCCACCAACATCTTGAAATATAGAAACGTCAAGTTTAGAGAGGTTACGAGCTAACCATTGTTCTTGTTTTGGAAAACCTAATGCAACAAAAAGGAAATCCGGTTTGTGCATATTAATTTCTGCCACAATTGCTTCTTCTTGCATCTCTGTGTAGCCATCCACTGCACCAGAAATTTCAATGTTAGGATAAGTTGATATCACATTCTTTACAGCATCATTTAATATTTCGGGTTTTGCGCCGTAGAAAAAAACACTTTTTTTATTTTCATTTGCATAGTGAAGTAACTTAATCATTAAATCGAATCCTGCAACTCTTTTAGCGATATGGCCACCCGTCAACTTAGAGACTAAAACAATACCTATACCGTCTGGAATTCTATGTGTACTCGAGTCAATAAATTTCACGATATCAGGAAAATGTTTAGACTCTACACAAATTTGAGGATTGATACTAATAATTGACATTTTTTTATTTTTATCCGCGTATTTAGGAATATCTTCTAAAATGTTTTCATAGGTCAAATTATCTACAGGAATCCCCATTATTTGTTCAGTTATCATATATTTGATCAATCCATTCTGTTAATTGACATATTGCCTTCCCTGCGGTGTATTCATTCCATAATTTATTGATTAAATGACTTTCAGAAATGTTATTGGATTGAATCAAGTGAATTAATTCCTCCAAATCTTTAGCAATCATCGGTTTAGCCCAATCACCGAAATCAGACTGAATACCTGTTGTTTTAGAATATTCTTCCATGTCGTAACAATAGAAAACAATCTGTCCTTTAGGATTAGCTATCGTGTATTCAAATACCACAGAAGAATAGTCAGTGATTATACAGTCTGCTACTATAAGAAGATCTTGTAATGAAGATCCCATAAACTCCTGATTTAATAAATCATATTCTGAAAGCTGCTTAATTAAAAACTTATCTCTTGGATGTGGATGAACGAGTATGATCCATTCTTTTTCGAACATTTTTTTTATCTTGGCTATATCCTTGATTGATTTTAAATTCTGATCTCGATAGGTTGGTATATATAATAAAACTTTTTTATTTAATTTTTTTTTGAGGGTAACTATTTTCCTCTCTTGATTATCAGAAAAATAGTAATCTGTTAGCGGATAGCCAAAACAAAGAAGTTTGCCGTCACTTTTAAAACTTTTATGGAAAATATTACCCATTTTATTAGAACTAACGATAAAGTGAGTAAATTTACTATACACTTTTTGATAACGTAAAATATCTTTTTTATTCATTTTTAAAGCGTATAAAGCCTCAATCCCAAATTTTTTGATTGCCCCGTTCGCATGCCATAATTGAACAATGTTTGTGGTTGCTGAAAAGTTGATTCCGCCTAAAAAAGCAAAATAATTATCACATAAAACTATCGTTGCTGTTCTAACAATCGGACTCACCTTTAGAAGTAATGTCGGAAAAGAATCGATATTATAGAGATCGATATTGAGATTAATATACTTTTCCATACTACTCTTCGCATTGTTAGTATAACAAACAATTAGCCTTCCTTCATATTTCTTATATAACTCATCGATAACATATATACTTGTTTCAGGAAAACTGAGTAAAAAAACTACCTTATCATGATTCTTCCTCTTTAATTTAGATGAGAGGCCAACAGAAATCAGATACAGTTCTTTTATCAAACTAATCAAATAATTAACCAAAGAATATTCACCCCTTTATGGAAAATAGGTATCAATTGTTCTTACTATGCAATCCACTTAATTGTCTAATTGCTCAAGGACGGCATAGATTCTATCACACGAATGTTTATCATCATAAGGGAAAATATTTTCTTTCAATGTTTTTTTGTATTGCTTTTCCAAAATATTGAATTTTATCTTTTTTTCTATAAAAGGAATTAGTTCTTTCTTACTGGTGAAAACAGGACCCGGCAATAAATCCTTATTTTCACTTGCGCCTTCACTCACTTCTTCTTTATCTTGGTCGAACTGATAATAGATAACACTTCTTTTTTGCAATGCAAAATCAAGTCCTACACTCGAATAATCTGTAATCAAAATACCATGTTCTTTGAGCAATTCTTGAACATCTTTCGTACCTGCTTCTATAATCTCAATACTTTCAGAAGAAAATAAATGATTATATTTTTGAAAATTATTATGCAAATAAAGACGTACATTCAAATTAAACTTTTTAATTAATGATAGGAATTGATCATCATTTAACAACTCAAAATAATATTGATAAAAATCTGTCTCCATAAATTCTTGGTCAGTCAGAAAGTCTTGTCCCTTCCTCCAAGTAGGCATGATCAACACATTTTTTCTAAGAGAAAAGGATTTAAAAAAGGAATTTCCATTTAGTAAAGAATCAAAACGGGCTAAGCCAGTTACAGCAACTTCGTTTTCTTCATAGGACAATTGTTTCATTACTTGTTGTTTTTCTCTTTCTGAAGAAACCAAAAATTTATCAGTCAGCGAAGGATTTGTCACTTTACTATATACAAAGTCAACATTCTTTATCGCTATAATTCCATGTTGTAAAAAAACTTTTTTCATACTTGATTTCATACGCTCAGTTGACTTCGATAAAAAAGGCAAAGCATAATTAGAAGTATGGGTATGCGCAATATAGCTTGCTTTAAACAACAATTCAATATGCTTTTTACTTTTGAAAATAACAACATTTTCCATAAAAGGTTCTAGGTTTGTTATATCTTTAGAATCTTTAGTAATAATAAAATATGGTTTATATTTAGATTGTTTAGTCATTAAATACTCAAAGAAGAAACGTCCATTATCTTGTGCCTTATGAGGATACTCTGTTATCAGTATGAGCTTTTCATCTTTAGAAACAGGTTGTTGCTCTTTTTTAATAAATATTTCATACTCTTCATTTTTTAAAAAACCTAATTTAGACGAAAACATTCCATGAAGTGTGGGATACCAATTAAATAATACTTTCATATGATCAGAATAGTCCAACCACATTTCTTCGATAGAAACAGTTTTGCATTCAGGGAATTTCAATCGAAACTTATAATCTGTAACCAACAATTGTTCAACTTCTATTCTAACAAAGAAGTCTAAAATCGTAGTATCGAAAGTATCATATATCATATTTGGATGGATATCCTGTAAAATAGATTGAATATCGAAATTAAAACTTGCAATATTTCTATATAGATTATCATTCACTTTATTTATACTTATGCTTTTCATTTCTATTTCACTTAAGATATTCTCTTTTCTATTTTTAATTACCAAAAAATCTTTCGATAATTGAATATATTTTGAATCTAATTTTAATGAAACTTGAATATCTTTATTGTTACCTTTTTCAAGGCTCTGTATTGCCCAATCTTCTAAAAATGCTCTTGCAGAAGGTTCTTGATTCCAAATAAACTTAAGATTATTATCTAGGGTTATGTATAAATAGAGCACTGTATTTTTGACTTCAATCATTAGAGATGAATCTACACTTAGTTCGAAATTTTCAACAGTGATTTCTTTCATTTCACTGCTGTAATAAATTGCTGCACGATCTTCTTGGCCTAATGTTAATAATTCAGCAACGTCATGAGCCGCGATTCTCCATTTATTTTTAGAAACAGATTCAAATTCTTTTTCTTTATTACCTTTAGAAATACGCAGATTGTCCAATATAGTAAACTCAGATTCAATAGTAAAATATTGATCATGTGTACTTAGAAATAATTTTTCCATGTTTATTCTCTTTCTTCAAAAAATTTTATACCTTTAGTCAAAACTAAAAAACAATAAAATAATCCAGTGATTATTCACCGGATTATTTTAGAAAACTTTTCTTTCCTTATGGATAAATCCGGTTCAACAAACGTGGAAACGGAATTGATTCCCGTACATGTTCGATACCTGATAACCAAGTCACTGTCCGTTCTAATCCTAACCCAAAGCCAGTATGCGGCACTGAGCCATATTTACGCAAATCTAAATACCATGAATACTCATTCTCATCTAATCCATGGGCTTGGATCTGTTCTAGGACGTAATCATGATCGATAGCCCGTTCTGAGCCGCCAATGATCTCGCCATACCCTTCAGGTGCGATCATATCCGCGCAAATCACGACGTCTTCTCGTGTTGGATGTGGTTTCATATAAAATGGTTTGATCGCTTTAGGATAGTTCAAAATGAAGACTGGCTGATCAAAGGAATTGGCAATAAACGTTTCATGCGGTGAACCAAAGTCATCTCCCCACTGAATATCTTCAAAGCCATTCTTTTGCAACATCTCCACTGCATCATCATAAGAGATACGTGGGAAAGGCAATTTGGTATATTTTTGCAAGACTTCCCGGTCGCGTCCTAAAACATCTAAAGCGTAATCGCAATTGTCTAAAACACTTTGTACAAGAAATGCCACATATTGTTCTTGAACTTCTAAGCTTTCTTCTTGATGCATAAAGGCCATTTCAGGTTCAATCATCCAAAACTCGATCAAATGACGACGCGTCTTCGATTTTTCTGCTCTAAATGTGGGACCAAATGAGAAGACTTTGCCAAAAGCCATGGCCGCAGCTTCCATGTATAATTGACCAGATTGTGACAAATAGGCTTTTTGGTCAAAATAATTGGTTTCGAATAAATCAGTGGTGCCTTCTGGTGCAGAACCGGTCAAAATCGGCGGATCAATTTTGATAAAGCCGTTTTGATTAAAGAATTCATATGTTGCCCGGATGATTTCATTTCGAATCTGCATAATGGCGTGCTGTTTGGAAGAACGCAGCCATAAATGACGGTGATCCATCAAAAAGTCGGTACCATGTTCTTTGGGCGTGATTGGGTAATCATGACTTTCGCCAACTACTTCAATCCCTGAAATGCCGATTTCATAGCCGAATTTAGAACGGCTGTCTTCACGAATTTCTCCCGTGATCAATACTGCTGTTTCTTGGCTAAGATTTTTTGCCAATTGAAAAACGTCTTCTCCAACTTCGCTTTTGACAACGATCCCTTGGAAATAAGCTGTGCCATCACGTAATTGCAAAAAGGCAATTTTGCCGCTGGAACGCTTGTTGGCGATCCAAGCACCAATTTGGACTGTTTCGCCCACGTGATGTTTTGCATCTAGAATTTGAATAGATTTCACTTGATTCTCTCCTAACTATTATTTAAAGCACCATAAAGCATTTTATACGTTTTGACGCTTGTTTTCAACAAAATCATGGATCCGTTTGGCAGCTTCTGCTAATGTGTCCCAATCTGCCGCATAACTGATTCTTAGATAGTCTGGTGCACCAAAGCCAGCACCGGTAACAACTGCAACATGGGCTTCTACCAGCAATCCTTCTACGAACTCATCAATCGTTTGATAGCCGCATAGGCGAATGGCTTCTTTGACATTCGGAAAAAGGTAAAATGCACCTTGAGGCTTCGTCAATTCAAACCCAGGAATAGCTGCGATCAGTGGATACAAATCATTCAAGCGTTGTTCAAACGCTTGACGCATGACCTCGATAGAGTCTTGATTGCCGGTCAATGCTTCCACGGCTGCATATTGACTGACCGCTGGCGGGTTGCTTGTTGCCTGTGAAGCAATATCGATCATGGCACCGATGATCCTTTGATCCCCTACAGCGAACCCAATGCGCCAGCCTGTCATCGCATAGGTTTTTGACACGCCATTGATAATGATCGTTTGTTTGCGGATGGCATCTGATAAAGTCGCGATTGGTGTAAATTCGTGGCCGTTATACACCAATCGACCATAGATATCATCGGAAATGATCCAGATATCATGTGCAACAGCCCATTCCCCGATGGCCAACAATTCTTCTTTCGTATAAATGGCACCGGTTGGATTGGCAGGTGAATTCAAGATAATGGCTTTGGTTTTGTTTGTCCGCGCTGCTTCTAATTGAGAAACCGTTACTTTGAATCCAGCCTGTTGCGTCGCTTCTACAAATACAGGCGTGCCTTCGGCTAAACGGATCTGCTCAGCATAGCTTACCCAATACGGCACCGGAATGATGACTTCATCTGCTTCATCAAGCAATGCTTGAAAAAGTGTGTATAACGCAAACTTCGCGCCATCAGTCACGATGACTTGGTTTGTATCATAGGACAATCCATAAAATGCTTCGATGTAGTTCGTAATGGCTTTTCTTAGTTCAGGAATGCCAGCTGTCGGTGTATAAAAGCTGACTTTACCCGCTTCGATAGCGTCGATGGCAGCTGCCCGGATATTTTTTGGGGTAAAGAAGTCAGGCTCCCCAACAGTTAAACTTAATACATCGATTCCTTGGTCTTTTAAGGCTTTTGCTTTTGCAGAAGCCGCTAAAGTGACGGATGGTTCTAATTTTTCAGCTCTTTTTGACAGTACCATTTCGATCATCCTTTCTGCGTGCCCTTTTACAAGAATTGTCTCTTACATATTCGTGATCGTGTTGATTTCTTTCCCGTCTTTAAATGCAATCAGAAAATAACTCAACCCGCCCTCACTATCTTTTGTCATGATTTCCCACGCCGGCGTATCTTCATAAAGACCGAGGGTGGCTTTTTGAATCGTTTGATCTGGATGTGCCTCCTGGATGGTCTGTTTGGCTTGGGCCTCTGTCAATCCATCCTCTTGATTATAGACCGTGACCTTATCGCCGCTTTTGGGAATGATCACAACGATTTCTTTTTCATTGTTGTCTTTACCCACAAGGCTAAAAGAAGTTGACTCTCTGGTAAACCAATAGAATTGATCCACTTCTGCTAAGTCCGTATATTCTTCGGCAATATCGATTGCTTCACTTCGTGCTTGCCGCATGGGCCTTGATGCGCGAAGATAAAAAATCGAAGAAAAAATGATCAGCACAAGCAACGTGGTGATCGCGATCAACAAGATGACGACCCGACGCTGTTCTTTGTCTTTTGTTTGCATACTATTTTCTCCTTTTAAATATGCTTTATTATAGCAGACTTTGGTTCTCTTGTTCAAAAAAATGACGAATATCTTCGGTCATTTCACTTGGTGTTGCTTCGATCAACGGCAGTTTTTTGGGTAGTCCATTGACCATTCGTTTGCCATATTTCGTAGACAGCAAACGGCGATCTAAGACGACCATGACACCCGCGTCTTTTTCTGAGCGAATCAAACGACCTAAAGCTTGTCTTAAACGCAATATAGCTTTTGGCAAGGCATCTTCTTTAAACGTATCGATGCCTTGCGCTGTCAAATATTGATGTCGCGCTTTGACCAGCGGATTTTGCGGATTTTCAAATGGCAAGCGGGTAACCACGGCAATTTTAAGCGATTGTCCTGGAAGATCGACCCCTTCCCAGAAACTATTGGTACCAAACAAAAGGCCATTTTCTGCCAACAAAAACTTCTTCAAGATTTTTTCGCGGCTACCGCCGGTTCCTTGTGCGATCAATTCTCTGCCTTGATTCAAGGCTTTCTTGTGCAGTCGGTCATAAACGGCTTTCAACGTGTCATGGGCAGTAAACAAAACCAGTGTTGGCTGTTTTTGCTCAAAGAGGAG
The DNA here is from genome assembly GCF_054784955.1 of Enterococcus salsurae. NCBI lineage: Bacteria > Bacillati > Bacillota > Bacilli > Lactobacillales > Enterococcaceae > Enterococcus > Enterococcus salsurae. The sequence continues at coordinate 59,190 of NZ_BAAHWY010000003.1, read as the reverse complement.
CGGTGTTAAGGCCTCGGCAAGAAAATCGGCATATTCATTCGTAGAGGCCTGTTGGATCGAGATCCCTTGTTTGACCACATAAAGCCGGGCTTGTTTTTCATAATCATAAAAAGCCGGGATTGTTTTGACAGGTGTTTCTGGTATCCCAATTTGCTGAGCATAATAAGTTTTGTTGCCAGGGATCCGTAATGTCCCTCCTAGAAAAATAATATGACTGTAGCGTTGATACCAGATACTTTCCGACACCTGTTTTCCTTCTAGATCGGCCAATTCGATCGTGGCTGTTCGTTGATTTGGATGCAGCTTCAACCAATGAACATATCGTGGATGCCAGCTATCCAGCCACGTCGTGACCGTATATGCTTGCCGCTGGAACTGCTCAAAATAGTCGAGTAACCGCGCAATCAGTAAGCGTTGCTGGGCAGTGATGCGTACATGCAGTTCCGTAAAACCATGCTGTAATCGCTGTTGCATCTCAGTAATTTCTTGATAATAAAGGATAAGCTTACGGTACGTTCGATCTTGATCAACATCACTCCTGAACAAATCAGTCCGTTGCAGCACTTGATTTACGTCAGACGCTAGATTGAGGCTGCCAAAAAAATCTTCTTGCGTATCGATCAACACAGCAAGTGCATCGCGATACAGATTGAATAAAGGGAGGATCTGCTGTTCTTGGTCTAGGACATTTGCTGCTTGATCAAACAAACCGTCCTCGTTGAATTGCAAGTATTGCCGCTTAAAGTAGGCCGAGTCAAAGCTGTACTGTGACAATCCTTCAGCTTGACTAGGCAATTGCTGGGCCTCATCGATGAGTAGATAATCGCTTGCTGGCAGCAATGGTTCCCGACGTCTAGTTTCTTGCAATAAGAACGCATGGTTGACGATCAACACATTGCTTTGGGCTGCTTGTTGGTACACATGCCGCAAAAAATCATGGCGATAAAATGCTTGCTTATCTGACAGAAATTCAAGGCCGCGATGGCGAATCTCAGTGAATATAGGATGGTCTAGCCGAACCAAATTCAGTTCATCAAAGTCGCCAGAAATTGTTTTCGTTAACCAAACCAAAATCCCCATTTGGTACTGTGCATACTGTTTTTGATCGACAGGCTGATCTAAAGTAGCCTTAAACCGCTGCAAGTCAATATAATGGCGATGACTTTTGATGACCGTTGCTTGGATAGGTTGATCTAACACCTGATTCACTAGAGGGACATCTTTATCCATGATTTGATTTTGTAAAAGAATCGATGAAGTACTGACGATCATTGGATTATTGGGCGTAGCGAAATAAGCTGCTGGAAATAAATAGCCAATCGTTTTCCCCATGCCTGTTTCTGCTTCTAGAATCAAATTTTTCTCTGTTTGACTATAATGATTGTACACAGCATTCATCAATCGCGCTTGCTGCTTGCGATAGGCCAAATGCGGCCCAAACTGTGCCATCTTTTCGGCTTTCACTTCCGGGTAGGGCTTATGGTAATGGTTGTAGGCAAACATCTTACTCTCTTTTTTACGGAGAACGATTCCATCCACTTCTTCCAGCCCATCAGGCAATGTCGTGGCTGTTTCTTTCAAGACTGCATGGATAAATGCACTCGTCTGCATCCCCATTTGGCCACTCAACAAAGCGATTTGTTTCAACGTTGTCCGCGGCAATTCTTTCATGATGGCTTCAATATACATCAATAAGGCGGCAGTCACTTCTGCGTCGCTATCTGCTTGATGTGGATTTTCATGTATAAAGCCAATACTATCAGCCAAATCACCTAAACGAAAACTACTTTCAGTCGGTAAAAAGACTTGCGCCAACTCCACGGTGTCGATACCTGGAATCGTTAATGCTGGTAAACCGCAACGGACCAGCTCATTACTTAAGAATTGATAATCAAAATAAATATTGTGGGCGACAAAAATCGTATTGCTGAGTAAATTAAAAATAATATCAGCAACATCTTCAAAATAAGGTGCTTGCTTCACTTGTTGATTTGTGATGTGTGTCAAATTTTGAATTTGTCGTGAAATGCGGCGGTCAGGATTGATATCGGTCGCAAAACGATTGATCACTTTGCCATCTTGAACCAATACACAGCCAAACTGAATGATACGATCGACAGCTGCATCCGTCCCCGTGGTTTCAAGATCTACCACAGCATATATGGGTTTCATGGTATAACCTCCTTGCACACTGTTTGCATTATACTACAAAAAGAGAAGGCGATACATTAGTTTTGCAGTCAATCCTGCCTCAAGGAAAAGATTCCTTCGATGCAAGAATAAGCAGCAACAGCCACTGCCTGACGGATGCCTTATTTTCGACAAAATAAGCGGAGTTTCTTATACTTAAAGAAAAGGAGGCGTTCATATGGAAGGCTTTAAGCACAAACGGGTCATCGTGACTGGTGCTGCTTCAGGAATCGGCAAAGCGACGGCAGAGCAATTTATTCAACAAGGTGCGCAGGTGGGGTTGATCGATTTGCATGCGGACGAACTTAGCCAAATCAAAGAATCTTTCGGTGCCCAGGTGTATGTTGAAACAGTGGATGTCACGGACAGTCAAGGATTGCTATCCGCCATCACCAAACTGGCTGATGCAATGGGCGGTTTAGATATATTACACGTCAATGCAGGGATCAATGGAACCTTCACCCCCATCGAAGCGCTGACGATCGATGAATGGGATCAAACGATCAACACCAACCTGCGCAGCACGTTCTTGTCCGTCAAAGCCGCTGTTCCGTTAATGAAAGCCAATGGCGGCAGTATCGTGATCACGAGTTCAGTCAATGGCAACCGCGTCTTCAGCAATTTTGGTGCTTCTGCTTATAGTACTTCTAAAGCAGGACAAGTGGCTTTTGCGAAAATGGCTGCTCTTGAACTTTCGCGCTACAATATCAGAGTCAACGTTATCTGTCCTGGCGCCATTTCGACCAATATCGATGATCGCACGGATGTTGAACCAGCAGTTGCTGATATCGAAATACCGGTTGATTATCCAGAAGGTGCCCGCCCACTGAAACAAGAAACAGGCGTCCCAGAACAAGTAGCCAACCTCGTCTTGTTCTTGTCATCTGAAGCTGCCGGGAATATTTCAGGGACCGAAGTCTATATCGATGGCGCTGAATCTTTGCTATAATCAAAAAACGTTTATCAACCATTGCTGCTGCAGTCTGGTTGATAAACGTTTTTATTTTTCGATCAATGTGGCAATTTCATCTAAAAAGGCCTTTTTCCCATAAAAATCGGCATTTAGCAGTTCAGGAAAGACTGCTTCAAAAAAGTATGAAACCGATGGACGATGACGGAAACTTTTGACCGTTAAGACTGCTTCACGAAACATTTCTTTATATACTTTATCCGGATTGCTTTTGGTGATTTCTTCAAATGATTCGTACAACAGGTCGATTTTATCCGCGATCGCCAGCAATTGGCCCTCTAAGCTATCATCTTTGCCATCTGCCAATCGACGACGGTAGATTGCTTGAAGATCTCGCGGGATCTCTTCTTCGATAAACACATCCGTCATCTTTTCTTCTACAGTAGATAACATCGCCCGCAGCTCTTTGTTGGCGTATTTCACCGGTGTTTTGATATCTCCGATGAAGCGTTCGGTATAATCGTGATTCAGTGCTTTTTCATAGAGGATCTGCCAGTTGACCGTATTGCCAGCTCGTTCTTCGATATCTGCCAACGTTTGCGCAATCATCGTAACGCGAAATGAGTGGGCTGCCACACTATGTTCAGTAAATTTGAAAAAACCAGGTGCACGTTGGATTTTCTCCAAATTGGCCAACCCTAAAATAAATTCATTCAAGCCCATATAAAGTCCCCCCTTTTCAATAGTATAACAAGTCAAAAACGATTCAACAAATAAAAATATGTATAAAAAAAGAGCAGCTAGGCTGCTCTAAATCGACAATTTAAATTAAGCTTTGTTTACGTTAGTTGCTTGAGGTCCGCGTTGTCCGTCTTCGATATCGAAAGTAACTGCTTGGCCTTCTTCTAAAGTTTTGAAGCCTTCGCCTTGGATAGCTGAAAAGTGAACGAATACATCGTTGCCGTTTTCTGCTGTGATAAATCCGAAGCCTTTGTCTGAGTTAAACCATTTCACTGTACCTGTTTCCATAATAAAAATCCTCCTTGTGTATATACACATATTTTGCAATTACTTGTATAAGGTGAAAATGTGGAAGATGTTTAAGATGAAACAAGCTACCATAATTTACCGCAACAAATACTACACTTTGTATTATAGCACACAACAATCGCCTTGACTAATAGAAAATCTAAAAAAATGTAAACGCATTTATTTTTTTAAAATAAAAGGATGACGACCCGAAATCTGGCCGTCATCCCTGCTTTGATTTGCCATTTGATCGCGTCAATAGGCTGAGTCTTTCATTGATCTGTTGGTTTGTTCGTTAATAGCGTAATATCGCCGTTAAGCTTTTTCCGCCTGGTGCATCCTCTTGTTCTAGAATCGACACTTCGCCACCGTTGTCCACTACATCCTTGGCCAGCGTATTCAGGACTTGTCGACGATCATATTCGGTATCAGGATCTTCACCAAATCCATCTGCTAGATTAGATGTCGCAATAAACAGTTGGCCAATACGTCCTTCTTTGGCAGCTGGAATAATATCTACCAATTGATCAATAAATTTGCGATCCAGCAATTTTTCATACGTCGATACTTGATGCTGTGTCAATTCTTCTACAAGTTTATCCACACACACCTGAACTTCTTTCACTGACATTGGCGCTGGTGAAGTCGCCAGATTTGGTGTTGCTTGGAAATAGCTCGTTTTGGCATTCTTTTTGAAAAGGGTTTGATTTTCTGGTAATGCAAAGAGATAAAGCGGCAAATTGTCGTCATTTGGAAAGTCATTCCTGAAGAAAGTATCCACTGCTTGATAATAATTGACATGGTCGATCTCCAACTCTTCATCTTTGGCACTAAACCCATGATAAGCGACGCCTTCTCCGCCTGTATTGGCTCCCCCTTGGGCGCTATAATTAAAATCACCGCCGCCGGAGATTTCTTCACCTAACGCTTTTTCGATCGTTGTGGGTGCCTCTTCAGGCAGTTCAACCTCAGACACCACTTTATTCTCAACTTGATATACTTTCATTGAATCTCGATTTAATGCCAATAAATAAAATGGATCATTGAATTGGGCATTCTTGATGATTGCCAACAAGTATGGTGTCTCGCCAACATAATATTGATCATCGACACGAATACTTAAACGGTGAATCAACACTTCTTCTGGTGTTAAAATCACAGCTGCACTAGTTGTACTACTGCGCCAGAAGGATTGATCCGCCAAAATTTCATCAATTTTCTTTTGAAAAGGTGCCCAATCGTGTTCGGGGTATTTCTTTTCGAAACGTCGTTTTGCTTCTTTGGCAAAATTCTTGAACTTGATTTGGTCCTTTTCAACATTTTGGTGTCCGACATGCGTATTAAGCATAATGGTGACAAATGGTCCGTTGAGCCCTTCAGCTGTAACTTGTGACAAAAAAGATTTCGCAATTTTTACCATTCCACATTACCTCCTACTTTATCGTATACAAATCAAGTGTACCACGCATGATTTTTCTGACAAAATAAAACGATTGCAGCATGATACCCACGATCATCTTAGAGAGAAACCTACCTTTTCTTCTCATTCTTATCTTGCGGGAATACGTATTTACAGGTAAAATAGAACTACTGTGTTCCCTTAGTTAAATGGATATAACAAGTCCCTCCTAAGGATTAGTTGCTGGTTCGATCCCGGCAGGGAACGTTACATAAACATCCATGCGCAGACGTACGCATGGGTGTTTTTTTCTTCAGAAATAATCTTCCAAAACTGGTTTCTCTTTAGGCAGGTTATTTTGGAAAAAAGCATTAACGGCAGAATCCGCCTTCACTTCACCGAAAAATTGACAAGTGTCGATTTCTTGAACCCCAAATAACAATTGCCCGATACGCTGAATTGAAGCAGTCAAACAAGGAAGATCTGTCTTCTCTACTCGTTTGACCACTGGTTTTTGCTGCGCAAAAGAGAGTTCATATACGCCGTTGTTCCATGGCGCGTAGACATCATTTTCGATCTGTAAAGCAATCTTCCCTTCTTTCTTCGTGAAGGGATAAGTTTGTAAAAACAACTCTAAATCAATGATCCTTGTCATCATATCTGGCCTAGAAAGGCTAGCTGGCATAGGCTTTTTGGCAAACGTTTGTAAATGTCTGCTATCATCTCCTACTTGATAATGAATCTTAGCAACTGAATCTCGATGCGAAACGATCAGACGGTTCAGCCCATGAAATGCCTCACCAGTGAGATAGCCCCATTCATCGATCGTAAAGATGCCCTTCTCAATTGAGTAAATCAAGTAACCTTCTGGCGTTCCTGACGCATTGTAATAGACTGCAAAGGTAAATGTTTTGCGCAAGGTGAACTTGATATCTTCCCACCACGCGTCCCGAATAAGTGCCCCTCTTTGATTCTTAAGCTGTTGGTGATAAATTTGATGAATGATCGGTTGGGCCTGCTCCCAGGCTAGTCGTTTGATCGATCCAGCAGTCTTAGGACTATCTGTCCAATCAGAAGACTGAATATCATACACGCTGCGTTCAAAGGTATATTCATACCCATATCTGCGATAAAAAGGGAAGGAGAATGGCGCCAAATAGGAGAGAACAATGTTCTGTTCATAACAGTCCTTAATGATTTCTTGCATGATTTGGTCGATTCTTCCTTGTCCACGATACTCAGGATAAGACGCCACAAATCCGATGCCAGCCATTGGGTAGGCTGTTCCATACAAGTTTACATTGAACAAAGTGGCCATGACTTGACTGGCTAGTTTCCCTTCCGTGTCATATGATCCATAATTCCATGAATGCGCAGCGAGCCTTTGGTAACGGTCAATATTTTTTTCACTCAATTCCCATTGGAATGCGTAGGCTACCAAATCCAATACTTCTTGATCACCAAACGTGGTCATTTTTTTTACATCACACACAAACATCTCTCCTTTTAACACAAAAAAGGCGTCTTAAGACCCCTTTAATATGCTTCTTCCATCATGACAAGCATTTTCTTGAATTGTTTTCGTTTGAAATAGCCCAAAATCGTACCTAAGACCATATCATTCAATTGTTGCATGATGCCAAATGATTTCATCGTTTCAGTATAGATGATTTTGCTGGTTTTCGCATCGATTTCCTGTATTTCATACCGCACCACAAATTCATTTTTTGTTGTTTCTGTTCTGAATTGATAAACTTGATTTTCCACGACTTCACCAATCGAGATCTTGGCGCGGCTGGAAGAGGAAAATTCTTTTACATACTCAAATCCCTCTAATTGTTTTGCTGAGATTGTTTTTCCAGTTGCTTTTCTAATATCAAAAATCACAGAATTGATGACTTGATCGTAAAAAGCCTTAGCGGGAATCGTTAATGTTTTTTCTACTTTCACTCAGATTGCCTCCTGTCTGACTCTTCAGCTTTCTTCTTGCCTTTCATGAACAAAACACTGCCGGCGACGATCAGGGCGATCCCTGTAGTGAAACTGAAAATATCTAACTGCAAATTATTGGGATTCATACTGTACAAAATCACCAATAACCCAATACTACATAAAAACAAGCCGTTTTTTAACATCTTGAACCATCCCATCTTTCATTGGTTGTCATGAAAACAGTATATTTAAACTGCTGCTGCTTGAAAATATAAAACTGTACCCCATGGTTGTGCTTTGATCAGTTCTTTTGCTTTCTTCGCTGCAGCTTCTGTGTCTTTACCTGTCGTTGTGAAGAGTAATTTGATGCCTTGCTTTTCTTTGAATGAGTAACTTAACCCATCTTCGTTGTAGTTTTCTAAAAGCTCTTTGATTGCATCTTGCTGCATTGCGCTTGCGATTGAGATCATAACTTTTCCTCCTGCTGTTTGTTTATAAACAATAAAGGAACTGCCTACTTCACCTGAAGCGATAGCAGTTCCTCAAATTGTTAAAGGGCTATTCGCCTAATTTTGGATCAATTTTATTTGCTGAGATAACGAATGGTGCCCAGATAAAGAGTGTCACCACCATACAAACAAGGGTAACTACTGGTGCGCGCCAGTCAGCACCTGTTGCTAGGAACGATAGCAGCATCGGTGGTACGACCCAAGTCACTTGTTGTGACACTGGTGCAACCAATCCGAAGTATGTTGCTAACCAACCAATTGTTGTTGCAACAAGTGGTGCCACGATAAATGGAATGAACATGATTGCGTTCAATACGATTGGTAACCCAAACATCACAGGTTCGTTGATATTGAAAACACCAGGTCCGATCGATAGTTTCGCTACAGTAAGATAATCAGCACGTTTAGAGAAAATCAAGATTGCGATCAATAGCACGATGGTTCCGCCAGAACCGCCAAACCAGGCAAATGCATCAAATGATCCACGAACCCACATGTATGCTTTACCATCTTCAATTGCTGCTAAGACTGCATTCGTACCAGTTTGACCTTCGTATCCTTTTTGGAAGATATCGATATTGATCAACTGTGCTTGACCCCAAATACCTTCTAATACTGGTGCCAATACGTTTGGCCCATGAATACCAAAGAACCAAAAGATTTGAACAAAAATCGTAACGATCAATACAGCACCCAAGCCTTGTGACAATCCCAAGAATGGTTCTGCGATATATTTTTGCACCAAATCAATGATCAATTGACCATCTGTTAATTTGCCAACAACAAAATTGATGATTGCGATCACATACAAAGCAATCGTTGCCGGTAAAATCGCAGCAAATGCTTTAGATACTGCAGGTGGCACTGAATCAGGCATTTTGATCGTAATATCTGCTAACATCAATTTACAGAAGATAATGACTGAGATTGCACCCATGATCATAACGGTAAAGTAAGCATTTCCGTTCAAGTGATCAAGTTTTAACCAACCCCAACCGCCTGCTGTAAGTGCATCGGCAGTTGCCGACCAACCAGTGCTTGCAGAGCCGGCATTGATTTCATCCATTAAAGCTGCTGGAACTGTCGTTGCAACAGAAGTGCTGTAAGAAAAAGCAATTCCTTGAATCAACGTTGCCACACCGACGATACCACCAGCTAAATCATTCACTCGATAAGCTCTAGCTAAATTATATCCCCATGAAAAAGCAAAAACCAATCCAGCCACTGCTAAGGTACCATTCCAAACAAAGCCATTGATACTAATAATTTCACGAATCACAGGAATAGTGCTTGCATCATAACTTGGCCAAAATTGTGGTGGTAAATCACGAATAATTGCATTGATCATTACGGCGATCGAACCTGCCATCGTAGCAGGCATTGTGCCAATAAAGGCATCACGCAAAGCGACTAAATGTTTCTGGGCGCCGATTTTTGCGGCTACAGGGAGAATGTATCTCTCCATCCAACTTGTTAGTCCATCCATTTTTTTATTTCCTCCTATAAGTCCTATTCGTTAAAGAAGATTTTTTGATTCATCGACAATAACTACTTCTATCCGTTCAAAGATTATTCGTTATTTAGACGTCGATAGACATCAATGATTTCTTTCGCTAAATCGGTAAATGCGATTGATGTCATTAAGTGGTCTTGTGAATGCACTGTTAATAAAGTGACAGTCATGTGATTGCCTTGCGCTTCTTGTGTCAATAGACCTGTTTGAGAATGGTGTGCCTCAACCAATGATGCTTCAGCATCTTTGATTTTCGCATCCGCTAACTCAAAGTTGCCTTCTTTTGCAGCAGCGATTGCTTCCATTGCATCACTTTTGGCATTCCCTCCATACATGATCAATCCCATAATGGCTTCCAAATTTTGCTCATCCATCTTAAAAAATCCTCCTTACACTTCCATACATTTGTTTATTTCATTAAGCTTTCAGCTTGCGCCAAAACTTTTTCGCCATTCATCATGCCATAATCTGCCATGTTGATGACGTCTAAAGGAATTCCTTTAGGTGCCAATTTTTGTTCAAATTGTGCTTTCATGAATCGAACTTGTGGTCCAAGCATCAGCACATCGACTGGTTTAGACTCTAAATGCTGATCGGCTTCTGAAGCTGAGACCGCGAAGATATCTGCTTCCATTCCTTTAGCTTCCGCCGCTTTTTGCATTTTTGTTACGAGTAAACTAGTACTCATTCCTGCTGAACAAACAAGCATAATCGTTTTTTTAGCCATTGTGTAGTTCCTCCTTTCTATTCGTGGTTACACTTAACTATTAAGCAAAAAACGTGCCAAAAAAAAATCGGTTCAAACCTTGTTAAATCAAAGGTCTGAACCAATTCACTTCCTTACACACTTATCAAATTCTCATTACACACTAATATTGTGTGCGGATTCATGATAATTTTTGATTTCATTTTCTAAAAACATTTGTGTCAAATACGCAATTTCATCTTCCGATATTTTGACTTGGTAATTTTTTTCGATCTGCAAAAGATGGGTCCGTAACACATCATTCTCAATACGGTATTTTTTTTGGAATGTCGACAAGTCTTTAAATTGTCTGCCTGGTTCTTTTTTCAGTAAGCTTTCTACCAAAAAGGCTAGATGGATCACCAACCCCGCATCAACAGTCGGTTCAACGATCACATGCAGCTGATTTTGGATCTGATGGACGATCTTTTGCAAACTTTCGATCAAATGATAGACTGAGCCGACATGCGTCAACGTATTTTCTAACGAACGTACGATTTTTTCGATGGGTACTTCATCGGAAACGATTCGTTTCAAGACATTCAGCCGATCATCATCAAAAACATCGTACGCCGAAAAGAAGGGAATATTTTGATAATCGATTTCGACTGTTCCAGCAATCGCTTTGATTTCATATTCCTCTAATAAACCATCGATGTGTTTTTTGAAGGTTTCTTTTTCGATAAATTGCATCTGGATGATTTCAACTTGGGCCTGGTCAACCACCGGGAAAATCCGTTGATACAGCTTGGCTGCGACGCCTTCGCCAGTAAAACACGTGACGATCACAGCTTTTTTGCTTCCTTTTGCCTCGTGCACGGTTCTAAATTGTTCTTGAACAATGGTTTCAAAAGAACGCTGGATGTTTTGATAAATGTCTTCTAGACTTCGTCCGCTGTCGGCCATTCGTAAAGCTTCAAGAACGATCATGGTGCTGGTCATCGAGATTGCTTTGGTACGAATGCCGGTTTCTTCAAAGATCAGATTTGCAAAAGAATTCAATGATCCCATATCTGTTAATAACAGCAAGCCATTATCCAGCTGCTCTTTATGTTCTTTTACGTAAGTCAGTAAATGATCATACATGTGGCCAACGGACATATCCAACGACATATTCATGGCCTGACCGTTTTTGGTCCCCAATAATTCTTGGGCTGCAGCTAGCATACTGCTGGCAGTAGCTGTTCCGTGCATCAGCACAATGATCTCAATTTTTTCTAATGGCAAATCCGCCGCTTGCTTGACTTGAATAGCTAAGAACATACTGATAAACCCAATCTCATCAAAAGGAATCTCTACGTGCTGCTCTTCTTCAATGATTGTAGAGAGATCCATAGCGACTTGAAACTCTGATTTAAGGTTCTTGCGCACTGTATTCAAGTCGGGATGGACGATCATATGTCCATCTTTGACCCGCTCCAATGTGCTTTGCACATGCAATGCAAAAGCAAAACGGGCTTTTTCACTGTAACTGCGGGACAATTCTTGTTCTGCGATATCATATAGACGATTGGCCAAGCGCCAAATATCTTCAGGAATCAATTCTTTATGCACTGGGTGTTGGGTCAATTCTTCGACATATTTTTCAAAGTAGAGATCGACATCCTTGGAAATCAAATTTTCTAAATCAATATTTTCGACACCTGTTTCGATCAGAGAACTGACTTTTTCTTCGATTTCATTATATACTTGCATATTTCTTTGCGGATCATGGGACCAGACGATGTCTTGATCACCTGGCTCAAAACATAAGAAATCACCTTTTCCTTCTAGAAAGCGATCCAAACGCTCGGAGAGTTCTTTGATTTTTAATAAGCCTTTTTGCACTTGCAAAGAGCAGTCTTCCTTGCGAATCAGCAAATTCTTTTTGCCATACGTCCGATAATGCAGAAAAGCCTTGGCGCATACCAGTTTTAGATCACGTTTGATTTGACCGATATTGCCTTCTGCATCATAAAGCATAAATGCCAAAATCGCATCCCGTTCGACATCGATCCGCTGATTCAAACGTGTCGCTTCTTGTTTGATAAATAAAGAGATGATCTCGTAGCGTTCGTCTAAAGAGCGACTTTCCACGTTGGGCAATGTGATCGCCATTGGGATCCGTCGATTGAAGGTCGTTAAAAAATTGGTGGAAGATTCCGTGGTCGCCCCAATGATTTGAACAGCAGCTTCATAGACTTGATTGCTTTCTCCTAATGGACGATACACACCTTTATCAATAAAGGTAAACAGCATTTCTTGCCCTTCTGGGGGTAAACGATGGATCTCATCTAAGAATAAAATGCCGCCATCTGCTTTAGCCATCAAACCTGGACTGTCTTCAGCTGCTCCAGTATAGGCACCTTTTTTGATACCAAAAATATGACCAAACAACAATTGCGGATTTTGTGCGTAGTCTGCACAGTTGAAGGAGACAAAGGGGGCATCTTTTTTCAGCATCTTTGATTCAACTGCAAAATGATACATACATTCTGCAAACATCGACTTCCCGGTCCCGGTTTCTCCGAAGATGATGGTATGCAACCCTCTAGGTGGATACAAAATGGCTGCTTTCGCTTGTTGGATGCTGACTTTTAAAGAAGCTTGAACCCCAACCAAACTTTCAAAACTGACTTCTGAAGAAATATCGACATGGACTGTTTCTTCTAATGGTTCATAGACCACAGGTCGGCCTGCGCGTTTGCCGATTTTATTTTCTTTGAATAATTCACTGAGATAACGGCTAGCATTGCTGCGATCGATTTGCAGGATATTCGCTACATCAACTGCAGTCAATCCTTGTTTATGCAGTTCAATCGCTTGAAATATCTCTTCTTTTCGAGAGTTCATTCAACAGCCTCCTCATATTACACACTATTTTTTCCACTTTTAATGGTAACACAAAAAGACGCTCAATGGCGTCTTTTCCCTTTGTCTTTTTGGTTTTTTTGTTTCTTTTTGGTTTTTTTTGCGGGAGTGTGTAACTTTTCAGGTGTTTTCACGGAAGTTTTCTGCACAGTTTTAACTTTCACCTTGCTTACTGGGTCCGGCGTGCTGATCGGTGCTTCAGTGTGTAACGCACCACCATGAAGATAAACTTCTTGCAATGAGATCTCCAGCTGCTTCGCGATTTTCTTCAAATCTTTGACGGCATGTTCTTGAAGGATCGTGACCACTGTTCCTTCTTTGCCCATCCGTCCCACACGGCCGGCACGGTGAAGATACGATTCTTTGTCTAAAGGCACCTCAGTATTGATCACATACGGCAGCTCATAGATGTCTAAGCCTCGGGCAGCAACATCCGTCGTCAACAACTGACGGATTTTTCCTTGTCTAAAGCTTTCCAGCGCACCACGACGGGCTAATTTATTTTGATCAGAGGCCAATGTTGCCACGGGTAATCCATGATATAGCAGTTTTTCTTCGGCATTCCCCATCGCACTCAATTCGTTAAAAAAGACCAAGCCGCGAAAATCCGGTAAGTGCGCCAGACGTCTTAAAGCATCTACGATTTTCCGTTGTGGATAGACCAAATAATAATGGTGGATCATTCCTTTGCTTTGATCGTCGGCCGTCACATCAACGAGCAATGGTGTGCCATCAACTAGAGGCTGAATCTCTTTGATTACTTCATTGGCGGTCGCCGAAAAGAAACAGCGTTGTGCTTGTTTTGTTAAAGTCTGATTGATTTTGGCCGCTAAACCAAGCTGTCCTTCTTTTAATAATTGATCAACTTCATCTAGAACCAGCATGTCGATTTGTTGGCTTTTGATTTTTTTTGCTTTAATCAATTCTAGGACGCGGCCAGGTGTCCCCACCAATACTTCAGGCTTTGCTTTCAACTTCTCCACTTGGCGTTTGGTGTTGGCTCCACCAATCAGCGGCTGAACAGCCAAACCAATTGCTTGCCCCCATATGCGTGCCACTTCAGTCACTTGCATCGCAAGTTCTTGCGAAGAAGTCAAAATCAATAGTTGATTGCCTTCCTTTGGTTTTACTTTGCCTAAAAGCGGCAAAAGATAAGCCAATGTTTTTCCAGAACCTGTTGGCGATACACCAATCAGTGATTGTCCTTGTGCTAATGGTTCATAGACTTTATCTTGGATCAGTGAAGGCGCGCTGAATCCAGCATCTTGCCAAAGTTTCTGCCAGGCAGCTGGCCATGTTGTATATTTAAATTCTGTCATTTTTATCCATTCCTACTCTTGGTCTGCATCAAAATCGATGTCTGCTTGTTTCCGCATGAGGTATATCGTTTCATTGACACTGCGTGCCAGCTCAACCCATTCTTCATAGCGTTTCCCTTGCTGCGGATCAGTACTGTCTTCGATCACATCTGCGAAATCATTGGCTTCCTCTACCATTGGATTCGCTTGCGCCGCAACCGCTAATTCTTGGGTATCCGCTTCTGAACGGCCATAGAATGTCGCTTCTTCGATGGCATTCACAGCATTTAGGTCTAATGTCCCATTGTCAAAATAGATTTCAGAACGCAAATGCGCGTCAGCGATTTTTCCTGTTTGGATCGTCACATCGAAAGTCGGGTAACGTAAGATCGCACTCCCGATACCGTCGACACCTGTTGGCAGCTTGCGGGCAAAGTAATGGATCCCTTCCGGTTTGCCAAACCAAGCCAAAGTGGCATAAATCGTATAGACGCCCAAGTCTGCCAATGCGCCGCCGGAAAAATGAGGAGAAAAAATATTCGGTTCTTCCCCTGCCAAAACAGCATCATAGCGAGATGAATATTTCATATAAGAAAAGTTGGCCCCAATGATCGCACCTTTTGTTGGTAAGAAATCGGCCACGGTCCGGAAGCTTTTTTCGTGGATGTTCCGAGCTGCTTCAAAAAACAGGACTTGTTGCTGATTTGCCAATGTGATGATTTCTGCCATTTCTCGTGGTGTTGAAAACGCAGGCTTTTCGACGATCACGTGTTTGCCTGCAAGAATCGCTTGTTTGGCTTGCGCAAAGTGTAAACTATTGGGAGAGGCGATATAGACAGTGTCGATCTCCGGCAAGTCAAAAAAAGCCTGTAGATCTGTTTCATAAAGAACCTCGCCATATTTTTGGCCAAAGGCTTCCGCCTTGGCCAAAGTTCTTGAATAGACAGCACGTAACCGATAGCGGTTGGTTTGGTGTGCTGCTTCAACAAATTGATCAGTTATCCAATTGGTACCGATAATGCCTAAATGAATCATAAGAATGCCTTCTTTCTTTATTCAATCGTTGGATCATTTGGATCTATAAATGGTGCTGCTAAATCAAATGGTATTGGGGAGAGAAGTGAGATCTTTCCTTCGTCCACTTGACAATTGTATGCAAAAACTGAGACCTTCGCCAACTGGGATTGGGCGATTGCCTCTGCCAATGCTGGTTGCATCTTACGATGGATCGTTGCTACGTCTACCCCTTCAAATTGAATCAAAAATAAGACCGCAGCATAGTAACCAGCTTTTTTGGCATGGATCAATTCATTGACATGCTTTAAACCTCTAAGGGTAGGCGCGTCTGGAAATGCGCCAACTCTATGATTTTCCAACGTCATCCCTTTGACTTCCACAAAGCCCGTTTCACCTTGATTGGTTTCCAGATAAAAGTCGAATTTCGATTGACCATAGACCACTTCTCGCCGCAACAGGACAATTTCGCCTTTCAATCCAGGCAATTGAATTTGCCCATCAAGCATCCCTTCATACGCTAAGCGATTCGGGATTTGACTGTCGATATTGATCCATTGGGTGCCCTTTTTGACTGCAATCAAATCATAATTGGTCTTCCGCTTAGGATTATCCCAATACTGTAAGACCACTGGTACCCCTTCGATCAGCACTTCTTTGCCTCGACCGGTATTTTTGACATGAACAATGACTTCTTCGCCGGTAAGCAAACGGCAACGAGCAACAAACCGATTTTCTCTAACGATAAAAGAAGCTTTGACGATATTCGGGTAATTCACTTTATCACCTATTCTTTTTGAATCATAGCATAGTTTTCTAAAAACTTCTAAAGTTCAAACTAAAGTACCATGTTTTTTTACTTACTCATGGTATACTAGTTTCAACGATTTTGCTACTTCATTGTCCCTTTTTTACGGGTCAATCACTGAAGCGGCACGAGATAGGACGTGAATCTGTGAAAAAGAAATCATTGTTGATTGGCTTATCATTGGCAACAGGGTTTGTCAGCTCCATTTTACTAAAAAAAGAAAAACAAAAACAAGAGATTCGACAAAATTTTATTGGCAAATGGCAGTTCACTTTAAAGATGAACAAACCTGTGATTGTAGATATCACTGCTGATTACACCCTTTTAATAGAAGAAAAATTGATTCCTACGACAATCGTTGAACTCACACCTACGCGGCTTGTCTTGTTGGATACGTTTGGGTATCATTTGATTTTTGAACAAAAAGGTGCCGTCATCACACTTTATGATGAAGCGGAAGATACCCACTATTCCCTCAAAAAAATGTGACAGTACTGTTCATCCTTTCTTCACAAATTCTTCTGTTATTACTCAGACTTTTTCCCAGCTTTTAGCGCTGGTTCATGCTATGATACATATATCAAGTGGTTGAACAAGGTGTTCCGTTGAGTGATGTTTGATCGTTCATAATTTAAGGTGTAGGTTCGATTCCTACCTTCCACATTACTAAAAAACAGAAAGAAGGGATTCATATGTTAGCTACATTTATTTCACTATTCTCCATTTTCGCATTGGCAGCTTTATTGGCAGGCACATTCTTTATGGCACGTTTATTGATGGACCAAGAAGCCAAACAAGTGAAAGTTCCCGTTAGAATCCACAACGAAGACAATCGCAGACAGTAGCCAAATCCTTCATCGATGTGTTTGATCATTGTACCGCCACCTTTCTTGTACAGAGAAAGGTTTTTTTGTTTTTAAGTTACGATTAAGCTTTACTGGTTAAGCTAGATTCGATGCAGCTTGCCCCTCTGCTTGTTCATAGGAACATAGATAAAGCCATGTTTATTTGCAATATTCTTTCTAAGTTTGTTCCGATAGTATTGCAACCGTCGCTACACTTTGTTAAACTTTTTTTTTAGATACAGACTAAAGGAGCTAACTAATACTATGCCAAAAATGACCAAATTTGGGTACTCACTCGTTGCGGCTTGCATGATGCTGTTTGTTGCCATTGGATTGCCCCTCGTTTCTTATGCAGACGATACTGCGATAAGTACAGCAGAGATACAAGATTTCTCTATTGATGCCAAAGCGGCTTTTTCCTTAGACTTTGATACTGGGAAAATTTTATATGATCAAGATGGGGATACAGCAATGGGCATCGCATCCATCACTAAGATCATTAGTTTATATCTGGTTGCAGAACAAGTAGAACAGGGCAATCTTGCTTGGGACGACACGGTGGAGATCTCACAGTATGCAGCTGATTTGAGTGTATCTCCTAACCTATCCAATGTCCCACTGCATCAAGACGTCACCTATACTGTGAAAGATTTGTATGACGCCAGTTATATACAATCTGCAAATGCTGCTATTGTCGCCCTAGCTGAAAAAATCGCTGGTTCGGAAAGTGATTTTGTTGACTTGATGAAGGAAAAAGTCAGCTCTTGGGGGATCGACGATGCAAAACTGGTCAATGCTTCTGGCCTGAATAATTCATACTTAGGAGAGAATATCTATCCCGGCTCTACCTCCACCGATGAAAATGAGTTATCCGCAAAAGACGTAGCCATCGTTGCACGCCACTTGCTGCAAGATTTTCCAGATGTGTTGGAGATCACCAGTACAACGACGCAAACGTTCGGCGAAGGTTCATATTCTCCTGTAGAAATGGTCAACTGGAACTGGATGTTGCCAGGATTTACCAATGCGAAGGATGGGGTCGATGGCCTAAAAACCGGCACAACGGATTTGGCTGGTGCTTGTTTTGTCGGGACAGCTGTCAAAGATGGCCAACGAATCATCACTGTCGTCTTGAATGTCAATGGTCATGCTGAAAATCCAAGTGTACGTTTCATCGAAACAGGGAAATTAATGGATTATTCTTTCGATGCTTGGGAACAAGTTGAGGTTTTACCGGCCAATGCTGAACTGTCAGATACAAAAACAGTTGCTGTCAAAGACGGAAAAGAGTTGACTGTATCTGTAGCCCTCAAAGACAGCTTGACATTGTGGGTACGTAAAGACATGGATGCAACAGCTTATACGACAACCATTGACTACAATGATCAATTTGTCGATGCCGCGCTGCAAGCACCTGTCAGCAAGGATACCGAAATCGGAACTGTCACAGCATCGATCCCTGCCGATACATTAGGGTATGTTGATGAAAGCAGTACAATTTCCAGCTCATTGGTTACAACTGACACCGTTGAAAAAGCCAATATTTTCGTTCGTGGTTGGCGCGGCGTCACTTCTTTCTTTTCAAACTTATTCTAAAAAAAACGCATCTCCCCTGGTTGACTGATCAACTTTGGGCGGATGCGTTTTTTTATGCGCTCATATTTGCGGGGTTTCTTCTGGTTCCACTGGGAAAAACAATTCGACTTCGCCTTCTTTGAAATGAGGAAGATATCTTTCCTGGATCGCGGCAGCCAATTGTACCTTGTTTTCTGGTAAAACTTCAGAAAGCATTTTTTCCGTCATCATACCGAGGTTTCTCTCATCTGTTTTGATTGCAAGATAAGACATGGCAGGTATTTCCCAACGCACCCAACCGACTGGTGGGAAATTTTCAGTCAAGACTTTGACACCAGCTAAATAACGTCCGGTTTCTTGCCATGGTTCTAACCATTTGTCTCCATCACTCATCAGTCCCCAAAATTCCAAATCTTTGGCCTCTTGATCACTGACTAAAAATTCAATTTCTTGAAAATCTTTCGTGGCAAGTTCCCACAATGCAGGTACCCAAGAACCGCCATCTTCTGCTAATCCTTTTCCCTCTTTCCCTATCACATAAAACGCTGGCACATCCACGCGAATGACTTCACCTAATTCCATGATTCATCCTCCTTCTTTTCTTTATTTTAGCGAATAGTCAGTATTTGAGCAACTTTGACCTCATACTGAAGCATTTTTCGAGAAATTTGGTATACTAAAGGTATTATTGAAGGAGTGAACCATATGGTTTTTGCACCAATGCTGATTTTTGGCATCATTTATTTTTCGGGTGTGTTTGCTGTCCAAAAATACCGCAGGAAAAAAGATGCCCCCGATATATTTTTCTTTGAATCTTGTTGGACGATTTTCGCCTTATTGATTTATTTGGCGATCACCGAAATACGAACCGGCAGTTTCTTTATTCTGATCCCGGTCGCTTTTGGCAGCCTGTTCTTGTACACCTATCGCAAAAACAAACATCGTTTGATCAATGGTCTGTTATTCAACCTGTTTATTTTATCCTTTGGCGGCTACTTAATCATCCACTTGATGCGGACTGAAGATCCGCTTGTTGGCGGCTTGCTCGCAGTCTTACTATTCTTATTTTTCGCTGTTCTCTTATTTGGGTTAGTCATTTTGGTGGTCTTTTTATATTGGAATTCATTGGTCGTTTTTCGACGTGAATCACATTCCATCGCAAATCTATTGACGTTGATTTTGGCAGTCGTCTTAACGATTTTCCTATTTTCAGATGTGCTGCTCCCGCATTTTCCTGAATGGGTCAATGTCCTTTTTGGCATCGCACCCGTGAGTTTGTTTTATTTATTCTTCGTATTCTTGAACTTTTTGTCAGTATCGGTTCTCTATCAATTTAATCACCCTCACTATGATCAAGATTTCATCATCGTTTTGGGTGCTGGTTTGATCAATGGTGAAACTGTATCGCCTTTACTTGCGCAACGAATCAATAAAGCCATCGACTTTTACCATTTGCAATTTCAGGCAAAAAAACAAGCCCCTCGTTTACTGATGTCTGGTGGACAAGGCAGCGATGAAAAAGTGCCTGAAGCGATCGCAATGAAAGACTATGCCATTTCACAAGGGATACCGGAAGGCGAGATCTTAATCGAAGCCAATTCGACAACGACTCTTGAGAATATGAAGTTTGCGAAAGAAGTCATGGATTCGCTGAAACCGCAAGGATATAAAGCAATTTTCAGTTCCAATAATTATCATATTTTCCGTGCAGGTCTCTATGCAGATCAAGCAGGTGTCAACGCAAATGGGATTGGCGCTCATACCGCGTTCTATTACTTGCCAAATGCCTTTTTGCGAGAATTTATTGCTGTCTTATTTATGCACAAAAAACGGCATATCATCGTTTTATCTAGTATAATCATCTTTTATATCATCGCCGCTTTGATGCAACTATACTTCACGTAGAAAAAGACCAAGAGAGCGCATACGCGTTCACTTGGTCTTTTTACTTTATCCGATCAATGGATCGTCCGTTGTTTTTTCCAGAACCGTTGCACCCACTTTTCTTTCAAGCCCTCTGTCATTGGTTCCGAAGCTTCTTTGATGGCACAATATTTATCCACCATTGTGACGATATAACTTTCTTTATATCGTGGCGGTGCAATCGTTGCCCCCCACATATGCTTCAAAATAATATCTTTTTCAAGATCGCTCAATTCAGTGATTTTTTCGGCATTTTTTACTGCAATTCGCGGATGCATATAGGCATGTGTGCCTTCATCAAACTTCGTCGTCCGCCAATCATAATAAAATAAATCATGAAGAAGTCCTGCACGTGCTGTTGCTCTTGCATCGCCGCCCCATTTCTTGGCCAATTTGTAACTGTAATATGAAACGCTGATCGAATGTTCCAAACGAGTGGAATTCATATGCTGCACAAAGTTGGCTAATTTTTTCACAGCGTCTGTTGCTAACAGGTCCGCTACGTAAGACATATATTCGCTATCTTCTTGCCATTTATCTGTCATAGATTCTTTTCTGCCACCTTTTTTGATCTGCTTGATTGTTACAAGATAAAGTATAGCACCAATGAACCGTTTTTTCTAGGTTCCTTCAATCAACAGAGCATAGTTTAACAGTTCCTTAATGATCTAAACCTGCTGCATGATACATCAATATGCCTGCTGCTATCGCTACATTCAGAGATTCTGCTTCACCATAGATTGGAATGTAGACATTTTGATCGGTCACTGCCAATAGGTCCTTTTGCACCCCTTGGCCTTCATTTCCCAAAATGAACGCTGCGGGATATGTATTGATGTTGGTATAGGCAAGTGCGTCTTTATTCAGCTCAGTACCATAGATCTTCACATCTTGGACACGCAACACTTCGATAAACTCAGGAATAGCCCCCTCAACGATTGGCAAATGGAAGTTGCTGCCTTGCATACTTCTTAACACCTTTGAGCTGTATAGGTCTGCCGTTCCTGTACCTAAGAAAACACCAGTAAAACCAGCCGCATCGGCCGTCCGAATCATTGTCCCTACATTCCCAGGATCTTGCACATTGTCTAAGATCAGCCAGTTTCCTTTTAATTGATCCGGCAACTGATTTTCTTTTGCAACAATGGCAAATATTCCTTGAGGTGTGGGCAATTCTGACAAATAGTCAGCGATTTCTTCCGTAATCAAATAAAGCACAGCATCCACTGTTTGCAGACTATCCTTGCTTTCTTCATATCCACGAGACGTTACAAAAATCGCTTGAATGGCGGCATTTGCGCGAATCGCTTCTTGAACTAAATGCCAACCATCGATCAAATACTGACCGCTTTGCTGACGATATTTCTTTTGACTTAATTTTTTTGTCTCTTTGATCAGTGCATTCTTTTTTGACTGGATCTCATTCATAGCTGTCACCTCGACTCATTATAGCATGACTCAATCAGTGAAACTTGTTCTTTTACAAAAAAAACGCTATCATAAATATAGAGCAAAGGAGGCATCCCCATGAAAAAAGTACGCATTACAGTCGATGGTCGGGTCCAAGGCGTTGGTTTTCGCTACACCACCAAGATGCTGGCTGATCAAATAGGTATCACCGGAACTGTAAAAAATCAACCCGATGGCACTGTGACGATTGAAGCAGTCGGTGAATCAGAAGAAATGGCGCAATTTATCGAAGGTGTCAAAGGTTCTCCTTCTCCTGCGGGAAAAGTAAATGATATCAAGATTACCGACGACCCCACGATTGAAAAAAGAAGAACATTCGATGTGGTTTACAGTTGACTATTGCGCTAAAAAAGATTGACTTTTCAATGAATTTCTCTTTGTACATTGAAATAGTCGGTCTTTTTTAGTATAGTTATTTTTGTCTAAATTTATTGTGAAGAGGAAGAAAAAAATGTCTAAAATGAATAAATGGTTCCTTACATCTGGATTATTTGGTCTTTTATTGACCTTATCTGGTTGTGTAAGTACGAATGCTGATGGCACGCCTAAAGAATCCGGCATGATCTACCGTTTCTTAGTCAAACCACTTGGAAGCATGATCACAATGCTGGTTGAAAATTTTAACTGGTCCTATGGCTGGGCAATCATCGCCGTGACGATCATCGTGCGTGTGATTATTTTACCTCTAGGTATCAATCAATCACGAAAAACAATGATCCAAAGTGAAAAAATGCAATTTTTGAAACCACAAGTCGATGTCGCACAAGCCAACTTGAAGAAAGCTACGACGCGTGAAGAACAAATGCAAGCGCAAGCTGACATGCAAAAAATCTATTCTGAAAACAATGTCAGCATGTTCGGTGGTATCGGCTGTCTGCCGTTGCTGATTCAAATGCCGATTTTCTCCGCTTTATACTTTACTGCACGCTACACACAAGGTATTCAAAATTCTGAGTTCTTTGGTTTTTCATTAGGTGAACCAAGTATCATCTTTGTCGCGATCGCTGGGATTGCCTATCTTGCCCAAGGGTATATCTCAACCATTGGGATTCCAGAAGAACAAAAGAAAACCATGAAAACGATGTTGATCGTATCGCCATTGATGATCGTCTTCATGTCTATGAGTGCACCCGCTGGTGTGACATTATACTGGGTAGTCGGTGGGGTCTTCAGTTGTATTCAAACATTTATTACAAATGTCATCATGAAACCAAAGATCAAAGCACAAGTAGAAGCTGAAATGAAAGCCAATCCCCCAAAAACAGTTGTCACACCACGTAAAGATGTGACACCAGAAAAACCAGCAACGAGTGACAAGAAAGCATTGAACAACGGCAAGAACAATTCTTCTGGTCGAAATGCTGGCAAACAACAACGGAAATAATCTGCCAAAAAACCAAATCTATGTGGATTTGGTTTTTTTTCATGAGATTTATCTGAAAATTCCCGCTATTTTCTTTAGCAGAGATTGCAAGTTGTTGCGTGATTCGCTATAGTAAATGTGAGGTGAGTAGATGTTTGACGCATATATCAATATTTTTGTCATTTTTAGTTTGATGTTTATCGGTTATATTCTGTCGTATAAGCAATGGTTCTCCAATCGAACAGCAGACACATTCTCAAAACTAGTCTTGAATTTGACGTTACCTGCCAATATGTTTTTGACGATCATCAAGAATTTCACGAAGGAAGAATTTCTTTCACTGGTTTCCGGCATGGTCATTCCGTTACTCTCGATGCTGATCACTTATATGGTTGGCCATCTTTGGCGACGTTTTTTTCATGTTGCGCAAAAACATAAAGGAGCGTTCTCCTCTATGTTTACTTTCTCGAATACGATTTTTATCGGTTTACCAATCAACTTAGCGATTTTTGGTGAAAAGGCTGTTCCTTATGTGTTGCTCTACTATATCGTCAACACAACCTTGTTTTGGACGATTGGGATTTATGAATTAGCGAAAGACAGTCCTCATTTTGAAGAGGCGCAGGTATCTTTTCACCCCTTGGTTGTCATCAAGAAAGTCTTTTCACCTGCCTTGATTGGCTTTATCATTGGGTTGATCTGGATGTTGCTTGCGATTCCTCTACCACATTTTATCAATAGTCTTGGTAGTTATTTGGCGGATTTAACAACGCCTTTGTCGATGTTTATCATTGGGATCATCGTTTATTTTGGCGGATTGAAAAATTTGAAGATGACCAAAGATATCGCCGGCATTCTGTTTGGCCGCTTCATTCTCTCTCCACTGATCGTTTTCGGATTGGGTTATTTGATCAAGATCCCGGAACTGATGCTGCAAGTTTTCGTGATCCAATCCTCGATGCCTGTGCAGAATTCTGTACCAATCTTAGTCCGCAATTATCAAGGGGATGAAGAATTTGCCACTACTGCTTTAGGATATTCTGTTTTGTTGTATATGGTGTATATTCCGATTTTATTGTTGTTGTTGTTTTAGTATAAGTGAATACCAATAGTTTCCTGTAAGAGACCCTTAAAGAAAATCAACTAATATTATCATTCTTCTATTTAAAAGCATGTTAGGTGCACATACCTAGCATGCTTTTTTGCCGTCATCTATTTTTTTAGAATTAAAAAGACGCATGAGCACTGTAGACTAGAATCTTGTTTACCTTCTTTAATTCATGGGCACTTAAATCTATTTTGAGTTTCCCTTCGGTCAGTATCTTCTCCAACTGATTATTGTTCTTCCCCTTATAAAGATGAACTTCCACTACATCATCACCCGATTCAACATAATAAAATACATCTTCTGGATTCTCCAAATAAACAAATAGTTGATCACCCGTTAAATCAATATTCTTTATTTCATTTTTATGGAAGTTAACTAGCTGAAGAGAACTGTCTATCGTCTCATTTTCAAAAATAATTTGTGGTTCTTTTATTAAAGATACATATACAAATGAAAATAAACTGATGATGATTACTGCCACTATTAAAATATTGACTCGCTTTGGAGGCATTTCCTTTTCTTCATCTAAAGCTGAAAGACTGGTTAATTCTATATTTTCATTAAAAAGACTATCTAAAGACATGTTATACATCTGAGCTAAATGAATCAATGTATTGATATCCGGATAATTCCTGCCTATTTCCCAATTTGAAATTGCAGACCTACTCACTTTTAATTCTTTAGCTAATTCATCCTGAGTGATACCCAACTGCTTTCTTTTTTCTTTTATAATTTCATGAAACGCCACGACTCTCTCCCTCTCTTAACTTCTTTACTGATATTAAAACACAGGCTTATCACATATGTTGTGAGTAAATGAAGCATTCTTCATCATTAACCAAAAATGATGCCAAACTTTGTGACATCGCACCTTTCGTTCAAAATATGTCATGATGATTTTTTATTATGACATAATATAAGCGTGATAAAAAGGATGTGAAATTATGAAGTAATATTAAAAGCGCACATATCTATAGTCGAATTCAAGGTTTTAAGGTAAAAATAATGATCCATTTCACTCGATAATAATCGTAACCGAGTTATTTCAGTTGTTATAAGAAATGCTGTAAAAATAAAAAATCTATCAGACGGCGACCAGGCTATATTCTCCTGGGTGTCTGATAGATTTTTTTTTAATAGACAATGATGTTGAACAAATGTTTACAACATATCAAACAATGATAACTGATTCTCATCAGGCAGGTCTTTTAAGACCCCGTTATCGGTCATATATTCGATCAATGTCTTCGATACTTTTCCGCGATTGGCTAAATCTTCTTTCGACAAAAATGGACCATCTTTGCGGGCTTCCACGATTTGTTTGGCCACATTCAGACCCAAACTTGGCACAGCCCGTAATGGAGCGATCAATTTGTTGCCATCGATCACGAAGTTTTCGGCATCTGATTTGTAGAGATCAATCATGCCAAACTCATAGCCGCGTTCCAACATCTCATTACATAGCTCTAATACTGTCAGTAGATTTTTCTCTTTCGTTGAAGCGTCCATCCCTTTGTCATTGATCTCTTGCATCCGCTCTTTGACCGCTTCTTTGCCTTTGGACATCGCGATCAAATCAAAATCATCGGCACGAACTGAAAAATAAGCACAATAATAAAGAATGGGGAAGTATACTTTAAAGTAAGCCACCCGCAAGGCCATTAATACATACGCTGCCGCATGGGCTTTCGGAAACATGTACTTGATTTTCGAACATGAATCGATGTACCATTCTGGCACATTATTTTCCCGCATCGCTTGCAAATAAGTATCACGCAATTCATCTGGGATTTTGTTCCACTGCCCTTTACGCACTGTTTCCATGATCTTAAACGCCATGCCGTCATCTAAACCGGCATGGATCAAGTAAACCATGATATCATCACGACAGCCGATGACTTCAGCCAAACTGGCATCGCCGCGACGGATCAATTCTTCGGCATTGCCTAACCAAACATCTGTCCCGTGAGAGAGCCCTGATATTTGCAGCAATTCAGCAAAGGTCGATGGATGCGTCTGGTCCAGCATCCCTCGTACAAAACGGGTCCCAAATTCAGGAATACCTAATGTACCGGTCTTAGAATAAATTTGTTCTTCTGTCACTCCTAAGACGTCAGTGCCGCCAAAGATCCGCATCACTTCAGGATCATCGGTCGGAATCGTTTTTGGTTCGATCCCGGATAAGTCTTGCAGCATACGAATCACTGTCGGATCATCATGTCCGAGAATATCGAGTTTCAAAATATTGTCATGGATCGAGTGAAAATCGAAGTGGGTGGTTTTCCACTCAGCGTTCAAGTCATCTGCTGGATACTGGATTGGTGTAAAGTCATAGACATCCATATAATCGGGAATTACGATGATTCCCCCCGGATGCTGCCCTGTGGTACGTTTGACCCCTGTTGCGCCTTTCGCCAATCGATCGACTTCGGCAGCACGATAGTGGAGGTTATGGTCTCGTTCGAACCCTTTCACGAAACCGAAGGCAGTTTTGTCTGCAACCGTACCAATGGTTCCTGCACGATAGACATAGTCTTCTCCAAATAGTACCTTGGTGTAATTGTGGGCTTCCGGCTGATATTCGCCAGAAAAGTTCAAATCGATATCGGGCACTTTGTCGCCATGGAAACCTAGGAAGGTCTCAAAAGGAATATCATGGCCATCCTTATTCAAACGGGTCCCGCATTTAGGACATTTTTTCTCCGGCATATCATAACCGGAACCATAGGAACCGTCTTCGTAGAATTCAGAATATTGGCAGTCCGGACAGTAATAGTGCGGCGCCAATGGGTTGACCTCGGTGATACCGGTCATTGTGGCAACAAAACTTGAACCGACTGATCCCCGGGAACCGACCAAATAGCCATCTTCATTGCTCTTATGCACGAGTTTTTGAGAGATCAAATAGATCACTGAAAAACCATTGCCGATGATTGAGTCTAATTCTTTTTTTAATCGTTTCTCGACGATCTCTGGTAACGGATCACCATATAATTCTCTCGCCCGATTGTAACTCAAATCGGTGATTTCTTGTTCGGATCCCGGAATTTTTGGCGTATACAGATCATCTTTAACAGGAATGACCTTCTCACAGAGGTCAACGATCTTGTTGGGGTTCGTCACAACGATCTCTTTGGCCATCTCAGGGCCTAGAAATTGAAATGCGGTCAGCATTTCATCGGTTGTCCTAAAATGAACTGCAGGCAAACTATGACGGTTTAACGGGTTGGCGCCCCCCATGGAATTGATCAAGATTTTTCGGTAGATAGCATCTTCTTCATTCAGGTAATGGACATTCCCCGTCGCTACGACGATCTTCCCTAAATCTTTCCCCATTTGGATCAAGTTGCGAATGATCTCTTCCAGGTCAGACTCGCTTTTGACCAATTCGGTTTCGATCAAATGAGCATAAACTTCTTTGGGCATGACTTCGATATAGTCATAGAACTTCGCCAGCTCACGTGCCGCATCGACACCTTTTTGCATCATTGCCACAAAGACTTCGCCTTTATCACAGGCGGTCCCTACCAACAGCCCTTCACGTAATTTCACCAGCTCAGAACGTGGGATCCTTGGCACTTTATCATGATAGTAATTGATATTGGACATGGAGATTAGTTTAAATAAATTCTTTAAGCCTGCCTGTGTTTTGGCCAAAATCGTGGCATGAAACGGGCGCGCCGCCTTAAAGGAATTTTCCCCGCCGACATGACGATTCAAATCCTCATGCAAGAACATCTCGTGATTTTCCATTGCTTCTTTGACAAAAATCCACGCTAAGTGGCCAGTCGCTTCCGCATCAAAAATCGCCCGGTGATGTTGTTCTAAATTGACACCAAACTTCTTAGACAAGACCCCTAGACCAAAACGTTTGAATTGCGGATAGAGATATCTGGCCAATTCTAAGGTATCGATTACTGGATTTTCTGCTTCTGGAATCCCGTATTTCCGATAACTGGTATTTAAAAAGCCCATATCGAATGAGGCGTTGTGGGCAACCAAAATGGCCCCTTCAGAAAATGCTCTAAATAAGCGCAGGACTTCTTCTTCTGATTTAGATCCTCGCACCATTTCATCTGTGATCCCTGTCAATTCAACTGTTGTTCGTGACAGCGGATGTCCTGGATCGATAAATTCGTCAAATGAACCTTCAACGTTGCCTTTGTGCATCCGGACGGCTGCGAGTTCAATGATCGTATCATAGACCGCAGATAACCCAGTGGTTTCCACGTCAAAAACGATATAGGTGGCGTCTGTCAATGGGATCGGTTTTGGATTATAGGCTACGGCCACTCCGTCATCAACGATGTTGGCCTCCACACCATACAAAATTTTGACCCCTGCTTTTTCACCTGCATGATGGGCGTCGGGGAACCCTTGTGCACCGCCATGATCGGTGATTGCGATTGCTCGATGGCCCCATTTCCCAGCTTGTGCGACATAATCTGCGACATTGTTGGTGGCATCCATTGTACTCATGTTGGAGTGTAGGTGCAGTTCCACCCGTTTTTCGCCCTCTGGTGCATAATCTTTGCGGGCTTCATGTTTTACTTCCAAAAGGTCTTGCGCATTCATGACCAGATCCCGCATGAAGGTATCTTCTTGGACACTCCCCCGCACTTTGACCCAACTGCCTTTGGAAATAGCATCAAAGATTTGTTCATCTTTTTCGTTATTGGAGAATTTCTTGACACTAAACGAAGAGGTATAATCGGTGATCTTTAAGATCAAGATTTTGCGTTTCGAACGCAATTCCCGCACTTCTTTGTCAAATACGTACCCTTGGATCGTCACTCGACGTTCTTCTTCAATGATGTTGATCATTGGCGTCACAGGTTCATCCGTCGGAATATTTCGGCCTAATGCGATCGGTCCATCAAAATCGACGGTTTTCACTTCTTTTTTGCGTTGTTCGTGTGCGATCAGGTTTTCGGCTGCTTGTAGTTGGAAAGCCGCTGTTTGTTCTTCTTTTCGGGCTTCTAACTGTTCCAATGCTTCTTTTGCTTGTGCTTCATCTAGTTTCGGCAGAATACGGAATTTCTGAAAACCGAATGCGCCATAATTTTCTTCAACGATCGGTAAGTATTGTTGCTGCAAAATGGTGATCACTGCGTCATTGTTGACGGGCAGAATGACTTTAGCCCCTTCAAGGATTGGCATTTGGCTTTTGACCACTTGATTGATCAAGGGACGATCACAATTTTGATTGGCTAATGCCAATGGCCAATATTCTTGGATCAATTGCTGATCAAATGTGCCATCCACAGTTTGGATCAGCAAGCGGACTTCCGCGATTTCTTTAAAGGCCAATTCAAGATGTTGTTTGAAGGATTGATAGACCATGACCGGCATGATCTGATCCATTTGGATATGAAATGTCCAAGCTTTGGACTGACGATGAACGACTACTTGCTTGATTTGCGCCGTTTGAATCAGGGGATGCTGCCGTAAATTTTCAGCTGCATTGATTTGTTCTAACAATATCTCAAAGGTTTCTCTTTCTTTTGACAATTGAAGATCCTCCTTTTCTCAGTACTCATTAGTATACCTCTTTTTCGTGTGGCTTTCATTAAAAAATCGAGAAAGGCTTTCCTTTCTCGATCATCTATTTGTTCATGATTATGCTTGATCACTCATCAAGATCGTTAAGGTCGAGGCCACTTCATCTTTACGCACTTCGATGGTGGCGCCACTATGTTTGATCTTGATCTCAACGATACCATCCGTCGCTTTTTTGCCAATGGTCAAGCGAATCGGGCAGCCAATCAAATCAGCATCTGCAAATTTGACCCCTGCACGTTCATTGCGGTCATCCACTAAGACATCATACCCGACTTGTGTCATCATGGCTTCGACTTCTTGGCAAAGACTCATTTGATAAGGATCTTCTACTGCTGTTTGAATGATATGCACATCGAAGGGGGCAATTTCTTGCGGCCAATCAATGCCGTTGTCGCTGCCATGTTGTTCAACGATCGTCGCCAGTAAGCGAGATACGCCGATCCCATAACATCCCATCAATACAGAGATTTCTTGGCCATACTCATTCAGGATCGTCGCTTGCTGTGCTTCACTGTATTTTGTGCCCAATTTGAAGATATGCCCGATTTCAATACCTCTGGTGAAGGTCAGGACCCCTTGTCCATCTGGTGAAGGATCTCCTTCTTGTACCAGACGAAAGTCAGCAAAAGCAATTGGTTGGAAATCACGGCCAATATTGGCATTACGCACATACGCGCCGTCATCTTGACCGGCAACCAGCACATTGGTCATATCTTGGACATGCTGATCGGCATATAAAGCGATTGCGTCTGACAAATCGATTGGACTGCGCACTTGTCCGACTTCTTCGATGCGTGACGCATCTTCTGCTGATAGCGCTGTAATTTGCTCACCAGACAAAAATAATTTAACTTTGGTTTCATTGATCGTATGATCGCCCCTGATCAAGACCATGACAAGTTGCTCATCCACCAAAAATATGTGTGACTTTACAATTTTACTGTCATCTATCTCTGCAGCTTCGGCAGCTTCATCGATCGACCATTCCTTATTTCCTTGGATCGTGTCTAATGGCAAAAATGTTTCGTGGGATTTTTTTGATGCATACAGACTCGTAGCCAATTTCCAGTTTGCGACATAATCACTTTCGGTCGAATAGCAAAGCAATTCTTCCCCAATGCCTGACAGTGCTAGAAACTCTTTCGAATCGTGTCCCCCCATCACGCCGTTATCCCCTAATACGGTGCGATAATCGATACCGCAGCGGCGGAAAATAGCATGATAGGCCGCTTCATACTGGCGATAAGTAGTGTCAAGGCTTTCAGCATCTGCATGAAAAGAATAGCCGTCTTGCATCAAAAACTCTCTGCTGCGAATCAGGCCAAAGCGCGGTCGCTGCTCATCGCGGTATTTGTTTTGAATTTGGAATAAGTTCAATGGCAGCTTTTTATAAGATGTCACTTCATTTTTGATCAATTCCATAAAAGGTTCTTCATGGGTTGGTCCCAAGACCATTTCACGTGCATTGCGATCCTCGAGGTGATAAAGTGCACGACCATAGCGTTCTGCCCGTCCAGATGCCACCCATGGTTCAAAAGGCAATAAGGCGGGCATCGCCATTTCGATTGCATCGATCGCGGCAAGTTCTTCGCGAATCACTGTTTTGATTTTCTCTAGTACCCGTTGTGCCAAAGGAAGATAAACATAAATTCCTGAGGCGGCTTGTCGTATATACCCTGCCCTAACCAATAGCTGATGACTTAGTGTTTCCGCATCACTTGGTGTTTCTCGTAATGTTGGAATCAACAGTTTCGACTGTTTCATTTTTTTCTCCTTCACTGCAAAAATTCGTTGTTCTACCGAATCAATGATACTTTTTGAATGTGGATACCACTTTAAAAGAAGAAACGCTGAATATCATTCCATGTAACTAAGACCATTAACAACATCAAAAAACCAAATCCGATCAAGGTAATGATCCCTTCTTTTTCTTGACTGATTGGCTTGCCTCGCAGTCCTTCCAGGATATTTAGAACCAGCTTGCCGCCATCTAAACCGGGGATCGGCAATAAATTAAATATCCCTAAGTTGATCGAGATCATCGCCATCATTCCGATGACTGTCAGCACACCTTGAGAAGCTGCTTGAGAGGACAGTTGGAAGATCGCGACTGGCCCGCCCAATTTATCTAAATCAGGTTGCATGATCAAATTACCAACTGCTTTAAAAATCACCAGTGCATTGTCCATGGTCATTTGCAGACCGCCAAGTAAGATTGCACCAATACCTGTTTTTAACGAAGGTGTTACACCCAAAACACCAATCGTGTCACTTCCTGAGGTACTGCTTGACGGTGTTGCCGTCAAATCAAGGGTCTGATCGCCCCGCTTCACATCTAGCGTGATTGGGGTATCAGGATACTTTTGGATCTGGGTCGTTAATTCAGACCAATTGGCGACTGTCGTGCCATTAATCGCGACGATTTCATCTCCGTCTTCTAAACCAGCTGCAGCTGCAGCTGAACCAGCTTCGATACCGGATACGATCGTCGCATCTTGATTGACGACGCCACCTTGTGCAAAGACCAAACCAGTGAACAGCACAAGCGCCAAAATAAAATTATTTAATGGTCCTGCAAAGTTGGTCAGCATACGCTGCCAAAGTTTTGCAGACTGAAACTGAACATCTAGCGGAGCAATTCGCACTTCCACGCCATCTTCATGAATGATCGATGCGTCATGATCCACAGAGAAGGTTGTTACTTCTTGTTCATTGCCATTGACATAGCCGGAAATCGTTAATTGATCTTCCAAATCGAAGGCAGTCACTTCCATTGGAATCGCTTCTTGCAACTGGATCTTTTTACTTGTATTGATTTTTGTGACTTTTCCAGATGCATCTTGCACGAGTGCGACCGGCATACCAGGTGTGATCTCTGTTTCATCTTCACCCCATCCGGCCATTTGGACATATCCGCCTAGAGGCAGCATACGTATGGTATACGTTGTTCCATCTTTTGCTTGGTGTGCAAATAATTTTGGGCCCATCCCAATCGCAAATTCACGAACGAGGATACCCGCTCGCTTCGCAAAGAAATAGTGTCCAAATTCATGAATCACAACCACCACAGAAAAGATGATAATAAATACCAAAATCGTTTTCATGTTAGTTCCTCTCTTTCGCAGATTCCCTATTTATCAGGCAACCTTTCCTTATTCTATCATACCGCTAGAATTAGAGAAACTGACATTCTCCTTGTAACAATAATGTAAAAAAGAAGCCGCAGATCAACTGGACTTCTTTGGTTCACTTGTTTAAAATACGCCGAAAAGATACATGATAGGAAAAACAAACAGCATGCTGTCAAATCGATCCAAAATGCCGCCATGTCCCGGCAATATATTGCCTGAGTCTTTTACGCCATAATGGCGTTTGATGGCTGATTCGACCAAATCACCGAATTGACCTGCGAGCGAAAAGATGACGGTAAGCAAGATCATCAGCAGACTGCCATGACCGAAATATTCTTTTCCTGGAAATGCCAGCAAATATATTGCTGCCACAACAACCGCCGAGGCAATCCCGCCCAACGCTCCTTCAATCGTTTTATTTGGAGAAATATCCGGCCAAAGTTTGCGCTGACCAAAACGGCGGCCCGCCATATATGCACCAATATCCGTTGCCCAAACAATAAACAAACCAAAAACTAAGACGACTAACCCATCCGTCGCGGATCGCGCTGTTAAGAACCGTTCAAATCCTACACCGGTATATAAGCTTGCTAGCACAGGAAAACCCGCTTCGTCAAAGGTATACGTATTTTTAGAAATGACTGCTATGCCTAGCAATAATAGAACGACGAAATAAAATAGTGCGCTTTTATCCGTTCCCTCCGGCAAAAACCCAAACCAGCGTTCTTGCGGCAAAACCAATATGACCGCCCCTATGATCGACAAAATGCCTTCAAAACTCAAAACAGCTAAGCCTTTCATGCGAAATAATTCAAATACACCAATCCCAGCCAACAATGCTGCCAGCAATTCGATCGCGATGCCGCCAAAGTATATGATTGGCAAAAAAAAGGCTAAGGCGACAACTGCCGTGATTACTCGTTGTTTCACTCTTCTTC
Organism: Enterococcus salsurae; assembly: GCF_054784955.1. Taxonomy (NCBI): domain Bacteria; kingdom Bacillati; phylum Bacillota; class Bacilli; order Lactobacillales; family Enterococcaceae; genus Enterococcus; species Enterococcus salsurae. The sequence continues at coordinate 25,078 of NZ_BAAHWY010000003.1, read as the reverse complement.
CTCCTCTGGTTTCAAGCCGCCAAAACGACGATTGCGTTGTTGGAAGCTTCCCACTGCATCTTCTAACAATGCAGCGTCAAAATCTGGCCATAACGCTTTGGTGAAGAACAGTTCGCTATAAGCGATCTGCCACAACAAAAAGTTACTGATCCGTTCTTCGCCACTGGTACGGATCACCAATTCAGGATCCCGCAGCTCGGTAGGCAAGAAGCCTGTCATCAAATGTTGATCGATCATGTCTTCGGTAATCTCAGGCACATCGTTTCCTGACGCCAATTCGGTATACAAGGACTGTACAGCTTGCAGCATTTCAGCTCGGCTGCCATAATTCAAAGCAAAATTCAACACCATACCGGTATTGTCTTTGGTTTGTTCGATGGCACGGCGCACGGCTTCTTGGGTATGCGCTGGCAGTGACTCAGTAAAGCCCATCACATGTACTTGCACATTTTCCTTGATCAAATCTGGCACAAACGTATCAAAAAAATCAACAGGCAATTGCATCAAGAATTCAACTTCGTCATTCGGCCGTTTCCAATTTTCAGTCGAAAAAGCATACAACGTCAGCACCTTGACGCCTAATCTTGAAGCATGGGTCGTGATTTTTTTGACTGTTTCCATGCCTTCCTTGTGCCCTGCAACACGGGGTAAGCGTCGATTTTGTGCCCAGCGGCCATTTCCATCCATAATGATCGCGATATGCTTAGGTACGGGCAGCGTGGGATCATATATGTGATCTGCTGCTTCCTTAATATATTTGTCTTTTTGTGGAAAAAAACGCAACATCCTATTCGCTCCTCTTCCAGTTTCTTGAAATTTATCTTTTTCATTATATCAATAATCACATTTCTTGCCTATGAAAACTGGAAAAAGAATCTCATATTAAGGAAAAATAAAAAAACAAACTATATTTTTATCGCAAAAAAAGCTGCCGAAGCAGCTTTCATCAGACATATTACACTTCTAATAATTCTTTTTCTTTTTCAGCAGCAATACCATCGATTTCTTTGATACTGTTATCAGTCAGCGTTTGTACTTCTTTTTCAGAATCACGCAGATCATCTACAGTAATATCGCCAGCTTTTTCTTGTTTCTTATAGGTTTCGATCGCGTCACGTCGAATGTTCCGAACAGCGACTTTGGCATTTTCAGCTTCTTTTTTCACTTCTTTGGCCAATTCTTTCCGGCGTTCTTCTGTGAGTTGCGGAATCACCAATCGAATCACGTTCCCATCATTGGCTGGTGTGATCCCAATATCACTTTGCATGATCGCTTTTTCGATTTCTTGGATCATCGTTTTGTCAAATGGGGTGATCATCAAAATGCGTGCTTCTGGAATAGTGATCGAAGCCATTTGGTTCAATGGTGTGGGTACACCATAATAAGTGACCATTACGCGGTCAAGAATGCTTGAGTTGGCACGACCTGCACGAATTTGTCCCAATTCACGCTGCAAGTTTTCTGCTGCTTTTTTCATTTTATCCGTTGCTTCTGCTAAAATCTTATCTGCCATGTTTATTTCCCCCTTACTGTTGTACCAATATTTTCGCCCAAAATCGCGCGACGAATATTGCCTGTTTCGTTCAAATTAAAGACAACCAATGGAATATCATTGTCCATGCTCAAAGAACTTGCGGTTGAATCCATCACTTGCAACCCTTTTGAAATCACATCTAAATGTGTCAATTCCTCAAATTTCACCGCATTTTGATCAACTTTCGGATCTGCTGAGTAGACGCCATCAACATTGTTTTTTGCCATTAAAATCACATCAGCATTGATTTCAGCTGCCCGCAAGGCTGCTGTCGTATCCGTAGAAAAATACGGATTGCCCGTTCCACCAGCAAAAATCACGATCCGACCTTTTTCTAAATGACGCTCCGCTCTGCGACGGATATAAGGTTCTGCGATTTGACGCATTTCGATCGATGTTTGGACACGGGTTGGTACACCAGCATTTTCTAAAGTATCTTGGAGTGCCAATGCGTTCATAACTGTTGCCAACATCCCCATATAATCTGCTTGTGCCCGTTCCATCCCCATTTGCGCACCAATTTGTCCGCGCCAAATATTGCCGCCACCAACAACGATGGCCATCTCAACACCTAATTCATGGACATCTTTGATTTCTTTGACGATTTCTTGGATCGTCGGTGGTTTGATTCCGAACCCTTCATCTCCTGCAAGTGCTTCGCCGCTTAATTTTAATACCACACGTTGATATTTAGGTTTGACCATTCTGATTCCTCCACACATTCTCCAATACTATTGTAGCATATCGGTGTTCTTTCGTTGAAATTATCTTCACGCTATTGCAAAACTGTTTTTGCTTAAAAAAAGGGAGCGCACTTCCATGCGTTCCCATCTGTTCAAGGAACAGAATTATTTTTTCACTTGGCTCATGACTTCTTCAACAAAGTTATCTTCACGTTTTTCGATACCTTCGCCAACTTCGAAACGAACAAATGATTTGACAGTTGCACCTTTAGAAGCAACAAATTTTTCAACAGTCATATCTGGATCTTTAACAAATGGTTGGTCAACCAATGCAATCTCAGCTTTGAATTTTTTCAAACGGCCTTCAACCATTTTTTCAACGATGTTGGCAGGTTTGCCTTCGTTCAACGCTTGTTCAGTTAATACTTGTTTCTCATGATCTAATTCTTCTTGAGAGATTTGTGATTCGTTTACATAGCGTGGGTTGATTGCTGCTACGTGCATCGCTACGTCTTTGGCTACTGTTTCGTCGGTTGTACCTTCAATAACTGTTAAAACAGCGATACGTCCGCCCATGTGCAAGTAGCCGCCAAATGCTGCGTTGTCGTCTTTTTCCACAACTTCGAAACGACGGAAGTTGATTTTTTCACCAATGACTTGTGTTGCTTCAATCAAAGCTGCTTCCAATTTGCCTTTAGATGTGTCTAATTGCAAAGCAGCGTCCATATCAGCTGGTTTATTGGCAGCGATCACTTCTGCGATTTCTTTAACTAGATCTTGGAACATTTCATTTTTAGAAACAAAGTCTGTTTCAGAGTTTACTTCAACGATAGCAGCTGTGTTGCCGTTGATTGCTACTGAAGCCAATCCTTCTGCTGCGATACGGTCATTTTTCTTCGCTGCTTTAGCCATCCCTTTTTCACGTAACAAGTCAACTGCTTTTTCGATATCGCCTTCTACTTCAACCAATGCACGTTTTGCGTCCATCATACCTACACCAGTCATATCGCGTAATTCTTTTACTAATTTAGCTGTTACTTCTGCCATTATTTGTTTCCTCCTAAATGTTATTGAACAAGTGATCTTGTCTTTAAAAAAAGCTGTTTCAAAGGAGAGTGAGGCTTGGCGCCTAGCCTTTGAAACAGCTCCATCATTTATTATTCAGCTGATGCATTGTCGCCTTCGACAACATCAACGATTTCTTCGATTGACGTTGCATTTTCAGTTGACTCAGCAGCGAAATCTTCTTCAGCTACTTGGTCTTCCCCTTGATTGCCTTCGATGAAAGCATCTGCCATTTTAGCAGTGATCAATTTAACGGCGCGGATCGCGTCATCGTTTGATGGGATAACTACATCGATTTCATCTGGATCACAGTTTGTATCAACCATCGCTACGATTGGGATATTTAATTTGCGTGCTTCTTGGATTGCAATGCGTTCTTTACGTGGGTCAACAACGTACATTACATCTGGAATTCTAGGCATATCAGCGATACCGCCCAAGAATTTTTCAAGACGTTCACGTTCTTTGTTCAAACCTACGACTTCTTTTTTAGGAAGTAAATCGAAAGTACCGTCTTCTTCCATTTTGTTGATTTGTTTCAAACGAGAAACACGTTTTTGGATCGTTTCCCAGTTTGTCAATGTTCCACCTAACCAACGGTGGTTTACATAGTATTGACCTGAACGGATTGCTTCTTCTTTGATTGCTTCTTGCGCTTGTTTTTTTGTTCCTACGAACAAAGCAACGCCGCCTTCTTCAGCAACATTTTTCATGTAGTCATAAGCTACATCAACTAATTTTACAGTTTTTTGCAAGTCGATGATGTAGATGCCGTTTCTTTCTGTGAAGATATATTTCTTCATTTTTGGGTTCCAGCGACGTGTTTGGTGACCAAAGTGTACGCCGGCTTCTAGTAATTGTTTCATTGAGATTACTGCCATGTTGTGTTTCCTCCAATTGGTTTTTTTTGTTTTCCTCTCTTGTTCTTTTGCTCTTTGAAGAACTGACTAAGTCAGCACCACTTCGCAGATGGAACAAGATGTGGGATAATAGCGTTTAAAAACTCACGCCTTAAACAGTATACAGTAGCTATTTGATAAATGCAACTGATTCACCAAAAATTCCCAGTGATTTCCGCTCTTTTCCTTTCTTCCGCTGATCTTTTTGGGAGAATTTCTAGGCATTTACTTGATTTTCTGCTATGATAGGGCTGATTCAATCAATCATCCATAAAGGAGTTTGACCTATGCGTAAAGCTGATCGCCACTTAATGATTAGACAAATCGTCACTGAACAGACAGTGCGTACCCAAGAAGAATTGCTTCAATTGTTAGAAAAGCAAGGTGTCACGGCAACTCAGGCCACCATTTCCCGCGACATTCGTGACATGAAGATCGTTAAAATACCTGACGAAACTGGTCAAACCAAATTTGTCCTTTTCCAAGGTCAACATGTATCCGATAATGAAAAAGCGGAAGAACAACGTTTGGTGCAAATGATCGAAGAAGTCGTGACCAAGATCGATCGTGTCCAATTTATGACTTTGATCCATACGATCCCTGACAATGCCCCTTTGCTGGCAGCCGCGATCGATGATGTATCAATGCCAGAAAAAGTCTGCTCATTGGCTGGTTTTGATACCGTTGCTGTGATCTCGAGAACAGAAGAAGATGCAGAGGCGTTTTTCAGTTTTATTGAGACCCATGCAGTGTTGTAAGAAATGAGTAGCATAAGATATCACAGAAAAAAATGTTTGGCCAACAAAACTGTTAGCCAAACATTTTTTTCTTGTGTTTTGCAGCTGACTATCAAAAAGAGGTGCGCAAGAAGACGTCGCTTCATACGCACACTTAATGAAACTTTTATTTAATCAAATCTCTTCTATTTTACATCTTATCCGGCGCATGTAGACCCAACAGACGTAAATCTTCCTTCAGTAGGACTGTCACTGCATAGACCAGTGCCAAACGTGCGTCTTTTTGGCTATCTTCTGCCAATATCTTGACATTGGCATAGTATTTATTAAAGGCTTGTGCCAATTTGATGGCATGCTTGGCGATCACAGATGGCTCATATTTTTCCGCAGCTTGGAGAATCGTTTCTGGGTAGCGTTGGATCAATTTGATGACTTCCCAGCTATCCGCATCTGCCAAACCAGTGATGGCTGCGGTATCTGCATCAAATCCGCCTTTTTCAAGGATACTCATGGCACGGGCATGAGAATACTGCACGTAAGGACCTGTTTCACCTTCAAAACGCACCACTTCTTCTAATGTGAAGTCAAAGTTGTTCAAGCGATCATTCTTCAAATCATGGAAGACTACCGCACCGACACCGACTTGCTTGGCCACTTCTTCTTTGTTGACCAAGTTGGGGTTCTTCTCTGTGATTTGGGCATTGGCTGAAGCGATCGCTTCGTTCAAGACTTCTTCCAGCAAGACAATTTTGCCTTTTCTGGTTGATAGTTTTTTGCCGTCTTTCGTGATCAAGCCAAATGGCACGTGGGTCATTTGATCGGACCATTCAAAATCCATTTCTTTCAATACAGCTTTCAATTGTTTGAAATGATAGCTTTGCTCGTTGCCGACAACATACAATGATTTGGCAAAATCGTAGTTGCGTTTGCGGTAAAGCGCGGCGGCCATATCGCGAGTGATATAGAGTGTTGCACCATCAGATTTGCGGATCAAAGCTGGATTCAGATCGTAAGCAGACAAATCGACGATTTCTGCGCCTTGGTCTTCTTTCAGCAAATGCTTTTCTTCCAACAATTCAACAATTTCTGTCATCTTGTCGTTATAAAAAGCCTCCCCATTCAATGAATCAAATGACACTTCCAGCATGTCATAAATTTTATTGAATTCTTTCATTGATTCATCCCGGAACCATTGCCACAATTGAATGGCTTCTGGATCGCCGTCTTCAAGTTTTTTGAACCATGCACGGGCTTCATCTTCTAGTTGCTTATCGGTTTCGGCTTTTTCATGGAAATCTACATACAAACGCAGCAATTCATTGATCGGTTCTGCTTTGACTGCGGCTTCTGAACCCCATTTTTTGTAAGCCACGATCAATTTACCAAATTGAGTGCCCCAGTCCCCTAAGTGATTGATCCGGATTGGTTGATAACCGATTTTTTCCAAAATGAAACCAATCGAATTGCCGATAACGGTTGACCGTAAATGCCCCATTGAAATAGGTTTTGCAATATTCGGCGAAGACATGTCAATTGGTACGGCTTGTTGATTGCCGATCGTTTGATCGCCATAATGATTTTTATCTTTGATCACTGTCGCTAAGACATGCGCTGAAATGGCAGATTTGTCCATGAAAAAGTTCAAATATGGTCCCACCACTTCAATTTTTTCAAACGAAGTATCCGCCATTTTTTCCGCCAATTCGGCAGCTATTTGCTGGGGCGCTTTGCGGTAAGCCTTCGCTAATGCGAAGGCAGGAAAAGCGACATCTCCGTGATCGACTGACTTAGGATTTTCTAATAACTGCTGGACTTGTTCAATGGTCAAATCTTCTTTGACGACTTGGTAGATAGCTTGGGCGACGATTTCTTTGTTATTCATATTTTTTTGACCTCCTGTTATTTGGCGCTGTTCGATTGCAGCAAGAGAAACACATAAAAAAGCCTCTAGCGCATAACGATGCACTAGAGACGAGATTTCCCGCGGTACCACTCTGATTGTCCTATTGGACCCACTTTATTTCTGATAACGGCAGAATTCCGTTTGCTAGGCAAATTCTCACAAGTGCGTTTCACGCTCACGTCTGCTCGGCTTCCATCATCCCGAACTCGCTTGTATGACTGTTGAGGGTTACTTCTCTTGCATCATCAAATCTTGGCTATTGACTTCCCAGAAAGTATAACAAAGATATCTGCTTTTGGCTAGGTGCAGTTACCGCTTTAACCAAAAACTAATCTTTAGACTTTCGGAATGAACAGGTTGCCGGCGGTTGCTGCCATGATTGCCTTGATGGCATGCAGACGATTTTCGGCTTGATCAAACTGACGGGCATATGTGCTGCGGAATACCTCATCCGTGACTTCCATTTCCTTGATACCATACTTTCCAGCTGCTTCTTTACCGTAACTTGTTTGTGTATCATGGAAGGCTGGCAAACAATGCATAAAAATCACTTGTTCATTTTGGGTTTGATTGATCAACTGCTGGTTGACTTGATAAGGCAGCAATTGCTTGATCCGGGCTTCAAACTGTGCTTCTTCTCCCATCGATACCCAAACATCTGTATAAATGACATCTGCGCCTAAGACCCCTTCTGATACGTGATCGGTGATCAGAATCGCTGCGCCAGATTCTTGTCCATAGGTCTTGGCCAGTGCCACTAGTTGATCATCAGGAAACAAGGATTTGGGCGTTACGATGTGGATATTGACCCCTAAAATAGCACTAGTGATCAATAAAGAATTGGCTACGTTGTTACGACCATCGCCGCAATACGCAATCGTCAAACCAGCCAGTGTCCCAAAATTTTCTTGAACCGTTAAAAAGTCAGCAATCATTTGGGTGGGATGCCACGCATCTGTCAGTCCATTCCAAACAGGGACACCCGCTGATTCTGCCAATTGTGCCACTACCTCTTGACTTGACCCGCGATACTCCAGACCATCAAACATTCGCCCCAATACTTTCGCGGTATCTTCTACCGACTCTTTTGTTCCTAATTGGATATCGTTGGCGCCTAGAAATTCAGGATGTGCCCCCAGATCAGTCGTTGCGACTGTAAACGCCGCGCGTGTTCTCGTTGAAGTTTTTTCAAACAATAAAGCTATATTTTTTCCCGCTAGATATTGATGCGGCAAATATTGTTGCTTCATTTCTTTTAAATGTTGCGCAAAGTCAATCAAATACTGTAATTCAGCTTGGCTGAAATCTTTTTCGGCTAAAAAGCTGCGTCCTTGGAAAATCGATTTCATAAGTAAACCACCCTTCACTGCTATTTATTCATAAGAATAGCAAAAAATGAAATAAAATACAATATAAAGTTTAAAAACAAATAAAAATTCATTAATAACAAGAATATGAAACTTATTAAACCACAAAAAAACACCGATAAAACAAAGGTTCTTTGTTTTTTATCGGTGCTGTACTTTTAATTTTGTCTGTGCATAAAACTTACACTAGGATCTGCATTAAGCGCCAGCGTGCCAATACGCTGTTTTTGCAAGGCGATATGGGCATAGGCGCCGATCATCGCCGCATTGTCCCCACAAAGGCGCAAAGGCGGAATCAATAAATCGATTTCCGGATATTCAAGCATTGCTTCAGCCAATGCCTCACGTAAGCCTTGATTTGCTGCGACGCCGCCAGCAACGATCAATTGCTGTACAGGAAAACTTTGGCAGGCTCTGATCGTTTTTGTGACCAATACCTCGACGACACTTGCTTGAAAACTCGCAGCTAGATCTTCTGGCACCAAAGTTTCACCACGTTGCTCAGCATTGTGGACGTGATTGATAAAGGCACTTTTCAATCCGCTGAAACTAAAATCGTAATTGTCTTCATAGATCATCGCCCGCGGAAAGTGGTAGGTATCTTGTCCAATATGCGCCAAACGGTCGATTTCTTTGCCACTGGGATACGGTAATCCTAAGACGCGTCCGACTTTGTCATAAGCTTCTCCCGCCGCATCGTCACGGGTCTCTCCAATGATCTCAAATGAACCGTCCTCAACCATATACACCAACTCCGTATGACCGCCGCTGACCAGTAATGCCAGTAAGGGAAAGACCAATGGTTGAACAAAACGGGCAGCATAGATATGACCCGCCATGTGGTTGACGGGCAGCAATGGCAAATCATGTGCCCATGCAAATGCTTTGGCTGCTGATAGACCAATCAATAAGGCCCCGACTAAGCCTGGGCCATAAGTCACAGCCACTGCGGACAACTCATTGGGTGCAACTTGCGCTTCGGTCAGCGCATCTTCGATACAGATCGTGATTTGTTCTACGTGGTGGCGGCTGGCAACCTCAGGAACAACACCGCCAAAACGTTGATGACTTTTGATTTGCGAAGCGACGATATTGCTTAAAATCGTGTCGCCATTTTTGATAACAGCGACACTGGTTTCGTCGCAGCTGCTTTCAATGGCTAAAATCAATTCGTTCATTTGATTTATTCGCCTACTTTCTTTTCCATAATGAGTGCATCCTCTTCAGGATGTTGATAATATTTTTTTCTGCGTCCAATGACTGCAAACCCAGTGCGCAGATATAACGCTTGGGCTTGTAGATTTGACGCCCGTACTTCCAAAAAAATCCGCGTGCCCCCCGCTGCTTCAACGATTGCAAAGAAGCGCTGCAGCAATTCTTTGGCCAGGCCTTGTCCTTGATAAGCCGGATCGACAGCAAGATTGAATAGTTCGGCTTCATCCAAGACTTGCTGAAAACTCAAAAAAGCAATCAGTTTATCTGAGGCGCTGGATGCTTTGCTCAAGTATTGACTTCGCGGGTTTTGAAGATCTTGTGCAAATTGAGCTTCCTCCCATGGTGAACCCGTCAAATAACTGCTTTCTGCTAAGTCCCACAATTGTTTTGCAGAGGGGGACTGATCGTATGCTTGCTTATCCATCAATAAATTTCACCATATCCAATGCATCTTCATTGCCTTCCGTATAGTAGGCCGTCTTGATTGCCTGAGATTGAAACCCCAGTTGTCGATACAACCGTTGTGCATCACGATTGCTGAGTCGAACCTCTAATGTCAAGCGGTCACATGTCTGCTTTCGCGCATACTGTTCTAGTTCAGCTAAAAGGAAAGAACCAAGGCCTTTCCCCTGATATTCAGGAATGATCGCAATATTGGTGATATGGGCATCACCACCGAGAATCCGCACGCCAGCAAAACCAATCATGCGTTCCTGATATAAAACCCCAATGTATAGGTGCTTTACCCGAGAATACAGTTCCGATAAGAAGGCACTTTTCGTCCAAGGCAATTCTCCTGCATAAACGAGCCGTTCTACTTGCAGCAATTCTTTGATATCATCGCCGACTAATTCCCGCAAGACGTAAGTATTGCCTCTAAGATCGACTGTTCTTTCAGGATACTGAATGTGGCGAAATAATGTTAGCTTGCCTTTGATCGCTTTAAATTTTTTCAACATAGGCATCTGCTCCTGCTTCATGCACGGCCAACCAATTTTCTTCTGCTTCGACTAATTTCAAATAAGATGGGACAAATCCATGGATTGATGCCACTGGCACTTCTTGATCTGCGAGTGCGGCCAGGACCGCTGCTGAGGGATAATCCCAAACAGATACTTGGTTGATGCGTGCATGTGGTAATTCTTCTTTGATCTCCGCAGCAAACTTGGCTGTATCAGCGCCTACGAACAATACATCTCCATTGGTTTCCTTCTTCAAAAGTGTCAATAGGCTATCCAATGACATATGCTGATCATCAACAATCGAAGTCAATGCGGCCGCTTGCCATTGATATACACCAGTATAGACATTGTTTCTTCTGGCATCAAACAGTGGAACGATCCATTGAGGAACACCCACGCAGTTTGCAGCCACTACTTTCAAACTAGACACAGCGATCAGCGGAATCGCCAAAGTATGGGCCAACGTTTTGGCTGTAGTCACCCCGATCCGTAAACCCGTATAGGATCCTGGACCTTTGGCAACAACGATTTGTGCCAATTCATTTGGTTTTACACCAACTGTCTGCATCATCTGCTGGATGGCAGGCATCAAAGCTGTGCTATGATTTTTGATCGCCATTGTCTGACTTTGTCCTAAAATTTGATGACCATCCACCACGGCAACTGCCAAGGTTTGGTTAGACGTGTCGATTGCTAATGTTTTCATCGTTGCTAATCTCCCCATTCAAAAAAACTCTCTCATATTCTACCATATTATGACTGATTGCCCAACAAGGACAAAAAAAGCTTAAACAAGCGTCAGATACTATGCCTTTGGATACAGGCATAGCCATCGTCTTGCTGTTTAAACTTTGGTATTGTTCATTAGGCCATTTTATGTGTTTGCTTGATGTGCACTGGAAGCACGTTTGATCAGTTCCGTAGCAATCGTTACTTTTCTGGGTACCGGTGCTGGTGAGGCAATCAATTCCATGAGGGTAGTGACTGCTAGCTCTCCAAGCCATTCCGTATGCACTTTGATCGTAGACAAAGCCGGTGTCACATACTTCGCCACACTGACATCATTGAAGCCGATCACTGCGATATCTTCTGGGATGCTGATGCCAGCTTCTTGCAGTGCCCGCATCCCGCCAATAGCTAACGCATCACTAGAGGCAAAAAAAGCAGTGGGCAATGGCCGCTCTTGTGCCAGAAAGTCCTTCATGGCTAAATAGCCGCCTTCAACGGTAAACGGTGCTTGCAGTAAATAGTTGGCGTCATACAATTTCAGCTGTCGCAAACGGGCTTCAAAAAAGTAACGCCGCGGGTCAAAGATTTCTTGCTGATGATCTTTGGTAAATTCGATGCCAGAAAGCAAACCAATTTTTTGATGGCCTTTCGCTATAAAGGCATCGATCACGAGATCTACCGCTTGCTGAAAGTCCACCACTAATGAGTCGACCCCATAAGAAAGGGCATCGAAATCAACCATTAAGAGGTGCTTCTGACTTTTTTTCAATTGCTGGATCTGTTGATCGCCAAATTTGCCAATCGTGATTGTTCCGTCCACAGGTGTATCTGACAAGGTATCGAAGGGTTCCTTGAGCAGGCGAATCCCTAACTCTTCTGCTTTGTTCTCAATCCCTAAGCGAATCGCTAAATAATACAGATCCGCCAATTCTTCTTCCGTATCGAACCACTGGATCAGCCGAATGCTGCTGGTTTCAGCAGCTTTTTTCTTATGCTTGGTATAATTCAGCGCCTCGGCAACTTTGAAGATCTTTTCTTTGGTTTCAGCGCTTACGGATAATTCACTATCGTAATTTAAGACGCGAGACACAGTTGCCGGCGAGACACCTGCTTGCTGCGCAATATCTTTGATCGTAGCCATGCTATCCCTCCTTTTCCTCATAGATGGTTTGGCTCACAACTGATCGATAAATGTCTGGAAGGCAGCTTTACCTGCCGCATCACGTTTGAAGACTCCAGCATGGGCCAACACTTCGGCAAAAATATGCCCTACTGCTTCCTGCAAGATTTCTTCTGCGTTTGCCTCGGTCAGATTGGGATGTGCTGCTTTCAACTGGTCTGCCCACACGTGATGATAGTCTGCCATTTGATTGGGTTGATCAAGGAGATACTTGGCCACTTCTTTTAATTCTGGCACTAGGCGCGGCGGCAAGACTGCTAACCCCATGACTTCGATCAAGCCGATATTTTCTTTCTTGATGTGCTGCACATTCTTATGGGGATGAAAGATACCATCCGGATGTTCTTCAGATATATTATTGTCCCTCAATACGAGATCCATTTCGAACAGGTCGCCTTTTTTGCGCGCGATTGGTGTGACCGTATGATGCGGCGTTCCATCTATGGAAAAGGCATTGATCGATACAGTTGGATCAGAGTAATTACGCCATTGGGCCAAAATATAATCTGACGCCAAGGCCAACTTCTGCTTGTCTTTGGCTTGCAGTCTGATCACTGACATGGGCCACTTCACGATGCCGGCTGTGACATCGGCAAATCCAGTCAAACTGAATTCTTTTTCGACAGCTGCTTTTGCCATCGCAAATTCATGCCGACCACCTTGGTAATGATCGTGGGATAGAATCGAGCCGCCCACGATTGGCAAATCTGCATTCGAACCCACAAAATAATGGGGCATCACTTCAACGATCTGCAACAACCGACTGAAGGTTTGCAGATCGATTTTCATCGGCCGATGTTCCAGTGAGAGAAAAATCGAATGTTCATTGTAGTAAGCATATGGCGAATATTGAAACCCCCATGCCTCATGATCCAGATTCATACGGATGATACGATGGTTGGCGCGCGCTGGATAGTTGATTCTGCCTTGATAGCCTTCATTTTCCAAACAAAGCATGCATTTGGGATAATCCACTTGACTGCTTTTTCCTTCTGCAGCGATTTGTTTCGGATCTTTTTCGGGTTTTGATAAGTTGATGGTAATCTCTAGATCGCCATACTCCGTTTTGACTGGGAAAACAATGTTCTTTGCAATACTTCTGGTTTTGATGTAATCATTTTGTTTAGACAATGCAAAAAAGTAATCCGTCGCTGCTTTGGGATCTGTGGCATAATGCTGCGCAAAAAATGCATTGACCACTGATGGCGGCGGTGTCAAATAATCCATCAGTTGGGCTTCGAACTGTTCGCGTTGGGCCATTGTATCGCCAATCACCTGGTTTTCGATGGCTTTTTCAACAAGGGTATCCATCAAGTCCAACGAAGAAGCCGGTTCTTGCTGCACAGTTTCCTCCATCACATCTTCACCGATCATTGCCAACACGCGGTTCTGCAAATAGATGCGATCCAGCGCCATCCAGCCCCCTGCTTTGATCGCCAACGTGACAAAATCACTAATTGTTTGACTGATCGTCATAGGTCAAGTGCCTCCTAATCTTGATAACCATCTGGATGACTGACATGCCACTTCCAGGCAGTTTCGATGATTGCTTCAACGGTCGTATATTTTGGCTGCCAGCCTAAAATAGCTTTCGCCTTATCACTGGAAGCCACCAATGTACTTGGATCGCCAGCGCGACGTGGTGCGATCCGCGCTGGAATATCTTTTTCGGTCACGGTACGGGCTGCTTCAACCATTTCTTTGACCGAGTAGCCGTTGTTGCTGCCTAGATTGAAGACATTGCTCTCATTGCCTTTTTGCAAATAGTCTAACGCCAACAAATGTGCCGCGATCAAATCTTCCACATGGACGTAATCACGAATACAAGTACCATCTGGTGTATCATAATCATCGCCAAAGATGGCGACTTCTTTTCGTTGGCCTAATGCGGCTTGCAAAATGATTGGGACCAAATGTGTTTCTGGATCATGGTCTTCTCCTATCGTGGCATCCGCTTTGGCACCAGCGACATTGAAGTAGCGTAAAGCAACAAATTTCATGCCATAGGCTTCATCACACCAGCGCATCATTTTTTCCATCATTAGTTTACTTTCACCATATGGATTTTTGGGATTGGTGGGCGTCATTTCCGTGATCGGGCTTTCTTCTGGTTCTCCATATGTCGCTGCTGTTGAAGAAAAGACTATATGCTTCACGGCATGCGCTTGCATGACTTCAAGCAAGATTTGCATGCCATAGACGTTATTATTAAAATATTTCAATGGCTTTTCGACAGATTCCCCGACCAAAGAGCTGGCTGCAAAATGGATCACACCTTCAATGGTTTCTTTTTCAAAGACTTTTTGCAAAAAGTCTATGTCACGAATGTCGCCTTGATAAAATGTTGCTGCTGGATGGACTGCTTGACGATGTCCTGTCAATAAATTATCAACGACTGCTACTTCTTTTCCTTGATTGATCAGTTGATCCACCGCATGTGAGCCGATGTATCCTGCACCACCTAAAACTAAAATCGTCATTTTTCAGCCTTCTTTCTTGATTTCTTTCACGTTCCTTATTCTACAGTTTTCGCGCCCCATCATCAATACTCGCTTGATAAATGTCTGCTGCATAGCCGATTTTGTCTGCATAAGCGGCCAATACGTGCGCTTTGAAGTCATCCCACTGACTTGCTTTGACCAATGCAATCCCACATCCGCCAAAACCTGCGCCAGTCATTCGGGCACCTAAGACTGCTGGATGTGCTTGCGCGGCTGCAGCTAACGTATCTAATTCAACGCCTGTGACTTCGTAATCATCTCTTAGCGAGGTGTGCGAGTCATTCAATAATTGACCAAATGTCACTAAGTCCCCTGCAGTCAATGCGGCCTTTGCTTTCAATGTGCGCTGATTTTCTGTTACTGCGTGTTTGGCACGCTTGATCAAAGTGTTATCGCCAATCAAATCTGTATTGGCAAAGAAGGTCGCTTCATCCAATGCACCTAGTGAATCGATCGCTAACTTGGTTTGCAAGCGTGCCAAGGCTTCTTCGCATTCCGCGCGGCGCTCGTTGTATTTCGAATCTGCCAGTTCACGACGTTTATTGGTATTCATGATCGCAATCACATATTCACCAAATGCGGCTGGCACAACTTCATAATTTAATGTATTTGTATCTAAAAGCAGTGCATGATCTTTTCGTCCCATGCCAATCGCAAATTGGTCCATGATCCCTGAATTGACACCAATAAATTCATTCTCCACTTTTTTGCCGATTTTCACTAGATCCAAACGATCTAATGACAGGTCAAATAAATCTTCCAACATGACACCTGTCAGCAATTCGATCGAAGCCGAAGAGGATAAACCAGCACCATTTGGGATATTGCCATAAAATGCGACATCAAAACCAGTTGTGATGGCATAACCGGCTTCTTTCAGATAGCGTAAGACGCCTTTGGGATAATTGGTCCAATTGTCTTCCTTGCGGTAATCTAGTGCATGCAAAGCAAAAGAAATGGTCCCAATCTCAGGAAAGTTCTCCGAATACAAACGGACTTGCTGATCTTCACGCTTACGCGCAACTGCATATGTGCCTAATGTAATCGCTGCTGGAAAGACATAGCCACCATTGTAATCGGTATGTTCTCCAATCAGATTGATTCTTCCTGGTGCAAAGTACGTGTTTGTTCCAGCTTCACCAAATCGTTCTTCAAAAATGCGTGCTAATGTATCCATATTCTCGCTCCTTTATCCTATTTAGTAAATTTATTATAAAATATTTACTAAATTTTATCAAGAGTTTACTCATGGAAAACGTGTAATTTTTGATTTATTTTGTTCTTTGGCGCATAATGAAGATATCAATAAAGGCGAGGTGTTTGAAGATGAAACGATTTTTATCCGGATTTCTGATCGGTACAGCAGCAACAGTAGCCGCTGCAGCAAGCGTAGTTTTGACTGTCAAAAAACAAGTGATTGATCCAATCGATGAACAACAAGCTGCCCATGACGAAAAACGCAAACGGGCAATGCGCAAAAGTGCTGCGCGCTGATTTTCTTCACAATAAAAAAACGCCACCATTCATTGGTTGGCGTTTTTTTCTGTGCTGCAGCCGAAACTTTGCGCTAAAATAAGAAAAAGTCTGTCTACGGGAACGTAAACACACTTTTTCAACTTTTTTATACGGTTGTTTTCTTTTTGGTCTTGCCGCTCCAACCTTCATATCCTTCTTTTAAGATATAGACATTGGTGAAGCCTTCTTTACGTAATTTATTGGCCGCTCGAATACTCAATGATTTTCGCGTATCGTATAAATAGATTGGCTGATCCTTGCGAAACGCGCCAAAAGAATTGCTTAGCACCGTAAAAGGAATGTTGCGGGCACCCATAATATGGCCGCTGTCAAATTCATTTTTTTCACGTACATCGATCACTTGTGCCTTCTTCATTCCTGCTTTGAATTCATCTTCGGGAATGATCGTTGCTGATCGTCGCCCCATGATTTGAAAATAACCCCAGTTTAGGGCGATTGCTAAAATAATCAGTGCCAAAACAAGATTGACCCACATAATTGGTGACATGTTTTCCTCTATCCTCTCTGCTCTTACTTCATTGGTGATGATCAGTCGTGTTGACCACGACTATTTTGCGAATTGCAATGCCAATGATGCGGCGCCTATCACACCTGCGTCATTGCCTAATTCTGCTAATTTGATTTCGGTACTTTCAGTGACTTGAGGGAATGTGAACTTGGCAAAATAAGCTGCCACGCGTTTGCGCAAAAATTCTCCCGCTGCCGAAACGCCGCCACCCAGAACAATACTTGCTGGGTTAAGGGTATTGCCTAAATTACCGCAGGCTAAGCCCAAATAGAAACAAACTTTATCAACGACCATCAACCCAAAAGGATCATTGGCTTGTGCAGCTTCAAAAATATCTTTACTTGATACTTCTTCGCCATTGTCTAATTGTTGTTTCAATTTAGAATTTCCCGCATATTCCTCAGCTAAAGTTCGTGCGACCCTCACAACGCCCGTTGCACTAGATACCGTTTCTAGACAACCGCGCTTGCCGCAAGTACATTCATAGCCCTCAGGGTCTACTGTGATATGGCCAATCTCGCCAGCACAGCCAGCTTTACCATGAAGCAGCTGACCTTCCATAATGATGCCGCCGCCAACACCGGTGCCTAATGTAATAAAGATGACATCAGGATTATTCTCACCAGCACCTTTCCAACGTTCCCCTAAAGCTGCAACATTGGCGTCGTTGTCGATAGCAAAAGCAATACCTGTTCCTTTTTCAATCAACGATTTGACAGGCTGCAAAGTTTTCCAGTTCAGGTTGTATGCACCGATCACCGTGCCTTTATCCCGATCTACACTGCCTGGGGTCCCCATGCCGATGCCGATAAAGTCTTCAGGTTTCATATCATATAAACCTAGACGATGATTGATCGATTCAACGATTTCCGGCACGATATGGGCACCTTCATCAAGAATATTGGTGTCAATACTCCATTTTTGTTGAATCTCTCCTTCTGTTGTCAAAATAGCAAATTTGACTGTCGTGCCGCCTAAATCGATGCCGATGATTTTTTTGTCCATCACAATTTTTCCTCCCGACTTTCTTCTATTCGATGTTCACGTTTAAGGATGTGCCAAGCGGTCATATAGGTATCTTGATCGATCAAACGACTGTCATAAAAGTTTTTCAATTCGATCTGCATCAACTCAATATCGTAAATACGCTTGCCTACATAAATATAAACACCAAATTGTTTCAGTAATTGCTGTACGTCATATAACGTCTCCATAGAACCACTTCCTGCTTATTATACAAGTATTTGATATTTTTTTAAACCATATATCACAAAAATCACCAATAAGAAAACAAAGACAATACCGGAGATGATTCGGGTATGAATAGAATACTTTCCGTAATTTTTGGGCAATGCCAAAAGGTTCCCCACTAACAGTCCACCGATGATGCCGCCGACATGACCCCAAATATCTATGGATTGATCAAACAAACCAAACACAAGGTTCAATCCAACAAATAAAGCGAACTGCCGCACCATCGCTTGAATGCGGTAATCGTTTTTGAAATGCAGCCCCAAAATCAAAAAGGCGCCAAATAAACCAAACAAAGAAGTACTTGCGCCTGCCGATTGTACACCTACTTGGTTAAAGGCAAAGCTCATCACATTGCCCATGATCCCGCTTAGGATATACAAGCAAAAAAAGCGGCTGTGGCCATATATAGCTTCCACTTGCTGCCCCATATAATACAAGATCACTGAATTGATCGCGAAGTGCGCCAAACCGAAATGCAGAAAAATCGGTGTGACAAAACGCCAGTATTCGTGCATATACGCCACAAAAGGACCATACATCACACCACCGGCCTGGATCATCGGTGTCAAATAACCGAGAATAAAAACAATTGTTTGAATCGCCAAAAACAAATAAGTAAAGAATGGCTGGTTCCGCCATTTTTTCATCAAAGTATTCATCGTACTGCTCCTTCGTTTGTTGCATCATAGCTGTCGGTAATGATTTTATCCACTGGGATATCAAAGGCTTCTGGCTGCCATGCATCATTGATTTGCTCTGAAAATGCCAAAGATATCGTTTTTCCTCTATAATTTGCTAGAAACCGATCATAATAGCCGCCACCAAACCCGATTCGATAACCAGTAGTCGAAAAAATCAAACCTGGCACAAGGACAAGGTCCAAATGCAGTGCAGCTTTTTCACTGATGGGTTCTTCCACACCGAAGGCGGACTTTTGATAAAGTGTATCTCCATCTACCTCAAAAAAATGCAATGCTTTGTCGATCGTTTTAGGTACGGCGATCCGCTTATTTTCTTTGATCGCCTGTGCAAAGATTGGTTGGGTATCAAACTCAAAAGGAAGTGCGCGAATCACCCCGATCGATGACGCATTTTGCCATGCTTGAGAGGCAAACAGCATTTGCTGCATCAATCTTTCTTTCTTCTGTTTCCGTTTTTTAGGGAGTTGTTCTAATGTATTGATCATCTGTTTTCTCAAAAAAGCTTTCTCCATGAAATCACTCCTCTCAGAGATAGTACCAAAAAAAAGCGTCAAAAAGCAAACGCGAATGAGAGAAAATTCGTTTTTCTCTACGTATCACGTTGACGATGCTTTTTGACGAATCAATAGATATAAAAAATAAGGCGCGCCTACCAGTGAGATAATGATCCCTGCTGGTATCTCACCACTTGTCAATATCAGACGACCAATCGTATCACTGGCCAAAACCAAGATACTTCCTATCATCCCAGATAAAACGCACGCGGTGCGGGATTCTTTTCCGATGATCCCTTTGGCGATATGAGGTGCCAGTAAACCGACAAAAGCCAAATTACCAGTAAAACCAACGGTACTTGCAGCCAATCCGACAGCCAATAAAAGAAACCATGTACGCAATCTCGTGAGGGAAACCCCCAAACTAATTGCCTGTTCTTCCCCAAATCCTAGCAGATTCAATAATGGCACTGTCCAAAAAAGAGCACCCGCCAGTAGGATGACCCAAGGGAGCAAACTGATAATCTGGGTCCACGACGTCCCCCAGATTGCGCCTGAAAGCCATGAGGTCACAAAGCTGTATCGATCCTTTGACAGTTGGACCGTCAGTAGCAGCGTTCCTGCAGCCAATCCTGCATTGACCGCGATCCCAGCCAAAATGACCCGTTCCATTGACAAGAGTTGCCGGTATTTGTATGCGATAAAGTATACGAGCAGCGCTGCTGATAAGCCCCCTATCACACCAACCAACGGCAGCAAATACGACCCCTGCGCATAAAAGCCCAAATAGACGATCACGAATAACCCAGCGCCATTATTGATGCCTAAGATGCTTGCGTCTGCCAATGCATTCCGCGTCACACCTTGCAATGCAAAACCAGAAAAACCAAAAGCCAGTCCAGCAATCAGTGCCAAACAAGCCCGCGGCAAACGAAAGGAAAACAACGTGAGCACTTGGCTGCTGGAAGCAATCCCTTGCAGCATATCCAGCAAGACGCGGAAGGAAAGAAACGTTTTGCCGATCATCACACTAGCCAGGAATGCGGCAATCAGCACAAAGTAAACAATCATCACTTTTTTCTTCATCCTTGCTCCCTCCGAATCTTGATCAATAGGAAAGGCACACCGATCAAGGCTAAAATCGCGCCAAAAGGTGTTTCAAACGGTGGATTGATCAAGCGACCAACCAAGTCCGCCGCCATGACCAGCGTGCCGCCGCCAATGATTGTCAACGGCAGAATCAATTGATAATTTTTACCCACCAACCCCCGCGTCACATGGGGGACCATCAAACCAATAAAACTGACCGGCCCTACCAACGATACCGCCATCCCGGCTAAAACCACCACTACCAATAAGGCAGCACCTCGTATTCCTTGAGGATGTTTGCCAAGGGCGATCACTGTATCATCCCCTAAAGACAAAAGATTGAGCGATTTCCCCATACCTAGTGTCAATAGAATGGCCAGTACATAAATCGGTGTGACAAAGCACAATTGTGCCCATGTCACATTCGCCGCTCCGCCTATGAACCAAAAAGCCAGATCTTGATTCAAGTCAAACTGTAAGGACAATGTTTGGCTGATGGCTGAAAAGAAGGAGCTTAACGCCACCCCAGCTAAAATCAAGCCCGTCGGCGACATGCCTAAGCGTGCATACTTCGTAAGTAAAAACAAAAAGGCTGTAGCAATGAACGCTCCTAAAAAAGAAAAAAGTGCTGCCTGACTTGGTTGGATCTTTGGAAACAAAATAAAAGCGATCGCCAACCCAACCGCTGCCCCACTATTGACCCCTAAGAGCCCACCATCCGCTAACGGATTCTTGGTGATTCCCTGCATGATGGCACCAGTGACCGCAAAGCAACTGCCTACGAGAAAAGATGCCAATACCCGTGGCAAACGAATATTACGCAGCACTTGGTGTAATTGATTTTGATAGTCAAAGTCGAAGAACGCTTCTTTGATTGTCTGCAAAGAAATATCGGCGGCACCTTGTGTGATCGCCAGAAAGAAAATACCGATGAAAAGGAGACAAGCGAAAAGCAAAAGCCAAGTAAATCGTTTCATGACTCTGCCCCCAAATCATACGTCAAAATCAATGGTTTGCGACTATTGGGAAAGGTTGTCAATGTGGCTTCGATATCAAATAAATCTTTGAGCCACTGGGTGGTCAAGACTTCCTCAGGTGTACCGCACGTCAGCAGCATCCCAGCTTTTAAGGCATACATATAGTCGGCAAAGCGCGATGCATGGTTCAGATCATGGATCGACATAATGATCGTTTTCCCATACTGTTGGTTGATTTGCTGCAGCAACAACAATATTTCTAATTGATGCGCTGGATCCAAAAAAGTCGTTGGTTCATCCAAAATCACAATATCGGTATCCTGTGCCAACGCCATCGCGATCCATACTCGCTGTTTTTGACCGCCTGACAACGTCCCGATATTTTCGTCGGCCAGTGCCTCAAGTCCAGTCGCCTGCAGTGCCCACTCAATCGCTTCAAGGTCTTTTTGGGATAGACCGCTGAGCCCTTTTTGATACGGGTAGCGACCATAGGAGACAATTTCGCGAATCGACAAGCCGATGGAAGAATCACTGATTTGCGACAAAAGAGCGATTCGACCAGCCACTTCTTTGGTTTTGATTTGATGGAGCTGTTTTTCATCCAAAAACACGTCTCCCGATAAGGGTGTCAAGACCCGCGCCAGTGCCTTCAATAAGGTCGACTTTCCGCTGCCATTTGGTCCAATCAATCCAATGATTTGTCCTTCTGGAATCTCGATTGTTAGATGTTGCACAATTTTTTGTTTTTGATAGCCGACCGTCAAGTCAACTGTTCTTAATTTCGCCATAATTCTTCCTCAATCATACATACTGATAATGATTATCAATTATGCTTGTTTTTCTTTGATTCGTCAATAGCTGTGAAAAAATCTCTTTTTAAGATTGACAAAAACAGCTTTCTTCGCAATAATACCTTTATGGATTGAGAATCATTCTCACTTAATAGAATGATCGTTCAATTGAGAACAAAGGAGGATAAAAATGACAAAACGATTCCAAGCAAAAAAATGGCTAGCGATGCTTTCTTTGCTTTCACTAGTGGTGCTGGGTGCATGTTCCAATAGCAATGAAACCAATGACAGCACAGCAGACACAACAACAAGTGCCGCAGTTGAAACAACATTGACCGATGCTGCCGGCAATGAAGTCACGATCCCTGCCGATCCCCAGCGTGTGATCGCCAGCTATTTAGAGGATTATCTGGTGGCTTTAGATGTGACGCCAGTTGCGCAATGGACCGTCGGCAATGACAGCGATCAAGCCTACTTGCAAGACAAATTGGCTGATGTCCCACGTATCAACTACGATTTACCTTACGAAGATGTGTTAAGCTACGAACCAGATTTACTATTAATGGATAGCAATTCAATGATTGAAGGTGATAAATATGCCCAATACAGCAAAATCGCCCCAACCTATGTCGTGACCAACGGCGAAGACGTAACTTGGCGGGATCGTTTAAACGATATTGCCAAAGTATTGCATAAAGAAGATCAAGCAAAGCAAGTTGAAACAGATTACGATGATTTGGTTGCTTCAACGAAAGAAACGTATGCAGATAAAATCGAAGGCAAATCCGTGGCCGTCCTATGGGTCGTCAATAACTCGGCTTTCATGGTTGCACAAACCAAATCAAGCGGTCAATTATTGTACCAAGAACTTGGATTTTCAGTTCCTAGTTTAGTCACGAAAATCAGCGAAACAGCCACTGCGGACTGGTCTGCTGTTTCGTTAGAAAAACTTGCAGAATTGGATGCAGATTATCTGATTTTGGTCAATAGTGATGAAGGTGCCGACTTCTTCAATGATCAAGTTTGGCAAAATCTCAAAGCTGTCAAAGATGGCAATTTATGGGAATTTGGACCAGAATCCAGCTGGTTATACAACGGACCGATCGCCTATACCAAAATGATCGAAGATATTCAAAGCAAACTCAAATAAATGTAGCCACGATTCGTCAAGTAGTTTTACTTAACAAAATACACAAAAAGACTGGCTTTCCCTTTCAAATCATGCTATTATATTTTAGTCTGAGAGATTTCTTGGAGGATTCTTGAATGGTGAGGGGGGAAAATCATGCGCGTAAACATCACATTAGAATGCACTTCTTGCAAAGAACGCAACTACTTATCTAATAAAAACAAACGTAACAATCCTGATCGTTTGGAAAAGAAAAAATATTGCCCACGTGAAAGAAAAGTTACTTTACACCGCGAAACAAAATAATACAATTAAGAAGTTCATAAACGCTGATAACCAAGGCGTTTGCGAACTTCTTTTTTTGAATATCTCAATTTGACCCACATATTGACCCACAACAAACGAACTTTTCTTCTATTATAATTTTTGAAACACATCCTTAGCCGCTCAGTTACCAAGGGATATATCAAAGACGTATCTCTTAATTAATGTTGCAAGATCTAGAATAATAAATTGAAGAACGCAAAAAAGCCCTATCCAATTAAAGGACAGGGCTTTATGCTTAAATTGTAATACCTGACACCCAATAGGACGTCACCTTACCGTCTTTGGTCGGTCCGATCGCTAACCAACCATATCTGCCTGATCGTGGCTGACGGACAAAGGCATGGCCGTTGCGCTGAACTAGTACCCGATCGTACTTCACTTGCTGACCACGTGTCAATAAAGCAAGGATACCTAGATTGGACGGTGTAGTCGTATCCCCACTAGATGTACCACGCAAATTAATGCCAGCAGTTGCAGTCACCGTCACAGTACCTGAGCGACTATGCCAAACATTCGCTGGAGGCGTTGCTACAGCAGTGTTGTTTGAGCTACTAGCTTTATACTCTTCAACAGTATCTTTTCGAGTTGTAATGTACAGTCCAGATTTAAGCTTAAACCTTGGATACTGTCCGCTATATTCCAATCCTGTGACTGTCAAAACTGTACCTTTTGGCACAATATCACCAACTCTATTTTTAAGTGATACTTCTTTATAGGCCCAATCAGCTTTAACCAATCGGATTTGATTAAATTTAGTCGTGTGATAATTATTGATGTTAAAGGTGCTCGTAGATGAGTTATTATTCGAAGAACCTTTCAACCGATTGCGTACAGTTGTCATATTGATTCCAGGACAGCTATTCGAGGTATGTCCAGAAAACTCATTATGTCCCAAAACATCATCTACTTTAAGACCAAAACGATCCATTGCAGCACGTGCTCGAGCATCGAAAGCTGCTTCTTGTTCTGCAGTAAACGATCCATTACCAACCACACAAATGTGATATGTTTTGCTATTATGGTTGCCAACACCATTAGTCGTCACATTGTCATTATAGATCCTTTGTACCGAACCATCCCGCAAAATGACTTCATGGTATCCACCTGTCCCCCAAGCTTGTTCTTTTGTCTTGCTGAATGCAACATCTATAATGTTCAACTTTAATTTGAGTATGCTAGCTCCTGACGAAAGGTCCGAAAAAGCTAAATCATAAACTGCAAGGCTATCTGTTGGTGCTATAACAATCGAAACTCGCATGTCATCTACAGTTGCTGTGTGGCCTGCGTATCGTCGCCATCCGTCTGCACAAGCTAACCAAACGTACTTTTCTTGTTCATCAATTTGAATCATATATATCCCTCCATTCATTTATCGCTGACGATTGCGGAATTATCAGTCACTCTTCCTCCTGTTCCAAAGCTCTAGCATTTTCTAGAACGTTGCTAAAAAGGTAACTAAGATTTTCTGTGTCAAGTTCATCAGGATAATTCCACCCA